>CAWBUI010000010.1:0-425403 GCA_963791875.1 uncultured Acidobacteriaceae bacterium
GAGGCGGCTGCGGGCGGAAGGAACAAGGCCGAAGATGCGCGTCTGGTTGGCCACCTGGGCAAGCTGCGCGCCCATATCCAGCACGATGACTCCCACGACGAGTATGGCGATATGCACCGCGAACGGCACTGAAGCCCGCTCGCCGGCCCAGAGCAGCAGGTAGGAGGCCGCGAGCAGGATCATCGCTGCCGTGAGCACCCAGCGGGTGCCTCGGCGGTCCGCCATCTGACCGGCTACCGGCGCGATCAGCGCGCCCGCAGCGCCTACAAGTCCGAAGCTGCCGGCCACACCGGCGCCCAGGCCGTAGTGGCTGCGAAGGAGAAACGCCAGCGTGGTCCAGAAGCAGGAGAAGGAGGCGAAGATCAGCGCGCCGATCAGGCAGGACTCCCGCAGAAGGGGCTGCGTCCGGGCGAGCGTCCAAAGTGACCGCATGGCGTCGCCATACCGCAGGGTCTGCTTGGGCGGCAGCTGCGGCATCACCCGCGCGATGACGGGCAGGAAGATCCCGTTGACCACCGCAGCGATAAGAAAGACATAGCGCCAGCCCTCATCGGAGAAGGGAAGCACGACCCTGCCGGAAAGCCGCGACAGCTGCGGGACATGGCTGACCCAGCCCGGCAAAGCTCCGTGCCAGCAGGATGCCCAGCAGCAGCCCCATCATCACGTTGCCGATCGCGCGACCGCGCTCCTTGTCCGTCACCAGGTCCGGCGCGATCGGCAGCACGATATGGGTGACTGACGCGAGCGCCCCGAGGACCACGCTGGACACAACCAGCCAGGTCAGATTCGGCGACACCGCGACCAGACAGGGCAAGGGCCACCGCGGCGTACATCCGAAGCATCAGGGCGCGGCGCTCCAGCACGTCTCCCAGCGGTACGAACGAGAGCAGCCCGGCGGCGTAGCCCACCTGTGTCGCTACGGCGACAAAGCCGGCGTGGCCGGCAGTGGCTCCAAAGCTCCGCCCCATGTCCACGAGCAGGGGCTGGTTGAAGTAGATGGTGGACACACCAATCGCGCAGGCCAGGCCGAGGAAGTGCAGCGGAGCACGAGGTGCGGCGGGCTTTGGCCGGGAGGTCATTCGTTGATCTGCGAGCACTAGTGTAAGACCATGCCGTGATTGGCTGTCGCTCCGGTGGACTGACCACCAGTGTGGCACATGCCGGATACGACGCCGATCGGCAGCACCCGCAAGGCTATCGTGCACGTGGCCTGCGCATTCAATGGGGAAAGTATTTCCAATGGTACTCCCGGCGATGTATAACCGTGTCGCAGTGCAGTCGGCTGCTCGCGGCTGCAGCAAAAAAAGGAGAACGATGTCTCGGTACCTGTCTCCGACACCAATGTGCGGCAGCCGCCACAGCGTGTGTTTTGCCTGGGGTGCCGGAGCGCGCGCGCAGGAGATGCCCCGCCTGGTCCAGGACCACGGCCGCGCCACCCTGATGGTCGACGGCGCGCCGTTCTTCCTGCTCGGCGCGCAGGTCGACAACTCCAGCGGCTGGCCCGACCGCCTCAACGCCGTCTGGCCCATCGCCGAGCGCCTGCGCCTCAACACCCTCGAGGTGCCCGTCTACTGGGAGCAGATGGAGCCCGCCCGCGGCACGCTTCGACTTCACCGTCGTCGACGCCGTGCTCCAGCAGGCCCGCGCGCACCACGTCCACCTCGTCCTGCTCTGGTTCGGCACCTGGAAGAACGGCAAGATGCACTACGTCCCCGACTGGGTGAAGTCGGACACCGCCACCTACCCGCGCATGCTGCTCGAAGACGCGGCGAGCCCATCGACGTGCTCAGCCCCAATGCCCCCGCGAACCTGACAGCCGACCGCCCGCCTTCACCGCCCTGATGCACCACCTACGCGAGGCCGACCCGCAGCACACCGTCATCATGATGCAGGTCGAAAACGAGTCCGGCTCTCTCGGCCTCGTCCGCGACTTCTCCCCGGTCGCCCAGAAGCAGTTCGACGCCCCCGTCCCCGCCGACCTCGTTAAAGCCCTCGGCAAGCAGCCCGGCACCTGGGCGCAGGTCTTCGGCGACGACGCCGACGAAACCTTCGCCGCCTGGTCTGTCGTCCCGCTACATCAACGCCGTCGCCGCCGCGGGCAAAAAGGAGCTTGCGCTCCCCATGTACGTCAACAACTGGCTCAAGAGCCCCCGCGCCTACCCCGTCTCCACCATCCCCGGCGAGGACTACCCCTCCGGCGGCCCCACCGTCAACATGTTCCCCGTCTGGAAGGCCGCGGCCCCCGCGATCGACCTCCTCGCCCCGGACATCTACGTGCCCAACTCCGACCGCTACCGCTCGCGTGATGGCGCGAGTTCCACCGCCCCGACAACCCGCTCCTCATCCCCGAAAGCCTCGGCTTCGAGCCCTTCCCCGGCGCCAGCGGCTACGCCCGCTACCTCTTCTTACGCCGTCGGCGAAGGCGCCATCGGCTTCGCCAACTTCGGCCTGGACCGCCTCAACTCTCGACCCACGACCGCCTCAAAGGCGAGATGCTCGCCGTGGTCGAAGGCTTCCGGCTGCTCGGCTCCTTCGACCGCGAACTCGCCGCCCTGAATTCGCCGGCAAAGTCCAGACCGCCGTAGAAGAAAACGGCATCGCCCAGAAGGAGCTCGACTTTCGGCCGTCGGCCAGCGCGCCTGGCGCGCCGCGGTCGTGTCCTTCCCGCCTGCGTACGATCCACCCGCCGCGCCGTCTCCACGTCGTCGGACACCTCGGCGCTCCACGAAGGCCGAGCTGTCGTCGCCGCGCTTGGCCCGAACCAGTTCCTCGTCGCCGGCATCGACTGCCGCGTCCAGTTCGCCCTCCGCCATCCACTCCGACGGAAAGCAGGCGCAGATGCTCAAGGTAGAAGAAGGCCCTACAACGGCACCACCTGGACCACCGACCGCCTCTGGAACGGCGACGAAACCGACTATGGCCTCAACTTCGGCGGCAAAGGATCCTTGCTGCGCGTCACCATGGGGAGCTACTAAATGACCACGACCATCCCTCACCATCCGCGCACTTGCCGTCCTCGCCTCTCTCGGAACCGTGTGGAGCATGCACCACTCGCGCCCAGCAGCCCTGGCAGCACCTCCAGAACCCCACCGCCGCCGAGGTCCAGAAGGTCTGGCTCAACCCACCGCCCGAGTACGGTCCCGAGCCCTACTTCGGCATGAACGGCGCCGTGACCATCCAAAGCCTAGCCCACGACCTCGACACCATGAAGTCCCTCGGCTTCCACGCCGTCACCGCCCAGGCCGGCGGCGGCATGGCGACCACCTATCTCACGCCCGAGTACTTCGCCTTCTTCAAGCAGTTCGTCCTCGAAGCCAAAAAGCGCGACATGCGCGTCTGGATCGTCGACGACATCGGCTACCCCTCGGGCTTCGCCGGCGGCAACTTCGCCACCGACAAGCCACGCCGAACTCGCGCATGCAGGCCCTCACCATCGCCCAGCGCATCCCCGTCGCGGCGGGCGACCTCCGTCAGACCAGCCCGTCACGCCCGACACCGTCGCCGTCACCGCCGTAGCGGCACGACGCCAAGACCATCGCCATCCCGATCCCCCGGCGCTCATCGACCTGGACGGCGCCCGCCGGTCAGGCGATTGGACCGTCCTCGTCGTTAGCCCAGTTGCCGCACCTCGCCCACCAAGTCCGACACCAACCCCAACCACGCCAAAGACTCCACCCAGTCCCTCGAAGACTACCTCGAACCCCGCCGCCACCGCCGCCTACCTTCAGTCCACGCACGAGCGGCTACTACAAGGCCATGCCGGAAGAGTTCGGCAAGACCATCCTGGGCTTCCGCGGCGACGAGCCCGACTACTCCATCCGCGGCCTGCCGTGGACTCCTGCGCTGCTTCGACACCTTCCAGCCGTCAAGGGCTACGAGTCCGGCCGTTTCTCGCGGCGATTCTCTCGCGCAAGGCGGCCGCGGCCAGACCGCCGCCAAGCTGACCGACATCGAGCTTCGCGCAAAAGCCGACTACTACGACGTCTTCTCGCAGCTCTTCCGCGACGGCTTCTTCAAGCCGCAGGGCGACTGGTGCGCCGAGCACCACGTCGAGTACCAGGTCCACCTGAACCACGAAGAGATGGAGATGGACCTCACCCGCTCCGAAGGCGAGTTCTTCCGCGACATGCAGTACGTCCAGATCCCCGGCATCGACTCCATCTGGCACCAGATCTGACAGGACACGGTCTCCGACTTCCCCCGCCTCGCCGCCTCCGCCGCCCACGTCTACGGCCATCCGCGCGCCTTCACCGAAAGCTTCGCCGCCTACCGCCCCGCGCCCGACATCACCGAAGCCCGCTACATCCTGAACGAGCAGATCGTCCGCGGCGTCAACCTGATCGAAACCATGTTCTACCCGGCCACCCGCCCCGAAGGCGCCGCCGACTCCTGCTACCGCCGGCTGCGGCCACGCGGCACAGCGGCGCTGCCGGCATCCCCCCGTTCCTCCGCCGGGGCGGTCCTTCCCCGCTTATGCAGGATCCCGCCTGGCCTGCCCTCATGCAGTACGTGCAGCGGCTCAGCTACGTCACGTCCATGGGCCGGCCGGCAGCGGAGGTTGCGCTTTACCTCCCCTCCGACTCCATGTGGCTTAGCGACCACCACGCCGACGACCAGTTTGTGGCCGCGGAGCGCCTTCTCTCGGAGCACCAGGTTGACTTCGACATCGTCAACCTTGATGCCCTCGCGACCGACCTGAAAGCAGGGAAGGGAACTCTCGAGACCGCCAGCGGCAACAGCTTCCGTACGGTGATTCTGCCTGCTCCGTCCGTCCTCTCCGAGGCCGTTCTTGCGCGCCTGAAGACCTTCGCGGCGGGCGGCGGACACGTCGTGTTTCTCGGCAGCACCCCCACGGCCATCTACGCCAAAGCCATGAAGGATGCCCGCACCGCGAGCGCGGCCGATTTTGGCTTCGCTACCGTGGTGCCCGGCGAATTGCCTACCGTACCCACGCCCCCGGCACAGCCGCCCACCTCTGCGCCCGGCCCGATGATCGTGCCGGAAGGGATGCTCGCGGCGTTCACCAAGGCTATGGGGCCAGTCTCCGTCTCGGTAGACACGCCCGACACAGCCCTGAAGGTCATGACCCGCCGCCTCAAAGACGCCGACGTTTTCCTCTTCTTCAACGAGGGTCCCACCGCGTCCGCCCATGCCGTCACCCTGGCGACGGCCGGCAAGCAGGCCAGCCTCTGGGACGCCGCCAGCGGGGCCGTGACGCCCATCCGCACCACCCCCGCCGACAACGCCCAGACACTCAAAGTAAACCTGCAACCCTACAGCACCGCCCTGATTGTGATCCGATAACCCAACCAGCCCACCAGCGCCCGTCCCGGATTGAGTCGAGGCGTGGCCTGGGGACCCCCTCCCCCCGGGGGGGTGGTGTAGCGAAGTATCTTATTTTTGTTATACTTACGCTTTTGATGTACGTGTAAATATATGATAGCAAATGGCTTATACACAAATATAAGATTCTAAACGAGATGCTGGCCAGCGGTGTTTCGAAGACCATTATCGAGGTGACGTTTGGAAGTTTGTTCCAGCTAGTTAAATTGTACGGGATTGGACAAACTAAACAGCCAATTATTTTCGCCTTTATTCCCTTTGGTTTGTGTTACTTGCGATTTAGGGGGGCTTGACAGGTTTTCGGTGGTGCCTCCATCCGCTCGGAGGAGAAGGCTATTCGGGTGTCAGATTCCTTGCGCGCGCTGGTACTTCCAGTGTCGGCTGCTTGCCGTCTGTAATCCACGCCTCTGCCTGGGCTACCCGGCGCTCCCGCGTTTCGGCGCGCTTCGCGTCAGCGATCCACTCGAGATACTCGCGCTGGCAACTGGCGCTGAAGCCCGAATACACGGTTCGCGCGACGGTGTTCTTCTCGAGGGCGGCGGCGAACTCCTCGGGCGTAGACGAAGAAGGGCCGGCACCACTTGATCTGCTCCTCAAGTCCCGGGCAGGCCTTGTGCACCAGTGCGCGCAGATGCTCGAGCACGGGCCGCGCAAAGTCTGCCGCGTGTCCGATGTACGCATCCACTTTCGGATTCGACGCTGCGGCGGGCCACGCCAGGAGTGTACACAACCTGGAGTGCTCTACAGTCCGCGCAGCTCGGCCAACACTGCCGCCAACGACTCACGCCACTCCGGCATCCGCCAGCGCAGAACGTGCGCCAGCTTTCCGCAGTCCAGCCGCGAGTTGCGCGGCCGCACCGCCGGAGTGGGGTACTCCTCGGTGGTGATGGCATCGACCGCCGCCAGCGTCGCCCCAGGCTCCCGCTGCCGCACCTGCGAGATCGCCTCCTCGGCGAAGGCTGCCCAGGTTGTTTCGCCGGCCGCTGCCGCGTGATATACCCCACTCACTTCGCCTGTCTCGGGCACCTGCTCGATCAGGTGAGCCGTGAGCCGTGCGAGATCGCGGCTCCAGGTCGGAGCTCCATGCTGATCCCCGACGATGCGAAGCCGCTCCCGCTCGCGGGCCAGCCGCAGGATCGTCAGCAGGAAGTTCTTCCCCACAGCGCCATAGACCCAACTGGTGCGAAGAATGATGCAGGCGGCGCCGCTAGCGGCCAGCCCCTGCTCGCCGGCCAGCTTGCTCGCTCCGTAGACGTTCAGGGGCCCTGTCGCATCCCCCTCGACATACGGACCTGGCTTGGCGCCATCGAAGACATAGTCGGTCGAGAGGTGGATGACGCGGGCGCCAAGCCGCGCCGCCTCTTGCCCCAGAATTGCGGGAGCCGCACCGTTGATGGCGTGTGCCAGCTCGGGCTCACTTTCCGCGCGATCCACTGCCGTATAGGCTCCGGGATTTACCACCCACCGGGGCCGAAAGTCCCGAACGGCGCGCCGAATGGACGCGGCGTCTGCGAGGTCGAGCTCGCTGCGGGCAGGAGCCCAAAGGTGCGCGCGCGAAGCCAGGGCCTGCACGACGGCGGCACCCACCTGCCCCGTCCCACCGGTCACCAGGATTCGGCGGGCGTTCCCGTTCGGGCACTCAGGTTGCGCGGCACTCAAAATACGGGCTCCTCGAGCACGCGCTTGAGGTAATGGCCGTAGGAGCTCTTGCCGAGGCGGGCGGCGAGCGCCTCGAGCTGCTTCCCGGCTGATGTAGCCCTGGCGGAAGGCGATCTCCTCGGGGCAGGCGACCTTGAGCCCCTGGCGCTTCTCGATGGTATGGATGAACATCGATGGCTTCGAGCAGCGAGTCGTGGGTGCCGGTGTCGAGCCAGGCCATGCCGCGGCCGAGCACCTCGGTGGTGAGCTGGCCGCGCTCGAGGTACCAGCGGTTGACGTCGGTGATCTCGAGCTCGCCGCGCGGGGAGGGCTTGATGGCCTCGGCGACGCTGACGATCTGGCGTCGTAGAAGTAGATTCCGGTGACGGCATAGCGCGACTTGGGATGCCGGCTTCTCTTCGAGCGAGACGGCTTTGCGGTTTGCGTCGAACTCGACGACGCCGTAGCGCTCGGGGTCGTGAACGGCGTAGGCGAAGACGGTCGCGCCGGTCTTGCGCTCGGCGGCCTCCGCAAAGCCTTGGCGAAGTCGTGGCCGAAGAAGATGTTGTCCCCGAGGACGAGGCAGCAGCCTTCGCCGGCGAGGAACTCCTTGCCGATGAGGAAGGCCTGCGCGAGGCCGTCGGGGGAGGGCTGGACGGCATACTGGATCGGAGAGTCCCCACTGCTCGCCCGTGCCGAGCAGCTGCTCGAACCGCGGGGTGTCCTGCGGGGTGGAGATCACGAGGATCTCGCGGATTCCCGCCAGCATCAGGGCGGAGAGCGGGTAGTAGATCATCGGCTTGTCGTAGACCGGAAGCAGCTGTTTCGAGACCGACCTCGGTGACTGGATGCAGGCGCGTGCCCGGAGCCGCCGGCGAGGATGATTCCCTTCATTCGAACTCTCCTTGCGAGCGGGTGCGTCCTGGCAGCGTGCGCGGTAGACCGGCGCGTAGTTATCGGCAATCCAATCGCGGTATGCTCCGCTGACGACTTGTTCGACCCAGTGCGGGTTGGCGAGGTACCACTCCACGGTTTTGCGAATGCCGGTGGCAAACGACTCCCGGGGCGCCCAGCCGAGCTCGCCTGGATCTTGCGGCAGTCGATGGCGTAGCGGCGGTCGTGGCCGGGGCTGTCTTTCACGTAGGTGATCAGCCGTGCGTGCGGGGCGCCTGGCGGGGTGCAGTTCGTCCAGGATGGCGCAGAGGATGTTCACGACGTCGAGGTTCTTCTGCTCGTTCAGGCCGCCCACGTTGTAGGTTTCGCCGGGCCTGCCAGCTTCGAGCACACGCAGGATGGCGTCGCAGTGATCGGCGACGTACAGCCAGTCGCGCACGTTCTGGCCGTCGCCGTAGACGGGCAGCGGCTTGCCATTGAGGGCGTTGTGGATCATCAGCGGGATCAGCTTCTCAGGAAACTGGTAAGGGCCCGTAGTTGTTGGAGCAGTTGGTGGTGAGGACGGGCAGGCCGAAGGTGTGGAAGTAGGCGCGCACGAGGTGATCGGAGCCGGCCTTGGAGGCCGAGTAGGGGCTGTTCGGGCTGGTAGGGCGTCTCCTCGTGGAAGGCCGGATCGTCTGGCCCGAGGGAGCCGTAGACCTCGTCGGTGGAGACGTGGAGGAAGCGGAAGCTCTTCCGGGCCTCCGGCGTCGAGGCCGCGCCAGTAAGCTGAGCGCAGCCTGCAGGAGCGTGAAGGTTCCGGTTGACGTTGGTTTCGACGAAAGCGGCGGGCCCGAGGATCGAGCGGTCGACATGGCTCTCCGCGGCGAAGTGCACGATGGCGTCCGGGCGATGCTTTCGACAGGAGCTCGGCGACGAGCGATGCCATCCAGGATGGAGCCGTGGACGAAGATGTGCGTCGTGTTGCCCGGCCAGCGAGGCGAGGTTGTCCATGTTGCCGGCGTAGGTGAGCGCGTCGAGATTGATGACGGTGTGGCCGCGGGCGATCGCCTCGAGCACGAAGTTCGAGCCGATGAATCCGGCGCCGCCGGTTACAAGCAAAACCCTACTCGACATGATCCCTCACTCCCAACAGCTGAACGGACACGGAACTGTGACCAAACTACGCGACGCGAGTTCCGAAGCGACGGGCGAATGCCAGTGCTGAGCCTATGGTGCGCCGATGGTACACCTCTGCATCCTTCAACAAGCCGGCTGCGCGATCCTTTGCAGACAGTGTCGGCGGAGCCTCGAGCGGCCACGCGATACCGATCGGCGGGTCATTCCACAGGATGGATCGCTCATCGGTGGGGGCGTATAGCTCGGTCGCCTTGTAGGCGACTTCGGCGAACTCGGACGTGACCAGGAAGCCATGGGCGAACCCGGGCGGGATCCAGAGTTGCCGCTTGTTCTCCGCGCTGAGGACGACACCAACCAGTGCCCAAACTGCGGTGAGTCGCGGCGTATGTCGACGGCCACATCGAAGATCTCCCCGCGCAATGCTCGCACCAGCTTGCCCTGTGGCTGCTGCAGCTGGTAGTGCAGTCCGCGCAGCACGCCTTTGCGGAGCCGGAGTGGTTATCCTGCATGAAACCGGGTGGGGAGCCCGAGTGAACTGAAGGTCGCCTCGTTGTAGGACTCAAAAAAGAACCCGCGTTCGTCACCAAAGACCCTGGGCTGCAGCACGAGAACATCTTTCAAGCTGGTGGCAACAACCTGCACGGCACATCTCCCTGACCGCGCCCCATTTCCAAAGCCGATCTTGTAGAGAATTTTCTTAAGGCGCAGACGTCTAGACCTGCGGTGATGCGTTTTATGACCCGCGGTACGCCGTAGAAGCGCGATCGAGGTGAACATATCCGCCGTCCACGAACACCTGCTGGCCGGTGGTGTGGGAGGACTGCGCGGACAGCAGGAACACTACCGCGGAGGCGATCTCTGCCGGTGTGGTCATCCTTGATTCCAGAGGGATGTTTCGGGTGATCGCGGCCTTCTTCTCCTCCGGGTGGGGGAATGTAGCCAGCCATGTGGAGTATGCGGGCGTCCAGACCTCGGACGGAACCACGGCATTGACGCGGATACCGTATGGGGCGAGCTCGACGGCCCATTCGCGCGTCAGCGCAAGCTGTGCCCCTTTCGCTGCCGCGTAGCCGGAGGTTCCGCCCTGGCCGGTGACGGCAACCTTGGACGCGGTATTGACGATTGCGCCGCGGGCCTGCTTCAACCAGGGCAGCGCATAGTGAGCCATGGCGTAGTAGTGCCACAGGTTGCGCGTCAGAGACTCCAGGAAGCGCTCGGGCGTTCCATGCTCGAGTCCGACGTTGTCGTTCACGCCGATGTTGTTGACCAGGGCATCGATGCGCCCGAATTCGGCGATGGTCTTCTCGACGGCTGTCTTGCAGCTTTCGGGGGAGTCGAGCCACATCGGCAGAAAGCCGAAGCGCTGTCCCTTGTCGCGCATGGGTTGAAGGTTCGCCTGGATCGCTTCGCCATCGTTATTGATGACGACGGGAATCGCGCCCTCTGCGGCACATGCCTGCGAGATGGCAGCGCCGATACCCTGACCTCCGCCCGTCACCAGGACGACCTTATCCGTGAGACCCAGATCCACGAAAACCTCCTCGCGGCACGCAACGACGCCGCACCACCGCTAGTCGAACGACACCATGATCTTTGTGAAGGCAGCTGAATTTTCGCTCCACGCCTTCAGCAGCCCGGGAGCCTCCTCGAGCGGGACGGTGGCACTGATTGCGTCGGCCGTGGGGAAACGCTTCGCCTCGAACATCTGAATGACTTCGCGGAAGTCCTCGGGCAGTGCATTGCGTGAGCCGCGGATGTCCAGCTCTTTTTGGACGAACAGTCGAGTCTCGTAGCTGACGGGCTCCTTGGCGTAGCCGATGTAGACGACACGGCCAGCGAAGGCGACCTCTTCGACTGCAGCACGAAAGGTTTCAGGACGGCCGATGGCCTCGATGATCACGGCAGGTCCTTCGCCTCCGGTGATCTCCTGCAACCGCGCGTGCACATCGTCGCGCCGGTGTGAACAGATGCTTTGCACCTGCCTTGCGGGCGATCTCCAGCTTGTCGTCGTCGAGATCGATGGCGACTGACGGTCGCACCGCGGAACGCAGCCGCGCTGACTGCACCGAGGCCGACGCCGCCGCAACCGTAGATCGCCGACAGTATCGGCGGCGTGTTACCTGGCCGCGCGCCACAGCGTGGCAACCTACTGTCAGCGGTTCCACCAGGCAAAGCTCTTCGAGAGAGAGCGGCGCTGCGTAGAGCTTTTCGAGCGGCATGTTGAGGAACTCCTGCATCGCGCCATCCCGCTGCACGCCGAGCGTCTGGTTGAACCGGCAGGCGTTTACCCGGCCCTGCCGGCAGGAAGAGCAGATGCCGCAGCTTGTATACGGAGACAACGTGACATCCATGCCTGGCCGCAGGCCGAGATCATTCGCGGGTACGCTCTCGATGGTCGCAGCAACCTCATGGCCCAGGATCCGCGGATAGCGTGACAAGCGGGTTGCTGCCCGAGGAACGTGCTGAGGTCCGTGCCGCAGAACCCGATGCGGCGGACCCTGCAGCAGCGCCTCCGCCTCTTTGGCCAGCGCGCGCTCTCCATCAATGATCCGAGCTTCCCCGGGACGGTCAACTACAAGTGCCTTCATCAGCATCCCTCACGCGAGTTGCACGAAACAGCATCCCGCGACGCTCAGTATACCGAGCCAGGAGGGCAGGGAACACGCGGCGGCGGCGTCGGAGGTTTGGGGTTGGAACTGTCAGTGCACTGGCTCTGCAGGCAGCCAGGTGAGACGGAACGTCAGGGCGGTATCCGACTGCGCGCCGGGCTGGTACACAGGAGCCTTCCACCATTCGTGCTGGAGGTCCGCGTTCAGTTCCAGTTGCGGACGCAGTCGCTTTACAACCCGTAGATCGAAGCTGTTCTGCGTTGTTCCGTACGGCACAAAGTCCTTGGCTACTTTGATGTTGCGATAGGAAGCCTCAACCCTCTCGCGGGCCGAGAGGTGGTAGCTCATCCATGCCTGGCCGCCTTTGCCTTCGCGGCCGTAGGCATCGCCCATGATGTAGCCCTTGTTGGTGTACCCCTGCGTCTGGATGTACTCCGCGTACAGGTACTGGCCTTGCGTACTCCGCGACGTGGGCGGGTCGGTGTTGACGCCTTCGACGCGGAGATCGAGCCGCGGTATGCCAGGGATCTGCGAGAGGTACAGACCAGGCCGAACGCCGGCGTGCCGCGGCGCATCTGCCGGGCTGACATCATCGTGCACGAGGGAATCAGAGTAGAGCGTGAGCCAGTGGGAGAGGAACGGCAGCCTCCAGCTGAAATCAAATGTGCCGAACCGCGCGCCGGGATCGTCGCGGGACTGCTTCTGCGCGGCAGGCACGTTCTGGAAGCTGAAGAAGCTTTTGAGAAATGTGTGAAGCGTGATGGGGGCATGCCCCTTGCCGCCCCAGATGGTGGATCGCGAGAAGCCGATTTCAACGTTCGCTGTGGGCTTGAAGTTGATTTTCTGCAGGTGGATCCAGGGAGCGTTCGGGTCGGTGTGGCCCTTCAGGCTTCCGACGAAGAACTCGTAGCGGAACGGTCCGGTGAGCCGGGAGAGTAACGGAACATACAGGGGTTCGGTGCGGTCGATCTGGAACGCGTAGATGTTCTCGGCGTTATTGCTGTAGAGGAAGCTGCCGCCCCTGCTCGGAGCGAGCCAGTGGTCGCTCTTGCCGATGGAGAACTGGTGGTCGAGCAGCCGGTACGAGACGTTTGCCTCAACGACGCGGATTGCGTTCGTTGCGGCGATTGGCCCTTCTGGGATCGTGGACTGGACGGGATTGGTCTGGACCGGGACCTTGTCGATCGTGGACAGCAGCGTGAACAGGGATGGCGAATATCCCGCGGCGGATGGGGCGTGCTGGTACTCGCCCCGCGCGTAGAGGCTGAAGCGGCCCGCCTGCACACTTCCGCTGAGACCATCCACGGTGTTGAAGCCTCCCTGGTACGGCCGGCCGTAGTCGTTCGAGAACGTCTGCCCAAGGTGAAAGCTGTCGCGGAGGGGCAGCCCGGAGATGCCCTGGACCCGGGTGTATACACTTTCGAGCGTGCTGGCCGGTCGGGACCAGGAGGAACCATGCTCCTGCCCGCCCCGTTGGAATTCCGAGATGAGCCCCTGGTACAGCTCTTCTGCCTGGGGATCGTTGTGGATATCGTCCGCGGTGTTCGTCTGCGTCAGCATGTTGCTGATGCTGCGGCGCGTCCATGGCCTGAGTCCGAGGAACGCGGTATCCAGGTACCCGAGGCCACGAAGACGGTCTAGGGCGGGATAGATCCAGCTGTCCATCGGCACGTATGCATCCTGGGCGACGCTGCGGACCTGGGGGGCGGTTGGCTGGGCGTAAGCGGTGGGCGGGCCCCACGAAAACCACAGACCGGACGCAGCGGCCAGGGTGAGCGAGATCAAAGTTGTTCGATGGCCTACGGTCATGCATCCTCTACAGGTTCGTGCTTATGTGACATGCCCGCACGTTCGTCCTTGAAAAGGTGAGGAGCGGATCGTTTGGAGACGCGTTACGGTCATTAGATTACAAGGGACTGCCATGTTCCGGGCACGGGGCCAATGAGTGTCTGCATAACGTGGTAGCGGAATTGCAGCCAGCACTAGCCCTGGCGAGCACTTAGAAGTACCCAGGTGCAGCCGCCAAGCAGGCCAAGGAAGAGTCCGCCGAAGACGATGTACGTCCGCTTTGGACCAGATTTGGAGTCGGGATAGGATGCGGGGTCGAGCACCTGCAACACCGGCGCATCGTGGGCCTCGTCCAGCCGCGCGGCTTCGTACTGCTTGGCGAGCATCTCGTAGAGGGTCTCGTGGTACTTCACCTCGCGCGCCTTACGGACATAATCCAGCTGCATCTGCGGCACGCGCGAGGTTGGAATAGCGGCGGTGGTCCCCTTGCCAGCGCCGTTCTCGAGACGGCCGAGCTGCCCCTGGAGGTCCTGGATCTCGCTGCGAAGGCGGATCACGCCGGGATTCTCCTCGGTGGAGGACTGGCGTAATGCGGCGAGTTGCGTTTGCCGGATGGCTATCTGCGCCTGGGTTTCAGAGATCGTCCTGATCTCGGCCTCGGTCTGCCCCGCCGGCGCGATCAAGCCTGTCTGCTCCTGGGTCTTCTTCAACTCGACCTCGGCCTGTTCCAGGTCATCTTTTTCCTTTGCCAACTGCTGGCCAAAGAAGAGTCGACGTTGCGATGACTGGCCGAGCGCCAGCCGTCCTTCTGTCCCTCGCAAGGCGTCCATAAACGCGCTGGCGAGATCGTGCGCCAGCTGAGGGCTTTTCTCGGTGACGCTAACCGTCACGATGGAAGACTTCGCGTCGACTGCGATCACCGTATCGCCCTCGAGGGCCTTCTCTGCCTGGCTCTCCTTCTTGGCCTTGAAGAGGTGGATGAGGTCGAAGCGTTTGACCAGTTCGTTTGCAACGGATCGGCTCCTCAGGATGCCGGAATACAACTCCCCGGGAGTCTTACCGCCGCCGAGGAGTTCAGTGCCGCCGAGCGCGGAGAGCTGCCCGGCCAGGGCGCTCGCCATCGCGCTGGACGTGCCCAGGTTGGGAGGGATGAATGAGGTGGTAGAGGTGTAGACGGGGGGAAGCACAAGCGCGATCGCAAGCGCAACGAGCGTGCAGACCAAGGAAACTCCGAAGACCTTCTTTCGACCGGCTCGCAGCGTGCGGCGTAGTTCGCCCAGATCGATCGAGGACTCATCCTGAAGAGCTACGTCGGGCTGATACGGGTGCGCGGCTGCCGGCTCCTCCATCACTTCGTTCATCATTGGTTGCTGCCTCGCCTGGAACTGCCTCGCATACCTTATTTCGGCACGTTGCTGCCACGACGTCAACTCTTTGACTCTGCCGTGGGGGGCCTGGGTGGGCAAGCTCCGTCGCGGCTGGTCCCGTCCGAGAATATAATCAAAGGGTTCGGAAACGAGGAGATTTCTCGGCGCATGCATGGCTGCAACGCGGCACGCGCGGATAATCGAGACGCCGAAATGCCGTAGGGAGCGTCCAGCTCGCGGATCAAGTTGTGGAGCGTTTTTGAAGACCGCTGAAGATGTGAGTACGGGGATCTCAAGACGCACGCTCCGGGAGAATCTGAAGCATTGGGCTGGCCTGGACCGCGCTATCGCCTTTACGGTCATGGCGCGCTTCTGGTCGGCTTTGGCTGGGGTCGTTACGATTCTGCTGATTGCGCGTTATCTGACCGCAAGAGAGCAGGGCTATTACTTCACCTTTT
This sequence comes from uncultured Acidobacteriaceae bacterium, assembly GCA_963791875.1. Taxonomy (GTDB): domain Bacteria; phylum Acidobacteriota; class Terriglobia; order Terriglobales; family Acidobacteriaceae; genus Edaphobacter. The sequence continues at coordinate 15,217 of CAWBUI010000010.1, forward strand.
CCAGCCTGGTGGCTCTGCAGATTGTGTTTGAGCTTGGTTTTTCCTTCGTCATCCTGCAGCTGGCAGCGCATGAGCGCGCCCAATTGACGTTTCTTCCCGACGGCCGTGTGGAGGGAAGCGCCATCGCCTACTCGCGCCTGGCCTCCGTCCTCCAGAAGTCGGTGCGCTGGTACTCTGTCGCGGGTGTGCTGATGGCCGCGGCGCTTTTGCCCGCAGGGCTGCTTTTCTTTTCGAGCCATCAGCCCGGCAGCTCAGACATTCACTGGAAGCTTCCGTGGTGTCTCCTGGTTATCGCGGCCTCGCTTACCTTCCAGCTTGATCCGGTGTTTTCCTTCCTGGAAGGATGTGGATCTGTGTTGCAGGTAGCGCAGATGCGGCTGGGCCAGGCCATGCTGGGCAGCATGCTGGCATGGACAGCGATGGCGCTGCACCGTGGTCTCTTTTCCCCCGCGATGATGATCCTTGGTCAGGCTACTGTGGGCGCAGCGTTCCTGGTCGTCAGACGGCGGCGTGCTTTGCTCTCGGCGCTTCTCCGCTTTCCCACGGGAGAGCACAGGATTGGGTGGCGGCGTGAGATCTGGCCGTTCCAGTGGCGAATCGCCATCAGCTGGCTTTGTGGCTACTTTATCTTTCAGCTCTTCAACCCGGTGTTATTTGCTTTTCAAGGCCCGATTGCGGCAGGCCGTATGGGTATGTCCCTCAGTATCGCGTCTTCTATTGGCGCTGTGGCTATCGCCTGGATGAATACAAAGGCTTCGCCATTCGGGAACCTGATTGCGAAGGGTGAGATCAAGTCGTTGGACACCCTGTTCTTTCGCACGTTATGGCAATCCACCGTGCTGCTTGCCGCTGGCGCTGCTTCCTTTTTCGCGGTTCTGCTGCTGGTGGAGCCCCGTTTTCCAAAGTACGCCTCGCGTGTCCTGCCTCCGTGGGCCTTCGGATTGCTTTTGCTGACCACGATCATGAATCATCTCGTGTTTTGCGAGGCTTTGTACCTGCGCGCCCATAAGCGTGAACCCTTTCTGGGAGTGACCATCATAGGGGCCGCACTGCTGGCAGTGGCGACCCTGTCGCTGGGCAAATTTTCGGGCGCCAATGCGGTAGTGGTGGGGTACTTTGCAATCACTGCAATTTTTGGACTGCCATCCGGCACATACATCTTCCTGACAAAACGCCGTCTGTGGCACCAACAGCCCTGATTGAAAGAGATTCATGCAGAAACAAGCCACCCATCGGCCGCTCCTTACGATCGCAATTCCCACGTACAACCGCGCGGCTTACCTGAGAGAACTACTGTCGTCGCTTTTTGACCAGCTAGTCAACGAGCCACGCGTCGAGCTGATTGTCTTCGACAATGCCTCGCCGGATGACACCCCTCTTGCGGTGGCGGACTTCCAGCAGCGCGGCTTGAGCATCCGCTCCAGACGCAACGCGGAGAACATTGGGGCGGACGCCAACTTCCTATCCTGTTTCGAGGAGGCCGCCGGACGATATGTGTGGATCTTCGGAGATGACGACGTCGTAGTTCCGGGCGGAGTCGGGGCCGTGCTCTCGGTGCTCGAGGCGGCCGATTACGATCTGGTTCACATCGGCAGCTACCCTATCCAGGAGCGCCCGGCTGCAGCCGTACGTCTCCCTTTGCAGGTCAGGCGATTCGGATCGTGCCGCGCCGTTCGTCAAGCGTGTGCACATCTACTTCACCTTTATAAGCGGCAACATCGTCAACAAGGAGCGGATTCTGGCGGACAGTTCTGACGATTTCTCAGCCCTGGTCGGAACCAACCTTGTGCAACTCGGCTGGATTTACTCCGCCCTGAACCACTTCAGGCGGGGGGTGCTGATTGAGGACAAGCTTGTCGGAGCCCGCGTCGACAATACTGGCGGGTACAAGCTGACTGATGTGTTCGGAGCGAAATTGAGGCGCGTGACCGAAGCGCGGCTTCACTCGAGGGAGTTGCAGGGGCTGCTTCTGGGGGGCACGATACAGCGTTTCTGGCCCGGCATGCTCCTGTCGTATCGAAGATCCAAGGCCTCCTTCGACGCCGATGCTGCTCCCGGGCAAACCCTCACGGCCGCATTCAGGGACAATCCGCGCTATTGGTTCTTCGTCTATCCCATCCTTATCTTGCCCTCTCCTCTTGGCTCTGCGTGGTTCTTCCTGGTCCGAGTCATCAACCGGATCGATAAAGCGTGTGGCTTCGTCGTTTGACCGACGATGTATGGGAAGACGCGCTCCTCACCTCTATAATTTTCGTTGCAGGTTTATCGATTGAACAATGAACACAGGTAGTCCAAAGGACGACTCCCAACTGTCGGCTATTACGGCCGCGGTCGTGCCGAACGGCTTGTCGAAGGCGCGGATACAAGTCCGCGAGCAGGGGCTATTTCTGTTTGCGCAGCGGGTTGCCGCCCTGCTCTCGCGGGGAGCGCGCGATCGCCTCCTGGGCGCCCGTTTGCGCACGTCAGGGTTCAGGATCGGTCGCGCGCCCAAGCTTCGCGGCGTGGACCGGATTGCAGTGGGCAGCTCGTTTTCCGGGGGAGACTACATCTGGATTGAAGCGGTGACGCGGTATGCCGGGCACACCTACACCCCGCAGATTGCGATTGGGAGCAACGTCACAATCAGTGACAACGTGCATATTGGTGCGACGTGCAGCGTGCGCATTGGAGATGGAGCCCTGGTGGGCAGCCGGGTCACGATCATCGACCATAATCACGGAGTCTATGACGGCGCCGATCAGACCTCGCCCTTGGTGCCCCCCGCTGAGCGGAGGCTCTCGTCCGATAAGACAATCGAGGTTGGGAAGAACGTCTGGCTGGGAGAGGGCGTCGTCGTGTTGCCCGGTGCGAGGATCGGTGAGGGCAGCATCATCGGAGCAAACTCCGTAGTAAATGGGAGTATTCCTCCATACTGCATCGCAGTGGGAGCGCCGGCACGCCTCGTCCGCACTTACGATTTCGACAGCAGAGAATGGGTTAAAATGCAAACACCACATGTGAGCGGCGCCTGCACGATCGTTTCCCCCAATTACCTACCCTTTGCCCGCACACTGGCTCGTTCGTATCAGGTCCAGCATCCCGGAGAACCGTTCTTTGTCCTGGTCGTAGCGCGTGACATGAACCGCTCGCAATTCAGGGATGAGCCGTTCACGGCGGTGCTGCTCGAAGACATAGGACTGGAGAGCCTTGCCGCCCTCGCGATGAAGTACGCGATCCTCGAACTTAATACGAACGTGAAGCCTCGATTCATGCTGCACCTCCTGCGGCAGCACGACCTGGCATCGTTGATCTACCTTGATCCGGACATCTTTGTGTACGCCCCGCTCGAGCCGATCAGGGAGCTTCTGCGTGACAACGCTGCCGTTCTCACACCGCATCTGACCTCGCCAACGGACGAGAAGACTGGCGGCGGCCTGGAGCAGGAGGTACTGTACAACGGCACCTACAATCTTGGCTTCATCGCGGTAAAGCAGTGTCATGAGACGACGCGCCTGCTCGAGTGGTGGGATGCGCGGTGCATCCACAACGGGTTCAACGAGGGCCGGTCGGGTCTCTTTGTCGATCAGAAATGGATGAACCTTGCCCCATCGCTCTTCGACGGCGTGGTCGCCTGTAAGCACCCAGGTTGCAATATGGGTTTTTGGAACCTCCACGAGAGACGTTTAGGTGTGGAGGCTGGCAGTTTTCGAGTGAACAATGAACACGCGCTGTGCTTCTATCATTTCAGTGGGGTGCAGGTAGACCGGCGCGATGTCCTGTCCAAGAACACGAGCCTGTACACGCTCGCCTCTCGTCCTGACTTGAAAGAGATTTTCGCCAGCTACAAGCAAACCGTCATCGCAAATCGGGTGCGTCATCTCGACGAGCTTCCGTATGGGTTCGATACGTTCAGGGACGGAACCGCGGTCACTCTGCTTGCGCGCAGACTGTTCGCGGCGCACGAAAGCTCTTTTGCTGGAGAAGATCCGTTCGCGGTTGGGTCGAAGTTTTCGCGTTTTGCGCGGCGTCACGGATTAGTTGCGGGTCGCGCGCAACCAGCCAAAGTGGGTTGGAACGACATGGCCAAACAGGACAAGCGGGTGAGAGCGATTCAATCCATGCTCAGGCTGGGGCTCAAGGTGCTTGGACCCAACAGGTATGAGTTGCTGATGCGTTACCTAAGCTTTATCTCCATCCTCCGGAACCAGGCAGAGTTTATAAAAGACTGAAGAAAGTGGATGGCGTGCCGTTCGTGAGGTCGCAATGGCGGTTCCACCAATAGGATTGCTGTTGCTTCTTGCCGGGCCCGTGCTTATGGTGGTGCGGCCGCGATGGCTGTACATCGCGACCGTCTTTTTTCTGCCATTCACCGCCACCGCGGTCATCAATGTGGGCTCGGGCGCAAACGCGTCGGCCGTGCAGGCTTCGATGTACCTGGGCTCGCTGCTGATCCTGCGGTATGCGGCGCTTTACATCCGCAGAGCGGAGCTCCCGTTCCCGAGGATCAGCCGAAGCTCGCTCGTCTGGCTTGGGCTGTTCACGGCGACTACGGCCGTATCGCTGGTGATGCCATTGTGGATCGACGGGCGAGAGTCTATCCCGGCGGACAAATTGTTCGACCTGTCGAGTACTCCTCTTTTTCTGACAAGCCACAATGTCACAGGCGTCCTGTACATGGTGTTTGGATTTCTGCTGAGTTATCTCACGGCGGTGCTCAATCAGCGCGCAGCCACTCTGCGTCTGAGCGTGAAATCATTCATTGCGGGGTCGGTCTTTGCGGCGCTCTGGGGTGTTGTGGAATTCCTTTGCAAACTAAGTGGAGTTCCTTATCCAGCCGTCGTATTCAATACCAGCGCCTCGCTGTCGGCAGGGGGATACCTGCAGACTGCGGCAGGGTTCAATCGACTCTCCTCTGTGTCGGTAGAGCCAAGCATCCTTTCGCAGACACTGCTCGTTGCCATAGCCCTTTACCTGCCGTTTATCTTTGGCGCGGGCAGGCTTTTCACGCGAGCTACTGACCGTGGGTTCTTCCTTCTGCTCATCGCTGTGCTATTTCTGTCGACTTCGTCAACCGCGTACGTGGGCATTGTTCTGGTGACGGTGGTCGTACTCGCCCTGCTGGCGTTGCGGGGAATGCTGCGCCTACGGCAGTTGGTTCTGCCGATCGGCGTAATTCTGCTTACAGTGCTGCTGTATGTAACAGTACCGCCTGTACAGCAGGTGCTCGATGCTGCACTGTTCTCGAAGTCGCAGGGCGGCTCTGCCCTGGAACGACTCATGACGATCAGCAACTCCTATGACATGTTCCTGAAGTATCCCGTGCTCGGGATCGGGTGGGCCAGTATCACCTCGCACGACCTGATCGTCAACATACTGGCAAACGCGGGCCTGGTTGGCCTTCTGACATTTGGAGCGGCGATGTACGCGATGTTCGGGTTCCTTTACCGATCGATCCAGTCGCGTCCTGCCTCTCGCCGAATGGCAGACCTGATGCACCTGGACTTCGCTCTGTACGTGGCTTTGGCGGTGACGCTCATCACGTCGGTCGTTTCCGGATTTCTCAATACATTTGCGTTTTTCTGGTTTGTTCTAGGGCTGTCCATTGCGCAGCCGGCCACTCAACTGGCCCACGTGCTACCGCGCACGAGACGCGAGAAATCCTTGCATCAGCCCACGCCCGTGCCAATACCATAGCGAAGCCGGCGCCCGTCTACCCAGCAGGCCGAAGATCGCGGCCCGCCCGTAGTCGTACAGCAGAAATGCGGCCCAGAGCCAGGTGAGACCATGCTTGCGCTGGACGTGTCCCATGCCCTGACCGTAGATGAAAACGCGGTCCCTGGAGACGCTTGCGTTGCGGATGTCCTTTAGCGGATGCAGCACGTGCCACTTCGCTTCATAGCGGCCGCGTGCCCCCGCATCCATTCCGGTAAGTATGTAGTCCGTGTCTTCTCCTCCCAGGTATGGCGTGGTCGCTCCCGGCCCGATTCCTTCGTCGTAACGTACCGCGCGCATACTTCCTTCGGCCCGCACGAAGTATGCATATCCTATGGAAGTGCGATAAACATTGACGTGGCTGATGTCGCAGGCGCTTTGAAACCACCCGTTTCCGGTGCGGTTCCCGTTCTCGTCCAGGGAATTGACACTGAGGAAGTCGTAGGCCGGATGTGCCCGGAACCACTCCGAGACATGTTCAAGAAGCCCCGGTGGATACCAGCAGTCGTCATCGGGAAATGCGAGGATCTCTCCCGATGCGTGGCCGATTCCCACATTTCTGGCAAGCGAAACGCCCGGGGACGAACGCAGGTGCACGATTCTTCCGCGTCGGGAGCTACCAGCAATAACGGCGCCAAGGCGGTCGTCATCGTTCTGGTCGACGATGATCAGTTCGTAGTCGGCGTTTGTCTGCTCGTCGATCGAGCCGATCAATCGCGCAAGTTCGGCAACCCTGTTCTTCGTCGCGACAATGAGCGAAAATCGCGGCATCTGGATTACCTTCCGGAGGTTACGCCGGGTCGGGGAGCAGCTACTCGCAGATCCATGCTCCCAACACTTGAACCTGCTGTGGCGCGTCCCATGACCGTTGTGGCTGCCGCAAGCACCAGGTCCACGCTGATCCGCTCCATGCAGTCGGTTGCACCTTCTGCCATCTCGAAGCCGAAGTGCAGATACCCGCACCCTGGCCCTGGGGATTGAACTCCCAGAGCGTTCGGCCCCACCGGACCCCAGCGCAAGTTGTTGGTAGGTCCGTTCAGCGAGAGCGTGGGAGCGCCCAGGATCGCGGCCAGGTGCATGACACCCGTGTTCACGCTGACCACAAGCGAAGAGTGCGACAGCACCTCGCACAGAGATGCGAAGCCATCACGCCCGATGAACGTCTCCGCGTGGAGGCCGGCACTACGAAGCTCCGAAACCATGGCATCCGATCGGGCCGAATCGGCCGGGCCGCCTGTCACAACGAAGAGCAGGGTTCCTGCGCACGCGCGCTCTGCGAGCTTGCGCGCCAATGCTGCCCAGCGTTCTGACGGCCACTCGCGCGTATAGCTTCGCACTCCAGAAGGCCATGGGTGAAAGACGACTACGGTTTTCCCGGAACGGAGGAACTCGGGAGTGGGAACCCGGGGCGGCGCGAGGGTTGGAGGGGAGCAGGCGCTAACCCCGACGGCCTGATGAAGAGCGCGGAAGTTATCGACTTCGTGGCGGTCTCGCCGATGCTCTACCGTGAGGTCGTACCCTCGGTGGCGCCGTTGACCCGGCGTACGAAACCCTGCGGTGAACCGGGCGCCCGAAAGCAGCGTGTACAACGCCGTAAGCCGCTGCCAGGACGAGAAGTCCAGCAGCAGGTCGAGGCGTTGGGCGCGCATGCGCCTGACCGTCTTAATTGGATCCAGAAGGTCGATCAAGACCAGCTCGTCGAGGCCTGGGATTAACCGGGCGGCCGCGAGGTTCTGGGGCCCACAGAAGAAGATCAGGCGCTGAGACGGATACTGCGTCCGTATGCTCTTCAATGCTGCGGAAAACAACAGCGTATCGCCGAGAGCCAGCGAGCACAGCAAACCGATTCGGTCCAGCTTCTGGGGCAGGTGCCGACGACCGCGGAAGGTGGCCAGGGTGTTGAGCACAGGGATGCCGATCCAAGTGTCCGCCAGTCGGTTTTTCCTGCTTCCCCGTCGCATACCCCTACCTTAAACTTATGCCCACACAGGGCGCGCGATAGATCCTGGAGCAAACCTTGATCGGCCCAGGCGTGGTGGCCTTCAGGTGAGACCGCCAGGTAATCCTATCGAAGCACCTGAATGGCTGCCGCTGAGACACCGAATCCCTGCATAATCGTGGCGATGTTGGCCAACTCGCGGAGTGCAGTTCCCCTGATAAGTCTCGGCGGGACCACGATCGTGTCGCCTGGCAGTATGGGTAGATTGTCGAAGTTTCCGAAGTGTCGAGCGGTGGCATATTGGTGGCTGAGCACAGAGCCATCGGCTCGTAAGACGAACGCGCGGCTCTTGTCAGACTGCCGGTCCGGACCGCCTGCGAGTCTCAGGTAGTCCTTGACCCTTCTATTCGGCTCAAAAACGAATGCGTTGGCGCTATACACCTGCCCCACTACATTTACCGTCACAGGAACCTTCGGAACAACGAAGCGGTCGCCGTCCTCCAGTTCGAGGTCCGGCACTGCAGCCAGGCCCGCGCTGTCGGGTCTGAGTTGGAGCACAAGCCGCCCGCTTGGCTGCAGTTGCCTGAGCCTCGTCAGCGAAGCGCGACCCTCTGCTTGCGATGCTTCGGCCGCTGCCGCATCACGATCCGTGAGCGCAGACGAAACCAGGGCAGAAGTCTGTGCCGTAACCTGTGACTCCAGCGAATCGGCGTATTCCTGCAGCCGCTGCTTCTGCAGCCTTCTGACTGAGTCGCGCGTGAACTCGGACGCGAACAGATAGGCATCCGGAGTAAATCCGCCCGCGCGTTGCAGCAGCTGCCTGAGCGTCTCTCCCGGCAGGACACTGTATGTTCCCGAGGCGGAGAACTCACCTTCCAGCTTGACGAATTTAGTCTGATGAGAGCTGGGAACCCGAATGTCAGCCTTGGAAAAGATCGTGATCACATCGCCTGACAGCAGCTCCAGATTCTGACTCTGGTCCTTGTCAAGAACCACTCTGCCCAGGCTGAAGGGCAGCAGCGACGTCGTGAGAGTGTCCGCACTTTGTCGCTCGATCACGGCATAGTCCCAATCGATATCCGGGGCGTTCAGAACGACATCGTTCTTCACGGCAAAGGTTCTACTGCTGTCGATTAAGGCTGCGCCGGCCGAGGTTCCACCGCCACTGGTAGCTCCCCCGGAACGTTCGGCGGTGCGGGTGGGAGGCGGAACAGGCTGCACCGCGACTGCATTGTCACGAGTTGTGGACAGGGGAGGCCGGACCGCAGTTGGCTCGTCGGGGGTTAGTTGTCCAAGTTGATTCCGCCGCCGGTAATAGTCCCGCGTCACGAGCGCCTCGCGCGTGGGGATGAGGTCCGAAACACGCATTCCTGGGTGCCAGGCATAGCGGCCCGGATTCGCCACGTTACCGCGGAGCGTGACCGCATCCTTGAAGCGATCTACGATGGAGTTGACGATTACTACGTCGCCATCCTGGGCGGCGGGCGAATCGCTGCCCTGGAGGTCCACCTCGATGACGTTGCGCTCGGTGTGATTGGAGATCCGTTCTACACGGGCCTTCGTGCCGGCTGCTACGTTGGTCTCACCGCCGGCAAGGCTAACAAGCTGCTGGAACCCGGTTTCCCCGCGCAGTTCATAGATTGCCGGAGCCTTTACGCTTCCGAGCACGGCGACCTGAGCGCCTACGTCGGGAATAAAGATGACATCGCCAGAGGCGAGCGGCACGTCTTTGCTCTTGTCTCCGTGCAGCAAAAGGTCGTACAGATCGAAATGAGTGATCGTCTCGCCGCCTCGGCGCAGCTGGATGTCACGCAGGCTGCCCAGCGGCTGCGGACCACCGGAGGCGAACAGCGCGTTCAGCAGGGTGCTCATGGAACCGACGGTGTAGCTGCCGGGGTGCTTCGCCTTGCCTACGACGAAAATCTGGATGGAGCGTAGTTGGCCGAGGTTCACGTTCAGATCGAAGTTGCGGTACACCCGACCGAGTTGCGCGCGAAGGAACTCAGAGAGCTGGGCGTAGTGAAGCCCGGCCACGTGGGTGGTGCCGACTCCGGGCAGGGCGATCGCGCCGGTCCGATCGACCACGTACGAACCCCTGTGGTTTACCTGCCCCCAGACCTGTAGCCTCAACTCGTCCCCCGGCCCGATGACGTAGTCAGGAGTGACCGGGATGTTGTCGACCGGCGCAAAAGTCGACGGCGCCTCCTGAAACATCTCCGATCCGAAGATCGGCAGGACTTTGCCAGTGCTCTCTTGCACAACTTTCTGGAACTCGGTCAGGGGCAACCGCTCCTGCATCGGTACCACCCGCGCGGCTCGAAGCTGATCCTGGGTAGTGCCGCGATCTCGCGGATTCAGGTTCGGATTCCAGGGTTGATTCGGGTACTGGCCCGGGTATTGATTCGGGTATTGATTCGTATTCTGGTCGGAATACGGGGATTGCGTCTGACGAGACGAGTTCGCCGGTCCGTTGATATTCCCGTCCGGTATGCTCTGCGGACCGCCGTCGAGACCGTTCTGATCCGGCGCGCCGTAGCCCTGGTCGGGCAATACGGGTCTCGGGTAGGTCTGGTTGGATTGCGGCTGTCCTGCAGGGTAGGTGGTATCCGAAGGGGGAGGGTCGCGGTAGGGATCCGTCTGGGCCTGAGAAACCGAGACACAGCCCATAACAACACAGAGGACGAGGGCGGCCGGGGTAAACCGTCGGGAGCGGCTATGAGATGGATCGCCTGCTCTACATGCAGCGGAGTAAGAGTCCGTGGTCTTCGATGCTGCCGCCAAGCAGGCCTTCCGTTCGACAGGGATGGGTATGCGGGATGCTTCTCCGCGCATTCAGTCTACCTGACAAGGGCAGCCAAGGAACGTGCAGTTCGAGAACCACAGCGCAGCCGCACTTCCGCACGAAGACTGTGGAGCACCGAATGGGATTTGAACCCATGAATACTGGTTTTGCAGACCAGCGCGTTAGCCACTTCGCCATCGGTGCTTACCTCCGCCGCACCGGGATTGGGGCGGCGGAAAGCTTATGCTGGTGCGACTACTTGGGTTGAGCGGTAGTCCGCAGATACGGCTTGACCGTCTTGTAACCGGGAAACACCTTGTCAGCCTCTTCGTTCGAGACTGCGCCGGTGATGATCACATCGTCGCCTTGCTTCCAGTTCGCGGGCGTAGCGACCTTGTGCTTCGAGGTGAGCTGCATTGAGTCCAGGACGCGAATGATCTCGTCGAAGTTGCGGCCGGTGGTCATGGGATAGGCGAGGGTCAGCTTGATGCGCTTGTCGGGTCCGATCACGAAGACGGTGCGTACCGGAGCATTGTTGGCGGGAGTTCGACCTTCACAGCTGTCGCCCTCGTCCGCTGCCAGCATGTCGTACAGTTTGGCGACCTTCAGCTCGGTGTCCCCGATGATGGGGTAGTTTACCTTCGCGCCGCCTACCTCTTCGATGTCAGCGGCCCACTTACCGTGGCTGCCCACCGGGTCCACGCTCAGGCCGATCACCTTGGCTCCCCGGTCTGCAAATTGCTTCTCTAGGTTAGCGACAGCTCCCAGCTCGGTCGTGCAAACGGGTGTGAAGTCCTTGGGGTGGGAGAACAGGACCGCCCAGCTGTCTCCAATCCACTCGTGGAAGTGGATCGGGCCTTGCGTCGTTTCAGCGGTGAAATCTGGAGCAACATCGTTGATACGCAGTGACATCTGATTGCCTCGCTGTGGGGTCCGTCCCCCACGATCTATCTCTTGTTGACTTGCGTTTCCAATAGGGTCCGTCTCTTCTGTTGGCATAAAAAAACCACCCGGCTCTAAGCTCCTGGGTGGCGTGTGCGTTTCGAAATCGTCTCACTCGATCCGCTAACCGCGCACCCATGGGAGTTCGCAACAGCAGCGGCTTGCCCGGCTCGGATTGAGGATGATCGTCATAGCTTTTCCGTGGTGTGCGGCCGTGGAGAACCACACTTAGACCGGGACCGAAGACCCGTGCCATACTCCCAACATACGTCCGAGGTTCTTTGATGTCAACGCCGGCACCCGAGACTCCACGCACCTTCGCCTACACAATCTTGGATGTGTTTGCTGAGCAACCGTTGCAGGGCAATCCGCTCGCCGTCTTCGCGGATGCCCGCGGTCTGGCAGATTCGGAGATGCAGGCGCTCGCGCGCGAAGCCAATCTGTCCGAGACTACCTTCGTCCTCCCACGTTCCCCGGAGGTCGAGCGCGAGGAGGGGGTAAAGGTTCGCATCTTTACCGTGCAGGAGGAGCTTCAGTTTGCCGGCCACCCTACCCTGGGCACCGCAACATGGCTTTATCTGAACCACCCGACGTTTCGAGGTTCTCCTCAGATCATCCTCGACCTGCCAGTCGGCCGAATTCCCGTCGAGTTCGAGCTGACCGATCCGGGGCGCCCGGGAGTGTTCGGGACAATGCGCCAGAACAACCCGACGTTCGGGCGCGTACACGACCGCAGGGAAGTAGCTCGCGTGCTTGGCCTGGCCGCAGACGACCTCGACTCGGATCTGCCTGTCCAGACGGTCTCGACTGGCATGGCCTTCTGCATCGTCCCGCTAAAGTCCCTGGAGGTAGCCCAGCGCCTCGCAGTTCCGCAGCACCTGGCGAGTCCCTATCTCGCGACCTCGGACGCGAAGTTCTTCCACTGCATCACACGTGCCCACCCCGCAAGCGGCGCCGACTGGCACGCGCGCATGCAGTTCTACAACGGGGAGGACCCCGCGACAGGCTCCGCTTCCGGATGCGCTATCGCATACCTTGTCCATCACGGCGGGGCCGCGAGCGCGCAGCCTGTAGTTCTAGAACAAGGGGTCGAGATGCTTCGGCCAAGCCGGATCTACGTTCGGGCAACTCGCTCGGCCGACCAGATCACCGACGTGTTTGTCGCAGGCCGCACCATTCCCATTGCATCGGGCGCCTTTTTCCTGCCCTGAACGGTGACTTTTGCACAGCGCGGCGATTCAAACAGCCAACAACAACGCGGAGTTTGAACATCCGGTGAATGCGCAACCGCAAATACCGCTGATTTTCGCCTGCTGTTCGCGGTTGCCAAGGCAGATAACCCTCCGTACTGTTGGGAAGCGCTGAGACGAACCGCAACCCCAGCACTCAGCTTGTGAAATGCATTTGGCTTCTCCGGACTTGATTCAAGAAACACGCTTGTAACACGCAGCATCCGGTCATCTTTTTGAAAATTCATTGCAGTTGAGAGCAGCGAGTCGCATCGCAGGCGTTGACCCCCCTTGCGTTTCTTTTGCCTGAACTACCAAGGCCAACCACCTCAGTGGATCTCGGCCTCGGCGCTACGGCACAGAGATGCGGCGCGTCGATGCGGCAACCTGCCGGCGCCACCCGCCGCTCTCGCAACCCTGGTCGGTGTCGGAGCTTGTCTCCCGCACCTGGGCACGAGCTGTTTGCAAAAGCAGCCACGCTCCCGTGCGCCTCCGCAGAGTTCGACACCTTGTCGGCCTGCGGCCGGCTCCGCCGCTCGACCAGGGCCACACATAACGCCGCTTACCGGCCCTCCGGCCAACCAGTCGGAGCGCCAGTGGGCCCATCCGCAGGACACGCCGCTACGGCTTTGTCCCGCAGAATTGAGAACACATGCGCCCGAAGAAAACAATCCTCTGCGTCGACGACAACGAACAGGTCCTCTCCGTTCGCAGCTTCATGCTTGAGACCCGCGGGTACCGTGTCATCCCTGCCTCTACTCCCCATCAGGCGCTCGACCACCTTGCGGCTGCAGCGCCCGGCTCCATCGATCTTCTTCTCTGCGATCTCCTGATGCCATGCATGGACGGCAACGAGCTTGTGCGACGCGCCAAGGAACTCCACCCGAGTCTCCCCTCGATGATTACGTCCGGCACGGTCACCGCGTACGATCGCGCTGGCCAGGCGGATGTCTTCCTTCCAAAGGGGGCGTGTTCGCCCGTAGAACTGCTCGAACGCGTTCGCATCCTGGTTGCTCGCAAACGCGGCCCAAAGCGGATTAGTGTCCCAAGTCACTCGCCTTCGCCAGTCACCTATCCGGCCAGCAACTCTGCGCCCGCATTCGCTCCCTGAACTTCCAGGACCATGTCCCGCCTGGCGTCCGGGGCATGGTCTTCCCGCCTTGCGATTAAAGCGCGTCGTACCCCAAACCTCCCCGACGGTGTTACAAATAACGTCATACTCGACTCCCGGAGGACGCTATGCCTCGTCAGCCTTCCACGGTTTTTCCGCGCGGCATCTCCCGCCGCTCCTTCCTTCGCTCGGCGGCTGCGACCGTTGCTGCCGCACCCCTGCTTACAGAGGCACAGTTCGCGCGCGCCGCGGCCGGGCACGAGGGCACCGTCCCGGGATTCCATCCACAGGGCGTATACATCGACGCCAACGAAAACCCGCTCGGCCCTTGCGAGGCTGCCCGCAAAGCGATCGTGGACATTCTGCCCAACGGTGGACGCTACGCCCCGCCGCTGTACGCGGACCTGACCAAGCTCTTCGCGCATCAGATGGGCGTCTTCCCCAACCACGTCATGCTGTTTGACGGCTCCAGCGCACCCCTCAGCTTCGCGGTCCTCGCGTACACTTCGCCCACACGCAGCCTGGTGCTCGCCGACCCTACCTATGAGGCCGCCGCCGAGTCTGCCATGGCCAACAAAGCCCCCATTCACGCGGTGCCGCTCGCCAAGGACTACTCGCATGACGTACATGCCATGGTCGCTGCCGATCCGAACCCCGGCATCATCTATATCTGTAATCCCAATAACCCCACCGGCACCATCACCAGTAAAGAGCAGATCGACTGGGTCGTTGCCAACAAGCCCGCCGGTTCCGTCGTTCTCGTCGATGAGGCCTACATCCACCTCTCTGACAACGCGGAATCCGCGATCGCCCATGTGCGCGCCGCCAAGGATGTGATCGTCCTCCGAACCTTTTCGAAGATCTACGGCATGGCCGGCCTGCGCTGCGGGTTCGCGATCGGCCGTCCGGACCTCCTGAAGAAGCTTGAGAACTTCGGGATGAATCCCATGCCGATCACCGGGATGATCGCCGCACAGGCGAGCCTCATGGACGCCGAACTGGTCCCCACCCGTAAGAAGAAGATCGCAGACGTTCGCAATGACACGTTCGCGTGGCTCAAGCAGAACAACTACTCCTTCATCCCATCGCAGAGTAATTGCTTCATGATCGACGTCAAACGTCCCGGCGTCCAGATCCGTAAAGCGATGGCGAAGGACGAAGTATTCATTGGGCGTAGTTGGCCCTCATGGCCGAACTACGTCCGCGTTACGGTAGGGCTCCCGTCGGAGATGGAGTCGTTCAAGACATCCTTCAAGAAGGCGATGGATGCGCCTGCAACCGCGGCGGTGGAAGCGCCAGCCCTTACTCGCCGCGACTCGGGCATCTACGCGTAGCAATCCGGTGGTTTGATACAGCAAGCCCAGCCGACACTTGCAGCGCTTGCTGTATGACCATCAACCTGCGGCAAACGCCTTCTGCGCTGCGTCGAGATAGAACTGCACTTCCGCCTCGCCATGAGCCGCGGACACGAACGCCGCCTCGAACTGGCTTGGCGGAAGCCACACTCCGGCGTCAAGCATCTTTCGGTGGAACTGCCCAAATGCCGCAGTGTCGCTCTGCGCTGCGGATCCGAAGTCGCGAACGTTCTGGCCAGTGAAGAAACCTGTAAACATCGAACCCACACGATTCAGCGTCATCGAGACTTCCGCGGTGCTTGCAAGTTCTCCCATCCCGTCCGCCATGGCCCTCGTGACCCGATCAAGCTCCGGGTATATCTCGGCCTCATGCTCAATCAGGTAGCCCAGCGTGGCTATTCCCGCTGCCATTGCCAGTGGATTGCCGCTCAGCGTGCCAGCCTGGTACACCGGCCCCAACGGCGCGAGCTGGTCCATCACATCCGCCCGGCCACCGAACGCGCCGCATGGCAGGCCGCCACCGAGGATCTTCCCGAGAGTAGTCAGGTCGGGAGTGACCCCGTACATTCGTTGGGCTCCGCCGAGTGACACGCGAAACCCTGTCATCACCTCATCCAGAATCAGCAGCGCGCCGTGTTCCGTGCAGAGGCGCCGCAATCCTTCCAGATATCCAGGCTCCGGCGCAATTGTGCCCGCGTTGCCGACCACAGGCTCCACGATGACGCATGCAATCTCTCCGGGCCGGGCCGCAAAGACCGCTTCAACCGCGGACAGATCGTTGTAGGGCAGCGCGAGGGTGTGCATCGCCGTCTCCTCCGGAACGCCCGCGGACCCGGGGATGCCAAGCGTCGCCACGCCCGACCCGGCCTTCACCAGCAGCGCGTCGGCGTGGCCGTGGTAGCAGCCCTCAAACTTGATGACGAATTTGCGCCCGGTGAACCCACGCGCCAACCGTATCGCGGACATGCACGCTTCGGTCCCGGAGCTTACAAAGCGCATCTTTTGCACAGCAGGGAAGCAGTGGCGCACTAGTTCGGCGAGCGTGGCTTCTCCAGCGTGTGACGCGCCAAAACTCGCTCCGCGTCCCGCCGCTTCCCGGATCGCTTCCACAACCGGGGGGAACGCATGCCCCAGGATCGCTGGTCCCCACGACCCAAACATGTCGAGGTACCGGTTTCCATCTGCGTCGTACAGGTACGCGCCCTCAGCCCGGACGACGAACGGCGGGTGTCCACCTACCGCACGAAACGCCCGGACCGGCGAGTTCACGCCGCCTGGAAAAAAGCCCTCTGCGCGCTGCTGCAGTTCATTCGAGATCCCGACACTATGCACCATCCCACCAGTATAGGGACGCTCATGAGTTGCGACCGCGCAGCTCTCAAACGTCAGCGGGGGGAGGGCACCGCGATGATGAGGACGACACACCAAGCGTTGACGTCAGGGACCGAATGGAGTCCTTGCATGCAAGCAAAAGTGCCGCCTCATCGGCGGCACTTTCTGTTCCCTGCACAAACGATTAGCGTCGTGTCTTGACCGCGGCCTCGGCAGCCGCAGTGCCATTGACCGGCACAGCAGGCACCTCTGCCGCAGCGACTGCCATGCCGATGCCGAGTTTCTTCCGCAGTTCCGTGTCAATGCGACCAAACACTTCTCTGTTCTCCTTAAGGAACCCGCGGACGTTCTCGCGACCCTGGCCGATCCGCTCGCCCTGGAAGGAGTACCACGCGCCGCTCTTGTCGACGATGCCGTTCGTGACCGCAAGATCCAGCGCATCGCCCTCGCGAGATATGCCCTCGCCATAGAGGATGTCGAACTCGGCATCCCGGAAGGGTGCGGCGACCTTGTTCTTCACAACCTTGATCTTGGTGCGGGAGCCCACAACTACATCGCCTTCCTTGACCGCGCCAATGCGGCGGATATCGATGCGCATCGACGAGTAGAACTTCAAGGCCTTACCGCCGGTGGTCGTCTCGGGATTTCCGAACATGACGCCGATTTTTTCACGAATCTGGTTGATAAAGATAAGGCACGTACGTGATTTGGAGACGGCACCGGTGAGCTTCCGCAGCGCCTGGCTCATAAGCCGTGCCTGCAGCCCCATTTGGGCCTCTCCCATCTCGCCATCGAGCTCCGCTTTGGGCACCAGCGCAGCGACCGAATCCACCACCAACACGTCGATGGCACCTGAGCGTACCAGTGCCTCCACGATTTCGAGGGCCTGCTCGCCATAATCGGGCTGGGAGACTAACAGGTTATCGATGTCCACCCCGAGCTTCCTGGCGTACGCCGGATCCAAGGCATGCTCGGCGTCTACAAATGCGGCCAAACCACCGGCCTTCTGGGCCTCGGCAATGATCTGCAGGGTTACCGTTGTCTTACCCGATGACTCAGGCCCAAAGATCTCAATCACACGGCCGCGTGGCACTCCGCCAACGCCCAACGCCGCGTCGAACGAAATGGAGCCGGTGGGGATTACGGCAATCGGAACGATGGCTTCTTTGGTTCCAAGCCGCATGACAGAGCCTTTGCCAAACTGCTTTTCCAGCGCTGCCAGTGCGGATTCGATTGCTTTGTTGCGGTCATCAGCCACGTAATTCTCCTCGTGTGGAACGGTCAGAAAAAGTCTAGCATTGAATGGGTAAACGGCGAAGAAAAATCGAAGCAGGAACACTGCTGGTGTCCCGCTCAGATCCCCACATACCACTTCATACCAATTGTTCCACGTGGAACAATCACACGTCCGTGCCACAGACCCGGATTGTTTCCACGTGGAACAATCCGCTCCCCGACGTGGGTCAGCAGAGTCGGCCATAATGGGTACTATGTCCACCCTGACCGCCGTCTCGCCCGAGGTGTTCGCCAAGTACCAGCCTGTGATCGGGCTCGAAGTGCACGTTCAACTCCTGACCGAGACAAAAGCCTTCTGCCGCTGTGTCAACCGCTACGGGGGCGAGCCCAACACCCACGTCTGTCCTACCTGCCTGGGACTGCCCGGCGCTTTGCCTGTGCTGAACAAGCGAGCGGTTGAGCTCGCGGTACTTGCGTCGTCCGCGATCAATTGCCAGGTTCGGGAACGCAGCGTCTTCTCGCGCAAAAATTACTTCTACCCGGACTCGCCGAAGGGTTACCAGATCTCGCAGTTCGACCAGCCGCTCGCGGAACATGGCTGGATGGATATCCCGGCCCTGGACTCAAACGGCGCGACGGTGAGCAAGCGCGTCGGGATCACCCGCCTGCATCTGGAAGAGGATGCCGGCAAGAGCCTCCACGACGGCTTCATGGACTCGGTGTCGCGCACCTACATCGACCTGAACCGGTGCGGTACGCCGCTGGTCGAGATCGTCAGCGAGCCCGACCTTCGCACCCCGGATGAGGCGTTCGAATACCTTACGCGGCTCAAGGAGATACTGCTGTACGCGGCGGTCAGCGACTGCAACATGGAAGAGGGCAGCCTGCGCTGCGACGCCAATGTCAGCGTGATGCCGAAGGGAGCAACGAAGTTCGGCACCAAGGTTGAAGTGAAGAACGTCAACAGCTTCCGTTACATTCGCGCCGCACTCGAGTACGAGATTGAGCGGCAGATCGAAGTGGTGGAGTCGGGCGGCCGCGTGATTCAGGAATCGCGGCTTTGGAACAACGCCGAAGGGCGCACGTTCTCGATGCGGTCGAAGGAGCAGGCGCATGACTACCGCTACTTTCCGGAGCCGGACCTGGCTCCGCTCCACGTGGGTGCCGCCTGGCAACGCGAGATCCTGCAAGCGCTGCCTGAGCTGCCGGAGGCGCGGCGGGCGCGCATGATTGCGGAGTACGAGATCAGCGCGCAGGACGCAGCGACATTGACCGCGACTCAATCGTTCGCCGATCGTTTCGAACGCGCCGCGAAGAAGGCGAAAAGCCCGCATCGGGTGGCGTCCATCCTGCTCAGCGAGATCACTATGCGGCTGCGATCCTCGGAAATTGATGTGGAGCAGTCGCCCGTTTCGATGGACGGCCTTGTGCTTGCTGCGGACCTGGCGGAGTCGGGCGAACTTTCGAGCAAGATGTTGAAGCAGCTACTCGATACGTGCTTCGCAGAAGGCAAGGACTTCGCCGAGGTGTATGAGCGCGACAAGCCGAAGCAGATCTCCGATGCTGGTGCCATCGAGGCGATGATCGATGAGGTCATCGCGTCGAATCCAAAGCAGGTCGCGCAGTATGTCGCAGGTAAGAAGACAGTATCGGCGTTCTTTGTTGGCCAGGTGATGAAGATCTCGAAAGGGCAGGCCAATCCCGCGCTGCTCAACGAACTGGTGACGCGCAAGCTCGACGCGCAAAGCTAGACGTGCAGAGGTGGGATTTATGTACCTTCGCATGCACTCTACGCCGTAGACAGAGTCAACCTTTCGGCGCACAATTTTGTGTGCAACTGAGGGATGGCCTTTTGCTTCCAACTCTCTCAGACGGAGGCAGGACCTATGGCAACCAAGAAGAGCTGTAGCGAAGAAAGCTGTAGCGAAGAAGGCTGTAGCAAAGAAAGCCACAGCAAAGAAGAGCGCGGGCAAACCTGCAAAGAAGACCACGAATAAGCCAGCAAAGAAGACCACGGCGAACAAGGGTGCAAGCAAAGCGAGCGCAAAAAAGGGCGCTGCGACGAAGACTGCGGGTAAAACCGCGAAGAAGAGTTCTTCGGGACGACGGTACTCGCCAGCGGCCGGTAAGAGCGTCGAGCGTGAGATGAAGGCCATGAAGCAAGGCAAACTGAAGAGCGGGGGCAGCGGCAAGAAGGTGACGAACCCCAAGCAGGCAATCGCCATTGGCTTGTCGGAGGCGCGCAGGGCAGGGAAGAAGGTTCCGCCGCCCAAGCGGAAGTAGTGGCGTCACGCTTCAAGGCTTGGACTGACAGGACCTGCACCAAAGCGTGGCACACGCGTTGCGGTGCTGCCTAAATAGCTGGTGCATTAGCCCGCCGTCTGCTGGCTCAACTAGAGGACTTCGCCGGCGCGCTTGCAGAGGCTGCTGTTGGAGCCGGAGTTGATGGGGCCGGCGTGCTGCTGTTGGCGTTCGCTGGCGCAGCGGGCGCGGCGCTGTCTGATCCTGCGGGTTTGGACTCCGTGCTCGAGCCTTCGCCGGACGAAGAAGCGGCCGGGGGTTTGGGGCTGGAGTACAGATCCTTGTACCAGCCGTTGCCCTTGAAAGCGATAGCTGGAGCCGTGATCACCCGACGCAGGAGACCACCGCAGTGGGGGCATGTCGTGATCTCCGCGTCAGAGAACTTCTGGATCTTTTCGGTGTGGCGTTGACATTGGGTGCACTCGTACTCGTAGAGCGGCATGGGCTATTCCTGGCCTCTGCGGATGTATCCGCTTGTGATCGATATCTGTTACATATTCCGACGTGTGCGGTGTGCACTATCGTACACACACATTCCCAACTGATCAGGATCTGCTAAGTTCGACCAGCCGCGCGCTTGCGATCGCATCGACTTTGCGTAGTGCATCGAGTGCGCCCGCAGCATCCGCGGGTGTCTTGATGTCGATCTGAACGACGGCGAGCGCCTGGCCCTGGGGCACACGGGAGGGGCGAGTTGCAGCCGCGGTTGCGCCGGCGCGTCCCAGGGCGAAGTTCGCGATATTCAGCGAGTGCTCGCCCAGGATAGTGCCGATCCGGCCGATTACTCCCGGGACATCCTGGTTGCGGATGGTGACGAGCGTGCCGTTGAGTGGTGCTTCGATATCGATGCCATCGTAGGTGAGCAGTCGCGGGCTGGTGCCGTGCAGCACCGTTGCCTGACGCGCTGGCGTCGCCCTCGGACGAAGTGCAGGGTGAGCTTGAGCGTAGAGCCGGAGCCGCCGGTGGTGAACTCTTTCTTGTCTTCCTGCAGCCGAATGCCGCGTTCCTGTGCAATGGCTGCAGCGTTGATGCGATTTGGCTGGGTGGCTTCGGCGGACCCTTCAGAGTCTGCGAGCAGACCGGCGATCGCGGCGTTGCGAATCAGTTCCGTCTTGCCCTGTGCAAGTCGCCCCGCATAGGTGATCTGGATCGTCTCAAGATTGCCGGGGATGGAGTGCGACAGGAAATCGGCCGAGACGCTCCGCCATCTCGATGTAAGGGGCGAGTTCCTGGTACTCCTCATGGGAGAGCGATGGCAGGTTTACAGCGTTCTGCACGACTCCGAGCTTCAGGTAATCGCGCACCTGCATGGCAAGCTGGATGCCGATAGCCTCCTGCGCCTCGTCCGTTGAGCCGGCGATATGCGGCGAGAGCAGCACCTGGTCGAGACCGAAGTAGGGCGAGTCCTTGAGCGGCTCCTGGCGGAACACATCGAGTGCAGCGCCCGCAACATGCCCGGAGCGGATCGCGTCCGCGAGTGCCTCGTCGACGATCAACTCGCCCCGCGCGCAGTTGATGATGCGTATGCCCTTCTTCATGATTGCCAGCGACGTGGCGTTGATCAGGCCTTCAGTCTGCGGGGTCAGGCCCACATGGAGCGTAAGGAAATCGGAGCTCTTGAAGATCTCGTCGATCGGAACCAGGGTCACGTGGTTTTCGCGTGCGACAACCGGCGCGATGAACGGATCGTAGCCGAGCAGGTCCATGCCGAAGGCGCGGGCGCGCCGTGCGACCTCAAGGCCGATGCGGCCCAGTCCCACGATACCGAGAGTCTTGCCGCGAAGCTCCGAACCCTGCAGGCGTCTTCTTTTCCCACTTTGCGGCGTGCATTGTGCTGTTCGCGCGAGGGATGGAGCGGGTCATGGAGATCATCAGTCCGAGCGTGAGTTCGGCGACTGCGACTGCATTGGCGCCGGGCGTGTTCATCACCACGATTCCACGATGGGTAGCGGCCGGGGTGTCGATGTTGTCGACGCCGACGCCCGCGCGTCCGATCGAGGCGCAGCTTTGGCGCGGACTCCAGCAGCTTTGCGTCCACCTGGACTGCGGAGCGGACGACGAGGGCATCCGCATCGGCGAGGGCCTGCTTCAATCCGTCAGGACCACTCTTGGAATCTGGTCGGCAGTGACAATCTGCCAGTCGGCTTCCTGCTGGAGAACGGCGAGCGTTGCGGGGGAGACTTTTTCGGCGAGAACGATCTTCATGTATCTCTAGTTTAGCGGAGTCGGGACAAGCCGAGCGTGCCACGCTACAGGAAGTAGTGCGGCACAAAGGAGCTGAAGTTTCCTGTGATTGGGCCGTCGGACTCACGAATGCCCATCCCCCCGCACTCCTGGTCGATCATCCAGAGACCCAGGACCGGATAGCGCGGCTTGCCAGCTTCGTCAGGGAAGACGGCGTCGGGTGCGAGCGCCTGGACGATGCGCGGTCCGCCGTAGGGTCCATCTGTATCCTGCAGAATGCGGTTTTCACGGACGAATGTAATATTTGCGCCCTCGCGCGAGTGTAGCGGCTTACGAACGAAACTGGTGAGGCCATGTGGTGCGGCGAGGGACGGCTGCGCATCGAAGTATGCGGGCAACAGGTTAGGGTGGTTGGGGTACAGCTGCCAGAGGATCGGGAGGAGGCCTTTGTTGGAGAGCAGCATCTTCCAGATCGGCTCGATCCAGCGCATGTCGCGGTAGGTGGCTAGGGCGTGCGGCGCGAACGGCTTCGGCCATCATGGACTCCCAAGGGTAGAGCTTGAAGATCGACTGAATGGGCCGCTCCTGCAGATCAAGGAAGGCGTTGCGGTCGGGGTTCCACCCGATATCCAGCATGGCGATGGGCACCGTGCGGAGACTGGCCTGCTCGGCCGTGTCGCGCAGATAGGCGAGGGTGAGCACGTCCTCGGGTTCGTCTGTGCCCGCGAAGTACACCGGCTGCGACAGGTACGGGCCGATGTCCTTCCACTTGGCAATCAGGCGCTCGTGGATGGAGTTGAACTGGTCCGGCTTTGCGCCCAGGGTTGGGCCGAGGTCCTCGAGCCAGTTCCACTGGATCACAGCCGCTTCGAGCAGCGAGGTGGGGGTGTCCGCGTTGTACTCAAGGAGCTTCGGCGGATGGCCGGACTGCGCGCCGGCCCACGCGATATCGAATCTGCCGTAGAGTGCTGGCGGCTCGGTCTCCCAGGCCCACTCGATCA
Organism: uncultured Acidobacteriaceae bacterium; assembly: GCA_963791875.1. GTDB lineage: Bacteria > Acidobacteriota > Terriglobia > Terriglobales > Acidobacteriaceae > Edaphobacter. The sequence continues at coordinate 38,320 of CAWBUI010000010.1, forward strand.
ACGGGATGGCGGCCGGAGGGATGTTGAGCTCCGCGTACCGCTTCTGATCGATGATGTGTCTGCGCGGCGGCCAGGCACATGGTTTGCAGGCTGTTCGCTGCCGCTTCCAGCGTGTCGATTTCGTTCGAGGAGAACTGGTAAGCGGCCGACTCATCCCAATATGGCCGCCCGTCTTCGAGGGTGTGGAAGGTTAGTCCCTGGGATTCCACAATGGATTGCCAGCCAGCGCGAGGTTTGAGGGTGCGCCGGCGCATCTATTCGCCCCCGCCGTGACCGCCGGCGTCGCCACTTGAGGCGTGGGTGCTGCCGAAGCCGCCACGACTGGTGGAAGAGGAATACGAATGGCCACTGAGCGGAGCATATCCGCCACCGCCGACAATGCTTCCGGGGGAGTATCCGCCGATTCCACCGTAGTACCAGCGATAGAACCCACCGCTTCCATAAGGGTGGTAGTACGGAACGCCATTGTTCTGCTGCATAGGTTGATTCTGGCAAAGGTTGTCGGGGACAACCGCGCCGTGCTCGTCGACACAACGCTGCATCTCCTGCTGACGGCAGGCAGTCAACATCGCCAGCGCAGCAGAGGCGAGCAGTGGGGCGGAGACGTGGGTGGAGCGGCGCATGGGCTGCAACAGAGTATCAGCGAAGTCGCGGCGGAACGCGGGCGATTTTGGAGCGCGGACATCTGTAGCGGAAAAAGTGAAAACCCGGCCCGCTACTCCCGAGAGGTTCGGGAGCCACAAGGCCGGGTCAGTGTTGCAGATGCGTGTGCGGTCGCTTACATGCCGCCCGCGGGCTTCGGGTTCTGCGGGTCGTACTTGGCGATCTGGACCTTTTCGGCGAGGCCGAGTTTGGCGAGCAGCCAGATGCCGTAGTAGTTGATGTCGAACTCGTACCAGGTGAGGCCGTGGCGGGCGGAGACGGGGTGGGCGTGGTGATTGTTGTGCCAGCCTTCGCCGCCGGTGAGCAGGGCGACCCACCAGGAGTTGCGGGAGTCGTCCTTGGTTTCGAAGCGGCGCGAGCCGAACAGGTGGGTGGCGGAGTTGACGAGCCAGGTGGCGTGCAGGCCGACGACGGTGCGGAGCATGGTGCCCCAGAGCATCATGGAGATGCCGCCGATGAGGCGATGTCCGGGCGCGGCGACCGCGGCGCCGATGGCGATCTGGAGCGAAGCCGACGAGGGTGATGGGCAGCCAGTGGTACTTCGAGAGCCAGACGTGGCCCTTGTCGCGGGTGAGGTCGGGGGCGTAGCGGCCCAGCAGGGCGGTTTCGGAGTGCATGGCGCGGCCGGAGACGATCCAGCCGACGTGGGCCCACCAGGCGCCGTCCTGCGGGGTGTGCGGGTCGCCTTCGTGGTCGGAGTTCTGGTGGTGGACGCGGTGGGTGGCGACCCAGAAGATCGGTCCGCCCTCAAGCGCCATGGTGCCGCAGGCGGTGATGAAGTACTCGAGCCACTTGGGGGTGCGGTAGCCGCGGTGGGTCAGCAGGCGGTGGTAGCACATGCCGATGCCGACGTTGATGGCGAAGAAGTAGGTGATGGCGAAGGCGGCGAGGTTCTTCCACGAGAAGAAGAAGAGCGCGGCGATGGCGCCGACGTGGAACAGGCCCATGACGATCGCGGTGATCCAGTTGATGCGGCCCTGCTGGTGCTCACGGCCCATGCGGAGGTCCATCTTCACCTTACGGGCGGCCTCGGCAGCGCGCAGGCGGGCAGCGTCCACCGAATGCAGCGTGTCTGTGGGGGTGTTCTGAAGTTGACCGGTGTGGTTCGAGGCCGAGACTTGGGGAGTGTCTACAACGGAATTCATCTGTGGTTTTTCCCTCTCCTCAACGCTACCAAAGCCCGCGGAGGGTGGGTGTAAGACTTTTGTAATCCCGTGTGACAACTCTTCTGCTAGCGTTTTGGCATGATCCAAATGACGACGGTAGTACAGTGGCCGAGGGTAGTCCGGGGGGTGATGTTGACCGCCCTTGTGCTTGCGCTGGCGGCCGGGGTATGGGCGCAGAGCACGAGCGGTTCAGTCAGCCCCGGCCGGGTGGATCTGCCGACCAGCAAGACGCTTGGCCTCGTCCCGGGCAGGCCGCAGCGGGTGAACTCGCTTCCGCTTGTCATGGCTGTTTCGCCAGATGGGCGTTATGTGGTGACGGTGAATGCGGGGTATGGGACGTGGGAGTCGAAGTACGACCAATCGCTTGCAGTGATGGAGACGCAGACCGGAAAGGTGGTCGATTTTCCGGACGAGCGAACGGGACTCGAGAGTAAGGAGACGCTGTATGCCGGCCTGGCATTCTCCCGCGACGGCCGGCGTGTGTACGCAAGCATGGCTTCGACGACGGCGCCCGCGGGCGATGGAGCGGAGAACCCGGGCAACGGGATTGCGGTGTACGGCTTCAGCGACGGCAAGATCGTTCCAGAACGGGTGATCCCCATCGGTCTGCAGCCACTCGCGGGAACGCGGCGGACCAGGCTGGTAGGCGGCGTGGACGGGACCCTCGGGGTGCCGTTCCCTGCGGGGATCGCTGTGACGGGCCCGCACGGCTCGGCAGGCGAGCGGCTTCTTGTGGCGGATAACCTGTCGGACGATGTGCTGGAGATCGATGCCACAACGGGCGCGGTTATAACGCGGTTCGATCTCTCGGAGAGTGACGCAGTCCCAGGGACATACCCGCTTGCGCTCGCAGTTTCGAAGGACGGCGCGCGTGCTTTCGTGACCCTTTGGAACGCGAGCGAGGTGGTGGAACTCAACCTAGCGCAAGGCACTGTCGGTCGGAAGTTAGCGTTGTTCAAGCCGAGCGATCCAGTGCGGCCGGGATCGCACCCGTGCGCGCTCGTGCTCTCGCCTGACGAAAGGACGTTGTATGTGGCGCTCTCCAACCGCGATGCGGTGGCTGCCATCGACATCACGGGTAATGGTCCGAGCTCGGGCCACGGAGCTGTCCGGAAGCAGAGGAGCAATTCCGCCGACACAACACGGCAGCTTAGGTCCGGCTTCGCAGTGAGGGGCTATTTCGACACCAGGCTTCCCGGCCAGAGCTACTTCGGAGCGGAGCCAAATGCGCTGGCCGTGAGCGCCGACGGAGGACGAGTTTATGCGGCGAACATGGGGTCGGATGCCGTTGCGGTGCTGGATGCACGCACGCTTACGGGTCGGGCGGTGAAGCAGGGAATGGTCGAGCCGGTCGGATTTATCCCCACCGAGTGGATGCCGGTTTCGCTTACGATGAGCGGCGAAACGTTATTCGTGGCGACCGCGAAAGGGCGGGGAACGGGCCCGAACACCGCGGCGCAAAGGCCGGCCCCGGGCGCAAACGCCTCACGTCTGAAGCGGAACTTCACCTACGTGGGCACGCTGTTGTACGGTTCGCTCGCAGCGGTGAATCTAAAGGATGTAGACCTCAAAGCCTCCACGGCTGAAGTGGTCGCGGCCAACCGTCTGAAGGCCGCGCAAACACGGGTCGCAGTGGCCGGCGGAGGAGATCGCATAAAGCACATCATCTACCTGATCCGGGAGAATCGCACGTACGACCAGATCCTCGGCGACCTCGCGCAGAATGGCCGGCCAGTGGGAAATGGGAACCCAACCCTGACGATGTATGGCATGGCCGTGACGCCTAACGCGCACAAGCTGGCGCTGCAGTTCGGAGTGCTGGATAACTTCTTCGACTCGGCTGAGGTCTCCGGCGACGGGCATGTGTGGTCGAACGCCGCGATCGGCACGGACTATCTGGAGAAGACCTGGCAGGCAAACTATCGCAACGAGCAGCGGACCTACGACTACGAGGGTGTGGTCGCCGAGGGTTACCCGCTGCTGCAGAAGATACCGGACGTGGTTGAACCGACCAGCGGATACATGTGGGGCAATGCGCAGGCGCATGGGAAAACCCATTACAACTTCGGCGAGTACATCTCCTCCACCTTTTGCGATACGAAGAAGAACGCCAACTCGCAGGAGGGTCCGCTATTGGCCGGGTCAGCGTGCGCGGCGCCTGTGATCGCGCCCGGCGCCCCTGTACCGGAGGAATGGGGTGGCGGTGTGAATCGCTGGCCGTGGGCCATTCCGCGGCTGGCGAGCAATGTGGCGACCAAGCCTGAGCTGGTCGGACACTTTGCGCCTGAGGCCCCGGACTTCGATCTTCGCGTTCCAGACCAGATTCGCGCAGAGGTATTTCTAAAGCACTTCGCCGGATGGGTGCGCGACCGCTCCGCCGGGAACGATTCCATGCCGAACTACATCACGATGCGGTTGGGCAACGACCACACTGCCGGGACGACCCCGGGCGGTCCGACGCCAAAGGCTTCCGTGGCGGACAACGACCTGGCGCTGGGCCGGATCGTGGAGACGGTCTCGCATTCGCAGTATTGGGACGACACGGCAATCTTCGTGGTGGAGGACGATGCGCAGAACGGCGCGGATCACGTGGATGCCCATCGCAGTGTCGCCTTTGCGATCAGCAAGTATGCCCCACACGGCAACGGCGGCGCGCCCTTCGTGGACAGCGCCTTTTACACTACGGTGAGCGTGGTGCGAACGATGGAATCGCTTCTCGGCTTGCCACCGATGAACAACAACGACGCGCTCGCACCGACGTTGGGCCCCCTGTTCTCCGGTCCGGGAGATCAGGCTCCGTTTACGGCGGATGTAACCAATCGAGAGAACGGGTTGATCTACACTGCCAACGCAGCCACAGCACCCGGCGCAAAGGCGTCCGCCAGGATGGACTTTACTCATGCGGACCGTGCCGACGCGCGCAAGCTCAACGTCATCTTGTGGCGCGACGCAAAGGGCGACCAGGCTGTGCCGGCGCAGATCACACGCAAGAATAAGGAGAAGACCAGGGATGATGACGATTAGGAGGCACAATGTCCGATAAGCTCGCACCGTTTCGCCTTGCACCGTGGTTTAGCGAACGGGTATGGGGGCGGCTGGATCTTACCCCCTGGTACGACGCGACCGGAACCACCGAGCGCGTGGGAGAGGCGTGGCTGACCGGACCGGAGTCTCTCGCAGAGACGGGAATCTGCGCGGGTAAGACCCTGGCTGAGATAGTGGCAGAGCACGGGACCGCGCTGCTGGGCGGCGTCGCTGCCGCCGCAGGCACAAAGCCCGAATTTCCAATCCTGGTGAAGATGCTCTTTCCGGAACAGAAGCTCTCGGTGCAGGTACATCCCGACGACGAGCAGGCGCGGGCCTTAGGCCAGCCGAGGGGCAAGACCGAGTGCTGGTATGTGCTTGAGGCGGAGCCCGGGGCGGCGGTCGCCCTGGGACTCAAGGAGGGGTCTACTCCGGAGCGCGTCCGGTCTGCCGTCGCGGATGGCTCCATGGAAGAGCTTATGCAGTGGCTGCCCGTCTCTGCGGGAGACATGGTCTTTGTGGATGCCGGGACTGTCCATGCGATCGGACCCGGTGTAGTTCTGCTCGAAACACAGCAGACCAGCGACACCACGTTTCGCCTCTATGACTACGGACGGCCTCGAGAGCTGCACCTGGACGAAGGCCTGCGCGTGATGAAGGCGCAAACGCAAGCCGGGAAGGTTGCTGCCCGGCAGATGGACGGCTTTGTCCGGCTTATCGAACAGACCTATTTTTGCGTAGACCGGTACGAGGTCAAGGCCGCCGGCAAAGGGCCGCTTCCCGCCGGATCCGCTGCGTGCCTGGTAGCCCTGCAAGGCTCAGGCGTCGTGATCGGCGGAGGCCCAGGGATGGTGGAGATGGTGCCTGGCCGCGCCGTGGTGCTTCCCGCATCCGCGGATGACCTCGTGGTGGAATCCGCGGCAGGCGTGTCTTTTGTGCGCTGCTTTGCGCCGTAGACCTCATCCGTAAGAGGATCTCGGCTACTTCGCTAGCTCCGCCTTGACGAGCTCAGAGACGAGCTTACCGTCGGCGCGCAGTCCGGACGCAAGGATCCGCTGCTGAACGAGCTTCATCGCAGGTCCCATATCTTTCGGTCCTGGCTTGTTTCCTCCGGATCCGGCCATGTGCGCGATGGCGGTGTGGACGATCTCGTGGATCTGATCTTCGCTTGCCGCCTGCGGCATATACGCCTCGATCATCGCTATCTCCGCCTGCTCTTTCTCGGCCAGCTCCGGGCGCCCACCCTTGGTAAAGCTCTCCACCGACTCCTTCCGCTGCTTGAGGAGGGTGGAAAGAACGGCGGCCTGTTCGGGCTCGGTAAGGGACTCGCGCTTATCGATCTCCTTCGATTTCAGGGCAGACTTCACCATGCGAAGGGTGGTAAGGCGGTGCTCGTCCCGAGCACGCATGGCGTCCTTGATGTCGAGTTCGATCTTTTCAGCGATGTTCATGGTGTTAGGTCTCCAGTGGCGGGCTGCAGACTCGATTGTACGGGGAGCTTGCCGACCGTTGGTTCCGGTGGCCCGATGGCAACGGCGCGGACGAATCGGTGCACCCGGCACGATCAGGTCAGATAAGATGACATAGGAGGGTGGCGATGCGTCTGTCTTGTATGCGAGTGAAACAGGTTCGATCTTCCGTATCCATCTGCGCGGTTCTTGGCTTCGGTCTTGCATTGGGGTTCAGTGGCACGCCCGCTTCCGCGCAGCGTACCGTGGGCCAGCCCCAGAGCACGCCGTTCAAAGATACGAGCATGATCAAGCCCCCGGCAGGAGCCAAGATTGCGATCTATGAGTTCGAGGACCTGGAATGCCCGATGTGCGCCAGGACTCATCCCATCGTTGCGGCGGCGATTGAGCACTACAAAATCCCGTTTGTCCGCCGGGATTTCCCCCTGCCCATGCACAACTGGAGCACCGACGGTGCCATCTGGGCGCGCTTTATGCAGGATAAGATCTCACCCAAGTTCGCTGACGAATACCGCACCGCCGTATTTGCCTCGCAGACGGCCATCGCGAGCAAGGATGATCTGCTCGCGTTCACGCGGAAGTTTATGCAGTCCCACGGCCAGCAGATGCCGTTCGTCGTCGATCCCACAGGGCAGTTCCGCAAGGAAGTGTTTGAGGACAAAGCGCTGGGAGAGAAGATGGGGCTGAGTGCTACACCCACCCTCTTCGTGTGCACGCAAACCAACTGGGTGCAGGTCACAGAGCCCGCGCAGCTCTATTCCGTGATCGATGAGGTAGAGGCGCAGGTGGGAGTCAAAGGCTCCGCGCCCGCGCCAGTAAAGAAAGCCAGCAGGTAGCGTTTGGACAGGTTGGGCATTCTGCTCTCCGGCCGTGGTTCGAACTTCGTAGCCATCGCGGAGGCGGTCAAGTCCGGGCGACTTGGCAGCGTACAGATTGCGGTCGTGCTATCCAACCGCACCGAAGCGGGTGGGCTTGAAGCCGCGCGCGAACGGGGAATCCCGGCGTTTGCCATCCCCCCCAAGGGACTTACCCGAATCGGGCATGACGCCGAGATGATCCGTGTACTCCGGGAGCACCGGGTTGATCTGGTCTGCCTCGCGGGGTACATGCGGATCATCACGCCGGAGTTTGTGCAAGCCTTCCCGCAGCGCATCCTGAACGTCCACCCGTCCCTACTGCCGGCGTTTCCAGGGCTGGAGGCTCAGACGCAGGCGCTGGAGTATGGTGCGAAGGTTGCCGGCTGCACCGTTCACTTTGTGGACGAGGCGGTGGACCACGGCGTCATCGTTCTCCAGCGAACGGTTCCGGTGCTCGACACCGACACTCCTGACGACCTCGCCGCGCGGATCCTGGTGGAGGAGCACCAGGCCTACCCCGAAGGGATACGAAGGGTGCTGAGTGGGGAGTACACCGCGGTGGGGCGGCGCTACCTTCGTTCCGTTGCAGCGGACCGGCACCCTGTTCCGCCCCGCGCTTAAACAGCTTTGCGGTTGAAGCTCGCCTTTTTGTGGCCTAGTGCATTCGCTTTGAGAGCCGGGTTCGCGTTGGACGCGTGAGACTTTGCACCGGGGTTCGCCTGGGCAGCGGCCTTATCGCGCATTGCTTGCAACTTCTGTGCTTTGCGGCTCAGGCCCCCGATCTTCAGCGTGCCTGCTTTGGGGATGAATTCATTGTTTGTGTCGTCGGTCATAGGACAAATTTTCTCATGCTTCGGGTGAGTAGTGTGCGATGGCCGTCAGTCTACGTCTGCTGCCCTTGAGGGCGATCTTTGGCGTCGTCCAGGGTCACTTTTACATCGAGGCGCTTACGCCCGCGGAAGACAGTGATCGTGACCGTGTCGCCTGCGCGGTGGGAGTTGATGGCGGCGCCCAGGTCCTGCTCGTTCGCTATCTCCTGGCCATCGATGGCGACAATCAGATCCCCGCCGATCATCACCGGCATGTTGCCGAGATAGGCGCGCTGCGTACCTCCATGCAGGCCTGCACGGTCGGCTGAGCCACCAGGTAAAGCACGCTGGATGAGCACACCGAAATCGGCGGGCAGGCCCATCTGTTCGGCAAGATCCGGCCCGATCGGCAACAGTGCGATGTCGAGTGTAGGACGACGGATGCGGCCGTACTTGGCGAAGTCGTCGAGCACTGCTTTGGCCGTGTCGATCGGGATCGCAAACCCGATTCCCGAGGATTGTTCGGCGCCGTTCGACGCGATCATGGACGTGATGCCTACCACCTCGCCATGGGCGTTAAGCAGGGGGCCGCCCGAGTTGCCGGGATTGACGCTGGCGTCAGTCTGAATCGCGTTCTCAATGGTGTTTCCCTGCGGGCCGTGAACCGAACGAATTGCCGAGATGATCCCGCGGGTCATTGTGCCGGACAAGCCGAACGGGTTGCCGATCGCATAAACGCGCTGTCCTACCGTCAGCCCCGATGACGTCTCCGCCAGCGTTGCGGGGACCAGGTCCGGCGCTTCGATACGCAGCAGCGCGAGATCATGGCCCTTGTCGGCCGTCACTAACTGGGCCTTGTACTTATGCTTGTTAAACAGCGTCACCTCGATATGCTGAGCGTTGTCGATGACGTGATTGTTGGTGAGAATCAGGCCTTCCTTGTTCAGGATGAACCCCGAACCCTGACCCTGCTGCGGGACGGGGTAGTTGAAAAAGTCGAACGCCATGGCCGTCGACGTTATGTTGACCACAGAAGGAAGCGCCCGCTTGTAGACCGAGATATTCTGCTGCTCCTCGGTGTCGTAGGCCGGCGCCGCGTTTGCCACAGAAAGGTCGAATGTGCCGTTCGGCCCGCGCAGTGTATCGATCACCGAGGCCGGCGCATCCGCATTCGCCGCAGGCAAGTGCAGGCTGCTGGCAAGCCACGGCCCAGCCGAGCCCGTCGGACCAAAGTGTGTGGTCGCGTAGTAGAACCCGCTAAGCAGGAGCACAACAAGCGCAATTGGACGAACTTTCATGGCGATTTCCAAACCTGAGCTTTCAAAACAGCGACACGAACGCTTCGAACCACTAGCCGTTCCGCTCTCTTTCTATGGTATCGAAGTTCCGCGATTCGGTTGTCCGGATCCTGTCGTTGGAGCGTCTCTGCCGCGTCATCGTCGGGTGCGGGCGAGTTCTGACAAGGCCGGCCACAACGCGTCTACCTGCTGCTGGAGTTCCGCCACGGAACCGTTGTTGGTCAGAACGTAGTGGGCGTGACGAGCCTTCCAATCGTCGTCAAGCTGAAGACCCAGCCGGCGGTGTGCTTCGGCGTGAACGTCGGCCGCGAACTCTGGCGGCAGATGGCGGTCTCCAAACGACCGCTGGGCGAACCGCGCAACCTTCTGCTCCTCCGTGGCGCGAACAAGGATTATCCGATCAAAGCGCGCCTGCCAGCCGCCCTCGCCGCCATGCTTCGTCTCGAACAGCAGGGCCGATTCAACAACGACGACTGCGTCCGGATCCACCGCCGCCAACTCTGCCGTGAGCGCGATCTGGCGGGCGATCACCGCCGGGTGCACGATCGCGTTGAGCTCTTCCGCCCGGTTGCTGGTGAACGCGATCCGCGCCAGGGCCACGCGATCCAGGCTACCGTCTTCGTTGAGTACCTCAGGCCCGAAGTGGTTGAGAACACCCCAGAAGACCGGCTGGCCTTTTTGCATCAGATCCCGGCCAATCTCGTCGGCCGAGAGGACGTGCGCGCCGTGAGCGGCGAGCATGTTCGCAACGGTGGATTTGCCGCTCCCCAGTCCTCCGGTTAGGCCTACGCGGAGCATGGGTCCATCACCTCTGCCTGCGCGCCTTGGCGGCGGCTACCGTGTTGTGCATCAGCATCGCGATGGTCAGAGCCCCTACGCCCCCGGGCACAGGCGTGTAGGCCCCGGACACCGCAAACGCCGCAGGATGTATGTCACCCACCACGGTGGACCCGCGCTTCGTGAACTGCTCCGCCCGCGCCTCATCCTTCGGAAAAAATCGCGCGAGTTCGGCGGGATCTGTGATGCGGTTGATGCCCACGTCGATGAGAGTAGCCCCGGGCTTTACCATCTCCGGCGTGACATAGCCCGGCCGTCCTATTGCCGCCACCAGGATGTCGGCCTCGCGCGTGAAGCGCGGCAGATCGACTGTTCGCGAGTGGCAGACTGTTACCGTGGCGGACGCGTTAAGCAGCATCATCGCGACTGGCTTGCCCACAATGTCCGAACGGCCGAGTACCACGGCGTTCTGGCCCGCGATCGCCAGTCCTGAACGGCGAAGAATTTCCAGGATCCCGGCCGGCGTGCAAGGCGCAAGTGCCGCCATGCCGGACTGCAGGCGTCCGGCGTTCACAGGATGGAAGCCGTCGACATCCTTATCCGGTGAGACAGCCTCAAGCAGGCGGCGCGTATCCACATGCCCGGGGAGCGGAAGTTGGATCAGAATGCCGTCAATGTCGTTTCGCCGGTTGAGCTCGTCGATCAACGTGAGAAGCCCATCGGTCGTGACGGACTCCGGGGGAGTAAGCAGTTCCGAGTAGATGCCGAGTTCGCCGCAGGTCTTCACCTTCGAGCGCACATAGATCTCCGAAGCGGGGACGTGACCTACGAGCACCACGGCGAGTCCGGGCTTGACGCCACAGGCCGCCAGCGTTGCCACCTCGGTCGCCACTTCCGCCTTGATATCCGCGGCGATGGCAATGCCGTTCAGTATGCGTGGAGTGTCGTTCACACCTCTTATGGTATCGCGCACCTGTCGGCGTTGTGCGATTGCCGCGCTTCGGGAGAGACTGGGCCATGGCCCCTCGTTTCCTTGACCAAGACCTGCGCTGGTTCGCCTGCCCTGTGTGCAAGGGCGGGCTCGCGTTGGAAGACGGGGCTGTTGTATGCACATCCTGCCGTAGGAGTTACCCGGTAGAGGACGAGATTCCTATACTGATCGCCGAGCGGGCCCTGCCGCCTAGACAGTCTGGGCCGGTCAGCGACTGACGGGGAGGTTGCACGCTTTTGTAACCCGTATCGGCGCTCTTTCGTAACCCTAAGCACGCTGCTTCCAAAAACGTTGATGACACCGCAAGGATCTCCATGGCACCCAAGGGCCATAGCAACCCGCTCGGAAGGGGGACATCTAATCCCATAACCGTGCTATATCAAGTTTGCCCCGGGTGCGGCAGGCTGCTACAAGACATTGCGGTGGAGGTACAAGGCGTGGAAGTTCTTTCGGCAGACATGGTTTTCGCAACCGATCCTTTGATGGTTGCGCCTGTAGAGAAGTTTCCGGTCCACGACCTTTCTTCGCTTCGCGAGGAACTGCTCCAGTCAGGGCTCGACTCCTGGCAGGCCGCGGAACTGATCGGCGCATTCCTCAGTGTGCGCGGCTACGGCGTCTCCCATCATGACGCGCGCCACGCTGCAACCCGCATAGAGTCGGTGGGATGTTCTCTCAAATGTATGCAGGAAGAGCTGGAGAGGCTCGCGTTGGTGATGTAGTCCCGGCCTCGCCCGCGCTCGGAATTTTTACGAGATGCCGGCGTGCGGTACGCTCCTGTCGTGCGCGTGCGGACGCGTACGGTCAGCTGGGGTTGGCAGCGGTCGCGTTGACAGTTGGAGCGGCCGAATCTGTGGCCCTCGGGGTAGTTTGTTCACCACACCCGCGTGGAGACGCTCACGGCGCCTGTCGCATTGATCGTTTCACCGGCACAAATCCCGCATTGGACGTCGAGTACGTCCGTCTAATCTCAAGCCCTCGGGACCCGCTGGCGTGAATCCGTTCGCGGTGCATAATCTAGAGGATGCCCTCCCTCTGGTCACCCTCCAACTGGCAACAGCGCCTCGCCGAGCTTCAGGCCGGCACAGGTGAACTCAAAGAAGCGCCGTTGCGCCGCGATGTGCGCTCTCTCGGCATGCTGCTCGGCGAGGTCCTCCGCGAACAGGCGGATCCCGGTGTATTTGAGACCGTGGAGGAGCTGCGTCGCACCGCCATCGCGCGGCGTGAGGAGCAGGAGCCCCGGCCACGGGAGACGGCACGAAAGCCAGGCAAGCGCGTCTCCGACGAAGATGACGGAAGCTCCGCCCAGGAGCATCTTGAACGCGCCCGCCGCCGTGTCGAAGGACTGAGCGCATCCACCGCCTACCAACTTGCACGAGCCTTCGGGTTCTACTTCGAGCTCATCAACCTCGCGGAGACGAACCACCGCAAGCGACGTCGCCTCGCCAAGGAACTCGACCCTACCGCCGGGCCCCAGCGTGGCTCCCTCCGCGGAACCCTGCGGGCACTCCGCGAGGCAGGGATGTCCCCCGAAGAGGTACGCGCGCTGCTTGAGAAGATCGTAATCGAGCCCGTATTCACCGCCCACCCAACGGAAGTGGCCCGCCGTTCCGTCATGTTCAAACGCCGCAGGATCTCGGACCTGCTGGAGCAGCTCGATCGAATCCCCGTGCCGGACGCTGAGCTCGAATCGCTTGAACGCGAGCTGACGGCGGAGATCACCGCACTCTGGCAAACCGACGACGTGCGCAGTGCGCGGCCCACGGTCCGTGACGAGATTCGCATGGCGCTCGACTACTATGAGACCTCTCTCTTCGACACACTCCCGGTCCTCTACGACGAGGTCGCCCTCGCCATGCGGTCGGAGCTTGAACTCTACCCGGAGCTAAGGGAGGTGCCGCTGCTCATCCGCTTCGGCTCGTGGATCGGCGGAGATCGCGACGGAAACCCGTTCGTCACTCCGGAGGTCACCCGCGAAGCCCTTGCCATGGCCCAGGGTCTCCTCATCACGCACTACCGTCGCCGTTTGCAGAATGTCTTTGAGCAGCTTGCGAGCTCCACCCAGCAGGCAGGCATCTCGCCCGAGCTGCAGGAGCTTGTCGAAGGCTACCTCGCGAAGCTCCGTGCCGCCGGACAGACCGCGCTCGAAAATCGCTTTCCGTTTGAACCTGTACGCCTGCTCGTCGCCTGCATGATGATGCGTCTCGGCGGTGTCCCGCAAAGCTCCGTAGTACTGTCCGGAACCGCTTCCCTCGAGCCGTACACCCGAGCCGCCGAGCTACTCGGAGATCTCGAGGTCCTGCGGAGATCGCTTGCTGCAAACCGCGGCAGACGCGTTGCTCGCATGCTCATCGACCCGCTCTTGCTTGAGGTGCGAACCTACGGCCTTCATCTGCAGGCGCTCGACATCCGCCAGCACGCTCGGGTGCACGCGGCAGCCGTACGTGAGCTGGCGCAGAGCTCCGGCGTGAGCGGCGCGGACCACACCCGCTTGCAGCTTCCTCCGGCTCTGACGCCACAGACGACGGAGGTTCTGGAGACGTTCCGTGCGATCGCCGAACTCAAGTGCGCCTATGTTCCCGAGGCTCTTCCGCGCTACATCATCAGCGGCGCCACCTCCGCGGAAGACGTCCTCAACGTGCTCTGGCTGGCGCGTCTTGGAGGTGTGCGGGTAGAGGGCGACGCGGAAGGTGAAGCCGGCGATCCTGGCCTGCAACCAGTGCCGCTGTTCGAGTCGATCGAAGACCTCCAGGCCGCGCCGGAGATATGCCGCGCGCTCTGGACCTCCGACGTCTACAAGCCGCTGCTCGCCGCATGGGCTGGCCGGCAGGAGGTGATGCTTGGCTACTCCGACTCCAACAAAGACGGCGGCATGATCACAAGCACCTGGGAGATCTGGAAGGCGCATCGCGCTCTCCACCAGGTCGCCCGCGAGTGCGGCGTCACCCTCCGGCTCTTCCACGGCCGCGGCGGCACGGTAGGCCGCGGCGGAGGGCCCACGCATCGCGCCATCTTCGCCCAGCCGTAGACTCCTTCACCGGCGAACTCCGCATTACCGAACAGGGAGAAGTGCTGAACTGGAAGTACTCCGACGTCGTCCTCGCGGAGCGCAACCTGGAACTCATGATCGCGGCCGCCGTCGATGCTGTCGCACGGCCCGACAAGACCCTGCAGCACGGGGCCGGCGCAAGCCCGTACGCGCCCCATCTCACCGGTGAGATCCTGCCCGAGTGGGAGGCGGCGCTTAGCCAGATCTCAGCTACCTCCTACGCCTTCTATCGCGAGCACATCGTCGACAACCCGGAGACGTTTACCTACTTCGAGCAGTCCACGCCGGTAGCTGAGTTGGAACATGCTCGCATTGGTTCGCGCCCCGCCAAGCGCACCGATGCAAGCTCGGCGAAGAAACGCAGCATGGAGGATCTCCGCGCAATCCCGTGGGTCTTCGGGTGGATGCAGTCGCGGCAACTCGTGCCAGCATACTTCGGCGTCGGCCACGCGCTCAGTCGGTACGCGGACGAAACTCCAGGCGGCCTCGAAGCCCTTCCAAACCATGGCGCGCGACTTCCCGCTCTTTCTCGATATCATCCGCAACGTCGAGATGGCCCTCGCCAAAGCCGACTTCTCGATCGCGCGCCTGTATGCCTCTCTCGTCGAAGACGTGGGCCTGCGCGATCGCGTCTTCTCCATGCTGGAGCGCGAGTTTGATCTGACGCGGCGCATGATTCTCGCCATCACCCGACAGACCACCTTGCTCGAGACCAATCGGGTCCTCGAGCACTCGATCCGTCTGCGCAATCCCTACGTGGACCCCATGTCTCTGATCCAGGTGGAGCTGCTGGCCCGCAAACGAGCGTCCCTTCGCTCCGGACAGCCAGTCCCCGCCGAGCTCGATCGGGCAATCACCGCAACCATCAACGGCATCTCCGCGGGGCTGCGCAACACCGGCTGATGCTCCTCTACGCGCGACCACATCTGCGCCATGCCATCACACACAAAATCGAGCGCACCACGCCAGCTTCGGTCTGCGTTCGTCTAGAAGCCCTGGTCCGGACGGAAGGCCGTGACTTTGTTCTTCACGAACGTCACCGCCATCGGGTGCCCCGTATTGGCAAAGATCACCAGCCGATTCCCGTACTCGTTGGACAAGCTCTTCGACACCTGACCCAGCGAAAGCTGCACCGCGCTCTCATCCATGCCAAGGATGACCTGGTGGGCATCCACCGCGCGCCAAACCTCTGGACCCCAGTGCTTGTACAGAATGTGAGGGTCGTCGTAGAACAGGATCTCGTCGGTATAAAAAGTAAACTCTCCCCCCTGCTCATAGCCCACGGCAGACGCATACAGCTTGCCGGGATCTGCAGATTTGGGCAGGGTAAACGTGAGCAGTACCTGCCGGTCCCCGCCAGGAATTCGGAACGTGGCTGCCTTCGGCGCAACCTGTTCAAACGCATCCTTGATGACGAGAGGTTCGGCACCCAGAAGTGTGCCCGCCGAGTGCGCATAATCCGCGTGGTGGCCCGTGGCCGGGTAGTAGTCCATCTGTCCGCCGGCAGAGACCCACACCGTCGTGCCGTAGAGGTCCTTCAGGTCAGCCATCGAGGACGGTCGCTTCTTCTTCAGGAAAACCAGCGTATCCGGGTCGACCTTCTCGGGTGGAGCACTCTGCACCGTGCCCGCCACAGGTGCATTGCGCTCGTGATGCAGATACAGCAACTCGCCTCCGATGCACGCAATCGCAAAGGCAGTCACGCCGATCGCCAGTTTTGCCGCGTTCTTCATCCTGTCCCGTTCCTCCTGCCCTACCGCTTTTCTAATCTGCCGGCTCTGCCACGCTCTGTTCCAGGTTGGCGCCCATCAGGGACTCGGCCGTGAGAGCGTCGGCGCGCCGCAGTGCGGGAAACAGAATACTCGCACATCCCGTCACCACCATCGAACCGATTCCTCCAACCACCACCGCCCGCACCGCTCCCCACCAGTGCGCCGTCACGCCACTCTCAAACTCGCCGAACTCATTCGAAGCTCCAATGAAGAGCCAGTTCACCGCCGACACCCGGCCACGCATCTCCGGCGGCGTCGCCAGTTGCAGAATGCTCGAACGCACCACCACGGAGACCATGTCGCTCGCCCCCACAACCAGCAGCGCCGCCATGCTGATCCACATTGTGTGCGACAGTCCGAAGACCACCGTCGCTGCGCCGAAGATAGCGACGCACACAAGCATCAGCCTGCCCGCCCTGTGCTTGATCGGGCGGACCGTCATCACCAGTGAAACGGCCAGCGCCCCTACGGAGGGCATGGCGCGAAGAAGTCCCAGCCCGCGAGGCCCCGCGTGAAGAATATCCGTCGCGAAGATCGGCAGAAGCGCCGTCGCGCCGCCCAGCAGAACCGCAAACAGATCCAGCGAGATCGAGCCCAGCAGCAGCTTGGCCTGCCACACATAGTGGAATCCGGCCAGCATCGTATCCAGGTTGAACGCCTTCTTCACCAACCGGACCGGCCGCGTACGCATCGCTCCAACGAGCACCAGAAAGGCCACCAGCGTGATCAGCGTGAAGAGGTAGACAATCGGGGCTCCATTCCAGCGCACTGCTGCCCCCGTCAATGCGAGCGTAAACAGCAGGCCACCCACCGCGGGGCCCGCAATGTTTGCAATCTGAAAGATGGTCGCGCCCCAGGTAATCGCGTTGACGAAGTGTTCCTTGGGAACCAGGCTCGGTAGGAGTGCGCTGGCTGCCGGCCCGCTGAACGCGCGGCCCAGGCCGATCAGCAGCAACACGGCGTAGATCGGCCACACACGAGTGATGCCGGAGAGCGAAAACCACAGCAGCCCCATCGTGCTTACCGCCTGCAATCCGTAGCAGAGGAGGATGATCCGGCGCCGGTCGTAGCGGTCCGCAACGTGCCCTGCCGCGAGCATGAAAAGCAGGCCCGGAAGGAACAGCGCCAGCCCGGTCAGCCCCAGGTCGAGCGCGGAGCCCGTCATCTTGTATACCTGCCAGGCGACGGCCACCGACTGCGCTTCAGCGCCCAGAATCACCAGAAGACGCGCCGTCTGGTAAAGCCGGAAGTCTCGGGATAAGAACGCACTGCCTGCGCCTGACTCTGGTGTCCCGGTCTCCTGCTCCGCCATCCGTCTATGGTGTCACACTCAGCTGCTCTACCCCAAACCGTTAGTTTCGAGCGGCATACCCCGCTCACCCCAGTGCTCCGACTGGATTGGCGCGGCCGCGGACGTCCAGTCCACACGCGGCGGCGCGGGTTTTGGCCGCGTCAGCGCCGCCTTCACATCTGCTTTGTAGCCAAGCGAAAATATACCGAGTAGGACCAACGCTCCGGCATTTCGGCCAGGCAAGAAACCGCTGGCCACTAGCATGGGAATGGTTAACACCACGCGCGCCGCCTTCAGCAGAGGACGGTCAACGAAACGGCGCAAGGGCTCCAGTTCACCATCTGGCCATCGTTCGTCTGCGATCCCCTGGCGAAGTCGACGTTCCGCCACCATCATCAGGGCGTACCCGACCACGGCGAACGTCCAGCAGGACGTGTTACCTATGAAGCCGCGACTCAGCCCGGCGAACGCCGCGACGGCAGCAAGCAAGACCGACGCGTTCCCGGCGCCACCCAGTATCGCGAGCTTCGGCGCAGACAGCGAGTCAAGCCATTTCATGGCTGGCATTCTACAGCCGGCCAACAGGTTTCTTGCAGATCGGGCACCGGAAGCCGCTCGGCTCATTGGAACCAAAGAAACTGCCACACCCGTGCCGATCGCCGCCCACACGTCGCCCAGCACGACAGCCGAGGTAGAGATCGTGCCGGGCTCCAGCTCCCCGGGCTCAGCCGTCTCGCAGCTCTCTAGCGGCCGAGGAATCGCTTGTACTGAATCTCAATCACGCCGGAGTTGCGCGCAAGCTGCAGCTTCGCCTGGTTGTACTGGAATTGCGTCGAGATCAGGCGGCTCTGCGCCGACGCCAGCGACGCCTGTGCCTGCACCACGGGAAGATTGTCCGTCACCCCAGCCGCAAAGCGGGCCCGCGTATCCGACAGTTCCTCAGAGGCCAGCTCCACGTTGCTCTGCGCCACCTTCACAAGCTGGGCCGAAGACTCCACATCCAGCATGGACGCTCGGATCTGTTGATCGATCGTAACTTTGAGCGAGTCGATCTGTCGGTGCAACGCCATCAACTGAGCAGCGGCGATCTCGTTCTCACCTCGGAACCGGGCCTCCTCAAAGATCGGAATCCTCACAACCGCCTGCGCCGCGAACACCCCGTGATACAGCCCGTGAGTCTCCCCGAGGACACCGTAGTAGCCATTGAAGGCAAGCTGCGGAAGATGCTCGGCCCGGGCCGACTTCCGAACCCGTTCCGCGACTTCAAGCTGTGACTGAAGGGCCAGCAGATCCTTGCGCCGTGTGTACGCGATCGCCTTGGCCTCTTCAAGAGGCATCGCTGCAAACTCGGCGTACGGCACCGGGTCCGTGAGCGTGATCTCCTGCCCCGCAGGCAGCCCAATCAGACGATTCAGCGAGATCTTATCTTTCGCAAATGTGTTCTCCGCTCGAACCAGCGTCTGCTGTTCAGTCTGGAGCTGCACCTTGGCGCGAAGCAGGTCGAGGTTCGTCCCCACACCCGCCTCATGAAACAGCGTCGCCTGGCGAAGTTGCTCCTCGTCTGCAGCAACAAGCGCCTGTGCGTTCGCGATCTGCGCCTGATCTGCCAGCGCCGCAAGATACTGCGTCGCCACCGCGTCCACCACCCCGCCGCGAACGTTCAGCGCGGTCCACGAAGCTACATCCGCCGACTTGCGTGCCGCCGCCAGCAGATAAATATCCGGCAGGTTGAAGAGAAGCTGGTCAAGCGAAACCTGCGCGCTGCTCGTGTCCACCTTAACGATCTGGTGAAAGGAGTTCGGAGGCAATCCAAGCGCCGTGAGCGAAGCGGGCTTGAAGCCCATCGCAGCCAGGTTGATCGACGTTGCGTTCGTGTATGCCGTCGCCTTGAGATTCGGCAGCAGATTGTTGCCCACAGACAAAATCTGCCCGCGCACGCTCCGTTCAGTCTCTCCTGCAAGCTGCACCTGAAGGTTCTGCCGAACCCCACGGCTGACCGCGTCATCCAGGCTCAGCGGCAGCGCCCCCGGTGTCTCTGGCTGAATCGTTACATTCCCAAACCGACCCGGGCCAGGCAGGGAAGTGGACGTACTCCCGGCCCGCACGGCGCTCGGCGCGGCGGGCAAAGAATTGTCGCTCTGGCCAAAGGCCCCGCAAGCTGCAAACACCAGGGCGGCCATCGCGACGGCAACGGGTGCGTGGCGCCGAACGGCGGGCGAGTCGCAGGAGGCCTGGGTGTCAGCGGTATTCACTCTAGCGTTAGAGTGCCACGGCCCGAGATCGGTTGCGAAATCTCTAGCGGATCTGCACCAGATCGGCCTCGGTACCGTGCGACGCCCCCGGCGTAATCTGATTCGACTGCGGTGCCCGCCAATGATCGATGTAGCTGACCTGGTGCACGCAGGAGATCGTGCAGTTAGGCGCACATCCCTTTTCCGTCAGGAACTCCCGCTTCAGGTCGGCCTTGGTGTACTGCGCCACCGGCACGCCCGGGTACCCACGCTGCTGCGAGCAGTAGTGCACCAGCCCGAACTCGCAAATGTATAGATACCGGCTGCCCGCGCGGCAACGCCACGCATTGGGCTGCCCGTTCGCGATCGCCTCCTGGAAGTGGTTGAACCGCGAATACGACCGGCGGGTCAGCCGGCGCACCTTGTCCCACACCGTCCGCTCGCGGTCACCCAAAGGCTTGAGCTGCCCCGACCCGTCATGGATGATTCCGATCGTCGACGAGAACCCCAGCGCCAACGCCCGCGTAGACACGACATACGCGTCCTCCGGAGGTGTGCCGCCGCCCACCACAGAGTTGATATTCACATGGAAATCCGCGTGCTGCGCCAACATCCGAAGCTTCGCGTCCAGCACCTTCAGCGACTTCTTCGACACCTCGTCCGGCATCACGTTATCGATCGAGATCTGCATGTGATCGAGCCCGGCCCGGTTCAGCCGCTCAATCCGCTCCGGCATCAGCAGGTAGCCGTTCGTAATCATGCCCGCAATTGCACCCGTCCGCCGGATGCGCGCAATCACCCGGTCCAGCTCGGGATGCAGCAGCGGCTCGCCGCCGGAGATCGTGATGACCGAAACGCCCAGCCGCCCGAGTTCGTCAATGCGCCGCTCCATCTCCTCAATCGGCACGGGGTCGGAGACGTCGTCGTACTCATTGCAATACGTGCACGCAAGATTGCAGCGCCGCATCGGCACGATGTGCGCCATGTAAGGATGTGCCGTATCCGCAAGCGCCCAGCCGATCGAAGCAAGCTCCCGAGCCCGGCGCGCAGCACCCTTCAATCGTCGTCGGAGAGGCATAGGCCGAGGCGTTGCGGGGGGGAAGTTGGGGGCGGTGCTCGGCTGCGTCATGCTCTTCCTAGTATACGGTCCAGCCCCGCCCACCCCAAGCTAACGGCCAGGCAGCCACGACAGGTTCAGGTGCGCCATCACCGTGCGCTCCGGTGCCTCCACCAGCTCCTCCAGCGCAGATCGCCTCTTCCCATCCGGCGTCAAGGTCAGAACCTGCTCCTTCTTTCCGCGCAGCACCGTGACCGAAAGCGGCCGGCCGTGACTGCTTTTGATCGCCTTTGACCAGTCTCCCGTGGTGGTGACCACCCGTTCGTTCGCCCGCACCACAACGTCTCCAGCCCGCATGCCTGCCAGGGCCGCCGGCGAATTATCCGCAACCGACCGCACCAGCAGGCCGGATCCGGAAGGCACACCAAAGAAGGCCGCAAGCTGCGTGCTGAGCTGCTCCACCATCGCCCCCGTATACGAGGGGTTCATCAGGATCGACCCGATAAAGCTGTTGCCTCCACGGGCCGACGGTCCAATCGCCGCCGCAGGAGCCGGCTCGCCGCCACCGACCGCCAGGTCCGCCGGCGCACCATCCTGCGGCTCAGGCACAGGAATGTGCTGCTCCCACGCCCGCCGCTCCACCTCTTCCCGTGTGGACATGCGCGCCGTGAACGGCATCAACTGCCCATCCCGATTGACTGTAAGCACCACCGTCCGGCCCGGCGGGCAGTCGTGGAGCATGCGCCGCGCCTGATCCTGGTTGGCCACAGGCTGGCCATTCAGCTGCACAACAATGTCGTGCTCCCGCAGTCCCGCCTTCCCGGCAGGCGCGTCGTGGTCAACCAGGACGATCTCCGCCCCATGCACATCGCGCAGCTTGAGGGAACTAATCTGCTCTTCGGAGACGTCACGAAGATCGATTCCGAGATACCCCTGCGCTGTATGGTTCGAAGGCGCCGGAGCGCCTCCCGAGTAGGCTAAGGACGGCACGCACCACGCTGCCGCAAGTGCCAGGAGAAAGAGTTCGTACCCGTGTGGCTTGTTCATTGCTCAGTCTGCCTCTTAGCCAAAGCTCTTCACTGAATGGCAGCAGTGCCCTCAAGGGCCTGCGTGCTGACAGTTCGTATGTAAGGATTCTCATCCGACGTAGACACTGTCCGCATTACCTGCCGTACGCTCGAGTCCGACTCCACCGGCTGCAGCAGGCTGATCGCCCGCGTCCGGACCGTGGAATTTGGATCGTGCATCAATGCCTCCAGAAGCGCGTCCCGCACCCGCTGGCTGCCCGATACATACGGCTTCAAACCTTCGAGCGCCTGCAGACGAACCGTGGAGCTCTTGTCATACCGCAGGCTCACCAGCAGCCCGTTCTGGATGTTCATGCCATCATCTTCGCCACCGCAGTGATGACCCGCCAGGCACTCGTGGGTGATCAAACCGACCGCATCCTCGCGGACGCCGGTGCTCGCCGCCGCCTTTGTGCCGATCAGCAGCAACTGCCGTATCTGCGGATCGTCCAGCGATCCCTGCAGCGTCTCCGGAACGATCCGGTTGTAACTCACCTGCACGGTCTCGGAGTCGGGGGTCCGCACGATCCCCGTGATGCCGCCGACAGCCGAATTCGCAAAGTTTGTCGTCTGAACGACACCCGGCGTCGCGTTGATGCGCCACCTGGTACCGGTTGGTGAAGTTTCCCGTCAGGAATCCCACTCCCACCAGCAGAGTCATCAGCGCGGGTGCGCTTTGCAGGTGTCCCATCCAGCTCCACAGGTTCGATCGCAGCCGCGTGATCCAGCCATGCGGCGGAATCGCATCAAGCTCTTCATCCAACTTCATGCGCGCGCGCGCCACAAGGTTCGGCGAAGGCTCCGCGATTGGCTCCCCCGCCGCAATCGCTTCATGCATCGCAAGCAGCGCCTTCAATTCGCCGTTGCACGCGTGGCACTCAGCCAGGTGACGCTCGAGGGAAACCAGATCCTCATCCGGCAATTCGCCGTACGTCACCAGCACGATACTCTGCTGTACCGCTTCGCACTTCATTGCTCTACCTCTACCAGCCTCAGAAAGTCTTCACTTCGCATTGCGGGGTCTGGTGCAATCCTGCCCCTTGCTGTTGCTTCACTGCCTCTTGCTGAACCGCGGGCGTCCCACGTCAAGACGCCATACATCTCCACAGTTCGTCACCTGCTCACAGACGTTTAGCCGGCGCCATGCTTCAACTCCGCCAGATTCGCACGCAGCTTCCGCGTCGCACGAAATAGCGTGTTCTTGGCGGTCTCTTCGGTCGTGCTCAACATCTCTCCGATCGTCCGGAGCTTCAATCCCTGGTAATGCTTCAGCTCAAACACCATCCGTTCCCGAGGCGTTAGCTTGCCCAGCGCCTCCTGGATCCGTTCGCCCATCGTCTTTCGCTCCAACTCGCGAGAGGGGTTGGCCATCGCCCGTGTGTCCGAGATGTTCGACAGCAGATCCATCTCATCGCCGCTGGCATCCACAAAGGTCGCCGGATCTTCACGCCTGCTCTTCCGGCGGCGAAGCTGATCCAGGCAAAGGTTCGTCACAATCCTGTAAAGCCACGTATAAAACGAGCACTCAAACCGGAAGTTCCCCAGGTGCCGGTACGCCTTAAGGAACGCCTCCTGGTGAACATCCTGGGCGTCCTGCTCATTGCCTAGCATATGCAGCGCAAGCCGCAGCACCGACTGGTCATACCGCCGCACCAGCGAGTCGAAGGAGGCGCGATCGCCACGCTGCGCCTCGCGAATCAACTCGTCGTCTTCGGTACGCTGCAGGGCGCGCGCTTCCATCTGCGCCTGGGTGAGCTTGCCGTTCCCCGTCCGCCCGGATTGCGTCGCCGTCTTCGACATCGCTGCGGACGATTCTATCGCCCCCGCAGCTCCGCCCGCTCCAGCCGGTAGAGAAACATCGCCCGTGCCTAGCCGTGCCGCGGCCGCCAGAAGCGGAGAAAGCTGCGCGCGCGGCGGCAAACGCACTTCGGCCGCGGGTACGAGGGGTCAGCGACGACAGTCCAGACGCAGCATTCGCGCCCGCTTTAAGGCCCAAAGCATTTACATTCATCGTTCTGACTCCGGAGGTCAGGCTAAAGGATCCACTCAGATAGACCGCCGAGGTGTCTCAAAGGTAAGCGGGTTGACGCATTTTCCACGCAGCGCCGCACGGTACGATCAGACCAACATGCCGAGCCGACCCGCTGCACCCTCTCTGTTTCCGCCGCCCTCCGCCTCACCACGCCCCTCCGACCCAGCCGGGTGGATCTTCGCCCACTGCGACGGTGGCGCCCGCGGCAATCCCGGCCCGTCCGGCTTTGGCGCCCTCGTGCAGGACGCGGACGGCCACACCCTCGCCGAACTCTCCGAGTTCCTTGGCGTTCAGACCAACAACTACGCGGAATACTCCGGCCTTCTCGCTGTCCTCGACTTCGCCATCAGCCACGGGCATCCCCGCGTCCGCCTCGTCTCAGACTCCGAACTGATGGTCAAGCAGATCCAGGGCAAGTACCAGGTCAAGAGCCCGGGGCTGAAACCGCTCTTTGAGCAGGCCCGGCAAAAAATCGCACAACTCGAAGCCTTCGAGATCGCCCACGCCCTTCGCCATAAAAACAAGGACGCCGACCGTCTCGCCAACGAAGCGATGGACCGCGGCATGAAGCGCCGCTGAGCCGGCCTGGCACCTCAGCCCGCCTCATCGCAACCTCCACGTCTCGTCCGGGTCTTACCGCCCGCACAGCGACCCGGCTGCGCCGCACGCCTGAATCACCCGACTCAACAGAATCAGGGACTTGCGGGAACTCCAACTCCAACGCGAGTGGCACCTCCATGCGGGAGCCAAGCTGTTCATTTCGGAGACTTTAGAAAATAAGCCGAGCAGAATGAATACTTTAACCTATAAATCTCTTCGAGTCTCGCCCTAACCACTGTGCTTGCAATACTTTAGGTCCAAAGCATACGGGGGGAGGGGGGGTACCCACCGGCCCCTGCCACTACCCCGCCAGGGCCGTCACCTGCTCATGGTTGCCAATAGATCAAGGCTGCCACCAGGCCAGACCGTCTGGCTCTCGACCCGCATCGATCTTCCCGGTCATCGCCAGAGCCCGCAGATCCACAACAGCGACATAATGATCCCGCGGACAGGCGACAAATGCCCGCCTTCCGTTCGGCTCAATCTGGATACCCGAAGCGCCACGCTCCTCAATCGGTATGCGCTTCACCACCTGCCGCGTCTTCGCGTCGAACACGACTAGATCCTTTCCGGTATGCGTCGTCACCAGCACAAAGCGCCCATCGGGAGTGAACCGCAGCCGATTCGCGCCAGGAATTCCCGCAGCGAAGTTGGTGTTCAAGCCCTCATCCCGCAGATCAACGATGGACAGTCGTCCTTCCGCATCGCCCACCCAGACTTCGCGCTCATCCGGAGAGACGGCGAAGCCTTCCGCCCCGCTCCCAACGGGATAAGTGAAGGCTCCCAAACCGCATGCGTATAGCTCTCCGGAGGAGCAGGAGCCCCAGGAACAACGCTTGGCCTGACCTCCATCTGTCGGAATACGCTGATCGTCTCGGAACCGGCATTCGAAGCCACTACAGTTCTGCCATCGCGCGAAACCCACACGAGATGCGTCTTCAACTGCCCCGTCCCAAGAACTCCCGTTATTGCTCCCGTCGCAGGATCCAGCGTCCCTAGTGCCTCAGAGCCTTCCGCAGTGAACCAGAGCGCGTCTTCGTGGAGAAAGAGTCCATGCGCGCCTTCGAGTGGCGAAAGGTCCACTGCGGCAAGCGGTTTCCGACCCACCAGATCGACGCGGGCGAGCGTATGCAGCGTACCTTCGCCGTAGTTGGAAATATATGCGCTGCGGTTGTCGGGCGCGACAATCACCTCATGAGGATCCTCGCCGATCGGCACGTGAGCCAGCACCTTCAGCGTCGCACCGTCCACGATCGCGAGCGCATGGCTCTGCTTGGTCACCACCAGCAGCGCGCCTGCAGCAGGTACCGGCTGGGCGCTCGCCGACCTGCAGCCGAGCAGTGCCACAATCAGCCCGATAGCACACCGCAGCGTCGACCAAGAGGTCCGGGCCTGGCCTACCGTGCTTGCATTCGGCCGATTAGTTGTAGGTGACCTTGCGCTCTCCACGGTGAATGCGGCCGATGATGCAGTGCCGCTCGTTGGCGCGGTTCAGGATGGCCTTGGCCTTCTTGACCTCTTCCGCGGGCACGACGACGATCAGTCCGATGCCCATGTTGAAGGTCCGCAGCATCTCGTCCTGCGGCACGTTGCCGAGCTGCTGCAGGTGCTCAAACAGCGGCGGAACCGTCCAGCTCGCGAGGTCGACGCCGCAGCCGTTCCGCGCGGCAGAATGCGCGGCAGGTTCTCGGTGATGCCGCCGCCGGTGATGTGCGCCATGCCGCGGACAATGCCTGCTGGCCGGTCAGCTTCTTGATGACGCCGAGATAGCTGCGGTGCGTGCGCATCAGCGCCGCGCCGGTCTTGTCCTTCAGCTCGTTGACGTATTGGTCGGGACCGTAACCCGCAACCTCGAAGAGCAGCTTGCGGGCCAGCGAGTAGCCGTTGGTGTGCAGGCCGTTCGAGGGCAGGCCGATCAGCACATCGCCGATCTGGATGCCTTCGCCGGTGATGATGTCGGGCCGGTTGACGCAGCCGACGATGGTGCCCGCAAGGTCGTACTCGCCGTCTGCGTAGAAGCCCGGCATCTGCGCAGTTTCGCCGCCGATCAGGGCGCAGCCATTGGCCCTGCAGGCCTCGGAGAGCCCGCGGACCACGGTCTCCACCGTGGCCGAATCCTGCTCGCGCAGCTTGCCGGTCGCCAGGTAGTCGAGGAAGAAGAGCGGCGTCGCGCCTTGCACCGCGATGTCGTTCACGCAGTGGTTGACCAGGTCCGCGCCCACGGTGTGGTGGATGCCCAGCTCGAACGCCACCTTCAGCTTGGTGCCGACGCCGTCGGCCGAGGAAACCAGCACGGGTCGGGGAACTTCTGCGAGGTCAAGCGCGAACAGGCCGCCAAAGCCGCCAATCTCCGACAGCACATGCTTGTTGAAGGTCTTGCGCGCAAGCATCTTGATGCGCTGCTTGGCCCGGTCGCCGGCGGTGATGTCGACGCCTGCATCGGCGTACGTGACAGGCACCTTTGCAGCTTTGGCCGAGGTGTTCGACAAGGGCCGCTCAGAGCCCGAAGCAAACTCCGGGTTTGGCGCCTCGTCCGCATGCGCGACTGTGCCTGATGCCGGTGCACCAGCGAGGTCGATCGTTGGGCTTCCGTGATCTTCCGTGGAGGATAGCGACTCTGGCGGGTTGGGCGGCTCGTCGTTCACTCGGGCTGCTCCTGTCGCTTCGACGCGAAGCGATGTAGGTTCTGGTCTGAGCTGCAAAGAAGTGGAGCGCCCGTGGTGAGGCGCAGGACAAGTCTAGCAGCCAGTCTGAGGATTTCGCTTGAAACCTGCCGGCGTAAGCCATCGCTTCCAGCAGCGAGCAGGTAAACTTAGGCCAGGCATGATTCTCCCCTTTGTCCGCGAACTGCTCGCTGACCTGGAACACTCCGTTGCATTCGAGCGTGTACGGCGCCACCTGGGTGCGGGCATGGGGCGCAGACGTGTCTCCGGGCTGACCTTTACTGCGCGGGCGCTGTATCTGCCGCTGTTTGCGCGGATCTCGCAGGCTCCGTCGCTTGTGCTCGTCGCGGATAACAAGGCCGCCGAAGCTCTCCACGCCGCGGTGGTTGCCGGTTGCGAGCTGACGGGTGCGCTACCAGCGGAATCCGTGCTGCGGCTGCCCGTCCATGATGTGCTTCCGTTCGAGAACCTCTCGCCGCATCCGGAGATCCAGGAGGCGCGCGCGTCCACGCTATGGAAGATCTGTCAGGCGGCAGGTTCAGGCGCTGTGGAGCCGCCGCGGCTGATCATCGCGCCGGTGGAGGCTGCGTGCATGCGCCTGTTTGCGCGCGAGCACTACGCAGGCCTCGCCCTCCACCTGAAGCGAGGTGAGGAGTACCTGCCGGACATGCTGGTCGACCACCTGCTCTCCGTCGGGTACACACGTGTGGATGTGGTGGAGATGCCTGGCCAGTTGACGCTTCGGGGCGGCATCCTGGATGTGTACTCTCCGGAGTCCGATCGGCCGGTCCGTATCGACTTCTTCGGCGATGAGATCGAGTCCATCCGACGGTTCGATCCGGACACGCAGCGCTCGGCCTCCACGCTGGATGAAGCTCTGCTGCTTCCGCTTACAGAGATCCCGGTGACGGAACGAATCCTGCAAGCGATCAATGCTCGGCTTACGCGTTCCGGACTGGCTGGAGCGGAGCTCGAAGGCGGGGAAGAGCCTGTGGAGTTACAGACTCATGTTGCCACTCGGACGGGTGATGCGACGGTCTTTCCCGGCTGGGAGTTTTTCGCGCCAGTCGCAGGCGCAAAGCACACGTTGCTGGAACTGCTTGGGCCGGGCACGCGCGTGTTTCGTGAAGAGCCGGCGATGATGCAGAACCAGGCCGAGCGCTGGTGGAACAAGGTCGAACAAAGGCACGACCGATCCGGCATCGGCTCACTGGTGCGGCCGGAAGACATCTACGTGTCGCCATGGGATCTGGACGATGCGGTGCGGGGCTTCTCGGGCTGCGAACTCGATCAGCTCGGTGCTGTCGATGTACTGGACGCGGACCGAAGTGAGCTGTCAGCGAGGTGGACTTCGCGACGCGCCCGACGCAGCGCTTTCACGGCAGCATCCCCGCACTGGTGGAGGCGCTGAATGGGCTGATCGCGCAGGACGCCCGCATTCTGCTCACGGCACCGAACCAGGGCGAAGTAGAGCGGCTCGCGGGCTTGCTGCAGGAGTATCAGGTTCCTTACCGGCTGGGCTCCCGGACGCAGGCCGCGGGCTCATCGACGGTGTATTCCGAGTCCTCGTACCTCGCGGGCGATTTGCGCGTTCCCGTAATTGTGCGAACGCCCGTTGCAAATGGCGTGCAGGTGCTGGACGTGCGAGATGGTGAGGGACGCGCGGCTGCGCGCCAGCTCGTCATCTTTGGGGCGAACGATCTGTCTGATGAAGCGGACGTTGCGGCGAGACCGGTTACGCGATCCAAATCGAAGACCGCGGCCTTTGTGTCCGACTTTCGGGACCTGGCGGTCGGCGACTACGTGGTGCACGTGGAGCACGGGATCGCGCAATACTGCGGCCTGCGGACGATTGAGGAAGACGGGCAGCCTCCGCTCGAGTTGATGATTCTCGAGTTCGCCGACGAAGCAAAGCTCTACGTTCCGCTGACGCGACTCGACCTGATCCAGAAGTACCGCTCGACAGACACGGGACCCGCGCCGCAGTTGAACAAGCTGGGCTCGCAGGCCTGGCAGAAGACCAAGGCGCGGGTCAAGAAGGCGATGGCCGATATGTCCGGCGAGCTGCTGAAGCTGTATGCGCAGCGGCAGGCGGCCGTTGGAACGGCATTCTCTCCAGACACGAACATGCTGCGGGAGTTCGAAGACGCATTCGATTTCAACGAGACAGAGGATCAGCTTGCAGCCATTGCGGACATCAAGCGTGACATGGAATCGACGCAGCCGATGGACCGTCTGCTGTGCGGAGATGTGGGATACGGCAAGACCGAGGTAGCGATGCGCGCGGCCTTCAAGGCTGTGCAGGATGGGAAGCAGGTGGCGGTGCTCACACCCACCACCGTGCTGTCCTTCCAGCACTTCGAGAGCTTCAAACGGCGGTTCGCCAACTTCCCGGTAAATGTGGAGATGATCTCGCGGTTCCGCTCTGCGAAAGAGCAGACCGCGATCCTCGAGAAGGTCGCCGCCGGCAAGGTCGACATTCTGATCGGTACGCATCGCCTGCTCTCGAAGGACCTCAAGTTCCAGGACCTGGGGCTGCTGGTAGTCGATGAGGAGCAGCGCTTCGGGGTTCGGCACAAGGAGCGACTGAAGCAGATGCGCGCCGCGATTGACGTGCTCAGCATGTCGGCCACTCCGATCCCGCGCACGCTGCACATGTCGCTGATCGGGTTGCGTGACATGTCTGTGATCGAGACGCCGCCGAAGGATCGCATGGCGATCCAGACGATCGTGGCGAAGTTCGACGAGAAGCTCGTGCGCACCGCGATCGAGATGGAGATGGAGCGCGGCGGCCAGGCCTACTTCGTGCATAACCGGGTTGAGACGATCTACGAACTGTCGGCGAAGATCCGTGAGCTTGTGCCGTCGGCACGCGTCGTGGTCGGGCATGGCCAGCTTCCGGAGTCCGAGCTGGAGCGGGTGATGCTCAGCTTTATGAATCATGAGTACGACGTACTGGTGGCCACGTCGATCATTGAAAACGGCCTTGATATCCCGCTTGCGAATACGATCGTGATCAACCGCGCAGACCGGCATGGGTTGAGCGAGTTGTACCAGCTGCGGGGCCGTGTTGGGCGCTCCAATCGGCGTGCTTACGCGTATCTGCTCATCCCTCCCGAGACAGAGCTGACGGAGATTGCACGTCGCAGGCTTGCGGCTCTGAAAGAGTTTTCGGACCTCGGGGCGGGGTTCAAGATCGCCGCACTGGACCTGGAGTTGCGCGGCGCAGGGAACATGCTTGGAGGCGAACAGTCGGGACATATCGAGGCTGTGGGTTTCGAGATGTACACCTCGATGCTGGAAGAAGCCGTGCGCAAGATAAAGGGGGAAGCCGAGCGGCCGGAGTCCGCGTCGGCCGCGATCAACCTGGGCATCTCGGTGCGAATCGACTCGAGTTACATACCGGAGGAGAACCAGAGACTACGGATGTACAAGCGAATCGCAGGAGCGCAATCCGAGGCTGAACTGCAGGACGTCCTGGCCGAGTTGAAGGATCGGTACGGCGAGCCTCCAGCTTCGGTTGCCAATCTGTTGATAACGGCGGAACTGCGACTCGAGTGCGAGCGGCTGGGGATCGCACAGCTTGACCGCAAACGGACGCAGATCGAAGTCCCGGCTCCTCCAGCACCCTCAGGACCGACCCAGACGATGCTTTCTCGCCGGAACCAGCCGCCCCCACGGCCTACGGTGGTCAAGACGTTTGTGGAGATGCTGCACATCAAGTTTGCGGCGCAGGATGCAAATGGGGCCGGCGCGGCTGACGCGCTCGCCTCGCTTGGCAGGACGACGGTGGACCCCGGAGTGATGATGAAGCTGGTCTCGCGCAACTCCAAGCGCGGCGCGCAGTTCACTCCGCAGGGCATTCTGCGCTGGCCGCTTACGTCGGCGCGCGCGGACGATGTCCTTGCTGAAACGCGGGCCCTGCTGCAGACGCTTGCGCCGGCGCACTAGCTGCGGCTCAGAGGGGGACCTAGTTGCCTCGATTCATCGGACGACGCCGGACTATGCCGCACGGTTTGCTGGCGCCTCCCTCGCTCTTGGAGGCAGTTAGAGGGCTCTGCAGGGGTACTTTCCCCACCCGCCGTGCGGATCGCGCGCAGACGAACCGTGCGGCGCGTTCGCTCAGCGCCGATGGTTTCTGTGGCGGAACTGTTTCCCGTCGTTGTACGCATCTGCTAGCATGACCCACGCCATGAAAACCTTTGATTCCGCTCGCCGTGACCTTTTGAAGCTCAGCAGCATGGGACTTGTTGCCTCTGCGGCCACTGCCGTTCCCGCATTCGCGGCGGCACAGCGGCAGCGCGCCGCAGCTTCACCCGCGACGCCTATGTTCTTCGACGTTCGGACCTTCGGGGCGACGGGCGACGGGAAGACGATTGACACGCCGGCGATCAACAAAGCGATCGAAGCGGCTGCGGCGGCGGGCGGTGGTACCGTTGTGTTTCCCGCGGGCACCTACATGTGCTTCTCGATACGGCTGAAGAGCAAGGTGGACCTGTTCCTGGCGCAGGGATGCGTGATCGAAGCGGCGGCCTCTCCGCTGCCCGGCCAGGTAACGGGCTATATGGGCGGCACCTACGACGAAGCCGAGCCAAAGACCGCTTATGACGCCTTCCAGGATTACGGCCACAATCATTGGCATAACTCCTTGATCTGGGGCGAGAACATCTCTGACATCTCGATCACCGGCCCCGGGCTCATCTTCGGCAAAGGGCTATCCTTCGGTGCTGGTCCGGGTCGCGGTCCGGGTGCGCCGCAACGAGGCTTCGGCCCGGAACGCACGACGCCGCCCGCCGGCGCGCCCGGAGCTCCGGCGGCTGGTTCCGGCGGCACAGCGGCAGGCGCGCCGGGTGGCCAGGGAGCGGCTGCCGCTGGCGCCGGTGCACGCGGCTTTACACCGCGTTCACGCGGCGACTATCCCATGTACCAGGCGGAGCAGGCGGGCGTGGGCAATAAGGCGATTGCGCTCAAGAACTGCCGCAATGTTACGTTCAGCGACTTCTCTGTCCTGAAGGGGGGCCACTTTGGGTTCCTGCTTACCGGCGTGGACAACCTGACGCTCGACAACATCAAGATTGACACCGACCGGGATGGCATGGACATCGATTGCTGCCAGAACGTTCGTGTCTCGAACTGCACGGTGAACTCGCCGTGGGACGATGGCATTTGCCCCAAGAGTTCGTTCGCGCTGGGCTACAACCGGCCAACCCGCAACCTGTCGGTGACGAACTGCTTTGTGACCGGCGCGTATCGCATCGGCAGCGTGCTGGACGGCACGTGGAAGAAGTTCGACGGCTCGGAGCAGGACCACGGCAAGATCGGAGGCACGGGCCGCATCAAGTGCGGGACGGAGTCGAACGGCGGGTTCATCAATATCACCGTTTCAAACTGCGTCTTCGAAGGCTGCCAGGGCCTTGCGCTGGAGACCGTTGACGGCGCGCTGCTCGAGGATATTGCCATCTCGAATATAACCATGCGGGACGTGATCTCCTGCCCGATCTTCCTGCGGCTGGGGGCGCGGCTGCGCGGACCCAAGGGGACAGGCGACCAGTCCACCGTGGTCGGCACTCTGCGGCGGGTGCTTATCTCGAACGTGACGAGCTACAACACCGCGGGTCGTTTCGGATCGAACATCACGGGCATTCCCGGGCACTTCGTCGAGGACATCAAGATCTCGGACGTGTATGTCGAGACTGCCGGCGGGGGGACCGCCGAGCAAGCCAAGATCGACGTCCCGGAGAAGGAAGACTCGTATCCGGAGCCGGGCATGCTGGGTACGCTGCCGACGTACGGGTTCTACTTCCGGCATGTGAATCGGGTGGAGATGTCGCATGTTGAAGTGACGACCCGTACCCCTGACGCTCGACCTGCCATTTACACGGATGATGTGCACCGCGCGGACTTTTCGTTCATCACCGCGCCTACGACGCCGGCGGCCTTTTCGTTCAACAAGACTACGGACGTGCGGGTGCTGATGTCTCGTGCTGCGCCGGATTCCAAGCTGCCTTAGGGTACCCCCCTCCCCCCGGGGGGTGGTACCGATAAGTGGTTTACATTGAGCTACTTAGCGTTTCTGATGGTCGCTAAATATAAGATTCCAGGGCGTTTAGACGCAAATATAAGAAAATAAAAGGATAAGCCCCGGGAGGTGTGTCCGGGGCTTATCCTTTGTGCAGCTTTTCTCTATATACCTTAAGTGTAGCAGGTTGGAGAAACTAAATGGCCAACTATTTTGGAGCGCATCTCCTCTGGTTTGTGCAAGTTGAGATTTGAGGGGGCTTGACAAGGTTTTTGGCAACGTTGATTTACCAGCGGCGCGGGTGCGGCTTTGAGCGGGGTGGCTGGTCAGTTCGCGAGGGTGTAGTTGACGTTGATGGTGGTTTCTACCGCGGTGGGTTCTCCGTTGAGGAGAAAGGGTTTGTAGGTCCATTGGCGAACGGCATCGGTAGCCGAGGTGGTGAGTTCGGGGGGACCACTCATTACCTGGAGGTCCTCGATAGCGCCGTCCTTAGAAATAGCGGCGCGAAGGACGACCGTACCCTGGATGCCGGCTGCCTTGGCATCGGGCGGATATTGGGGCGGGACCTGGTGAGTCGCCTGTGCGGCCATGACGCCAGCCGAGACGCGAAGGGGGCGGTTGGGGTCGCGGGATGTGCCCGGGCTGGGCGGAGCCGGGGCGTCCTCGGCGAGCGAGAAGTTCACAGTGACAGTGGTGGCGACCTCCACGGGTTTGCCGTTGAGCAGGTAGGGTTTGTACTTCCACTGCCTGACGGCGTCCATGGCTGAGACCTGGAGTGCAGTTGGACCGCTGACGACGGTTAGCGTCTCGACGTTGCCCTCCTGGGAGATGACGGCGTGGAGAACTACGGCGCCCTGGATCCCGGCTGTTTTCGCCTCAGGGGGATAGACGGGGCTCGGGTGGGAGATGAGCGCGCCGGCCGCGACTCCGCCTGAGACCCGGATTGGCCCTGTGGGTTTGCTGCTGGTCTCCTCCCCGGGCGCGGGCACCTGCTGGCGCGCGCTGACGAGCAGGTTCTGGCTGGTCGCGCCGAGCGGGAGCCTGAGGGTGAGGTGGACGGGGTCGGATGGTGTGAGGGCGCCGACCTGCGCGAGGGTGGTTTTGAAGCCCAGGGCGGAGGCGGCGAGGGTGTATTGTCCGGCGGGGAGGGTGAAGGTGAAGTTGCCGGAGTCGTCAGTTTGTCCGGTGGATTGATGGGCGGTGCGGGCGTTGGTCGCGGTGAGGTTGACGCGCGGCATGACGGCGCCGGTGGGGTCGATGACGACACCGGAGAGGGTGGAGTCGGGCTGCGCGGGCGCTGTGCGCGGGGAGGGCTGAGTATCCTGCGCGGTTCTGGTGAGAACTGCGTGCGGCGGGGCGATAGGCGATTGGGCGTGCTTCTCCCCTGTGAGGATGGCGGGAGTGAGGTGGGCCTGAGCGTCTGGCCCATCGTTGGTCTGGGCGCGGGCCGAGCGGACCAGGACGATGCCGCCGGTGGTGAGGATGGCGAACAGGATGGCCACGGCAGCCAGTTGGGACGTTGCGCTTCCCTGCGGGTAACCGAGTAGACGTTTGATTCGCATGGGCAGGACTCCTCCGTTTGCTGCGAGTGGGACTGCTGGGGTGAAGGTGGGCCTGCGCTCTTCGAGGAGGGACAGGGCGCGGGCGTATTCGAGGCGGTTGCCGGAGACGGTGGCGGCGATCTCGTCGCAGCAGCACTCGCGTTCGCGACGCGCCTGGCGGGATACCCACCAGACGGCGGGATGGTAGAAGAGCAGCGACTCAATGACGCATTGGAGGACGCTGACGAGGTAGTCGTGACGGCGAATGTGGGCGAGTTCGTGGGCCAGCAGCGCCTCCACCTGTGTGCTGGACAGACCAGCAAAGCAACCGAGCGGAAGCAGCACGGCGGGACTAAGCCAGCCCACGACGGTGGGGACGTCGACGTGGGTGGATTGGAGCAGCCGGACCAGCTTCGTAATGCCGAGCTCTGCTCTGACTGCGGTGAAGATCTCCCGGACGGGATCGTCGGAGGCGGGAGTCGCGGCGCGAGTCATGCGGCGGGCGGCGAGGAGGCCGGTGCCCAGTCGAGCAGCACAGAGAGTTACGCCGGCGAACCAGATCCAAGGCAGGATGGGGGCGGCGGCGTCGAGGTCGTAGGCAAGGCGGACGGTCCAGGGCTGGAGGGATCCGCCGTCCAGGGCGGCATGCACGTCGACTAGCGAGGAGACGGTGGGGGCGGGGGCGCGAGAGTGGAGTGCGTCGATTCCACCGAGCGAGACGAAGGTCGCGGCGGGGACGAGGGGCAGCAGTGCGAGGGCGGCGCAACAGAGCGCGTATCGCAGGCGCGCGGCGCGGCTTTCGACCAGCCCCAGCGCGCACCAGAGCAGAAGAGCGATCAGCGCGCCCTGCCAGAGGAAGTGCAGGAGCGTCCAGCCGAGCACGCCCGTCCAACCGTACGCCGCGTTCGTTACCGGGGGGATCATCGCTGCCTCTTTTCGTAGTCCTCAAGGATTGTGCGGATCTCGCGCAGTTCGGCGGCGGAGACTCTTTTCGCGCCGAGCGCTCCGAGTACGAGGTCGCGTGCGGATCCGGCGAAGGCGCGGTCCAGCAGATTGCCGGCAAGGCGCTGTCGTGTGTCATCGCGGGGGGCGCAGGCTTCGTATACATGCGAGCGGAAGCGTTCGCTGCGTGCGACGAGGCCCTTGTCGAGCATGACCTGCATCTGCTTGAGCACGGTGGTGTAGCCGATGCTCTTGGTTTCGCTAAGAGTTTCGAAGACCTCACGTACGGTGGCGGGTCCCTTTGCCCAGAGCACCTGAAGGACCTCCAACTCGGCGTCGGTGGGGAGGGGAAGGGCTCGCGGCTTTGCCCGAGTGGTCATGGAAGACGACTGTAGTACGACGGACGTCGTATGTCAACGATGAGTTTCGTATGTGGAGCGATGGCCTATGTGCTGACATGGGCGCGAGGGCGCCAGTTATGCGCGGCTGAGGCGGCGGGCAAAGTCGAGGAAGACCAGGGCTGCGGGTGAGTACCCGCTGGGGTCTGCCATGGTGAAGTCGCCGGTTTCGGGGTCCATCTGTTGACGGAAGCCGCCGCTGCGCATGATGGCGGAGCACCATTGCCCCATCATGTGGTTCAGCTCAGCCTGCTTGCCGTAGAACGACATCCACCTGGGGGCGCGCAGGGCGGTGAGGGCCTGGCTGGCTCCGCCCCAACTGTTGCGCGGGATGGGGCGGACGAAGGTGGGGTCGTCCATTGCGATGGAGGTGAGCGGGTACGGCGCCCAGAAGGCTTTGGGGTTGTGGAGCTGCCGTGTCCAGAGTGCGTCGAAGATGGCCTTGTCTTTGACGGGATCGAGGACATGTTCGCCGAGGACGCGGGAGATCACGTCGGAGCGGACGCTGACGAAGTTGTTCTGGGCGTCGAGGTCGTAGAAGGCGGCGTCTTCGGGGGTGTAGAGTTTGGTGAGGATGAGCTGGCGGATCTTCTCCGCGTCCTCGTGCCAGCGGGCGGCTTCGTCGGGCTTGCCGAGGGCGTTGGCCATGGCGGCGAGGGCGATGCGTGCGCCGTAGACGGTGGCGGAGAGGTCGGGGCAGAGGCGGGGCATGGAGGGGAGCGGCGGGCATTTGCGGGCGTCGGCGTCGGGGCAGCGGTTGGGGATGCCGTTCCAGCGGGGGGAGTTGTCGTGGCCGGTGTCGTAGGTGCAGAAGCCTTCGACGAGGCCGGTCTTGCGGGTGTCGCGAAACTGGCGGAGCCAGGCGTCCCAGCGGCTGCAGGCTTTGTAGGCGGTGACGAGGAGGTCGTCGTCTCCGGTGCGCTGGAGAGTTCCCATGCTGTGGCGGCGATGGGCACGACCATCTGGATCTGGCCGTAGCCGCCGGTTGTGCCTACCTGGTCCGCGAGCTTGATGGAGGCGGGGAGTTGGCCGTCGTCCTTCTGCTGGGCGAAGAAGGCCATGTGGTTGTTGCGGGCGATTTGGATAGGACCGGGGACGCCCACGTGGACCTCGACGTAGCGGGCAAGTGCGCCGTAGACGAGGCCCTCCTGTGGGGCACACTCCAGCCAGATGCCGGGGTAGACGGCGCCTTCGACCAGGACGGGGCCGTTGAAGCGGGGCATGGTGTGAACGTTGCCGGCGAGGACGGCGAGGGCGGCGTCCCAGGTTTTCTGCCATGCGGGATCGGCGGTGGGAAACTGCGGACGGGGCGCACTATTTTGCGGCGGAGGTGTGGCGCCCTCGGGCGTTTCGGCCCACGCGGCATTCTGCAGAAGATGCGGCGTTGCGGCGGCGCAGGCGGAAAGCATGGTGTGGTGGATGAAGCGTCGGCGAGTAGGGCCGCTGGTCATGGGCAACAGTGTACGGGTGTGCAGCGGGCGGGGGAAGCGGTGCGTACAATCGGTGAGACTATTGGGGACCAGCCGGACACGATGAAGGCCTCGCACGCAGAAGACCTTGCAGAGATTGGCGCACTGAACCCGGCGACCTTTCGCCGTCGACTTATGGGGTGGTATCGCCTGCATGCGCGGGCGCTGCCGTGGCGTGCGACGAGTGATCCGTACCGCATCTGGGTGTCGGAGATTATGTTGCAGCAGACTCGTGTGGCTGCTGTGGTGGAGCACTACGAGGAGTTTCTGCGGCGCTTTCCTACGCTGGTGGCCTTGTCGCTGGCGACGGAGTCGGAGGTGCTGGCGGCGTGGTCGGGGCTGGGCTATTAC
Source organism: uncultured Acidobacteriaceae bacterium (assembly GCA_963791875.1). Taxonomy (GTDB): domain Bacteria; phylum Acidobacteriota; class Terriglobia; order Terriglobales; family Acidobacteriaceae; genus Edaphobacter. The sequence goes on from CAWBUI010000010.1 coordinate 75,853, forward strand.
CGTCGTGCGCGGATGCTGCACAAGGCGGCGCAGTTTATCGTGACGGAGCGGGGCGGGGTGTTGCCGACGACGTCGGCTGAGTTGCGTACGCTGCCCGGCATCGGGGAGTACACGGGTGCGGCGATTGCGAGCATTGTGTTCGGCGAGAGCATTGCGGTGGTCGATGGGAATGTGGAGCGGGTGCTGCTGCGGTTGTTCGGTCGCAGCGAGGAGAAGGGCGCGGGCATGCGCACGTTTGTGCGACAGCAGGCGCAGGAGCTTATGCCCGAGAGCCGCATCATCGAGGCGGCTGCTGCAGTGGGTGTGACGGCGACCGGCGGACAAGGCATGTGGACTACGCACGAGCGACTGGCTATCGCCGCTGCGGCGTTTCCTGAGCAGCCGGCGGGTGAGGGTTCTTACCGGGTAGTGGCGGGCGTGCTGGATGAGATTGGGCCTGAGATGGACGAGGATGCGCCTGGCAACCACAACGGCGCAGACCCGGGGGCGAAGCAACTTCGCGCCAATCCCGCGGGGGATCACAACCAGGCGATGATGGAGCTTGGCGCGACCATCTGCCTGCCGCGTGCACCGTTGTGTCTGCACTGCCCTGTGTACACGATGTGCCAGACCCGGGGAGAGCACGTGACCGCACCGCGGGCTGCGCAGTTGAGCCGGCCTGCGGCGTATCTGCTGGAGACGCGGAAGAGTGGCACGGCGACGGAGGTGCTGCTGGAGCGGCGGGCGGCGGAGGCGTCCCTAATGCCTGGGATGTATGAACTTCCGCCGCTTCCGCTTGATGCGGTTGAGGGGCGCGAACCGGCGCTTCGTCTGCGGCACGCGATCACGGGGACGAACTACTACGTCCAGGTATTTGCTGCTTCGGCCAAGCCAGCTGGCAAAGCATCTCGGGCTGCGGGGGCGCAACTTCGGAAGGCCGTTCCTTCCCGCGCGTGCGACCTGCTGTGGGTACGGACATCGCGGCTGGGGCTGCTTCCGCTGACGGGGCTGGCACGGAAGGTGCTCCACCGGTTGAAGGTGATGGAAGGTCCGTCCATAGAGTTGCTGAAGTGACGGCCGGGCGCGGGCGGACGCGACTACGGGTGAACGACCGGAGGAGATAACTGACCGTTTCGCCGTGATGCTATGGGCGGAGGGGACCCGGCTACGTTGGCAGAATGATGCGGCGGTTGTATTTGCCTGTTGCGCGGTCAATAATTGAAACACCTGCTGCGCTCATCGATCTACCCCTCGTACCTACCGGAGAACCCTCTTTGATGCTGCTTCGAACCAAGCTGTCCGCTTTCGTCCTGGCCCTCTCCCCTGTGCTTTATGCGCAGACAATCCCGTCTGCAGTGACGGCCGCAGAGGCTTCGATTGACGCGGAGAAGATTCGCGCGCATGTACGGTTTCTGGCGGACGATCTGCTGGAGGGCCGCGGGCCGGGAGTGCGTGGAGGCAATCTGGCTGCGGCCTACATTGCGACGCAGTTTGCCCTGGATGGGTTGAAGCCCGGCGGGGACAACGGCACCTACTTCCAGCAGGTGGACTTCTTTGGCATGACGGTGAAGCAGGAGGCGACGACCTTCGCGCTTGTGCCAAAGGCGGGTGCGGCGATGCCGCTCAAGTTCGGGCCGGACTACGTCGTGAACAACCCACGACATACACCGGAGGAGAGCATCGACGCGCCGATCGTGTTTGTGGGGTACGGCGTGACCGCGCCGGAGTTCGGCTGGGACGACTATGCGGGCGTGGATGTGACGGGCAAGGTGGTGCTGATTATTGTGGGCGACCCGCCGTCGGATGACCCGAAGTTTTTCGGCGGCAAGGCTCTGACCTACTACGGGCGCTGGACCTACAAGTATGAGCAGGCGGCGCGCAAGGGCGCGGTCGGGGCGCTGATCATCCATCGCACAGACCTGGCGAGCTATCCGTGGTCGGTGGTGGAGAACTCGGGATCGGGCGAGAAGACGTTTCTGGCGAACGATAAGAATCCGAAGGTCGCGGCCGCGGCGTGGATTCACCATGACATCTCGGACAAGCTTTTTGCGGCGGCTGGATTGGGCAATACCGACGCGGAGATCGCGGCTGCGGGCAAGCGTGGCTTCAAGGCGGTGGAACTGCCGGTGAACCTGAGCGCGCACATTGAGTCGTCGGTGCGGCCGTACAAGTCGCCGAATGTGATCGGGATTCTTCCGGGCAAGGCAACTGGCAAGGATCAGGCGGTGTTCTACACGGCTCACTACGATCATCTCGGGATCGACCCGAGCAAGCCGGGCGACAACATCTACAACGGCGCAGCGGATAACGCGACGGGTTGCGGGATCATCATGGAACTGGCGCGGGCGTGGTCGTCGATGGGTGTTCCGCCGCCGCATACGATTGTGTTCGCTTCGGTGACTGCGGAAGAGCAAGGGCTCCTGGGGTCGGAGTATCTTGGGCAGCACTCGCCAATTCCAACCGGGCAGATTGCGCTTGATCTGAACTACGACGACGTGCAGCCGTTTGGTGAACCGCTGCAGGTTTCGGTCGGCGGCGCGGAGCGGACGAGCTTCTTCCCTGTGGTTGAGGCGACGGCAAAGCGCTTCAACATGGCGATTGTTCCGGACGCTCATCCGGAGGCCGGCCACTACTATCGTTCGGATCACTTCAGCATGGCGCGGGCCGGGGTTCCGGCGTTCTCTATCGGCGAGGGCACACTGTTCGCCGGACACGATGCAGCGTGGGGTCTGGCGAAGGCTGACGACTACACGGCGCACCGGTATCACACGCCGAACGACAACTACACACCGGACATGGACTTTACCTCGAATGCGAAGATGGCGCGGTTCGGTATGGATCTTGGCTGGCAGGCACTGAGTGCGCCGGCGTCGGTGTCGTGGCGCGCAGGCGATGAGTTCGAGGCGGCGCGGAAGAGCTCGCTGGGACGATAGGGCTCACGGATGGCTGCAAATCGGCGGTTGGGCTTTGCGGCCTGCGCAGTAGCCAGTTCCCTCTGGGGGTGCGGCTTCTTCTTTGGCAAGATCGCGCTGGCCGAGATGGGCGTGGGCTCGATGGTGCTGTACCGTTTTCTATTCGCCACGCTTGCCTACCTGCCGCTGCTCATCACGCACCCGCCGCGGTTTGACCGCCGTGGGTGGGGGCTGCTCCTCGCGGCGTCGTTCGCGGGAGTTCCCCTGCAGTTTCTTATCCAGTTCACCGGGCTTGACCGCACGACGGTCTCGCACGCGGCGCTCATGGTTGGCACCATGCCCGTCATCCTCGCGGTCGGGGCTACACTCTTTGCGCGCGAGCGCATGGACCTTACGGGCTGGATCGCGCTCGCGGTCTCAACCACTGGAGCCGCCCTGATCGCGACGGGGGCTCGCCACGCGGCCGGGGCTCACGGCCCCACACTCGCGGGTGATCTTCTGGTGGTGCTATCGCTCGCCATCGCGCTCGCCTGGGTGCTGCTCAACAAGCACCTCATGGCGTCGAACTCCGCCATCACTGTCAGCACCTGGGGGACGGCTACTGGGACTGCCATGCTCTGCCTTTGCGTGCCAGTCATGTACGGGCTGCCGCCGATCCACGGCGTGTCGGCGAAAGCCTGGCTCGCACTTGCTGCCAGCGGATTTCTCTGCACCGCTGCGACGACCCTGCTCTGGAACTGGGGGCTTACGCAGGTTCCTGCCGCCCAGGCGGGCGTGCTGCTTAACATGGAGCCGCTTATTGGGTCGCTGCTGGGAGTGCTGGTGCTGCGCGAAGCGCTTGGGCCTTCAGCCTGGACGGGCGGGGGACTGATTCTTGTTGCGGCGGTCATCATCACCACCCAGTCGCGCACCCGGACGCATGAAGACTTGCCGGCCACGTGATCGAACTGCTCACCTAGTAGTTTGGAGTACGATTGCGGCAAACATCTGGGTGGTTTCGAAGAGCTTTATCGCGGAGGTGTGCTGTGAGTCGAGAAAGGTGGGGAACTTATTCCGTGAGAGATCACATCGGCCCTCAGCCGTTTGCTGCAGACGTTCTGATGTTCGACCGATTGATCATCCCGCATCCCGAAGGAGAGAAAGAATATGTAAGATGGGCGGCAGCCGGCTGGCAGCCTGACCGCCTCGATCAGATGCTTGGGGTTCTCAGGGCTGATGCCGACGAGAAAAGCCGCCGCGCGATCACGGTGCCCTGGAACGACTTCACGGAGGACCTGTTCAGTAAACGTACGGCTACTGCTGGAGTTCTGGATGCCGAAGCCAACTTGCAGTGGACGCGTCGACTGCTTGCGACGGACCTGAAACCGTTGCCCATCCCGGGGAGCGGTCCTGTTGAAGTCCTGGCCGCATACAGATCACTAGGCGATCTCCAGGAAGACTGGTTGGAGAACGACCGAGCGCACCAGCGCGAAGTTGTCACCGCCGCCATCGCCTACACGTTTTGCGTGCCCCAGCCGGCCGGCAAAAGCGACGTTGAAGTTCTTCGCCAGGCAGTTGGTCTAGCAGATGACTCCGAATTCCAGCGCAAACGTGCGCGCATCTACAAGTGGCGTGACGAAGTCATTCAGCGGGGAATAACACGGGCCGAAGCAGTGGAGGAGATGGCGGACTATATCAACGAGTACAACGAAGCCACAAAGAAGGCGTTCAAGGAGGTATACACAAAGTTCGCCTTCACTCTGATCCCAGTCAGCCTCGCAGCCTTCGCAGGTCCGCTTGCGCCAGCCGCTGCTGCAGGTGCCATCGCCAATCTCGTTCGCTTCTGGATGTTCGATCGCAAGCCCAACGTCAAGGCTGGTGAAAGTGAGGTTGCAGCGATGCTCCACACCGTACAGCAGGAGTTGGGGTGGCGGCCACTCGCAGCCTGATCTCATCTCACCCCTCATACCTCCGTGCGCCTCAGTAAATAGTCGAGGCCGCAGACTCGGTACCAGCGGTAGCCGTAGGGCTCGAGGAGGATGCGGTGACGGGCTTTAGGGTCGGGCTGGCTGTGGTCTTCGGAGAGCAGGTTGACGAGTTGGCAGGCGTCGAGCGGCGGATCGACGTGAGAGGGTTATCTCGCGGGGTTCGGTGGACAGGTTGTGGATGCAGAGGACCGCGTTGTTCCGCCAGGTGTACTGCATGGCGAGGACCTCGGGTTTTCCGGTGCCGATGAATGTGAAGTCGCCCCAGCCGATCTCCGGGACCTCCTTGCGCATGCGGATCATGCGCTCCATCCAGTTGAGCAGCGAGTCCGGCTTGCGGCGTTGATCGGCGACGTTGACGTGCTGGAATCCGTACGGGCCTTCGCTGATTACGGGGAGAACGGGGCGATCGTTCTCGGTGAAGCCGGCGTGCGGTTCGGTGGACCACTGCATGGGTGTGCGGGCGCAGTTGCGTTCAGGCAGGCTGAGGTCGTCGCCCATGCCGATCTCGTCGCCGTAGCGGAAGACGGGGGTTCCGGGGAGCGTGAGCATGAGGGAGTAGGCGAGTTCGAGGCGGCGGCGATCGCCCTGCAGCATGGGGGCGAGGCGGCGGCGGATGCCTCGTTGGTAGAGCTGCATCTCGGGCGTGGGACCGAAGGCGGCGAAGACCTGCTCGCGCTGCGCTGGCTCGAGGCGGCCCAGGTCAAGCTCATCGTGGTTGCGGAGAAACGTTGCCCACTGGGCGGTTGCGGGGCGCGGCCTGGTGGCTTTGAGGGCGCTCGACGAGCGGGCGTGCGTCGGCGGCGGCGAGGGCGTAGAAGAGGTGCTGGTTTACCTCGAAGTTGAACATCATCTGGAGGCGTTCGCCGGACTTGCCAAAGTACTTCATGTCGGTTCCGGGGAGGACGTTGGCTTCGGCGAGGATGATGGCTTCGCCTTCGCGCCAGGTGAGGAACTGCGAGAAGTCGCGGAGCATGTCGTACTGCTCGACGTTGTTGGCGTCGGTGACGTTGGCGCCTTTGGTCGCGATCACGAAGGGCACGGCGTCCATGCGGAAGCCGGAGACGCCGAGTTGCAGCCAGAAGCCCATGATCTTGAGGATCTCTGCCTGGACTTCAGGGTTGGCGGTGTTGAGGTCGGGCTGGAAGTCGTAGAAGCGGTGGAAGTAGTACATGCCTGCGCGGCGTCGTCGAAGTTCCAGGTGGACTTCTGCACTCCGGGGAAGACGATTCCGTAGGCTGCGTTCTTCGGCTTGCGTTTGGACCAGACGTACCAGTCGCGGTACCTGGAGTCGGGGCTGCTGCGGGCTGCTTTGAACCAGGGGTGCTGGTCGGAGGTGTGGTTGACGACGAGGTCGATGAGGACGCGCATGCCTCGCTGGCGGCAGGCGTGGGTGAATTCGACGAAGTCACCGAGGGTTCCGTAGCGGGGGTCGACGCCGTAGTAGTCGGCTACGTCGTAGCCATCGTCGCGCATGGGCGAGGGCTGAAAGGGCATGAGCCAGATGGCGGTGAAACCCATGCCCTGGAGATAATCGAGGCGGCGAAGGAGGCCCTGAAAGTCGCCGATGCCATCTCCGTTGGCGTCGAGGTAGGTGCCGACAGAGAGGCAGTAGAGGACGGCGTTTTTGTACCAGAGGTCGTTGATCATACAAGTTCGACGGCTTCGCCGCCCCATGCGGCGGGGTCGACGTCGTCCATCGTTTGAGTCAGGGTCCAGAGGTGTCCGGCGAAGTCTTCCAGAGTGGCCTGGCGCTCGCCGTAGGGGTGGGTTTGCGGAGCGTGGAGCAGGCGAGCGCCGTGAGCGAGGGCGTGGGCGCATGTGGCGTCCACGTCGGGCACGCGGAGCATGACGGAACTCCTCCTGGCCCACTGCTTGTCTTTGCCTTCTTCACCCACGACGAGGCAGGCGGACCCGAACCACATCTGTGCGCGGTGGTTCGCTATGCGCAGGCGGACGCGGAAGCCGAAGGCAGCCTGGAGCCAGGCCGCGCCCGCAGAGACGTCGGGATATGCGACTACGGGGGTGATGGTGCAGGGCGGGGCGGACCTGTTGGTCATGGTTGAGTCTCCGCGAGTACGATACATGCGGCATGGCATCGGATGGTGGAGGGTCAGGTGGTAAAGCAGGGGGGAGCAGCGATTCGTTCTGTAAGGATGGGGCGCGGCATCGCAAGACGGTGTACGTACTACGGCTTTCCGACCTCAACGAGCTTGCAGTCGTCCGGCCCGATCACGGGTAGTTTCTTGCTTGGATCGATCTTCTCCAGCTTCAGATTCTTGTAACAGATCGATTTGGAGTCATCCCATGCGTCGTCCTCGGCCATCGAGCCGGGATTAGCCCAGTAGGCGAGCAATCTTGCGCCTGCCTGAAAGTACCCCTCGGTTGAGTCGTTGACGATGCAGTTCTTTCTTTTATCTATAAATGCCTCGCGAGCCTTTTTGAAACCGGCGTCGAAAGCAGTCTGAACTTTCTTTTCTTTTAGATCTTCAGGCTGCGTGATTGGTCGGCCGTCGACCTTTATGGGACCAGCGATCTGGCTGACGAGGGTGCAGGTTGAGCCGGTCGCCCTCCTCGCGTTGAGCGCGACTGTTACTTTGTTCATCTCGGCGGGGGACTGACCCAGGTTGCAACCTCGGAAGTCGAGGGCCTCCACCTTTGCGCTGCCTTTGATTTTCGCCGCGACGGTGGCTGCAGGCACATAGTCCATCTTGCCCGGAGCGGTAAAAAGAAGGTCGCCATCCTCGTTCATATGACCGACGAAGTACAGGGTTCTAATCGGGCCCTTGATCAACTTAAGCTGCTTTGTCAGATCATCCACTGACTTAGCGTGCACGACCTGGGCGCCGGGGGCGAGGACCGTAGCAAGCGTGACGAAGTCGTCCTTGGGGTCGAGGAGCACGGCGATATCCTGCGTGGCGGGGTTATCCGGCGTGGCCGGCTTGTCTGGGGCGACCGGTTTGTCTGGCGTGGCCGGCTTCTTCTCCTCTTTGGGCTTTCGTTGAAGCGCAAGCTGCTGAGAGGATGCCCATCCGGCGTTTCCCGGGTGGGGAAAGAGAGGTGCGCCGCCGGTCTGTTGCACGACGTGGGCGAGTTCGTGCGCGAGCAACCCCTGACCTTGAAGGGTACCGGGCGCAAATTGGCCGGTATTGAAGACGATCTTCTGGCCCACCGTATAGGCGTGGGCATTCACATGTTCCGCGGATTGTTCGGCAGCCGGCCCGGAATACACGCGCACGCCGCTGAAGTCGTGCCCGAAGCGCGCCTGCATGAATGTCCGTGTCGCGTGGTCAAGATGCTGGCCTGGCGAGCGCAGAACTTCGTGGACAATGGGTGGGACTTCGGCGTGCTCTAACGTGCCGCAGCCTGCGGATCTCATCATCCTGGCCGGATCGTGGCCCTGCACTGCGGCAACGCTGGAAACCGCGGCAGGGAACGGATTCGGCAGACGCATTACCCGATCGGCAACACGGTCGGCCTCCTGCTCGTACGAGTCGCTTTGCGTGTCCATCGTCCCTTTCGCCTGGAGGGGACCGCGTGCAGGAGGGTGTATGGGGGTCTGGCTGAAATCATATTCGAGACGATTCGGGACTGGATCGGGCAGTCGGGGATTGGAGTGTTGTAGGGGGCTGCGCGGTGCATGGTCGGGTCGCGCAGCATTGGAAGAGACTCTCCGTCGAAGTGGACTGTGCGCTGGCACGAATGTTCGCATGGAGAGTCCTCGCCGGCCGAACTGTGTCGCGGAGACACTTCGATGAAGTTTACCGAGTCTTTGACCGTCATTCTCTCGATAAGGCCGCTTGGGTGTAACTGGCACCGGGTTTGTGGGGAGCTAGATATCGCCAGGGGCCGAGTCGCTTGCAGAACGGCGCCTTCCGTCCATTTAGATCGTTCGTCATGGTACACGCGCGTGCGTCAGCCGGGCAGATGATCCCCTGGCGGTGACATGCGGCCGGCGAGTCGCGGGTGGCTGGGAGTGTGAGGTTTGGGCGGGGCTAGCGCTTCAGGAGGTCGACGGGTGTGTGGACGTCCTCGATACGAAAGAGCGGGGCGAGGGCGGGGTGGCGACGGGAGACGGCAAGATACATCTCCCACGCGATTCGGCGGTAGGAGAAGTGCCCGGCGACTCCGGAGCGCAGTTCGGCGATGTAGAGGGATTCGGCGAAGTCCATCTTGAACATGCTGCGAATGCGGGTGCCGAGGGGGAGGAGGTAGGCGGCTTCAGGGTTGAGAGCGGGGGGTTGCGAGCTTTGTACGATCCCATTCATGGCGCCATGAGGCTCGACGATGGATGGGCCACCCGGGGTTTGGCCGGAGGCATCATGCGGGGGTCTGTCCGCTTCGCGCTTTGCGCTTCGGTCGAGATGACGTGCTGTGATGCCGGGTGAAGGGGGTCCTTCGCTGCGCTCAGAATGACAATTTTGTTGGGCCTGGGGAGCCAAGGTTTGGAAGGCCTGGTGGGCTGCGGTCATGGCCTGGGTGTAGAGGTCGGCGAGGCCCGCTTCGGCGAGGGTGGGCTGGCCGGGTGCGGTGGGGTCTTCGAATCCGTGGAGGTGGGTGTAGGGCTGGATGAGCTGGAGGCAGCGGCGGTGGCGGTGCATGTCGCGGAAGCCGCCGATGTCCATGAGGATGTCGAAGCGGAGGCTCTGGGCACCGGCGGCGAAGGGGCGCGGGAGCTCGTCATGGCGGCCGCGGTGGGCGGTGCCGAGGCGGATGATTTCGGCGATGCGAACGCCGGGGAGGGCGGCCACGGCGCTGGCGAGCTGGCGCCAGGAGTAGTGGCACTCGGGGTAGAGGAGGGAGGTGGCGATCTCGTGTTCGAGGGAGGCGGGGTTTTCGACGAGGTCAACTACTGGGGCAGGGTCGATGGGCTGCGAACCCATGAGTTCGGCGGCGGCGGCGCGGAGTTCGGCGCGGGTCTGGACGAGGTAGGGGTTTGGGGCGGCGTATTTGACCAGTGTGGGGGCGGTCTTGACGGGGTGGAGGAGGGCTTCGGAGAGGCGGGTGTGGAAGTTCTGGCGGCTGGCATTCGCGGGGCCGGGGGCGTCGTAGATGTCGAACGAGGCGGCCTCGTCGAGGAGGACGCGGGCGGCGTCGTGGGTGACGTTCCAGGCTTCGCCGGCGGCGGCGTTGCGGAGCTTCTCGCCGAGGGCGCGGATCTCGGGAAAGTCGGACGAGAGGAGGCGGGAGATCTGGGTTTCGAGGGTGCGGGCGTTGGTGATCTGGCCGAGGGAGGTGTTGGTCGCCAGGGGCAGGAGGTAGCGGGCGACGTCGAAGGCGCGCGCTTTGAGGGTGCGGAGGTAGGCGTCCTGCTTCATCTCGGCAGGGCAGGGAATGGTGTGCTGGAGGGCTTCGAGCATCCCGGCGCCGACACGGTCGTAGGCGTGGAAGAGGGCTTCTGCGGCGGCGGTGAAGGCGTGCTTTTGGGTGTCCGCGTTGGGGCCATCGAAGGCTGGGGTGTACCAGCCGGAGCGGCGGAAGTTCTGGTAGCGGGTGGAGCGCTCCTGGCCGTCCCAGCGCTGTTCGTCTACCAGAGAGATGGCGGCCAGGAGGGAGAGGCGTTCGATGGCGAGCGGGACGTGTGCGAGGTCGGCGATGGAGCGGTGGCCGTACTGGAAGTAGAAGGTGTTGAGGAACTGCTCGGCCCGCTGGGAGGAGATTTCAGCGAGGGACTCGCGCATGGTGAGGGCAGAGCGGGAGTACTTGGCCATGGCGTAGGCGAGGACTTCGGGGTCTGCGCCGTGGATGGCGTAGACGTCGGTGTCCTGCGGGGCGGGCGGCTCGGCCGGGGAGGTGTTGGGTAAGTCAGGCATCTGGGACAGGATATGCCATCAGCTTGAGGCGAGTCTGGGAGGCAGCCGATCCATGCGCGGCGCGTGGTGGGTGGGGTGCCCGAGCGGTGGCTGGGGCTTGGCGTCCGCGCCATCGCGGGCTAACTCCCGCGGTCCCGGCCTTCCGCACCGTCGCGGCCTTCCGCGCGGGCCCGGCCTTCCGCGCCATGCGGCCTTCCGCCCGTCCCGGCCATCCGCGCCATGCGGCTCCGTTCCCCCGGCGTCCCGGGCTGTCCGCGGCCGGCCCGCTCCGTTCCCGGCGTCCCGGGCCTTGCGCGGCCGGCGCTGCGTTCCTCGCCGTCCGCGCCATCCCGGCCTCTTGCGCATTCCCGGGCGTTGCTCCGTTGCGCGCTGGGTGCCCTGTCGCCGTCTTTGCGCGTCACCGGCGCCGTGCCGCGCGTTTGCGCGCCCTGCCGTGGTGTCTCGGGCGGTTTCGTGCCGTGCCTGGTGCGCGGGTGGCGCTGCGGTTCATTGCTGGGCGGCTTGTTCGAGTTCGGGGATGCTTAGTTTCTTCATTCCCAGCATGGCCTGCATGGCTTTGGGGTGGCGGATGAGTTGGGGAAGCTGAGCGGGAACGATCTGCCAGGAGAGGCCGAACCGGTCCTGGATCCAGCCGCAGCGGTCTTCGTGGCCGCCGACGGAGAGGGCATCCCAATAGCGATCGATCTCCGACTGGGTGTCGCAGCGGACCGCGAAGGAGATGGCGGGGGTGAAGGTGTGGCCCGGGCCTCCGTTGAGGGCGGTGAAGTGGAGGCCGTCGAGCTCGAAGGTAATGACCATGGGGCGGTCCGGCGGGCAGGCCGGGGTGCGGAACTCGCCGGTGCGGCGGGAGTTGGGGAAGATGCTGACGTAGAAGTCGACGGCCTCGGCGGCGTTGGTGTTGAACCAGAGGAAGGGGCTGATGTGGGATTCGGACTGGAGCGCGCTCATGGGTTTATAGGGTTCCTTTGCGGGGGTTGGAGGGCCGGTTAGAGGAGGGCCTGGAGGTTGTGGCGGAGAGAGGCCGGGGCGTCCTCCGGCAGAGAGCGCTCGATGGCGGCGTGGGTCTTCTGCCAGATCGGGACGGCGTCTGCGAGGAGCGCTGCGCCGGAGCGTGTGAGGGTGAGGAGGCGGGCGCGACGGTCCTGAGGGTCCACCGTGACGTTCAGGAGACCGCGGCGGGCGAGCGGTTTGAGGGCCGCGGTGAGGGTGGTGCGGTCCATGGCGAGCAGGGATGCTACGGAGGCCATGGCGGCGGGTGCGGGCCGGTTGAGGGACATGAGGAGAGAGAACTGGCCGTTGGTGAGATCGAGCGGATGGAGTGCGTCATCGAAGCGGCGCGCGAGGGCGCGGGCGGCGCGCTGGACATGGAGGCAGAGGCAGGAGTCGCGGACGAGGACGGTGGTGGTGTAGGGGATGGTTGGGAGTGCGGTGGTGGGCGCACTTGACATGGACCTAGTATGTTGATATCAACGTATCTCGTCAAGCGCAGCCTACTTGCCGATTGCGGAAGGCGAACCCAGCGCGGCGATGGCCGGCTGGGGGGAAACCTCTCATTCTGAAAGGAAGAACGGATTATGAAACTGAACACCTATTTGAATTTCAACGGGAACTGCGAAGAGGCTTTCCGGTTCTATGAGCAGCATTTGGGGGGCAAGGTCGTCGCGATGATGCCGTGGAAGAGCATGCCGAACGCGGAGCAGCACACGCCGCCGGGGATGGCAGACAAGGTGTTGCATGGGCAGATGCTGCTTGCGGATACGGAGCTGATGGGAGCTGATATTCCGGGTGCGGAGCCGATGCGCAGCGCGTACGTGACTCTCTCGGTGGACAGCAACGAGGAGGCGGAGCGGATCTATGGGGCACTTGCGGAGGGTGGCCAGGTGTTCATGAAGATGGAGGGCGAGACGTTTTTTGCGTATCGCTTCGGGCAGCTTCGGGACAAGTTTGGCATCAACTGGATGATCCTTCATGTACGGCCTATGGAGGGCTGAGAGGGACGAATGCGGCGCCCTGTGCTGTTCGAGGCGGGTGGCGCCGCGGATCCCCATTTCAGTACTCGGGACGGGGGAAGGACTGCAGGTGGGCTATGGCTTCTTCGGCGCGGTTGCGTAGCGCGGCGAGTTCGGCTGGCGGCTTGCGGGCGAGGGTGCGTGTAGGGCATCTGCATGCGGAAGTTGTTGCCGAGGGTGGCCTGTTGCGTTCGAGGAAGGTCCAGTAGAGGGCGGTGAAGGGGCAGGAGCCGGGGCCGGTGGATTTCTTCGGGTCGTACTGGCAGTGGCCGCAGAAGTTCGACATGCGGTTGATGTAGGCGGCGCCGGAGACGTAGGGCTTGGTGGCGGTGAGGCCGCCGTCGGCGTAGGTGGCCATGCCGAGGACGTTGGGCTCGACGACCCAGTCGTAGGCGTCGACGTAGGCGAACCAGAACCAGTCGGTGAGCTCGCGGGGGAGAAGCCGCAGAGGGTGGCGAGGTTCGAGAGGACCATCAGGCGGGTGATGTGGTGCGACCAGCCTTCGTCGATGACCTGGGCGACGACGGTGTCGAGGCAGTGGAGGCCGGATTTGACTGCCCCAGTAGGCGGCGGGGAGGGGGAGGTGCGGCGTCCGAGGGCGGAGGGGGTGGCGCCGGTGTAGGGCTTCGGTCGGGGATCCATGCGCGGGCACGGCGCGCGCGGGCGCGGGCGCTGTGTCGGGGGAGATCTCCTGCGGGGCGGGTGCGGGCTTCGTCGGGGATGTGGCCGCGCGAGGAGCGCGGTAGCCGTCGGTCTGTTCGTGAATGTGGCGCATGAACTCGCGCCAGCCGAGTAGCTGACGGATGAAGCCTTCGCAGCGCATGCGAGCGGGGCGGCGCTCGTGTCGGCAGCGGTCGGCTACGTCGCGGATGAGGTCGATGGCGAGGAGGCGGCCGAGGTTGAGGACGGACGGAGGTCTTGGAGTGGAAGAGCTGGAGGTGGTCGTCGCGCATGGCGTCTTCGAAGCGGCCGAAGTGGGGGAGGAGATCGGTGAGGAAGAAGCGCCAGAGGATGTCGGCGTCAGACTGAGTGCAGGGGAGGTCGAAGTCGGCCAGGGTGCCGAAGTGATGCGGGTAGGTTTGTTCGACGAAGGCGATGACCTCCTGCGGTGATGGCGTCGGGCGGGAAGGCGGGCGGGGCGGGGACGGGCACCTCGCCCTTGTAGGGGTTGCGGTTTTCTGCGTCGAAGGAGAACTGGCCGCCGACGGGTTTGGCGTTGTGCATGAGGATGCCGGTCTGCTGGCGCATGCGGCGGTAGAAGCGGTCCATGACGTAGGATTTGCCGTGTTTGTAGGCGCCGTAGGTGGCGAGGAAGTCGGCCGGGGTGGAGGCCCAGGTGGTGTCGGGCGACGAAGTTGAGCTGGAGGCCCGGCGCCTGGGCGGCGGCGAGGTCGAGGCGGAGTTCGCGCTCGGCGGGTGTCATGCAGGTGAGGGTGGGGATGGTGCCGGTCGCGCTGCAGCTCGAGGAGAGCCTGGCCGTGGCGAGTCGGGCGAGAAGTGGTAGAGGACGCTGACGCCGCGTGCGGCCTGCTCGAGCGCGAAGTGGCGCATGTTGGAGATGAGGACGACGAGCTTTTTCTTGTGGTAGGGGCGGCGGAGGGCCTTGGCGGTGGACTCGACGATGACGATGCCGGTCTGGGCGGGCGGCTGCTCGGTGAGGGGGCCGGTGCGGTCGGTGTAGCGGTCGTAGGGGATGTAGATCCAGCGGCGGGATTTGCGGTCGGATGCGGTGGGGCGTGCGGGGGCGATGCGGGTGTCGAAGAGGGGCTGGGCGAGCTGCATACATGTCTGGATGCGCTGGATTGGGAGATCGCGAAGGGCGAGGGCTGCGATTTGATAGGCTGAACAGCGACGCGGCGCGGTGTGTCTGCGCTGGATAGTTCGACCGGAAGAGAGAGTGACGATGGCGGGTCTTGAAGGACGGGTGGCGCTGGTGACCGGGGCGTCGCAGGGAATCGGGCGAGCGTGTGCGCTGCGGCTGGCGGAGATGGGCGCGACGGTGGCGGTGTGTGCGCGGAGCGAAGGCAAGCTGGCCGAGGTGGTGGAGGAGATTGCGGCTGGCGGGACGGGGACGGCGAAGGCGTTTGTGCTGGACGTGGGGAACGAGGAGTCGATCAAGGAGTGCGTGAAGGCGGTGCTGGCGCAGCTTGGGAAGGTGGAGATCCTGGTGAATAACGCGGGAATCACGCGGGACATGCTGGCGCTGCGGATGAAGCGGAAGGACTGGGACGACGTAATGACGACGAACCTTACGGGGGCGTTCCTGATGACGCAGGCGTGCATGGGGTCGATGCTGAAGGGGCGCTGGGGGCGGGTGATCAATGTACGTCGGTGGTGGGGGAGACCGGGCAGGCAGGGCAGGTGAACTATGCGGCGTCGAAGGCGGGGCTGATCGGGCTGACGAAGAGCCTGGCGCGGGAGCTGGCGAGCCGGACGATGACGGTAAATGCGGTGGCGCCGGGATACATCGAGACGGCGATGACGGCGGTGCTGAACGAGGAGCAGAAGCGGCGATGACCTCGCCAGGTGCCGCTGGGGCGTGCGGGGACGGACCGGGAGATTGCGGCGGCGGTGGCGTTTCTGGCGTCCGAGGAGGCCGGGTACATCACGGGCCATACGCTGGATGTGAACGGCGGGATGTACATGGGGTGAGGAGGGCGGCGGCATGCGGCAGGTGGAGGTGCGCGCGGCGATCTCGGCCGGGGATGTGGACGTGCTGCGGGTGCTGATCCGGGAGTATGGGGCGTACCTGGCGAACAAGCCGGCGGGGGCAGCGAATATCTGCATTGCGGGGCTGGAGCGTGAGCTGGCGGGTTTGCCGGGGGAGTATGTGGCTCCGGGGGCGGTGCTGCTTGGGTGGGTGGACGGTGTGGCGGTCGGGTGCGTGGGGCTCCGCGCCTTACGACCGTCCGGACTAGCTGCGGAGGCTCACGCGCAGGATGGCGGGGGGCTGGCGCTTGGGGTGAAGCGGCTCTGGGTGCGTCCGGCGGGACGCGGGGTGGGGCTGGGCCGGAGGCTGATGGCGGCTGCGGTCGACCATGCGCGGGGGATGGGTGCGCGGCGGCTTTACCTTGATACGGTACCGGCGGCTATGCCCGAGGCGAAGGTTTTGTATAGCGCGATGGGGTTTGAGCCGGTAGGACGCTACAACGATAATGGGGTGCAGGGCGTGGAGTTTTTGTCGCTGGATCTGGGTGCCGGGAGGAGAGGCGATGAACCTGCAGAGGTTACACAGGTGCGGAATCACACAAAATAGGCATTGAAGGCTGGCCTGGAGGTGTTACTTTGTTGCCAATGGCACACATGCACACTATCCCGGCTCCCCTTGAGGCGCTGCTCCCGCAGACGGGCGCCCCTGTTTCGATGAATATTGGCACTACGATTCGCACGTACCGGTTGCAAAAAGGGATGTCGCAGGGTGACATCGAGAAGCGCACGGGGTTGTTGCGGTGTTATTTGTCTCGCGTGGAGAACGGGCATACGGTGCCCTCGCTGGAGACGCTGCAAAAGATCGCCGGCGCGATGGACCTCCAGCTGGCGCAGTTCTTTTCGGATGAGTCGGTAAGCCGGGACATGTCCGGGCTGCGGCTGAGTGAAGAGGAGATCCGGTTTCTGACGCAGATTCAGCGGTATTCCGCGAAGCTGAGTGAGAACGACCGGAAGCTGCTGCTGGCGATGGTGCGGAAGTTCGCGCAGACTACTCTGACGTAGAGGCCTATGCCTTAGTGCGGCGCCTGGGTCCGGGGGCTGCCCCGGATGCGGAGCCACCTTTAGACGTGGATGAAGTTGGCGATCCAGACACCGAAGAGCGACAGCGCGAGGCAAGCAGCGGCGAAGGTGAGTTTCTGGCGGCGCAGGTAGCGCTCGCGGCCTGCCGTCATGCGTGGCACCAGGGGAACACCGAGCGCGAGTCCGGACAGAAAGCCGCCGATGTGGGCCATATTGTCGATCTGAATGCCGATAGGGAGGAAGTTCGTTCCCAGGCCGATCACAAGGTTGATGATGGCGAACTGCACGACGCGGCGGCGAAGAGCCTGGAGGTCGCGCCAGGGGAAGGGAAGACGGCGGTTGGAGAGAAGGATGATCAGGATTCCGGCGATGCCGAATACGGCTCCTGAAGCGCCGGCGCCGACGTTGAAGAGGATCTCGGGGGTGTGTCTCCAGTGGAAGAGCACGCCGTCCTTGGCCATGGAAAGCAGATTGCCGGCGGCTCCGGTAAGCAGGTAGACGGCTACCATGCCGAAGGGGCCGAGGAGAGGCTCGCCGAGCATGCCAAGGTTCCAGAGACACCACATGTTGGTGGCGATGTGGAGCAGGCCGACGTGGACAAAGGTGGCGGTGACGAGGCGGAACCACTGGCCGTGGAGCACAAGCCAGGAGTTGTTGGCGCCGTAGTGGAGCAGCGCGGCCTCGGATGGATCTTTCGCGGAGACGCCATGCGCGACCATCCACAGGTACACGGCGCAGTTCACAGCCACGAGGAGATAGGTGGCTGGCGCGGCGCGCGGATCCCAGTCGGTGTGCTCCCGGCGGCGCGGTTGAGGCTCGGCCGGGGCGTAGTCCTGGACGGAGATGGGTGCCTGGGCGGGCGGAAGGATCTCGCCGTCAGGCGGGGTGTAGGACATGGTGGATGGGTTCTACGCTATCCCGGCCGGGAGGGAGATGGCAATTTCCCACAGAGAGGACGGTAAGCGCGTGTCCGGCGCTGTTGCGGTGGAGGCGGAACCCAATGGCGGTTCCGGCCGAAGCAGTGGCTCAGGCGCTCTTGATCAGACGATCGCGAAGGCTTTCGGGGATGCGCTGCTCTACGGCGTCCCGAACGAGGCCGGGAAGCGGGGTGGCGATGGCGACCAGGGTCCACAGCAGGATGGAGATTGCGAGACCGGCGACGGCCACGGCTTCGAGCGAGACGGTGATGGCGGTGTGGCGCAGGTGGGTGTGGAGGGTGCTGCCGAGATGCGCCATGGTTTCGACGCGGTGGAGTACCGCGACTGCGAGCAGAAAAGCGGCGATCGAGAGGGAGGAGACGGAGATGAGCAGGACGTCGATGGTGCGGGCGACGTGCTGGCGCCGGCGGCAGCGCGCGCAGTCGGTGAGGTGCTGTTCGTAGTCAGTGCGCATGGCCGGGGAGAGGCCGGAGATGTCAAAGCGCCACCCTGAGAGGATGTCTCCAATGACCGGATCGGTACAGGGTGATGCGGTCATGCGGCGTGTCCTCGAGGTGCGTGAAACGGTTTGTGTCATAGCTGTATAGACATCATTTTACTGTATTTGATAGCCGGGGCGGGGAAAGGATGCAGATCCGGGGTTTACGGCGGGGGAACCCGGGCGTTCGGCGTGACTTGAGGCGGCGTCGATTACAGAGTGATTGCGGGGAGGGGAGAAGACTGTTCGGCGAGAACAATGCGGTTGCCGAGCAGGGAAGGATGCCGGCTGAGTGCCTGCTGGGCCGCCAGGAGGGCGAGTGCGGGGGCGTTGTTCTGCTCGGACAGGTGGCCGAGAACGATGCTGTGGGCGCCTCCGTCGTAGTCGCGGGCGAGGTATTCGGCGGTCGCGTGATTGGACAGGTGGCCGACCCGGGACAGGACGCGCTGCTTGACGGACCACGGGTAGGGGCCATCCTTGAGCATCTCGAGGTCGTGGTTGGATTCGAGCAGGAGGACGTCGGCGCCGCGGAGGGCGGCCTTGACGTTGGGGGGCATGTAGCCGAGATCAGTGGCAACGGCCATACGGATGCCTTCGGCGGGGCAATGGACGACGAAGCCGCAGGGGTCGGCGGCGTCGTGCGGGATGGTGAAGGGGGTGATGCGGAGGTCGCCGACCTGGAAGTCTTCACCCGAGCGGAAGTACTGGACGTCGGGGAGCTCGTAGGGTGGGCGTGGTAGCGGGGCCGTTTGCGAGACGGCCTCGTCGTCGTCGCAGGCGCACAGGTCGATGGGAGCGGAGTTGGGGTGGGCTGCGGGGGACGGACGTCGTCGTGTCTGCTGCGGTGTTTGCGGCGGTGCGGGCTGCGGCTTCCTTTTCGGACTGCATCTTGGCCAGCCACTGCGCGTAGGTGAGGGTGGTGCGCGGGGTGAGCGAGCGGACCCAGGCGCGGTGGGTAGGCTCGGTGAAAGAAGACGGGAATGTTAAGGCGGCGGGCCAAGGTCGCCAGGCCCGCGACATGGTCCTGATGCTCATGCGTGATGAGGATGGCGGACAGGGCAGCGGGATCTTCGTTGACGGATGCCATGCGCCGGAGGAGTTCGCGGCAGGAGAGGCCGGCGTCGACGAGGATGCGGGTGCGGGAGGACGCGATGACAGTCGAATTGCCCTTGGAGCCCGAGGCTAGCACGGTCATGCGCATGTGGTTAAGCATACGCTGCCGGGTTGTGGGTTTGGTGGGGGGAGTAACCGGCGTGATTCCCGGATCGGGAAAGAGGGGGCTGGTTAGGCGAGATTGAGGAAGAGAGACGTTCGGTCGGACGAGGATCGCGTTGACAAGGGCGGGTGATGTGCTACTGTGGCAGTCCAATTAAAACAACCGAATCGGGGCCATCGATTCAATCCTTATAGAGATGTTCTGGAGGAACGATGAGCGTGGGGCGCGGATGGATCCCGGTATGTCTGTTTGGGTGCAGCCTGGTCTGGGGCGGGACACAGTTGGCCTGGGCGCAGTCTGCGGGCGCCAAGGCGCTGAAGAAGCACAACGTCAGTCAGGCCGCTGCACAGCCGGCGGCACAGCGTACCGAAATCGGGATCAACGAAGCCCTGCTCGGTGTTCACTATCTCGATCAGCCCACGCCTTCGAACTCTGGGAAGTGGGCTCTTCCGCTGACAGCCTGCGCCGGTGAAGCCGCGAGCATTCCCGCGTGGTTGAAGGTGAGTTGCGCCAAGCGCGATATTCACCTGGAGGGCGATCCTCCGGCTACGGCGACGGTGGGACAAAGCACGCTCAAGATAGACGTGCTGGACGCGAACGGTGTGCCGTACCTGTACACGGCGGAACTGACGGTGAAGCCTTCCATCGTGGCGGATTACAGCAGGATGCAGATTTCACTTGCCGGACCCTATGTGGAGGGGGCGAGCACGCTCAGCGGGACAGTCACGAACGTGCCGGAGGGCGCCGCGGTTACGTTGAAGGTGGAGACCCGGGCGGGGCCTGGAGCGAACTGGATGCCTGCGGCGCTAAGCCCAGCCGGGGCTCCGGTGGTCACAGTGGCGCCGGGGAGCACTTCGGGCTCGTTTACGATCCCATTCGCATCACCCATCCTAGGGCCGCTTGAGGTAAGGATTACGCCGACGCGAATTGACACGAAGATGGACCTGGCGGAGCAGCAGTTCTTGCTTCCGGCGTTTCCGGCCTGGATCGCGTTCAGCGCCACCCCACGGTTGCGGCTGGACGAGCCGGTGTTGCCCGGGGCAACGGTCACCGGGTCTTTGAGTGCGATGCCCGCGAACGCGGTGAAGCCGGTGGCGGCTGCAGGATCCTTGGCGAGCCCGGGCAATTATCCGCAGATTGAGGTGTGGGTGCGGGGCCAGGATCTTCCAGGCTGGAAGCTTGCGGAGTTGGTTCCTGCCGGGGCGGGCACGGCCTACTCTCAGCCGGTGGATGATGGCGGCCGGTTCAGTGTGTCGCTGAAGACACCGCTCAGCGCGGGGCAGGAGATTCGTGTGCAAGCGGTAGCTCCCCCGGGCAGGACCTTCCAGGGAGTGCCGGCGGCGGTAACTCCTCCGGACATTGCGCCACCTGGCTCGCTGACGGTGACGCGACGTGTGTTAACGCGTGCGGCTCTGATCCAGCCGACCCTTTCGACGAGCCCGCTCAACGAGGGTACGACCGTCGTTGCCGGGAACATGACTCCGTCGGGTGGGATTGCGGTGAGTGTGGCGATTTTGCGGATCAAGCCGCGGCTCGTTGAGGCGGGAGCGGCACCTTTCGAGCCTGTATGCATGACGGCGGATCAGCTGGACCGATACGTCGACGTGTCGAACCCCAGTGCGCAACTGCTGTTGA
The DNA here is from genome assembly GCA_963791875.1 of uncultured Acidobacteriaceae bacterium. Taxonomy (GTDB): domain Bacteria; phylum Acidobacteriota; class Terriglobia; order Terriglobales; family Acidobacteriaceae; genus Edaphobacter. Next base: position 96,526 of record CAWBUI010000010.1, read on the forward strand.
AGGAGCAGGCCGGTGAGCTTCTGGCCCAGACTACGAGCACCAGCGGGTCGTTGACGGGCGCGGTGGATGCGACGACGGGGGCCTTCAAGGTGACTTTAGCCCAGCCGTTGAAAGAGGACGAGCAGATTGCCGTGGTGCAGGTGCTGCCGGCGGGTATGTCGGTAGAACCGACGCAGTATGCGAAGTGCTCGTCGCAGCCGCAGCGGGTCACGTACCCATTCGAATTTCATCGCACCAATCTTACGTTTGTGGCCGGGGTTCTGATCAGCAACAGCTCGGCTACTGCAGGCAGCGCGAACTTCTCGCAGGCCAACCAGTTTTATTCCTTCAACGCGGATCACGCCTGGAGGCTGCCGGGATACGACTGCGTGGATGGTACCGAGTGGGCTCACGCTGAGCTTGGGCACTGCAACGCGGGCAGGCCCGGGTGGCACGCGGACAAGGGCGTTCCTGGCATCAGTACGTTCTTTGAGGCGAGACTCACGTCGATTCCGGTGAGTACCGCATCCTCGACACCGACCACGCCCGGGACCGGGACGAGCCCAGCAGCGGCCCCGACAGCGCAGCCGACGTTGCTGACCTCGCAGAAGGTGTTTCGCGTGGCGAGCGGCGCGTACTTTCCGTGGGTGCTGACGCACGGTCCAGGACGGCATCCGAATGGGCTTTTTTTTGCGCCGCTGGTGAAGGCCGGCTTCGACACAGTGGCCGGCGCCAACACGGTAAATAATGTGGTGTTGCCGAATCAGACGATCGGCAGCCTGACCTACCAGACGGCGTATAACTTTTTTGTGTTCGGGGGCCGATTGGGGAACATGTCTCTTTCGGCGTCGCACGAGAGGGCCCCGCTTATCGAGCACTATATCGATGTGACGATCGGGCGGTACAGCAACCTCCAAAGCTTTATTTGCAAGCAGACCCGAGCGGGGATGGCGTCGAATGCGTTTTCGCAGAGTTCCTGCGTCAACGAATACCCGCAGTTCTTTACGGCCGGGGCGAACTCGAATGTCTACGAAAGCCGCAAGCAGTTATATCGTCTGGACTTCGAAGGCCTGGTGAAGATACCGGTGCCGCTGTCTTTGATCCCGTTCTATATCGGGTTCAATGCCAATATTGCGCAGCATACCGTGGGCGCTGTGGCGTTGGATCATGGGTATGCGCCGCCGGACGATATCCGCATCTTTTTCGGAACGAAGATCGATCTTGGAACGGTTCTGTCTCAGTTCAAGCTGGGGGCGAACTGATTGGAGCCGGAGTTCGGTAGCCAGGTGTGGGGTCCTGGTTGAGAGGCTTCAATCCGGCGGTGCGGGCCTGACTCCCGGACTGCCTGAAATCTCGACTTATTTGAGGGTGTAGATGCGGTAGGCGGCGGGGAGTTCTTCGCGGCTCCACCAGCGCTCGGTGCGGGTGGGGTGCCACTCGGTTGGCTAGGGTGTAGTGGTCGGCGAGGAACTCCTCGAAGGCCGGCCAGCGGGAGAGCTTGCCGAAGTTGTCGGGGCCGTCATGTGGAGATGGCTGGTGACGACGATGACTGCGGGCGGGTGGGTAAGGAGGGCGGCGGAGAATTGCGCGCGGGTGTCGCGGATGATGGGGATGGCGTCGGGGGGCTCGGGCGTCGGTGGTGTTGCCGAAGAGGAGGAAGTCGGAGAGGACGCCGGTGGCGGGTTCGAGGCGCATGCGGTAGAGGACGTTGTTGCAGCCGGAGACGGAGTCGATGCACTGGATGCGGCCGGAGAGGGCGGGGCCGCCGAGGGGTTGCAGGTTGTGCTGGAGCGAGTGAGCATGTCGGTCTGCTGCCAGCGGTAGCGGTGGATGAGGATGGCGGACTGCGGGGCGAGGAAGAGGCTCCGAAGGCGAGGGCGGCGAGGCGAGGAGCGAGGCGGGCTGGCTGAGGGTACCTCGGATGATCCGTGGGAGCCAGTGTGAGGGTGGGGATCGGCGGGCTGGGGTGGGTTCGGAGGATTGCGGCGATGAGGTCGAGCGCGATCAGGGGAAGAAGGAAGGCGAGCAGGGGGTAGCGGTAGTAGGGGAGGGCGCGCGCCTGGATGAGGCAGTTCAGGACGCCGAAGAGGACGCCGGTGAGCAGGAGTGTATGCGCTCAGGTCGAGGTACGCGCGCGAGGGAGGGTGTGCGGTCAAGCAGGAGCACGGCGAGCCAGAGCAGGACGAGGGGGAGCACAGGGGAGAGGCTGTGCTGGAGGACGTAAGCGAGGGGACGGTGTCCGAGGCTGGCGTAGTAGGGGACGATGCCGTGGAAGTCCGTCGAGGAAGGCTGGCGAGGGCGTGCTCGCTGGAGGAGGAAGCGGAGGCACAGGGCGGGGCCGACAGCCAGCCAAGTGCGGCTGCGTGAGGGTGGGGCGAGGACGCCGGGGAGATGCGCGCGACGGTTCGCGGGAGGTTTGACGGATGTGGCGCAGCGGCGATCAGGAGCTGCGCGGCGGTGAGGAGGAGGGCGGTGGGTTTGACGGTGAGCGGCGAGGCCGGAGAGCAGGCCGAAGGCGGCGGCCGGCCAGGAGTGTGGGGTCGCGCGCGATGGCGTGAAGAGGAAGGCGGTGGCGGCGACGCAGAGCGACGGCCATGGTGAGGTCGCGCTGGCCGCCCTGGGCGAGGCCGTCGCGGGTGTGGATGAGGAAAAAGAGGGCGGAGGCGAAGAGGGCGGGCAGCGGCGAGCCGGAGGACGTGCGACCGCCAAGATGCTTCTAAAAGTTGGCGGGCTCGATCGACGGAACGTCGGAGGGGAGAGCGGGCGCGTGATTGCAGATCGCGAAGAATGCGGCGGAGCAGGCGAGGCAGAGGGTGAAGTCGAAGAGGCGCCAGGCCAGGGCACCGGGGCCGAAGAGGTGCATGGCGGCGAGTTCGATGAGGAAGGAGCCCGGCATGTTCATGTCGCCGAGGTCGCGGTAGGGGGCCCAGCCGCGTTCGATCAGGAAGGCGATGTAGTGGATCAGGGAGGCGTCGCCGACCAGGGGCCAGTGGATGGAGAAGCGGCTCCGAGCAGTGCGGAGGCGGCGAGGCTGGCACAGAGGGCTGCACGGAAGAGTGAGTCGCCGGATGAGATAGTGCGGGTGCCGCGGCTCTCTGCGTCTGGACCGGTGGCACCTGCCTCCGTGGTGCGGCGTGGCATCACGCTTAGCTGGTGGGGCGGATGGGTGCGAGGAAGTTGACGGTGGCGCGGAGGACGATCTCGCCGCGCTGGTTGGTAGGCGACGGAGCGGGTGCGGACGATGCCGAAGCCTTGGCCGGGAGTGCGAATGGCGGACGCCGAGGACTTCGATCTCGGAGCGGAGGGTGTCGCCGGGGCGGACGGGTGCGGTCCAGCGCATCTCTTCGACGCCTGCGCCGATCATGCCTCCGGCGACGGTGATGGACTGCACGCGGAGGCGCATGACGATGGCAGCGGTGAGCCAGCCGGAGGCGGCGAGGCCTTTGAAGAAGGAGCCTTCGCCTGCGGTCTCGTCGAGGTGGAAGGGCTGGGGGTCGTACTTCTGACCGAACTCCTTGATCTCCTGCGGCGGTGACCTTGTAGCTGCCGAGCGAGTCGAACTTCTGGCCGACGTAGAAGTCCTCGAAGTAAAGCTCCTTGGGCATAGCGGGCGCGTCTCCTGTAGGTGGAGATGGTAGCAAGGATGGGGCGGGGCAGGTAAGTGATTTGCTGGAGGCGAGCCGGTTATCGGATTTGGACGAGCAGGACGGTGATGTTGTCGGCTCCGCCGTGGGCGTTTGCAGCGTCGACCAGAGCATGGCAGGCGAGGTCGAGGGCTTGCTGACTGGCTTCGTTAGAAGAGGCGGTTCCAATGGCGGCGAGGATGCCGGCGATCGTGGAGTCGTCGAGCTCGCGGGTGAGGCCGTCGGAGGCGAGGAGGAAGAGGTCGCCGGAGCGGGGGGTAAGGGTGGCGAGGTCGGGTTCGACGGAAGGGTAGGTGCCGATGGCGCGTGTGATGATGTTGCGCATGGGCGAGACGGCGGCCTGGGCGGCGGTAAGGAGGCCGGCCTGGATCTGCTCCTCGATCAGGGAGTGATCCTGGGTGAGGAGCTGCAGTCCGCCGCCGCTGAGACGGTAGCAGCGGCTGTCACCGACGTGGACGAGGGTGATGCTGGCGGGGTCGCAGGCGAGGCCTACAAGGGTTGTTCCCATGCCGCGGAGGGCGCGGGAGCGCTGGGCCTGGCGGTAGACCGCCTGGTTGACGGTACGCACGGTGTCGGCGAGGCGGGCAGCGGGCGCGAGCGAACTGGATGCGGCGAAGGATTCGAGGAACGTGTCCCGTGCAAGCTGGCTGGCGACTTCGCCCGCGGCGGCTCCGCCCATCCCGTCGCAGACGACAAAGGCTCCTTGCTCGAGGCTTGCGCCGCAGGAGTCCTCGTTGGTCTGGCGGATGCGGCCCGGGTGGGAGAGCATCGCGTATAGAAGTGGCGGTGAGGGGAGTTCGGTGGATTGGGTCGGGCCTGGAGTGTTGTCCGGAAAGCTGGGCGCGTGGGGTGCGTCGTGGGGCGCGGCTTTGAGGACGGTAGGCGGCATGGGCTTCGACTTCGGGCGGTTCGCAGCGGCGGTCCAGCCGTTTGATGTGTTGTTGCGGGTCAGGGACGCCCTGCGGAACGCAATTGCGAGTCGATCAGAACAATACACCCTGCTGGGCGGGTGTCACCGCTGTGCGTTGGGGCGACTGTAGTCTGGAACTGCGAGGGCGGAGTTTTGAACCGGATCGTGCATGGGGACAATCTGGAGGCACTGCGGGCCATGGAAACGGGCTCGGCAGCGCTGATCTATGTGGATCCGCCGTTCAACACGGGGCGGCGGCAGAGCCGTGTGCGGATGAAGACGGTACAGGATGAGGCAGGCGACCGGACGGGGTTTGGCGGCAGACGATATCGGACGGAGCGGGTGGAGGCGGCGGGTGGGTACGGCGACCGGTTCGAGGATTTTCTCGCGTTTCTTCGGCCGCGGATGGAGGAGGCGTACAGGGTTCTGGCGCCGGATGGGCAGCCTGTTCTTCCACATGGACTACCGGGAGGTGCACTACTGCAAGGTGATGCTGGACGAGGTGTTCTCGTTCGCGGGGCCGGGCTCGGGAGGGCGTGCTTTCAGAACGAGATTATCTGGGCGTATGACTATGGCGCGCGGGCGAAGCGGCGCTGGCCGGCAAAGCACGACACGATCCTCTGGTACACGAAGGATCCGGAGCGCTACACGTTCAACCTGGAGGCGTGCGACCGAATTCCGTACATGGCGCCGGGTCTGGTCGGTGCGGAGAAGGCGGCGCGGGGCAAGACTCCGACCGACGTTTGGTGGCACACGATCGTGTCGCCAACCGGCAAGGAGAAGACCGGATATGCGACGCAGAAGCCGCTGGGGATACTGGAGCGGATCGTGCGGGTGCACTCAAATCCCGGAGACCTGGTGATGGACTTCTTTGCGGGGAGCGGCACGACGGGGGACGCCGCGACGCGCAACGGGCGAGAGTTCTGCCTGGTCGACGAGAGCGCGGACGCCGTGGCGGTGATGGAAAAGAGATTGCAAATGAGGGCGGAGCGGTTATGATCGCGCTATTGATTCACTTTTGATTCGCTTTGGGAGGTCTTCCCGTGTCCAGGTTTTTGGTTCTTCTGGGAGTAGTGTGCGTTGGTCTGGGTCGCATTGTCGCGCAGGAGCCGGTTAGCCCTGGTTCTGCTTCTCCGCCGAGTACGGTAGTGAAGGCTTGCGTGCTGGACAAGACCCCGCCAAGCGCAGCGGAGACCGCGTATAACCGCAAGGACTATGCGACCGGCGAGAAGCTGTTTCGCGAAGCCCTGGCCAACAACCCCAACGACACAGTGGCCCATGAGGGGCTCGTCCGGGACCTGATCGAACAGAACAAAGTGGCTGAAGCGGCCAAGGACGCGGAGGGGTGGGCCGCGGCGGAGCCAACGAGCGCGATGGCGCTGGTGGCGGTGTCGGAGGTGAGGCTGCGCCAGGGAATGCCCAAGGATTCGTTCGTCGCGTTGAGCCAGGCTGCGCGTCTGGACCTGTGCAACGCGCGGGTGTACTACCAAGCCTTCCAGGTCCACCAACTGCGCGGCGCGTATGCGACTGCCAAAAAGTCTATCGATCAGGCGTACGCGCTTCATCCGACCGACGATGAGATTCACACGAGCTACATCTGGACGCGGCGGCACAAGGATCGCATGGCGTTGCTGACGGACTACGTGGACCATACTGACCAGATAAGCGATGACGATCGGGGAAAGCTGAAGACGCGGTTAGAGAAAGAGTCGCTCTATAAGCCGACGGACTGCAGAATGTCGCCGAACTCTCCACGTACCGCGGCGGTTCCGATGCAGGCGATGCTCGATGGACCGACACGCTTTCTGGGGTGGGGACTCGATGTTCAGTTCAACGGGAAGCGGAGACGTTTGCAGATCGATACCGGGGCGAGCGGGATTACGATCTCACGGGCTGCGGCGATGTTTCTCGGAATTACCAGGGAAGATGCAGCCGAGATGGGAGGGATCGGGGACAAGGGCAAGGTGAAAACCTCGATTGCGCATGTGGCGAGTATCAAGATTGGGGGCCTGGAACTTACGAATTGCCCGGTGGAGATTCTGGAGAAGTGGAACGTTCTCGAGGCAGACGGCCTGATCGGCGCGGACGTGTTCGATCGGTCGCTGGTTGCGCTGGACTTTCCCAAGCACGAGATTCGGGTGGAGCCACTGCCGGATCGGCCGGGTGAGAAGAAGACGGTGGAGGCATGGGGCAATAACGCGGAAGAGGCTGAGGCTGAGCCGCATGACCCGTACATCGCGCCGGAACTAGCGAAGTGGCAGCGAATCTATCGGCGAGGACACGAGTTGTTGATTCCAGCGGCCCTTGCGGATACCAGGCGGTTGAAAGACGAAACGGCGTGGAAGGAGAAGATCTTTCTGCTGGATACGGGATCAGACTCGAATCTGATCTCGCCCGCGGCTGCCGCGGAGGTCACCAAGTTGTCCCGCGATTCCGGTATGGGGATTCGGGGCATTTCGGGTGAGGTGAACAAGGTGTACGAAGCGGGCAAGCTTTCGCTAGCGTTCGGCGGATTATTGGTGAACTCGCCGCGGATGACGGCTATTGACCTGACGAGCATCTCGCACGACGCGGGGGTCGAGGTGTCGGGATTGATTGGCGCGCCGGCGCTGTTCCAGGTGGTGATGCATATCGACTATCGGGACAATCTGGTGTGGTGCGAGTATCACCCGCCGCCACAGTAGGGCTGGCGGGGAGCTTCGCTGCGAAGCGGATTAGCTCAGCAGGCGATTCGGCGGCGATCGATCCGGTCCACGGTCATGAGCGCGTTGGCGAGTGCCGTGGAGGCGTGGTCGAACGAGGTGCGGGCGCAAAGCTGGAGTTCGGCATCCGCATAGCGGCCGGCGTTCAGGAGCTTTGCGATGCGCTGCATCTCGCGGTGGAAGTCAAGGTGGCGGTCGAGCAGGGCCTTGAACTCTGGCGTGCCGCGAATGGCGAGGGTGCGGTCGGAGAGCAGCCAACGCCGGATGGAGCATTCGTCGGGATGCTCGATGGAGCGAGTGGCGCGTTCGGTGAGGGTTTCCTTCATGCGGGCCGCGGTGAGCAGGGTTATCTTCCATCGGACATGGCTGGCGATGGCGTCGCGGGCGTTCAGGATCGGCTTGGCGATATAAGGTGTTGAGGACATAGCAATGCTCTGGTGGATGTATCGGCAGATCACGCCGGTACATGAGCGCCGGTGGGCCGAGGGTGTCCTGCGGGTAAGATGAACGGATGCGTTACCTGATCGTTTTGCTGGCGGTTGCGGGGATTGCCGTAAGTTCGCTTGCGTTGCGGGTGCACTACATGGATCCTGCGGCTGCGCCGCCGTGCGCCGTGTCGGAGCATTGGGATTGTGGAACCGTGAACCACAGCAAGTACTCGGTGTTTCCTCCTGTAAGTTTCGACGAGACTCCTGGCAAGATCCACATCCCCGTGGCACTGCTTGGTGTGATCGGGTACGTGCTGATTGCGGGGTTTGCTGCGATGGGACGGATGCGCATCGTGTTGGAGTTTGCGCGCGTCGGGTTCTTCTTTGCGGCGTTCTTGACGTACATCGAGGCGTACATCCTGGAGACGTGGTGTATCTACTGCGTGTGGTCACAGGCGATTATCACGGCGGTACTGGCGGCTTCGGTAGTGGCGATTATGCTGCAGCGCAGGCGGCGTGAGGAGTCCGTGCGTGCCGTGCTGGCCGAGCACGTAGACTAGAGCGATGTGGCCAAAGATGCTGTTTGAGTTGTTGCCGCACGTCGGGCGGCTGGTACCGATGGCGGAGAAGTTCTTTGCCACCCGAGGCGCTCGGGACCAGGAGGAGCAGGCAGCTCTTTCCGCGATCGCGGAGAACCTGCGGACGGAGCTCGGCAGGGTGGCCGAGACTCAGGCAGGGGTGGAACGGACGCTTGGCGAGCAAGGCCAGCAGGTGACTGCGGTTGCGGTAGAGATGGCGCGGGTTCGGTCCGGCGTGGAGTCCATCGAAGCTCGTCTGGGCAAGCTGGAGAATGGGTTTGCTGCGGCGGAACAGGCTGCCGGCCGGCTCGAGAAGACCTCCGCCCGTATGGCGGGGATGTTTGTGGCGGTGGTGGTGTTGTTGGTGATTGTGGCGGTGCTGGTGGGACTGGTGCTGCTGCGAGTGTGGGGGCGTTAGGCATGGGCATCAGTCGGGCAGAGGCGCTGGACAGCCTGCGGAGCGACGATCTAATCGGGCTAGGCATGGAGGCTGATTCGGTGCGGCGCAGGCTGCATCCGGAGGGCGTGGTCAGCTATGCGGTGATGTTCCGTTTGGCGTGTGCGGGCGGCTCAACGGATGCGTTGCGGCGGACGGCGGAGCGGATGTTTGAGCGCGGTGCGACCGGCGTGTCGCTGGGCGGCGTGACGGGGCTTGGGGTTTCCGGAGTGCTGGATCTGGTTGCGGGGCTGCGCCGGCTTTCGCCTGGAGTGTGGATTGCAGGGCCGGCTGTCGACGAGCTGCGAGATCTGGCTGCGAGTTCGGGCGGCGACGTGGATGATCTGCTGGGGCGGTTGCGCGAGGCCGGATGGGACTCGTTGAGTGCGGAAGGCCCCGACCCGGCAGACCGTGGCGCCGGGGTGGCGGAGTGGCTCCGGATGCATGAGGCGGCTCATCGGCTAGGCGTCAGGACAGTCGCAACCCTGCAGTTCGGTGCGGGGGAGAGTGCTGAAAGCAGGATCGATTTCCTCCATGCCGTGCGTGATCTGCAGGAGCGCACGAGCGGCTTTGCGGCGCTTGTGACGGAGAGTGCCGGGGGAGGCCTGAGTGGGCCAACGGCGGTCGAGTGTTTGAAGACGTTGGCGGTGTCCCGCCTAATGGTGGATACGATCGAGAATGTGCAGCTAGGTTCGATGGCAAGCGGGCTGAAGGTGCTGGAGATGGGTCTGCGGTTTGGCGCGAACGATGCTGGGGAGGTGCCGCTTGCGGCTTCGGGCGGTGCCGGCTCGAGCTACGAGGAGGACCTGCGGCGGGTGATTCGGGACGCGGGCTTTATGCCGGTGGAGCGGGATCCGGGATATCGGATGATGTTTGCCGGTTAGGGTGGGCGGTGAACTCTATCGCGTAGAATCGGCTGAGGTTTGTTCCTGACGACATGATGTTGAACCTGATCGGAGTGCGATTCCTGGACCTTGTGGCGCAATGGATGTGTGGTGCGCGGCCGTTGCCGCTGGCCATGCTGCTGGCTACGAAGGGGCTGGGGCACTACTTCCGCACGCACTTTGGCGACCGCACGTTTCAGCACCTGTATCGTTGGAACTCGTTCGACACGATGATGCTGATCCCGTACTTCATCGTGATGGTGATCCTGGCGTTCTACGGAATTCACCGCTACCAGCTGGTGTGGCTGTACTTCCGCAACCGGAAGAAGGCTGCGCATTGGAATGAGCCCGGTGCGACGCTTCGCGGAGGGCGAGCTGCCGTTTGTGACGGTGCAGCTGCCGATCTTCAACGAGCAGTTTGTGGTGGACCGGCTGATCGATGCGATCTGCCGGCTGGAGTATCCGCGGGACCGGTTCGAGATCCAGGTGCTGGACGACTCGACGGACGAGACGGTGGAGGTCGCGCGGGAGATTGTGGAGCGATATGCGTCGGGCATTGCGGGGCTTGCGCCGCAGCCGATCGTGTATCTGCATCGGACGAATCGGCATGGGTACAAGGCGGGCGCGCTGGATGAAGGGCTGAAGGTAGCGAAGGGCGAGCTGATCGCGATCTTCGACGCGGACTTTGTGCCCGCGCCGGACTGGCTGATGAAGGTGGTGCATCACTTCGCCGAGCCGGGGATCGGCATGGTGCAGACGCGGTGGACGCACCTGAACCGCAACTACAGCTTCATGACGAAGGTTGAGGCGATCCTGCTGGACGGGCACTTTGTGCTGGAGCACGGCGGGCGGTCGCGTGCCGGGGTGTTCTTCAACTTCAACGGCACAGCGGGCATGTGGCGGCGCGAGGCGATCACGACTGCGGGCGGCTGGCAGCATGACACGCTGACCGAAGACACGGACCTGAGCTACCGCTCGCAGATGGCCGGGTGGAAGTTCAAGTATCTGCAGGACGTGGAGTGTCCGGCGGAGCTGCCGATCGAGATGACGGCGTTCAAGACGCAGCAGGCGCGCTGGGCGAAGGGGCTGATCCAGACCGGCATGAAGATTCTGCCGCGTGTGCTGAAGAGCGATGCGCCGTGGCATACCAAGCTCGAGGCGTGGTATCACCTGACGGCGAACATCAGCTATCCGCTGATGATTGTGCTGAGCGCGCTGCTGATGCCCGCGATGATCATCCGGTCCTGGCAGGGCTACCTGCAGATGCTGCTGATCGATCTGCCGCTGTTTATGGCAAGCACGATGAGTTTGTCACGTTTTACCTGGTGAGCCAGAAGGAGCTGTTCCCCGAAGACGTGGTGGAAGGCGCTGCCGTATGTGCCTTTCCTGATGGCGCTTGGCGTGGGCTTGACAATCACGAATACGAAGGCGGTGCTGGAGGCGCTGTTTGGTGTGAAGTCGGCGTTTGCGCGGACGCCGAAGTATCGCGTGAAACAGAAAGGCGAGGCGAGCCAGGCGAAGGTGTATCGCAAGCGGCTGGGGATTGTGCCCTGGATCGAGCTTGCGATTGGGACGTACTTTGCCGGGACGGTTTGGTACGCGGTCACGACTGAGAACTACCTGACGGTGCCATTTCTTGTTTTGTTTGTGTTTGGGTACTGGTACACGGGGCTGCTGAGCTTGCTGCAAGGGCGGTTCGAGCGCGGAGGAAAGGCTTCGACGGAGATGCATGAGAAGCCGTATCCCGTAGGGATCTAGCCGGTCAGGCAAGGCGAATCACAGAGGACACGGAGAACGGCACAGAGAACACAGCGAGTTCGTCGATCGTGCTGGCGTCTGAGGTCGCTGTTTACGGTTGAGGTTTGGCGGGGCAGATGCAGGCGGCGAAGGACTCGGGTGAGGTATGGTCCATGGCGCAGCTGTATTGCGGCCAGACGAGCTGGAGCAGGGTGGAGGCGTCTCCCGGGAAGTAGTTGCGGAGGTAGGCCTGGCTGGAGGGTTCCTGTCCCGCGTGATCGGCCTGGAAGCCTGTGATCAGGGTAAGCACGGCCGGGCCGTCGAACGCCGATTGGTGGTAGGCGGTCGAGTAGGTGTACTCGCGGCTCCAGGTGGCTGCGATGCCGGTGGCGTTTGAGGCCTGGTAGACGGTGAAGTCCTTGAGGTCTGCGGTCGCGGGGTCGATCTTGGCGAGAGTGAAAGTGGGACGGTTGCCGTTGACGGGGGTGATTGAGGCGGTGAGCTTGACGGGAACTCCCGCGGCTGCAGTTGACGAGCGGCCTTCCCCTGCGGACTCCGCGTGGGGGATGAGGAGCTGCATTTCGTCGGAGTGGGTGTGGCCGAAGAGCGCCAGGCGCACGGTTCCGGCCTGACCGGCCAAGGTCTGGGCGAGCTGATCGGATGCGAGGAAGGTGACGGGCTTGCCGCCGTTGCAGACGTCGGTGAGTTTGCGGGCGGTGGTGTAGAGGTCGATGCCCGGCGGGATATGGCCGAGGACCCAGATCCGCTGGTGGTGCTCGTGAGCGTCGTTGAGCTGGGTGGTGAGCCAGGCAAGCTGGGCGGCTGCGGGTGCAGGGTCGTGGGCGCCGGAGCAGGTTGCGTAGCGGGCGGAGAGGAAGATGTCATCGAGGACGAGGATGCGGGTGTTGGGCACGCCGGCGAGTGGGGCGGAGTAGGAGCCAGTGGCGGGAAAGGTGGCGAGCACTTCTGCGCGGTTGGCTTCGGGTAGGGTTTCGGCGGCGATGCTGGCGGTGAAGGCGAGGAGTTCGTCGTGCGCGGCGGCGAGTTGGTAGTCCGTGCACGCGGAGTCGTTGTTGCCGAGCGCGAGGTAGATGGGAGTGTTGGGTACCGCCGCGCGAAGGGTGGAGATGACGTAGCGGACGGTCTTGCCCGTGAAGGCGGCGTAGTCGGCGTGGGTGGCTTTGGGGAGGAGAGCTTTGTATTTGCAGTCGAAGGCGTGCGCGACGAGGTCGCCGGAGATGGTGACGAAGCGGGGGTGCGAGGCTGCGGTCTGGGTGCGGATGGCCTGCAGGGCGGAGCGCCAAAGAGTGTCTGGAGTGTCGGCGCCGCGGGTTGGGCAGGACGCGGTGAGGCGTACGGCGGCTTCGGCGCGGGTGGCGGCGTCCGGCGCGGCGAGGATGGTGGGCCACTCCGAGGCTGGGGCTGCGTTGAGGCGGGCGACCTTGGCTGGGTCGTGGAATGGGTCGAGATGGATGTCGGAGAGGAGTAGCGCGGGGATGGTGGCCTGGGCGTGCAGGGGAGCGGTGCAGAGGAGGAGGATCCCGGTAAGGAGAGCGTGTGCTCGGGATTGTGCGGTCATGCGGCTTCTCCTGGCAGGCGGGTCTGCGGCCGGTACTGAGGAGGTACTTTCCGGAAGCAGGTACCTACCGGGTACTTGTCTGCACAAAAGGGGAGGCGGCGCTGGTGGCTGGGGGCGGGTTTGCAGGTGTTTCTGGTGGGGGCGCGACGAGGGTGGCGCTGGCCGCGTGGGCGAGGTCGAGTGCGTGGCCGGGGAAGATGCCGAGGAGCAGGGTCGCGGCAGCGGCGAGGGTGAGTCCGACGCTGGCGGCAAAGCTGGTACCCGGCCGGGACATGGTGGCGGGTTCGACGGTGGTGTCGGAGGTGATCTCGGGGCGGGCTGTAGACGGCGGCCAGGAGGCGGAGGTAGTAGAAGCAGGCGACGCCGGAGTTGAGCAGGCCGATGACGGCGAGCCAGACGCGGCCGGACTGGAGGGCGGCGGTGAAGACGTAGAACTTGCCGAAGAAGCCGCCGGTGAAGGGAATCCCGATGAGCGAGAGCAGGAAGAAAGCGAGCAGCGCGGCGAGGCACGGGGCGGCGTATGGCGAGGCCGCGGTAGTCGTCGATGGTGCGGAGGCTTTCGTCGAAGCCGCCGGCCTGGGTGATGACCGCGAAGGCGCCGACGTTCATCGCGGCGTAGGAGGCGGTGTAGAAGCAGGCAGCGGCGATGCCGTTCTGGGGGAAGGCGGTGAAGGCGACGAGCAGGTAGCCGGCGTGCGCGATGGAGGAGTAGGCGAGCATGCGCTTGACGTCGGTCTGGACGAGGGCGCCGAGGTTGCCGATGGTCATGGAGAGCGCGGCGAGGACCCAGAGGAGGAGGCTCCAGCGATGTGCCATGGCGGGGAAGCCGGAGAAGGTGATGCGCAGCAGGACGGCGAAGGCGGCGGCCTTGGGAGCGGTGGACATGAAGCCGACGACCGGTGCGGGCGCGCCCTGGTAGGCGTCGGGCGTCCAGACGTGGAAGGGCGCGGCGGAGACTTTGAAGCCCAGGCCGATGATCATCATGGCGAGGGCGAGGAAGGCGAGTCGCGGGGCGGTGGTGGTGCCCAGGCCGGCGGCGATGGCGGCGATGGAGGTGGAGCCCGTGGCTCCGAACGCGAGCGCGATGCCGTAGAGGAAGAAGGCGGTCGCGAAGGAGCCGAGCAGGAAGTACTTGATGGAGGACTCGGACGCTGGAGGCCTGGCCCTTGCGCATGCCGGCCATGATGTAGGTGGAGATGGAGGAGATTTCGAGGCCGATGAAGACCATGAGCAGCTCGACGGAGCAGGTCATGAACATCATGCCGACGGAGCCGAAGAGGACGAGGGCGAAGTACTCGCCGGCGTGGGTGGCGTGGCCTTCGAAGTAGTCGAGCGAGCCGAGCAGGGTGACCAGGGCGACGGCGGCGATGAGCAGGTGGAAGAAGATGCTGAAGGAGTCGACCTGGATGGTGCCGCTGAAGGCGGTGAGTGGTGCCGAGGTGCGAGCTGGTACCAGCTTGCGGCGGCTGCGGCGAGCGGTGCCGAGGATGGCGAGCCAGCCGAGGGGCTTGCGCGAGTGCGCGGGCGGAAGAGCGGCTCGGCGAGCATGATGAGGACGCCGAAGAGGGTGAGGATGTATTCGGGCAGGAGGGCGAGGATGTTGGGGGACATTTAGCGGGCTCCTTCGCTCGATGTGCGGCGAGGTTGCTGATCGGCGCTGGTACAGTCATCCGGCGCTGAGGCTTCGAGCTGGGCACCCGTGGTCGGACGGGGCGGCGGTGCGTGGTCCGCCATTGCGGTGCCGACGGGGTCGATGGCGCGCATCCAGTAGGGGGAGGCGACGCCCATGATGAGGAAGAGCGCGGCGAGAGGCCAGAGGGCGAGGTGCTCGCGGGCGTCGAGGTCGCGCGGCGGCGATGGTCGCGGGCTTGGGGCCGAGCTCGGCGTAGAAGACGCGCTGGATCATGGTGAGCATGTAGGCGGCGCCGAAGATGACGCCGGTGGTGGCGAGCACGGTCCAGAGGACGTGGTGCGCGGCGAGCGTGGTCTGCATGGAGCCGGAGAGGATCAGGAACTCGCCGACGAAGCCAGAGAGCATGGGCAGGCCGGCGGTGGCGAGGCGCGGTGATGACGAACATCGTCACGACCCAGGGAAGCTGCGCGGCGAGGCCGCCGTACTGGCGCATGTCGTAGGTGCCGTAGCGCTCGTAGAGCAGGCCCATGAGCATGAAGAGGGCGGCGCCGCCGAGCGATCTCGTTGAGGATCTGGTAGATGCCGCCGTCGAGTCCCGGCGATGGTGAAGGTGAAGATGCCGAGCATGATGAAGCTGAGGTGGCCGAGCGTGGCGAAGGAGGCGAGGCGCTTGAGGTCGTTCTGCACGAGTGCGAGGCAGGCGCCGTAGACGATGCCGATGGCGGCGAGCGCGATCACCAGCGGGGCGATGCGGCGCGACTCGCTCGGGGAAGATGCCGAAGGAGAAGCGCAGGATGGAGTAGAGGCCGGTTTTGCCGACGAGGACCATGACGGCGGCGGTGGGGGCTTCTTCGATGGCGTCCGGTCAGCCAGCCGTGCAGCGGGAACGACGGGAACCTTGACCGCGAAGGCGAGGAGGAAGGCGAGGGAGGCGAGCCAGAGGGCGGCGGTGTTCGACGAGATGGCGTGGCGCGCGGCCAGGGCGGCGAGCGTGGGGAAGTCGAAGGTGCCGGTGCGGGCGTAGAGCCAGAGCATCGCGACCAGCAGCAGGGCGGAGGGGATGAAGGCGTAGAGGAAGTAGCGGATCGCGGCGCGGCGGCGGTTGTGGGTGCGGCCGAAGGTGGCGATCAGGATGGTCATGGGAACGAGCGAGAGCTCCCAGAAGGCGTAGTAGAGGAACAGGTCGAGCGCGAGGAAGATGCCGAACATCGCGACCTGCTGCAGCAGGAAGAGGGTGTAGAAGAGCTTCTTGCGCTCGGCGATGGCGTTCCAGGAGATGAGGACGCCGAGCGGCGCGAGCAGGCCGGTGAGGACGACGAGCCACATGGAGAGGCCGTCCGACGCCGAGGTGGTAGCGGATGGCGGGGGCGGCGATCCAGGGAATGTTCTGCTCGAACTGGAAGAGCGGGCCGGGTGTGCCGTACTGGAAGTGCGCGGGCAGGTGCAGCGTCGCGAGGAAGGTGAGCGAGCGTGATGCCGAGCGCGGCCCACTGCTGGATCTTGCCGCGTGTCGGGCAGCAGCGCGAGCAGCAGCGCTCCGGCGAGCGGGAGGAAGATCGATGAGGCGTCAGGATGGTGTGGATCGAAGTTCAAATGTGCCCCCAGAGCGAGCGGCCGAAGACCATGATGACGATGACGGCGGCGGCGCCGATGGCGAGCCATCCTGCGTAGGAGCGGATGTTGCCGGAGAACTGCCGGCGGACCAGCGCGCCGAAGCCCTGGGTGGTGGCGGCGGCGACGGAGCCGGTGCCTTCGACGAGGCCGGCGTCGAAGACGAACTCGGTGATGCGGCGTGAGCCATCATGAGCGGGGTGACGAGCACGGCGTCGTATAGCTCGTCGACCCAGTACTTGTGGTCGAGCAGCGGCGTAGGCGCGGCTTGACGCGCTCGGCGAGAGCGGCGGCGGTGCCGGGCTTCTTGTAGTACCAGAGGTAGGCGAGGAAGAAGCCGGCGAGGGCGACCAGGACGGAGACGGCGGCGAGACCGAGTTCGAGGCCGTGGCTGACCTGGTCGGCGTTGACGGCGCTGGCGGCGGCGGCTGGTGGCGGCGAAGACGGGGTCGAGGAAGTGCTCGAAGTGGTTGGAGCCACCGAGAGCGCTCGGGGATGCCGATCCATCCGCCGACGACGGAGAGGATGGCGAGGACAGCGAGCGGGAGGGTCATGATCCAGGGGGACTCGTGGATGCCGTGCGGGTGGGCGGCCTGGCCTTCGTCGTGTTCGGCGACCATGACGGCGTGCGTGCCGGCGTGCGTGTGGACTGCGGCACCGTGGTCGTGCAGGTCGGCGGACGGGTCGAAGCGGAGCTCGCCGAAGAAGGTCTTGTACCAGAGGCGGAACATGTAGAAGGAGGTCATGCCGGCGGTGATGAGGCCGACGAGCCAGAGGAGCTTGCCGAGGCGGGTTGGCGTCGAGGCGAAGGCCTGGTAGAGGATCTCGTCCTTCGAGAAGAAGCCCGCCAAGCGGCGGGATGCCGGCGATGGCGAAGACGCCCGTCGTCATGGTCCAGAAGGTGATCGGGATGCGGCTGTGCGAGGCCGCCCATGTTGCGCATGTCCTGCTCGCCGGAGAGGGCGTGGATGACGGAGCCGGCGGCGAGGAAGAGCAGGGCCTTGAAGAAGGCGTGGGTGACAGGTGGAAGATGGCGGCCGAGTAGGCGCCGACTCCGCAGGCCAGGAACATGTAGCCGAGCTGCGAGACGGTGGAGTAGGCGAGCACGCGCTTGATGTCGTGCTGCACCATGCCGATGGAGGCGGCGAAGATGGCGGTGGCGGCGCCGATGCAGGCGACGACGATGAGGGCGGCGGGCGCGCAGGTTGAAGAGGACGTGGCAGCGCGCGACCATGTAGATGCCCGCCGTGACCATGGTGGCGGCGTGGATGAGCGCGGAGACCGGCGTGGGGCCTTCCATCGCGTCGGGCAGCCAGACGTAGAGCGGGATCTGCGCGGACTTGCCGGTGGCGCCGAGGACGAGCAGGAGGGCGATGGCGGTGAGCCAGCCGGCGCCGTGCCACTCCGGGTGCTGCGGCGATGGTGGCGAAGACGTCGGCGAAGTTGAGCGAGCCGAAGTGGGCGATGAGGAGGAACATCGCGAGCAGGAAGCCGAAGTCGCCGATGCGGTTGACGACGAATGCCTTCGTGCCGGCGTTGGCGGCGGAGGTCTTTCGTGAAGTAGAAGCCGATGAGCAGGTACGAGGCGAGACCGACGCCCTCCCAGCCGACGAAGAGCAGCAGGAAGCTGGCGGAGAGCACGAGCACCAGCATGAAGAACATGAAGAGGTTGAGGTAGGCGAAGAAGCGCCAGTAGCCGTCTTCGTGCGCCATGTAGCCGACGGAGTAGAGGTGGATGAGGAAGCCGACGCCGGTGACGACGGCGAGCATGATCAGGGTGAGGTGATCGACGGCGAAGGCGAAGTTGACCTGGAAGCCGGTGATGGCGATCCATGGGGCGGCTGACGATGTCGAAGCTCTCGGGCGCGCCGGCGGGCGAGCATGCGCGACCAGAGCAAGGCGACGATGGCGGCGGGGATGCGCGGTGAAGAGCAGCGCAACGGCGGAGACGACGGCGCGCGGGAAGCCGGCGGCCCAGGGTGCCGTTGATCAGGAAGCCGGCGAAGGGCAGCAGCGGGAATGGCCCAGAGAGAGCTGGCAGGGTATCGGGGTCATAGTTTCATCAGGTCGATCTCGTCGACATTGAGGGTGCGACGGGTGCGGAAGATGGAGATGATGATGGCGAGGCCGACGGCGGCTTCTGCCGCGGCGACGACCATGACGAAGAAGACGAAGATCTGGCCGGAGACCTGGTGCCACATGTGCGCGAAGGCGACGAAGGTCAGGTTGACGGCGTTGAGCATGAGCTCAATCGAGATGAAGATGGTGATGATGTTGCGCTTGATGAGGAACGAGCCGATGCCGATGGAGAAGAGGATGGCGGCGAGGACGAGGTAGTAGGCGATGGGGACCATCTAGCGGCCTTCTCCTTGGCTCTCTGCGCTGGATTGAGCTATGCACGACGGCGATCGACGAGCGATCAGCAGAGACAGCAATGGGAGTAGATGGTTTGCAGGAGCGACATGCATTGGCTACTGCTCCTTCCGGGCGAGGACGACGGCGCCGAGGATGGCGACGAGGATGAGGATGGAGGTGACTTCGAAGGGCAGCAGCAGCTTGGTGAAGAGCAGGCTGCTGATCTCGGCGATGTTGTCGACGCCGCTGGTCGAGGTCGCCGCCGATGGTGGAGCTGCCGAGGGTGCCGCGCTCGGAGAGGAAGACGAAGCTGAGCAGGCAGAAGATGGCGGCGGCGCCGGGGATGCCGGCGAAGTAGGCGGCGCGGCTGCCGGTGGTGCGTTCTTCTTCGCCGGCGTTGAGCAGCATGATGACGAAGACGAAGAGCACCATGACGGCGCCGGAGTAGACGATGATCTGGGCGGCGGCGAGGAACTCTGCGCCGAGCGACCAGTAGAGGACCGCGAGCGACATCATGACGACGACGAGCGAGAGCGCGGAGTTGATGGGGTGGCGCTGGAAGAGGAGGTTGAGCGCTCCTGCGACGGCCAGCACGCCAAAGATGATGAAGAGTGCGAGTTGCATGAGGTATGGTCCGAGTCCTTCGTTGCAGAGCGCGCAACGATACGAGCTTCGAAAGCTGGCGAGAAACGTGTCTTGTGTGTCTTTGATTGTAAAGCAGCCGGAAGTGTCCGCTTATGCCGCGCAGGGCGAGGACGAGCGAGGTGGCGATGATGTTGAGCATGGCGAGCGGCAGAAGGAACTTCCAGCCGAAGCTCATGAGCTGGTCATAGCGGAAGCGCGGCAGCGTGGAGCGCACCCAGATGTAGAGAAACAGGAAGCAGAGAATCTTGAAGACGAACCAGAAGATGGGGAGGATGGCCTGGACGATGCGGTCCGCCGAAGGCGGGGATCAGGTGTGCCGAAGGGCGAGGACGCGCCGCCGAAAAAGAGCAGCGTGGCGACGCAGGAGACGGTGATCATGTTGGCGTATTCGGCCATGAAGAACATGGCGAACTTCATGGAGGAGTACTCGGTGTGGTAGCCGGCGACGAGCTCGGTTTCGGCCTCGGGAAGATCGAACGGGGCGCGGTTGGTCTCGGCGTAGGCGGCCATGAGGTAGATGAAGAAGCCGAGGAGCTGGAAGCCGCCGAGGATGTTCCACGAGAGGGCGCCGTGGGCGGATTGGGAGTCGACGATGGTGCGGAGGTTGAGCGAGCCGGCGCGGAGGACGACGCCGACGAGCGAGAGGCCGAGGGCGAGTTCGTAGCTGATGACCTGGGCCGTGGCGCGGAGGCAGCCAAGGAGCGAGTACTTGTTGTTCGACGACCAGCCGGAGAGCGCGATGCCGTAGACGCCGATCGAGGTGATGCCGAGGATGACGAGCAGGCCGATGTTGACGTTGGCGATCTCGAAGATGTCCACGCCGCGGACCGTGGTGAGGGCGCCGAAGGGAACGACGGCAATGGAGATCAGCGCGCAGGTGAGGGCGATCATGGGCGCGAGCGAGGAAGAGCGGGCGCTCGACGGCGAGCGGCATCAGGTCTTCTTTGAGGAAGAGCTTGATGCCGTCGGCGAGGGGCTGGAGGAGGCCGAACGGGCCGGTGCGGCGAGGGTCCCCAGCGGTTCTGCATGCGGCCGATGACCTTGCGCTCGAGCAGCACGGTGTAGGCGACGGCGGTGAGGGTGATGACGAGCACGACCGCGATCTTGAGGACCGAGATGAGGAGGAAGGTGAGGAATGGAGTCTGTGGGCTCACTGAGTCTTCTTGTCCTAGTCGGCGGCGGTCTGGTTGAGTTCGGATTCGGTGCGGTTCTGGAAGTGCGCTGCACGTCCGTTGAGCATGGCGGAGTAGCGGCCCAGGGTGCCGGAGGTGAAGAGAGTGTCGCCGGAGGGCAGGACGAGGTCGCGGCGTGGCGTGATCTGGACGAGGCCTTCGCGGCTGATGGCTGACGCCGCGGGGCGAGATGTGCTGGTCGTTGCCGGAGAGCAGCTGCAGGCGGAGCAGCTTGTCGTAGCCGGGGACGAGGCGCTGGATCTCGTCGAGGATGGCGATGGGGTCGAAGGGGCTGAGGCGCGGCTCGAGGTTGTTGGCGGTGAGCCAGACGGCGTGGCGGTCGGCTTCGCCGGATCTGTGCGCCGCGGGTCTGGCCCATGATCGGCGCGGACGTTGCCGGGGCCGAAGGGGACGAGCGTGCGGACGTCTGCGCCCATCTTGTCGGCGAGGCGGACGATCAGTCTCGAAGTCGGTGCGGACGCCGGCGCGGTCGGCGGCCTTTTTGACCTGCTGGAGGTCGCCGTAGGAGTTGGTGACGGAGCCGGACTTCTCGTAGAGGTTGGCGGCGGGGAGGATGACGTCGGCGAGCGCGGCGGTCTCGGTGAGGAACATGTCCTGCACGATGAGGAAGGTGTTCTTCGAGCGAGGCGGGATCGACCTGGTAGCGTGCGACGGGGTTGGCAGCGACGACGTAGAGGGCGGAGAGCTTGCCGGCGGCTGCGGCGTCGAAGATTTCGAGGAGGTCGAATCCGGCGTCGTCAGGGATGGTGTACTCGCCGAAGTTATTGGTTCCGGAGGCGCGGCGTGTAGCCGGGAAGCATGTCGGGGAGCAGGCCCATGTCGGCTGCGCCGCGGGAGTTTGCGTAGTCGCCGAGCAGGGCGAACTTTGCGTTGGGGAGTGTGAGGCCGAAGTCGATCAGGCGCTTGAGCGAGGCGCCGCTGAGCTCGGAGCCGATCAGGATAAGGAGGGTCTCTTCGGCGCGAACGGCGTCGCGGAAGCTGGCGAGGGCGGCTGGTGTCGGCGAGCGGCAGCGTCGGCGACGGAGTCGTCGCCGGCGAGGTAGCTGGCGAAGGGGCCGTAGCCGAACTCGGAGAGCTGGAGGAAGGCCTTGGCCTGGCGGCGGAGCTTGATCTCGGCGGTAGTTGGCGATGTAGAGCTTCGCGCCGTTGAGGCGGACGTTGGTGCGGAGGTTCCAGGCGGTGAGCGGGCGCCTGGTTGGTGGGGTCGCCGCCGACGAGGAGGATGGACTTGGCGGAGAGCGGTGTCGTGCTGCGAGGCGGCGCGGCCGGTTGTACCGGCGAGGGCTTGCGCAAAGGCGACGTAGTCGGCGGTGCGGTGGTGATCGATGTTGTTGGTGCCGAGGACGGAGCGGGCGAACTTCTGCAGCAGGTAGGCCTCTTCGTTGGTGAGGCGATTGCCGCCGATGACGCCGATGCTCTTGCCGCCGCGGGTGTCGCGAAGCTTCGGCGAGCTTCTGGCCGGCAAAGGTGAGGGCTTCTTCCCAGGAGACGGGCTTGAGCTTGCCGTCTGGCTGGCGGACGAGAGGCTGGGTGATGCGCTCGGTGGAGTTGGCGAAGTCGAAGGCGTAACGGCCCTTGTTGCAGAGGAAATCGCCGTTCATGCCGGACTTGTCGCGGTTGTCGCCGCGGACGATCTCGGCTCCATCGGAGGTGGCGCGTACGCCGAGGGTGGTCTTGCAGCCGTCGCCGCAGTGGGTGCAGATGGTGGGGACGTGGTTCATCTCCCACGGGCGGGTCTTGTAGCGATAGGTGCCGGAGGTGAGCGCGCCGACGGGGCAGGCGTCGATGCACATGCCGCACTGCTCGCAGTCGACGTGGGCGAGGGCGTCGGGGGACTGCGCGGCGGGGATGTTGGGGATGATGACCGAGGAGGAGCCGCGGTTTTCGACGCCGAGCGCGAAGACGTCCATGCCTTCGCCGCACATGCGCACGCAGCGGTAGCAGAGGATGCAGCGGGGGCGATCGAAGTAGACGACGGGGGACCACTGCTGCTCTTCGCGGTGGTTCTTGGGCTCGGCGTAGAAGCTGTCGGCCGCGCCGTACTTGAAGGTCATGTCCTGCAGCTCGCACTCGCCGCCGGCGTCGCAGACGGGGCAGTCGAGCGGGTGGTTGCCAAGCAGGAGTTGCAGGGTGGCCTTGCGCGCCTGGACGATCTCGGGCGTGTCGGTGAAGAAGACCTGGCCCTCGGCGACCTGGGTGGTGCATGCGGTCTGGAGCTTGGGGACCTTCTCCTGGCGGACGACGCACATGCGGCAGGCGGCCTGGAGCGAAAGGCCGGGGTAGTAACAGAATGCGGGGATCTCAATGCCCGCGCCTTTGCAGGCTTCGATGAGCAGGGTGCCCGCGGGGGCGGTGATCTTTTTGCCGTCTACGGTAAAGGTTACGTCTGGCATTTCGAAATCCTTAGTGCTTCGACTTCTCGATCAGAATCTGTTGGTCTGCGCTGCGGTGGTGGTGGACCGTGGCCCACGCGAACCAGAGGACGACTGCGGCTACGACAACGAAGGCAAAGACGACGAAGTTGCTTGGCCTGGTTTCGCTCAAGGTTGTTCCTTCAAGCAGCCTGATGCGCTAACTTGTCGGGGTGCGACGCGGGTTCGGGTAATTCGACCGTCAGCCACTCAATCTCATAGTGACTCTCGGAGGGATTGGGGTCGAACTCGGAAAAATCCACGCTGGTGGAGGTGGCGTCCGGAATGGTGCGTCCCTGCTCGAGGTAGTCTTCCAACATATAGCCGATGCCTTCGCGAAGACTCTTGCGAGCGTCCTCTACGGTGTCGCCGCAGTCCGCCAGTGCCGGGTACGTCAGGCGCAAATGCGCTCCAGTTCTCTTTACCCTTCTCGAAGACCACCAAGTATGTGCGCGTCATCGCAGACCTGCCTGTCTCAATAGTTTGTGGGCCAGTCCCGTTCCGAGTTCCTTACTTGCATGGTACGGAACGATCAGTGTGTTTGTCTTATCCGTGTGGCGAAAGTGAATGTGGCTTCCAGTTTGCTTGTGCTCGTACCAACCGTTCGCCTTGAGCATTCGGATCAGTTCCTGAGGCTTCAATGCCCGGCCCCGACCAGGTCGTGCTCTTCGTCGCTCATGAGCATGGTGCCGGCTTTGTTGCCGTCGATGTAGTCTTCGAACTCCTTGCGGAACTTCTTGACGAAGCCGAGCGTCGGCATGGCGGCTGCATCGCCGAGCGGGCAGAAGGTCCGGCCCATCATGTTTTCGGCGAGGTACTGGACGTTGTCGATGTCCTTCTTCTGGCCGCCGCCGTCGTAGACGCGGGTGAGCGTCTTCTTGATCCAGTCGGTGCCTTCGCGGCAGGGGATGCACCAGCCGCAGCTCTCGTGCTGGTAGAACTTGATGGTGCGCAGCGCGAACTCGACGATGGAGACCGTCTCGTCGAGCACGACGATGCCGCCCGAGCCGAGCATGGTGCCGGCCTTGCCCATCTGGTCGAAGTCGAGGCCGACGTCGATCTCGTCGGCCTTGAGGACCGGGCAGGACGAGCCGCCGGGGACGACGGCCTTGAGCTGCTTGCCGCCCTTGATGCCGCCCGCGACGTCGTAGATGGCCTTGCGCAGGGAGTAGCCCATGGGAAGCTCGTAGATGCCGGGCCGTTCCACGTGGCCGGAGATGCCGAACAGGCGCGTGCCGCCGTTGCGCTCGGAGCCGAGCTTCGCGTACTCCGGGCCGCCCATCAGCAGGATGTGCGGGGCGGAGGCGATGGTCTCGGCGTTGTTGATGACGGTGGGGCCGCCGTAGAGGCCGACCACGGCAGGGAAGGGCGGCTTGATGCGCGGGACGCCGCGCTTGCCTTCGAGCGACTCCATCAGCGCAGACTCTTCGCCGACCTCGTACGCGCCGGCGCCGGTCTGGGTGACGATGTCGAAGTCGAGGCCTTCGATGCCGAAGATGTTCTTGCCGAGGAAGCCGCTGCTCGTAGGCTTCGGCGACTGCGCGCTCGACGATCTTGAGCAGGTAGCGATACTCGCCGCGGAGATAGATGAAGCCCATCTTGGAGCCGATGGCGAGGCCGGCGATCATGGTGCCCTCGATGACGGAGTGCGGGTCTTCGAGGAAGATCATGTGATCTTTACAGGTGCCGGGCTCGGACTCGTCGCCGTTGACCAGGACGTACTTGGGCTTGGCGGAGACCTTGGGGACGAAGCTCCACTTCATGCCGGTGGGAAAGCCGGCGCCGCCGCGGCCGCGCAGGCCGCGAGGCCTTCATGGTGTCGATGATCCAGGCGGGCATGGCTTCGAGGCCCTGCGCGATCGCGTTCTGAACGGCCTTATAGCCGTCAAGCTCGATGTACTTGTCGATGTTGGCGGCGCCCTGACCCCAGCGGCGCTTGAGGACGATGGCTTCGTCGGGATGGGAGACGAGGGTGGGCATCTACTTCACGTCCTTTCCGCGGCCCTCTGCGTAGTCCTGAAGGATGGCATCAACCTTGATGGTGGTGAGGTCTTCGTGGAAGTCGTAGTTGACCTGCATGGCGGGCGCCCAGCAGCAGGCGCCGATGCACTCGACTTCTTCGAGCGAGAACTGGCCGTCGGCGGTGACTTGCTTGTGGCCGATGCCGAGCTTGGCTTTGCAGTGGTCGAGGATCTCGTAGCCGCCGCGCAGCATGCAGGAGATGTTGGTGCAGACCTGGATGTTGTACTTGCCCGCGGGCTTGGTGCGCAGCATGGAGTAGTAGCTGAGGACGGAGCGGACGTCGATGTCGAAGAGGTCGAGGCGCTTGGCGATCTCCTGGATCGCGGGCTCGGAGAGATAGCCGATCTCATCCTGCGCGTAGAGCAGCATGGGGATGAGGGCGGAACGCTTGACCGGGTAGATCGTGACGAGCTTGTCGAAGCGTGCGGCGAGCTCCGGCGAGAAGATTGTGTTGGCGATTGCACTCACTGCATCAGCTCCCGCGTAATTCGTTCTGCTGCCATGTCCATTTCTTCTATCTTACCGCCGATGGTTGCGGTTCCGTCTTCGTTCAATGCGAAGGGTCTTTCGGTGTGGTCGCTACTTTGCTGCCGATCGTGTGTAAAGCGAATCCAACGGCTGCCGTAGCGGAGCAGGATCTGGTCTTCGCTGAACTCGATCACCGCGAACTGGTGGGTGTTCAGGCCATGAGCGGCTGCATAGGAGCGGAGCAGAGAAGCCCATGAGGTCCAGAGTTCGGTGTGGAGGGCACGTTCCACGCTAGCGGTCGATGGCTCCGAGCACGATATCCAGCGAGCCGATGACGGCGACTACGTCGGCGAGGAGGCGGCCTTTGCACATGGTTTCGAGGGCCTGAAGGTTGGCGAAGTCGGCGTTGCGCATGTGGACACGGTATGGCTTGGCGGTTCCGTCGGAGACGACGTAGTAGCTCATCAGGCCGTGCGGGCGATTCGATCGAGGCCATGACCTCGCCGGGCGGCACGGCGAAGCCTTCGGTCACGATCTTGAAGTGATGGATGAGGGACTCCATCTGAGTCTTCATCTGTTCGCGGTCGGGGAGGATGATCTTGGGTGCGTCGGCGACGATGCGACCTTCGGGCATGCCTTCGAGGGCCTGGCGGCAGATTTTGACCGACTCCCGCATCTCCTCCAGACGGACCACGTAGCGTGCCCAGACGTCGCTCTCGGTCGAGATGGGGACCTTGAACTGGAACTGCTCGTAGCTGGAGTACGGCATGTCGCGGCGGACGTCGAAGTCAATGCCTGCGGCGCGCAGGGGCGGGCCGGTGACGCCAAGCGCGATGGCGTCTTCAGGGGAGATGTAGCCGACGCCTTTGAGGCGGCCCATCCAAATGGGGTTGCCGGTGAGCAGACCCTCGTACTCGTCGATTTTCGAGGGAAAGCCGTCCAGGAAGGTGCGGATGCTGTCGAAGAGGCCGAGCGGCGGCTCGAGCGCAACGCCTCCGATGCGGATGTAGCTGGTCATCATGCGCTGGCCGCTGACGGCCTCGAAGATGCGCAGAAGCTCTTCGCGCTCCCGGAAGCAGTAGAGGAAGACGGTCAGCGCGCCGATGTCCATGGCGTGGGTGCCGAGCCAGACGAGGTGCGAGTTCAGCCGCATGAGCTCGTTGAAGAGAACGCGGAGCCATTGAGCCTTTGGGGGAATCTCCAGGCCGAGGAGCTTCTCCACCGCGAGCGAATAGGCGGTGTTGTTGCTCATCGGGGAGAGGTAGTCGACGCGGTCGGTGAGCGGGACAACCTGCTGGTAGAACTTGGCTTCGCAGGTCTTCTCGATGCCGGTGTGGAGATAGCCGATGTCGGGGGCGAGGGAGACGATGGACTCACCGTCGATCTCGAGCACCAGGCGCAGAACTCCGTGGGTGCTGGGATGTTGAGGCCCCATGTTGAGGACCATGGAGTGTTCGCCGACGCCTGCGGTGCCGTGCTGGGTCGCGTCGGCGACGACGTCTTCGACTCCGGGGATGATCATGTCGGGCGCGGCAGTGGGTGACATCGGGACGGATCCTGTGGGTTACGGGTTAGCGATAGCCTTCGACGGGGTAGTCTTTGCGGAGCGGATGACCTTCCCAGTCGAGTGGCATCATGATGCGGGTGAGGCGCGGGTGGCCGGGGAAGTCGACGCCGAAGAGATCGAAGATCTCGCGCTCGTAGAAGTTGGCAGCGGGCCAGACGCAGGTGATGGATGGCGCGGAGAGCGCGGCGGAGTCCAGCCGGACGATGATGCGGACGCGCTCCTTGCCCTTGAGAGAGAGGAAGGAGTAGGAGAGCTGAATGCGCGGCTCCTGCGGGTACCAGTCGACCGCTGTGACGTCTTCGAAGAAGTTGAATCCGGCGGACTTGAGGGCCTGGGCGGCGGCGACGATGGACTCGCCCGGAACGGTGATCGAGAGTTCGCGGCGGTCCCACTTGGCGTCGGTGGCCAGAGTTGTCAGGGCCTTGACGGCGGCGTTTTCGGGCAGCGCGGCGAAGATGGCCTCTTTGCCGAAGATCGGCTGGGCGAGGTCGGCTGGCGGTCCGCCGGCTTCGGGGCCGGGTTCAGGGCCGGGATGCGGACCGGGCGACTGGGCGGTCGGGCCGGGATTGGGAACGGGAAGAGGTGTAGGTGTGCCGCCCATTTAGAGATCTCCGCGGTCTTCTGACCAGGTGAGGATGCCCTTTTTCCAGACGTAGAAGAGGCCTACGGCGACGAAGCCGAGGTATACGAGCATCTCCCAGAAGCCGAAGAGCCGGGAGCCGGTGATGGCCGGCAGGCGGCGGAAGATGACGGCCCAGGGAAGCATGAAGACGGCTTCGACGTCGAACAGAATGAACAACATAGCGACCATGTAGAAGCGGACGGAGAAGCGGCCGCGAGCGTCGCCGACGGGGTCCATGCCGCACTCGTAGGCGCCCAGCTTGGTGCGGGAGTTCTTGTGCTTTCCGATGAAGAAGGAGGCGCCTACCATGCCGCCGGCCATGGCCATCGCGACGAGGATCTGGAGTGCGAGAGGTAAGTAGTTCCAGATATACGGGGTTGTTGTCGTCTGCATGCGCATCTTCGACTCTAGAAGTGGCCCGGTCAAGTGTCAAGGAGCGTAGTGACAGGATGGAAACGGTTCGGCACGGACGGAGTGTAGGTCAGCTTCGGAGCTGTTGGCGCCACCCCCCTCCCCCTGTTTTTCGGTAAGTGTTGAAAGCAAAGGTGAGTTGCACTGGTTGGTGGTTTTTACAGACGCGGGAATCAGGTATCGAGTGTGAGCATCTTTCTTACCTGCAGTGCCAAGCGTCGAGGGCCGCCCCGTGACGGGCGGCCCTCGGATGTTTTCTTCCTGTATTTAGGATACAAGCCTCACCCAAACTAAACTGCCAACTATTTTTGGACTTTATGTTCCGTTGATTGTTGCGGTTGGGCGCATTTCCACAGGCTTGGGGGCTTGACAGCACGCGTCGAATTCATTTTTGGACGGGCGTGTGCTGCGGGGCGGTCGTCTACTAAGAGAAGAATGAGGCGTACCAGGCGAGGAGGGTGGGTCCCAGGAGAGCGGCAAGGAGGCCTCCAGCGGCCAGGAAGGAGCCGAAGGGGAGCGGCGTGGAGCGGGTGGCGCGACTTCGCGAGAGGAGGACTGCGGCGGCGAGGCCAGCGGCGAGGACTCCGACGAAGAAGGCCAGGAGGGACTGGGCGAAGCCGAGGAAGGCGGCGATCATGGCGAGGAGTTTGACGTCGCCGAGTCCCATGCCCTCGCGGTCGCGGAGGCGACGGTAGAGCCAGCGGATGAGCAGGAGGAGACCCGCCGCGCCGAGGATGGCGCCCAAGCGGCCGAAGACGAGGGCTTCGGGGCCGGTGAGAAAGACGTTGCCTTCCACGGCGCCGACTCCCGGGCTGCGGAGGCGCATGTGTTCGGCGGGAAGGAGGACCTGGTCTTCGCCCGGATTGAGGAAGATGGCTTCACTGCAGGCGAGGAAGAAGCCGACGAGGATGCCGGTGAGCGTGAAGGAGTCGGGGAGGCGAAGGGTCTGCCAGTCCATAACCATGAGGCCGATGAGGAGGAAGCCGAGGATCGCCAGGGCCACGGATTGGATTGTCATGGCAGGCGAGAGGACGGGTGCGGAGAGGGCGGAAGGCGAAGAAGCAGAAGCGAGCGCGGCGATGGCGGCGAACCAGAGCCCGGTGGTGAGTTCGACCAGGGGATAGCGCCACGAGATGTGCGTGCGGCAGCGTCGGCACCGACCGCGGAGCAGGAGAAAGCTGAGCAGCGGGATGTTATCGAACCACTGGATGGTGTGGTGGCAACGGGCGCAGCGCGAGCGCGGCTGGACGATGGATTCGCCGCGGGGAAGACGAGAGATGCACACATTCAGGAAGGACCCGAGGAGGAGGCCGATGAGGAAGGCCAGGAACTCGAAGGGGGCGTGTGCGGGCACAGAAAAAAGTATAGCGGCCCGGTGGCGGGTGGAGGTGAAGGGCAGATGAGGATCGAGGAGAGTTCGCAGGGTGGGCGACGGGCGTGCGGGTTTCATCAGAGACCCGCAAACGATGGTGGCGAGCGGGCATGTTGCGGTGCCGGGACGATGCGGGCGCCGATCCGAGTAGACCTGTGGCGACGGAAGGAGGTGTGCTACTGAATGTGTCACACATATTGTTCGCGAAGGCCTGTTTCGCCGGGCAAACGGGGTGGAGAATGGGAACTCCTCCAGGAGGAGGCTCGCATGTGTACGTTTACGGTGAACGACGGAACGGAGATTTATTACAAGGACTGGGGAACGGGGCCGGTCGTCACGTTCTCTCACGGGTGGCCGCTGGAGGCGGATGCCTGGGATGCGCAGATGCTGTTCCTGGGGCAGCAGGGATACCGCACGATTGCACATGACCGGCGGGGGCATGGCCGGTCGGGGCAGAGATGGGACGCTACCGGATGCCTGTTGCTAAATTGATTTTGGAGTTGTCGATTCCGCATGCGCAGTCGGTGAAGGACCGGCGGCAGGTGGTGCGTTCGTTGAAGGACAAGCTGCGGCATGGGTTCAACGTGTCGGTGGCGGAGCTGGACGATGCTTCGCTGTGGAACCGGGCTACGCTGGGGTTTGCGGCGATCTCGTCTTCGTCGGCGTATCTGGAGGGGCAGATGCAGGAGGTGGAACGCGCCGTGCAGCGGCTTGCTGTGGGGCTCGGGGCGGAGGTGTTGGACTCGTGGGTTGAGGTTGTGGATGGGTAGCTGGGTGGCGGTGCGCCCAGCAGGTCCCTCCGCTTCGCTGCGGGATGACACGCGAGGGAGCGGGCGGCGGCCGGCGTTCTAGCGGGGTTCAGCCTTTGGGCAGGACTTTGTAGACGGCGAGACCCTGGGTGTCGTAGAGGAAGAGGGGCTCGTAGATGCGGCCGGCGAGCAGCTCGGGGAGCTGGTTGATCTCGTTTGAGCGAATGACAAGCAGATGCTGCTCGGGGGGGACGCCGTTTTTGTCGTAGGAGAGCGGCTCCTGGTTGCGGTAGAAGGCGAGGCCGTAGTCCATGTCGCGCTTGACGTCGTGGACGACGACGAGTCGGGTGTCGGGGGCGAGGCGCTCCATCTCCTGCGCGAGGGGGCGGGCGGAGTAGTTGCGGTCGAGATCTCGTCCGTGGAAGCCGAGCAGGAAGACAAGGGCGGCCATGACGGGGAAGAGGGTGGCGCTGCGCACCCAGCTGGTGCCGCCGACGCGGATGGTGCGTACGACGGCGAGCATGACGAGGATGGCGGCCACGGCTGCGGCGATCAGCCAGCCGGCGGATGGGACGAGGGTCTCGTAGATCATGTGCTGGGGGGCGAGGATGAGGACGAAGACCATGCCGCCGCAGGTGGCCGCGTGCGACCAGAGCAGCCAGGGCGCGAGGCCGGCGCGGCGGATGCGGTTCAGGTAGTCGCCGGTGAGGATGGTGAGCGGCGGGATGGACGGGCAGGATGTAGCCGGGGAGCTTGGAGCTGGAGAAGGAGAAGAAGACGATGGGGAAGAGCGCCCAGAGGACGAGGAACTCGGGGAAGGCGTCGCCGGCGCGGGCGTGGCCGAGGTAGCGTCGCGGATTGCGGCGGACGTTCCACTCGGCGATGGAGATGCTGGAAGGCGTCGACGAGGGCGCGGATGGCGAGGACGGTCCAGGGCATGCAGGCCGAGGAGCAGGACGGCGAGGTAGTACCAGAAGGGCTGGTGGTGCTGGTAGAGGTTGGTGGCGAAGCGCTCGAGGTTGTGCTCGAAGGAAGAACTCGCGGACGAAGGTGGGGTTGCTTGCGCTGGACCGCGATGTACCAGGGCAGCACCATGGCGAGGTAGAGCAGGACGCCGGGGATCCAGATGGTGCGGCGCAGGGCGGACCACTCGCGGCGCAGGCCGAGGAAGAGACAGATGATGCAGAGCGCGAGGAAGGGGGCGACGGGGCCCTTGGCGAGGGTGGCGGCGGCGCCGAAGAAGTAGAGGTCGAAGAGCCAGAACTTCTTGCCGGTCTCATACCAGGCGTACCAGCCGAGCATGCCGATGCAGAAGGGCGCGGCGAGCTGCATG
The DNA here is from genome assembly GCA_963791875.1 of uncultured Acidobacteriaceae bacterium. Taxonomy (GTDB): domain Bacteria; phylum Acidobacteriota; class Terriglobia; order Terriglobales; family Acidobacteriaceae; genus Edaphobacter. Next base: position 127,795 of record CAWBUI010000010.1, read on the forward strand.
TCGGTGGAGGCGCCGCGGGCGAAGCCGATGATGGCGACGGAGGAGGCGGTGATGAGGGCGGCGTCGAGCTGGCCGCCGGGGCGGAAGCGGCGCATGTGGAGGAAGATGAGGACGATGAGGACGAAGGCGCCGGAGGAGGAGGGCAGGCGGGCGGACCAGTCGGAGACGCCGAACTCCTTGAAGAAGCTCATGGCGCGCCAGTAGTAGAGGGCGGGCTTTTCGAGCCAGGGCTGGCCGTAGAGGATGGGGGTGACGGTGCCGCCTTCGACGCAGCGCAGGGCGTTGGTGAGCGCGGCGGGGCTGAGGCTGCGTGGCACGATCCTGGCGTGGAGCTCGTGGCAGACTTCGGAGTGGGCGTTGAGCATTTCGCGCGCGATCTGGGCGTAGCGGGGCTCGTCTGCGCCGACGAGGCCGAGCTGATCGCCGCCGAAGATGGGGACGAGGCCGTAAAAGAGCAGGAAGGCAGTGGCGGCGAAGAGGATGACGAACTCGCCCGGGGACTGGGCGCGAATCCAGTGCGCGGACCTGCCGGTCCACAGCGCGAAGGCGGATTGCTTTTGTTGCGGCGGAACCACGAGTTGAGGCGATTCGATCAAAGAACGTCCTGGGAAACGCCTCATTCGAAGTCTCTGGGGCGACGTGTGGTGCGCCGAGTCAGCGTGAGGCAGCGCGACCGGAGCGTCTCTAGAGGGCACGCGAGCGGATCGGGCGAGGCGGAATCGGCGAGACAAGGCTACCAGAGTCGGTTGGGACTCAGGCTTGAGTCACCGCCAGAGGCGGCTGTGGTTCGGCGGCGGGGTCCGGCTTCTGCGTGCGCTGGCGCTTGCGCATGCGTTCGAGAAGCTCGTCCATGCGGCCGGTCATCTTTTCGGAGCGGTCGATGGCGAAGGTGAGTTCGGGAACATGTCGTACGCCCATGCGTTCGCGGATCTGCGAGCGGATGTAGTTGCGTGCGGTCATCAGGCCGGCGAGCGTGGAGTCTTCTTCGACGGCTGACCCGTGCACGGCAACGAAGACCCGCGCAGACTTTCCGCCGGGCGCAAGGACAACGTCCGTCACATAGCTTGGAGCGATGCGGGGGTCGGTGAGTTCGCCCTCCAGCATGGCGCCTATCTCATCGGAGAAGGTGCTGGCGACGCGATTTCGATGATGATTGCGGCCTCTGTGTTCGGGCATCTCGGTATTCTGTCCAACACCTAAGGATACCAAATTCCCGGTCGGGACGTAGGTGTTGGCGCTTTATCTACTTCGCGGCTGATTGATGGGGGGGCCGATCCGGCGCAGGGCACGGGGACCGGACGTGGCACTTTCGCGGGGATGGGTCGGGCCTGTAGTCTCATGCGGGAGCCTGGAGTGCGAAACGCATGCAGGCAAACTACAGGGGCTATGGCGACTTCGCCGGTACGGTCGGAACTCGAAATTCTGGATCTTCGCCACTTTGCGTCGCGGCAACTGCGGCCGTTGCTGGAAGAAGAGGCGCGGGTATGGCGCGAACGGCTGCGGTGGGACTACGACTCGTCGACTGAACTGCTGCTGCAGTACCTGGAGTCCCACGTGCTGCAGGGGTATGCGGCGGTGGAACGTGGGCGGGTGTACGGGTACTCGTTCGCTGTCTACGAGGGCAGCAAGGCGGTAATCGGGGATGCTTTTGCCGCGGGTCGGGGCGCGGCCGGAAACCTTTCCACCACGCGGACGCTGCTGGTGCATATGCTCGAGATGCTGCGGCATTCGCCGATGGTGGATCGCATCGAGATGCAGCTTCTGCTGTCTGATGCGTCCGCCTTCGCGGCTATCTTTCAGGGGCCGTCGTTCCGGGTGTACCCGCGGCTGTTTCTGGAGTGCGATCTGCATCCGGGGCCGCAGCTGGCGAGGAGTTCGGAGGTGAGCGGACGGCTGTCGCTGCCGACCCGGATGTCCCTGATGCCGTGGACTGCGCAGGATTTTCAGCCTGCGGGGGAGTTGATCCACGCCGCGTACTCGGGGCACATGGACGCGGAGATCAACGACCAGTACAGGACGCTGCACGGGGCTCTGCGGTTTTTGCACAACATCGTGCGCTTTCCGGGGTGCGGGGTCTTTGATCCGGCGCACTCGTGGGTGCTGCGGGATCGCGACGAACGCAATCCGGTGGGGCTGGTGCTGGCGTCGCGGGTGAGCGGCGACGTGGCGCATATTACGCAGTTTTGCGTGGCGCCCCAGTATCGCGGGCAGCGGCTGGGTCTGCTGCTGCTTGAGCACAGCATCGGGGCGCTTCGGCGGAGCGGTTTAGGGTCGATTACGCTGACCGTCACGGAGGCCAACGAGCCGGCGATGCGGCTGTACGAGCGACTCGGCTTCAGGCAGCGGCATCGGTTCGATGCGGTGGTTGTGGATCCGGCCCGGTAAGGCAGGTCACGCCACTTTGCGGGTTGGGAGGGTGCGGCGAGGGGCCGGGATCGCAAGGGTCGTCGGGAGGGTCTGCTGACGGAGCAGGGCGCGGCGCCGGCGGGCGCGGATGGTCCAGAAGGCGATGTTGAAGACGAGTGCGCCGCAGGTGTCGATCAGGACGTCGGTCTGGGTGCTGGTGCGGCCAGGGATGAGACTCTGATGCCACTCGTCCATGCAGCCGACCAGGAAGACGCAGGAGACGGCCAGGGCGGAGGCGCCGACCATGAGGCGGGATCCCAGGAGGCCGAGGTACAGGCGCACCGAGCGGTACCAGGCCTTGCGGAAGAGGAGGCCCAGGGTGCCGTATCCGGTGAAGTGGCCGATCTTGCGGAGGATGTGGTGGACCTCACCGAAGAACGGGGTGTTGGCCTGTCCGAGGATCGACGGCCAAATCTCGGTGAGCCAGCGGCCGGTGCGGTTGCCGCCCATGAGTGGGGTGGACTCGAAGCAGATGACGCAGAGGCCGAAGAGTACAGGAATCCAGGCCTTGGGGAGGGACGGCCGCAGGGGAGATGGGAAGGGAAAGGGGCTGGAAGCCATCTGGGTCTCCGGAGTGGAATCGGTGGGCTTGTTTGTTGCTCACCTGAACTCCACCCGAGCACGCGGGAGGCCAATCTTGAAGTTCGAGCTAAGTGATTGAATTTCGGGGCGTTACTCTTGCAGCAACTTTTTTGTTACGCGGTTGCAAGTTGGTGAAACGGGTTGGTTTACCTGTGTTTGCGAAGTATTTACTGATTTGGCGGGGTGGCGGCCAGGTGATGGATGGCGGGCGCGCACTGTTAAAGGCGGCCTAATGCTTGGTTGACCACACAGTAATGTGGGCCGGGGCATCCCCTGCGTCGGCGGCACGTCTAAGGACTGATCCGTAGCCGGTACTCTGGACCGTGCGGGAGCTGTCGAGGATCAGTTCCGCGATGCCCAGATCGTGATCCTCGAACTTTCCGTCAGGGGTTGCCCTTCCCCCCGCAGTCCGGACAAGGCGCCAGATGATGAGGAGGTTGTGGGGTTTCCTTGTTCTGAGCGTGGAGAGCAGCCATTGCGGCCAACCCCATGGCAGTTGCGATCAGGGATGCAAGCACTCTAGTCTTCATGACGGTGTTCCTTTCAGGTTCCGGCGATGCAGCCGACCAGTTCGTCTGTTCCACTCGCCGGATAACGAAGTCTATAGGTCGGATTGATCTTGAGCCAGGTATCGTTGGCTTCGTGCGCGAGGTTCGGATTATGTTCCTGCATTGCCCTCATGCAGAGCGCTTCCGTCCGGAAATAAAGCACTCTGTCTTCACCGTGATCTTCCGGAACCCACTCCGCAAGAAGCTTAGCGTTCAGGTCCGCCGGATTATCCTGGTAACTGCTCCGCGCCTGGGCGAGCAGTTTGAGAGCGTCGTCCGCATAGTTGATCGAGAGATCGCAAAGTCTCTTATGCTCCTCGGCGCTGTCCTGATCGGCCGCCGCAGCCATCATGTAGGCCAGAGCACCATATTCGCGTTTAATATACCGGCGGGTCGGATTTAGATCACGATCCGGAACTCCTGTGATTTGATCGGCCAACCCTTTAGCCGGCGCCAACTTTTCTCGCGAATCCGGATAGCGTTTGACGGTCAGCATGTATTGTCTGAGCTGTCCGATTTTGTCGAAGAGGTCCAACACCTGGTTTTCAGCAGGAGTGCGAAGGCGCGCATAGGGATCGGCAGACTGGACTGTGCATCGGGAACTATCTACCCAGCAACTTAGGTTTAGCGGCTTAGACCAAAACACAGACGTGAAAATAAGGGTCGCGGAGCAGATCATCACGAGCATGCTGAACCATGTCATCACAATCGCGGGCAATCTAAGGTCCTCCTGAAGGGCAGAGACCCTGGCGAAGACGACCACCATCGCCATAAGGAAAAGCATCAGAATGGACCCGAAGACCGCGAGTCGTAAGTCGAGCTTTAGGATTGACACAATCACCGACAACATCCCGAGCATGCCGCCCACCGCAAGCAGGTACTTCATCTGAGGTACAGCTTTGACGCCCTCGCGGATCATCGTCAGAGGCTGGATGAGCAAGTTGAGGTCTCCTTCGGTTTTCAGTCCGAATAGTCGATCAGCAGCGGTGCATAACTATCGCATACCAGAGAGCCAGTTGCTAGTTGAATTCGAGGCCTACCAGAGGGGCGGCGGGCTACTCCGCGTGGTAGTTCGGGGCTTCGCGGGTGATGACGACGTCGTGCACGTGGGACTCGCGGAGGCCGGCGTTGGAGATGCGGATGAAGCGCGAGTTGGCCTGGAGTTCGGCGATAGAGCCGCAGCCGAGATATCCCATGCCGGAGCGGAGGCCGCCGACCAGCTGGTAGACCATGGCTTCGAGCGGGCCGCGGTGGGGGACTCGGCCTTCGATGCCTTCGGGGACAAACTTGGCGAGGCGATTGGAGCCGCTGGTCTCGGGCGCGGTGATCGAGGTGCGTTCGGAGAGAGCGGCTTCGCTCATGTCGTCCTTGGATTGGAAGTAACGCTCGCCGGATCCCTGGGCCATGGCGGAGAGAGACCCCATGCCACGATAGGCTTTGAACGAGCGGCCCTGGTAGAGGATGGTTTCCCCGGGGCTCTCGTCGACGCCGGCGAAGAGGGAGCCGATCATGACGACGTCTGCGCCGGCGGCGATGGCTTTGGTGAGGTCGCCGGAGTACTTGATGCCGCCGTCCGCGATGAGCGGGATGCCGGCTTTGGCGGTGACTTTGGCGGCTTCGGCGATGGCGGTGATCTGGGGCATGCCCGCGCCGGTGACCATGCGGGTGGTGCAGATGGATCCGGGTCCGATGCCTACCTTCACTGCGTCGGCTCCGGCGTCGATCAGGGCCTGCGCGCCCTCGAGGGTGGCGATATTTCCTGCCATGAGGTCGGTGTCGGGAAAGCGGGCCTTGCATTCGCGAACGGCTTCGAGGACGCGGGAGGAGTGGCCGTGAGCGGAGTCGATGGCGAGTGCGTCGACGCGTGCTTCGATGAGTGCGGCGGCTCGTTCGAGGAAGTCGCCGGTGGCTCCGATAGCTCCGGCGACGCGGAGACGGCCCTTGGAGTCTTTGCTGGCGTTGGGGTACTTGAGCTTTTTCTGAATGTCCTTGACCGTGATGAGCCCCTTGAGCTCGTACTCGTCGTTGACGACGAGGAGCTTTTCGACGCGATGCTGGTGGAGGATGAGCTCGGCCTGTTCCAGGGTGGTGCCGACGGGAACCGTGATGAGGTTTTCACGGGTCATCACGTCGTTGATGGGGATGTCGGTGCGGGAGACGAAGCGGAGGTCGCGGTTGGTGAGGATGCCGACGAGCTTGCGGTTGCGGGTGACGGGGACGCCGGAGATCTTGTAGCGGCGCATCAGATCGAGCGCGTCGGAGATGGGCTGCTCGGGAGAGATGGTGACGGGGTCGACGATCATTCCGGATTCGGAGCGCTTGACCTTGTCAATCTCGCCGGCCTGCTGTTCGATCGTCAGGTTGCGGTGGACGACGCCGATGCCGCCCTGCTGGGCCATGGCGATGGCGAGGCGGGACTCGGTGACGGTGTCCATTGCGGCAGAGATGAGGGGGGTGTTGAGGGTGATGTTGCGGGTGAGGCGGGTCTGGGTGGAGACCTGGGTGGGCACAACGTCGGAGAAGGCGGGGACGAGGAGGACGTCGTCGAAGGTGAGGGCTTCGGAGATGGGGGAGGTGATCATAGGGTGTGGGGCGGCGCTGGTTTTTGGGGGTGTCTCCGCGCGCGGGGGTTTGTGTGATTGTAGGGGGCTACGGGTGCGGGGGCAAATGGGGGGCGAGCAGGGGATGGTGCGGAAGATGGATTGGTGCGGGAAGAAATAAGGGAGGACCCGCTCCCCAGCAGACGGTCCTCCCGTGTTCGCAAAACTGGCGCCAGGTAGGCGGCCGGCTACGCTCCACTCCGCGAGGGATGGAGAAGCCGGCTCCCATGTAAGGCAGCCTCACTACGCATCCGCAAGCTCTCTCGTCCACTGATGTTTCGGTGAGCGAATCACCTGCCCCTTCAATATCTCGCGGGTTGTGGTTTGGGGGTATGGCTCGTTGGTGGGGGTAGGGTGACCCGTTTGGGGGAGGGCCGAGAGGCAGGTCCTGCGCTGCGCTCAGGATGACAAGTTCCTGGTGGGTGGGTTGCTCTTGCGGTCAGGGGTGGAGATTGGACTGGAGGAACTGGATGTAGATGTCCCAGTCGGTGGGGACCATGCCGTGGGGGCCATCGTGCATGTAGTAGGAGAGGCCGTTCGTGAGGATAGGGATTTTGGCGGCGGGCCAGGTGGTGGTGCCGAGGTCCTGCTTGCCGAGCAGCTTGTAGACGGGGCCGGCGGCTACGGCGGCGAGGAATTCCCCTTTGGGGTCTGACCAGCCGTCGGTTGAGCCGGTTTGCAGCAGGACGGGGCGGGGAGCGATGAGGGCGAGGAGTTCGTTGCTGTCGAAGGGAGCCTTGTCGGGGAAGCCGCCGTACTGCGCCCAGTTGCGCGCGAACTGGTAGGGGTAGCGCGTGGGGGCCGTGAGGTGGGCGATGGTTTCGCCGTAGTCGCGGTGGGAGAGGGCGGCGCCGCCTTCTCCGCCGCAGGAGGCGATGAGGGCGGCGATGCGGGTGTCGTTGGCGGCGGCCCAGGTGACGGTCTTGCCGAGGCGGGAGACGCCGTGGATGGCGATGCGGTGTGCGTCAACGCCGGGGTCGGTTTCGAGGTAGTCGACGACGCGGGAGATGCCCCAGGCCCAGGCGGCGATGGTGCCCCAGGACTCGGGGTCGCGGGCTTCATTGGTGGCGGTCTGGCCAGGCTTCAGGTATTCGGCGCGGATGCCGTGGGCGAAGCCGTCGAGGGTGTCGGGATCGAGTTCGGCGTAGTAGAAGGTGGCGACGCCGATGCCTGCGGCGAGGAACTTGTCGACGGGAATGCGGCCGAAGGGGCGTCCGGGACCGGTGGGGGTGATGAGCTCGCTGGTCTTGGGATCGCGGACCTTGGTGGGCGCTACGCCGGGGTCTTCGACGGCGTTCTGGATGGGGCCGAAGTTGATGGTGAAGAAGACCGGGACGGGTCCCTTGGCGTTGGCGGGGAGGTACTCGAGGAGATGGATGACGGGGTAGTTGGGGTCGGTGTTTCCTTTGGGGGCGAGATGAATGGTGATCTGCTTGCGAACGGCTTTGCCGCTGAGGGCAGGGGTGCCTTTGTCGGTGAGCTCGAAGGACTCGCCGGCCGGGCGGCCGGGGCCGACGCCGTACTGCTGGGTTTCGAAGATGTGGAGGAGTTCTGGGCGGCGTGTGACGGTCCAGGTGTGGGCGTCGCGGACGGGTTTGCCGTTGGCGAGGACGAGTGGGTCGGGCAGGGTGTAGGCGCCGACCTTCGATTCGTCGTAGTTGACCGGTATGCCGGCGACTTCAGAGGGTGGTGCTTTGGGGGTGGCGCCCGCGGGCGTGGGCGGGGCGGTGGGTGTGGCGGGGGGTGTCTGGGCGAAGACGAGGGACGCCAGTGCCAGCGCGCAGAGGGGGGCGGCGCATTTGAGGGTTGGGAAGGGGTTGGACGGCATGGCGCTCCGGCGGGTTGGGATGATTCTCGCGTGCAGGCGCGACGTTAGTGGCCGTGCGGCGTGATTGTCAAGCTGAAGAGTGGCGTTCTTAAGTGGGACGTGACGAGCGGCGAAGGCAAACGGGTGATTGTCACGGGTTTCTGCGAGCCGGTAGGATGGACGGCGTTCGGGAACAGTTTCTAAATTGTCGGATACCAGAAGGTCCGCGGCTTCCGGAGGTCGCAGAGGTGGGGAGTAGCGATGAGTGTGCGCGGTTTGGTTTTGAGTCTTGCGGTGTTTGTGTTCTCGTGTGTGGCGCGGGCGCAGAGTGGCGCGTCGGGGCCGATTGAGATCGATGCGACGGCGGCGGTGGGGGCTCCCGGGCCGGCGAACTACACGTTCGCGGCCGAGGAGGCGCGGTCCCCCAGCGGGCATGTGCTGGGCGTAAATGCGCGCTACCTGACGCTGGATGGGAAGCCGTGGATCCCGGTGATGGGCGAGATGCACTACACGCGTGTGCCCGAGGCGGAGTGGGAAGAAGAGATCCTGAAGATGAAGTCCGCCGGCGTGCAGGTGGTGGCGACGTACCTGATCTGGATTCATCACGAGGAGGTCCAGGGGGAGTGGGAGTGGACCGGCAATAAGGACCTGCGGCGGTTTGTGCAGCTTTGCCAGAAGCATGGGTTGTACGTGGTGCCGAGGGTGGGGCCGTGGAGCCATGCAGAGGTGCGGAACGGCGGTTTCCCGGACTGGGTCGTCTCGAAGGTGGGTTCGAAGGTCCGGTCGAATGATCCGGAATATCTCCAGGATGTGGATGCGTACTACAAGCAGATCGGGGAGCAGCTCAAGGGATTGATGTGGAGCGAGGGTGGGCCCGTGGTCGCGATTCAGCTGGAGAACGAGTACAGCCGGCGAGGACCTGGTCGCGGGACGGAGCACATCTTGAAGCTGAAGGAGATGGCGCGGGCGGATGGGTTGCGCGTGCCGTTCTACACGGAAACGGCCTGGGATAACGCGGCGATTCCCACGGGGGCGGTGCTGCCGGTGAGCGGTGGGTACCCGGATGCGCCGTGGGATGCTTCGATCGGGAAGCTGAAGGCTTCGGAGGTTTACGCGTTTCGCTTCCACAGCAGGCTCACGGGGGATATGGGGGCGCAGAACGGCACGGCGCCTGCGAGTATGAACTCCGCGAACAGCACGGGAGACACTCCGTTCATGACGGCCGAGATGGGCGGTGGGATGCAGGTGACGTACCACCGGCGGCCGGTGGTCTCTGCCGACGATATTGCGGCGATGATGCCGGTGATGCTGGGGTCGGGCGTGAATCTGTATGGCAGCTATATGTTTCACGGGGGCGAAAATCCGGACGGCAAGCTGAGTACGTTGCAGGAGTCGGTGGCGCGGGAGCACTACAACGATCTGCCGGTGAAGACGTACGATTTTGAGGCGCCGATCGGGGAGTTTGGGGATGAGCGGGAGAGCCTGCGAAAGCTGAAGAGCTGGGACTACTTCCTGAACGACTTTGGCGGGGAGCTGGCGCCAATGGAGCCGCGCCGCCCCAGCGTGGTGCCTGCCGGACCGGCGGATTTCTCCGTGGCTCGGGTGAGTGCGCGGACTGCGGGTGGGAGCGGGTTTCTGTTTGTGAACAACCATGTTCGTGGGTACTCGATGCCTGCGAGGCCGGCGTTCCAGGTGGAGGTGAAGCTGCCGGGCGGAAAGGCGCTGCGTGTTCCGGAGAAGCCGGTTGACGTGCCGGCGGATGCGTATTTTATGTGGCCGTTCGGGATGGATATGGGCGGGGTGACGCTGCGGTATGCGACGGCGCAGCCGCTGGCGAAGTTAGGGACGGAGGCCGCGCCGGTGTATGCGTTCTTCGCGCAGCCCGGCATCGCGCCGGAGTTCGTGGTGGAGAAGACGCCGGGGTTGCGGTACGAAGTGTCGGCTGGGAGCGCGGGGGGCGTCGAGACCAGCGATGGGGCGGTCGTATTCGGCGGGGTAAATGCTGGCGAACGGGGCGGCACCATTCGGTTTACGCTGCAGGGCGGTCGGCAGGTGACGGTGTTGCTGCTGTCGCAGGAGACGGCGGAACAGGCGTGGAAGGTGAGCGTTGGATCGGTGACCGCGCTGGTGGCGAGTCCGCAGCAGGCGTTTGTGGATGGCCCGGTGGTGACGCTGGACAATCCTGGAGCGAAGACGTTTGCGGCGAGTGTGATTCCGCGGGATGCGCTGCGGCTGGAGGCGGAGGATTCCAAGCTGAAGCTCGGGCATGCGGGGGCGGATGTGTCCTGGAGTGTGCCGGGCGGGGCGGCGGTTCAGGCGGTTGCGGTGAAGCAGACGAAGCAGGGGGGCGAGGTTGCTCCTTTGCCCGCGGGGTTCCAGCCGTCGGGGAAGCCGCGGGCAGTGGCGAGTGCCCCGACGGAAGAGGATTGGGCGCGTGCAGGCGTGTGGACGCTCACATTGCCCGCGGGTGCGATGGCTCCGAGTGCTGGTACGCGGGAGTTCCTTCGGATCCGGTACACGGGGGATGTGGCGCGGCTGTCGGCTGGAGGGAAGCTGCTCGATGACGATTTCGCGGATGGGAGGCCGTGGCTGGTCGGGTTGACGCGCTTTGCACCGGCCGTTGCGGGCAGGCCGTTGGAGCTGGCGGTGTATCCGCTGCGCAAGAATCCGCCGATGTTTTTTGAACCTGGGCTCGAGCCGAGGGTGGATGGGACGCAGGTGGACAGGGTGGATGGCGTGGAGTTGGTAACGGAGTACCGGCTGCGGCTGCGGGCTGTTGCCGCGCGTTGAGCGAACGCGCGCGGCTGCATGGTAGGCTTCGACTTGCATGAATTCCAAAGGGTTCGACCTAGCTGCGGCCGCGTATCAGGAGATGGTGAAAGACGGGTTCAAACCGGATTTTCCGGCGGGAACCCCCGAACAGGTAGAGGCGATTCGCAGGACGCTGGCTGCTCCGGGTGGAGTCGCCGCCGGTGCTGCTGGCCCTTCCGGTGGGTCCACGCAGGACATGCGTGGGCTGCTTTGGTCCTCGATCGACAACGACACGTCTCGGGACCTGGACCAGGTCGAGTGGGCGGAGAGGGTTGAGCCAGGCGCGGATGGTAAAGGTGGGCGGATCCGCGTGCGGGTGGGGATCGCGGACGTTGCCGGGGCGGTCGCGAAGGGGACGCCGATCGACCAGCATGCGGCGGAGCAGACGAAGACGCTGTACACCGGCATCCGGAATTTCCCGATGCTGCCGAACGAGCTTTCAACGGGGATGACGTCGCTGAACCAGGATGAGGACCGCGCGTCGGTGGTGACGGAGTACGTGGTGGATGCGCAGGGTTGCCGGACTCAGGGGACGGTGTATCGGGCGCTGCTGCGGAACAAGGCGCAGCTGGCGTACAGCCGTGTGGGGCCGTGGCTGGAAGGGAAGTGCGGGCCGCATGCGGGGTGCCTGGACGTGAAGATTGCGGCGTCACCGGAGTTGCAGGCGCAGTTGACTTTGCAGGACGAGGCGGCGCAGCGGATGCGTGCGGAGCGCGATGCGGAGCGGGGCGGTGGACTTCCGGCGGGTTGAGGCTGACCCGCTGATCGTGGATGGGCAGGTGAAGGGGATCGATGAGGCCGTGCACAATCGGGCGACGGAGCTGATTGAGGAGTTCATGATCGGGGCGAACGAGACGATGGCGGAGACGCTGCTGAAGGCGGGGCGCTCGTGCATACGGCGGGTGGTGCGGTGCCGCAGCGGTGGGACCGGATCGTGGAGCTGGCGGAGCAGAAGGGCGCGACGTTGCCCGCGAGCCGGATTCAGGCGCGTTGAACGGGTTCCTGCAGGCGCAGAGGACGAAGGATCCGGTGCACTATCCGGATCTTTCGCTGGCGGTGATCAAGCTGATGGGGCCGGGCGAGTATGTGGTGGTCGGCGGCGGACGATCCGGAGCCGCTGGGGCACTTTGGGCTGGCGGCGCGGGACTATGCGCATTCGACTGCGCCGAATCGGCGGTTTGCGGACCTGGTGATGCAGCGGCTGATCGAGGCGCTGCTGGATGGCAAGCCGGCTCCGTACACCGATGACGGAGCTGCGAGCGATTGCGCCGCAGTGCAACGTGCAGGAGCATGCGAGCCACAAGGTGGAGCGCGCGATGGTGAAGCGCGTGGCTGCGGTGGCGCTGGCGGACAAGATCGGCCAGCGGTTCCACGGCGTGGTGACGGGAGCCAGGGACAAGGGGACGTATGTGCGGGTGTTCACTCCGCCGGTGGAGGGGCGTATGGTGCAGGGGGAGAAGGGGCTGGACGTGGGGGACCAGGTGGATGTGAAGCTGATCCATACGAATCCTGCGGCTGCTTTTATTGATTTTGCGCGGGCGTAGTCGGGGTTGCGGTGGATTACTACCAAGCCAAGTGTACGAGATGCCGACTTCGCGGCCACTGACGCGAACGGCGTTTATGGAGCAATGCGGCCATCGAGGATGACAGCGACTGTTGAAGAACGTCGACGATAGCGGTCAGGCTTCGGCTAACGCGTGGACCGAAGCTGACGACAAGAGCCTGACTCGAATCGCTTCTGGGTTGACGGATCCCAAAGTATGAACTCTGCGATTTCCATGCGTCGTGCTGATGCGAATCGGTCCAGAGGTCGTATGCGCCGTGCCTCCAATGCCGTTCCTCGCTCCAGAAGCGAATCAATGAGCGTGGCCGCCATTCAACTTCGCAAGATCCTCGACACTCGGCGATCTCGGTCATCGGCGTCAGATTACTAAGTCAGATGCGGGCGCGCTTGCTCACGGGACTTGAACTCTGACCGTGATCACTCGGCGCGGCGAACACGACGTGTCCGGTAAATCAATCCGAATATTCCGGATCCAGAGAATCGGTGCATTAGACGTTCGAGTTCGGGCAGGATGCATGAGGCTGCCCTGCGCACGATCGCGGTCAGAAACGAATAGCCAGATAAACTGTCCCACAGGAAGCCCGCGATCGAGGATGAACTTCCAAGAGTCGACCTGGCCACTTCGCGGCGACAGATGGCTGATAAGCGCTTTGGCGAGTTGAGCAGTGACATCAACGCGAAAGGATTCTGAGTCGCAATAGTGGCACTTCTCACATGCTACTTGCATCGGACGAGGACTGATAGCGAACGCTTGTCGCTAGCCACGCTAAGTGACTAGACCGGAAAAACAGCTGTCCATCGAGGAAGATACTCTGATTCGCTGAGACGCCGCCCCCAGACGGATATGCAGGCAATGTCGTAATCGTCGAGTCAATCTCTCCGTCGAATCGACGAGAAACGGGCTTATCGGAAACTTGACTGCCATCGTGTCCAGATGTAACGGGAAGTCGGATAGTGGGAGTGGCCTCTAGACTGTCGCCAGACCGGCTTGTCGGAGGGGTGCCTGAACTCCAGGGAAGCTTCACGAGTGGTGCTGTTATTCGGTACCCGAGGAGGTCGGAGGTTGGAGGGGTCGCGGGTAGCTTAGGGTGTCAGGATTATTGGGCTACGGGAACGCCCACGTTGGGGTTGTCGGGGGGATTCTGGACCGAGGTGGTCGCGGCAGGGAGGCCGGTGATGTTGGTGTCGTCGGTGAGGGTGGGGGTGGAGTGGTCGGCGGTGGTGAGGTGGATGTCGGAGAAGGTCCAGTCGTGGGCATTGGCTATGGAGCCGGCAGAGGCGGCTTGGATGTCGAGGTGGTCGAGCTTGAAGTTCGTGAGCGGGGCGTTGGGGTAGGCGGCGACCTAGAAGGCGCGGCGGGCGCCGGTGGCGTGGATGTTCCAGATGTGGACGTCGGAGAAGTGGGGAAGGCCCTGCTCGGGCGGGACCGGGGTGGTGAGGGGGACCCAGTAGGGCGGCATGGTTCTCGGGTCGGTGCCTGCGGGTAGCTTGGCGTAGGAGTAGCTGGGGTTCCAGTTCATGGTCATGCGAGATGGGCGTGGCGACGCCCTGCAGGTCGAGGTCGTGGATGCGGATGTCGGTGGCTGTGCCGCCGCGGGTGTGGGCGGATTTGAAGAGGACGCCGTTGGGGACGCCGGCGATTCGGCGGTGATGTTCCACACTTCGATGTTGTGGAAGCCGCCGGAGGTCTCGGAGCCGATGGTGATGGCGGCGGCGCCGCGGCGAATGACGGAGTCGTGGATCTTGATGTTGTAGGTGGGGCGGTTGACGCGGAGGCCGTCGGAGTCGCGGCCGGATTTGAGGCAGAGGGCGTCGTCGTTGTTGTCGATGTCGGCGTGGGCGACGTCGATGTCGTGGGAGGAGTCGATGTCGATGCCGTCGGTGGAGGGGCCGCGGAGGAGTTCGCCGGGGGCCGGTGGCTGGGCGTTGGCGCGGATGGTGAGGCCGTCGATGGAGACGTCGTGGGAGTAGAGGATCTGGACGGTCCAGAAGCCGGGGCGTTTGAGCAGGAGGCCTCCGCCGAAGTGGACGTTGGAGGAGTTCTGGATGAGGGAGAGGCGGATGCGCTTGGAGTCGTAGTCGGAGGCCCAGCGGAGGCCGCTGGGCTCGTAGCTGGCGCGGAGGTCGCGGTAGGCCTTCCACCAGATCTGGCCGTTGCCGTCGATGGTGCCTTTGCCGGTGATGGTGACGTCGTGCTGGTCGCGGACGTTGATGAGGGCGGCGGGCCAGGTCATCTCGATGCCGGCGATGCGGGTGGGGAGTTCCGGGAAGTCGTTGAGGGTCTGCGGCGCCGGTGAGGGTGACGCCTTCGGGGATCTCGAGGGTGACGCCGGATTTGAGGAAGAGGGCTCCGGTGAGGTAGGTGCCGGGCTTGAAGGAGACAGTGCCGTGTTTTGGGGCGGCGGTCGTCGATGGCCTGCTGGATGGCGGCGGTGGAGAGCGTGGTGCCGTCGGCTTTGGCACCGGTGTCGTTGGCGTAGACGGTGGCGGCGGGCGCGGGAGCGGAGAGAGCGAGGGCGAGGAGGCCTACAGCGCGGATCATACGTGGTGCCTTTCTGTGGAGGGGGTGGACCCCCTCCCCCCTCTTTCGTGCAAAGTATCCCGCACAAAGGAGTTAGCTCTGGGGTGTGCGTAAAGTATTCAATCTGAGGCGTTTATGATCTAAGTCTTTGGATTCAGCAACTTAGGCGCGGTGGCGAGTCTTCGTGTCTGTTGTTCGCTGGTTTAATTGTAACCAGACGGGGCGAAACTAAATGGCCAACTATATTCCCTTTGTAATGATGCAGTTATGGTGTTTCGGGGGTTGACATGCGAATTTGCTGGTGTTTTTGTCGGTTGCGGTAGTGAGTTGGGCTTTTTTGAGAAGCGGGTCCTTACGCTTTGCTCGGATGACGGTGCTGCGGGAAGCAGGTCCTCCGCTTTGCTCGGGATGGCGGTGCTGCGGGAAGCGGGGCCTTCGCTTTGCTCAGGGTGACATCCCGAACGGGGAACTTTACCTGGCCTCCGTGGTGAGTTGGATTTTGCCGAGGATGCCGGACGGGATGGCCTTGACCTCGTTGAGGTCCTGCATTTGGAATTTGTCGCCGTACTTGGCGGTCAGGGGGCCGAAGTCGTGCGGCGGGAGGGCGGCCCACTTGTTGAGTGCGGTGTTGAAGACGTGGATCTCGATGTGGTTCTGGCCAGTCTTGAGGTATCTCGAGATATCGAGGCGATAGGGCGGATGCCAGAGGGCTCCGGCGGCTTGACCGTTGATGGTGACGAGAGCGGCTTCGCGGATGGGGGCGTCGTAGTAGGCGTGCATGCCCGGGCCGGTACGGGTGATGGCGGGGTTGGGGAGGCCGTCCGGGCCGAGCGGCGAGGCAGAGCCCGCCGCGCCGTGCTCGGGTGGGGAGTTCGGTGCGCCGGGCAGGGCGGCGCCGCCGGTGACTGCGAGGTAGACCGCAGCGCCGGGTTTGGAGGCCAAGGTGAAGTCGCGGCTGTAGACGGCTTCGCCGGAGTAGTTTTTGGTGGTGGGGTCCGCGGTCCAGTCGGTAAGGGTGGCTTCGGTGACGGACTTGTTGTCGGAGGCGAAGTTTACCTTCCAGTCTGTCGAGAGGTCCGCCAGCGGCGTGGTTGTTGCAGCTGTGGCGCTTTGTCGCGGAAGAGGCGTGGCGCCTGGGTGGATGGGGCCTTCAGAGAAGAAGAAGACGCGCGACTCGTAGGGGGCGAGATGGATGGGCTGGCCTGTGGCTGCTGCGTCCCAGACGGTTGCGCTGTCCGGATCGACGGCGACGGCGTTCTTGAAGGTGGTGCCGAAGGTGGCGGTGGCGTCGATGGGCTGGTGGCGAGGTGTTGGCGACGAAGTAGATGTCGCCGGTGGGGAGATGGCGGCGGATGAAGCCGAGCTGGGTGCGGGCGGTGTCGTCGCCGGCGGTGAGGGCGAAGTCGGGTGCCGCGGCGTTGTGGAGGGCCTGGCCGAGGGTGGACTCGTCTGGGGATGACGGCGAGGAGGCGGTGAGCTGGGCGACTTCCGGCGGCAGGGGTTTGCCTTCGGGGTCATGGTGGGGACGTGGCCGAGGGCGATGATGTGGCCGCCTGCCTTGGTCCAGGCGCGCGAGCTTGCGGAGGGTGGCGACGGGGATGCGGTCGGTGGGGGGCAGGACGAGGATCTGGTGGGTGCCGAGGCCTGCGGAGTCGATGGCTTTGGCGTCGATGTAGTCGATGTTGTAGCCGGCGGTGAGGATGGCGGGCCATGAGTCGGGCTGATCTTCGGCTGCAGGGCTCCGGTGACGGTGGTGTGGGTGGGGGAGAAGGTGGCCCAGACGTCGTCGGTGGGGAGCAGGATGGCGACCTGGTTGGCGGGATCGCCCTGGCGCATGAGGTAGCTCATGCGGGCGATGTAGCGGGTGACCTCTGGCATGACGGGATGCCAGGGGTTGTTGTCGTTGAAGTTGGCGGCGGCGTAGAGGCTCCAGCCGGGGTAGAAGGCCTGGCGGCGGGGAGTAGGGCCAGCCGTGGAAGATGAGCTGGTTTTCGCCCATGATGAAGTCGATGTCGGCTTCGGCCTTCATGTCCAGCGGGGTGGCGCGGAAGACGGGGGAGTGGAGCCAGGTAAAGGTTTCGCCCGAGGTGACGTTGTGGTCGAAGACGTGGTTGGCGGAGGTGGCCCAGCGGAGGGTGGACCAGGCGCGCCACTGCGGGCCTTCGCCTTCTGCGAGGGCTACGAGGTTCTGGGAGGAGAAGTCTACGGCGGGCTCGCCGTAGGTCTGGGAGCGGAACTTGGTGTGGTGGGCGTTGGCCCAGTCATTGATCTGGACGAGGTAGTTTTCGTTGACGAGTTCGGTGAGGGTTTTGCCGTAGTCGTGGCGGACCTGGTCGGCGGCGGGGGAGCCTCCGGCGACGAGCTCGGGGAGGTGGGGGAGGAGGTCGTAGCCGCGGCGCTTCTGGAATTCGGCGGGAAGTGCGGGGGTCCAGTCTGCGCCGTAGGCTTCGAGGGAGTCGGAGAAGATGGCGTACGGCGGGGCGGTGCCGAAGGCTTTGACGAGGGGTTCGCCGACGGCTTTGAGGTGGGTGGCAACGGCTTGTTTCGAGAAGGGATCGAGGACGAAGCCCTCGGCTCCGACGGCGGCGCGCTTGACGGCCTGTTTGGTGTGGGACTGGATGAAGAAGACGGCTACGCGTGGCGCGGTGGTGGGGGTGATGGTGGCGGTGGTGCCGGTGAAGTGGAGGGGCTCGGCGCCGGTGGGGTCGAAGGTGACGGGGCGTGGACCTCCGCGGCCGCGGCCCTGCGGTGCGGCGGGCGGGGTGGCGGTTGAGGGTTTGGCGAGGACCGCGGAGATGAGGGACTCGCCTTCCTGGAGGTTGGGGGCGTTGAGTCGCGGACGTGTTGGCGGGAATGGGCGACTCGGCTACGCGGAGGCGGGTGACGGCTTCGGCGAGCGGGGTGGCGGGGCCGCCGTACGGCCAGCCGGAGCAGAGGGTGACGTCGATGCGGAGGCCGAGCTTGCGACCTTCGGCCTGGGCGTAGGTGACGGCGTCGAGCATTTCGGGGGAGAGGAAGGGGAGATTTTTGATGTTCTGCGCGGGGTCGTCGAGCTGCTCGGCGTAGACGAAGGCGAGTTCGGCGCCGCCGATGCCGTCGGCCTTCATCTGGGTGAGTTCGCGGAGGATTTCGGGCTTGGTGACGGCGGGGCCGAACCACCACCAGCGGACCATGGGCTTGGCGGGGTCGGGCGGGTTGAGAAACTCGCGGCGAAGGGTTTCTACAGTAGGGGCGGTGCGGACCTGGCCCTCTGCGGCGGACTGGGCGCGGCTGGGGGCGGCGGTGAGAGTGAGGAGGAGGGTTGCTGCGAGGAGGGTGGGGGCAGCGGCTGGGAAGAGCGAGGGGGTCGCTTTGCTCAGGATGACACTGTTTCCGGGGTTGCTGGGGGCGACGGGGTCAATGGCGGGGTGGGGTGTGCGCATGGGGTGCTCCTGCTGGGTGGGGGTGGTGGGGGTGGTGGGGGTGTGGTGGACGCGGTGGGAGGGTGGTTGGTGGGCGTCGCGGAGGAGGGCGGTGGGTTGCGTGCGGATGGGGCGGGCGGCGAGGCGAAGCGCGCAGGTGGCGGAGGTTGGGAGCATGAATTGGTGGTTGCTGACCGACGAATCACGTTAGTTCATTGGAGAGAATGTTTCAAGACGGGAATGCTGGGGAGTCGGAGCGAGTGGTTGCTGTGGGGCTGTTCCTGACGGGTGCGCTGTGTGCGCAGGATCCAGCGGGGAAATCGAGGGAAACCAGACGCACGGTGGGCGGATCCAGGAGCGGCCTTGATTGGAGCTGGAGCCGGTGGAGGCGCTGGGGGACGTGAGGGTGGTCGACAGCGCTGAAAGGCCTCGGCCAATTTAGGGCGCTGCGGCCAGGGTGACGACGGGGTGTACTGTTCAGAACTTTGGCGCTCGGGGTTGCGTACAACATAGCGCACCGGTGTGCCGGTGCCACGGAGAAGCTCATGATGCTGCGCGCGCGGATGCGGATGACGGTGGTTGTACTTGCGCTTGGGATGGTGTTTGCGGGTGCGCTGCGGGCGCAGGATCTGGTTGGGAACTGGCAGGGGACGCTTGAGGCGGGCAAGGGTCTGCGCACCGTCATCAAGGTGACGAAGGACGATGGCAAGCTGAAGGGCGTGATGTACAGCGTGGACCAGGGTGGACAGCCGCTGCCGATGACATCGATTGCGCTGGACGGCAAGGCGGTGAGTTTTGGGATCAAGATGCTGGATGTGTCGTATGCGGGCACGCTGAACCCGGATGGGAACTCGATTTCTGGTTCGGCGACGCAGAATGGGCAGACGCACACGTTGAACCTGGTGCGGGTGAATGCGGAGACCATGTGGGCTATTCCTGAGCCTCCGAAGTCCATGCCGGCCGATGCGAAGCCCAAGTTTGACGTGGTGACGGTGAAGCCGAGCGATCCGGACCGGCCGGGCAAGCTGTTTACGATACGCGGGCGGCACGTATTGACGATCAATACGAATGTGACGGACCTGGTTACATTTGCGTATGGACTGCATGCGAAGCAGATTGTGGATGCGCCGGAGTGGTTTTCCGACAAGTTCGACGTGGATGGCGTGCCGGATGTGGAAGGCCAGCCAAGCTCGGCGCAGTTGAAGATGCTGATCCAGGATGTGCTGACGCAACGGTTCAAGCTGGCGTTTCACCATGATGAGCGGGAGCTGGCGGTGTATGCGCTGACGGTTGGGAAGGGCGGGCCAAAGATGACGGTTACGGCGGACAAGCCGGAGGGGAATCGCAACTTCATCTTTCGCGGGCTGGGCAAGCTGGTGGTGACGAACTCCACGATGAGGGACTTCTGCGATGGCATGCAGGGCGCGGTGATGGACAAGCCGGTGGTCGACCACACGGGGCTGACGAACCGGTATGACTTTCAGCTGAACTGGACGCCGGACCAGTCCCAGTTTGCGCAGATGGGCATGAAGGTTCCGCTGGCGGCGACGGACGACCCGAACGCTCCGCCGAGCCTGTACACGGCAATCGGCGAGCAGCTTGGGCTGAAGCTGGAGCCGATGAAGGGTAAGGCCGACGTGATCGTGGTTGATCATGTGGAGAAGCCTTCGGCGAACTAGGCCAACGGCAGGCGCATCTCACGGTGCTGTGCGCCGCGGACGTGGATCGGTCTGCGGAGCTGGCGCTGTATGCTGTTCGGGAGCGACTGGGGAGAGTGCGGGATGCGGGTAGGTTTGATGACGCGGGAGTATCCGCCGAACGTGTATGGCGGGGCGGGCGTGCACGTGGAGTATCTGAGCCGGGAGCTGGCGAAGCTGATTGAGGTTGAGGTGCACTGCTGGGGCACGCAGCGGTATGACGAGGGCAGCCTGCATGTGCGTGGGGATGAGCCGCCGCCGGAGGTGACTGCCGGGAGCGAGGCGAAGTTCAAGACCGCGGTGGATGCGCTGGCGCTGAACCTCGCGCAGATGAAGGATCTGGCCGAGATCGACGTGGTGCATACGCACACGTGGTATGCGTCGATGGCGGGGTTCCTGGCAAAGAAGCTGTATCAGGTTCCGTTTGTGCTGACGACGCATTCGCTGGAGCCGCTGCGGGCGTGGAAGGCGGAGCAGCTGGGTTCGGGCTATGCGATGAGCTCGTGGATGGAACGGACGGCGATGTTGGATGCGGACGCGATCATTGCGGTGTCGCATGGGACGAAGGCCGATATCCTGCGGGCGTATCCCGAGGTGGACGCGGCCAAGGTGCACGTGATCTACAACGGGATCGATCTTGAGGAATA
This sequence comes from uncultured Acidobacteriaceae bacterium, assembly GCA_963791875.1. Lineage (GTDB taxonomy): Bacteria > Acidobacteriota > Terriglobia > Terriglobales > Acidobacteriaceae > Edaphobacter. The sequence goes on from CAWBUI010000010.1 coordinate 148,379, forward strand.
CCAGTACACGGCGAACACCGAGGCGCTGGTGAAGTATGGTGTGGATGTAACGAGGCCGTACGTGTTGTTTGTAGGAAGGATCACGCGGCAGAAGGGTGTGACGCACCTGGTGGATGCGGTGCGGTATCTGCCGCCGGGGACGCAGGTGGTGCTGTGCGCGGGTGCGCCGGACACTCCGGAGATTGCGGCGGAGATGCGGGAGAAGGTGGAGGCGCTGCGGAAGGAGACGCCGGGGAGTCAACCTGCGGGGCACGAGCAGGTGACGCGCGACGGGGGACGGGCGATTGCGACGGGCGACCCGACCGGCCGGGGGCATAACGTGGTCTGGATCGAGCAGATGGTGACGAAGCAGGAGGCGATCCAGCTCTACTCGCACTGCACGGTGTTCTGCTGCCCTTCGGTGTATGAGCCGTTCGGGATTATCAACCTGGAGGCGATGGCGTGCGGCGCGCCGGTGGTGGCGAGTGCCGTGGGCGGGATACTGGAGGTGGTGGTGGAGGGTGAGACGGGGTGGCTGGTGCCGTTCGACCCGGACGACGTGACGGGATTCCCGGTGGATGGCGTGCAGTTTGCGAAAGATCTGGCGGCGCGGCTGACGGAGATGCTGGCGGATCCGGAGATGTGCAAGCGGTTTGGGGTGGCGGGGCGCAAGCGGGTGGAGGAGATCTTTGCGTGGGAGGCGATAGCAAAGCAAACGGCGGAGCTGTATCGGGGTTTGGTGGGAGAGTGAAGCTCGCGGCGCAATAAAGTCCCAGCCTTGGTTTGCGTGAGTTAGTTGAGGTTGGCCTGGGGGATTTTGGTGGTGTCTTCCTTCTTCTGCATGGGGGTGTAGGGGAGGTGGAAGTCGGCGAAGGCGTCGGGGTGGGCTGGGTTGAAGTCCGGGACTGAGGGGTCGAGGAATCTGGTGAGCGGGAGCTTGTCTTCGCGGATGCCGTGGACGATGCAGCGGGCAAGCTCGTAGGCGCCGTAGTTGTTGAAGTGGGTGGAGTCGTTGATGGCCGTGACCACTCCCGGATAGCTGCCCGCCGCGAACTTCATGAAGGCGTGGTCCGCTCCGTTCGGGCCGGGGCCCATCGCCTCGAACATGGTTTTGGACATGTCGTTGAGATCGATGAGGGCGGTTTTGGTGTCGGCTGCGATCTGGCGGGAGGCCTGCGGATAGCCGCCCAGGGTGTCGCGGATTTTACCGGCGTCGTCGAACTCGTCGCGGTTCATGGCGGTGACGATGACGGGCGTCGCTCCCCTGGCGCGCACCTCCGTGACGAAGTCGGTCATGATCTGGTTGTAGCGGGGAAGACCGTTCTGGACCTTCTGGTCGTTGTGGGCGAACTGGACGAAGAAGAAGTCCCCGGGCTTGATGAGGGACATGATCTTGGCGAAGCGCTGTTCGCCGAGGAAGGAGATGGCAGACTCGCCGGATTCGGCGTGGTTGGCGATGACGATGCCGGGGGTGAAGAAGCGAGGGAACTGCTGGCCCCAGGAGGCCCAGGGTTCGACGTCCTGATCGACCATGGTGGAGTCGCCGGCGAGGAAGACGACGGGCTCGGCTTTGGCGCCGGTAAGGGGCTCGACGGTGATGGTGCGCACGCTGGGGTTGAGGCCGTTGAACTCGAGGGTGAGCTTGGCGTCCCAGTCGAGATTGCCGATCTCGCGCTGCTTGAGGCGGACGCGACCGGGGGTGCCGTCCGGGCGGGTGAACTCGGCGATGCGGACGTTGATGTCGAGGGTGCGGCTGATGCTTTTGCCAGCTGGGATGGGCAATTTTTCGACGTAGAGGCGGCGGGCCTCGGCGCGGATGGTTGTTGTGGAGGCTGCGGCACCGCCCAGGGTGAGGGTGACGCGGTAGTTGCCCTCGGGTACAGGGATCGAAAAGAAGAAGGGCTGGTCTGTCGCGGCGGAGGTGCAGGCGCCGTTGGCGATGGTCGGGGTGGTGTGGAGGTCGAAGCCCGCAGATGTATCGGTGAAGACGGTGGCGGGGGTGAGGGCGGTTTCGCCTTTCCGGGCGACGCCGCAGGTGAAGGTGACGGGGCCGGTGAGCGCGGGTGGGACCAGGGTGGGGGCGGGCGGAGCGGGTTGGCGGCTTGTGTCCGGCTGGCTTGCGGCGGGGGGCTGCGGAGGGCCGGAGGTGGCTGGCGTCTGGGCCTGAGCGGGAAGGGAGAGGGCAATCAGCGACAGGGTGAGGAGTAAAAGGGCGGCGACGGCGCGGGGCAGGCGAATGTGGGGGGTGAGCGGCATGGGTCCCTCTGCGATGGAAACTATTTCGGCAGAGGAATCCTAACACCCGTGAAATACGTTCGTGAAGAGTGGCAGCCAGCTTTGGCGAGGGCCAGTGCGACGGCTTGCGAGCCGCTGCAGATGGTTACCAATGATCCGACGGTCGCGACGCCAACGATGGTTCAGCCGCTCTGTTACGCACTATGATCGTGACAGGATGCAGGGGGTAATGGGGTTGAAGGGGACAAATCGGGGAATTTGGCCTCTGGTTGGGGTTGCAGGGGCTTTGGCTCTGGTGAGCTTCGTGCTGGTGTGGCCCGCGCTGCTGGGGCACATTCGGGCGGGCATCCTTCTGGATCGATTGAGCGGCCAGCGAGTGACACGGATACAGAAGCTTGTCTCTGGACCGGTGGCACAGACCGTGGTCGAAATTCCCTCGGCGACACAGCCGATTCGGGCGCACCTGTGGCAACGGAAGCGTGGCACGATCGGCAGGGGCATCGTGATCGTCCATGGATTCTCGCCCGTTGGGGACGAGTACGGGGACATGGCTGAGGCCGCCGACAACCTCGCCGGAGGTGGGTTTGTGGTGCTTACCCCGACGATTCCGCCGTTGACGCACTATCTTGTGAGCGACGAGGGCATGCGGATGATTGGGGACTCCGCGGTGTGGCTGGCGAAGAAGACTGGTGGGCCTGTAACTGTGCTTGCGATCAGCTTCTCGGGGGGACTGGCCCTGGTGACGGCCGTGCAGCCGGAGTACCGGGGCAGTCTTCGGCAGGTGATTGCGCTGTCTCCGTACGATGACCTGCGGCGGATCATCACCTTCTATCTGACCGGTGTAGAGGCCAATCCCGCGGGGGGCGAGGCACCACGGCTGCCATCCAATCCGTTCGCGATTGACATTACTGCCTTACAGTTTCTGAACTGGCTGGTACCGCCGGGGGATGTGGAGCCTGTCCGAGCCGTGCTGCAGCGTTCGATCATGCTGCGGCAGAAGCAAAACCCGCCGGACCCACACCTGCTGGATCAACTGAATCCCCAGCAGCAGCAGGAAGCCCGCGACATTATTGCGGCGCCGGACACGCTGAAGCTTCGGCTGGCGGATGCCCTGAGTGCGCGGCGGACGGACCTGGGGATGCTTTCTCCGCACGGACAACTGGCGGGGCTTACGGTGCCGGTAACGGTGATCAGCGGCGAGAACGATCCGGCGATTCCGCCGCTCGAGGCGAACTGGCTCGCGCAGGATCTGCCTCCTCACGTGGTGTGCAAGCTGTATGTGTCACCTGTGGTGCGGCATGTCACTCTGTCGACTGAGACGCAGGAGACCGGTCTGGCGCGGCTGCGGCACTGGCTGGATAAGCTGCGCCTGGTACACGCACTGGCGCGTGCAATGGAGACGGCGGATCCGCATCCGTTGTTCCCTGGCTGCTCTGTTTGAGAGTTGCGCCGCGGGGCTCGAGAGGGTGTGAGCTGAAGACACGACAGCCCGGCCGACTGGCCGGGCTGTTCCTTGGTGATTGAAGAACGATTGCCGCAGTTAGAAGCGGAGGCCCACGGTGACCGGGATGTAGTACGTCTGGTTGGCGTTTGGAGGATAGAGGTTGTTGTTGCTTGCTGGCCTTGCGGAGTTGTCTAACCAGACGAAGCGCGCTTCCATGTAGAGGCGCTCGTTGGCGAATCGCGAGGGCTTGTAGGTAAGGCCGAGTCCACCGTTGAGGCCAAGGGCGTTGCTCGTGTACCAGTCGATAGGCTGGTTGGCCTGGTAGGAGTAGCAGCCGTAGTAGTAGTCGCAGGAGGAGCCCACGGTGGGGACGGTGAAGTCAGCGCGCTTGTGGTAGAAGCCGACGCCGCCGACGAGGTACGCACCGGTGCTGCCCGAGCCGTAGAACGTGAAGGTGGGGTCGAGGGTGAAGGACCAGATGTGAGTGTTTCCATCGAGATTGGAGATGGGTGCGCAGAGCTGGGCGTTCTGAGCGGCCACTGTGCAGAAGGAGTTGTAGAGATTCTGCTGGTTCTGCAGGGTCTTGCCCTGGAAGCCGAAGTGATCGTAATCGAACTGGAAGAGCAGGCCGACGGTTTTATTGAAATTGCGACCCACGCCGCCTTGAAATGCGTAGCTGGTGGTGAGGTAATTGCCGGTGTCTTCGGTCGGGATTGACGCGCCCGCGCCGACCATGAAGGCGAACTTGTTCGAGCCATCCGGGTTGGTGTGACTGTCCGCGTAGTTTGGCCGGCCGTAGCGGCGGCGGGGTGGAGGCTGCTTGCCGGCGAACGCAGCCGACGAAAGGCTGAAGCGCTCGCTTGCGAGGGAGTCCGAATAGGACTCGTCAGAGCTGGAGCTGGAGGACGCTGCGGGCGCTGCAAGGTTCAGGGCCGGTGCTCCGCCCGCGGCGAGCAGAACATTGCTCTGCATTGGGGCGGTGGTCTGCTGCGCATTCAGAACGCAGGCCGGTCCGGCGAGGAGAAGCCCGAATGCCGTCGCGCGGGCGGCAAGACCAAAGAGATTGCTGTGGCTGTGCATCGTGTGTTGACTCCCTTTGCGATTGCGAGATGTTTCAAAGTTGCTAACCCGAAACGGGCGATCTTGTTGTGTAGCCACTTCTCAGTGAACGATCCACTCAATGATTCGTAAGACGCACGAGATCGTGACCAGGATGAGTTTGACGAATCATCTGCTTTGACGAAAGCAAAACGGGCATCCGGATGGAGGTCCGAATGCCCGTCGGGAGGTGTGCAGGCCGTGAAGCGCGGCGTGGGTGTTTAGTGGATGTCGAACTGTTCGGGGTGGAGGCTTGGGTCGCTCTTGACGAGGATGGTCTTGCCGGACATCTCTTCCATCTCCTGCAGCCACTTGGAGCCGGCTACCTTGAGTTGCTTGACGACGTCAGGGTGAACGCGCAGCATGACGTCTCCGCGGTCGAGGTGCTTGTGCATTTTGCGCATCTCGATGTAGATGTCGTTGCAGACGGTGACCGGAGACTTGACCATGCCGGTTCCCTGGCAGACGTTGCAGGGTGTGGATAAGGTCCGTTCAAGCGACTGCTTGACGCGCTTGCGGGTGATTGCCACCAGGCCGAAATCGTTGAACTGCAGAACCTTGGATGGAGCGCGATCGGTCTTGAGCTCTTCTTCGAGCGCGGCCATGACACGGTTGCGGTTTTTGCGCTCGTCCATGTCGATGAAGTCGATGATGATGATGCCGCCGAGATCGCGCAGCCGGATCTGGCGAACGATCTCGGGGATGGCATCGAGGTTGGTCTTGACGATGGTGTCTTCGAGGCGGGCCGTTTTGCCGACGTACTTGCCGGTGTTGATGTCGATTGCGACGAGGGCTTCGGTCTGGTTGATGACGATGGAGCCGCCGGACTTGAGCCAGACCTTGGAGCGAAGGGCCTTGTTGATCTCCTCGGTGATGCCGAACTGCTCGAACAGTGGCATCTCCTTGGAGTAGAGCTTGACGCGGCGGATGAGCGACGGCTGGAAGCGCTGGAGGAAGCGAAGCACGCGCTCGTACTCGGTTTCGCTGTCGACCCAGATGGCGGAGAAGGTGTCCGTGACCTGGTCGCGCAGGATGCGTTCGATCAGGTTGAGGTCGTGGTAGATGAGCGCGGGCGACTTGGAGGAGTCGGAGCGCGACTTGACGTCTGCCCAGAGGTTGAGCAGGAAGCGGAGGTCGGAGCGGAGCTCTTCTTCGGTTGCGCCGGCGGCTGCGGTGCGGACGATGAAGCCGCCGGATGCCTCGCCCTTTTCGCTGAGGAGGATCTCTTTCAGGCGGCGGCGTTCGGCGTCCGACTCGATCTTGCGCGAGACGCCGGTGTGGTTGACGGTGGGCATGAAGACGAGGAAGCGGCCGGGAAGGGCGATGTGCGAGGTGATGCGGGCGCCCTTTTTGGCGATGGGCTCCTTGGCGATCTGGACCAGGATCTCCTGGCCGGGCTTGAGGAGGTCGCTGATGGCGGGCAGGTTGGTGGACTGCATGGACTGACGTCCGCCGCGGCCTCCGCGGTCCTGGTTGGCGCCTGGCGAGCCGGTACGTGGGCCACGGTCGCTGCGGCCATCGTTGCGGCCACCGCGTCCGTCGCGGCGTCCATCACGACGGCCTCCACGCCGGTCGTCCCGGCGGTCTCCACGACGCTCGCCGGGATCGCCGATGGTTGGGGACTCGGGGGGTGCGGCGTGATCGAAGCCGGTGCCAAACGATGCGGGGGAGGCGGACTCGGTTCCGTCAAAGTGCGCAGAACTCGTATCGGAGGCGGCGCGCTCTGCGAAGTTCCCGTCATGCGGGTCATGATCGTGCAAGTCATGTTCGAGGGAGTCGTGTTCGTGCAGACCGGGCTGCTCCTGGGCCTGCTCCTGCATCTCGGCGTCGTTTTCTGACTCTTCTTCATCGAAGTCATCTTCCAGGTCGTCTTCGAGGAAGTCATCTTCGGCTTCGCCGTCTACGTCAGGCGAGACGCGAGTGATGCTGTCGATGGACATCTCGCGCAGCATGGTGCCGAGATCGGCGCTGCCCTCAAGGGACTCTTCTTCGGAGTCATCGAGCTCTTCAAAGGAGGAGGCGTGGAGGGTAGGTCCCGCGGGCTCCTCGTCGTCGTCTTCGAGGAGTTCCTCGTCTACGCCGGCGGAGTGGGTGGGAAGAGGGCTGGCCGGGTCGGCTGGTTCGGCGACCTCGAGGGTCCTGGGTGCGTCGGCGGTTTCCGTGTGCGAGTGCATGTTGCCGGTGGCTGAGATCGAGGTGAAGTCGTGTGACTCGGCCGGGCTGGACTGGTCCGCGGCCGCTTCGGTGTGGGCTGCGGTCGCGGGTTCGATGTGCTCGTGGGCGGTGGGTGCGGGCTCCATCTGAATGGGCGCGAGTGGCTCGCCAGGGGCCGGGGTGATGGAGTGGGTGAGGCTCGCGGAGTACTCGACGGCGGGCTCGGCCGTGTGCTCCTCGCGCGCCGCTTCGTGGGCCTCCTGGAGGCTTGCTTCGGGATGCGCTTCGGGTTCCGAGGCGGGTTCGAGCGTCGGCGACGATTGGCGGTACTCGGCTGGCGAGACGGGGTCTACGCGGTAGGAGACACCAGCGTCGGTGGGTTCGTATTCGGCCGGCTCGGCCTGCTCATGGATCGCTGCTGGTTCGGCGGTCGGGGCGGGTTCTGGGAGGGGCTGCGCGGCGTGCTCCTCATGCGTGGGGGCCGCGGCCTCGAAGCTCTGGCTGGCGTGTACGGGTGGCTGCTCGAAGGCGACGTCCGCTGCGGCGAAGGAGGTGGCAACGTGTGTGTCTTCTGGTGCGGGGTGGAACGGAGTGCTCTCCGGCTGTGCTAGTGAGGTGTTTTCGAAGGCAGGAGTGCTTTCGCGGCGCTCGTTGCGGCGGGGGCTGCGTTCGCGCTGTCCTGCGAAGGATTGGCTCGGCCGATCGGAGCGGCTTGCGGAGGCCTCCGCGGGCCGGCGGCGGGAGAGGGTCTCGCCGGGCAGGACATCTCCTCCGTCCCAGCCGGCGGCCACGGTGTAGAGGCTTGCGGGGGGGGCGAGCGATAGGGGAGTGGCGGTGGAGGCGGAGGAGCGTTCGGGCTCCTGCTCTCCGGGGCGGCGGTACTTGGAGAGGGACTCGCCGGGAAGGATGATGGGCTCGCTGAGTGACTCGGCGCCGGCGGCGGGTAGTTCGGGGTCTTCTACGCCGTACAGGTTGCGGGAAGGAGCGAAGCCGCGGGGATAGCGCTGCGGTGCATCCTGCCTGGGTTCGAGCGATTGATCGGGTGAGGCTGCGCCAGGCTGCTGGCTGGCGGGGGATTCGCCTCGGCGGTCGCGCCCGCGTCGGCCACGATCGAAGCGGCCGCGATCCCGTCGGCCTTCGCGGCGCTCGCCGTCGCGAGACGGCTCTGACGAGGGTGCGGCGTCGATCGGGTGACCGGGCTCGGCGGAGGCGCCGATGTCGTAGGCTGCGGCCTCGTCGAAGTCTGAGCCGCCCTCGTAGAGGGTTTCGCCTTCCCCGAAGCTGCCCTGGGCGGCGGCTCCGGGCTGCGGTGCTTCGGCGGATTGAGGTGCGTTTGTGCGTCCGCCACGGCGGCGTCCGCGACGTCCACGCCAGCGGCGGCTGCCCTCGGCGCCGGCCTCTGCGCCAGGATGGCCTTCGGAGCTGGACTCGGTGGCCTCGGAGAGCGGCTGCCCGAGGTCGGCGGCAGAATCGGCGTAAGGCTCGGCGGCGTACGGCTGTGCAGGGTCGGCCGGGACGGGGGATGGGCTGCGTTCCCCGCGATCTCGATCACGTCCGCCGCGACGTCCTCGGCCGCCACGTTCTCCGGAGCGCTCGCCTGAACGTTCTAAAGCGGGCTGGCCTGAGGGGGTCTGCTCGCCTGCGCTGAGGCGGGGGCGATGATCGCCGTTGGAGGAGGTGTCGAACTCGGCTGCGTCCGGAACCTCCTCCATGAAATCAGTGATATAGAGGAAGGCGTCGCGTTCCAGGCCGATGTCGACGAAGGCGGACTGCATGCCAGGGAGGACGCGGGTGACGCGGCCGTTGTAGATGGATCCGGCGAGGGTGTATTCGTTCTCGCGCTCGTAATAGATTTCGGTCAGGGCGTCGTTTTCGACGATTGCGAGACGTGTCTCGTGGGGGGTAGTGGAGATGTAAATTTCTTTCGACATTGCGCTGCTCTTTCTGTCCGCTTCGGCTAAAACCGGAGACGGACGGCAGGGCAGGCGAGAAGATCGGAGCGGTTCCAGCGATCGCTAGACGCCACTCCCCGGGGGTGCGGACAGGGATGTTACGGAAGGAGGAAGCTCTTGGTGGACCGAAGGGTGCAGCGACAGGCCGGAGGATGGCCTGGGCTGCACGCAGGCGTACCCGCGGTGGGCGGGAGCCTGGGGTTCTGAGGTTCGGTCGAAATCACGAGGAGAGGCTTCTAACGAGCAAAGACATGCGGACTTTGTGACCAACGCGGCCTCAGGAACATTCTGAGGCGGGGTCGTTTGCCATCCGGATGCGATCATCTTCCCTGCAAACCTGTCCGGCCAACGGAGTTCCAACACTCTTGCCTGGCCGGCCTTTTTTCTAAAAGTCGTTTACTGCCAATATCTTCGCTGCGCGTCTGCGCGATGCACAGAAGGGCGAGGGCTTCTTGCTCCGGCGTAGGATAGTGCCGCCGGATGGTTCTAGTATGCACTAAATCCGCGGCGGGCGCGCGTATGGTGTTGGGCGGCGCTGTTCGACTTCGGGCGCCGGCTCATCGGGGCCGACTTGAATCTTCATGTGATCTTCAGAACGGGCGCGTAGGCTGTCATGCAGGCGCACTCGTCTGCGAATCGGCGAGATTGCCGTCCGCTGCTTCGTCTGCCGGCGGTATTGCGTACTTTTCTTATGTTTCAGGAGATTGACTTGGGAAAATTCCGACGTTTAGGCGCACACGCGGCACTGCTGGCAGCGGTGAGCGTACCGGCTGTCGCACAGGGGCCCTGGGCAGTAAGCAAGACACTTCCCATCGGGGGCGAGGGTGCATGGGACTATGTGACGGTGGATGCGCCAGGCCACCGGCTCTTTGTGACCCGCACCACGCACACGATGGTGATCGACTCCGAGACGGGCAAGGTGCTGGGCGATATCCCGGGGCAGAAGACCGCGCATGGAACGGCGATCGTCCCGAGGCTGAACCGCGGATTTATTACGGACGGTGGCGGTTCAGGGGCGATCGTTGTGTTCGACCTGAAGACGTATGCGGTGTTGGGCAGCATCCCTGCGCTGCCGGACGCGGATGGCATTATTTACGACGCGAAGCTTGATCGCGTGCTGGCGGTCTCGGGCGACGGCAATGCGTTTCTGACGTTCAAGCCGGACATCGACCCCAAGAGCGGCAAACTGGATGCTCCGATTCCGCTGGGAGGCGAGCCGGAGTTCATGGCGTCGGACGGGAGCGGCAAGGTGTGGATCAACCTCGAAGATAAGGATGTGGTCGCCGTTGTGGACCTGAAGACACGCAAGGTGGTCGCGCGGTGGCCGGTTGCGCCCGGAGGCAAGCCTGTAGGGATGTCCATGGATGCGGCGAAGCGGCGGCTGTTCATTGGCTGCAGAGGCCCGCAGAACCTGGTGGTGATGAATGCAGATACGGGCAAAGTGGAAGGTGCGCTACCGATCGGGGCGGGCGTGGATGCGACCGTGTTCGCTGATGGTGAGGCGTTCGCCAGCAGCGGAGACGGCACGCTGACGGTGGCCGCGGAGAAGGCGGGGAAGTTTACGGTGGTGCAGACCGTCCAGACGCCTCGCGCTGCACGGACGATGGGGTTTGATCCGGAGTCGCACCGCTTCTTCATGCCGACGGCTGACATGGAACCGGCGACCACAGGACGACCGAAGCCCAAGCCGGGGACGTTCAAGATCGTCGTGGTTTCGCGGCAGCAGTAGCCGTACGGATTGGCAGCGGGCGCTCGTGTATGCGGGCGCCCGCTTCTGTTTTGGCCGGCGTACAGGCGGCTAGTTCACGAAGCGGCTCATCCGGATGTTCATCACGATTCCAAGGGCGAGGAAGGTGAACAGGATGGACGACCCGCCGTAGCTCATCAGGGGCAGTGGGATGCCGGTGACGGGCATAAGCCCCACGACCATGCCGATATTTACGAGGATCTGGAAGAGCAGCACGGCGACGACGCCCATGACGAGGAAGGCGCCGGGGATGTCGGGGGCCTGCTGGGCGTTCTGGATGAGGCGGGTAAGGATCAGGAAGTAAAGGACAGGATGCCGATGCCGCCGATGAAGCCGTGCTCTTCGCAGAAGGCGGCGAAGATGAAGTCGGTGTAGGGGATGGGCAGGAAGTCGCCCTGGGTCTGGGTGCCGCGGTTGGTGCCCTTGCCCCAGAGTCCGCCGGAGCCGACGGCGATCTTGGACTGGAGGATCTGGTAGCCGGCGCCGCGGGGGTCGCTGCCGGGATCCATGAAGCTGGTGATGCGGGCCTGCTGATAGGGCTTGAGGCGTTTGCCGCTGAGGAAGGCGCCGCCGCCGATCACGGCTAGTCCGAGGAAGATGATCATGACCTGGCGGGCGCGGATGCCGCCGAGAAAGAGTCCGCAGATCAGGACGGGGAGGTACGTGAGGCCGGTGCCGAGGTCGGGCTGCTTCAGCACCAGGAGCATCGGGACGCATGACCAGGGCGAAGGCTTTGCCGATGTCGCCCCAGGTGAGTTCGCGGCCGGCGAGGTTCCAGAAGTATCGCGCGACGGTGAGGATCAGGACCAGCTTGACCCACTCGGAAGGCTGGAAGTGCACGCCGCCGCCGAGGTTGATCCAGCGCTTCCCGCCGTTGACCTTGGTGCCGACGGCGAGCACGGCGATCAGGGCGAGGATGCTGACTCCATAGGCCCAGGGCGCGAGTTCGATCAGGCGGTGGTAGTCGATCAACGAGATGAGAAACATCAGCCGATGCCGACGAGCAGGAAGGCGATCTGCTTGTGATCGAAGCCGCGGAATTTGGTGTGCAGGGTGGCGGACTTGATCTCGAGCACGCTGATGAGCGACATCAGCAGCGACCATGCCGAAGAGCAACCAGTCGAAGTCGCGGTAGGACGGAGAGTCGGCGCATAGGGGTTCGGGTTCAGGGCCGGGTGAGCGGGGCGCAGGACTGCGCCGGGGCGGGGAAGCGGGAGGGCGGAGGCGGTGGGCTCGCCGGCCGGGCCGCCGCTGCCTGGAAGGCTGGCTGCGGCGTCGGTGCGTCTGCTGCGTGGGAGCGGCGTGCTGGGGCTGGCTGGCCGGGTCTGGTCGGTGGCGGGCGGTCGCTGGAGCGTCGGCGAGTCGGAGGTTGCCCTCCTGCTTGCGCTGCTTGTTGACGAAGGCGTTGATGACCTGGGCGGCCGAGCGGTGCGGAGGCTCGGCGCCCCAGCCGCCGTGCTCCCACAGGACGGCGACGACGATGTCGGGATTGCGGCGCGGGGCCATGCCGACGAACCAGGCGTTGGCGCGGGCGTTGCCGCTGCCGAGGCTGGTGGCGCCGGCGCTGTGGTTCACGAACCTGGGCGGTGCCGGTTTTGCCGGCGAAGTCGATGCCTTCGAGGTGCGCGGCGGCGGCGGTGCCGGTGGTCGTGGTCGCGGCCATGGCGTCGGTGATGGTCTCCCAGTTTGCGGGCGTGATGGGGACGACGCGATCGCCGGAGCCGGGGTAGTTGGTGGCGATGTTCTGGGCGAGTTCCTTCGGGACCTCGTCGGGGAAGACGACGTGGGGGCGGCTTGAGGACGCCGCCGGAGGCGATGCCGCCGAGGGCGCGCGCGAGTTGCAGCGGGGTGACGGTGACGGCGCCCTGGCCGATACCGACCGAGATCACCTCGCCTGCGTACCACTTTTCGTGGAAGTTCTTGAGCTTCCAGGCGGTGGAGGGCATGGTGCCGCTGGCCTCGTCGGGCAGGTCGATGCCGGTCTTTTGGGAGAGGCCGACTTCGGTGGCGTACCTGGCGATGGTGTCGATGCCGAGTCTTTCGGCGAGGGTGTAGTAGAAGGTGTCGCAGGACCAGGGGATGGCGTGGTCGATGTCGACCATGCCGTGGTGCTTGTCGCAGGCGAAGTAGTGGCCGAAGAAGGTGCCGCCGCCGCTGCACATGACGTGCATGGCCTGGGCGACGCCTTCCTGCAGGCCGGCCAGGGACATGATGATCTTGAAGGTCGAGCCGGGCGCGAGCTGCGCCTGGATGGTCTTGTTCAGCAGCGGGTGGTTGGGGTCGTTGATGATCTGGGTCCAGTAGGCGCGGGTGAGGCGGACGGCGAACTGGTTGGGGTCGAAGGTGGGGCGGGAGACCATGGCGAGGATCTCGCCGGTGTGCGGGTCCATGGCGACCAGGGCGCCGTTCTTGCCCTCCATAGCCTTCTCGGCGGCGGTCTGGACGTCGAGATCGATGGTGAGGCGGAGGTCCTTGCCGGGGACGGCGGGCTGCTGGCCGAGCTGGCCGACCTCCTTGCCGTGGCAGTTGACGATGACGTCGCGGGAGCCGTCGGTGCCGCGGAGGAGGGAGTCGTAGGTCTCCTCGACGCCGGACTTGCCGACCACATCGCCGGGCTCGTAGAACTCGTACTTTGAGCTGTTGAGATCCTGCTCGGAGACTTCGCCGACGTAGCCGATGAGGTGGGCGGCGAAGCCGTCGCGCGGATAGAGGCGGCGCTGCTCGTCGATGGTCTCGAGCTCGGGCAGCTCGTTGCGGTGGGCCTCGATGAAGGCCTGCTCGTCGGGCGTGATGTCCTGCTTGAGGGGGATGGGCTGGTACTTGGGCGCGGTGGCGTACTTGCTGCAGGGCGGCCTGGATCTGATCGACCGGGAGGTCGAGGCCGCGGGCGATCAGGGGAAGGTCGGCGTCGAGGTCCTTGACCTGTTCGCGGAGGAGGATAGCAGGACACGGAGGGGTAGTTGTCGACGAGAAGGCGGCCGTCGCGGTCGAAGATTTTGCCGCGCGGCGCAGGACGGGGATCTTGCGGACGCGGTTGGCCTCGGCGAGCTGGCGGTAGCTGTCGACCCCGACGATCTGGAGGCGCCACATGCCGGCCGCGAGCACCACAAGGACGGCGACAACCAGGTACTGGGTGACGTGGAGCTTGCCGGGCGAGACCTTTTCTTCGCGGTCGATGCGGCGGTCCGGAGACGTGGATGGCGAAGGACATGCGCTGCCTAGAGCCTATTCTCTCAGTTCTGGCTCGGAAATAGTACCTTTTGGGGATACGCCGGAGTTACTGAGGCGCAGGCTGCGGCGTGCGAATGGGTACAGCGGCCACTGGATAGATAGGTCTGAGCTCAGTCCTGTCGCTTCCAGCGGTCCAGCAGAGAGGAAGAGGGGAACGCGACGACGGTGTTGACCACGGCGCGAAGCAACTCGTGAAGCCACAGCAGACGAAACCCGGTGTGGCCGAGCAGGCGGCGTTCGATCAGGAAGAGCAGCGCGGACTCTGGATCAGCGAGAAGCCAAAGCTGAGGAACGTGCGGGTGATGATGTTTTCGACGTCGATCTGGCTGCTCAGGCTGGCGGCGGCGTAGCCGATCACGGACATGGCCATGCCGTTGACGCCGATGGGCTGGTTGGGCGTGATCACGTCCTGGAGGAGGCCGATGAGGGCTCCGGTGGCGGTGCCGGCGATGGGGCTGCGCCGGCTGACGGCGAAGAACAGGGTGACCAGCAGCGGCAGGTCGACCATCGCGAAAGCCGGGAGGATGCGCGGGAGGTAGACCTGCAGCAGGATCGCGACAAGCGGGACGAGGATGGCGACGGGGAAGCTGAAGCTGTGCTCCTGCACCTCGCGTCGCGACATGTAGCTGCGTGTGACCATGGGATGGGTTAGGCTACAGGGCTTTTGGGTTGCTGCAGGCTACACGGTTAGGGCGTGGGGCGCTCGCTCGCTGCGGGCGAACAGCGGCAAGTGCGGCCAAGGCAGTACCGAGGTCAGCAAGGGCAAAATGCGGGGGCTCTCCACTCGGGTCGCTCCGGTCGAGATGGGACGTGGCGGGTGACGAAGGGCTATTCGGGTGGGCTGGGTTTGGCGGGGCGGTGGTGTGGGGGCGGTTGTGCGGCGAGGGGCTCCGGGGGTCATGCTCGGCGGCGGGCGGGGTGGTGCCGGTAGGTGAAGCGGTCGGGGTGAATGGCCGGAAGGGGTTTGGGGACGGCAGGGGCGCGGCGGCTTTGCGGCGGGCGTACTTGCTGTCCGGGCGGGCCGGATGCGCGGCTGCTTGCGGTAGTGCCGGTGGGTCGTCGGAATGCCAGGGAGGCGTTCGGCGCTGATGTCCGCTGCGTGCTGCGAGCGGCGGCGGCGTGAGGTCCTGCTGGGCGCCGGCGGGCAGGTCGGACTGCGTGCCGGTGATGACCAGCACCTCCTCGACGCGGCTGAGGTTGACGGCGGGCCGGATGGTGATGGCGGTGTAGGGCTGGTGGTCGGGGTCGGGCGCGATGCTCTCGATGGTGCCGACGGGAAGGCCGCGGGGGAAGATCTGGTCGCCGCCCGAGGTGAGGACCTTCTCTCCGGGCTTGATGCGGGAGTCGGCGGTAAGGTTATTGATCTCGAACGCGGCCATCGGCGACCGTGCCGCGCAGGATGGCGCGCATGCGCGTGCTCTCGAGGATGACGCCGGCGCCGGAGGTCTGGTCGTCGATCTCGAGCACCTGGGCGGTGGTGGGGAAGACGTCGCGCAGTTTGCCGACGATGCCGTCGGGGGTGATGACGGCCATGTCGGGGCGAAGGCCGTCGTTCGAGCCCTTGTCGATGGTGAGGACGTGGGACTGCTCGGTGCCGCTGGACCCGATGACCTGCGCGGCCACGGTGGCGGTGACGTACTTTTCGCGGAAGCCCAGGAGAGCCTGGAGGCGGCGGCCCTGGAGGGCGTCTTCGGCGAGGGCGGCCTGCTGGATGCGCAGTTGCGTGAGCTGCTGCTGGAGATCGTGATTCTGCTGCCGGACGTGGCGGAGGTCGAGGTAGTTGGACCAGCCGTGGCGGAGGGCGTAGCCGGTACCATGGGCGACGCGCTCAAACGGGAGTGATGGCAGCGGAGGCCCAGCGCCGGATCAGGCGGACGTTTGGGCCGTCGGGCTCGGCGGGGTCGAGGGGGCTGCGCACCTGCATGGCAAGCGCGATAGCCTGGGCGAGCAGGACCAGGAGGAGGAACAGAGCGTTTTTGAAGCGGGAGATGAACTCCATGGATGCGCCCATTATGGCGTAAGGATCAAGCGGAGCATGGAGCGGGTATCCGGGATGCTACGTTTGGTTATGGAAGCGCTGCAATGGCGGGATGCGGGTGTACCACTTCGCTTCGCGCCGGCGATATGACGATCTCTGCGGCTGGGCCCGTTCAGTCGATGGAGATTTTGCGCAGCAGCTTGAAGTCGGAGAGCATCTTGCCCGTGCCGAGGACGACCGAGGCGAGCGGGTCGTCGGCGATGGAGACGGGCAGGCCGGTCTCTTCGCGGATGCGCTTGTCGAGATTTTTGATCAGCGCGCCGCCGCCGGTGAGGACGATGCCGCGGTCGGAGATGTCGGCGGAGAGCTCGGGCGGGGTGCGCTCGAGGGCGACGCGGATGGCGTTGATGATGGTGGCGATGCACTCGGACGAGGGCTTCGCGGATCTCGGAGTCTTCGATGGTGATGGTCTTGGGAACGCCTTCGACGAGGTTGCGGCCCTTGATCTCCATGGTGATCTGGCTTGTCGAGCGGGTAGGCGGAGCCGAGCTGCATCTTGATCTGCTCGGCGGTGCGCTCGCCGATGAGCAGGTTGTACTTGCGCTTGAGGTAGGTGACGACCGCCTCGTCCATCTGGTTGCCGGCCATGCGGACGGAGCGGGAGTAGACGATGCCGGCGAGCGAGATGACGGCGATGTCGGTGGTGCCGCCGCCGATGTCGACGACCATGTTGCCGCCGGGCTCGGTGATGGGGAGGCCGGCGCCGATGGCGGCGACCATCGCCTGCTCGACGAGATGGACCTCGGAGGCTTTGGCGCGGTAGGCCGAGTCCATGACGGCGCGCTTTTCCACCTGGGTGATCTCGGACGGGCACGCCGATGACGATGCGCGGGTGGACCATGCGCTTGCGGTTGTTGTGCGCCTTCATGATGAAGTAGTTCAGCATCTTCTCGGTGTGCCGGAAGTCGGCGATGACGCCGTCCTTCATGGGCTTGATGGCGATGATGTTGCCGGGGTGCGGCCGAGCATCTCCTTGGCTTCCTTGCCGACGGCCTCGACCTCGTTGGTGAGGGTGTTGACGGCGATGATGGAGGGCTCGTTGACGATGATGCCCTTGCCGTGGGCGTAGACGAGGGTGTTGGCCGTGCCGAGGTCGATGGCGAGGTCGCTCGAGAAGAGCGAAAAGATCGACCGCATGTTGCTGATGCGCGAGCTGCGTACCTGGAAGTTCTTCGATGACATGTTGGCGCGAGTCTATCCTGTGGCGGGATTTGTTTTATTGTACGTTGTCACGGAATTTGTAGAGCGCACGTCACTGGTTGATGGTGCGCGGTGTTCAGTAGGCGGCTGCACTGCGGGCCAAGCCTGATGTCGGGAGTGGGGGAGTGAAGGGTGACCGGCGTGCCCGGGAGAGCAGGGCGGCGGTGTGACAATGACGACGGCGTCGAGCGGCATGCGGAAGCGAGGGTCGGAGTTGGTGACTAAGAAGGGAAGGATGTACAGCAGGGCGACCAGAGCGATCAGGGTGTCTGCTGCGGTCCACGGAACGGCGCGAAACCGGGCGGACGCGAGGGCGATCAGCCAGAGTGGAACGGGAAGAATCATGGCGAACTCCATGTCGCCGACGGCAGTGCCGATGGGGTGCAGCTTGGTGTCTGGCCGGAGCAGGGTGAAGAGCTTGATGGCAGCGAGACGGAGTTCGTCTGCAGGGTGAGTGGCTGCAAACACGAGTGATGCGTGGGTGAGGTAAGGGCGCAGGGCAGGGTCGTGGGAGTTGGCCGCTGCTTCCGGCATGTGGGCCTGGAGGAGCGCGGGGGCTACGGCAAGTTCGGCGTTCAGGTGGTCGAGCAACGAGCGCTCGGTGAATCCGTTCTGTCCGGCGTAGAGGTTGTAGGGTCCATTGGCTGGGAAGAGCAGGGTGCGATAGACCGCAACGCTTAGGGCAGCCGTAGGTGGCGGCTGCTGACCGCAAAGAGCAGCCCGGCGAGCGCGAGGGTGCGCGGGGAACCGTAGGGATTGCGGGCGGAGGACGAGTGCGTGACCGGGGCGCGGGCGAAGGCGTACAGCAGGGCGGGGAGGAGCGCGAGGTAGTTCGGCCGATCGAAGACGCCAAGGGCCCAGACGGATCCGAGCAGGGCAGCACGGATCGGGGTAATGCCGCGTGTGAGGATGCTGAAGGCGACGACCAGAAGCAGCAGCAGAAGGAGGGTGCTCAGCCCCACGTCCCACACCTTGGCGACCGATAGCGAGGAGTTCGGGGTGGAGGGCGAGGGTCAGTGAGCCCAAGAAGGCTATGCGGGCGGGGGCTCCCAGCGCCAGGATGAGGCGCCATGCGGCGGCGGCGATCGCGACGTGGAGAAGGGCCTGGAGGAGTTCGACGCCAAGGCTGGGCCGCTGCGGGAGAAGCTTCATGCCGAGGGCGAGTTCGGCGGGATAGCCGGAGGGCGTGAAGTGCTGTTGGATTCGGCCGGTTTGGAGGAACTGCTGGGCATCGCTCCAGTAGTCCGGCATGGAGACGGTGAACCGGACCGCCGCGATGACGATCACGGCAAAGATTGCGGCAAGGGCCAGGAGTGCCGGGAGGTACGCGCGGTGGGGGGTGGGCGGCGGTGCGTCGGCGTCGAGCGGAGGTACGGCCTCGAAGCTGTGGGAGGTGCGGTCGCGCATGTCTTTCGAGGATACCGTGCAGAGTGGGTCGTGGCGGCGGGGCGGCTGTCGTGTTTGGTGTCCGGCGAGTTAGGATTCAGGGAAGAGGGCAGCATGATTATTGGCGTTCCGAAGGAAGTGAAGGATCACGAGAGCCGGGTGGGTGTGACTCCTGCGGGCGTGCATGCGCTGGTTGCGGCGGGGCACACGGTGCTGGTGGAGCATAACGCGGGCGAGCTTTCGGCGATGCCGGACGATGAGTATCAGGCCGCCGGTGCGGAGATCGTGGGATCGGCGCACGACGTGTGGCGCCTGGCCGAGATGGTCGTGAAGGTGAAGGAGCCGGTGGAGAGCGAGTACAGGCACTTCCGCGAAGGGCTTGTGCTGTTTACGTATCTTCACCTGGCTCCGCTGACGGCGCTGACGGACGCGCTGCTCGAGAAGAAGGTGACGGGGATCGCGTACGAGACGGTGCGCGATGCGGCGGGGACGCTGCCGCTGCTGACGCCGATGTCCGAGGTGGCGGGACGGATGAGCGTGCAGGTCGGCGCGGCGTATCTCGAAAAGGAGCATGGCGGGCGCGGGGTGTTGCTGGGCGGGGTTCCGGGTGTGCCTCCGGGGAATGTGGTGATCATTGGTGGCGGGATCGTGGGGACAAATGCGGCGAAGATCGCGCTGGGGATGGGCGCGCGGGTGACGCTGGTCGACCTGAACTTGAACCGGCTGCGAGAGCTGGACGACATCTTCGGCGGGCGGCTGTATACGCTGGCCTCGAATCCGTACAACATCGGGCGGGCGGTGTGCGAGGCGGACCTGGTGATTGGCGGCGTGCTGATTCCCGGGGGCGGCGGCGCCCGAAGATTGGTGACGAGGGCGATGGTCGGGAAGATGAAGAAGGGCGCGGTCATCGTGGATGTGGCGATCGACCAGGGCGGATGCATTGAGACCGCGCGGCCGACCACGCACTCCGATCCTTCGTACGTGGTGGATGGCGTGGTGCATTACTGCGTGACGAATATGCCGGCGGCTGTGCCGAATACGTCGACACTGGCGCTGACGAATGCGACGTTCCCGTATGTGATGAAGCTGGCGCGGATGGGGGCGAAGGCGGCGATTCGGACAGGATGCCGGGCATCGCGGAGGGCGTGAACACGTATGGTGGCGAGCTGACGTACAAGGCCGTGGCGGAGAGTCAAAAGCGCGCATGGCGAGCGGTGGCGGAGCTGGTTTAGCTGGTGGGGTTATCGGGCGAAGCTCGATAACCCATCCTTCCCGCTGAGGCTGCGAAGGATCGAGCGTCGGGCCTAGTAGCTTTGGCGGGTAGCCCGCCGCCTATAATTGCCGCACGGCACGGGAGGGTGGGTTCCGGATGGGCACAAGCGCGAGCCGAAGAAAGATGGTGGTGATTGCGCTGGGTGCCGTGGGGCTGCTGCTTCTGCTCGGCTTTACGGCGATGAATGCATTCAATTTGAAGTTCCTGAATCCGGCGACGACGGAACAGATCGTCGTGTTCACGGGCTTTCGGCGCTCGCGTTTTTGATCTTCGTGGCCGTGCTGGTGATGCTGGTCCGCAACGTGCTGAAGCTGTATGCGGACCAGCGCAGCCGGGTGATGGGGACGCGGCTGCGGACGCGGATGATGTGGGGCGCGGTGCTGGTGTCGCTGATCCCGATCGCGTTCATGTTCTGTTCAGCTATGGGCTGATGAACCGGGCGGTGGACCGGTGGTTCTCGCAGGACGTGACGGAGATGCGGGACGATTCGAACCGCATGGCGCTGCAGTTGGCGCAGTACAGCTCGGCGAACGCGCGGGCCGAGGCTGAGTCGATTGCGGCGGCGCTGCCGACAGATGGGACGGGTAAGCGGCGAGTGCTGCGGATGGCGCGCGGCGGCTCGAAGATGCGAGGACTGGTGCAGAGCGAGTGCTGGCACAGACATCGGATCACGCTGCAGAACGGGTTTGCGATTGTGTACCGGGAGGGGCACTCGATTGCGGCGTTCCATATGCCCACTGCCTTGAGTCGCAGGCCGAGGTGAAGCCCTGGATCGCGGAGCCGACGCATGCGGAAGAGGCAGATGCCGGGGACAACGCGAAAGAGCCGGTGAACGGAGCGCTCACGCGGTCGAGACGCACGCGGCGGGGGATACCGATGCGACGATCCTGGCGGCGGCGCAGCGAACTGATCTGCCGATCTTTTCGCTCGGGCGAGACGGACTATGCGCTGGGCACGGCGGCGGTGAAGCAGGGCGGTACGGTGGTGGTCGGGCTGCCGATGCCGTATGGCATGCGTGCGACGATGACGCGGCTCCGCGACGGCGGCGGAGACGTACTGGAGCGTGTACCGGACGCGGCGGCAGGTGCGCAATCTGTACATGCTGCTGTTGCTGATGATGACCAGCCTGGCGCTGTTTGCGTCGACGTGGCTGGCGCTGCATCTTTCGAAGCAGGTGACAAAGCCGGTGGAGGCGCTGGCGGACGCGATGGACGGCGATCGCGGCAGGGGATTACGCGCACCGGGTGGGCGAGAGCGCGACCGATGAGCTGGGTGATCTGGTGCGGAGCTTCAACCGGATGGCGGCGGATCTGGAGGGGAGCCGACGGGCCGCGGAGAGTTCCAATGTGCAGTTGTCGGAGGCGAACGCGAAGCTGGAGGCGCGGCGGAGCGAGCTCGAGACGATGCTCGAGACGATTCCGAACGGCGTGGCGACGCTGGATACGGAGCGGTGCATCGTGGTGGCGAACCGCGCGTTGAGCGAGATGCTGGATCCCGGCGGGCAGGCGCACTTCATCGGCAGCCGCGATGGAGGATGTGTTTCCGGCGGAGCTGGTGGACGTGCTGGATCGGCTGCTGCGCCGGAGCCACCGGATGGGCTCGGCTTCCGGCGAGATGGAGCTGGCTGCTCCGGGCGATGGCCGCAGGACAGACCATGTACCTGCAGGCGACGGTGGCGCTGCTGGAGACGCGGTGCTGGCGGAGCGGGTGCATCACGGGTACGTGGTGGTGCTGGAGAATGCGACGGAGCTGTTGCGGGCGCAGAAGCAGTCGGCGTGGAAGGAGGTGGCGCGGCGGGTGGCGCACGAGATCAAGAATCCGCTGACGCCGATCTCGCTCTCGGCGGAACAGATTCATCGGCACATCGGGCGGCTCGGGGAGGCGATGGCGGCTAAGGGAGTGGAGTCGCCGTCGGTCGCGGTGATTCGGCGATCGAGCGAGGTGATCTCGTCGTCGGTGGAGAGCATGCGGTCGCTGGTGGATCAGTTTGCTTCGCTGGCGGAGTTTCCTACGGCGCAGCCGCGGCCTGCGGATCTGAACACGATCGTGGAGAACTCGCTGGCGATGTTTGCCGGGCGGCTGCAGAACATTCGCCTGGTGCAGCGGCTGGCGTCGGGATCTGCCGCTGGTGCTGGCCGATCCGGAGGCGATGAAGCGGGGCCTGGGCAACCTGATCGACAACGCGGCGGAGGCGATGCAAGGGAGTCTGCTGCGCGAGCTGCGGATTTCGACGGCGCTGCTGCCGAGCGGGATGGTGGAGCTTGACGGTGGCGGATACAGGCTCCGGGCTGACGGACGAGATGCGGGAGCGGCTGTTTCTGCCTTACTTTTCGACCAAGCAGCGCGGCACAGGTCTTGGGCTGGCGATTGCGGCGAAGATCGTGCAGGAGCACCAGGGCACGATCCGCGCGGAGAAGAACGAGCCTGCGGGGGCGAAGTTCATCGTGGAGCTGCGGCCGGCGGTCGGTGGAGGCCGACGGCTGGGGCAGCTGTCGAGGCCGAGGCAGATACGCACGCGGCGAGAGGTGAAGGTCCCGGCGTGAACCACGTGCTGATCGTGGATGATGAGGCGGAGATCCGGGAGTCGCTTGAGGAGCATTCTGGCGAGGAGGGGTACGTCGTGACGTCGGCGGCGACGGCGGGCGAGGCGCTGACGCTGGTGCGGGACGCTGAATACGACGTGGTGCTGCTGGATATCTGGCTGCCGGACCGGGACGGGCTGGAGGTGCTGGAGGAGATCCGGCGCATGGCTCCGGAGCGGGTGCCGGAGGTGGTGATCATCAGCGGGCACGGAACGATCGAAGCGGCGGTGCGGGCCACGAAGCTGGGGGCCTACGACTTCCTGGAGAAGCCGCTGTCGCTCGATCGGACGCTGCTGGTGCTGAAGAATGCGATGAACGCTCGTCGGCTGCGCGAGGACAATCGCGAGCTGGTGCGGCAGTTGAACCTGCGGGGCACGGTGACGGGCCTGAGCGTCGCGATGAAGGCGCTGCGGCAGCAGATCAAGCTGATGGCGCCGACGAATGGGCGGGTGCTGATCTACGGGGAGAGCGGGCACGGGCAAGGAGCTGATTGCACGCGCGATGCATGCGGAGAGTCTGCGCAAGGAGCGGGTGTTTGTGGAGCTGAACTGCGCGGCCATTCCGGAAGACCACATTGAGACGGAGCTGTTTGGCTATCGCGCGCGGAGCGGTGTCAGGCGGGGCTGGGAGGCGGCCGCAGGAGAAGCGTGGAACGTTCGAGCGGGCGGACGGCGGCACGCTGTTCCTGGATGAGGTCGGGCGACATGAGCCTGAAGACGCAGGCGAAGGTGCTGCGGGCGCTGGATGAGCAGCGGTTTCTGCCCGTGGGTGCGACGCATGCCGGTGCATGTGGATGTGCGGGTGATTGCGGCGACAAACAAGGACCTGGAAGAGGAGATTGCGCGGGGGAACTTTCGCGAGGACCTGTTCTATCGGCTGAATGTGATTCCGTTCTTTGTGCCTCCGCTGCGCGAGCGGAAGGAGGATATTCCGCTGCTGGTGAAGGAGTTCCTGCGGGAGTTTGGCGCGCAATATGGCCGGCCGCACGTGGAGATGCAGGCCGATGCGCTGGATGCGTTGCGGCAGTACTCATTGGCCGGGGAACGTGCGCGAGTTGCGCAACCTGGTGGAGCGGGTGCTGATCTTGAATCCGAGAGCGCAGCGGATCGAGCGCAAGCATCTGCCGGTGCTGGTGTCATCGCGATGCGGCCGCGCGATGGGAGCAGGCGGCGGCGCGGGAGGAGTTTTCGTCGTTGCAGGAGGCGCGCGAGGCGTATGAGCGCGACTACATCCTGAAGAAGCTGGATGAGTGCCATGGCAATGTGAGCCGCGCGGCGGAGGCCCTGGGGCTGGAGCGATCGCACCTGTATCGCAAGATGAAGGCCTTGGGCGTGAGCGTGAAGGAATAGGCACGGGTCGCAGCCAGACCTACTCTTCTGTGGCTTGCTTGGCCGCGATGTCGTCTAGCTGGCGGCGCCAGTCGAGTTCTTCGACGAAGCCGCGGCTGGAGCGCCAGTCTTCCTGCACCTTGACGAAGAGTTCGAGGAAGACGCGGGTGCCGAGGAGGACTCGATGTCCTTGCGGGCGGTGGTGCCGATCTTCTTGAGCATCTCGCCGCCCTTGCCGATGAGGATGGCTTTCTGGCCGGTGCGTTCGCAGAAGATCGCGGCGGCGATGCGCGTGAGCGGGAGCTTTGGGGCGGGGCGGGGCGGGGCGTTTGCGGCTGTCCTGGCGGCCTTCCGTGCGGGCTTTGGGGCGGCTGTTGGGTGGTTCTTCGAACTTCTCGACGACAACGGCGGTGGCGTAGGGGACCTCTTCGCCGGTGAGCAGGAGGATTTTTTCGCGGATGATCTCGGCGACGAGGAAGCGTTCGGGCTGGTCGGTGAGCTGGTCGGCCGGGAAGTAGCGCTGGCCTTCTGGGAGAATGGCGACGACCTTGTCGAGCAGGAGGTCGAGGCCTTCTTTCTTGCGGGCGGAGATGGGGACGACTTCGGCGAAGGTGTGGAGCGCGCTCCAGTGGGCGATGAGCGGGCAGCAGGTCGGCTTTGCGGACTGCGTCGATCTTGTTGAGGACGAGGATGACGGGGCAGTCGAGGCGGCTTGACGAGTCGAAGGGCGAAGTCATCTTCGGCGGCGGAGAGAGCCATGCGGCCGCGTGGCCTTTGGAGCCTCGCCCGGGACTTCGGATTTCGGGAGGCGGTGCGTGACGTCGACGATGAAGAGGACGGCGTCGCGCGATTCGAGCGCGTCGTGGACCTCCTGCATCATGCGGCGGTCGAGCTGGGTCTCGGGCTTGTGGACGCCGGGCGTGTCGACCAGGACGACCTGCGCGGCGGGATGGCCGGGTGACGCCTTTGGCCTTTTTGCGGGCGGGAACTTCGAGAACGCCCTGGATGCGGGTGCGGGTGGTCTGCGGCTTGTGCGTGACGATGGCGAGCGTTGCCCGAGCAGGGCGTTGAGCAGCGTGGACTTGCCGGCGTTCGGGCGGCCGATGATGGAGACGAATCCGGAGCGGAAGGGCATACGACTATTATGCGACGCGGCATTCACTCCTGCCGCATGGACCGTCGAAGGGCGCCGTGCAGACTACGGCGCCGGCGTACGGCAAAGGCCTTTTGGAGTCCATCGTGGTTCATGGTGGCTTATGCGGGGTCGGCGAGGCAGACGCGGACGCGCTCTACTTTGCGGTCGGTGGAGGCGAGAACTTCCAGGCGGAGGCCGTCTTGTTCGATGACTTCGCCGGGCAGCGGGATGTGGCCGGCGATCTCGGAGACCAGACCGCCGAGGGTCGTGGCCTCGTACTGCTGGCGCAGAAAGTGGGGCTGGCGGGCGGGAGGCGAGCGGATCGGGGGTGGAGCCGATCTTCGTCAGTCAGGGAGGCGGAGATCGTCCGTGCCGGCTGTGGAATCGGCGAGGAGGTCGCGCAGGCGGGAGACCTCGAAGCTGCCGGGGACGAGGAAGGTGCCGTCGGGCTCGCGAACGGGAGCGTTCTGCGCTTCGGCCTCGTCATGTTCATCGGCGATGTTGCCGACGATGGTCTCGAGAAGGTCTTCGATGGTGACGAGGCCGGCGACGCCGCCGTACTCGTCGATGACGAGGCGCATGTGCTGTTTCTCGCGCTGCATCTCGCGGAGGAGTTCGGCGACGTTTTTGGTTTCGGGGACAAAGGCGGCCGGGCGCTGCATCTGGACGCAACGGTGCTGCTGCGAAGCGCGCTGGTGTCGAGAGCCTGCAGCAGGTCGCGGGCAAAGGCGATGCCGGTGATCTGGTCGAGGGTGCCGGAGTAGACGGGGACACGGGAGAAGGCGTTCTCTTTGAGCTCTGCGAGGAACTCATCGAGGGTGAGTGAGCCCGGGACGGCGAAGATGTCTGGGCGGGCAGTCATGACCTCGCGGACGACCTTGTCGCCGAATTCGACGACGGAGCGGACGAGCTCGCGGTCGCTTTCTTCGAAGATGCCTTCTTCTTCGCCGGCTTCGAGCAGGGCATCCATGGCCTCGGAGTGGTCGGGCTGGTGCTGTTCGGAGTCTTCAGGCTCTGCGAGCGCGGCGATGGAGAGGAGAAGGCTGAGCGTGAGGGTGACGGGAAGGATGACGTAGAAGAGCGCTTCGAGTGCGAGGCGGATACGGGCGATCCAAAGGCCGCGGGTGCGCGCGAAGAGGATTTGTGGGATAAGGCGATCGAAGAAGACGATGAGAACAATGAGCAGGAAGGCGGTGAGGGCGATCTCGCGCAGGCCGGGGGCACGGGAGAGCAGGGCATAGCGCTGCGGTGGGCGTAGAGCCGCAGCCCGGCGAGCATGGCGATGGCGGCGAGTGCAATCTGGCGAAGGACGGAGGCAGACAGCGCGATGGACTCGCGGCCGAGGCGCAGGCGAGGTTCGACCAGGCGGGTCCAGGAATCAATGTTGTCCTGGTACTCGCGGGCCAGGAACTTGCCCATCTCGCTGTAGATGCGGTCGACGTAGGATGCGAGGGCGAGGATGAGGAGGAGTGCGGTAAGGGTGAGGGTGTAGTCGAAGGGGCTCATTGCGGCGCCTTGCGGTTCGGTTTAGCACTCGGTCTGGCGGGCGGGGCGGCCGGCTTCGTTGAACGAGGACTAGTCGTAGAGGTGCGGGCGGCCACGGGTCCCCTGGCGCGGGCTATAAGGCTGGTGGGGAGGCGCAGTTCGCGGCGGAGTTCGGCTTCGCGTTCGGCCATCTCGCCCGCGTCGTTTTCGTGGTCGTACCCGGCAAGGTGGAGGACGCCGTGGAGGATCAGGATGCGGACCTCGAGTGCCAAAGTGTGGCCGTGTTCTGCAGCCTGGCGCGCGGCGGTTTCGAGCGAGATCGCGAGGTCGCCGGCAACGGGGTGGCTGGTGTGGTCGCCTGCGGCGGGGAAGGAGAGGACGTCGGTGGGCTGGTTCTTGCCGCGGAAGGCCCGGTTGAGACGGCGGAGGGTGGCGTCGTCCGTGAGCAGTACGTCGATGTTGCCGGGGAGGCCGACTGCGCTGCGGGTTCGATTCAGGAATCGGGTGCAGGCCGCTTTGGCGCCGAGAGCAGCTTCGAGGGCGAGGGGGGCTTCGATCCGGATCATCGCGTCAGCGGCCTAACGCTTTTGCGACCCGAAGTAGAAACCGAGTACGGTTCCGGCGACGGAAGTGACTGCTGGCAGAACTGCCTGCATTGGGTCGTTGATTCTGAGCCATGATGTATCCGCGGTTCGTGCGGCTTCGTAGAGATACCACATGACGACGGCGAAGAAGAGGGTGATGGCGATCACAGCGCGAATCTTTCCCGGCCCGGTTCGGGATCGTAACTTCCTGTTCGGAACGGTTTCGGGGGAAACGGCCCCGAGGTGTCGGGCATTTCAGGCGATCTCTTTCAGTTCGGTGAACCGCCCCTGCCGTTCGACGAGCAGCTTACTGCCGGGCGCAAGATCGTCAGGAAGAACACTGGCTGCCATGATCCACCTTTCGCATCCAGACTAGCACACCCGCGGAGTGCCGATGAGGCCTGCACTCCGCGGTATAGCCGGTGTTCACTGCGGTTTTGAGAGGGGTTTGGGAGGCGAGCGGGCCGCTGACAGCTCGATCGAGCTCGCTGCCGGGTAGGCCTTCACCGATCGCGAGGGGAAGTTGCTGCTGGGCGCGGCCGTAGCTGTCGTAGGCCCGGACGATGCGCTGCACGAGCTGGTGGCGAACGACATCGACGTCGTCAAAGTGGCAGAAGCGAATGCCTTCAACGCCGTCGAGCACATTGAGCGCGTCGAGCAGGCCGGACTTCTTCGGGTTGGGCAGATCGATCTGCGTCAGGTCGCCGGTGATGACGGCCTTGGAGCTGTTGCCCAGGCGGGTGAGGAACATCTTCATCTGCTCGACGGTGGTGTTCTGCGCCTCGTCCATGATGATGAAGGCGTCGGACAGCGTGCGGCCGCGCATGAAGGCGAGCGGGGCGACCTCGATGACGTTGGTCTCGAGCAGCTTGTCGACCTTGGCCGGGTCGAGCAGGTCGTAGAGAGCGTCGTAGAGCGGGCGGAGGTAGGGGTCGACCTTCTCCTGCAGCGAGCCGGGGAGGAAGCCGAGGCGTTCGCCGGCTTCGACCGCGGGGCGGACGAGGATGATGCGGCTGACCTTCTTCGCACATCAGCGCGGAGACGGCCATGGCGACGGCGAGGTAGGTCTTGCCGGTGCCGGCAGGGCCCAGGCCGAAGGTCATGTCGCAGCTTGCTCGATGGCTTCGACATACTTCCGCTGGTTGGGGGAGCGCGGCTGCACCATGCGCTTCACGCCGGCGGAGCGCTGCCGGCCGGAGTCGACGAGGGATTTGAGCGTGACGGCGGGGTCGGCGATGACGAGCTTGAGCATGCCTTTGAGTTCGCCGTTCTGCAGGGTGACGCCCGCCGCGGCGGAGGCTCTCGTAGTCGGCGAAGATGCGCTCCACCTGTTCGGCACCGGCGGCAGCGCCGGTGACGTGGATGGCGTCGCTGCGGAGATCGATGGTGACGTGGAGACCATCTTCCAGGAGTCGAAGGTTTTCGTCGCGGGTCCCGTACAGGGGCTCAATGCCGGGTGTAATCTCGAGCGTCTTTTTGATCAAGCTGTGGGCTGACCTCCGTCAGGACGTGCAGGGTTGGATGCTGCCGTGGCAGACACCTTGCTGGAACAGACGTGGGAGCGATCGGTTGTGCAAAAGGGACGAATGGGTCCGAGGCGTGAGCCGTTGGCTCGTGCACTGCGAATCGGGTTGGCCGATTTTCCCAATAGGTCGCCGAAGATGGGCACAGAGTAGAACCTTGATGGTGCCCAGTCAAGCGAATAATTGGATGCTTTTGTGGGTATGTGGGATTCGCTGAAGGTGCTGCCTTTTAGGAAGAAGAGGGTTTTCGCGCCCGGATTTTGGAGGTTGTAAGCGTTGGAAGGATGCCGAATGCTGGCCCCCGTTTCGCCCGTCACCGAGGAGCCATCCGCGGGGAGTGTGCATCGGGGAGGATGCTGCGGACGGTGTGCTCGTCGAACAGGTGATGCGGGCGCGGTTTCAAGATCGAGGAGGCGATTGGAGGTTGACCGCGGGCAGCGGGTTCCGTAGACTTAGGAGTTGCAGGGAGTGCGGTGTGTGGTGCCTTCCGGTGTTGTGCCGGAGTTTCGACCGGTGTTGCGCCGGGTTACCATGGGCGGCCCGCGTTTCTGATTTTTCCGCTCTTAGCGGAACGGACTATCCAGAGAGCCTGGTGCTTGTCCAGAAAGAGTTTTGAGCAATGGCGAATCATGTTTCTTCGTTGAAGCGCGCGCGGCAGACAGAGGTAAAGACCGCGGTCAACCGTTCGAATAAGAGCAAGCTGCGCGGGTCGCTGCGCGTGTTGCGCGAGGCGATTGCGGCGGGGGATAAGAGCACCCTGCGTGCGGCGTATAGTGCGACGGTGTCGGTTCTGGACAAGAGCGTGCAGAAGGGTGTTCTGCACAAGAACACGGCGAGCCGTTACAAGGCTCGTTTGAATGCGCGCGTTAAAACTGCCGTCGCTGTCGTCGCCTAAAAAAATGTACTTAGTATGTGATTAAGCCCTGGTTGGCCTTTCCGTCCATTGTGTCGGGAAGGCTTTCCTGCGTCTGTGTGGCTAGTGGCCCCTAGTGGGACGACTTCGGCTTTCGTCCGGAGCGTAGAGCGTGGGAGCTTTTCGGGGTACGCCTTCCTGGGCCTGGGGGTCCCCTTCGTTTGCTGTTTCCAGGGGAGTTGCGGTCGCGGCGAGGGCAGTTGGGGCTTCGGCCACGGCGGGTACGGGGTTCGCGCCGGCGCTGTTCGAGGAGGGCGTTCCGGGCGCCGGAGCGGATGGCTTGGATGTGGCGACTGAGTCTGCCGCCGGGTTGGAGGCCGCGATGCTGCGCAGCGTGGCGTCGATGGTGAGGCCGTTATCCGGCGGGGCGGCTTTGCGGGCCTCGGCGACGGCGGTTTCGTCCTGTTTGGTCAAGGGCGGGGAGGTCGTAGATTTCGATGCCCGCGACCTGGGCGGTATAGCCGTCTTCGGCTTTCGTGGCCTTGTGCTGGACCGCGGCCTCCCGCAGGACGGCGAGGTGGAGGCCGTCAGGGGAGAGCGCGAAGTTCTGGCCGGCGCGCATGGCGGGGGTGCAGGTGGTGCGGAGGAGGATCTTGCCGTTGTAGGTCTGGTAGACGCGGACTTCCTGAGCGGTGATCTGGCTGGGTGTGAGGTCGCCAATAGGGGTCGTTCCCTGAGCAAGGAGCGTGCGGCCCAGGGCGAACCTGCCCGCGGCGGGCGCAAAGACGAAGCTGGGGTTGACGTGGGCCTCGTAGAAGCTCTGCTGCCACATGAAGTCGCCGTTGAGGTTGAAGCCGGCGATCGTTTGGTGGTCCTCGGTCCCGCGGCAGCCGAAGGCAACGAATTCGGAGCGGCTGACAAAGGTACTACGGGGGTAGCAGGTGCTGTCCCAATCGGTGACGGGTGTGGGTTCCCCTGTGCCGTTGTTAAAGCGGAAGGAGACCCGACTGTGACTGCCCTGGTGCGCGTCCAGGAATCCGCCGGTGTGGACGGGTAGGGCAAGCGGCGCGGGCGCGCGGACGCCTCCTGCTGCAGCTACGGTGAGCTTGTCCCCGGCGGGTTGGAGCCGGTAGAAGCTGATAGCGACCGGGGAGCGAGCGGCCGCGGCGGCAGGAGCGTCGGCAAGGAGGACGACGGGAGAGCGTTCTACGGTTTGAATCGTGAGCAGGTCGTGTTCGGCGGAGACTGTGAGGCTGACGATGCGGCGGCTAAGGTGCAGGAAATCGACTGGCCGCAGGGCATCGGCGGGCGTGTTGCGCGTGACCGGGATCGACGACGGAGAGCTGTTCGCGGATGCGAAGGAGGAAGCGGCCGTCTCCCAGGTCCCAGAGGTATTGGCCATGGTCATGGAGGCGCCACTCGGTTTGAGCGATGACTTTGCCGGAGGGGACCTCGAGGAGGTAGGCGCCGATGATGCGGTCGGCATCGTCGGGCGGGTCGTTGGCATCGCGCTTCATGAGGCGGCGGAGGTTGAAGGTGACGAGCAGGTGTGTCGTGTCGGCGTAGTTGACGGTGACCATGGCGCTGCCGGCGGCGAGGAACTCGGGCAGCATGGTCTGGTAGCCGATGGGGTTGAGGGGGATGTGAACGGAAGGAACGGGGTCGCGTGCCGCAACCGCGGCGGGCCCAGCTACTGCGAGCAGCAGGAGGATGCGAGCGGTGCGGGAGATCCTGCCGGCGGTCGCGAGGAGGAGCTTCATGGCGGGACCTGGTGGGGCGGTGGGGGCTCCGGCAGGGTTGAGGACGCCGGTTCCTGGGGCCGAGAGGCGCACGTGCTTCTCTACTGTGTCACAGTGTGAGCCGGTCTTTCCAGTTGGGCTGCGGGTGCCGAGCAAAAGGGGTGGCTGGGTGGACCATATGACGGGGTGATACAAGAGACTTGGTAGTAAAGACTGCGGCGCGGCGGTTTCGGGAGCAATCCTGCGGCTGTTTTGCACCGCAGAGTCGCTGGACCCGGAGAGCTACGCTGCAAATGAATCAAGAAATCGGCCTGATCGAAGCCCCTGCCTTGTTGGATCTTTCCTATAGCAAATGGCGTGAGATGGTTCGGCTCGCGGCACGCCTGGCGACCCTTTCGCTGCTCGGCCTGATGACGTCCGGCGCCGTGGCGCAGCAGACGCCGCCCCAGACCTCGCCGCCTCCGGCGGCAGCGGCCACGGGGCCACGGGCAATTGAGAAGCCGCTGCCGGGGCTGGACACGACTTCGATGGATCCGACGGCTGATCCTTGTTCCGACATGTACCGGTATGCGTGTGGACGGTTTGCTGCGAACCATCCGATTCCGGCGGACCAGCCGGCCGTCGACCCGTTCTATGTGCTGTTGAATGTGAACACGCAGGAGCTGAGCACGATCCTCGAGAAGGCCGCCGCTGGCGGAACGGGACGCGGTCGCCGGATGAACAGAAGATCGGCGACTACTACAAGGCCTGCATGAACACGGAGCAATCGAAGCAAAAGGGCTTGCTCCGCTGAAGCCGCTGCTCGATGAGATCGATGGGCTGGGTGACAGCCAGATGGGCAAGCTGAAGCTCGCAGGGTTGTTGGGGCGGCTGCAGCGGCAGGGTGTAGATGTGTTCTTCGGGTACGGCGAACAGCAGGATCTGAAAGACGCGACGAAGCAGATCGCGACCATCGGGCAGGGCGGACTAGGCCTGCCGGAGAAGGACTACTACCTGCGGACCGGCGAGAAGGACCAGGCGCTGCGCGACAAGTACGTGGCGCACGTGGCGAAGATGCTGGTTCTGGCGGGCGGGTCGCCGGCGCTGGCGGATCACGAGGCGCACAGTATCTTGGCGCTCGAGACGGCGCTCGCGAAGGCATCCCTGGGTGTGGTGGATCTGCGGGACCCCGAAAAGACGTACCACCTCCAGCCGGTCGGGCAGTTTGAAGCGAACCTGCCCAAGGTGAACTTCGGGGCGTTTGAGGATGCGATTCATTCGCCGCATGTGCGAGATCAACAACTCCACGCCGGAGTACTGGCGGGCGCTGCTGCAGCAGGTGAAGGCCGCGGACATGGAGACGCTGAAGGCTTATCTGACGTACCACCTGCTCACGGCCGTTGCGAGCCGCCTCCCGAACCGGTTCGATGAGGAGAACTTCGACTTTTACGGGCGCACGCTGCAACGGGCAGCCGGAGCAGCGGGCCCGCTGGAAGCGGTGTTCGAGTGCGGTGAACCGGGGGCCTGGGCGAGGCGTTGGGCAAGGTATACGTGGCGCAGTATTTCGCGGGGGACAGCAAGGCGCAGATGCTCGGGATGGTGCACGACATCGAGGACGCGATGAGCCGGGACATCGACGCGAATGAATGGATGAGCGCGACGACGAAGACCAAGGCGAAGGAGAAGCTGCACCTGGTGGCCAACAAGATCGGCTATCCGGATACGTGGCGGGATTACACGAAGCTGGAAGTGCGTCCGGACGATGCGCTCGGGGATCTGTTACGTGCGAATGCGTTTGAGAATGACCGGCAGTTAGCGAAGATCGGCAAGCCAGTGGATCCGCTGGAGTGGGGCATGCCGCCCGCCGGAGGTAAATGCGTATTACGACCCGAGCATGAACGACATCAATTTTCCGGCCGGCATCCTGCAGAGCCCCTTCTTCGACCGCAAGGAGGACGTGGCGGTGAACTACGGGCACATTGGCGCGGTGATCGGGCACGAGTTGACCCACGCGTTTGATGATGAAGGGCGCAAGTTCGACGGCAAGGGGAACCTGAGCGACTGGTGGACTGCGGAGGACGCGAAACGCTTTACCGCACGGACGGACTGCCTCGTGAACGAGTACGGCGCGATGACAGCGATCGATGACGTGAAGGTGAACGGCAAATTGACCCTGGGGGAGAATACGGCGGACAACGGCGGCCTGTTGCTGGCGTACATGGCCTATATGCAGCGAGCTAAGGAGGACCACCTGGATGCGGAGGCGAAGCAGGATGGTATGACCGGGCCGCAGCGGTTCTACACGGCGTATGCGCAAAACTACTGCCAAACGACGCGCCCTGAGGCGGTGCGAGCCCAGGTGCTCGAAGATCCGCACTCTCCGGACCAGTTCCGTGTGAATGGGGTGATTCAGAATCAGCCGGCCTTTGCGGCGGCGTTTGGGTGCAAGAAGCCGGCCCCGATGGTTCCGCCCAACAGCTGCCGCGTGTGGTAGGGGCGCGGGCCGCGGAGGCGTAATGCTCCGCGGCCCGCACGCGCCTGTCTAACGGGGATCGCTGGAAGAGGGCATGGTGTTGACCTGGCCGGCTTTCTCGCGCGCCTGGAGGGCCTTGTCGTTTGCCTTCTTGGCCTTTGCAGCGGCTTTGGCAGCCTTGGCGTTCTGGTTGGCGGCGTTCTCGTCGCGCTTCTGCTGTTTGCGCTGATCCTTGATGTCCCCTTTGGTCATGGCGTCGGGGCCTGTGGAGGTGGCCGTGGTAGGAACGGTTGAGTCAACGGGCGTGGTGGAACTCGACTGGGCGAACAGAGTGGCGCTCAGCATCGTGGAAAGAGCCAGTGCGGCCAGCTGGGTGCCCTTGCGTGTGGAACGAATCATCGGATCTCCTAAGGGGCATCTTCACCCTGCTTATTGGATGGTTTGCGGGCAGGAATGGGTGCTGTCGGCGGGTAAATCGGCGACGAATGGCAGGGCGGACATTTGGCATTTGCACCCCGGCTCGGCGAGAATTCTTGGGTCGGCCGATGCGGTCTGGAGAGGATACCGAAGATCATGAGCTTTTTGACGATGCGGGGCACCGCCTGGAGAGGCCTGCTGCTGGCGGCACTGACTGCGGGCGTGGCGACGTGTGGGCTTGCCCAGACGGGTGGAGCTGCCACTGTAGCGCAGGGTGTACGTGCAGGGGCTGATGCTGCCGCCGGTGGTCAGGTTCCGCCGCTGAATGGGATCGCGCACATCGCTGTCCGGGTGAAGGATATTGCGACCTCGGTTGAGTTTTACAAGAAGCTGGGGTTCGAGCAGGCGTTCGCCATGAACAAGGGTGACGTTGTCACGCAGTCGTTCATCAAGATCAACGATCGGCAGTTTATCGAACTCTATCCCGTGACGGAGCGCGATACGCAGGTGGGCTTCCTGCACCTCTGCTTTGAAGGGGCAGATCTGAATGCGCTGCATGACTTCTACGTCGCGGAGGGGCTGACGCCGATTTCGGTGCGTAAAGCCGGAGCAGGAAATCTGCTGTTCACGATGAAGGGGCCGCAGCAGTTCGCGGATCCGCAGAATATTGAGTACACGCAGTACATGCCGGGGTCTTTGCATTCGAATGACTTTGGGCAACATCTCGGGGCGGATCGCATAGCCGACAAGATGGTCGTGGTGACTCTTGCTATGCAGGACCCGGCGGCGGCGCGCGCCTTCTACGCCGACAAGCTGGAGTTTGTGCCGGTTGGGGGCGGGTCGCGGATGGCCTGGCGGTATGGCCTGCCAGGGAGTTCGGGGGAAAGCGTAGCCATTGTGCCGGTCGAGAGCCTGGGGGCGAAGTCGAGCATCGTCATGACCTCGCGGGATATTCGCAAGACGGGCGAGATGCTGCAGGCAAGGGGAGTGGCGTTTGAGGACGGCGACGGGCTGTCGCTCACCGATCCCGACGGGAACAAGATTCTGGTTGTGCCGCAGGATGGATTTGCGCGCAGCAAGTAGGCCAAGCTTGCCGGTGACATTGCGCGAGGCGCAGGTTTGGGGTGCAGGGCGTCTGGCAGAGGTGGCGGAGTTGCGGGATAACTCTGCGCTCGATGCGGCGTTGCTGCTTCGCTTCGCGCTTGGGATCTCGCAGGCCGGGTTGCTGGCGTGGCCAGAGCGAGTGCTTACACCGGCAGAGTTCGAAGGATTCGAACAGCTGATCAAACGGCGTGCGCGGTTTGAGCCGGTGCAGTACATCACTGGCGAGCAGGAGTTCTGGGGGATGGCGCTGCGGGTTACGCCAGCAGTGCTGATTCCGCGGCCCGAGACCGAGGGGCTGGTCGAGGCGGTGCTGGCGGAGCGGCGGGGCGCCGGCAGGTTTGGCGTGCTGGACGTAGGAACGGGATCGGGTGCGATCGCGATTGCGCTGGCGCGTGAGTTGCCGGGGGCGGAGGTAGTGGCGGTGGATATTTCAGCCGCGGCGCTCGAGGTGGCGCGGGGGAATGCCGAGCGGCACGGCGTGAGCGGGCGAATGCGTTTCGTCGAGTCGGACCTGGTGGCGCGGTTGGGGGCGGAGGTGTTCGACGTTGTGGTGTCGAACCCGCCCTATGTGCCGCCCGACGACCGTGAGGGGATGCACCCGCAGGTGCGCGACTGGGAGCCGGCAGAGGCACTGTTTGCGGGCGAATCGGGGCTGGGGATCTACCGGCGGCTGGTGCCCGCGGCATGGGAAAGGTTGCGGCAGGGAGGGTTGCTGGCCATGGAGCTTGGATTTGGGCAGAGTGAGGCGATGGCGGAACTGCTGGCTGGGTGGGACGGGGTCAGGTTTATCGACGACCTGCAGGGAATTCCGCGGGTGGTGTTGGCGCGACGGGGTTCGGAGGTTCGGTGATGGGGCTGAAAGGGAGTGTCGCCGGAGACAACGTGGCTTCTGGTTTGGCCAGTGCGGTTCGCGTCGGCTTCAGCTAATCGAGGGGCCAGAGCCAGGCCGCTCCGCGAACTCCGCTGGCGTCGCCGTGGAGGGCAGGGCGGATGGGTGTGACGAGGGATCCGCCGCCGAACAGGTGGGTTTCGATCAGGCGCGGAAGATTGGTGTAGAGGCGGTCGAGCCTGGACAGACCGCCACCCAGCACGATCACGTCGGGGTCGAGGAGATTGACTGCCGAAGCCAAGGCTCGGCCGATCCGTTCTTCGAGGCGCGCGAGGCTCGCCTGGGCGGCGGAGTCTCCGGCTGCGGCTGCGGCGACAATCTCTGGTCCGGTAAGTGGCGAGCCAACTCCTCGCGCGTTGAGGCGCTTGTGGTCATTGGTGAAGCCGGTGCCTGAGATCCAGGTCTCGAGGCAGCCGTGCTGGCCGCAGTAGCAGAGCGGCCCGGGGAGTTCGTCCTCGGTGGGCCAGGGGAGGGGATTGTGTCCCCATTCGCCGCCGACGCCGTTGGGGCCCGTGTGGACGAGGCCGTGAGCGGCGATACCTCCGCCGCATCCCGTGCCGAGGATGACGGCGAAGACGATTTCGGCTCCCGCGGCGGCGCCGTCGCTAGCTTCTGAGACGGCGAGGCAGTTGGCGTCGTTGGCGCAGCGTACGGGGCGGCCCAGCGCGGCGCTGAGGTCCTGCTGGAAGGGGCGGCCGTTCAGCCAGGTGGAGTTGGCATTCTTGACCAGGCCGGTCGACGGGACGATGCTGCCAGGCATTCCGATGCCGACGGTGGGGGCGGTACCGGCGATGGCTTTGCTGTCGGGCCGTTCGGCTACCTTCTGTTCGAGCTTGTGAACGACGGAGATGATGGCAGCGATGGTGCCGTCGTAGTCGTCGCGTGGGGTGGGGATGCGTAGCCGGGCGAGCTCGCTGCCGGAGCTGGAGAGGGCGAGGCCTTCAATCTTTGTGCCGCCGAGGTCGATACCGATGCGAAAGGCTTGTGCCATGATCTTCCACACTGTACTCGAACTTGCGGTAGGCGTGGCGACCGGTGTGGCGTTCAGGGCAGGGCACCGTGTGGCGGAGCTTCTGGGCGAGCAGCAGGGAGCACGCTTCGGTGAGGTGAGGCCGGCCGAACTGGGGCACACCGGGTGCGCCGTAGGGGAGGCACGAAACGTCCGTGATAGCACGTCGCGCAGAGAGAGATGTGTCCCGGCGCTGGAGCGGGAACCGGTTTCCGCTTTGTACCGCTGGAGCGAGCTACAGGGCTACGCGATGGGCTCCAGCGGAGGCTCGGGAGGTATAGATTTCGGCTGCGATGCCGGTTGCGGCGAGGTAGCCGCCGCGCATCGCGTCCACAAAGGCGGGGACGTGATCGGCGGCGACCAGATTGACGGTGCAGCCGCCGAAGCCGCCGCCGGTGAGGCGCGCGCCGAAGCAGCCGGGCTGTTTGTCTGCGAGGTCTACCAGGATGTCGATCTCGTGGCAGGAGGCTTCGAAGTCGTCGCGGAAGGAGATGTGGGCTTCGCGCATGAGTTCGCCGAACTGCGTGAGGTCGTGCTGCTGGAAGGCGGTGAGGGCTGCGAGGACGCGATTGTCTTCGGTGATGACGTGGCGGCAGCGGCGGAGGGATGCGGGCTGCATCTCGGACCCCCAACGGGCGAGGTCGTCGAGGGTGGCGTCGCGGAGGGCGGCTATCTCGGGGCGGTGCTTCTGGAGGATGTGGAGGCCGGCTTCCATCTCGGCGCGGCGGGTGTTGTAGCCCCCATCGCCGGCGGAGAGCTTGTGTTCGACCATGGAGTTACAGATGACGATGCGGACGGAGGGCGGGATGGGGGCGAGCGTGTAGGTGAGGAAGCGGGTGTCGATCATGACGGCGTTATCTTCTGCGCCGCAGCAGATCACGAACTGATCCATGATGCCGACGTTGGCGCCGACAAAGCTGTTCTCTGCGCGCTGGCAGAGGAGAGCGATCTCCGGCAGGGGCAGTTCGATGTTGAGGGTGCCGAGGACGGCGAACGCGGTGGCCACTTCGACGGAGGCGGAGGAGGAGAGCCCGGCGCCGAGGGGGACGTCGCCCACGATGGTGAGGGAGAAGCCTTTGCTGATGTCGATGTTCTTTTCGCGCAGAGCCCAGAGGACGCCGGCGGGGTAATCGGACCAGGATTGGGCGCGGGCGGCGAGGACATCTGTGATTGGCTTGTCGATGCGCTCGTTGAAGTTGACGGAGTGCGCGAGGAAGCGGC
Source organism: uncultured Acidobacteriaceae bacterium (assembly GCA_963791875.1). Classification (GTDB taxonomy): domain Bacteria; phylum Acidobacteriota; class Terriglobia; order Terriglobales; family Acidobacteriaceae; genus Edaphobacter. The sequence goes on from CAWBUI010000010.1 coordinate 186,437, forward strand.
CGTCGGTGCGCGGGGAGATGGCGATGAGGGTGGAGAAGTCGATGGCGGCGGGCATGACGAAGCCGCCGGAGTAGTCGGTGTGTTCGCCGATGAGGTTGACGCGGCCGGGTGCGGAGACGACGAGCGGAGTCTGATTGTAGGTGGCGGCGTGGAGGGCGGCGAGCTCGGCGGGAGTCTGCATGAAGTTTGAGAGTAGTTTACGTGGTGCTGTTTCGTTGCGGGTGGGCTGGTGCCGCGTGGCGGACTGCCGTGGCGACTTACTCCTTGAGCGGTTCGTTGGGATGCGTAAGCGTGAGCACCTGCGCGCCGGGTGCATGCAGTATCGATTGGCATGTCGACCCCCCTCCCCCCCTCAATCACGTAGAGTCTTGAAAAATAATGCTCTTAGTGGAGGGGAGTGACGGACTTTGTATTGCAGCTTCAGTAACTCCCCTGGTTAAATGCGAAAGGCCCCGCATGGCGGGACCTCTTAGTAACCGTCCAGTTCCTACTCTGCTTTAAGTATAGCTGGTTGAGTAAAACTAAATGGCCATGTTTTTTTGAGTTTTTTGCCGTTTGTTTTGTTCAGGTTGGCGATGTTTCAGAGGTTTTGGGGGGTTGACAGCATCTGATGCTTCGGCTCGGAATGGTTGACGAAGCGGGCCTGCGGTCTGGTGGGCATTGGCGTGTGTGACGGCAGGCCAGCTTGGTGGGAGCGCAGTGTCTAGTCGGCGTAGTGGATGGCGGGCAGGGCGCGAAGGCGGGCCGCTGCCGTCTCGGCGGTAAGGTCGCGTTGTGGCTGACCCAGCATCTCGAAGCCGACCATGAATTTGCGGATCTCGGCTGAGCGCAGGAGCGGCGGGTAGAAGTGGGCGTGAAAGTGCATGAGGTCGCGCCCCTGGCCATGGGTAGGGCTCTGATGAAAGCCCATGGTGTAGGGGAAGGAGATGTTGAAGAGGTTGTCGTAGCGGGTGGTGACGGCCTTGAGGATCTGCGCCAGGCCGAGGCGCTCTTCGACTGTGAGGTCGGTGAAGCTGCCGAGGTGGCGGCGGGGGAGGACCAGGGTCTCGAAGGGCCATACGGCCCAGTACGGGACGACGGCGATCCAGTCTTCATTGCCGGCGACGATGCGCTCGGCCTGCTGGATCTCGGTGACGACGTAGTCGCAGAGGAGGCAGCGGTTGTTCTCCTGCTGGTAGGAGCCGAGGGAGGCGAGTTCGCGGAGGGGCTCGTCGGGGATGTGCTCGGTCGCCCAGATCTGGCAGTGAGGATGGGGGTTGGAGGCGCCCATCATGGCGCCACGGTTCTCGAATATCTGCACGTGATTGATGTAGGGCAGAGCACCGAGCGCGGCGGTCTCGTCAGCCCATGCGTCGACTACCGTGGCGATGTCGGGGACTGCCATGCGGGCGAGAGTAAGCGAGTGGTTGGGGTGGAAGCAGACGACCCGGCAGCGGCCGCGTTCGGGCTCGGCGACGAGGAGCGGCGAGGCGTTGGAATCGCTCGATGGGGGCTCGGTCGGCAAGGAGGGCGGGGAAGTCGTTATCGAAGGCGAAGACGCCGGTGTAAGGCGGGTTGTGCATGCCTCCGGAGCGCGCGTTGCCGGGGCAAAGGTAGCAGGTGGGGTCGTAGGCGAGCCCCTGGGAGGCGGTGGGCGGGGTGGTCTCGCCCTGCCACGGGCGTTGGGTGCGTTGGGGGGAGACCAGGATCCATTCGCGGAGGAGGGGGTTGTAGCGGCGGTGGGGGATCAGGTCGAGGGGGCGTGGGGTAGTGGACACGGTGGGTTGGTTCCTCCGACAGATGTAGACGCTATCAGTGTATGGGACAGGTGTTTGTAGATCCCGCCGGTCGCAGTCACGGTTGCGCCGCCCGGATGGGATTCTCACATTGAAACAATCACATCTGGTGCTCAGAGCCGCTTGTTGGGAGGATTGCGGACCTCCGAACCATCGCGCGGGCGGATGTCACATGGATGGTGAGGACTCGGGGGAGCAGAGTGGTGATTTCAGCGGCTGCGGCGTTCGACGAAGCGGCGACGGAGGATCTCGTCTATGCGGGTTTGCCAGCCTTCGCCCGTGGCCCGTAGCGCCTCGAGGACGTCCGGGGACAGGCGGATCGAGACAAGCCGCTTGGTTGGGGTCTTCTGTGGGCCGCGTGGCCTGCTCGGGGCAAGGGTCTGTTGCAGGGCCGGAGAGAGTTGGTGGAATCGCTTCGCTTGCGCGATGCGATCCTTGGTCCAGACGGGATTTTCGGCAGTTGGGACGGATGGTTCAGTACGATTCGGCATAGACGTGGCGCTCCTGGCGAGTGGCTTTGCGAAGGCTTATGGCGTGAACGGCGTCGCCACGTACGGTGAAGGTGAGGGAATGTAGGAGCGAGCCGAGAAAGCCGAGCGGGTCGTACCGGATTTCGCCGTAATCTTTCCCGTCGTCGATCGCGATGAAGGCGGTGGTCATGTCGAAGTCTCCCGCTCTGAGCAGGGAGATGCTGTGCTTGCGGATGTTTTGAACGTCTTTATCCGGGTCAAAAGTGACGTTAACCACTTTATTGTAGCTACGAAAAAGGGTTAGTTCGGCATTCCCGGAGGAGGAAATCTGAGTGCAGTCGAGAAGAAGTTCAACTTGCGCGGGCCGTTAGACGTTTGATGATGGGTCGATGGGAGAGCCCTGGCTTTGGGAGGCGACGGATTTGAGGCTCAAGCCTCCGATGCGGGCGAAGATGAGGCCGGCGGGAATGATGGAGAGGAAGGTGACCAGCAGGAGGAGGGCGCCGCAGGCGGTGGCGGCTTCGATCGGTGCGCCGTAGAAGGTGTGCATGGCGGCGGCGGTGACGGCGATCTGGGTGAACCAGCCGATGATGGGCAGTTGCAGGAGCGAACCGCCGATGCTGGCTCCCATGAGCAACATAGTGCGGGAGTAGCTGAGGGTGGCGAGTTCTGGGGTAGAGACGAAGGCGTGCAGAGTCTGGACGTAGGCTTCACCGATGAGGCCCCACATAGCGAGTGAAAGGAGCGCGGTGAGGAAGAAGTCCGCTGCGGAGTTGATTGCGTTAAGGCCGGAGCGGAAGCCCAGGATCTTGTCGACAACGGACTCTGCGACCGGTGCGGAGAGGCGGCCGAGGGTGGCGCGGACGGTGCGTGCGACGGTCTCCCCGGCGACACGAACGGCTGCGGCGAAGATGGCGATGAAGGCGGTGCCGGCGAGCGAGACGAGGCCGGTGCGGACGAAGACTTCGTGGTGCGGGAGGTCTCGCGGTGCAAACAGAAGGGCGCCGGAGAAGATGATGGCGGCGGCGCCGAGGTCGAACATGCGCTCGATGGTGTAGACGGCGACCTGTGAGGCGACGGGGAGATCCACCTTGCGCGCGACGAGGTAGGGCCGGGTAAGGTCTGCGAGGCGGCCGAAGAGGGCGACCGCCGTGAAGCCGATGAACTGCGGGCCAAGAAGCGAGAACGCTGAGACGCGTTTGGTAGCGGAGAGGAAGACCGCCCAGCGCTGGGCGCGGAGCAGGTAGGTGGCGTAGATGAGGGCGATGCCGACGGCGATGTGGGCCCACGAGATGCCGCGAAGCTGAACGAGGAAGGCGTTCCAGTCGAAGTGGATGCGGCCTCGATTGGCGACGACGAGGATCGCGAGCAGGATGAGTACGGCGAGGACAGCGAGGCCCTTGCGGCTCTTCATCGGGGGTTTCTCCGGGGCTGGTCGGGGGGACATGGATCTAACGGACGTTTGGCTGCAGGCTCGCGGGGGACTGGGTCGCGGCGAGCTTGCGGCGGTTGAATTCGCGGATCACGCGAGCGACGTAGGCGCGGGTCTCGGCGTAGGGCGGAATGCCGTGGTAGCGGTCGACTGCCGCGGGCCCGGCATTGTAGGCCGCGAGGGCCAGGGCGAGGTCGTTGTGGTAGCGGGTGAGGAGCTGATCGAGGTATGTGGTGCCGCCACCTATATTCTGCTCGGGGGCGAAGGTGTCCGAGACGCCGAGGCGGGCGGCGGTGGAGGGCATAAGCTGCATGAGGCCCTGGGCACCGGCGCGGGAGACGGCATGCACTTCGCCGCCGCTTTCGGCGTGGATGACGGAGGCGAGAAGGTCGGCGTCGATGTTGTGCTGCGTGCCGGCGGAGGCGAGCATCTGGGGGATGGGGGGACGCGGCGTGGGGGCGCGGGGGGGACCAAGTGGGGGAGCGGGTGCGGGTGGTAGCTCGGGGATGCTTTCGCTGCGCAGGATCTGTGAGGCCGGCACCTCCATGTAATTTGGCGGTCCGGCGGAGATGCCGCCGTCGGCCGGGGGCATGAGATACAGGCGTACGCGGTCGCCGGCGGGCTCCTGGCGCTGGCAGTCGAGCTCGAAGCCATTGCGCAGGGTCACGTGCTCGGCCGCGTGCGCGAATGCGCAGCAGAGCAGTGTGGCCGAGAGCAGACGTGCCATGCGGTTCAGGTTCACGGGATCAGCCTACCATCCCCGCGACCGGGTAGGCGGCGAGTGCGGCCTCGATAGTTTCGGCGACACCGTCCTGATGATTGGCGGGTCCGATACGCCAGCCGCGGAGGCGGCCGAGGATCTTCAGGTCTTCAGGCGCGTTCCCCATTACGACGACGGAGCCGGCGATCTCGAACATGGGTACGTCATTCCAGTTGTCCCCGATGGCGAGGATCTCGTCCGGGGTGATGCCGCGGCGGGCGGCGATCTCGAGCAGGGCGACGCCCTTGGAGCAGCCGGCGGGAAGGATGTCGAGGATGGAAAGGTCTCGGTTGGGATATTCGGTGCGGTGGACGGTGATCTCGGGGGGGACAGTGTGGGCGGGTTTTCCGTTGCCGATGATGGCGGGATGTTCGAGCATACGGGCCTCGGCCTGGCGCATGCGTTCGACCGTGCCGCAGAGCATCATTTGAATTGGGGGTTCGTCATCGGACGTCAGAACCGACTCGACGGATTCGACGTGGGCGATGTAGGGCTCGTTGGCTGCCATCCAGCGACCGATGGAGGCGTGCAACTCTTCCATGTGCTCGACGACGAGGGCGCCGCGCGAGTCTTCCCCGTCTGGACCGACGCGGTCGAAGGTGACGACGAGAGCGCTGCGGTACTCCTGGATATGCTTGAGCAGCCAGTTGGCGGTGTGGTGCGGCAGATGGGTGCGGGCGATCATCTCCGTGGGAGTTGTGGCCGAACCCAACGTACGCGTTACGGTTCCGTTGGAGCTGACGAGGAGCAGTCCGGGGTGGAGGGCGAGGGGTCGCAGGACGCGCATGGCATACGAGTGGCGCCTTCCGGTGGCGACGACGATCTCCAGGCCAGCGGTGCGCGCGGCGCGCAGAGCGGCGAGGTTGCGCGGGCTTACCTGTCCATCGTCGCCGAGGAGTGTGCCGTCGATATCCACGGCAATCATGCGGGTGAGGTGGTGCTGGTCGGCGGGATGCATTGCGCTGGAGTAGACCTCCGGGAGCCAACAGAAAGCCCGGCGCGCGGCCGGGCGTCTGCGTACGACTCTGACTCCAGTGTATCAAGGCAGCGTTGGAGCTCCGTTGATCCGGCAGTGGCGGGACACGGTACAATTCAATGGTGCATCCGGCTTGCCTTCGCCGGACCGTCCACCATGCGAAAGTGGCGAAATTGGCAGACGCACCAGACTTAGGATCTGGCGGAGCAATCCGTGGGGGTTCAAGTCCCCCCTTTCGCACCAACTAGTCCGTACCACCTGATGCCCCCCACCATGAGCCAGCCGAACCCTGTCGCCGACGCGCCCGCCCTGACTACTACCCAGACCTCCGACTATCGCGACCGCTATGCCAACAGCGTGCAGGTGCGCATCAGTGTATGGGATTTCTTTCTGATCTTCGGCACGATGCACCAGGACCGGCCGGAGGAGGTGCGCATGGAGAACTTCCAGGGGATCTATGTGAGTCCCCAGCAGGCAAAGGCTTTGTTCAATATCCTGGGGCACAATCTGGCGCAGTATGAGCAGACGTTTGGGCCGATCGCGCTCGAGCCACAACTGCCGGTGCGGCCTTCGGGCGGCCCCGTACACTAGCGCGCGTGCCCGCCTCGAGCCGCCTGGAACGACGCCGTAAACGCCTGGCTGTTTCGGCGGAGAAGCCGTTGCCGGTGGCGATGTTGTATCCGCTGCTGTTCGCGGCGGTGTACCTGTCGCACATCACGTTGCTGCGCCTGCCGTACTTCTGGGACGAGGCTGGCTACTACATCCCCGCGGCGTGGGATTTCCTGCGCACGGGCACACTGATTCCGCACAGTACGGTGACGAACGCGCATCCGCCGTTGCCGTCGATTCTGCTGGCAGGCTGGTGGCGCATAGCAGGGTATGTGCCAAGTGCCACCCGCACACTGCTCTGCATGGTGACTGCGGCCGCTCTGCTGGCGGTCTTCCGTATGGCGCGGGGGCTGCTTGGCACGCCGGCCGCGGTGGCGACCACACTGCTGACCGGGCTGTACCCGGTGTGGTTCGCGCAGAGTACGCTGGCGCACGCGGATATGTTTGCGGCGGCGTTTACGCTGTGGGGACTGTCCTTCTACCTGGCTCCTTCGGGGGATGTTTTGGGGGAGACAGCGCGAGGCGGTGAGTTGGAGATCAGCGCAGAGCGCCGTGGGCGGGTGCTGACGGCTCTCTTCTTTTCGCTGGCCGCGCTGTCCAAGGAGACCGCGATCGTTACGCCGGCTGCACTGGGCGTCTGGGAGCTTTGGGGGGCTATGCGCGGGGGTGTGGGGGGCGCCCGGATCAGTCGCGTGCGCTGGGTGGTTGCGCTCAGCTTTCCCGCGCTGCCCCTACTGGCCTGGTACGGCTATCATTTCCACCGGACCGGATTTGTGTTCGGCAATCCCGAGTACCTCCGCTACAACGCAACGGCGAACATGGACGCTCATCGCATCCTGCTGTGCCTGTACCATCGCTTGCTCCACCTGACGATGCACATGAACATGTTTGTGCCCGTGGTGTGCGCGCTGGCGGCGTTGCTGATGCCGAGGCTGGCCGGCCGCAACCGCCTGGCACCGCGCGCGCTGGCTGCGATCGCTGTGGTACTGGCGGCGAACTGGCTTGCATTTTCGGTTTTGGGCGGTGCGCTTCTCACGCGGTATCTGCTGCCGATGTATCCGCTGGTACTGCTGGTGTGCGTGGGAGAGTGGGCAAGGCACCTGCACCTTCGGGAGTGGGCCTGGTTGGGCGCGTTGAGTTGCGCTGGATTTATTGCAGGCAGCGTTGTGAATCCGCCATACGCGTTTGCGCCCGAGGATAACCTCACGTATCGCGACTTCGTCGTGCTGCACCAGCGGGCGATTGGGGTCATTGCGCAGCGCTATCCCGCCGCCACAGTGTTGACCGCGTGGCCTGCATACGCTGAGCTGGAACGGCCTGAGCTGGGGTATGCGAAGCGACCGATCAAGGCTGTGCCGATCGATAACTTCTCCTTTGGGCAGATCGAGCGCGCCGCACAGGATCCCGGGGCGTACGATACTGCGTTGCTGTTTTCAACGAAGTGGGCGCCTGCGGCGGGGGGCGTCGATCTTTCTCGCGGCCATGCGGCTGCGGATGCGAAGTACTTCGACTTTCACGAAGATGTGCGTCCGGCTGCAGCTGCCGCGATGCTGCACGGGGAGGTGGTGTGGCAGGCGTCGATACGAGGCGAGTGGGTCGCTGTTCTGCGCTTTCCGCGGATCGAGGATGCGGTGCTCACACCTGCACACGCCCATTGAACAGATAAATCGGGCGGGTCAGCGGGCGAGCGATACGGTAAGGGTGAGCCCGTCGATGGAGTCGACCGTAACCGTGGCGCCCGCAGGGATGCTTGCAGAGGCGAGCGCGGCAGCCTGCCAGATCTCTCCGCGAACCTCCACCTGCCCGAAGGGGGCGAGGTTCGTAAGGGCGAGTGCGGTGCGGCCGATCATAGCCTGCGCGCCGAGCAGACGCTTGTTGCGCCGTGCGCGCAGCGCGATCCAGGCGAGGAAGAACGAGATGCCACCGAAGCCGATACCCGCGGAGACAGCGGTGGCGAGGTGGACCCGTAGCTCAGGGGTTGGGGAGTCAACCAGGGTCGCCAGACCAAAGACCAGAGATGCAATTCCTGCGACGGCCAGCGCGCCGTGACTGGCGAACTTCGCCTCCAGCAGCATCAGGATCAACGCTGCGAACAGCAACAGAACCGCGGTGTGGCGGATGGGCAGCAGGTTCAACCCGAAGAGTCCGAGGAGGAGCAGTAACGTGCCAAGCGCGCCGGGGACGACGGTTCCCGGGACGTGGAACTCCAGGTAGATAAGCAGGGCGCCGCAGACCAGAAGAAGCACATCGAGATCGGGGCTGGTGAGGCGGGTGAGCAGGCGCTCGCGCGTGGATGGCGGGACTGCCTCGACCGAGGCGTGAGCGAGTCGGAGGGTGGCATTGGTCCCGTTGAAGCGATGGATCGTGCGGCCGTCGAGGGCCTGCAGCAAGGCGCGATCGTCGGTTGCGGTGAGGTCGATCAGCTTTGCGGCCAGTGCCTCAGAGTCGCTGTACGACCTGGAATTGCGGACTGCGTCTTCAGCGGCGGACGCGTTGCGACCGCGAGTGGTTACGTAGGAGCGCAGGAAGGCGGCGGCGTCATTTTCGATCTTCTGCTTGAGGACGGGGTCCATCGTCGTGCCTTCGAGCACCGGATGGGCGGCTCCAGCGTTGGTGCCGGGTGCCATGGCGGCGACGTCGGCCGCCTCGAGCAGGAAGAAGCCGGCGGATCCGGCGCGACTGCCGGAGGGCTCGATGAAGACGATGACCGGGATGGGGGACGATTCGATCGCGGACACCATTTCTCGTGTGGAATCGAGCAGCCCGCCCGGAGTGCCGAGGGAGATGAGAACTGCGGAGGCGTGGGTCTGCGCGGCGTGGTCGAGTCCGCGAGCCAGATAGCCAGCGGTGATGGGCTGTACGGTGTCGTGGAGCGTGAGCTTGACGACAGTCGGGGTGGTGTCTCTCGTCCGCGCTGAGGTTTGAGCCGCGATGCCGCGAGTAAGCGCGGCGGCTCCGAGCAAGAGCAGGGTGAGGCAGACGACAGGGAGGTGCCAGGCGCGAAGACCAAAGCGGCGGTGTGCGGGCCGGCGGGTCATGGCAGCGCCTGGCCGCGGGCGCTGAGTGCAGTCTTCATGCCCAGGGCGGCGGAGTTGGTGGGTTCGATCCGCAGAGCGTTTGCCACGTCGGCGGCAGAGTCGGCCAGCTTGTCTGCCTGGAGGTCAAGACGCGCGAGCACCAGGTAGGCGTCGACGGAGGGCGCGAGCTGAATTGCGGCTTGCGCCTCACTGCGCGCGTCCGCGATCGCGCCGGAGCGCTCGCGTACGGCAGCCAGACCGCTATGCGCGGGGCCGGACTTAGGATCGGCCGCGATGGCCAACTGGAACTCCTGCTCGGCTTCCGGGATGAGTCCCTGGGCGAGGTATTGCTGACCCTGCTGTGCGTATCCGCTGGAGCGCTGGGCAGGCGGCAGGGAGGCCATCTGCGCAGTGCGGATCTGATCGAGCTGAAAGGCAGCCTGGCGGAAGGAGGCCTCGGACCATGTGCGCTTGATCCGTGTGGTCGGGTCAAAGCCGCCGGTGGAGACTGTCTGGCGCAAACCGGCCGATTGGCCGTGCAACGCCTGCAGGCGGGTGAGCAGGTCCGTGGCCTCGGGATCGGCGGCATGGAGCTTCAGGGCGGCCTGCAACTCGCGGATTGCTCCGGCGAGATCGTTACGGCGATAGAGCGAGACGCCAAGGTTGAAGTGGTAGTCGGGCTCTGCGGGATCCGCGGCGACGGCCTGCTGGAACAGCGGTGTACCGTCTTTATTCTGGCGGCTGAGCGCCACTCCCTGGTTGTTTACCACCTCGGGCAAAGGCAGCCGGCTGGCCACAAACGCGAAGGCGGTTCCGGCGTCGTTGTAGCGGGCGGTGTTGAAGCGCGCCAGGCCGAGGAAGAAGCCGGCTTCGAGGGCATTCCGATCGGTCGCGGGAATCCTGGCGAGTGTGGCCGCGGCATCCTCAAACTGACGTCCGGTGTACTGCTCTTTGCCCAGTGCAAGCAGCGCGGCGGAGTAGGTGGGCGTATCCGCGACCGCAGTCTTGAGCCGGTTGAGGCGCTCGGGAGCGGACGACGCAGAGGTGCCGCGGATGTAGTTCTCGAAGGAGGAGAGACGCACGCCGCCTGACGCGGCGAGGAAGGTTTGTTCCGCGACGGCGAAGTGCGGATCGAGGCCGCTGAGCCACCTTCCAGGCGATTGCATTTTCCACGTCGAAGAGACGCGCCAGCTCGGCGGAGTCTGTGACGGGGACGGAGAGCTTGAGGGCGTTGACGTCGAGTACCTGCGCCTGCACCTTAATGCGCGCCGTGGGTGTATTTGGGTTCTCGATGTCGAAGGAACCGACGATTACGAAGTCCGCGTCCAACTGCTGCGCGATACGGATGGTGGTGGCGCGTGAGGGCCGGAAGTCGACCGGCAGGCCGAGGTGGTCGAGCGCGTACAGGCGGTCGTCGCGCGAGATGGTGAGGAAGCCGGCTGAGGCGAGTCGCTGATCGAGGGTGTAGGGGAAGGAGTCGCCGATCCAGCTCAGGGCGGGCTGGCCGGAGCGGTTGTCAAAGGGAAGCACGAGTACGAGCCGGCCGCCGGAATGGCGGATGTCGGCTGCTCCGGCGGTCTGAGAGGCGGCGGCAGAGGTTGTCTGCGGCGCGGCCGGAGCGGCGGACGCGGCGAGGCAGAGGAGAAGGGCGAAGAGACGCTGGGCGGGAGTTCTCAACACCATGGGACGATTATAGAAGCGAGGAGACTGCGCTGCCGCTTCGCGGATCAGGCGTGCGCGTTCAGTCGAGGATGCGCGCGACTACGTCGTAGTCGTGCGTGTCGGTGATCTCCGCGCGGTAGAAGGTGCCGGGCACGAGGGAATCGTGAGGGCCGAAGTCGTTGATCAGGACCTTGCCGTCGATCTCCGGGGCATGAAGCGGAGTGCGGCCTTCCCAGAGAAGGGGGGTCTCGTCGCTTTCCCCTTCTACGAGGACCTCGATTTCACGGCCTGTCCACTTCGCGCGGCGCTTGCGGCTGATGGACTGTTGGACACGCATGAGGCGGCGACGCCGGGCCTCGATGGTGCGCTTCGGAACCTTGAGCTCCGGCTGGAGATTGAAGGCGGCCGCGCCCTCTTCGTCGGAGTAGGAGAAGACGCCGAGCCAGTCGAACTGGGCGGTGCGGATGAAGGCCTCGAGCTGCGCGATGTCCTCGTCGGATTCTCCGGGGAAGCCCACGATGAAGCTGGTGCGAAGGACGAGGCCGGGTACGGTGGCGCGGGCCTTTTCGATCAGCCGCAGGAAGAGTTCGGGAGTGCCTCCACGCTTCATTTGTTTGAGCACGGAGGGGGAGGCGTGCTGCAGGGGGACGTCGAGGTATTTGGCGATCGTGTCGTGCCGGGCGATGGTTTCGAGCAGACGCGTCGTGACCTTGTTGGGGTAGGCGTAGAGGAAGCGCAGCCATTTGAGGCCCGGCAGGATGGCGAGCGCGTCGAGCAGCGTGGCGAGGCCGTCTTTGAGGCCGAAGTCCTCGCCGTAGCAGGTCGTGTCCTGGCCGATCAGGGTGATCTCGCGTACGCCTCGGGCGATCAGGTTTTGTGCTTCGGCGACGATTGACTCCACGGGCCGTGAGCGGAATTTGCCGCGGAGCTGGGGGATGATGCAGAAGGAGCACGGGTGATCGCAGCCTTCTGCGATCTTGATGTATGCGGAGGCCCTGGGGGTGGCGAGGATGCGGGGCGTGAGGTCGCTGTACAGGTAGGAGGGGAGCGCGGGGGTTGCGCCGTCCCAGCTTTCGCGGGAAAAGCGGCCCTGCTGTTCGCGAAGCTCACCTTCGGCGCGTGAGGCTGGGGCAAGCTGCGGGGCGGCCTCGGTGGAGCCGAGCGGGAGGCTGTGCTGATGGACCGCGGAGGCGGCGCGCTGGGACAGGATGTGAAACGGCCCCTGCTGGGGGGCGGCTGCCGGGGTGGTCAGGCCTGCGGCCTCGAGGATGGATTCGAGTTCGCCCGTGCCGACGACGGCGTCTACCTCCGGGATGTTCTTGCGGATCTCGTCTCGATAGCGCTCGACCAGGCATCCGGCGACGATGAGGCGGCGTGCCTTGCCGCCACGCTCCAGCTTGTGCTCAACCATCTCCAGGATGGCGTCGACGGATTCCTGCTTGGCGGAGTCGATAAAGCTGCAGGTGTTTACCACGAGGATCTCGGCGTCTTCCGCGCGGGCTGTGAGTTCGCCGCCGGCGCGGTCCAGCAGGCCCATCATCACTTCCGAGTCGACGAGATTCTTGGGGCAGCCAAGCGAGATGAACCCCACCTTGGGACGCAGCGCGACGGCCTGCTGGTTCGCGAGGCCGTCGTGGGTAGTGTCCGAACTTGAAATCGGCGGAGAGAGCAGGGAAGAGATCACACTCTATCTTACCAGCGGAATGGACCCCGTCGCCGATGCGGGGGTGGTGCCGGTTGGGCGGGGGGCAGCGGGCGCGGTTGCGGCGGGGTAGGGCTTAGGCCGTGAAGTCGATGCGGGGCCCTTCCCCTGAAGGAAGGGGAGTCCGTTGGCTACCGTCTTGACCCGATCAAGCAGGCCTTCGGCCACCTGACGGACCTGACCGGCTACCGTCGCAATCTTCTGCGCGGGGACCTTGATACCGTGCTCAACGGTAGCGACGATCTCGGCTGTGGTGTCCAGCGCTGCGGTGACCATACCGTCCACGCGCGCCACCTGGCGCTGTGTCTTGGTGTTCACATCGCCGGCGGTGGATTGGAAGCTCTGTGCCGAGTCACGCACGATGCGGCTGGTGTCGACGATATGATCCGAGACGATTCGAATCTTCGGAGTGGCTTCGTCTACGATTCCCTGTGCCGCTTTGCCGATGTGCGTGACGCTCTCGATGATGGGATACACCTTCCCCTTCACCTCATCGGTCGCTGACTCGAGCTTGCGGGTCACCTCAGCGACGGCACCCTTGGCTTCCTTGACCGCGCCATCAACGGCTTTCATGACTTTGAGGCCGGCAACCAGCGCCCCTATGCCGGCTGCAATGAAGACCAGCGCCTGCAGCGCCATGGCGACAGCGATGATCCCGATAAAGAACACCAGATTCTTCTCGGTTGAGGTGGACATTCCACCTGTGGACGTCGTTGCATCTTGAAACCACATCGCCAAAACAGCCATCGCCAACCACCCTCAACACGTAGCAAGAATATCCGTGGACGATTACGCGGAGGCCAGACCCGCCAGCCGCGTACGACTGACGCGGCGCCCGCCGTCGCGGACGCCGTCAGCACCATCTTTGTTTACGACTGGACCGGCGTTTCGAGCGTGGTCTTCTGGTAGGCATCTGTTCCGGCATCTACTGCCGCACCTACCTTGGCCTGCTGCTCCTGGACAACGCCTTTGCCCTTTTCGACGTACTGGGTCCACTGGCTGCGACCCTTCTCGTAGTACTCGCGGCCGCGGTCAACAGACTCGTTGGCCTTCTGCTTGCCCTGCTCCACAAACTGGCGGCCCTGCTCGACGTACTCGTTTGCCTTCTGCTTGCCTTGTTCGACGTACTCGTTCGCCAGCTGCTTGCCCTGCTCGACGTACTCGTTGGCCTTCTGCCTGCCTTGCTCAACCAGCACGGCCGCCTTTTCTTTCGCTTCCAAGGCCTGGTTCGCAAGGTCGTCACGGGTTTCCTTGCCCGACTTGGGCGCATACAGCACCCCGATCAGCGCACCGATGCCGAGACCTGCCATGAAACCATCCAAACCCGCCGGTTCCGCTTTCATTGTCTGCCATTGTTTTCTCCTGTCTAAATCTGGGCTTCAGGGAAGCACCCAAGCTTCCCCCGGTGCGAATGAATAAGGAATGTAACACCGTCAGGTCCGACTGTCTGTTCCGACGCACAGCACCGTCGCCGGCCAGGTGCGGTCACTTCCTCTTTGGGTGGATGCCTTTCTGGCAGTGGGGGTTGCGCCGCGTGACGAGTTGGACACACAGAAGCGCCTGAGACGAATGCGCCGACGACTCTGGTGGACCGTCTAAACAGTGGCGCAGTCGGCATGGTGCCATTGACTTCCCCCGGGTCCGGGCGACCCGTATGATGCAGGGGACGGGCGTGGGACGCTTGGCCGGTCCCAGGCATAGTCCCCGGGAACGAAAGGAAGATATGAAAGTTCGCGAAACGTTTGCTGGACCTCGCACCGCACGATTGGCTGCCTGCGCAGCTTTGGCGTTCCTGTCCACAGGATGTAAGAACTCCGCTCCGGCTCCAGACGATGCGACCCTGACAGCGCAGGTGCAGAGCCGCCTGAGTTCCGATGCCGACCTGACCGGTCAGTCTGTCCAGGCGTCGGTCGTTGGCGGCGTTGCCACGCTGAACGGCACTGTGACGAGTAACGCCGCACGGACTGTGGCGAGCGACGACGTTGCGAAGGTCGCCGGGATTCGCACTGTGGTGAACAACCTCACGGTTCAGGCTGCCGCGATCGGAGCCCCGGCGGCGACCGTCGCCACCCGTGCTTCGGGTCCGATTCCCACGGAACCGATGCCGAAGCCAAGCGGGGTGATTGGGCGCAACACCGGCGGACGGCCGGACCGGCACGGGGACCGTTCGCAGGACGGGCAGTTCGACAGACAGCCGGAGCCGCAGCCAGCGCCCGTTGTCCGGAACATTCCCACTCAGCAGGCCCAGGAGCAGGCACCCCCGCCGCCGCCTCCACCTCCGCAGCCCGTGGCGCGGACGATCACCATTCCGGCTGGTTCAGTGGTTCCGGTGCGCGTGACACAGACGCTGGACAGTGCCACAACCCAGCAGGGGGACAAGTTCACCGGCGCGGTGGCATCCGACATTGTGCTCGACGGAGTGCTGGTACTTGCGCAGGGCACGCCCGTGACGGGACATGTGGACGAGGTGCAGGACGCTACGCACTTCAAGGGCAGCTCGCTGCTCACGATCTCGCTGAATGCAATCAACCGCAAGGGTGAGCGCCTGGACGTCGCCACCGAACCCTTCACCAAGGAAGGCCAGGGCAGAGGCAAGAACACCGCAGAGAAGGTGGGCGGAGGCGCGGCTGTCGGCGCGATCCTGGGCGGCATTCTGGGCGGCGGCAAGGGTGCGGCGATTGGAACGGCGGCCGGCGCCGGCGTCGGGGCGGGGGCGCAAGGCATCACTCGCGGCCAGCAGGTGCAGATTCCCTCGGAAAGCATCATCCGCTTCAGGCTGACCAACGCGGTTCCGGTGCGGGTTGTGATCAATCCGAATGACTCGGGTTACAGCCCCAATGGCCTTGAACGACGCAACCAGTAGCGAGCGTGTTCGATGCAACAGCCCACGTCATACGCCGGTTGGGCGCGTGACGTGGGCCTTGTGAACGCTAGCGGTTGAACAGGGCTGCCAGTTTTGCGAGGCTGCCGGTCCAGCCGCGCTCGTATCCGGCGGCGCTGTCATCCGCCGCGATGCGGTGATGCAGGATGGTCACGTCGGTGGCGTTTGGCGTTGCGGCGGAGTCTAGCAAGGTGACCCTTACAATGGAGACCTCGCCCTTCCGCCAGCAACCCTCCCAGGTGAACTCCAGAAGCTGGTCCGGAATGATCTGCAGGTACTCTCCGGTGGCGATCGAAACCCGCGACTTGTCATCAGCCGCCATTTCGATGCGGTATGCCCCGCCGACGCGGAGATCGACCTCGGTGGCCGCGCAGTTCATGCCCTCCGGCCCAAACCACTGCTGCAGAATGGCGGGGTCGGTCCACGCGGCGAAGACGCGGGAACGCGGGGCGCGAATCGTCTTTGAGACTTCCAGGCGGATGCCTGCCGTGAGTTCGGGGTTGAGGGTTAGAGGTTCGGTTGCAGTGGCCATGACTTATTCCTTTCCTTCGGGTTGGAATTGCTCTTCAAGGTGGCTCTGGAGCCGATCCAGCTGAGTGTTCCAGAACTCCTCGTAATAGGCGAGCCAGTCGTTGGCTGCCCGCAGCGGGGTGGGTTTGAGGCGCACAACCTGGAAGCTCCCGCGACGCTGGCGCTCTACCAGCTGCGCCGCCTCAAGCACCTTCAGGTGCTTGGAGACAGCGGCGAGGGAGACGGGGAAGGGCCGGGCAATCTCGCCCACTGTCTTCTCGGCTCCGGAGATGTCGCGCAGAATTGCGCGGCGAGTCGAGTCGGACAGGGCGTGGAAGATGGAATCGAGCTGTACTGATTCAACCATTTGGTTGAATACTACGCATCAATGAGGTATCTGTCAACCGTTTGGTTGAATGTTGCTTTGGCG
This sequence comes from uncultured Acidobacteriaceae bacterium, assembly GCA_963791875.1. Lineage (GTDB taxonomy): Bacteria > Acidobacteriota > Terriglobia > Terriglobales > Acidobacteriaceae > Edaphobacter. Next base: position 202,661 of record CAWBUI010000010.1, read on the forward strand.
TTGGTTTGCCATTGTTCCGTCTGTAGGGCGAAAGATGGGCCAGTTTGAGAGAATTGAGGATGGAGGCTGCAATGGACCAGGGCGGAACGATTGCGGTGGCGATGTCCGGCGGCGTGGATTCGTCCGCAGTCGCGGCCATGCTGCGCGCCCAGGGGAACGAGATCGTTGGGCTGACGCTGCAGCTTTGGAATCAGCGGCGTCTTGCGGGCCGCGAGGGCCTGCCTGAGGAGCCTGCACAAGGCCGCTGCTGTTCGCTCGACGACGTGTATGACGCACGTGCGGTGGCCGAGCATCTAGGCATCCCGTACTACGTTGTGAACCAGGAGGCGCGGTTTGAAGCCGAGGTGGTGCGACCGTTTGTGAGCGAGTATCTCGCGGGGCGCACGCCTATTCCGTGCACGTTATGCAACAACCACCTGAAGTTCGACGCGCTGCTCACGGTGGCCCGGCAGATTGGCGCGGAGCGGATCGCCACGGGGCACTACGCGCGCAATCGATGGGACGAGGAGCGCGGGCGCTGGATCCTTTCGCGCCCGGCGGATCGCACGAAGGATCAGACCTACTTTCTGTTTGGCCTCACCCAGGATCAGCTGTCCCGCACGCTGTTTCCGCTGGGCGAGATGGAGAAGCCGGCCGTCCGCGGTTTGGCGGCGGAGGCTGGCCTGGCGCTGGCGGCGAAGCCCGATTCGCAGGAGATCTGCTTCATCCCGGGTGGGGAGTATTCGGCCTTTCTGCGCGCGTACCTGGACGAGCAGGATCAGGAGATGCCGGACAGCTCAGGTGAGCTTGTAACTTCCGGTGGCGAGGTGGTGGGGCGCCATGGAGGGATACACGGCTTTACAGTGGGTCAGCGGAAGGGGCTGAACATTGCGGCGACGGGATCGGGCAGAACGGAGCCGAGCTACGTTCTCGCGATCCACCCCGACTCCCATCGGGTTACGGTGGGTGCGGACGATGAGCTCCTCTCGCGTGAGCTGGTGGCTGAGCGATTGAACTGGGTTTCTGTCGCGGGGCCCGAGTCAATGCCGGAAGGCGAGATGCGTGTCCAGATCAAGATTCGCCACCGGCACGAGCCGGCCTGGGCCACTCTGCGGGCGGATGGCAACGAACGGGTGCGGGCGCTCTTCGACGAGCCCCAGCGTGCGATTACGCCCGGGCAGGCCGCAGTCTTCTACTCGGGGGATGAAGTCGCCGGCGGCGGCTGGATTGTTTGAGTTACCACACGTGAGCAGTTACAGAACAGAGACCCACGGCCGGTAAAGGCGTGGGTCTCTTTGTTTTCAAGTGAGTGCGATCAGAAGACTTTGAGCAGAAGCAGGATGAGGACGATGAGCAGGATGAGCGAGATGCCGCCGCCGCCGTAGTAGCCCAGACCAGGACCCATACGGTAGCCGCCGAAGCCAAAGAGCAGAATCAGGATAATCAGGACAATAAGCATAGGAGGTTCCTTTTTTATTCGAGATGGGTGACACGAAGCGCGCAGGACCGTGCGACTTCTACTCAGATGCGATCGGAGTTGCCAACGCGGAGGGAATTCGGTTGCATCTGTCAGCACCGGCTCTGAAGGTATAGGAGGTTTTCGGATCGTGGTTCGTCAGTTTTCTTCGGGACGCTCGATGTGGTCGATTACAACTCCCGGCGACACTGCCTCAGCGGAGACGAGCTTAGTGTCCGAGCTTCTGGATTTCGCTGAACAGCGACGGGGGGCTTGAAGTGATGGAGGCGCCTCCGGCGGCAAGGGTGTGTGGGGGACCGATCAGCCGCTATATGGGCTGGCCATGGAAGGCAACGCTCGGGCAGGCAGACCCGGCCGGGGGGCGTCCAGAGGAGTGCCGTTCTTATGAGATACATGGGCGCAGCGACGATACGAACATCATGCGCTCCTCGGAAGGGTGCCTTATGGAAGCCTGGCCGCCTCGGCGATGGGGTCCCAGTGGTCAGGGCCTGCGAGGAATACTTGTGGCAGGAACTGCCGGGCCTGCACCGGCGTGAGTTGATGAGCCCACGGGACACGCGATGCGCCTGAGGCTCCAGGGCCTGTCGATCCTGACTCCGCGTAGTAGGCTGTGGCCTCGTTCGCGGGATTACCCCAGTTGTTCCATCCAGCGGGGTTCAGCTCGGCAGGGAGCGAAGTGTTCAGATAGATGGTGCGGCCATAGGCTCGCCAAGGCCTTCCCAGGCCGATCGTGTTGTGCGCAGACGCGGTACTGGCGGCACCGGGGGTCCCGGCCGAGATGGGCGGGGCCGCGTCCAGTGATGCGGTGACCCGGGAGTTCACGATCACATAGCCGGTGGCCTGGTCGGGTGCCGTGCGCGACTGTGCGGTGATGAAGCCGGGCCCGTTGGAGTGCAGTTCATCGCGCTCGAATACCGCGGCCGCGTTGCCGAAGATGTAGTCGACGCCGCCCTCGATGTACGAGTCGACGTAATATTGGCGGCCGAAGTCGGCGAAGAGGGTGTCCTGATGGCCGAGGAAGCGGCAGTGTTTGAAGATGGACCGATCGGAGCGATCTGCGACAGCTACGGCCTGACCCGTGTTGCCGGCGGTGTTCTCGAAGGTTAGATTGTCGGCTTCAAAGCCGGGGCCGTTGAGTTCGACCGTTTCGGTGAAGAACGTTCCGCCGGCAGTCTTCGCATTAAGGGAGTTGGTGATGACCGTATCTTCCGGGCGAGAGCCCATGCCGAGCAGCGTGATGTTTGCGTGGTTCTGTGTGACGATGATGCGTTCGTGATAGGTTCCGGGCGCGATCTGGATTACGACGCGTCCGCCGGGCGCGGCGAACGGGTGATGATCCAAGGCATTCTGGATCGTGGGAAAGACCAAGGATGACTCGCTCCCGGGCGTGCCAGGAGATGCGTGCGGCGCCGTACGGTCCACACGGACAACGACATCGGCCGCGCGGGCTGACGGGGGAAGAGCACACAGCAGAAGAAAGCTGAAGCGAAGCATGGCGATGAGTGTACCTGCATTAGTGGACGTGCTGGCGGAGGCGGCTGAAGCAAAGCCCCAGGGCAGCAGAATGGTCTGCTGCCCTGAGGCGTTGGCTTCGTGTTGTGGTTAGAAGCGATTTCCGAGGTTGCCAAAGCCGGAGTAGCCGTGGTCCTCGTCATCGTCGCTGTGGTTGGTCAGCACCGAGCGCAGCAGGTCGAAGATGGGGTCCATGCAGTGGCCCGCCGTGGCGTCCATCGGACGGGTGAGGAAGGGGAAGGAGGTTACCGCTGTTCCGCCGATGATGGAGGTACAGCCGCGAGTTCCGGGACCTGCCGTGCAGCCCCAGTAGTTCTCCGTCGCGTTAACCAGGCCGGCAGGGTTCGTGTTGGCGACACCCACCTTGCGCCCGAGAAGATCATTCAGGTGCATGTCCAGGGTAGATGCGCTGTTGAAGGATATGTCGACCGCTTCGTCGTCGATCACATTGCCTGTTACCAGCGTGTCGATCACGTTGCTGCCACCGCCGATGAAGATGCCTGCCTGCCCGTCCTTCGCGACGGCATCTCTTTGGATGTTGCTGGAGTTCCTCTTGCCATTCTCCGCGATGAAGTTGTTGACCAGCGCGTTACGGCTGGCGTCTGGATTTCTCGCGCCCGGCAGTGCCGTTTCCAGGCCCGTTCGGACGATGATGCCAGCTCCAGCATTGCCCACGATGCGATTGGCCGAGACGTGGTTGGCATACGCGCGGCTGCCGGGCACAAGTGCGGTAATCACCACTCCGGCCGCGTTGCCCGAGGAGAGATTCTGGGTGACGAGCACGTTGTAGGTTCCGAAGGCGTACGTCTTTGTGCCCTGGTGCGGTTCATCGGGCGCGAAGTAGGCCGGGTACGAGGCAAGGGTGATGCCGGCGGCTCCCTTGTTGTCCTCGACGAGATTGTTGGAGATCACGTCGTCATGGGTGGTGGTGGTCTCGTCGGTGGCCAGGATTCCGCCGGCGTTGCCGTACACAATGTTGTGCGTCACGCTGCTATGCACCGTGCCGATAAGGTGGATACCGCCGCCGCAGTCCGCTGTCTCGCCGGTTTCGAAGGCGGGTAGACCGGAGCAGGAAGAACTCGCCAGTTGGTCGTTGGAGACCACGATGTTGCCGAAGATGGTGGTGTTGGAGACGTTGTTGGCGAGGATGCCTTCGTAGTTTGCATTCCGAACGGTGAAGCCCGAGACCGCCACTTCGTTGAGGGTGACGAAGCCGCTCGCAGGATTGTCAAAGCCGTTGACGTAGATGCCGTTGGGCAGACCGGTCGCGTCGATGATGGTGGTTCTGCTGTTTTGCCCGACAAGGAAGAGCGAGGAGGTAATGACGACACCTTCGTGGTAGGTGCCGGGATGAACGTTGATTGTGTCGCCGCTTGCGGAGGCTGCTACGGCGCCGGAGATGGTGCTGTAGCACCCGGCTGTGCCGGACTTGTCCACGCACAGGGTAGCTGCGTGAACGCTTGCAGGCAGCGCGAGGGCGGAGCCAAGAAGAAGTGCGAGATGGGGGAGGCGCGAGGAGATTGAAGCCGATTGCAAAGGGAGCGGGTGTTGCATTGTGATCTCCTGAAGTCCGTTGCTTTGTTGTCTGCAGACTTTGTGTCAGGGCCGATGCGAGGGTGCCAGGGCCTAGTTTTCAGCGCGAGGGAATGGAACTTGTCCATACCGCCGTACCAAGAGTCGGCTTCCCCGTCCGTTTCAGGACATAGCACTTCCGTGGTGGCGCTGCCCGGTTCGGGGGATGCCCGTATTACTGGTTGCGAGTATTGAAAACAGGGGCGCGACGGGCCGCGGCACCAGAGCGCACAGCCTCGGCGCGAGCTGCTCTGCAGTGCGCGAACGATGGGGATAGAGGCGGCCCTGGGGAGCTTTGCGGCTGGATAGTTACGAGGTTCCAGTGCTTGCGCGCGGGGCTGAAGGTGCGGTGGCACGGGGGGACGTCCACCGCGGCCGCTCCTCGTGCGCTCCTGCCGCCCACATGGCGGGGTCGATGTCCGGGAACATTGGATCTCGGGTTTCGATCTCCATCAACCGCTCGAGCTGGGTTTCGGTGATGGGCTCGTCGCGGCCGAGTGACTCCCACATGCGCTTGAGCTCGCCGAACTGATCGCAGTGGGTTGCAAACCGCATCTCTGCGTAATCGCGTGCGGCTCCCGTGGTGATCAGGAACTGCCAATCGGAGGATTCGAGCAGCAGCAGCTCACGGCAGAGCTGGCGGGCAACGCGTTCCTTCATGTCGGACTCGCGCCAGCGGCCGTCGGTGGCGAGCTGCCGGACGAACCGCTCCGCAGGATAGATGTGGGTCCAGGTCCATGTGGTCTCCGGATTAGCCAGACCTGGTGATTTCCGTCCGCGCCCCAGGAGCCTTCGTCCATTGCGACGGACCCGGCGCGAGGGAAGCTGTCCAGATAACGCGAGCACTGGATGGTTTGGATGGCGCCGGGCTGGCCTGCCTGCTGATGCAGCAGCCGGCAGACGGACTCGAGCCACTGGGTTCCTTCGAACCACCAGTGGCCGAATAGCTCCGCGTCAAAGGGGGCGGTCAGTATGGGCGGCGGAGCCCCGGGCTGCTCGGTGAAGCTTGTCTCGAGGACCTCACGCACAAGGTGGACAAAGTGCGCGGCGTGCGCCTGAACGCGCTCGGCGGCGTGTTGCGGCCAGTATGGCTGCTTTTCGGCGAGGTCTACGGTGTGGCCGGTGACGCGCCAGTAGCGATGCCCGCCGGGGAAACGCTTCTTATGGAAGTCGAGGTAGTTCGGCTCGCCGGGATATCCGCTTTCCCCGGACCACACCTGGAGGCCGGTGCGGGGGTCCCGTGGGAAGATGCTGACGGCGGCGCGGCTCGGGCCTTCGACACTCCACGCGTGGTAGAGGCTTCGCGGGATGGCGCCGGGCCTGGGCGCGCTCGCGCGCATTGGCCGCGGCGCGGCGTAAGGGGAATGGACGGACTGTGACTGTTCGACAAGGTGGGTATCGACGAAGAAGTATTCGAGTCCGCTCTCAGACAGCGCCTGCTCGAGGCCGATGCGATCGAAGCCGGGATGGGGCTGGTCAGCGGCGAAGTCGCGGACGGGGTACTCCCAGTGGCCGGCGGGGCGGTAGCCGCACTCCGGAACCCAGATGCCGCGTGGATGCCGGCCGAGGTGACGGATGTGGGTGGCGACGGCGGTTCGAATCTGGGCGCGGAGGCTTTCATCTGTGCCGAGCAGCGGCATGTAGGCGTGGGTCGCAAACGAGGTCAGGATCTCAATCGAGCCGGAGTCCTGGAAGCGTTTGAACCCGTCGATGATGCGGCCGTTCAGGGCGGTAAAGTCGTCCAGGGTTGACGCGAAGAAGCGGTGCCAGAAGCGGGCGGTCTCGGCAAGGTGATTCTCGCCGGCCTGGATGAAGAAGGCTTCGTCTTCACGGGCCGCGACAATCTTTCGCGTGAGGTACCGGGGGAACTCGGCGATGAATGCCGGGTGCGATAGTTGCTCCAGCAGGATGGGCGAGAGGTCTATCGTGAGGTTGGCGGGCACGCCGTCGCGTTCGAGGTTGGCCAGGGTACGGAGCAGGGGCAGATAGGTCTCTGCCGCTGCCTCGTGGAGCCACTCCATGCCGTGCGGCCAGGTGCCATGATTGACGACCCACGGCAGGTGCGCGTGCAGGGTGAGCGCCAGGTATCCAGCCGGTGTTTGAGTCGGGTTCAGCACGGGTCCTCCGCGTGCGGTAGATACCGGAGCGCCGGCATACGGGAAGACGAGCCCCGGCCGCGAAAGCGTGCGATGCGGGGGGTACAAGCGTTGCCTTTGGGGCGGCCAGCGCCAATGCAGAGGTAGGTTACAACAACTGATGGGACACGCGCACTCGCTGCCGGGTTCGCGTGCCGGCGCAGTTAAAGTGCGTGAATTCGGCGGTGAGCGCGGGGTGCGGTTTACCGGTCGGCGAGGGCCTTCTCTACGGCGGCGATCAGTTGCGGGTCGTCGGGCTTGATCTCGGGGGAGAAGCGGGCGAGGACACGGCCATCGCGGCCGATCAGGAACTTCTCGAAGTTCCAGAGGATTCCAGGGTCGGGGTTGGTGGCCGCGTTGGTCTGGCGGAGGAAGCCGGAGAGCTGCTGGCGGAAGGCCTCGCGCGTGGTGCCGGTGGTGCCGGGGAATTCGGCGATGAGCTCCTGGAAGAGCGGGTGGGTATCGGGCGCCGGTGACGGTGACTTTCGAGAACATGGGGAAGTCGACGGCGAAGGTGGCGCGGCAGAAGGTGGCGATCTCTTCGTTAGAGCCGGGCTCCTGGCCGGCGAAGTCGTTGGCGGGGAAGCCGAGGACGAGGAAGCCGCTGTCTTTGAAGCGGCTGTAGAGCTTTTCGAGCCCGTCGTACTGCGGGGTAAGGCCGCACTTGGAGGCGACGTTGACGACCAGCAGGACCTTGCCGCGGTATGGACTGAGCGTAGTGGTGCCGCCTGCGATGGTCTGGACGGGGATGTCGTAGATGGCTGCTGCCATGGTGGCTCCGGTGGGGAATGTGTGGGTCTTCCCTCGACCATAAACGGGGTCTGGCCGGGGCGGCAAGGCACGCGGCCATACGGAACCTGGCTCGGGGCTGATGGTGCATTCGTTGTTTGGGATTGGCCGGTGCGCTGCTATTCTCGCGTCATGTCCCCGACCTTTGGTTCGATCCTTGCGGCTTTGGCCGTGGTATGTGCGGCGCCGGTGTTGGCGCAGGCTGCTCCCGATGCGACGGAGGCGAAGATGATCCGGGCTATCGACGCAGGAACGCCGGGGTCGATCGCGCTGCTGGAACAGATGGTGAACATAAACAGCGGCACGATGAACCTGGCGGGCGTGGTGGCGGTGAAGGACGTGCTCCAGCCGAAGATCGAAGCGCTGGGGTTCAAGGTGGAATGGCACCCGATGGAGGGGATCGACCACCGCGCGGGCGATCTGGTGGCGACGCACGCGTGTCCTGCGGGCCCGGGAAAATGCGGCAAGCGCATCCTGGCGATCGGGCATATGGACACGGTGTTTGAGCCGGCGAGCCCCTTTCAGCGGTACTCCGTTGTGCCGGGCAGCGACGGGAAAGTCGGTACAGGGCCGGGGGTGAACGACATGAAAGGCGGCCTGGTGGTGATGTTGCTGGCGCTCCACGCGATGAAGGCGGCGGGTGCGCTGGAGCATGCGGAGATCACGATCGTGCTGTCGGGCGATGAGGAGCGGCATGGCACGCCGGTAGAGGTGTCGCGCAAGGACATGATCGATGCGGCGAAGCACTCGGACGTGGCGTTTGAATATGAGAGCGGCGGCGAGATCGATGGCAAGGATGTGGCGAGCATCTCGCGGCGGTCGGCAGAGAGCTGGCGGCTGGAGACGACCGGGAAGAGTGGACACTCGTCCGGCATCTTCAATGCCACGATGGGCGATGGGGCGATCTACGAGATGACGCGCATTCTGGATGGGTTTCGGACGCAGCTTGGGGAGCCTGGTCTGACCTATAACGTGGGGTTGATCGCCGGCGGCAGCACTGCGACTTCGAATGCAAACGAAGCGGGCGCAATCGCTACCGGCAAGTCCAACGTGATCGCAGCGCAGGCGCTGGCAGACGGAGACCTGCGATGCTACTCGGAGGAGCAGGCGACGCGGGTGAAGGCGAAGATGCAGGCCATTGTGGCACAGCATCTGCCGCAGACTTCGGCGAAGCTGGTGTTCGGCGACGGCTACCCTGCGATGGCCCCTACGGCGGCGGGCCATGCGCTGGTGGCGCAGTTGAATGCGGTGAATGCCACGCTCGGTCTCCCCGCTGAGGCGGAGATGGATCCGATGCTGCGCGGGGCGGGCGACATCGCGTTTGTGGCGCCGTACGTCCCCGGGCTCGTGGGCACCGGCGCGACGGGGCGGGGTGCGCATGCGGAGGGCGAGACTGTGTTTCTGGACTCGATCCCGAAGCAGGCGAAGCGGGCGGCGCTGCTGATGTACCGGATGCAGCGGCCTTAGGTGCAAGGTACAGGGCCGTTACAAACCTCGCAGCTCCACGTTCCGAAGAGTTGCTGACGTGCAGCCGACTTGTTGTTACTACGTGCTGGAATTAGAAAGCGGCTGTACTCGCTCTGGATCTCAAGTACGCATACGCGCTCTCGGGATGAGCCAGGGGGTTGAGCCTGCGCTGTTTCAAGGTCTCAGGCCTCCGGGTACCCCCATCCCCCCCGGGGGGGTGTAGCTAAGTGGCTTTGATTGCCGTAGTTGCCGAATTGGAGGTTTGTAACTCTTTGATTCTCTTGAACTTACAAGCAAATGTGAGAAAATAAAGGAGTTAGTAGCGACCACTGTGTAACGGCGCGAAAAAGCCCTCGCCTTGCGGGGAGGGCTTTGGTTTTGCCTACTCTCTAAATTATAGCGAATGGGGAAAACTAAACTGCCATGTTTATCTGCCTAAGGATTCAGCGACTTAGGGGGTTTGGGGGCTTGACAGGTTTTGTGTGGGGCGCGTTTTGACGGCGGGGCTGAGGCGGATGAGTTCTGTGGGGATGGCGAGGACGCCGATGCGGCCGCTGTTGATCTCGTGTACGCCGAGGCGCAGGTAGAAGTTGCCGGTGGCGGGCATGGCAACGGTCTGCTCGAAGGCCATGCCGGTGTGGTCGATGCGGTCGAAGTCGTCCGCGGTGACGTCGACGGGGGCGGTGAGGGCGGCGGAGTTGACCACGGCTCCATCGTCCCGGAAGAGCAGGGCGACGAGCTCGAACTGGTTATGGAAGAGGCCATTGCGCTCGGAGAACTGGAAGTCCTGAGGGTCGAGCGAATAGTGGAGCTTGAGGGTGCGGTACGGGATATCGCGCCAGGGCTCGCCGAGGAAGTTGCCGGGCGGGGGTTGAGCGCCGGGGGCGATGGTTGCGAAGTCGGGTGACGGCGTTACGGTGACGCTAAAGGGGAGATCGTAGGGCGCCTGAAGGGTGAAGTTCATGGCGAGCTTCATGGGCGGGATCCGGGTGTTGCCGGGCAGGTGGGGGTCTCCTTTGGGCGAGTAGGAGATGAGCTTGCGGGTGTCGGGGGTTGAGTTGGTGCCGCCGGGATCCACCTTAGCGGAGCCCGGATGGGGTGCCGGGGTTGTGCCCGGATCGATGCCGAGCGGCGAGGGGTCGCGGGCGTAGTAGCCTTCGCGGAAGACGATGCGGGGGGTGAGGTTGACCCAGTCGGCGGCGCGTTCGAGCGGGGACTCGTGGAGGGCTTCGCCGACGTCGACCTTGATGTGGCGGAAGGCTCCGTTCCAGTTCGGGTTATGCGGGGTGTAGGCGAGGGTATAGAAGTGGGAGCCGGCGGTGACGGCTTCGGTGAGGGCGCCTTTGAGGTCGTTGGTGCCGCAGAAGCCTTTTCCTCCGGTGGCCGCCGCCGCGCTGCGCATGCTTTGACAGGTGGAGACGAGCACGGCTGCTCCCAAGCCGCTGAAGGTTTGGCCGCCGGTGGTGCCGGCGAGGAGATCGGATGGTGTGGAGTTGCCGATGAGGCCGCGGGCGTCGATGGGGTAGAGGGCGATGCGGCTAAGGCGGAGGACGCCGGTGTTCTGGCCGAGGGCGCGGACGAGGGCGTGCGAGATCCTGCGAGAGGTGGTGGGTGGAGTCGCCGAGGGCGCGTTCGAGCTGCGGAGGGGCGGTGCCGAGGACCTCGTCGCCGAAGAGGGTGTCGGGCGAGGGGTCGGGGTTGGGGATGGCGGAGCTGCCGACCCAGACGAGATTGATGCGGCCGGGGATGGGGGCGAGCAGGTGGGTGAGCTCGAGGAGGGGTGGGGTGGTGAGCCGGAAGTAGCGGGTGCGGAAGGGGCCGGGCGGGAGGATGCGCTGGCTGGCGGCTGCGGCGAGGAGGTCTGCGGGGTCGGAGGTGAAGTCCTGGACGAGGTGCAAGCCTTGCCAGTCGATGCGGAAGAGGGCGACGGGGGTGTGGGGCGGAAGGGTCTGGAGGAAGGCGCGGAACTCGTCGCGGAAGACTGGCGCGTCGGGGAAGGCGAGGTTATCGAGGACGATGACGGTTTTGGGGATGTCGGCGGCGAGGGGCGGGTGGCCGGTGAAGGTGTTGGGCGGCAGAGGGCCGGGGTTGGGGGAATCCGAGGCGAACGGGTCGGGTGGAGTTGCGTCGGTGAGGGCGTCGTGTTCGGTGACGGAGAGGATGGTCTCCGGTTTGTTGTCTTCGGAGAGGGTGAAGTCGGAGGGCTTGAGGTGGCGGATGGGGTGGCCGCGGCCGTCGGTGACGACTACGTCGAGGACTACGAGGCGGGCGGTGGTGCGGATGGTGGGGACGGGTTGCGGGGGTTGGCGTGGAGGGATGCGGCGGTAAGGATGAGGAGTACGGCGGCTACTGCGCGCATGGGGCTCCTCCTGTGCGGGCCATGATACCCGATGGGTCCGGGACAGGCTGCGCCGAGTGATGCATCTCGCCCAGTGAGGTGTTATGGCGACATCCTCTGCCGTGGTCGTTCCGCTTGACGAGTATCTGAACACGACGTATCACCCCGACCGCGACTGGCTGGATGGTGAGACACGGGAGCGGAACGTGGGAGAGTGGCAGCACGCGGCTGTGAAGGGTTTTCTTGTGAGGTCCTTCTTGGTGGCCATCGGCCGAGTGGGTCGTGTGGTGTTGCCGGAACAGCGGGTGCGAGACCTCAGGCACGTCACTTGAGGATTCCCGATGTGTGCGCGGTTGCGCGGACGACCTCGTTTGAGCCGGTTCTGACTACGGCGCCTTTGCTGTGCCGTTGAGATACTGTCGCGGGACGACAGCATGAGCGCAATGCCTCTTCGCCGTTTCGCCCAGGATTGTTCTTGCGATCGATGCCGAAGTGATTGTGATCAGGGGCATGGCACCAGCCTGCGGATTACTCGAATATGTATCGAGTCCCGTTTCTGCGGAGCGGCGAGATTGGCGTCCCAGCCGCTTCGTCCGTCAAAGTCGCCGTCCAGGGTGATGCAAATGGATTGTCTGATCTCCTGGTTGGTCATGGCACGGCCAAAGTGTATATGGCAAATCTGGCCTCGGTCAAATGCTAGGCCTGCAGGATCTAAACTGAAGCTCGCTGGCTCGAAACGGATATCCAGCGTTCCGGGTGGTGGACAATGATCGGGCCATTCGGCTGGCCAGCGACTGCGCGAGAAGCTACAGGATGACTGAGGGGTGTCGCAGATGCGGATGCCGTGGTTGCCGTAGACTAGGAAGCATGTTGGATGAATTGGAGTTTCGTTACTCCCCGGTTCGCGAACGGGTTCGCGGGCTGCGGGAGTATCTTTGACGCGGCCTCGGCTGAGGCGCGAGCTGGGTGGGATTGAAGAGAAGATTTCCGACCCGGGGGTGTGGGCGGATGCGGCGCGGTCGCAGCCGCTGATGCGCGAGCGGAAGCGGCTGGAGGCTCTGCTGGCCGATGAGGCGGAGCTGCGCGGCGGCACGGAGGATATCGAGGCTTACTTCGAGCTGGCGCGCGAAGGCGAGGCGGTGGAGCCGGAGCTTGAGCGCGAGATTCCGGCGCTGGAGGAGTTTGCGGAGAAGCTGGAAGTCGAAGACGATGCTGTCGGGTGAGATGGACCCGATGAACGCGATCGTCACGGTGCATCCGGGGGCGGGCGGAACGGAGAGCCAGGACTGGGCCGAGATGCTGATGCGGATGTATCTGCGGTGGGCGCGAGCGGCGAGGGGTTCAAGACGGAGATCAACGAGATTCAGGATGGGGACGAGGCGGGGATCAAGTCGGCCACGTTTACGATCTCGGGCGAGTTTGCGTTTGGGATGTTGACGGGCGAGACGGGCGTGCACCGGCTGGTGCGGATCTCGCCGTTCGACTCGGCGAAGCGGCGGCATACGAGCTTTGCGAGCGTGTTTGTGAGCCCGGAGATCGATGACACGATCGTGATCGACATCAAGCCGGAGGACCTGCGGATCGATACGTACCGGTCGGGCGGCAAGGGCGGGCAGCATGTGAATACGACGGACTCGGCGGTGCGGATTACGCATATTCCGACGGGGCTGGTGACGGGGTGTCAGAACGAGCGCTCGCAGCACAAGAACAAAGAGCGCGCGATGAAGATGATGCGCTCGAAGCTGTACGAGTATGAGCTGGACAAGAAGAAGGCGGCGACGCGGAAGATCGAGGACTCGAAGCTGGAGATCGGGTTTGGGTCGCAGATTCGGAGCTATGTGCTGCAGCCGTACCGGATGGCGAAGGACCTGCGGACGCGGGTGGAGGTGGGGGACGTGGACAAGGTGCTGGATGGGTGGCTGGAGCCGTTTATCCGGGGGTATCTGAGGATGCGGCGTGAGGGTGGGTGCCGTGGCTGTGGTGGAGGAGAGGATTAGATAGGGCGAAAGACACCACGGATCGAAACGGATGAACACGGATAGTGCGCTCGATGGAGTTTCGGTGCGTTGTGAGGGATGCGTGGGGTCTGTGTCGGGAGCAGTCAAGTGGGTAGTTGCGGAGGGTGCTGATGGCGGAGCTGGCGGATGAGCTGAGGAAGCAGTTGGTGGCGCTGCTGGATGGCGGGCAGGCGCATGCGAGGTTTGAGGATGCGGTGGCGGATTTTCCGGTGGAGTTGCGCGGGGTGGTGCCGGAGGGGCTGCCGTATTCGGCGTGGCAGATCCTGGAGCATATGCGGATTACGCAGCGGGACATTCTGGATTTTTCTGCGCCGCCTACGGGCGGGTATCACGGGCTGAAGTGGCCGGAGGAGTATTGGCCGAAGGAGGCGGCGCCGGCGGGTCGGCGGAGGCGTGGGACCGGTCGGTGGCGGCGGTGCTGGCGGATCGGAGAAGTTCAAGAAGCTGATTGAGCGGCCGGAGGCGGATCTGGCGAAGCCGTTTCGGTGGGGTACGGGGCAGAATCTGCTGCGCGAGGCGTTGCTGATCGGGGACCATACGGCGTATCACGTTGGGGAGATGATTGTGATGCGGCGGCTGCTGGGGTGCTGGAAGTAGGCTGCGGCAAGTCTCGGTGCGGAAGTGGGAGGTGAGATGAATGAGCTGGAAGTGGTGCGGGGGATGCTGGCGGGCCGAGGATGATTGCGGTGGTGGGGCTGTCGGATGATCCGGGGAAGCCGAGCCACTATGTGTCGGCCTATATGCAGCGGGTGGGCTACCGGATTCTGCCGGTGAATCCGGCGCTGGCGGGGCGGTGGTTCTGGGGGAGAAGAGCTATGCGTCGTTGAAGGAGCTGCCGGTGCAGCCGGATGTGGTGAACGTGTTTCGGCTGCCGAGGGCGATTCCGGCGATTGTGGACGAGATGCTGGAGCTTGGGCTGAAGGCGATCTGGGTGCAGCAGGGGATCGTGAATGTTGAGGCGGCGAAGCGGGCGGAGGAGGGTGGGATCCGGGTGGTGATGGACCGGTGCATCATGGTGGAGCATCGGCGGGCGGAGGATCTAGACGCGGGTTTGCGAGGTGGACGGCTGCGAATGACGAACGTGAGTCCGTAGATCGATAGAATGAAGAACGTGAGAGTCTGGCGAACGATCTGCGGCGTGTGGATGGCCGCTGTTGGCTGGTGTGCCTGGCCGCCGTGGGGCACGCGCAGATTGCCGCGGTAGGCGATGGCGGACCGGGGCCGGTGAAGGCTCCGCACCTGACGGCGGAGCTGGTGTAGCCTGGGGCCGGCGATTGCGCCGGGAGGGACGCAGGAGGTGGGGCTTGTCCTGGCGATGGAGGACAAGTGGCACGTGTACTGGGTGAATGCGGGGGACTCGGGCGAGCCGCCGAAGATCACGTGGACGCTGCCGGAGGGGTTTACGGCGGGGCCGATGCAGTTTCCGATTCCGGACCGGCTGCCGCTGGGGCCGTTGATGGATTTCGGGTATGAGGACACGGTCGCGTTTCCGGTTGCGATTACGGCGCCTGCGGGAGCGAAGCCGGGGCCGGTGCATCTGGATGCGAAGGTGGACTGGCTGGTGTGTGCGCAGGTGTGTGTTCCGGGGAAGGCGCACCTGGGGCTGGATCTGACGGTGCAGCCGGGCGCGCCGACCGATCGCGCAGGAGCCGAAGGTGGGCGCGCTGGGTGAGGCGATGAGCGCTGATCCCGGGGCCGCTGCCGCCGGGCGGGAGCTTCAGCGTTCTGGGCGGGGCGAAGCAGTGGGTGTTCACGCTGCATGATGGCGTGAAGGAGACGGATGGTGAGTTCTACCCGTATCCGAAGCAGGCGGCGACGGATGTGATTGCGAATGCGCCGGACCAGGACATTCGGTCGCTGCCGGATGGGGTGCGGGTGTGGGTGCCGCGGTCGCCGGACCTGACGGAGCTGCCGAAGACGCTGCATGGGGTGCTGCGGCTGTCGGATACGAAGGCGTATGACGTGTCGGCGCCGGTGGTGGCGGGCGAGTTCGAGCAAGGCGAGAGGGCGGGGCAGGTGGTCGCGGGGAACGTGACGGCGCTGGGCGCGATCGGGCTGGCGTTTCTGGGCGGCGTGATTCTGAACCTGATGCCGTGCGTGTTTCCGGTGCTGTTTTTGAAGGGGCTGGCGCTGGTGCAGACGGCGGCTGCGGGGGAGACGGCGCGGCGGAGTTCGCTGCGGCATGGGCTGGTGTATGCGCTGGGGATACTGGTGTCGTTCTGGGCGATTGTGGCGGTGCTGCTGGTGCTGCGCGCGAGTGGGCACCACGCGGGCTGGGGGTTCCAGTTGCAGTCGCCGGTGTTTCTGGCGGTGCTGGCGAGCTTTCTGTTCTTTTTTGCGCTGTCGCTGGCGGGGCAGTTCGATCTTGGGCTGTCGCTGACGTCGGCGGGCGGGAGCTGGCGCAGAAGGAAGGGTACGCGGGCAGCTTCTTTACGGGGGTGCTGGCGACGGTGGTGGCGACTCCGTGCACGGCTCCGCTGATGGGCGCGGCGGTGGGGTTTGCGCTGGCGCAGACGGCGGGGGTGACGTTTGCGGTGTTTACGGCGCTGGGGCTGGGGCTGGCTGCGCCGTATCTGCTGCTGAGCTGGCGGCCGGAGTGGGTGCGGATTCTGCCGCGGCCGGGTGCGTGGATGGAGACGCTGAAGCAGTTCACGGCGGTGCCGTTGTTTGCGACGGCGATCTGGCTGGCGTGGGTGTATGGGCAGCTTTATCCCGCGGCGCTTGGGGTGAGCGAGATGGCGCTGCTGCTGGCGTGCTTCCTGGTGCTGGCGGTTGCGGGGTGGGCGCTGGGGCGGTGGCCGGCGAATGGGGCGAGCGCGGTTGCGGCGGTGGTGCTGATTGTTGCGCGGGCTGGCGATTCCGGTGTCGCAGGCGAAGAGTGGCGGGGCGGGTGAATGCGGTGGCTGCCGGCGCCAGCGGATGGAGCCGGGGCAGCTGTGGGGGCGGATGGTTTGCTGACGTGGGCGCCTTACTCGCAGGCGGCGCTGGATGCGGCGCAGGCGGGAGGGCATCCGGTGTTCATCGACTTTACGGCGGCGTGGTGCTTGAGCTGCCAGGTGAATGAGCGGATGGTGCTGAAGGCGGCGGACGTGCAGAAGGCTCTGCGGGAGCACAAGTTCACGCTGCTGCGGGCGGACTGGACGAACGAGGATCCGGCGATTACGGCGAAGCTGGCTTCGGTGAACCGGGCGGGGGTGCCGACGTATGTGGTGTATCCGGGGTCGGTGGGTGGCGGCGGCGGATGTGCTGCCGGAGTTGCTGACGAAGGACCTGGTGTTGAAGGCGATTGAGCGGGATGGGAAGTGACGGGGCTGAGAAGGAGCGACTGATTCGATCAGCCTGCTAAGGCGGGCGCCGTTTCAGGCCCGCCGCGGCGAATTCCAGTACAGAAGTAGCTGTAGAGTTCGGCTGTCGATCCATTCCGTTCGATGAGAGCGAACACATCTCCGGTGTAACTGTCCTTATCGGCCTGCTGGCATAGGTTCATAGCCCTCGCCTAGCGGAATCCCACTAGTTCGAGACCTGCTACTCGGCGAGGTGTTGGGTGGGTGTCAGGGTGGGGCCGAAGAGGTGGTGTTCGACTAGCAGGCAGAAGATGTGTTCGAGGGCCAGGTGGGACTCCTGGATGTTCATGGTGGTGGAGGAGGGGATGGTGATGTTGAGGTCGCAGAGGCTGGCCATTTTGCCTCCATTTCCTCCTGAAAGCCCGAAGGTGGTGAGGCCGAGGCGGCGTGCGGTGTCGAACGCGGCGAGGATGTTCGGGGAGTTGCCGGAGGTGGAGATGCCGAGGAAGACGTCGCCGGGGGAGCCGAGGGCTTCGATCTGGCGGGCGAAGATGGTGTCGAAGCCGAAGTCGTTGCCGGCGGCGGTGAGGATGGAGGAGTCGGTGGTGAGGGCGACGGCGCGGAGGGCGGGGCGGTTGTGCGAGAGGCGGACGACGAACTCGGCGACGAGGTGCTGGGCGTCGGCGGCGGAGCCTCCGTTGCCGGCTACGAGGAGCTTGCCGCCGTTGCGGAGGGAGTTGGCGGTGAGTTCGGCGGCGCGGGCGAGGGTGTCGTGGATGGACTGGTCGGCGAGGACGGACTGCATGGTCGCGATGGATTGGGCGAGCTGGCGACGGATGAGGGATTCGAAGTAGGTGGCTGGATCCATGGAGATTCCATTGTAAGTGGGGGCTTCTGCGTGAGGGTCTTCGGGTTGTGGGCGCGATTTTGCCTGCGGGGTGGTCGGCGGGAGGAGATGGATTGGTTTGTGCGGGTCAGGGGCTTAGCGGCCGGCTTTGATGTAGGTCCAGCCCGCCTCCTGCTTGCGGACGACCTCGGCGATGCCGGCGGGAACGATCTCGGCTCCGGGGACCAGGTCTGCCTGGGTGAGGTTGTGCGCGCGCATGGAGTTGGCGCAGGCGACGAATCGGACGTGCGCGGCCTGGGCGGTCTTGATTTCGTCTGCGGCGGTGGTATCGGATTTGAGGAAGACGATGCCGGGCCCATAGACGACGACTTCTATCTCGAGCGGGTCGGAGTCGAAGGCCTTGGGAGGTTGCGGATGTTGCCGAGGGTGAGGTTCCAGTCGATGGGGTCTTCGGAGGTGAGGGCGAAGACGATGTGGTGAGATCTGGCGGCGGGGGCTGGGCGTGGCGTGCTGGTTTGCGGGGCGTTTTGGGCGGTGGTTTGGGCGGCGGCGGGGAGAGAGATGAGGGCGGCGAGAAGGAGGCCTGCGGCCAGGGTGCGATGGGGCATGGAGGGGTCCGATCGGGGAGAGCTGGGTTGATGATGGCTTGCTCTGGCGGACGGGTGGAGGTCAGGCGTGGGACGAGTGGCGGAACGAAATCAGAGATGCTGGACCTTCGGTCCAGAATGACGGCGGGATAGGGGCGGCGGGCGGGTGGATCCGGCGGGGGGCGGTGCTAGAGTTGGGGTCTACCACTGGAAGAGTCTGCGGCGATGAAGTGGCTGATTCTGATGCTTGTGTTGATGACGGGCGGCTTGTATGCCGGCGTGATCCTGTGGGGGGTTCACGCGCGAGAGGTGGGACTGCGCCGAGAGGCGGCGCGGCCTGGATACTGCTGGAGGGGTGGGGCGGAGCGGGGACGAGGCGCGGGCGGGACAGGCGATCTTCAATCACACGCCCCAGTATGCGAGGGAGTACACGGGCGCGGCGCTGAGTTGCCAGAGCTGCCATGCTGAGGGCGGGACGCAGCCGTTTGCCGCTCCGATCACGGGAGTGGTGCAGCGGTTTCCTCAGTTTACGGTGCGGGCGGGGCGGGTGATCACGCTCGAAGACCGCGTGCGGGAGTGCTTTGTGCGGAGCGAGAATGGCGAGCCGCCGAAGGATGATTCGGAGGTGATGCGTGCGCTGCTGGCGTATATGCGGTGGCTTTCACCGGCTACGGCGAAGGGAACTACGGTTGGGGTCGGGTTTGTGACGCTGCGGCCGGCGGTGCCGGATACCGGACACGGGCGCGAGGTGTACGCTGGGCAGTGCGCGGGGTGCCATGGCGAGAGCGGCGAAGGACGCGGGGTGTGGCCGCCGCTGTGGGGCGCGCGGTCGTTCAACGATGGCGCGGGGATGAACGGTTTGCCGAAGCTTGCGGCGTTTGTGCAGCACAATATGCCGCAGAACCGGACGGGACTGTTGAGCGTGCAGGATGCGTATGACGTGGCGGCGTACGTGCTCCTGCAGCCGCGGCCACGGATGAATCCTGAGTATGCGGGGTACTGAGGGGTCACGGGCGTTCGGGGAGTGATTGGGGGGTGGCGTCGATGTCCTTCCAGGGGTCTTTGGAGGCTAGGCGGAGACGGTCGCTCCATTGGGGAAAGTCGGCTACCTGGAAGACGGGGCGGGTGGAGGCGAAGTCGCCTTTCGCAATCTCTGACCAGGCGAGGGGCATGGAGACGCCGGCTCCGGAGCGGGCGCGGGGGGAGTAGGGGGCGACGGCGGTGGCGCCGCGCTCGTTGCGCAGGTAGTCGAGATAGATCTTGCCGGTGCGCGCGGCCTTGGTCATCTTGGTGAGATAGAGGCGCGGGGTTGGCCTTCTCCATGGCGAGCACGAAGCGGTGGCCCACTCCTTGGCTTCGGGCCAGGCGGTCCCAGGTTGGCCAGCGTGCGGGGTCGATGGGCACGACGACGTGGAGGCCTTTGCCGCCGGTGGTCTTGAGGAAGGATGGTCGAGGCCGAGTTTTTTGAGGCGGTCGCGGACCTCGTGCGGCGGCTTCGGTGACGGTGGACCAGGGAAGCGATTCGTCAGGGTCGAGATCGAAGATGAGGCGGTCGGGGTGCTCGAGGTCGGCGTTGCGGGAGCCCCAGGGATGGACTTCGAGGACGCCCATCTGGGCGAGGCCGGCGAGGGCTTCGCGGTTGTGTGCGGGAGTTGAGGGTGATGTAGGGCTCGACGACGCCCTTCTTGTCGGCGACCGGGACCGAGCCGATGCCTTTGGGGAGCATGTGGTTGACGTGCTTCTGGAAGAAGCAGGGGTTGGCGGAGCCCTCGGGGCAGCGGACGAGCGAGAGCGGGCGGTCGGCGACGTGGGGCAGCATGCGGGGGGCGACGGCCCAGTAGTAGTCGGCGAGTTGCTGCTTGGTGAGGTCTGGTTTCGGGGTCGAGGATCTTTGTCGGGGTGGGTGAGGCGGATGGGCGGGTGTTCGAGGGGTTTGGAGGACGCGGGTTCCGAGGTTGTGGCGCATAGCCCACCTTTCGACGATGAAGCTGTCGAAGGATGGGCTACTCGCGGTGAGCGTGGTTCGGCGTGCTGGTCGGTGGCTTCGCGGGTCTTGCGTTTGGGGGTGGGGGCGGAGGTTTCGCGGCGGACTTCGGCGGCGGGCTTGTCTTCGCGCAGGCCGAGGAAGGCGGCCTGGCGGACCAGGTTGTCGGCGGTCCAGGTGGCGAAGCGGACCTGGGCGACGAGTTCGGGCTTGACCCAGATGGCGCCTTTGCGGGCGTCGGCCGGAGGCTTGTCGAAGGGCGATGGCGGGCTGCCTGAGGGCTTCGAGCTTGTCGCGGAGGAGCTTGTGGGTCTTCTGGTTGAAGCCGGTGCCGGTGCGGCCGGCGTAGATCAGCTTTCCTGCCCTGTCGTAGTAGCCGAGCAGGAGCGCGCCGATGCCGTGCATGCCGGTGTGGCCTGCGCCGGGCAGGGTGAAGCCGCCGATGACGAACTCCTGCTCGTGGAGGCACTTGGATTTGAGCCAGTCGGAGGAGCGGCCGGCGCAGTACTTGGCGGCGGCGCGCTTGGAGATGATGCCTTCGGCGTGGAGCTCGCAGGCCTTGTGGAAGATCGCGGCGCCGTCGCCTTCGAGGTGCTCGCAGAGGCGGAGGATGTCGGGGTCGGCGGCAGCGAGGAGCTGCGCGAGGAGGGCCTTGCGCTCGCGCAGCGGGAGGTCGCGGGGATTGCGGCCGTCGAGGTGCAGGAGGTCGAAGGCGAAGTAGGTGAGGTGGTTGCGGGCGTCCTTCCTGGAAGGCGGCCTGCAGGTCGGCGAAGCTGGTGGTGCCGTCGTCGGCGAGCACGACGACTTCGCCGTCGAGCGTGGCGGATTCGGCGGGGAGGCGGGCGATCTCGGCGGCGAGGTCGGGCATGCGGTGCGTCCAGTCGAGGCCGTTGCGGGTGAGCAGCTGGACGCTGTCTGCCGTCGACTTGCGGGCCTGGATGCGGTAGCCGTCGAGCTTGAGCTCGTGCAGCCAGCCGTCGGCGTCGGGCGGGTTTCGGCCTGCTGGGCGAGCTGGGGCTCGAGGAAGGCGGGCTGGGCTTCTTTGGGAGGGCTTGGTGAGCGTTGCGAAGTTGCGGGTGGCGGGAGCTCCCGTTGCGTGAGCTGGCGCGAGGCACTCCGGCTGCTGGCGCGAGTGGCTTGCGTCTGGCGGTACCAGGCCGTGCTCGGGCTGCGCGGCGGTCTCCTTGGAGTTCCAGACGTGGTCTTCGTTGGCCGCGATCTGTTCGATGGTGCGGCCGGTGATGACGGAGTTCGGCTCGTCGTCGGTGATGGCGGGGTCGGTCGGGGTGCGCTCGAAGTCGTCGTGCTCCTTGATGAGGAGCCAGTTGGGCTTGGTCGCGCTCTGGGCCGCAGGTCTTGCCGCCCATGCGGATGAGGGCCCACTTGCCCTGCATCTTGGTGCCGTGCATGATGAACTTGAGGTGAGCCATTGCGCAGGCCGGCGTCGACGTCGGGGTAGCCGGGCTGCGGCTCCCAGGTGCCCTGGTCCCACAGCATGACGGTGCCGCCGCCGTACTGGCCTGCGGGGATGATGCCTTCGAAGCCGCCGTACTCCATGGGGTGGTCTTCGACCTGGACGGCGAGGCGCTTGTCCGCGACGACATAGCTGGGGCCCTTGGCGACAGGCCCAGGACTTGAGCACGCCGTTCCAGCCGAGGCGGAAGTCGTAGTGGAGGTGCGAGGCGGCGTGCTTCTGGATGCAGAAGGGGAGCTGCGCGGTGGGCTTGGTGGCTTGCGGTCTTGCGCTGCCGGCGGGCTCGGCGGTGATGTGGAAGTCGCGCATGGAGCGGTAGCGGGCGAGCTGCTCGTCGACGGCGTTGGCGGCGGTGTCGCGGGGGATAGCGGTGCTGGATGCGGAGGAGGTGGCGGGTGTTTTCGCGGACTTTTTGCCTGCTGCCTTTTTCGTGCTGGCGGGTGTCATTCGGTCGCTCCCTTTCGATCCTCAGGAGGTCCGATGCGCGTTTGCGTTTGCGCGTGGTGCGCCTGGTTGTGTTGTAACTGGGGCGCTCCCGCTGTGGTGACGAGTGGAGGGAAAGCAGGTCCTTCGCTTTGGATCAGGATGACACTGTGGTGCAAGGCAAGGGGGAGGCGCGTTCTTCGCTTTGCTTCCGCGAAAGTGATTGCGGAAAGAAGCGGTCAGGCAGATTTACGCTTGGCGGCGGCCTTTTTGGCCGGGGCTGTGCGTGGGGCTTTGGCCGGTGCCTTGGCTTCGGAGCGGACCAGGGTGGGGCCGGCTTTTTCTTCGTGTTCGGCGAAGAGCGGGGCAGATTCGGGTGCGGGCGGCGTGCGCTTTTTTGCTTGGAGATCTTGCCGTCGGCCTGGACATCTTCGGCGGAGACGCTGGCGACGGACTTGCGCAGGGCGTCCATGAGGTTGATGACCTTGCCGCGTCCGGTGCGGGGCCTCGTCCTTCGGGATGGGCAGGTGCTTGAGCTTGGCGTCGACGAGTTCCTTGAGCGCGACCTCGTAGCCATCGACGAATTTGGTGGGGTCGAACGTGGCGGTGCGCTTCTTGATGAGCGTCTCGGCGAGGTCGAGGGAGTCTTCGTCGACGGCGACCTTCTTGATGTCGCGGAAGTATTCGGCGGGCTTGCGCAGCTCTTCCTGCGTAGCGCATGGTGTAGGCCATCATGCCGGGCTCGATCTGTCTTCGGGAGGCGCGGCGGTGATGGCGAGGATGTGCTCGCGGCCGCCGAAGGCGATCTTGCCGAGGCCGGCCTTTTTGGACTTGGCGAGCGCGGCGCGGACGACGGCGAAGGCTTCGGCCTGGACGTCGTTCTCGGGCACGACGAAGTAGGGCTTCTCGAGGTACTCGGGCGCGAGTTCGTCGAGCGAGACGAACTGCTGGACCTCGATGGTGTGCTTGGAGGGACGCGGAGGTTGGCGATCTCGGAGGGCTCGATGATGACGTACTGGCCCTTGGTGTACTCGTAACCTTTGACGATCTCATCCTTCTCGACCGGTGCGGCGGCTTCGTCGGGCGCCTGTTCGAGGGCGGAGGCGAGGACCTTCTGGTGGCGCACGCGTTCGCCGGTGGAGCGGGAGATCTGGTGGAAGCGGATCTCGCCCTTGGCTTCGGTGGCGACGAAGAGCTTTACGCCGAAGGAGACGAGCGAGATCTGAATGTGACCGGACCAGTACGGACGGCTGCCAAGCGAAGACCTCCGCGAGCGGGGCGGAAACCTGCAAGCCTATTGATGATCAGATTCGAGGCGTGCGCTGTCAAGATGTAAGTCGTTGATTGCGGCGAGACGATCCGACATGCGAACCGAGGGACGGGACGGAACGTTGGCGCCGCGCGCGCTGCAGTTGACGATCGTGGGCCGGCGTTCGGCCGATAAACAGGGCCGCGGAGACTCAGGCGGTCTCCGCGGCTGGTATGACCTTACGGAGAGGGGCTATTGCACGGTGAGGCTGATTGTTGTCTGTTGGGTGATGGTGCCTGCGGTTGCCGTGACCACGACGGGGAACTGGCCGGCGGGTGTCGGAGCAATCTTGCTGAGTCCGTAGTTGTTGCCGCAGCCGATCAGCGTGGCGCCCACGAGGAGTCCACTGAGGAGCATGGCTGAGAGTCTCGCAAAAGGGGCGAATGAGCGTCGTGTGCGGGCGAGCCGCCAGGCGAAAAAGATGCTGACCGGAAGCAGGAGCAGAGGGGTGAAGCCGGCAAGAAAAGGGGTGCCTCGAAGGCGCGACAGGGAGGCTGTGCCTTTGCTTGTACTGATAGTGACGGTTGCCGCGGTGGCGGCCGTGGGGGTGGCGGTGATCTGCGCTGGAGCGAAGTTGCAGGTTGCGCCAACCGGCAGGCCCGTGCAGGAGAGGGTGACGGTGCCGCTGAAGCCGTTGACGGGTGTAAGACTGAGGGCGGTATCCACCGAGGAGCCGGCGGTGACGGTGGCGACAGAACTCGCGCTGGTGAAGCCGAATGCCGGGGCGGCGCCGGTGGTGGTGGTGTTCGAGATGGCGGCGAAGAGGCCGTGGACCTCGTTGTGGAGGCCGGCGGTGAAGTACACGGTGCTGGTGTCGCCGCCACTGACCGAGGTGGTGCCGCCAACCGTAGTGCCACCGGTGAGGAGTTCCCAAAGACCCTCGTAGACGAAGGACTTGCCTGTGCTGTCCATAAGCTGCCCGATGTAGGCGAAGGTTTTGGGGTCGTATGCGTTGATGAGTCCGTCCCCTTCATTGGCGACCAGCAAATCATTGCTGAAGATGCCGAAGTTTGCAGGCGCGAAGGCTACTCCCCAAGGCGAGTTGAGATTGCCGCCCGTGACCGCGCGAGAGACGAACTTGCCGGTTGCGTCGAAGATGCTGACTACCCCGTGACCCGGCCCATCGAGCGGGCTGTACGGCTTGGCTGTGGTGCGCTGTGCGTAGGCCACGAAGACCTGGTTATTGAGGATGTGGATGGGATAGGGAGCGTAGTTGGCCGGCAGACTCGGATCGGTGAAGGTACCCGCTAGGGTGGTGGATTTGAAGGTGCTGTCGTAGACCTCGATGGATGCGGAGTTGAAGTTGGGGGCCAGGATGTAGCTGGCGGTGGCGGTGTTCAGAATGGCGAGCCCGGGGTAGGAGGCGCCGGCCGCGCTGTTGTTGATGGCGATCTGCGAGAGGGCGTTGGCGGTGCCCAGCTTGCTGTTCCAGCCGGAGATGGTTCCGTCGAGGGTAGAGAAGAGGAAGGAGGCTTTGGTGCCGTTGGGCAGGATCATACCGGTGGCTCCTGCGGTGGTGACAGAACCGGTTGGGCTGCCGGTTGCCGTGGTACCGCCAGAGGCCGAGGGGACGATGACCTTGAAGGCGATGGTGCCGGTGGAGGGTACGACGTAGCTAAATCCCGTACCCTGTGTGTTTATCCACCAGGTGCCGCTGGCAGAGATGCCCCAGGGGTTGATGAAGTTGGCGTCGGTGGAGGTGGCCGGCACGGAGCCATCGGAGACGATGTTGGTGACTTTGTAGGACTGGGCGGGAGACTTGAGGCCCGCGACTGCGCTGAGGAATGCGAGCGCAAGGGCCAGGCAGGATGGTGTGACTAGCGGAAGGACGTGTGTTCGGCCGAGCATAGCTACCTCGCTGTCTTTCGTGTGAAAGAGCATGCCCTACGGTAGACAGCCAGGCGGGAGCGGTTGTCAGGCAGATGTCACTTCATTGTCAGTGTTGGGATGGCGCTGGGGACGGAGGATCGGAGGTCAGCACGAACGACAGGGGCCGAGCATACTCATGCGCGCTCGGGCGGGAGCAGCATGCGCAGGGTGTTGGAGGTGATTTGCTGGGCGAGGCACTGAACCGTCGCGACCAGAGTTGCGCCGGAGGCAGACTTGCTTACGGTTTGCAACAAGGATGGAGCGGCGCTTGTTGCAATCCAGATGAGTTGGAGTGAGGCGACGATTACAAGGAGAGCCGTGCGTTGCAGGCGAGTCATGAACTCTTCTCCCTTCGTAATTCAAGGAAAAGCAAGCGACCGCTTGGGGGCCCGGTTGCTCTGCTGCTTGCTCCGTGCGTATAGACGTTGTGGGAAGTCCGAAGGTGGCAATTTTTTCCGAGGCGGGCTGCTCGGCCACGAGCAGCCTTGCAAGGGCGGTATGGCGCTCAGGGACCCGGCGTGGCGAGAGGGAGGGTGAGGGTGAAGGTGGAGCCCTGGTTGGGGCCGGGGCTGGTGGCGGTGATGTCGCCGCCGTGCTGGCGGGCGATGGTGCGGACGAGAAAGAGGCCGAGGCCGGTGCCTTTGACGCTTGATGGCGTTGCGGCCGGGGACGCGGTAGAAGCGCTTGAAGATGCGCTTGATCTGCGGTGGGCGGGATGCCGAGGCCGGTGTCGGTGATGGTGAGGGCGACGTTGGAGTAGTCGGACGATGGCGAGGGAGCAGCGGACGTGGACGCCGTTGGGGGAGTACTTGACGGCGTTGTCGAGCAGGTTGAGCGACGGCGGTGCGGAGGTCTTCGGCGATGCCGCGGACGTCGAGGCGGACGCCGGCGGGGACGGGTTCGAGCGCGATGGCCGGGCGGGAAGGTGGTGGCGCTGGGCGGTGATGGCGATGCACTCGGCGACGAGGGCGGGGAGGTCGATGAGGGTGCGGGATTCGTGGCGGTGGCGGGCGCTGAGTTCGCCGGCTTTGAGGACCTGCTCGACGGTGGCGAGGAGGCGGTCGGTGTCGGCGAGCATGATGGTGTAGAACTGCTGGCGCTGGGCTTCGGGGAGCTCGCGGCGCTGCGAGGGTTTCGAGGTACAGGCGGATGGAGGCGATGGGGGTTTTGAGCTCGTGGGTGACGGCGTTGAGGAAGGAGTCCTGGCGCTCGTTGCGGCGGAGTTCGCGGACGAGGAAGACGGTGTTGAGCACGACGCCGGCGGCGAGGACGGCGAAGACGATGATGCCGAGGACGAGCAGGACGAGGCGGCCCTCGTTGAGGATGATCCAGGCGATGTTGAGGGCGATGGTGAGCGCCGGTGAGCAGGACGCCGAGGGTGATGAAGAAGGCGATGGCTCCGCGGCGTCGGGTGATGTTCATGGGCTGAGCGTAGGGAAAGTATAGTGGCGGGGGAGGTGCGACGATGGAGGTTCCGATGTCGGAGGCGGAGTTTGCGGGGTTGGCGAGCCGCGCGAAGGGGCAGGGGATTGAGCTGAGCGGGCGCGAGGGGCTGATTGAGAAGATGGGCGTGAAGGCGCGCTGGGCGTACGACGGCGCGAAGCTTACGGTGGATGTGCTGGAGAAGCCGTTCTTCCTGTCGAAGGAGGCGGTGGAAGAGAAGCTGCGGGCGGCGTTGCGGTAGGAGATTGGTGTCGTGAGCTGACGGCGTGAAAGGCGATCGGCTTTGAGTGAGAGGATACGAGTCTGGGAGAACAGGGAGAAGATGAAACGGCGGGATCTGATGAAGGTAATGGCGGGTGCGGGTGCGATGTGGATGCTGGCGGGTGAGATGGCAGCGGGGCAGAGCTCCGGCGATGAGACGGTGTATGAGCTGCGGATCTACCACCTGAATGAAGGCAAGCTGCCGCTGATTCTGGAGCGGTTTCGCAGCAAGGAGACCAAGATCTTCGCGCGGTATGGAATGCACGGCGTGGCGTACTGGACGCCGACGGACGAACCGCTTGCGGGGCGGACGCTGGTGTATATGTTGCGGCACGCGAGCCGGGCGGCAGCGACGGCGAGCTGGGCGAAGTTCAGGGCCGATCCCGGAGTGGGTGGCGGTGAAGGCGGAGTCGGAGAAGGACGGCGAGTTTGTGAACAAGCACGAGTCGACGTTTCTGAAGCTGACGGACTTTTCGCCGAAGGTGTAGCGGGACGAGGTGAGAGCGGATGGGTCTGTTGCAGATGGACAGGCGGCGCATGGTGCAGCTTTCGGGCATGACGTGCGCGGCTTCGGCGGCGCTCCGCGCGAAGGCGTTTGCTGCGGTCGAGGGGGCGCCGGTGGCAGCGACCACTGCGGGCAAGATCAGCGGGCTTGTGGAGGACGGCATCCGCGTGTTCAGAGGGCGTGCCGTATGGGGGGGACACGGCGACAGACGCGGTTTCGGGCGCCGCTGCCGCCGGTGCGGTGGAACAACGTGCTGGCGTGCGAGGCGTTCGGGCCGATGGCTCCGCAGATTGTGAGTGCGACGCCTCCGACGCATGGTGGGGATGCGGACTTCGGCGGCGGGGGTGCCGGGCGCGCCTCCGGATCATGGCGTGCAGAGCGAAGACTGCCTGCAAGCTGAACGTGTTGACGCCGGGGCTGCGGGACGGGAAGAAGCGGCCGGTGCTGGTGTACTTCCATGGCGGTGCGTACAACAACGGGACCGTAAACAACGACCTGTACGACGGCAAGCGGTTGTGCCATCGCGGCGACGTGGTGGTGGTGACGGTGAACCACCGGCTGAATGGGTTTGGGTATATGTATCTGGGAGACCGGGCGAGCGAGTATCGCGGAGTCGGGCAATGCGGGGCAGCTGGACCTGGTGCTGGCGCTGAAGTGGGTGCGGGAGAACATCGCGGAGTTTGGCGGGCGATGCGTCGCGGGTGCTGATCTTCGGGCAGTCGGGCGGCGGGGCGAAGTGCGCGGCGCTGATGGCGACGCCGGTGGCGCATGGGCTGTTCCATCGGGTGATGACGATGAGCGGGCAGCAGATCAAGGGGGCGTCGATCGAGATCGCTTCGGGGCGGGCGGGGACGGTGCTGGAGGCGATGGGCGTGCCGGCGGAGCTGCGCGGCGCGGAGCTGGTGAAGCGGCTGGACGGGCTCGGCGATGGAGGAGATGCAGGCGGGCGTGCGGGCGGTGAGTCCGGACTGGCTGCCGGTGGTGGATGAGGTGGTGCTGCCGCGGAATCCGTTTGATCCGGATGCGCCGAAGCTATCGGAGCGAGTGCCGATGATGCTGGGGAATACGCATGACGAGACCAGTGTGGCCGGGCCGAAGCGGACATGACGCTGGGAGCAGGCGCCGGCGGCTGTTGAAGGCGGCGATGCAGCGAGTACCTGGGGCCGTACACGGCGGAGGAGGTGGTGGCGGAGTTTCGGCGGATTCATCCGGAGTACACGCCGCTGCAGGTGGACATGGCGGCGGCGACGGCGTTTCGCGCGTGGGCGGGGCAGCGGATGGAGGCGGAGCGGCGGGCGGCGAATCCGGTGAGCCAGGCGCGGACGTGGGTGTACCAGGTGAACTTCACGGGCGCGAACGGGCGGGCGATGCACACGATCGATATCCCGCTGATGTTCGACAATGTCGCGATGGCTGAGGGGCAGATCGGGACGGCTCCGGAGCGGGTGGCGGAGGCGAATGGACTGGCGGCGGTGATGTCGGCGGATGCTGGTGGCGTATGCGCGCGACGGGTGATCCGAACGGGGATGGCAAGGTGCCGGGGCTGCCGCAGTGGCCGGCGTACGATCTGCAGCGGCGGGCGACGATGATTTGGGACATGGCGCCGCGGGTGGAGGACGATCCGCGCGGGGCGGAGCGGGTATTTGCGGAGAAGGCGCACTACCACCAGGCGGGGACGCCTCTGCCGTGATCTTTGCTGCGGGATGAAAGACGCGGAAGAGCCGGCGGGGTAGGCTGGCTCTTCCGCCTGCTCTTAGATCCCGACCGGTGTATGAGCGGTTCGGGGGTCCTGCTCTTTGGTGCTGGCAGAGGTCTGGTTTGCGGAGCCAGCGTCCGTGTGGTGGAGGGCACAGGCGGAGTCGGGCCGGCCGCAGATGCAGGTGCGGGTTTCGGCCTTGGGGTGCGTGGCCTGCGCGTAGACCTTCTGGGCGGCGATGAGGCCGTCGCCGAACTGGATGGCCTTGCCATTGGCCTGAGCCTGCGGGATGGATTTTACGACGACCTGCTCGAGTGCGCCGATCAGCGCGATGGTGTCCATGTAGTCGAAGAAGCCGAGGTGGGCGATGCGGAAGATCTGACCCTTCATCTCGCCCTGGCCATTGGTGATGATGGCGCCGAAGCGGCTCTTGAGCTCCTTGACGACAAGGCCCGAGTCAACGCCGGCGGGCGGCAGGACGGCGGTTGCGGCGGCGGAGGGGGCGTCCGGCGCGTAGAGCTTCATGCCCAGGGCGAGGACGGCGGCGCGAGTCATGGCGGCGATGGTTTCGGCGTTGTCGACGAGCTTTTTGCGGCCTTCGACGAGGTCGCCGGCGGGGTTGTCCGGTGTGGCGGCCTGCGCGGCGATCCAATCGAATGCGGCGCCGAGGGCGGCGATGAGGGCGACGGCGGGGGTGTAGGCGCTTTCGCCGTTCTTCGCGTTCTTGCGTTCCTTGCGGAGGTCGAAGTAGTAGCGCGGGTTGTAGGTTGCTTCCATGCGATCCCACGCGCGGGGGCTCACGGCGAGGTAGGAGAGGCCGGGCGGGATCATGACGGACTTCTGCGAGCCGCCGATCAGGACATCGATGCCCCAACCATCCATGTCGAGGTGCGAGGTGCCGAGGCCGGTGATGGCGTCGACGACGAGCAGGGCTTCGGAATTGGTCTGCTTCAGAAGCTTTGCGACCGCGGGTACGCAATGACGTACGCCGGTGGAGGTTTCCGTGGCCTGCATGAAGACGGCGCGGGTTTCCAGCTTGAGCGCGGCTTTGACCGCGTCGAGCGAGAACGTCTCGCCATAGGGGGCGGAGACGACGTCGACTTCGCAGCCGAAGGCCTTGGCGAGTGCCGTCCAGCGCTCGCCGAACTTGCCGGCTGTGAGCACAAGGACGCGGTCGCCCGGCGAGGTGAGGTTTGAGACCGAGGCCTCCATCGCGCCGGTGCCGGAGCTTGAGAGCAGGATGACGTCCGAGGTGGTGCCGACGAACTGCTTGAGTTGTCCGAGCACGCGCGTGTAGAGGGCCCGGAACTCGGGTGTGCGGTGGTGGATGTCTGCGGCGGCCATGGCGAACTGGGCGGCGGGGAGCAGCGGTGTCGGACCGGGGGTGAAGAGGCGCGTCTTTCGGATCATGTTTGGATTATATTTGCGAAACGCCGGGGCGGGTTTGGGGGCCCGTAAGAGCTCTGCGAGCGGAGCCGGCGTGGCACTAGAATGGCGGCGGGATCTTTGGAGGGCTTGATGGGTGTTGTGAAGGGGCTGGCGGCGTTGGCGATGGCGATCGGGATGGGATGTGTGGCGGTGGCCCAGGGAGCGGCTGGCAGTTCGGCGGCTGGCAGTTCAGTTCAGGGGACGCCGATGCCTCTGTGGGCCGGAGAGGCTCCGGGGGCGTTAGGAACGGCGGACGATGATATCCCGACGATTGCGGCGTATCTGCCTGCTGCGAATCCGACGAAGACTGCGGTGATTGTGGCGCCGGGCGGAGGCTATCAGCACCTTTCGATGGTGAAGGAGGGGTCAGACGTGGCGCTAGTGGCTGAATGCGCATGGCGTGGCGGCATTTGTGCTGAAGTATCGGCTGGGGATGAAGTACCACAATCCGGTGGAGCTCGAGGATGCGCAGCGGGCGATCCGGACGGTGCGCGCGGATGCGGCGAAGTACGGCATTGCGGCGGATCACATCGGGATGTGGGGCTTCTCGGCGGGTGGGCACCTGGCGGCGACCGCGGGAACACACTTTGATGGAGGGAGTACGTCGTCTGGGGATGCGATCGATCAGCAGAGCAGCCGGCCGGACTTTCTGATCCTGTCGTACCCGGTGATCACGATGGCGGATCCGTACGTGCATGGAGGGTCGAAGAAGTTTCTGCTGGGCGATCCGGCGGATGCGGCGCAGGTGCAGGACATGTCGGATGAGTTGCATGTGACGGGGCAGACGCCGCCGACGTTTTTGTTCTCGACGACGGATGACCACACCGTGCCGATCATGAACAGCGTGATGTTTTATTCGGCGCTGGTGAAGGCGGGTGTGCCGGCGGAGATGCACATCTTTCAGCATGGAGCGCATGGGGCGGGGCTGGCGGCGGCGAATCCCCAGTTGAGTGTGTGGCCGGATTTGCTGATCAAGTGGATGCGGGAGCGTGGGTACGCTGCGGCACAGTAAAGCGGGCGAGCGGGTTGAGGGTCCGAAAGAAGAAGAAAGGCGTAAGCATTCCGTAAAATGCCGCCGCTTTTCTTGGAGATTCGTGTGTCTTTCTGTAAAGTAGCGGATATCAGGACATAGCTACAGGCGTTTTCGCAAGGGTCTTTGGCGATACGTGATTTGAAACCCCGGCGGCAGAGGTGTCTCTTCTGTTCTCCCGGGTCCAACTCTATCCATACAGGTGAATCCGCACATGCGTTCTTTGCTGGTGAAGATGGTTCTGGCGTTGGTCGTCGGGGTGTTGGGAATGGGTTGGCTTGCGTGCGGCACGTGTGCGTGGGCGCAGGTCGCCTGCGGTGACGCCCGCGGGGTCGACTCCCGCGGCAGGGCCGCAAAGCGACAGGATGGCTGCGCTTGAAAAGCTTACGGCAGACCAGCAGGCGGCGATTGCGTCGGCCCAGACCTCGGGCGATAACGCGTGGATGCTGGTGTCTGCGGCGCTTGTGCTGATGATGAGCGGGCCGGGGCTGGCGCTGTTTTACGGCGGACTGGTGCGCAAGAAGAACATCCTGGGCACGATGATGCAGACATTCGCGATGATGGCGCGTGATCACGGTGCTATGGGCGCTGCTGACGTATTCGCTGGCGTTCGGCAGCGGAAACGCATTCATTGGCGGGCTGCACAACGCGTTTCTCCATGGCGTGGGCCTGACGCCGGACAAGGATTACGCGGCGACGATTCCGCTGCAGACCTTTATGGTCTACCAGTTGATGTTTGCCATCATCACGCCTGCGCTGATCACGGGGGCGTTTGCGGAGCGGGTGAAGTTCTCCGGGATGCTGGTGTTCATGATCCTGTGGGCGATCTTTGTGTACAGCCCGATGGCGCACATGGTGTGGGGGAAGGGTGGACTCTTGAATGCGGCGCTGGGCGGCCGGTTCCCATGCCTGGACTTTGCGGGTGGGACGGTGGTGCATGTGACGTCCGGGGTTTCAGCGCTGGTGACGTGCCTGTACCTGGGCAAGCGGGTGGGGTATCCGCAGAAGGCAATGCCGCCACACTCGGTGGTGCTGAGCTTTATCGGTGCGTGCCTGCTGTGGGTGGGCTGGTTCGGGTTCAACGCGGGTTCGGCCCTGGCGGCTGGAACGCTGGCGACCTCGGCCTTTGTGGCGACGCACTTTGGGGCGGCTGCGGCGGCGGTGGGCTGGAGTGCGGCGGAGTGGATCCGCAGCGGCAAGCCTTCGGCGCTGGGCGCGATCTCGGGCTGCGTGGCGGGTCTGGTGGCGATTACACCGGCGTCCGGCTTTGTTACTCCGATGAGTGCGTTATGGATTGGGCTGTTTGCGGGTGTGTTCTGCTTCTTCATGGTGGTGAAGGTGAAGAAGATGTTCGGCTATGACGATTCGCTGGACGCGTTTGGCGTTCATGGCGCGGGCGGGACTTTGGGCGCGCTGCTGACGGGTGTATTTGCGAACTCGGCTATCAATCCGATCTTCGGGGCGGGCAAGGCAACGGGGCTGCTCGAGGGCAACGGCCACCAGATCCTGAACCAGGCGACGGGCGTTGCGATTGCCTGGGTGATCTCGATCGTGGGCACCCTGGTGATTCTGTTTCTCGTGGACAAGACGATTGGACTGCGGGTGAGTGCGGTGGATGAAGAGACGGGGCTTGACCTGTCGCAGCATGGCGAAGAGGGCTACGACTGGGCGCATTGATCCCGCTGGCTAGCAGCGGAACGGCTGCAATTGGGTGCATCTAACGCAGAGGCCTCAGGAGCGCACAGGCTGAAACGGTTCACGTGTAGTATGCAGAGGCTCGGTGAAGCGCGGGCAGAAGGAAGGACTGAAGCGATGCAGAAGATTGAGGCGGTGATTCAACCGTCGAAGCTGGATGCGGTAAAGGATGCGCTGGTGGAGATCGGCGTGCAGGGGATTACGATCCTGGAAGCGCGCGGCCATGGGCGGCAGAAGGGCCATACGGAGTTTTACCGCGGGCGGGAGTATTCGGTTGACTTGCTGCCGAAGGTGAAGCTGGAGTCTGTGGTGCCGGACGAGATGGTGGAGAAGGCGATCCAGGCGATTATTACGGCTGCGCGCACGGGGACCATCGGAGACGGCAAGATCTTTGTGACGAAGATGGATGAGGCGATTCGGATCCGGAACGATGAGCGGGGCGAGGTGGCGCTCTAGTTATAGGAACACGCATCAGGAAGGAGGCTGCCGATGGCATCCGGGCAGGGACTGCGGAGCGTGGTGCCGTTTCTTCCCGTGATCTTGATCGGCAGCCAGCAGCTTAAAAGCAAGGTGTCAGAGTGGAGGCGCACGCGGTTTGAGGAAGAGGCTGTGGCGTGGCCGGCAGTAGATGGCCGGGTGCACGGTGGTTCCGTGGTGGCGGTGCCGTATGCGGGGTTCAGGCTGAAGTTGACGTACGACGCGTTTGGCACGGGACATGGTGTCGGGCTCTGGGGCCGATCTTTCAAGAGCAGGGGAGAGGCGGAGCACGCGCGTGATGTTCTGACGGGACAGGCGTGTCGGGTCCACTGGAACCCGGCCGACGAGCGGGATACCACGCTGGTCTGGAGTGACGTGCAGACCCTTTTGTCGCGCCAACCGTATGTGGCGACGATGGCGCCGCTTAGCGCAGTGGGATACCGATGGCTTGCCGGGTAACGTGTGATGTTGCTGTTGACCTGAGACCGCGGCGCTGATTGGCTGTATGCTGTAGGTTCTTTCTACAGCAAACACGCCATGCACGAGAACGAAATCGACAATGGAAGGCGCGGCGAGTACCAGCGGCAGATGCTGGCGATTCGCGGTGCCTTTCTTGCGCGGCGCAACGGGCAGGCGACGGTGGCTGCTCGCGCCGAGACCGTGGATGCGCTGGTGACGGGCATCTGGAACGAGGCGTTGGCCGAGTCGCCGGTGCTGCGCGAGGGCGTGGCGCTGCTTGCGGTGGGCGGGTACGGACGGAGCGAGCTGTTTCCGTACTCGGATGTTGACCTGCTGTTTCTGCTGGACGGCAAGGTGCAGGAGAACGAGGTCAAGCAGCCGATCCGGCGGATGTGCCAGGAGCTTTGGGATGCGGGGATACGGCTTTCGCCGGTGACGCGGCGACGGAGCGAGTGCGAGCGGTTCGACCCGGCCAACGTGGAGTTTGCGCTGGCGCTGATGGATCATCGGCTGCTGGCAGGGGACGCGGCGGTGTACCAGCGCATGCACGGCGACCGGGCTTCCCAAGCTGCTGGAGAAGGAGAACAAGGGCATCGCCGCGCAGTTGCTCGAACTGACGGCGGAGCGGCACCGGAAGTACGGCGAGACGCTGTTCCACCTGGAGCCGAACATCAAGGATTGCCCGGGCGGGCTGCGGGATCTGCATGTCTGCGGGTGGCTGGAGACAGCTTGCAGCAGCGCGCGAGAGTAAGCGGGCTGGAGCGCAGCCTCCGCAGAGCTGGGTCGCGGCAGATGCGGCGGAGTTTCAGCAGGCGCGGGAGTTCCTGTTTGTGGTGCGCTGCTTTCTGCACTACAGGCATGAGCGCGACGACAATGTGCTGGACTGGCAGGCGCAGGATGCTGCGGCCAAGGCGGCGATC
This sequence comes from uncultured Acidobacteriaceae bacterium, assembly GCA_963791875.1. GTDB lineage: Bacteria > Acidobacteriota > Terriglobia > Terriglobales > Acidobacteriaceae > Edaphobacter. Next base: position 237,639 of record CAWBUI010000010.1, read on the forward strand.
GGGCTGAGCGGGTGGAGATCGGGTGCACGAGAGTCGCGGATCCGGCGTACTGGATGCGTCTTTACTTCCGCCATGCGCGGAGCGTGGAGCGGCGGCTGGAGCAGATGCTGGATGAGGTTCCGGCGAAGAAGGCGTCAGGCCGGCGGTGCTGCGCAGCGTCGGAGTGCGCGGGCAAGCGGAACTCGCCTGCGGTCTCGGGCTTCGCGATGGAGAACGGCCGGGCGGTGCTGAATGCGGCGGATTCGCGGGGCGGTGATCCGGCGCACGATCCGGATGTGGTGCTGCAGCTGTTCGCGGAGATGTCGCGCACGGGATGCGCGCTGGAGCGGGACAGCGAGGAGCGCATGTCGAATGCGCTGCCGCTGCTGTCGGCGCACCTGGAGGAGGGGCCGGCGCTTGTGGCGGCACCTGCGGGAGATCCTGCTGGGCCGCAATGCGGGCGAGACGCTGCGGGTGATGCATGCGCTGGGGATTCTGGAGCTGCTGATTCCGGAGTTCCATGGCATCGATGCGCTGGTGATTCGCGACGCGTACCACCGCTACACGGTGGATGAGCACACGATGGTGGTGATCGACACGCTGCATGGCATGGAGGATCCGCCGGCGCAGGGCGCGAAGCAGCCGCACCGGGCTACATGGGCGAGTGGCCGCCGCGGTTTGGCGGGATTCTGCGCGACGTGCAGCATCCGGCGCTGCTGTATCTGGCGGCGCTGCTGCACGATACGGGCAAAGGCACGGAGCACGGGAGATCATGCGCAGGAGAGCGCGCGCATGGCGGAGAACGTGCTCGAGCGGCTGGAGCTGGACGCGTACGAGACGGAGCTGGTGCTGGGGCTGATCCGCAATCATCTGGAGATGTCGGCCGCGCTGCGGCGGGACATCTTCGATGGGGAGACGGTGCGTGCGTTTGCGGGCAAGGTGCAGACGCCCGAGGCGCTGCGCATGCTGACGCTGTTTACGTATGCGGATATCGGGGCGGTGCATCCGGATGCGCTGACTCCGTGGAAGGCGGAAAATCTGTGGCGGCTGTTCCTGGCGACCGCGAACTTTCTGGACCGCAGCGTGGATGATGAGCGTGTGGGAGCGCGGGTGGGCCGGGAGCTGGTGCGGCGCGTGACGGCGCTTGCTGCCGGAGAAGCAAGGCGGAGGTGGAGGCGTTTCTGGAGGGCTTTCCCGGAGCGCTATCTGCGCACCCGCACGCCGGAGCAGGTGCGGGGGCATTTTGAGATGGCGGAACGGTTCGCGCAGGATCCGGTGCAGCTCGAGTTCCGCTACAGCCCGGAGGTGAGCGAGATCACGCTGGTGACGCCGGACCGGGAGCTGCTGTTCGCGGACATGGCGGGCGCGCTGGCGGCCTGGGGAATGAACATCGTGACGGCGGACGCGTTCTCGAACCGCCAGGGCGTGGTGGTGGACAGCTTCCGCTTTACGGACAGCTTTCGCACGCTGGAGATGAACGCGTCCGAGCACGATGCGGTTTGTGGCACAGCGTGCACGATGTGATGACGGGCAAGGCGCCGGTCGAGAAGCTGCTGAGCGGGCGGCGGCGGGCGCGGCGGCGAGGCGCCGAAGGTGATGGTGGAGACGCGGGTGGACTTCGACGACGAGGCGTCGAGCGCACAGCACGCTGTTGCAGGTGGTGGCGCAGGACGTTTCGGGATTGCTGCGCGCGATCAGCCTGGCGCTGGCGGCGCGGGGATGCAATATCGAGGTGGCGCTGGTGGATACGGAAGGCGAGACGGCGATCGACGTGTTTTATATGACCCGCAACGGCGATGAAGCTGGACGCGGCGGAGCAGCAGGAGTTGCGGCAGGCGCTGCTGGCGGCGATTGCGGAGAATGCCCGGTAGACTTGTCGGAGCCGATTGCTGACTTTGTGGCGCCGGAGTTGACTCGCAAGGTGCACGCCGGGCCAACCGTGCGACATGCATCAGCATCCCACGGAATTGTTGCAACTCCGTAAGATTCCCAGCAGTGCAGAGTTACTGCGGAAAGCATTTCCTCGAGGCGGATTTCGAGCACCTCTATACTGGAAGTATCATGAATACGATCTCCGAACAAAACACCAGCAGCGGACGGCCCACCGAGTACCGCAGCGCCGGGGACCGATATTTTTTCGGCACGCTGGACAGCTTCGGCAAGAACCGGGAAAAGCTGAACGAGGTGAACTGGGGCTACGACCAGCCGGAGGGCGTGGTGCTGGCCTCGCTGGATGCGGCGATCAACTGGGTACGCAAGAATTCGGTGTGGCCGATGACCTTTGGGCTGGCCTGCTGCGCGATCGAGATGATGTCGATGGGCGGTTCGCGGTATGACATCGCCCGATTCGGGGCAGAGGTATTTCGTCCTTCGCCGCGGCAGAGCGACCTGATGATCATTGCGGGCCGGGTTTCGCAGAAGATGGCTCCGGTGATCCGCCGGCTGTATGAGCAGATGCCGGAGCCGAAGTGGGTGATCTCCATGGGTGCATGTGCGACCTCGGGCGGCGTGTTCAATAACTACGCGCTGTTGCAGGGGGTCAACCAGATTATTCCGGTGGACATCTATGTGCCAGGATGTCCGCCGCGGCCGGAACAGTTTTGTATGCGATCACGCTTCTGCAGGAGAAGATCCAGCAGGAGCGGGGAACGTGTAAGGAAGACGTTGAACCTGGTTTGAGGGAAGGCAGTGGGTCTGCCGGTTACTGGCTAGGTGCAAGTCGGCATGGAATTTGGCTTGTGGGCCGCTTCGGATCCGGTAAAGTCATTGATGCGTAAGCAGTGCAGCTGATGTTTTAGACAGGTACATCGGTCGACCTGCGATACACTTGGTTGACCTGGAATTACAGCAGTTCCAAGATGCGGAGCGTTGCCTGATCGCATCGAAGAAGAAATTAGTGGAGGAAGTCGAATGGTTTATCGCCCGATTCGCAGTCTTAGCCGGTGTGCGCTGGCTGCATGTGCAGTCAGCCTTGGTGCAGCAAGCCTGGGTGCACAGACACCCACCCCAACCGCTCCGGCAGCCCTGCGATGGGGTCGAATCCGTCACGGTTCGACCTGTTCACTGGGCTTTTCGTACTACGGCGCCCACGGACAGTTGAAGCCGGCGGGCATCAACTACTCGTCGATCAACGAGGGCGCGATCGGCAGCGGCGCGTATTACTTCAACCACTATTTCGGCGGCGAGTTTGTTTACACGCAACCATCCCGACGGCAAGAACGACGGGTTCTCGGGCGCGAGCCTGGTCCGATCGTTCGCGCGCCGATGGAGAACTTCACGCTCTTCGCCCATGGTCTGGCGGGCGGAGCGCGCGTTGGCGGACCCGAACAGCGAAGGCCCGATCGTATACCACGAGCCGTACATGTGGGGACCCTGCTCTGACGGCCGGCGGCGGCATGGATTACGACCTGCCGTTCTTCGACCACCGCTTCAGCCTGCGCCTGTTCCAGGCGGACTATCGCTGGTTCCACGAGGACTACGGCCCGTACACTCCGCCTCCGACGGGCGGTGTGATGGGCGGCCGTGCGAACGTGAGCGGCGTTGAGCTGAGCACGGGTATCGTGATGCACTTCGGCTCGATCGTTCCGCCTCCGCCGGTGACCCTGGCCTGCGCGGTTGCGCCTCAGACGGCATATCCGGGCGATCCGGTCACGGTGACGGGTACGGCGATGAACCTGAACCCGAAGAAGACCGCAACCTACACCTGGACTTCTGACGGCGGCACGATCTCCGGCAACGGTGCGACCGCCACCATCGACACCAAGACTGCGGCTCCCGGCACCTACACGGTGAAGGGTCACGTGTCTGAGGGCAACAAGCCCGGCCAGATGGCAGATTGCACCGCGCAGTTCACGGTCAAGCAGTTCGATCCGCCGACGATCAGCTGCTCGGCGAGCCCGACCTCGGTTGATCCTGGTGGGTCGTCTACGATCACTGCCTCCGGCATGAGCCCGCAGAACCGTCCTCTGACCTACAGCTACAGCGCACCTCCGGTTCGATCAGCGGCACGACAGTCGTCGGCTACCCTGTCGACCAGCGGTGCATCGCCTGGACCGATCACGGTAACCTGCAACGTGGTGGACGACAAGGGCCAGACCGCTTCGAGCACGACCACGGTAACGTCAACGGCCCTGCCGCCGCCTCCGCCGCCTCCGGCTCCTCAGGCGTCGACGCTCTGCTCGGTCAGCTTCGACCGCGATGCAAGGCCGTCCGACCCGCGTGGACAACGAAGCCAAGGCCTGCCTTGACGATGTTGCTCTGAACCTGCAGCGCTCTTCCGACGCCAAGCTCGCGCTGGTTGGCAACGAAGACGCGAAGGAGCAGAGCCGCAAGGATGGCAAGCGTCACGCGAGCCCGGCTGCTGTGCGCGCGATCAACGCCAAGGACTACCTGGTAACGGACAAGGGCATCGATGCTTCGCGCATCATGGTCTACACCGGCACGGATGACGCCAAGACCGTAACGACAACCCTGGTCCCGTCAGGTGCAACCAACCCGGTGGCAAACGACACGGCCGTCGACGAGAGCACAGTGAAGCCTGTCTCCCGCGCCACAGCTGCCGCATCGACCGCAAGAAGAAGTAGCTCCTACCGGACTACAACCACAAAGGCTGACTGGGTACCTTCCCAGTCAGCCTTTGTGCTGTGCGGCTCGTCACCGTCGGGGTATCGCCGCTGCGTATTCTGCATCAAAGAAGATGGGATAAGGACGGGTACGACGTTGAATCGAATGAACTGTGCGGACCCTGTCACTTCTGCATTGTTCTAAGCCTTGGAGTGGCGCTGCCGCGAGGCTCAGGCGGTGCAGTGGTTTCCGTTCGGTCCCGATGGCGGAGATGCGCGAGCATTTGCGGCGGACCCGAAGGACCATCTGCACTGTATCTGGGTACGGCGAACGGCTGGATCTACCAGACGCAGGATGGCGGGAAGCAGTGGTCGCGGCTGGCGCAGCGTGGGCAAGCGGGACGATCTGGTCATCGACAACATCCTGATCGATCCGGCGAATCCGCAAGCACATCGTGGTCGGGGCCTGGAAGCTGGCTGACCTGCACCACCGCGACGGTGGCATTTACGTCAGCAACGATGCGGGTGCCACGTGGGCCGCGGCAGCCGGACATGCGGGGGCAGGCGGTTCTGGCGCTTGACGGTGGCGCCGTCGGATCCGAAGATGATGGTTGCCGGTTCGATGGACGGAGTCTTCCGTTCGACGCGACAGCGGAGCGCATTGGGAGCTGATCAGCCCGAAGGACAACAAGGAGCTCCATGAAGTCGAGTCGCTCGCGGTCGATCCGGTCGACCCGAAGATCATGTACGCCGGCACGTGGCATCTGCCGTGGAAGACGACGGATGGCGGCGCGACCTGGCAGAACTTCAAGAAGGGAATCGCGGAAGACTCGGACGTGTTCTCGATCATCGTGGATCCGAAGCAGCCGAAGTCGGTTTACCTGAGCGCGTGCTCGGGCATTTACATGAGCAAGGACGGCACGCGACGAGCTTCAGCCGAGCGCAGGGCATTCCTCACTCGCGCGATCCGGACGCGCGTGCTGATGCAGGATCCTAATCACCCGGACACGGTGTTTGCCGGCACGACGGGCGGACTGTAGCGCACGCAGGATGCGGGAACGCGTGGGCGCAGACGACCGGTTCGGACGTGATCGTCAATGATGTCTAGTGGATCCGAGCGATTCGAAGCATGTGCTGCTCGCGACCGACCGCGGGGGCGTGCTGGCGAGCGAGGATGGCGGGACGAGCTTCCGCCAGTCGAATGCGGGATTTTCGACGCGCCAGGTGGTGGCGTATGCTGCGGACGCGCAGCATCCTGCGACGGTGTACGTCGGGCGTGGTCAATGACAAGGAGTGGGGCGGCGTCATTCGTGAGTCACAACGGCGGCCTGAACTGGTCGCAGATGAGTGCGGGGCTGGACGGCCAGGACGTGTTCAGCCTGGGCCAGGCGCCGGACGGGACGATTCTGGCGGGGACCGGGCATGGAATCTATCCGTTGGATCTGGTGCGGTTTGGGAGCGCGTCGAATGCCGAGGTGATGCTTGCTCCGGTTCCGGCCAGTGCACGCGGCGCATGCCGTTCCGGCTGCGAAGGGCTGGAGCGAAGGGACGTGTGGCGGCGAAGCCGCGTACCGGTTGTGCCGAAGGCGTAAGCCGTTCGATGGTGCGGTGTACGGCTTCACGACGGACGGGCGACACGATGTATCGCGGCGACGTCGCAGGGTTTGCTGAGCGGTTCGGCGGGCTGCCGCGGTGGACTTCGGCGCTTTCGGCGACTCGGGACGAGTATCGCTATGTTGCGGCGGCGAAGCAGAACAGTTGTCGGCGGCGAGCCTGGGTGCTCTGGAGCTTTCGTCCGATGACGGGCAGCACGTGGAAGACGGTGTCAGCTGCCGCGCCAGTTCACGCAGGTGACGGCGCTTGCGGTGGATGGACAGGGCACGTTGTGGCTTGGCGGTCGTGAAGGGCGTTCTACTCGGCGGATGCGGGCGCGAGCTGGCAAGCGATGGCGACTCTATCTGCGCAACCCGGACTGCATCTTCTACGACGAGGCGAAGAACCGGATGCTGGTGACGTCGAACAGTCCGGAGACGCAGGTGTTCGCGGTGCAGCTTCCGACGCATGCAGGTGACGAAGTGGGACACGGGCTGGAACCTGCGGTTTGTGCGGCCGATCGGGGACCACCTGATTGCGGGAACGCTGTTTGATGGGATCGTCGTTCAGCCGCGGATGGTTGACTCGACCGAGACGCGGCAGCGAGCAGGCGCAGCGCTGCGGCGGGCGGCGCGGGATTAGAATGAGGAAGTATGAGTTTCTCTGCTTGGCAGGTCTCCGCGGCACTCCTTCCAGACGGATGATCGCTGCGCTGTGGCCGATCGCGGAGAAGGTGCGGGCGGGCGAGCGGCTGAGCTTCGACGATGGCGTGGCGCTCTATCGCTCGCGGCGACATCCTGGCGAGTGGGCTGGCTGGCGAACTCGGTGCGCGAACGGCTGCACGGGGACATTGCCTACTTCAACGTGAATCGGCACATCAATCCGACCAACGTCTGCGTGGCGAGCTGCCGGCTGTGCGCGTTCGGCCGCAAGAAGGGCGACGCCGGGCACCTACACGATGGCGCTCGAAGAGGCGTGGGAGACGGCGGGCACCGGGCTGACGCGAGGCGGTGACCGAGTTCCACATCGTGGGCGGGCTGCATCCGGATCTGCCGTTCGAGTACTTCATGGACCTGGTGCGCGGGCTGAAGGAGCGCTTTCCGAAGGTGCACGTCAAGGCGTTCACGATGGTGGAGGTCGCGTTTCTGGCGAAGCGCGGCAAGATGACGATTGAGGAGACGCTGCGGCGGATGAAGGATGCGGGCGTGGACTCGATGCCGGGCGGCGGCGCGGAGATCTTTGCGGACCGCGTGCGGCACATCATCTGCGACCACAAGATCGATGGCGGCGAGTGGCTGGAGACGGCGCGGATGGCGCACCAGATGGGGCTGCGGTCGAACGCGACGATGCTTGTACGGGCACGTGGAGAACGATGAAGACCGCGTGGACCACATGCTGCGGCTGCGCGCGGTGCAGGACGAGACGGGCGGCTTCCAGACGTTTATTCCGCTGGCGTTTCATCCGGACAATACGGCGCTGGCGCACATTCCGAAGACGACGGGGATGATGGACCTGAAGCAGATTGCGGTTGGGCGGCTGATGCTGGACAACTTTCCGCACATCAAGAGCTACTGGCAGATGGTGTCGCCGGAGATGGCGCAGATTTCGCTGCGGTTTGGCGCGGACGACATCGACGGCACGGTGATCGAGGAGAAGATCTACCACGATGCCGGGGCGACGACTCCGCAGGGGATGCGGCGCGCGGACCTGGTGCGGCTGATCACCGAGGCGGGGCGGGTGCCGTTTGAGCGCGACACGCTGTACCGTGCGGTGACTCGGAGCAGAAGATACGTTTACGGTGGCCGTTTAGCGGTACCCCCCTCCCCCCGTACTTTAGTCCTAAAGTACTTCGGATACAGGGGTTAGGCTGCGGACTGCGGTAGGGATAAGGGCCAATGCGGGGGGCTCTCCGCTTCGGCTTCGTGTTCGTCTTCGGTCGAGATGATTAGTTTCTGGGTGGGCTCGGTTGTGGGGACCTGAGTGAAAGTTTGGGCGGGCCAGGGCAACGGCAAGGGCGAATGCGGGGGTCTCTCCACTGCGGCTTCGCCTTCGGTCGAGATGACGAGTTTGTGGGTGGGTTCGGGCGAGATGACGGCCTTGCGGATGGGTTCGGTCGAGATGACGAGTGTTTGGGTGGGTTCGGTCGAGATGGCCAGTGTTTCGGTGGGTTCGGTGGAGATGAGAGCGTTGTGGGTGGGTTGGGTCGAGATGGCGGGTGTTTGGGTGGGTTCGGTTGGGCTGGGTGGTTGGGCGGATGGCTGGGTTTGTTCCGCGTCGGTGTGTTGTTGGGGAGCTTCTGGGAGTTCCTGGACTGGGGCGAGTAGGCCGTACTCGGTGTGGTGAGAGATCTGTTCGACGAGGGGTTCGGGTTGGGCGGTGGCGTCGGCGGGGACGGTGGCGGCGCGGCGGGGTAGGTTGGCGGAGGCGATCTGGAGGCCGTAGAGGAGGAGGCCGGCGCGTTTGCTGTCGATCTCGGCTGCGGCGATGCGGGCCATGATGCTGTAGATGGCGAGCTGGATTCCTGCGCGGTCGTCGATGGCGGGCATGGTGAAGACGGCGGCGTGGCCGGAGGCTGCGGCGGGCTGCTGGCGGGCGGAGTGGTGGTAGAAGCAAAGGTGCTGGCCGCGGAGGGCGGGGGAGCCGCAGCGGCGGCCTTCGGAGAAGACGTGGCGGCAGAGGTAGCGGCGTTTGGGGTCGATAGGGTGCTGCTCTGGAAGCTCGAACTGGATCATTGGGGGTGTGTCTCCCTGGGTTAAATGGAAAAGGCCCAACCGTGGGGCTGGGCCTTGCTTTTTTCTCTCTACTTCTATTGTATCGGATTGAGCATATCTAAATGGCCAACTATTTTTTGTTGGTAACTCGTTGTGGGGGCTTGGGTTGTGGCGATTCGGGGTGCTTTGGGGGGTTGACAGGATCTTTACCGGGGCGGAGTGGGGTGGCTGAAGGAGGGCAAGAGCGAAGGCAACGGCAATGCCGGGATGCGTGCGGCGGGAATGGGCAGTGAAGAAGCAGGCCCCTCCGCTTCGCTGGGGGATGACAAGCAATAAGGGCGGGCAACGGCAAGGGCAAGGGCAAGTGAAGAAGCAGGTCCCTCCGCTTCGCTGCGGGATGACAAGCAATAAGGGCGGGCAACGGCAAGGGCAAGGGCAAGGGCAACGGCAAGGGCAAGGGCAAGGGCAACGGCAATGGCAAGTGAAGAAGCAGGTCCCTCCGCTTCGCTGCGGGATGACAAGCAAGAAGGGCGGGCAACGGCAATGGCAACGGCAATGGCAAGTGAAGAAGCAGGTCCCTCCGCTTCGCTGCGGGATGACAAGCAATAAGGGCGGGCAACGGCAACGGCAAGGGCAAGGGCAACGGCAACGGCAACGGCAAGGGCATCGACAACGGCAACCGCGACTGCTCTCCGCTTTCGGCTGGCATCGCTTCGGTCTAGATGACGAGGTTTTGGGTGGGGGCGAGCGGGTGCGGGGCGTTAGGGGTGGGTGAGGCGGTCGGGGTGGAGTTTGCCTATGCGGCCGTGGGGGCCTACCACGTAGGGGAGGGAGAGAGCGTTCCAGTTGCGGTCGGCGTCGGGTGGGTCTGGGGTTCCGTCTGGGGCGGCGGCGGGGCGGAGGGGGCGCCAGTTGCGGCCGTCGTCGGTGGAGACGTCGGTGCCGTTGGGGCCTACGGTGATCCAGGTTTTGGTGGCGGGGGAGTAGGCGACCGAGGAGCGGTAGCCGTGGGGTGGCGTGGATGGCATGATCGCCTTCTGAGGAGCTAAGCCGAGGCAACAATCTGTTCGGTCGGGAAGAAAGGTGGATGCCCCGATGGCTTCCGGGCGCTTGTAATCGCCTCCGACAACCATGAGATCGTACCGCAAGGGGCCCACCTCCCTAGCGGCAACCGAAAACGCTCCGGCGCCCTCAGCCGATGGGAATTTCAACCCGATGGCCGTGAATTTCCATGTTGTTCCGTTGTCGAATGGGCTATGTGCTTGCGCCAACAGCAATCGGGAACCGGATTTTCCACCCGTTACGAACAGCATTGGACCATTGATGCCGGGTACCGCGAGGCAGCTGTTGCTTGCCGCGAAAGCGCCTTCGCCGTTTTTCGATTTGGCGGGTTTTAGCATGGCGGATGCACTAAGCTGGGCGTCATTCTCCCACCTAATCCAAGTTTGGCCTGAGTCGGGCGTGTCGTAGATGACAAATTCACCGTCCACCGGGTCGCCAATCAGGGCACCGTGCAAGCGCTCAATCCAGTCCCGGGAGGCGAATTCGGGTTTTCGCCAGTCGAACTTAATCGCGTCCCAGAAGCCTTCGGGGTCGGGGTTGGTGAAGACGAGGGTCCATGTGGCGCAGGCGTCGGTGGTTTTGTAGAGGCGGGAGAGGGGGCCTTTGCCGGAGGACATGACGATGGCGGTTTGGGCGTCGAAGGCCTGGATGCCGCGGAAGTCGAGGTGTTCGGCGTCGGGTGGGGTGGGGCAGAGGCTGCCAGTGGGCTCCGGCGTCGGTGGTGCGGAGGACGGTGCCGTTGGTGCCGGAGGCCCAGGCGATCTCGGGAGAGACGGCGTGGATGCCGCGGAGGTCGGCGGTGGTGGGGGTGGGGAGGATCTGGAACTGGGCGGCGGCTGGGAGGGCGAAGAGTAGCAGGAGTGCGGCGCGCATGGGGCGAGTGTATATGGTGGGGGAGGGGCCGCGGGGGTCTCTCCGCTTCGCTTCGCTTCGGTAGAGATGACGAGATTTCGGGTGGGAGGGCGGCGAGGCAAAAGCAAGGGCAGGGGAGCGACTGCAACTGCAACTGCAGGGGCCAATGCGGGGTCTCTCCGCTTCGCTTCGCTTCGGTCGAGATGACGAGCTTTGGGGTGGGAGGGCGAGGAACGGCCACTGGCAAGCGCAGCGGCGAGGGTAAGGGCAAGGGCGTGGGGTGAAGATTTTGCATTCGGATTGGTGGGGGCGTGCGTATAGGTAGGTGAGAGCGCTTGATGGTGATGGGGACGGATGAGTTTCGCGGGGTGATCGAGCGGCACCAGCGGATGGTGTTTTCGATTGCGGTGCGCGTTACGGGAGATTTTGCGACGGCGGAGGAGGTGGCGCAGGATGTGTTCCTGGCGCTCTACCGGAGCGTCGACGGGCCGTGTGGCGAGGAGCGGCAGGGCGGGGAGGAGCATTTGCGGTTCTGGCTGCGGCGGGTCGCGGTGCATCGGGCGACGGACGCGTTGCGGCGGAGGGCGGTGCGGCCGGAGGCTTTGGCCGAGGAGTGGATGGAGGAGGAGCATGCGCCTGCGGTTGAGGGCGAGGCTTCGGTGAGCAGCGCGGCGCTGGGTGCTCGGCTGGAGGAGTTGTTGCGGGCGCTGCCCGAGCAGCTTCGCGTGGCGGTGGTGTTGCGGTACCAGGAAGAGATGCGGCCGGAGGAGATTGCGGTGTTGTTGAGCCAACCCGTGGCGACGGTAAAGAGTCATCTGCAGCGGGCGTTGAAGCTGCTGCGGCGCAAGGCGGCGGTAACGATGAAGGAGTATGTGCGTGAGTGAACGTGAGGATCAGGTGACGGAGTTTGATAGGGAGTTTGAGGAGCGGCTGGCCCAGGCGATGCGGCGGATAGATGCGCCGGAGGGGTTCGCCGAGCGTGCAGTGGAGCGTGTACGGGCGGAGGAGGCGAAGAGGCGAGGGACGCTGCTAATGATGCCGGGGCGGCGGCGGGTTTGGATGAGCGGTGCGCTGGCGGCGGGTCTTGCGGTGGGGGTGTTCGGGGTAGCGGAGTCGCATGTGCGGCATGAGCGCGAGAAGGCGGCGCGGGCGCAGCAGCAGTTTGAGGCGGGGATACGGATTACGGACCGGGCGCTGGATCACGCGCGGGAGCAGTTGCACCAGGCGGGCGTACGGTTCGGCGATTAGTTTTGCTGAGAGATTTTAGAACGGCACGGGGACTTGGGGAGGCAGTGATGAAGACGATGATGCGGCTGGTGGCGATGGCGGTGGTGGCGAGTCCTATGGCGTTTGGGCAGATCGCGGTGACGGAGGAGGTGCCGGCGGTGCGTGCGGTGTCCTTGCAGATTGCGAACGGGGCGATGGCCGCGGCGGCGGCGGGGGCGCAGGTGAAGGACGACCTGTTTGCGGGGACGGAGAAGTTCGCGCAGGGGGCGACGGAGGTGACGGAGATCAACCTGGATCCGAAGATGATGGGGATGGTTCCGGGGAGAGACGCGGGGATGGCGAAGAAGATGAAGTTCATGGTGGTCCACACGTACACGTATGACAAGCCGGGGATGTACAAGCCGGAGGATGTGGAGACGTACCGGAAGAAGCTGGAGGATGGGTCGTGGAGCTGCTCGGTGCATGTGCGGGAGAAGAGCGGGACGACGGATATCTGTTCGCGGGAGATGCCGGGGAAGGAAGGCACGGAGATGGTGATTTTGACCGCGGAGCCGAAGGAGCTGACGTTCATTCATATGAGCGGGAATATGTCGCTTGACGAGATGGGGAAGATGAGCGGCGGGGCGAATAGTGGGGATGGGATGAAGAAGCGGTAGAGGGCGGGTGCGGGGTTCAAAGAAAAGACTCGCCGTGTTCGGGGCGGGTCGTATAGGATGCCTTTCAAATTTCTATCTGGCAGAGCTGCCACTTTGAAGGGATCCCTATGCCTGTGCCTCGACCCGCGACTCCTACGCCAGCATTGGACTGCCATGCACATGCACAATGGGTGGCTGCAAATGCTGAGCTGGGAACGTTTGAGCTGAACAAGCCGCACTCCGAGAAGAAGAAGATCTTTGTGTTTTGTGACGGAACTGGTAACAAGTTCCGGGAGACGCACGAGGACGAGGACGGCAATTCCAACGTGGTGAAGCTGTATACGACGCTACGGGTGGCGAACGATCAGGTGGCGTACTACCATCCGGGCGTGGGGACGATGGGTGATCCTACGATCCGGTACGCGATTCCGCGGTTCTGGTCGAAGGTGAAGGGACTGGCGTTTGGGGCGGGGTTCCAGGCGAATGTGCTGGATGCGTATCGCTACCTGATGGAGCAGTACAACGATGGGGACGAGATCTACCTGTTTGGCTTTTCGCGCGGGGCGTACACGGCCCGGGCGCTGGCGGGCATGTTGCATGCGTATGGGCTGCTATGCCGGGGCAACGAGGGGCACCTGGTGTATGCGTGGCGGATGTTCCACGATGATGTGAAGGTGAAGCGGGAGCTGCTGAAGAAGACGCCGCAGGAGCGGGCGGGGCAGCGTTCGCACAGCATTGCGCCGAACTTTTCGTTTGCGGAGACGTACTCGCGCAAGGTGACGATCCGGTTTATGGGGATTTGGGACACGGTGTCGTCTGTGGGGTGGATTTATGAGCCGCTGCGGCTGTTGAACATGGCGCAGAACCCGATTGTGGAGGTGGGGCGGCATGCGGTGAGCATCGATGAGCGGCGGGCGTACTACCGCGACAATCTTTGGGGCGATCCGGTGCCGATCGATCATCCGGAGTGGCCGGCGGAGCTTCGCGCGGCGGGGTTTGCGCAGGATATCGCGCAGGTGTGGTTTCCGGGGGTGCATTCGGACATAGGCGGGAGCTACCGGCAGAAGGAGGCGGCGCCCGCAACGAGACGCTGGAGTGGATGATCAACGAGTTGAAGAACCAGGGCGCGGAGCTTTGCGAAGACAGGATCCGGATGGTGCTCGGGGCGAAGAGCCACGTCTACAGCGCGGACAAGATCTATCACCCGAAGCCGAAGGAGGACCATTGCCTGCACGAGTCGCTGGATTTGAGGTGGTGGCTGCTGCAGCTTTTTCCGCAGCAGTATTACGACAAGGAAGATGGGCAGATTCAGTGGCGTGTGCCGTACGGGGTGGCGCGGACCATACCTGCGGGGTCGCTGATCCACGGTTCGGCGGTGCGGCGGATGCAGTCGACCGCGACGGGGGAAACTCCATATCGCCCGCGGAATCTTAAGCTCGAACAGCTACGGGAGCTCGAAGGGCCGGTTGCGGGAACTACGGCTGATCTGGGTGGGTGCTATGTCTACGATCCGGGAAAGGCAGAGTTTGCGGCAACGGACTCGAACGCAATCCGAATGGCCAAGCTTCTTGGGGGCTGGATTTCGTTTGGGGTTTTGTGGGCGCTGATGCTTGCGATCGCGTGGTGCGTTGTGAGCGTGATTGGGATTGTGGTGCTGTTTGTGATGTCGCTGATCGGGCGGGAGGTAGGGGCTGTTCTGGCCCACTTGGATCGCTAGCCGTGGATGATGGGGAAGGCCGGGGCGGCGGGCGCGGGCTCGCCGGATCCGGCGGCGAAGTGGGTGCGGATTTTGGTGGCGGTGGCGGGGTTGACGACGGCGTGGAGGGCGTCGGGGTCGTTCGGCGGCTGTGCGGAGGGCGCGGACGCAGCCGAAGTGTTCGAGCAGGCGCTGGCGGGTGCGGGGGCCTACGCCGGGGATGGCGTCGAGCTCGGAGGCGCGGTCGCGGATCTGGCGGCGCTTGCGGTGGTAGGTGACGGCGAAGCGGTGGCTCTCGTCGCGGATCTTCTGGATCAGGTGCAGGACCGGGGCAGCGGCGGTCGAGGACGACCGGGTCGTCCTCCTGGCCGTGGACGTAGATGATCTCTTCCTTCTTGGCGATGGAGGCGAGCGGCTGCGTGCTGACGCCGATCTCGGCGAGGGCGTCGGCGGCGGCGTGGAGCTGGCCGAGGCCGCCGTCGATGAGGATGAGCGAGGGGAACGGCTTCTTATCGGCAAGCAGGCGGCTGTAGCGGCGGTGGATGACTTCGCGCATGGAGGCGAAGTCGTCGACGCCGGTGACGGTTTTGACCTGGAACTTGCGGTAGTCGGACTTTTTCATCGCGCCGTCTTCCCAGACGACCATGGAGGCGACGGTTTCTGCGCCCTGGATGTGGGAGATGTCGAAGCACTCGATGCGGCGGGGGAGTTCTTCGAGCGTGAGGGCGTCCTGGAGGGCTTCCGGCGATGGCTTTCTGCGATGGGCTGCAGGACGCGGAAGCGCTGGTCGTAGGACTGCTGGCGTTCTGGCAGACGAGGTCGACGAGGGAGCGCTTGTCGCCGCGCTGGGGGGCGGCGAGTTCGATGCGGCGGCCGGTGCGTTCGGAGAGGACGTCGGCGAGGAGGGCGCGGTCGGGGAAGTCGACGGGGACGTAGATGGAGCGCGGGACGTAGGACTGGTCAAGGTAGAGCTGTTTGAGCAGGGCGGAGAAGAAGGCGGCGGGGGAGAAGGTTCGTTGGCCTGGCTCGGCGATGGGCGGTGTGGCTGGGTGTCGGGCGACGGCAGTCCAGTCGATCTCCGGTGGCGGGTGGGTGGGTTCGGGCTCGAGGAGGACGGGCTTCGGTGATCTCGCGATCGCGCCGGGGAGATTCGACCCGGCGTCCAGGCTCGGCAGCGAGGGTCGGTCGATGGATTAGCCATGATGCGTGTTCTCGGTCCGCGAGCATCGTCGGCAGGGCTCGTTGGCGTCTTCGTTGAGTGATTCGCCGAAGTGGGCGTCGAGAGTCGGGCAGGTCTTCCCAGAAGAAGTCGCGGCGGTCGACGATTTTGCCGCCGCGCATGTGGAAGAGGTTGACGGCGAGCATGCCCTTTTCGTAGTGGAAGCCGAAGACGTCGGCGTCTTCGTTGTCGGCGGTGGCGATGCGCTGCTTGTCCTGCATCTGGTGGACGGTGACGATCTGGTCGCGGAGGCGGGCGGCGAGCTCGAACTGCTCGTTGTCGGCGGCTTCGGCCATGCGGCCGGTCAGGCGGGTTTCGAGCTCGCTGGGCTTGCCGTCGAGGAAGAGCTGCACGTCGCGGATGGTCTGCTGTAGAGTCTCGGGCGTGATGAGGCCTTCGACGCAGGGGCCCAGGCAGCGCTTGATGTAGTACTGCAGGCAGGCGCGGGGATGGTAGCGGGAGAGGTCGACCTTGCAGCTCGGGATGAGGAAGCAGCGGTGGATGAGGTCGACGAGGCGGTGGGCGAGGTTGCCGGGGAAGTAGGGGCCGAAGTAGGCGGCGCCGTCCTTGCGCAGGCGGCGGGTGACGAAGACTTTGGGGATAGCGATCGCCGAGTGGTGAGCTTGATGTAGGGGTAGGTCTTGTCGTCGCGCAGCAGGATGTTGAAGCGCGGCTTGCGCTGCTTGATGAGGTTGTTTTCAAGGGCGAGGGCTTCGCGCTCGTTGTCGACGGTGATGTAGTCGACGTCGACGGCCTCGCGCATGAGCGAGCCGGTCTTCGGCGTTGGCCTGGTTGGCTTCGAGGAAGTAGGAGCGCACGCGGGCGCGGAGGTTCTTGGCCTTGCCGACGTAGATGACCTCGCCTTCGGCGTTCTTGTAGAGGTAGCAGCCGGGGAGGGTGGGGATGGTGCGGATTTTTGCGTGGAGATCCATGAATCGGCGGGGAAGTGGCCCTGTTTAAAGTTTAGCCGGCGGGAGGGCGTTGTGGGTGGAGTGGGGGAGATCGGGAAAGCAGGATGTGGACGTGGGGTGCGTGGTGTGTGTCGCAAGCGGCTTCGAGACTGAAAGATTGACCGGGTACGCGCAAGAATTACCGACTAGTAACGTGCGGGAGCGGCGTGCCGGGCGGTGTAAGTGGTTTCACTGGCGGCGTTTGCGCGGTGAATTGAATTGGCACGAGGATTGCTGTTGGTAGTGTGGCCCCGGTTGCGGGTGCGTGTGATGTGTACCAAGGAGATGGCGGCAATGACCAACGATCCGATGAAGGCAGTGACAATTTCGACTTTCTATTCCAAGTCTGTAGCGAGAGCCTTTGGTTTGAGTCTGGTGGGAGCGATCGGTCTGGGCCTTACGACCGGCTGCTCCACGAAGAATTACGTGAAGTCGCAGACGGCTCCGCTGATCCAGCAGACGAACGAGCTCGACGCGAAGACCGCGCAGGACCACCGTACGATTATGGACACCGACCAGCGCGCACAGGCGGGCATTGCCCAGGCGCAGCAGGCGGCGAGCGCGGCTGACCAGCATGCTGCGGCTGCAGGGCAGCAGGCCAACCAGGCGAACCAGTCGGCGAATGAGGCGGTGAACCGGGTGGACACGCTGTCGGGCGTGGTGGCAAATCTGGACAACTACAAAGAGCTGTCGGATGTGAGCGTTACATTTGGCTTCGACAAGAGCGTATTGACGAAGGCCGACAAGGAACAGCTTGACCAGGTGGCGACGTCGCTGACGAGTGCGCGTGGCTACATCCTGGAGGTCACCGGCGGAACGGATTCGACCGGCGACGCGCAGTACAACTATCAGCTCAGCCAGAAGCGCGCTGATGCTGTGGTGAACTACCTGCAGGCGAAGTACAACATCCCTCCGCACAAGTTCTACCTGGTGGGAATTGGAAAAGACCAGGCGGTGGCCGACAACAAGACGGCTGCGGGACGTGCGAAGAACCGGCGAGTCGATGTGAAGCTGCTTTCGAATATGCAGCAGCCGCAGCAGGGGACCGCAGCACCGGGTGCGCCATCAGGCGGTGAGTAAGCTTGGGGCCAACGGGCTCTGATCGCCTTGAGAAGCGCGGACGCGTCCAGCCAGTCTGGACGCGTCCTTTTCTTTAACGGGTGGATTGAGGGTGTGGGGTGTTACTCGGGTGTACGGAGGACGCGGTAGACGAGTCCGAGCAGGCAGGACGTGAGGATCACCCAGGCGAACTGGTACCAGTAGAAGAAGGGGAAGCCGAGGAGAGCGGGCGTGGTGCGCGCGTACACCTGAGGGAAGCAGAGGCCGGCGTAGGGCAGGAGGAGCAGGAGCAGCCAGGCGCGGGGTGGTGTGCGGGGTGGGGTTTGCGGTGGCGGTGGTGTCTGGGGCGGGGGCATGGGGGCTATACCGGGAGGATAGCGCATGGCTTGGTAGAGTGGAGGGATGGCCGATAGATCGTTGGAGCCCCAAGGCTCGTTTGTGCCGGAGACCGGAGTGGTGCGGGATGCGGCGGCTCCGCTGGCGGAGGCGATTGCGATCATGGAGCGGCTGCGTGGGCCGGGCGGGTGCCCGTGGGACCGGGAGCAGACGTTTGACACGATCAAGCGACACACGCTGGAGGAGACCTATGAGGTCTTCGACGCGATTGAGCGGCGGGACTGGGGCGATCTGAAGGACGAGCTCGGGGACTTGCTGCTGCAGGTGTTGTTTTATGCGCAGATGGCGAGCGAGGCGGGGTATTTCACGATTGCGGATGTGGCACGTGGGCTGAATGCGAAGCTGGTGCGGCGGCATCCGCATATCTTTCCGGTGGGTGGGGAGCTTGCGGAGGCCCACGATGCTTCGGCGGTTCTGCGGAACTGGGAGGAGATCAAGCGGGGGGAGAAGGCGGCTGCGGGGCGGGCGGCGGGTACAGGACGTTCGGGGCTGGATGATGTGGCGCGGGCTATGCCTGCGATGCTGGAGGCGGCGAAGCTGGGGTCGAAGGCGGCCAAGGTGGGGTTCGACTGGCCTTCGGTGGAGGGGCTGTTCGAGAAGCTGGAGGAGGAGATTGGGGAGCTTCGGGCGGAGGTTGGTTTGTGCGCCGCGGGTGGGGGACGAGGCGCGACATGAGATGGAGGAAGAGCTTGGGGATGTGCTGTTTACGGCTGTAAACCTCGCGCGGCACTTGAAGGTTGATGCGGAGTCCGCGCTGCGTGGGTCGAATGCGAAGTTTCGGCGGCGGTTCGCGGCGATGGAGCTTGAGGTCGGGGGGTATGAGGCTTTGGGGAAGCTGTCGGCGGAGGAGCTGGATCGGCGGTGGCGAGGGGCGAAGGCTCTGGAGGCGACGGATGCCGGCGGTCGGATGCTGGCCGGGCGGATGCTGGCGCGGCGGATGCTGGCAAGGGTGGTGCTGGCGAGGAACGACGTGAGCAAGGCCACGTCGGACGGGTAGCTGTCTGACATGGGAAACGGGGTGGATGCGAGGGGAATGGATGGGGCGATTCGGATTGCGCCGCTGGTGGAGCTGGCGCATTTTGAGCGGTGCGTGGAGCTGCAGCTTGCGGTGTGGGGGTACAGCGATGGGCGACCTGATTCCGGAGCGCGTGTTTATTGTGGCGAGCCGGATCGGCGGGCAGGTGATCGGCGCGTTCGATGGGCGAGACGGTGATCGGGTTTGCGATGTCCCTGCCGGGGTACGGGACGGGCGGGCGTATCTGCACTCGCACATGCTGGCGGTGCTGCCGGAGTACAGGAACGCGGGGCTGGGGCGGCGGCTGAAGCTGGCACAGCGCGACGGAGGCGCTGGCGCGCGGGATCGACCGGATGGAGTGGACGTTCGATCCACTGGAGATCAAGAATGCGCACCTGAACATTGCGCGGCTGGGTGCGATTGCGCGGCGGTACCAGCCGGATTTCTACGGGCCGTCGACTTCTCCGCTGCAGGGCGGACTGCCGACGGATCGGCTGTACGCGGAGTGGTGGCTGCGCTCGGCGCGGGTGCGGCGGCGTTCTGGGGAAGAGCCGGGCGGAGGCGGAGGACGAGTGCACCGGTGGTGGAGCAGGTGGACGTTCCGGCGCAGGTGTACGAGTGGAAGAGAGACCCGGAGCAGCGTAAGCTGGCTGAGGTCCTGCAGAACAACGTCCGTCGCGCGCTTCAATCGGCGTTCGCGCGAAGGGCTGGCGGTCAGGGTTACGGCGGAGCTGCGGAGGGCGACGGGAGCTTTCTTCTGAGCCAGGGACGAGCGCGGGGCTGCAGGACTGGCAACCGGGCTGCGCGACAAGCGACGTACGAAGGACGAAGAATCTATGCTGACGATTGATGCGATACATCTGCGCGAGATCAACATGCCGCTCGCGCATCCCTTTGAGACGAGCTTTGGACTGACGACGAACCGGCGGATCCTGCTGGTGGAGATCGAGTCCGAGGGCTGACCGGCGTGGGGGGAGTGCGTCGCGGGCGAGCACCCTTACTTCTCCGACGAGACGATCGATACGGCGTGGATTATCACGGAGAGGGAGCTTGCGCCGCGGCTGCTGGCGAAGGAGATTACGGGGGCGGGAGCGATGCCGGAGCTGTTTCGCCAGGTGCGTGGGCATCGGATGGCGAAGGCGGCGCTCGAGAACGCGGTGTGGGACCTGGAGGCGCAGAAGAAGCGGGTGTCGCTGTCGCAGACTGCTGGGCGGGACGCGCGAGACGATTCCGTGCGGGGTGTCGATCGGGATTCAGCCGTCGGCCGAGGCGCTGATGGAGAAGATTGCGGAGGCGGTGGACGCGGGGTACCAGCGCATCAAGCTGAAGTGCAAGCCGGGCTGGGACACGAAGATATTCGAGGCGGTGCGTGCGCGATGGCCGAAGATCATGCTGAGCTGCGACGCGAACTCGGCGTATCGCGTGAGGGATGTGGAGCACATCGTGACGTGGGACGAGTTTCGTCTGCTGATGATCGAGCAGCCGCTGTGGTACGACGATTTTTATTTTCATTCCATGCTGCAGAAGCGGCTGCGGACGCCGATCTGCCTGGATGAGTCGATACGCAACCGGCGGGATGCGCTGGCGGCGATCGATATGGACTCGTGCCGGATCATCAATATCAAGGTGGGGCGAGTGGGCGGCTTCTCCGAGGCGATTGCGGTGCATAACGCGGCGGCAGAGCGTGGTGTGCCGGTGTGGTGCGGCGGGATGCTGGAGACGGGGATTGGGCGGGCGCACAATATCGCGCTGTCGTCGCTGGAAAACTTTTCGCTGCCGGGGGATGTGTCGGCGTCGAAGCGCGTACTGGACGGAGGACATTATTGAGCCGGAGGTGACGGTCAGTGCGCAGGGTGAGATTGCGGTGCCGACGGGTGTCGGATCTGGCTTTGCGGTGCGGCGGGACCGGATTGAGGCGCTGACGGTGCGGCGGCAGACGGTGCGGGCGGGGGCGCGGGTGACGGCCTAGAGGCGTGCGTGGGGAAGGGCCCTGGGCCGTGGGCTACATGGCGGGCGGGTGGTGCGGGTCAATCTCGCCGTTGGGGTCGCCGGCCGCGGATTTCTTTGCGCCGCTGGGGTTGACGGAGTCGCGGAGTTCCTTTGAGGGCTTGAAGTAGGGGACACGCTTGGCGGGGACTTCGACCCGTGCGCCGGTCTTGGGATTGCGGCCGATGCGGGAGTTGCGCTGGCGTGTGCGGAAGGAGCCGAAGCCGCGGATCTCGATTTTGTCGCCGGAGCGCAGGGCACCGATGACGGACTCGAAGAGCGTGTCGACGATGATCTCTCCGTCTCTGCGGGTCAGGTCGCCGAGGGCGGTCACACGGTCGACAAGGTCGGCTTTGGTCATCGGAGTTTCTCCTCGGCGTGGGGTCCCGGCTCCGGTGGGGAGCGGCTGTACCGCTGATTGTAGACGGGATAAACGGATTTCGTCAGCGGACGCAAGAGAATATTCGATGGCGAAGGATGTGAGGTTGTTCAGGGCGAGGTGGTTAAGGTCAGTCCCGGGGGCGCGCGAAGCTTTCCCGCTGGCGGGGAGAGCTCGGAGGCAACGCGAGGACTCAGCCAGATGCAAGGCTTTTGCCTGGAGTGCGCGCTAGAGGGTGGCGCTCTCAAGGTCGATGTTCTGCCAATCACCGCGCTCGACGCCGGCGCGAATCTGGGCTGGGGTGCGGCCCTTCTGGGTTTCGCGGTAGGCGTAGACGGCTTCGCGCATGCAGGTGGAGCAGGCGGCGCCGTGAGTTCCTTCAAAGCAGCTATGCAGGCTGTTGTGGCCCATCTCGCGGTCGCAGCGGCAGTAGCAGGGCTGCTGATAGAGAACGCGTGAGACCTTGGCGGCCATCTTGTATGCGATGACCTGGTAGGGGTGCTGGAAGTACGGTCCGGTAAGCTGCGCGCCGCTCATGATTGCAGGTACGGTCTGCCCCGGCGCCGCGGGGTTGTAAGCGGGTATGTCGTGTGCGGGGTCGGTCCACTGAGCGGAGGCGACGAGGGCAACGAGACCGAGGGCGAGGCAGGTGAGGACGCGCTTCATGTGGCTATTTTACTCGTGGTTGGGGGCGTGGTGAGCGGTGGGCTGCATCTGGAAGAGGCGGGTGCGGTCGTGAGCGAGTGGGGTGAAGACGCCTCCGAGGCCGGCGAGGTGCGCGGCGTCGGTTGGGGAGGTGACGTCGGTGAGGGAAGCGCCGTCGCGGGAGAGGCTTTGGGCGAGCCAGCCGCCGGGGCGGGTGAGGACGAGGGCTGCGGAGTGGGCGAGGTCGGGCGTGTAGGGGACGATGCGGAGGGGGAAGATGCCATTGCGGCCGGCCCAGAGGTTTTGCTCGCCGGAGTCGTCGGGTTCGGAGGCATGGATGGCGGCGAAGTCGATGGGGAAGATGAGGCGGGCGCGGATTTGCGGGGTCGTGTCGTGGGCGAGGGGCAGGGCGAGGGTGGAGTCGGCGAGGAGGATCGGGCGGTCGTCTGGAAGCTGGGAGAGGCGATCGCGGAGGGCGAGGAAGGCTGCGCGCTGGCGGTGCAGGAGGACGGCGCAGGCGGACTCGCGGGCGACGACCCAGAGGAGGGCTGCGGAGAGGAGAAGGACGATGGCGCGGGGGCCTTCGCCGAAGATGCGCGCGGAGAGCAGGGCTGCGGCGATGGCGAAGCCACAGCACACTGGCAGGACGCAGCGGGGGCTGATCATGCCGGCACCGGCGGTGGCGAGGGCGAGTCCGAGAACGGGGTAGAGGAGCAGGGTTGCGAGTGCTGCTGACTCGTGGGGTTGGAGTTTTGGTGCGGAGGTGGCGCGGGACGGCGTGTTGCGGGTGGGCGGGCGGCGGCGAGTATCCACAGCAGCGAGGCAGCACCGAGGATGACGGGCCAGAACACGCCTTCGACGAGGACGAGGTAGCTCTCGCTGAGTAGGTCGAGGTGTGGGCGGTTCCAGGCGTGCGGAGCGAATTGAGCTAGGTTGTGGTGGATGAGCGGGAGGTAGATGGCCAGCGGGGCAGGCGGCTATGGCGAGGGCGATCCAGATTGGAACGCGGAGGCGGCGTGAGCGCGCGGTGAGGACGGCTTCGCCGAGTCGCAATGGGGAACCAGGCGAGGACGCCGTAGTAGTTGGAGGAGAGGGCGGCGGCGAGGCAGAGGGCCATGCCGATGAGGCTTTCGGGGCGGGCCGGTGGGGTGGCCCGGGCAGGGGCAGGTGTTGAGGAGAGCCAGAACGCCAGTGCGGCGAGGCTGAAGCCGGTGAGTGCGGCGTAGGAGCGGGCTTCGTAAGCGTAATCGAAGCCTCGCGTGGCCATGAAGGCGAGGACCCCTAGGGCGGCGTATGTGGGCTGCAGCCAGCGGCGAAGGATGCTCCAGAGGGCCACGATCGTGAGCAGCATGGCGAGGATGGAGGGGACGCGGATGGCCAGGGCGGATTGGCCGAAGAGGCGGGTGGAGAGAAGGACGGCCGCGTGGGTGAGCGGGGGGTTGGGGTCGGCGCCGAGTGCGAGAGCGTGCCAGATGGCGGAGAGGCTGCCTTGGCGGGCTATGCCGAGGGTGATGAGTTCATCGACCCAAAGCAGGCGGGTGGCGGCCTGGAAGCAGGTGATGGAGAAGATACAGCGGCGAGAATGCCGGCGAGGAGGGTTCGCGGCGAAGCGTTTATGGCGGACCAGATTCGGGTCCATGGGTCGAGTGGGGCATCTCGTCATGGGAGAAGGAAAAAGGACGGCACGGACCTTTCGATCCGTGCCGGGAGGCCAGTGACGCAACTTGTGCAAAAAACGTCGGAGCGGGGCAGCGACACCACTCCTGCGTAAAGGATAGCATCTGCCGGGTCTGTCGGGCGGCCGACCCGGCTGAATTTCGTCCGGGGTCGGTGGGCGATATTTTCGGCTTGAAGGCAGATGCTGGGGGACGTCAGGCGTCCTGGGTTGCAGGACGGAGTGCGGCGTCGGCGGTGCGCCATGCGTGGGCGTTGAAGACGGTGGCGGGTGCGTGGTCGACTTCTTCGCGGAGATCGTTCCAGATGTCTTCCGGCATGCGCAGGAAGACGTCGACGATGTCGGGGTCGAACTGGGTGCCGCTGTAGCGTGCGGATCTCTTCGCGTGCCTGGGCGAAGGTCATGGCTTTGCGGTAGGGGCGGTCGGAGGTCATGGCGTCGAGGGTGTCGGCGATGGCGAAGATGCGCGCGCCGAGGGGAATCTCGTTCGCCGCTGGAGGCCGCGCGGATAGCCGGTCCGTCGAAGCGACTCCTGATGGGCGAGGACGATCTCGGCGGCGTCGCGGAGGAAGGGGATCTTGCGGACCATCTCGTAGCCGCGGACGCAGTGTTCGCGCATGATGGCGGTCTCGTCGGAGGTGAGCTTGCCGGGCTTGAGGAGGATGGCGTCGGGCGTGGCGATCTTGCCGATGTCGTGGAGGAAGGCGCCGCGGGCGATGGTGCGGAGCTCTGCCGCGGCGAGGCCCATCTCGCGGGCGAGGGCGATGGTGTAGGCGGTGACGCGGCGGGAGTGGCCTTCGGTTTCGGCGTCGCGGAGGTCGAGCGCGTCGCCCATGGCTTCGAGGGTGATGTCGTAGCTGCGTTCGAGGTCGCTGCATGGTGGCGCGCAGGCGGCTGGTGCGGGCGGAGACGATCTCTTCGAGGTTCTGCCGATAGGCGGCGCTCTGGTTGCGTACGCGGGCCTGGTCGAGGGCGCGGGTGACGACGTCTCGAGCAGTTCGCGCGGTCGAAGGGCTTGAGAGGTAGTCGGCCGCGCCGCGGCGGAAGGCGTTGGTGGCGACGTGGATGTCGTGGACTGCCGTGAGCATGACGACGGGGGTCTCGGGGATGGTTCGAGCGATGCGATCGAGCAGGGCGAGGCCATCGCCGTTCCGGGCATCATGATGTCGGAGAGGACGAGGTCGCAGCCGGGATGCTCCTGCAGGCAGACGAGGGCTTCGTGCGGCAGCAGGCTGCGGAGGCGGTGACGATAGCCGCTCGCGCTCGAAGGAGGGCCAGACGATGGCTGCTCGGATGGGGGCTCGTCGTCGACGACCAGGATGCTTGCTTGCCACGGCGGGTGTCCTCGTGACTGCGCTTATCGGCAGGACGGATCGGTGGCTTGATCGGGAACGCTGGCTTGACTGTGCGGATTTCTGCAGGGCTTTGGTGCCTTTTCGGCATCGCGCGCGGCCTGGCGGGCAGCGGCCCAGCCGGCCTTGGTGATCTGGCGGGAGCGGCCGAGGGCGAGTGCGCCGGCGGGGACGTCTTCGGTGATGCAGGAGCCGGCGGCGACGTAGGCGCCGTCGCCGATGGTGATGGGGGCGACGAGGGTGGAGTCGGAGCCGACGAAGGCGCCGTCGCCGATGGTGGTGAGGTGCTTGTGGACGCCGTCGTAGTTGCAGGTGATGGCGCCGGCGCCGATGTTGACGCCTGCGCCGATGACGGCGTCGCCGAGGTAGGTGAGGTGGTTGGCCTTGGAGCCGCGGCCGAGGGTGACTTTCTTGGTCTCGACGAAGTTGCCGACGTGGGCTCCTTCGCCGATGTGGCTCTCGGGGCGGAGGTGGGCGTAGGGGCCGAGGACGGCGCCGTCGCCGACGTCGGCGCCGATCGAGGATGCAGCCGTTGCGGACGGTGACGTTGTCGCCGAGGGTGGAGTTCTGGATGACGGAGTAGGAGCGGATGCGGCAGTCGGAGCCGATGCGGGTGGCGCCGAGGAGCTGGACGTAGGGCTCGATGACGGTGTCGGGGCCGACGGTCGACCTCGGCGTCGATGACGCAGGTGTCGGGGCGGAAGATGGTGACGCCCTGGGCCATGAGGCGGCGGGCGGTGGCGAGGCGCATGGCGGCGTCGAGGTGCATCATCTCGGCGATGGTGTTGGCGCCGAGGACCTCGTCGACGCTGTCGGCCTGGATGGCGACGACGCGTGCGCCGTCGGCGACGAGCATGGCGGCGACGTCGGTGAGGTAGAACTCGCCGTGGGCGTTGTCGGTGGAGAGGAGGTCGAGCTTGGCGAAGAGGGCGGCGGTGTCGAAGCAGTAGATGCCGGAGTTGATCTCGGGCGCGTCGAGCTGGTCGGGCGTGAGGGACTTCTGCTCGACGATGGCGGTGACTTCGGGGCGGTCGGGGTGAGCGGCGGAGGACGCGGCCGTAGCCGGTGGGGTCCGGCGGGACGGCGGTGAGGATGGTCATGGCGGCGTGCTCGCGCGAGGTGGAGCTCGCAGAGGGCGGCGAGGGTTTCGGGGCGGATGAGGGGGACGTCGCCGGAGAGGACGAGGAGGTGTTTCGGGAAGGGGGCGGCCGGAGTGCGCGAAGTAGGCTTTGAGCATCTGGAGGGCGTGGCCGGTGCCGCGCTGCTCGGCCTGGAGGACGAACTGGACGCCGGTGGAGTGCGACGGCGGCGCGGACGCGGTCGGCTTCGTGGCCGATGATGCAGATAGATCGGTCCTGCGGGCGACGAGGGTGCGGGCGGCGGCGATGACGTGGAGCAGGAGAGCCGGCCGCCGACTCGTGCAGGACTTTGGGGCGCTTGCTCTTGAGCCGCGTGCCTTTGCCGGCGGCCATGATGGCGACTGCGAATCCTGTGTGGTTCCATTTGAGGGCTAGTTTCTCATGCAGGGTGCGTTGGCTGTATGGCACGGAGGGAGCATAATGAGGCGAGCGAGGTCCCATGGCGACGAAGGCTCTGATTCCGGTCAGCGAATATCTTCGGACGAGCTATAGTCCGGATTGCGACTATGTGGATGGGGAAGTTCAGGAGAGGAACTTGGGCGAGCATCGATCACAGCAGATCTGCAGAGCCAGTTGATTGAGCTGTTGAGAACTACCGCGAACAAGCCAGGTCATTCGGGCGAACAGCGAAATCCGCGTGCAGGTTGGTGCCTAACACGATTTCGATGTCCCGGACGTATGCATACGCGCACGCGCATGTTCCGAGTGAGCAGATCATCCATAGCCGCCGCTGGTTTGCATTGAGATACTTTCGCCGGAAGACCGCATGTCCAAGACGCGTGCGAAGGTGCAGGACTTTCTCGCTATGGGAGTGCAGGAGGTCTGGGTTGTCGACCCGGCGACGCGGAGCGTGCTGGTGTGCAGCGGGTCGACTACGGTAGAGCCACGTCGGGCGAACTGCGTGGTGCCCGATGCTCCAGTCTCTAGCTCCACTGCTGAGGTCTTCGCGGCGATCGACGATTACTGAGGTTACTCGGCCGATGCGCCGGGCTGCTTGGCCTTTGCTCCGGGTGGGGGCGGGATGGCGATGTCGAGGTTGGTGACGGGGCCGAGGGTGGACAGGGCGGGCTTGATCTCGGATTTGTTGCCGACGACGACGATGGCGAGCTTGGAGACGTCGATGTACTTGTTGGCGACGCGGGTGACGTCGGCGGCGGTGACCTTTTCGATGCCGTCCTTGTACTTCTCGAGGAAGTCGGGCGGGTAGCCGTAGAAGGCGAGGGTGACCTGCTCGTTGAGGGTCTTCTCGCGGCGAGTCGTAGCGGAAGATGAAGGAGTTGAGCACCTGGTCCTTGGCGTTGCGCATCTCGTCCGGGGTGGGCGGGACGGTCTTGAGGCGGCCGATCTCGTCGAGGATGGCCTTGGTGGCGGCGACGGTGCTGAGGCGCTCTTGGTGCCGGCTGCGCTGTAGAAGGCGCCGGGATGGTCGTAGGCTGCGCCGAAGCTGCCGCCGACGGAGTAGGCGAGGCCGAGCTTGGTGCGGACGGACTGGAAGACGCGCGAGCCGAAGCCGCCGGAGAAGATCTCGTTCATGACGCTGAGGGCGTAGTAGTCGGGGTTGCTGCGCTCGGTGCCGAGGCCGACGATGCGCGACGTTGGACTGGTTGACGTCCTCCTTGTCGGCGAAGTAGACGCCGGGCTTGGGGCCGGGAAAGTCGAGCTTCGAGCGGGGCGATGGCCTGGCCGCGCGGGAGGGGCTCGAAGGCTTTGCGGAGCTTCGCTTCCATGGCGGCGGAGTCGAAGTCGCCGGAGACGGCGACGATCATGTTGTTGGCCGACGACGGTGCGGTCGTGCCAGGCCTTGAGGTCGGCGAGCGTGACGGCGGCGACGGTGGCGTACTCGGCGTGGCGGCCGTAGGGGCTGGTCGCGCCGTAGACGAGCATGGCGGCTTCGCGCGCGGCGATGCTGCCGGCGTCGTCGTTGCGGCGCGAGATGCCGGTGTCGATCTGGCGCTTGGCGAGCTGCGAGCTTGTCGGCCTTGAAGGCGGGGTGGAGGAGCAGGTCGAGGGCTGAGGCGAAGACGGGGTCGAAGTCTTCCTTGAGGCTGGCCCAGCTCGAGGGTGGTGGAGGCGACGCCGCCGCCGGTTTCGATGCTGGCGGCCTTCGGCGCGAGTTGGGTGTCGAGCGCGTCGCCGGGTGTGGTGGCGCGTGCCGCTGGTGCGCCAGGCCTCGCCGTAGAGCGAGGTGAGGCCGATCTTTGCGGCGGGTTCGTCGCGGCTGCCGCCGCGGATCAGGATGGTGCCGTCGATGAAGGGAAGCTCGTGGTCTTCCTGGAGGAAGATGACCAGGCCGTTCGGGAGCTCGATGCGTTTGGGCTGGACGGGCTTGAAGGCGTGCAGTGCGGGAATGGGAATTTTCTTCCAGGGCTCGGCGGCGGAGGCGTGTGCGGCGCGGTCTGGTCGTGGGCGGCTGGCGAGTGCTGGGGCACAGGCGGTGAGCGACGAGCAGCGGCGGCGAGGAGTCTGGAGGGCATCTGCGTCTCATGAGGGTTGCAGTGGAAGTGCCGTGTGAAGCGGCGGACGGCTGGTCGGGCACGGAGAGGCGTTCACTGCGCACCTCCTGCGGCTGGGGCTCTGCGGCGGGCTTGCGGCTCGGCGGCTGGCGAACTCGATGCGTGGCGGTGGTGCGGTTGCTCTCGACGAAGACCTTGTCGGCGACGCGGCGGATGTCGGCCTTGGTGACCTTGTCGATCTCGTCGAGCTCGCGGAAGAGCTCGCGCCAGTCGCCGTAGCGGGTCTGGTACTCGGCGAGCTGGTGGGCGAGGCCTTCGTTGTCGGCGAGGCCGCGGAGCAGGTCGGCGCGGGCGCGGGTCTTGAAGCGTCTGCAGCTCTTCGTCGGTGACGTCTTCGGTCTTCAGCCGGTCGATCTCCTTGTGGATCGCGTCGCGCATCTCGTCGGGCGTGTGGCCGGGGAGGGCACGGCGTAGAAGGCGAAGAGGCCGGGGTATTTCTCGCCGGGGAAGCCGCTGAAGCCCTCGGCGTCGGCGGCGATCTTCTGGTCGCGCACGAGGCTCTTGTAGAGGCGGGCGGTGCGGCCGTTGGAGAAGATGTCGGTGATGGCGTCGTAGACGGAGTCGTCGGGGTCGCGGTAGTCGGGGCGGTGGTAGCCCTCGAGGTAGAAGGGCTGGGTGGCTTCGCGGATGACGACGGATTTCTCGGCGAACTGCGGCGGCTCGACGGTGGTCATCGGCTCGGGCTTGGGGCCGGCGGGGATGGCGCCGAAGTACTTCGTCGAGGACCGGCATGGCGTCGGCGGCCTTGACGTCGCCGACGACGGCGATCACGATGTTGGCGGGAACGTAATACTTCTTGTGGAAGGCGTCGGCCTCGGTGGCGGTGACCTGGCTGATCTCGCTCTCCCAGCCGACGCCGGAGCGGCCGTAGGGATGGGCGACGTAGGCGGTGGCGAGGAACTGCTCGACCATGCGCGCCGATGGGGTTGGAGTCGATGCGCATGCGGCGCTCTTCCTGCACGACGTCGCGCTCCTTGTAGAACTCGCGGTGCGACGGGATGGCCGATGCGGCCGCTCTCCATGTAGGCCCAGAGCTCGAGGCGGTTGGAGGGCATGCTCCAGAAGTACTGGGTGGAGTCTTCGCCGGTGGAGGCGTTCAGGCCGACGGCGCCGTTCTGCTTCGGCGAGCTGCGGCGAACTGGTTGGGGACGACGTACTTTCTGCGCGTCGTCGCGCGCGTCGTCGAAGGCCTTCTTGAGCTGGGCGAGCTTGGCGGGGTCCTGGCCGACGCGCTTGCGGTACTCGGCGTCGTAGGCGGCGTAGGCGATCTTCGACCTTGGCGAGCGCGACCTTTTCGGCCGGGTAGTTGGTGGTGCCGATCTGGTCGGTGCCCTTGAAGGCGATGTGCTCGAACATGTGGGCGAGGCCGCTCTGCGCCCTGCGGATCGTCCGCGGAGCCGGCGTCGACCAGGGTGTAGAAGCAGAAGACGGGGGCTTCGGGCCGTTCGCAGACGATGAGGGTGAGGCCGTTGGGGAGCACCTTGACGGTGGTGCGCTTCTCGAAGCTGGCGAGGTCCTGGGCGCAGGCCGTGGCGATGGTGCCCAGGCCGATCGCCAGGCATGCGGCGAGTACACGTGTCGTTTGCAAAAGGTAAGACCTCACGGATCTGGATCGGAAGCAGCGAGGTTAACCATACCCGAATGCGGGGTCAGTCGGACAGAAAACAGATTCAGACGCCCGTACAGAGGATGGTATGGCGGGCGGTGCAAGATGCCGAGGACGCCGCCACAACCTTTTTCGGGGGCGCTGGTCTAAGGATGTAGGCTAATCCAAAAATCCCACGTCCTAGGTATTCAAGGAAACCCTGTTCCGGGCCGATACTGTTCATGAATACCGCTTGTACCTCTTAGAGCTTCCCTACGGTCTTTTTACCCGCACTATTCAGGATGTCCCCGATGCTTCGCAGCTGGTTTCACAAATCCTTCGATGTTGCATGTGTGCTTTTGGCTGCGGGGTGCCTTACGTCGGCATCCGCAGTTGTACAGGACCGGATTGCAGGTTCGATCTCGACAGGGTCGCGACAGGCGATCGCTCATTCCGTTCACCCTAAAGTGAAGGCAGCGGCGGATCTTGGGGCGACGGCGGGAAGCACACGGCTGGAAGGGATGACGGTGCGGTTCAGCATGACCCCGGCCCAGCAGGCAGCGCTGGACAAGCTACTGGCGGATCAGCAGGACCCGGCCTCTCCGCAATACCACCAGTGGCTGACGCCGGCGCAGTACCGGGCGCAGTTTGGTTTGTCCTCCGCGGATGTGGCGAAGGTGACGACGTGGCTGACGAGCCAGGGTTTCACGATCACGGAGGTGGCCAATAGCGGCACATTTGTGCGGTTCAACGGAACGGTGGAGCAGGCGCAGGCTGCGTTTCGGACCAGCATTCATAACTACTCCCTGAACGGTGAAGCTCATTTCGCGAACGTTACGGACGCGGCTGTTCCGGCGCCTCTTGGGTCGGTGGTGAGTGCGGTGACGGGGCTGCATAATTTTCGTTTGAGGTCGCGTCTGCGCAGCCGGGTGGTGAAGGTGGACGCTCTGCGCCCGAACTTCACGTCGTCGATTTCGGGCAATCACTTTATTGCTCCCGGAGACTTTTACACGATCTACAACGAGTCCCCTGCGCTGACTAACGGGTTGACGGGCGCGGGTGTGTCCATTGCGGTGATGGGCCAGGTAAATATTGTGCTGTCTGACGTGGCGGCGTTTCGAACCGCCGCGGGGCTTTCGGCGAACGTCCCCTCGATCAAGACGTACGTCAATGACTCCGGCAACTACGGCGAGTTGCTCGAGCAGCACAAGTGCGAATTGCCCTACGCCGAACCAGGATGATCTGGCGGAGTCCTCGCTGGATGTGGAGTGGGCGGGTGCGACGGCTCCGGGGGCGTCGATCATCTTCGTGAATTCGCCTGACGTTATCGGGGATTCGCTTACGGACGCAATCGACAACAATGTTGCTCCGATCATGAGCATCAGCTATGGGGACTGCGAGAGCTCCTGGGGCGCGAGCGAACTGAACACGCTGAATCAGCTGTTCAAGCAGGCGAACGCGCAGGGCATCACGGTGGTTGGCCCGGCGGGCGACAACGGGGCGACGGACTGCGACTATAACTCGACCTCGGCGACGCAGGGCCTGGCGGTGGACTTTCCTGCGAGCTCTCCGTATGTGACGGGCATGGGCGGGGCGATGTTCAACGAGGGCACGACGACGGGAGGCACGACGTACTGGGGCGCCTCGAACACGACATTTTCGGCGGGAGTCGGCTGTGCCGGCAGCGACTTCGTCGGCGGTTGGCTATATCCCTGAGGCAGCGTGGAACGAGAACACGACGGGGAGCACGTTCTCAGCGGGTGGAGGCGGTGTAAGCAACTTTTTTCCGAAGCCAGCGTGGCAGGTTGGGGCGGGCGTTCCCGCGGATGCGTCGCGCGATGTGCCTGACATCTCGATGAACTCGGCGGCGGGGCACGACGGGTATCTTTACTGTGTCAGCGGGTCGTGTACGGGCGGGACTTTTCGAGCTGCCGATGGGGTAAGTCTGACGGAGGGCGGGGGCACGTCGTTTGCGACGCCTACGTTTGCCGGGATTCTGGCGCTGATCGAGCAGAAGAACGCGTCGCGGATCGGGCAATGCGAACCCTACGATCTATGCTCTGGCGGGCAATGCTGCGTACTAACAATACGGCTTCGGGCAGCGTGTTCCACGACATGACGACGGGCGACAACAACAGCGTATGTACGGCGGGAACTCCGAACTGCCCGAGCGGCGGCAGCATCGGCTACAGCGCGGGAGCGGGTTACGATCTCGCGACCGGCTGGGGCAGCCTGAATGTTTACAACTTTGTGAGCGCGTGGAATTTGGTGACTCCGTTGAGCCTGGGCGTTGTGGGGCCCAGCATCTCGGCAACAGCTGTGAATGCTTCGCCGACCACGGTCGTTGCGGGGCAGGGGGTTGCCTTGTCGGCGACCGTTAGCGGTGGTTCGGGAACTCCGACGGGGACCGTGCAGTTCCTTGTGAACAACTCGGCGACCGGCGTGCCTGTAGCACTGGTCAACGGAACGGCCACATACGCGCTGGCGACGAACTGCAATTTGATCGGTCAGCAGATCATCTCTGCGTCCTATTCGGGAGACACGATCTACGCGGGTTCGAAGGGCGCGGGCATTTCGAACAGCGGCTCTTCGGCTGTGACCCCGGTCAGCGTGACGATTACGACGGGGACGTGTCCGGACTTCAGCATCGCTCCGGCGAGCTCCAGTGTATCTGTGGCGTCGGGTACACCTTCCACAACGATTACGGCGGCTCCGCTGAACGGCTTCACGGGAACAGTTGTGTTTTCGGGCTCTTCCACAGCATCTGGTGGCACGGTGCCGACGATTACGTTCAGCCCGGTCTCGGTCGCTCTCGCGGCTGGCCAGTCGGCGAGCACGACTCTGACGCTTTCAAACGTGACAGCGGAGTTGCGCGGGCCGATGCAGCCTGGACGTAGAAGCGGATGGTATGAGGCGGGCTCGGGCGTGACCCTGGCGGGGTTGTTCCTGCTGGTCCTGCCGAGAAGGCGTCGATTGGGAGCGCTGCTGGCGGTGGCCTTTACCGCTGCGCTGGTCGGCGGCATGTCCGGGTGCAGCTCGGGTAATTCGACCGTGACGCCGGGGAAGGTGAACACGCAGGCGGGAACGTATACGGTGACGGTGACGGCGAAGTATACGAGTGCCAGCAACGTGGTCACATCGCACAACACGACGGTGGTCTTTACGGTGAACTAGGGTCACGATCTGCGGAGCCGGACTTTGCGCAGGATCGGTGTGGTTCGCGTGGCTTATGCCGTGGTGGATGGCGTGGAAGCGGGTTCTGTCTGGGCTACCTGCATGAGGTATTCCTGGGCATTGAAGGGCGCGGCATTCCCACGAGCAACGCGGAGATAGGTTCCGTCGGGCTGCAGGATGCGGGCTTTCGTGTTGTCGGCGAGGTAGGAGCCGAGGATCTCCTTGCGCAAGCGGAGGGCGAGGGCGGGATCGAGGACGGGGAAGACAACTTCGCAGCGCTCGAATAGATTGCGCGGCATCCAGTCTGCGCTGCCGCAGTAGACTTCAGCGTTGCCGCCGTTGGCGAAGCAGAAGATGCGGCTGTGCTCGAGGAAGCGGCCGACGATGGAGCGGACGCGGATGCGTTCGCTGAGGCCAGGGACGCCGGGGCGCAGCGAGCACATGCCGCGGACGATCAGGTCGATCTCGACTCCGGCCTGGAGGCGGCGTAGAGGGCCTCTACGGTGGCGCGGTCGAGCAAGCCGTTCATCTTGGCGACGATGGCAGCCGGGGCGCCCGGCTTTGGCGTGCTCGGCTTCGCGCGCGATCAGGTCCAGGAGGCCCTGGGCCAGGGTGAGCGGAGCGACCAGCAGGGGAGCGTACGTCCTCGGACTCGCATTCGGCGGTCAGGTAGCGGAAGACTGCCTGCACGGCCGAGGTGATCTCCGGGCGCGCGGTAAGCAGGCTGATGTCGGTGTAGAAGCGGGCGGTGACGGTGTTGTAGTTGCCGGTGCCGAGGTGGGCGTAGCGGCGGACGACGCCATCGGGATCGCGGCGGACCAGCAGGGCCAGCTTGCAGTGGGTCTTGAGGCCGAGGATGCCGTGGAAGACGCCGACGCCGGCGTCTTCCAGCTCGCGCGCCCAGCGGATGTTGGAGGCTTCGTCGAAGCGGGCCATGAGTTCGACGACTACGGTGACGTCCTTGGTCTGCGCGGCTTCGGTGAGCGCGGTGAACAGCGGCGAGTCGTCGCTGGTGCGGTAGAGCGTCTGCTTCATGGAGAGGACCGCGGGGTCCTTCGCGGCTGCTTCGATGAAGTCTTCGACGGTGCTGTAGGAGTCGAAGGGGTGATGTACGAGGATGTCGCGTGTGCGGAGTTCGTCGAAGAGATTGGTGGACTTCGGCGAGAGGTGGAAGCGCTTTCCGTGGAAGGGCGGGTACTTCAGATCGGGCCGCGCGACCTGGCCGGGCAGCTGCATCAGGCGCGAGAGGTTTACCGGGCCGTCCGTGCGGAAGACCTGCCAGGGGTCGAGCTCGAAGTTGGTCCGCAGGCGCTCGACGATCTCGGCTGGGGCGGCGCTTTCGATCTCCATGCGGACGGCGTCGCCCTTGCGGCGATTGTGCAGCTCCGCGCGGACGCTTTCGAGCACGGAGCGTGACTCTTCTTCCTGCAGGTAGAGATTGCTGTTGCGGGTGACGCGGAAGGCGGCGCGGGCGAGGACCTCGTATCCGCGGAACATGCGCTCCACCTGCGACTCGATGAGTTCGTGGAGCAGGATGAAGTCGGAGCGGCCCTCGGTGCTGGGCAGGGGCACCAGGCGGGGCAGCGCTCGCGGGATTGTGACGACACCGAGGACAGGGGCGGGCGGAGGGCTGCTTTTGTCCCTCTTGCCGCCGCGTTTGTGCCGGAGCAGGAGCGCGATGCAGAGCGCCTTGTTCAGCACGCGGGGGAAGGGGTGCGACGGGTCGATGGTGACCGGGGTGAGGAGCGGGTCGACCTCTGTTTCGTAGAAGTGGAGCGCGTGTGCGCGTGCGTCCTCGGTGAGTTCGTGGCCAGCAGAGGATGGAGATCTTTTCGGCTTTGAGGGCGGGCAGGACGCGTTCGTTGAAGCACGCGTACTGAGCGTCTACGAAGTCGTGCAGGACGCCGCTCAGGCGATCGAGGCGCTGCTGGAGGGTAAGGCCGCCTTCTTCGGGGCGCTGGGTTTCTTCGAAGCCCTCCTCGATGCGCTGGAGCAGGCTGGCGATGCGGATCTCGAAGAACTCGTCGAGGTTGCTGGCCGTGATTGCGAGGAACTTGACGCGCTCCAGCAGGCGGATTGGCGGGGTCGTCGGCCTCTTCGAGCACGCGCCGATTGAAGGCATCCAGGACTCGTCGCGGTTGAAGAAGAGCGGCTCCGGGATCGGCTTTGCGGCTGCTGCGCGAGGTCTTCTGGTTCGGGCGGCCCGGGCTGCTTTGGGTGCGGACTGCTCAGCGTCGGGGGCGGAGGCGAATTTTCGTGCACGGCGCGGAGGCCTGGCCTCCGCATCGGGAGCCGCTGGGCCGGTTTCGGGGACGGGGGTCTCCTCGGGCATACTGCCGAGACTATCGCACTACCGCGAGAGCTGAGAATGAGCGGGCCGTGAATCCACTGCTTACGTAGCGGCTCGAGGGGGGAAGAGGAAACGGAGGACGCGGTCGAAGCGTGCTGCCCACGCGCCTTCGTTGTGGTCCGCGCCTTCCGCGAGAAAGAATTCGAGGTCCTCATGGTCGTGCCAGCCTTGCCGCAACAACTGACGGTACAACATGATGGCATCGCGGACGTGGCGCGCACCTTCGTTTTCGCCCATGTCGAGCCAGATCCGGAGCTCCGGCTTTGGTAGGGCGCTGCTGAGCCGCTGCAGGATGCTTCGCTGGTCCCACCAGATGGATGGGGAGAGCGCGGCGATCTTTCCGAACACGGCGGGATTTTCGAAGCCCAGGAAGAGGGAGATCAGGCCGCCCAGGGAGGAGCCGCCGACCGCGGTGTCCTCCGGTCCGGGGCAGGTGCGGTATGCGGCGTCGACGAGTGGCTTGAGTTCGTCGATGAGGAGGCGGCCGTAGCTTTCGCCCTTCGCCGCCTCCCATACGGGGGTCGCGCCCGGGGGTGTATTCGGCCATGCGGCGGAGGCCGGCGTTCGCGATGCCGATCAGGATGACGGGTTCGATTTCACCGTTGTGGGTAAGGGTGTCGGCGGTGGTATGGGCGCGCCAGGTCTGTCCGGGCACGTAGCAGGTTTTGGGGTCAATGAGGTTCTGGCCGTCCTGCAGGTAGAAGGTGGGGAAGCGGCGGGTGGGCTCCTGCGCGTATTGGGGTGGGACATAGACCCAGATATCGCGGCTCTCGGGCTGTGGCAGCACAAGTGAGGAGAGACGATAGCGATCGAGTCGGGGCAGGAGGGTGGTGTCGGCGGCGTTCTCGTCCGGGGTGCGCTCCCACCCGGGCGTGGCGGTCAGGGTGGTGGCGGACGAGGCGGTAAGGGGCGTGGATTGAGTTGCGGGTGCCAAAGGGGTTCTCGCGGGTCTCCTGAGCGGCTAGGATGGCATTAGACTAGCAAAGCGTTCGCTGGCGGGAACAAGTGCCCGAGAACGCCCATTGGGACGCGGAAGAGAGGCCCTGAAGGTTGAATCGCGAATACCACCGCTGGTACTCCCCCCGTCTTGGCCGAGACATGGAGCTGCTGGTGCATGGTCATGCCGGCCTGCCGGTGCTGGTGTTTCCGACTTCGTGCGGGCGCTTCTTTGAGTTCGAAGAGTTCGGGATGGTGCGGACGGTCGCGGACAAGCTTTGGGCCGGACACCTGCAGTTTTTTTGCGTCGATTCGGTGGATGCGGAGAGCTGGTACAACCGCGGCGTGGGGCCGGACTGGCGCATTGCACGGCATGTGCAGTATGAGAGCTATGTGATTGAAGAGGTGCTGCCGCTGATCCGGGCGAAGAATGGCGCCGAGCGGCTGGTCGCGACGGGCTGTCAGCTTTGGGGGATACCACGCGGCGAACATTGCGCTGCGGCACCCGGATCTGTTCACGGGCTTTCTGTCGATGTCCGGCGCGTTCGATCTTACGAGTTTTCTGGATGGCTTCAACGACTTGAACTGCTACTTCAACTTGCCGCTGCAGTATCTTCCGAACCTCAATGACTCATGGCACCTGGATCGATTGCGCCACAATACCTGCGTGCTAGCTACCGGCGTGCATGATCAGTGCTGGAATGACAATGAGCTTCTGGCGCGGGTTCTGCGCGATAAAGGGATCCCCATCGGCTGGATGTGTGGGGCGACAACACAGGACACGACTGGCCCTGGTGGCAGCAGATGTTGTCTGCCTATCTTTGATGAAGTGGGATGCACTTGCATTGGAACCCTAAGCACCACAGGAGCAACGCGGCATGAAAAAGATCGGCGTCCTCTTCGGCATGGAGAATACGTTTCCCGGCGCGCTGGTCGAGCGCATCAACGCCATGGGAGTTGATGGCATTACGGCGGAGTTCGTGCGTCTGGGCGCGGTGGAGATGGCGAAGCCTGCGGGTTACGCGGTATCTGTCGACCGGATCTCGCACGATATGCCGTTCTACCGGGCTTACCTGAAGAACGCCGCGCTGACGGGTACGGAGGTGATCAACAATCCATTCTGGTGGTCGGCCGATGACAAGTTTTTCAACTACGCGCTGGCCGCGAAGCTTGGCGTGGCGGTTCCGCGCACGGTGCTTCTGCCGCACAAGAACTTTCCGCCCGACATCAATGTGCAGTCGGTGCGCAACCTTCAGTTTCCGCTGGATTGGGAGGCGGTGTTCGACTATGTGAAGTTTCCCGCATTCCTGAAGCCGCACGATGGCGGCGGCTGGCGCGACGTGTTCCATGTGCATACGCCGGAGGAGTTCTTTCGCGGCGTACGACCAGACCCGGGATCTGTGCATGACGCTGCAGGCGGCGGTGAACTTCAAGGAGTACTTCCGCTGCTACGTTGTCGGGCAGGAGGAGGTGCGCATCATGCCGTATGACCCGAGGCGGCCGCAGGCTGAGCGGTATGTGCTGGACCCGCCGGAGTATGACCCGCAGCTGCTGAAGCGGGTGGAGACAGGATGCGCTGACACTTTGCCGGGCGCTGGGGTATGACCTGAACACGGTGGAGTTTGCGGTCGAGGACGGAGTTCCGTATGCGATCGACTTCATGAATCCGGCGCCGGATGCGGATGTGCAACTCGGTGGGTAAGGAGAATTTTGAGTGGATCGTGGACGCGGTGGCGCGGCTGGCGGTGAAGCGGGCGCAGGCGAGCGACGGGGGGCCGGCAGGGAGATGCGCTGGGCTTCGTTTCTGGGCGCGGACACGGCTGGGTCCGGGGTGGAGGAGGTTGGGAAGAAGACGCGGAAGGCCGGCCGCGAAGAAGGCGTGACGCAGCGGGCGCTGCGCAAGCCGACGGACTCTGGACTCGTGGTAACTCCGCACCCGTGGTAGCGTTTGCATCTGGATTGAGGGCTGACACCGATGAGACCAAGTTTCACGCTGGGCATCGAAGAGGAGTACCAGACGATCGATCCGGAGACGCGCGATCTGCGCTCGCATGTGTCGACGGAGATGCTGGCGCACGGACAAGCTGCAGCTGGAAGAGCGGGTGAAGGCCGAGATGCACCAGTCGGTGATCGAGGTCGGCACGCGGGTCTGCGACAACATCAAGACGGCGCAACAGGACTGTTCGACCTGCGGCGGAACATGATCCGGCTGGCGGAGGAGAATGGGCTGATGCTGGTGGCCGGGGCGACGCATCCTTTCGCGGACTGGCGATCGCAGGAGATTTATCCTGATCCGCGGTATGCCAAGGTGGTGGAGGATCTGCAGCTGGTGGCGCGGGCGAACCTGATCTTTGGGCTGCATGTGCATGTGGGGATCGAGGATCGGGAGGCGGCGATCCGGATTATGAATTCGCTGCGCTACTTTCTGCCGCATATCCTGGCGCTCTCGACGAATTCGCCGTTCTGGCTGGGGATGGAGACGGGGTACAAGAGCTATCGGGCAAAGGTGTTCGAGAACTTTCCGCGGACGAATCTGCCGGACAGCTTCGCCTAGTTATTCGGAGTTTGAGAGCTACGTGAACCTGCTGATGAAGACCAACTGCATCGACAACGCGAAGAAGATCTGGTGGGATGTGCGGCCGCATCCGTTCTTCAATACGGTCGAGGTGCGGGTCTGCGATATTCCGTTGCGCGCGCAGGAGACGATTGCGATTGCGGCGCTGATCCAGGCGACGGCGTGCAAGCTGTGGCAGCTGCACTGCGTGCAACCAGGACTTCCGGCACTATTCCCGGGCGCTGATGATGGAGAACAAGTTCCGGGCGGTGCGATATGGGCTGGACGGGTCGCTGATCGACTTTGGCAAGCAGGAGGAGGTGCCGGTTCGCGACCTGATTATCGAGTACCTGGCGTTTATCGACGACGTGCTGGATGAGCTTGGGAGCCGCGAGGAGATCGGTTACATCCGCACGATGCTGGAGCAGGGGTCGGGGGCGGACCGGCAGTTGCGGGTCTTCCGGGAGACGGGCGACCTGAAGGCGGTGGTGGATTACATGGCGGCGGAGACTCGCGCGGGCTTGTAAGTCGGGTTTCGGGAAGGCTTCGGCGCACGGCAGTGCATCCAACAAATTACCAACGATTTTGTGCCCTGTACCCATGGCACGGTTATTCTGAGATGAAGATAAGGTGAAGCGATGAAGACAACGGCTGAGCACTCCTCCGAGACAGGCAGACCGACCCCAGCCGCTCCTGTATCTGATCTGTCCTTTGCTCCAGCTTTGAAGTCAGGTTCGGAGCTGCTGCGGACTCCATTTCCTGCGGACTATACGGCCGGTGCGCGAAACGCGGTGACGACGTGCCTGCGGATCGAGCCGTCGGAGAAGGTGACGCTGATCACGGATGAGGGGACGGTTGAGATTGCGGCGTCGATTGCGCGGGAGCTTGCAGGCGCTCGGCTGCACCTGGAACTCCTTCATTCTGGAGAGCCTGGCGCCACGCCCGCTTTCTGCGATGCCGCAGGCTGTTCTGGAGGACATGGAGTCTTCGCAGGTTTCGATCTTCGCTGTGACCGTTCAGCCGAATGAACTGCGCGTCGCGGATGCAGATGACCGATGTGGTGAACCGGCGGCGGATGCGTCATGCGCACATGGTGAACATCACAGGCGAGATCATGACGCAGGGGATGCGGGCCGACTTTGGTGAGGTTGACCGGATCTCCCAGACGGTGCTGGATAAGGTGCGGGCTTCCACCTACCTGCGGGCTACGACCCCTGCGGGGACGGATATTCACGCCACGTTTGAGCCGAGCTACCGGTGGTTCAAGACCTCGGGCATTATTTCGCCGGAGAAGTGGGGGAATCTGCCTGGGGGCGAATGTTTTACCGCGCCAGGCGAGGTGAACGGGACGTTTGTGGTGGATGGGGTTGTCGGGGATTTTCTGTGTGCGCGGTATGGCATTCTGCGCTCCTCGCCGCTGACGATTGACATTGAGGGAAATCGGATTGTGAGGGCGCGGTCCTCCAACAAGGACCTGGAGCGGGACTTCTGGAACTACACGCACACGGACGCCAATTCGGACCGGGTGGGGGAGCTGGCGATCGGCACGAATATCGGCGTCGAGCGGGTAATTGGGAACATTCTCCAGGATGAGAAGTTTCCAGGAATCCACATTGCGTTCGGGGATCCGTACGGAGCGCATACCGGGGCTCCGTGGAAATCGTCCACGCATATTGACGTGGTTGGGCTGGAGTTCAACATCTGGCTCGGCAACAGCGAGGGCCGGGAGCAGCAGATCATGCGGGACGGTGTGTTTACGCTGGAGGGGTAAGGCCGAGGGCTCTTATGCTTCGCCGATACATTCCTTCCAG
Source organism: uncultured Acidobacteriaceae bacterium (assembly GCA_963791875.1). Taxonomy (GTDB): domain Bacteria; phylum Acidobacteriota; class Terriglobia; order Terriglobales; family Acidobacteriaceae; genus Edaphobacter. The sequence continues at coordinate 278,694 of CAWBUI010000010.1, forward strand.
AGGTCGGGTCGGAGCTTCTGGAAGCGGGCGATGAGGTCGATGCATTCGGTTGAGTGAAGGTCCAGGATGTCGATGCCTTGCTCTCTAAGCCAATGCATGCCGCCCTGGGCGTTGACGGAGTCGCCGACGATGACCTGTCTGAAGCGGAACTGGTAGATCAGACCGCTGCAGTACCAGCAGGGCGCGAGGGTGGTGACGAGGATTGTGTCGTGCCATGTAGGGCGCCGGCCTGAGTTCCTGAAGGCGTCCGTCTCGCCGTGCAGGGAGCAGTTGCCCTCTTGAACGAGGCGGTTGCGGCCCTTACCGAGTAGCTGACCGCCGGTGGTAAAGATCGCTCCGCCGACGGGTACGCCGCCTTCGCTGAATCCGATGTTCGCCTGTTCGAGGGCGACTGCAAGCATTGCGTGTGGGTCCATGGGCCTGAGCGTACCATCCGCAAACTGCTTGACTCAATGCGCGGGGCGCCTTGAGACTTGGGGAAGAATCCCCACGACAGATCCAAACAGGACCCAAGCGATTGGACCCAAGCAGCGTTTTATCCGAAGCGCCTCCAGCACTCGGCACGCCGGCGGGGTTCGGTTTGCAGCGCGCGGCGCTGGGGCCGCTTGAGACGCTGGCGCAGTCGATCTCGACGATGGGTCCCACGTGTTCGCCTGCTATGACTGTGCCGCTGGTGTTTGCATCAGCGGGGAACGGCACGTGGCTGGCGTACCTGCTTGCGCTGGGGTGCACGCTGCTGATGGCGTTCTGTGTGGCTCGGTTTGCGCGGGAGTCGGCCTCGCCGGGATCGCTGTACAGCTATGCGACGAGTTCGCTTCCGCCTTCGTTGGGGGCGATGGCCGCCTGGGCCTTGCTGCTGGCGTACGTTGGCACGGGAGCTTCCGTGGTGGGCGGGTTTGTCCACTACGGGAACGTGGTGTTGAAGGAGTTCGTGGGTTTCACGGCGCCGGACCTGGTGCTGTGCGTGGTCGCCGTGGGCGCGTCGATGGCGGTGGCTTACCGCGACGTGAGGGTGTCGGCGCGGCTGATGGTCTATATCGAGCTGCTTTCGGTGCTGCTGATTGCGATGGTGTTCGTGATGGTGCTATGGCGTCACGGACTGCATGTGGATCCGGCACAGCTTTCGTTACACGGGGTGCGCTGGAGCGGCGTTCGGCTGGGCGTGGTGCTTGCGATGTTCAGCTTCGTGGGGTTTGAGAGCGCGACCACGCTGGGGGAGGAGGCGCGGAATCCACTGCGTACGATTCCGCGGGCGGTCGTTCAAAGCGCGGTGTTGTCGGGGCTGTTCTTTATCACTGCGTCCTACACGGAGGTGCTGGGCTTTCCTGCGTCAGCGGGGGCGCTGGATCAGAGCGCGTCTCCGATGAGCGTGCTGGCTGGCTCTGCGGGAGTGCCACGGCTTGGGCCGATGATCGACATTGGCGCGATGGTGAGTATGTTCGCGTGCACGCTGGCCTGCGTGACTGCTGCGGCGCGGGTGCTTTTGATGATGGCGCACAACGGCATGGCCCATCGCTCGATGGCCCGTACGCACGATCGGAACGCTACACCGCACAACGCAGTGCTGGTGACGGGGCTGGCCACGATGCTGCTTCCCGTGGGGCTGGTGCTGGCGCATACGAGTGGCGAGGTGATCTATGACTGGATGGGCTCGCTTGCGACCTATGGCTTCATCGTGGTGTACGCGCTGGTTGCGATTGCGCTTCCGCTGCATTTGCGTGGAGAGCAGAACCTATCGCCGGGGATTGTGATGCTGTCGGGTGCGTGCGTGGTGGCGATGGCGCTTGTGCTCGTAGGGACTTTATATCCCGTGCCGGAGGCCCCAAAGAACTACCTGCCTTACTTATTTCTGGCGTACCTTGCTGCAGGGGTAGGCTGGCACCACTGGAAGGCGTCACTCGCGGAGAGTTCGGACCTTCAGCGGAGTTGAAGCAGCGGTCAGTTTGGGATGCGAGGTTGTGGCTCTAGTGCTTCGATGAGGTCGGGTTGGGGAGTCGAATGACAAAGCCAGTGCTCACCGTGATCGGATTGATGAAGCCGGGTTGCGCTCCGGCACGCGCGTAGCTGAACTCCGCGATGCGCCACTCGAGGGAGCGGTACACGGGGACGTCGGCCCCCACCACGATCTGCATGAGGGCATGTGTTCTGTCCTGCCGAAAGACGCCGGAGCCACCGCGCCAGTAGCCAAGCCCCACGAGCGCTTCGGCGTAGGGGCTCAGCGAAAAGGGAAGCACGTGCGGCGCCGCAGCGGCACGGAAACCGAACTGGCCTTCATCGAGCTTCTGATCGTTGTTCGAGCCTTGCGTGCCACCGCCCTTGACCATGACGCCGCGGAAGTCGGCGCCGAGGGCGAGGGGACCGACGGGCTTGGTCCGGAAGGCCCCGAAGGTAGCGCCGTACATGTGAGCCGTGTTATCGAACCGCAGGCTGGCGCCTGTTGCCTGGGCATAGATCGCGATCTGCGCGCGTGCCGGCAGAAAGGAACCACATACAAAAGCGGAACACCAAACCAACCCGCGTAACAGCTTCAAACTCATCTCCTCCGGCTCTACAAAGACTCCGTTGATTATAAGCTTGCGCGACGATGCACCTTTGAGCGGCGTGGAGAGGAAAGAGGGGTGCATCTTACCCGCGGAACGTGGCATCCTTGGACTATGACCTACGAACAACTTGGAACGACTAACCTTTGGCTGACGCGGATTGGCTTTGGGGCATGGGCTATCGGCGGCGGCGACTGGGCCTTCTCGTGGGGACCCCAAGATGACAACGACTCCATTGCCGCTATCCACAAGGCGGTCGATCTTGGGATCAACTGGATCGATACGGCGGCTGTGTATGGACTGGGGCATTCGGAGGAGGTCGTGGGGAAGGCGGTGAAGTCCTCTTCGACCAAGCCATACGTCTTCACGAAATGCGGGATGGTCTGGAGCGAGCAGCGGGAGATCACGAATTCGCTGGCTTCGATTCGGCAAGAGTGCGAGGCAAGCCTGCGACGTCTGCAGATGGAGTCCATTGACCTGTACCAGATCCACTGGCCGAAGCCGGATGAGCAGTTGGAGGATGCCTGGGGCGTGATGGCGGAGCTGCAGCGCGAGGGCAAAGTACGCCACATTGGAGCGTCGAATTTTTCTGTGGGACAGATGGAGCGCTGCCAGAAGATCGCTCCCATCGCGTCGTTGCAGCCTCCATACTCCATGTTGAACCGCGGGGTCGAGGCTGAGATCCTGCCGTTCTGCGAGGCGAAAGAGATTGGGGTGATCAACTATGCGCCGATGCACTCCGGCCTGTTGACCGGAGCCATGACGCGGGAGCGCGTGGCGGGTTTCCCTGCTGACGACTTCCGGCGCAATGCCAAGAATTACAAGGAGCCGTTTCTGTCGCGCAATCTCGCGGTCGCTGACTTTCTCAAGGGGATTGGCGCGCGGCATGGTGTGTCGGCTGGAGTGATTGCAATTGGCTGGACGCTGGCGAACTCGGCTATCACGGGAGCGATTGTCGGCGGGCGGAGTCCGCAGCAGGTGGAAGGTATCTTCCCGGCGGCAGAGTTTTATCTGTCGAAGGAGGACAAGGCAGAGATCGACCGCTTCCTTGAAGCAAATCCTGCGCCTGAGGGCTAAGACGAGGAGCGCGCGGCGCCGATGCTGGAACCGTTTCGAGACGAGTTCAATGCGAGGTTTACGCCGGAAGCTTTTGCGAAGCTGCGCGAATCCCTGACGCGCGAGACACGGAGCGAGATTACGTTTCCTGTCTCGGAGACGCCAGTGTTCTTCGGGCGCGAGCTGCTGGACGAGATGATTGATGCGGGCCATGAGTTGACGGCCCAGTTACTTGGGAACCCGGAGTATTTGAGAGCGTCTCTTGAGGCGATCCCTGAGTTGTACCGGGTGCCGAATGACACCGTGCATCCGCATTTCATGACGGTGGATTTTGGCCTGGTGCGTGATGCTTCTGGGCGGCTGCGGCCGAAGCTGGTGGAGCTCCAGGCGTTCCCATCGGTCTTCGGATTCCAGGCGGTGCTTGGTCGCCAGTATGTTGAGACCTACGGTTTGCCGGCGGACCTGAAGTGGTTCTTCGGTGGTCATGACGAGCGGAGCTATTGGGAACTCTTGCGCAAGGTGATCCTGGGACCGCACTCGCCAGAGCAGGTGGTTCTGGCGGAGGTGGAGCCACTGGCGCAGAAGACCTTGCCGGACTTCCATGTCCATGAGGACAGACTCGGCATTGCAACGGTGGACATCACGGCGCTGCGGAAGGAAGGGAACCGGCTGTTGTACCGGGGGGCGAGTGGAGCCTGGGTGCCGATCCGGCGCATTTACAACCGGGCGATTGCGGATGAGATCGAGCGGAAGGGGATCAAGCTCCCCTTTGATTTGCGTGACCCGCTCGATGTAGAGTGGGCGGGCCATCCGAACTGGTACTTCAGGGTCAGCAAGTTTTCGCTGCCCTGGCTGAGACACGCGTGTGTGCCGACGGCGGTGTTCCTCGATGATTGGCTTGAGGATCGTGCAGGAGGTAAGGTGCGCTCGTTACTGCCTGACGACCGCGGTCGGATCTTGTTGAAGCCGCTCTACTCCTTTGCGGGTAAGGGCATTGAGTTTGGGCCGAGCGATGAGGAGCTGCTGCGGATACCGCGAGCGGATCGGCGCAGCTATATTCTCCAGGAGCGAGTTGAGTTTGAGCCAGTAATCCGGACGCCGCACGGGCTGACGCAGACGGAGATTCGCATCATGTATGTGTGGCCGGATGGCTCGGCGAAGATGGAGCCAGTGATCAGTCTCGCGAGATTGGGCCGGGGACAGATGATGGGCGTTGACCATAACAAAGGGCTGCGGTGGGTTGGCGGATCGGCAGTTCTATATCCGTAGAGGCGGGTGCGCGGATGGTGGACTGGCTGGTGACAGGCCGCAGAAGCGGCATCCGGAGTGGTCGCAGAATCGCACAGGGGTAACTTCGTGGTTAAGCCCGGTGGGGGCACGTACCCCAAATGTGCCATCGTGCCAACGAAAGTTCACTGGCAGAATGGTTCCGTGAGCTAAACTTTGGTAACCGCGGAGAAGAGTCCGGTATGTTTCCTGGCGAGGCAAGAGGGGCCACTGTGAAAGATTGGGAGATACCCGCGGGAAGAGATGCCACACGCACGGCTGTCCGCTTTCCACTTCACCTGGCGCTTCAGCTGCAAACGGAAAACGGACCTGTGGACGCGACGACGATCGATGTTTCTTCCAATGGACTACTTTTCGTCACGCCGCACCTGCCGCGTGTTGGAAGCGCTATCGAGTTCACGATGAATATGCCCGCCCGGGTTATGGGGTGGGAGAGTGATGTGGCGATACATTGTTTTGGACGGGTTGTTCGCCATCAGCAGCGCGGCGACGATTCGATGGCTGCCGCAGTAATTGATGAGTACTTCTTGAAGGCTTGATCATGCAAACGACTCTTAATTCGGAAAAGTCTCCAAGCCGACCGTTCGAACAGACCGGCGGGCAGACTGCAGCATCGGGTGCTGGAACCAATGGCAACCAGACCAGCGCACAAGCCAACTCGCACAATGCGGCGGCGAGTGGGGCGCAGGCCATTCGGGTCATTCTCGCGGATTCCCAGGCTATCTACCGGGTGGGGATGCGTAAGGTGTTCGCGCTGGAGGACGACATCCGTGTGGTGGCGCAGGTGGAGACGCTAGGGAATCTTTACTCGGCGCTGCAGCGGTATCCGACGGACGTGGTGGTGCTTGAAGGGCAGTTGATTGCTGGCACCACGGATGCAATTCCGGAGTTGGTGAAGCGTGCTCCGGACGCGAAACTGATCGTTCAGCTCGTCGAGTCAGATGAGTCGAACATCGTGGAGCTTTACCGGCGCGGCGTCCGAGGGGTGGTACCGCGTTCGATCTCGCCGGATCTGCTGATCAAGTGTGTGCGCAAGATCGCCGAGGGGGAGACGTGGATCGACAACCAGTCGATCTCATGGGTCATTGAGGCGTATCGCTCGCAGGCCAGCAATCTGACCAGTCCACGGGTTCAGCCCAAGCTGTCAAAGAAAGAACTGGCAATTATCTCCTGCATCACGCGCGGGATGCGCAACAAGGAGATCGCTTACCAGATTGGTACGACGGAGCAGGTGATCAAGAATTATCTGCGGAAGGTGTATGACAAACTTGGTGTGTCCGACAGGCTGGAGCTTGCACTGTACTGTCTGCACCACCAAATTCTGAAGACGTACATGCAAGAGGAGCCGCAGGCTGTGGTTCCTCCGAACGGAAGTCAGACTGCACCGCTGCGCCCCAAGATGTAGTGCAGCGGTTGGTTCTCCGCATGCTGTGCCGGACGCTTTAGAAGACACGGAATAGCGAGACGCATGGTCTGCGCGTCGGGGTACGTCGAAGAGAGCTCACGAAACGCGCTTTCGGCTCATTGCCAGATCGACCGGGATGCTAGGATTCGGCGATATGGCTATTGTGCAAAATATCAGGGCGCTTACGCCTGCGCAGCGAACTACCTTTGCCGGCTGTTTTCTTGCCTGGACTCTGGATGCGTTCGATTTCTTTTTACTTACCTTCTGCCTGACCACCATAGCCGGTGACTTTCACGTTTCGCGGAAGGCTGTGGAGGAGGCGATCTTCTGGACGCTGGTGATGCGGCCGGTGGGTGCGTTCGTGTTTGGATCGCTCGCGGAGCGGTTCGGACGCAGGCCTGTTCTGCTGGCGAATATTGCGGCGTATTCGGTGGCCGGCTTGGCTTCCGCATTTGCGCCGACGCTGGGGACCTTTCTGGCGCTGCGGGCGATCTTTGGCATTGCGATGGGCGGTGAGTGGGGAGTGGGCGCGGCGCTTGCGCTTGAGACGCTGCCTGTCGAGGGCAGGGGCTTCTTCTCGGGGCTTCTGCAGGAGGGCTACCCGATTGGCAATTTGCTGGCAGCAGGATTCTTTGGGGTGGTCTTCTCGCACCTGCACGGGCAGGGTTTTCTGACGAACTGGCGTGTGCTGTTCATGATGGGGGTGGTGCCGTCGCTGCTTGCGCTTTACCTTTGCTACAAGTCCGAGGAGTCCCCGGTGTGGTTGGCGCGGCGGAGAGCCGGGGGGGCAGGGCAGCAGAGGACTGCGACCGATTGGCTGGCCATTCGGCGGTATATACCTCGCTTTGGATTTCTTGTTCTTCTGATGTTCGCGTTCACTTCTTTTTCCCATGGCACACAGGATCTTTACCCGACGTTTCTTCGGGATCATGGATTGGCGCCCGCGCGCATAGGACTGGTTGCGGCGATCGGCAACGTTGGCGCATTGTTGGGCGGGGTTTCGTGCGGAACGCTGTCGGAGCGCTTTGGAAGGCGCCGCACGATTGCGATGGCAGCGCTGATGGCGATTCCGATGGTTTCGCTGTGGGCCTGGTCGCATACGGCGGCGACGCTTGCGCTGGGTGGGTTTCTGATGCAGTTCATGGTGCAGGGGGCGTGGGGGATCATTCCTGCACATTTGAATGAACTGGCGCCTGCACCCGTTCGGGCGGTGTTGCCAGGATGCGCGTACCAGCTTGGCAACCTGCTGTCTTCGCGGAATGCGATCTTTCAGCAGACGTATGCGGACCGCCATAATGGCGGTGTGTTGAACGTCGCGCTGTCGGCGACTGTTGTGATTGTGGCTATCCTTGTGGCGGGGATTACGCTGCTGGGGTCGGAGGCGAAAGGGGCGACCCTGCAGACCACGAGTAGGGGGTAGGTTCATTGGAACGCAGAAAGGGGACCCGTGAGGGTCCCCTTTTTGGTGTGAGGTGCGTTGCGGTTAGAAGTTGATTTTGCCGGCGAACTGCAGGAAGCGGCGTTCGTCGTTTGCGCCGCCGGCCACTCCGCCCTTGCGGGCAAAGATCTGCGGGTTGCCAGTGTAGTTGGCAGCGTCGTTCAGGCTTTGCTGGATGTAGAGATTATGGTGGTTAGTGACGTCGAATCCTTCCGCTCGTAGCTCGAAATTGAGACGCTCGTGGATGGGAAATGTTTTGGAGATGGAGACGTTGAGGTTGTAGGCGCCAGGCCCCCGGAACGCGTTGCGAGAGGTCATGGTGTGGGGATAGGGACCGAGATCCGAGAAGCCCAGGATCGCAGGGTTGCCGAACGGCTGGTCCATGGGAAGGGTGGTGTCGCCAGTCAACTGATAGTTGTTTGCTCCACCGCCGTTCTGACCGGCAGGTATGCTCTTGAAGGTGTGCTGCGTGACGGGCGTGACCGGGTTGTAGCGCGGAACCTGGTATCCAGAGTTGTTATTGGTCGAGTCGTAGAAGGTGAATGGGGTACCGGTGCGCATGGTAAAGATGCCGGTGATCTCGTAACCGCCGAGTAGCTGAGCGAGCTGGCTGCCTGACCTGTGGTTGAACCAAGGTGTCTGGTAGACGGGCGAGAAGACGAAGCGGTGCCGGATGTCGAGTCGCCCGATGCGTGGTCCAGACCGGGGTTGGTGGCGTCGGTATATCCGAGTTCAAAGTTGCCGGCGGAGGTCTCGGAGAAGGTTGAGCTGAGATCGTCGAGTTCGTGAGCGAGGGTGTAATTGGCGACGATGGAGAGTCCTGAACGACGCAGATCCCGGGCGTTGAACTGCACGTTGAGCGCCTGGTAGTAGGAGTCGCCGTTTGAGCCGCGTTGGTTGTCGTTGGAGAAGTGCGTGTTGATGGGAGTGAGCGCCGTCTTACCACTCACGGGATCCTTCAGGGGGTCTCCGAGGTACAGATTGCCTTCGCCGGGAATGTTGAGGTTCTTGATGTCGTAGAGGTGGATGCCACGCGAGCCGTTGTAGGCGATCTCCACTACGGCGTTGTGTCCGACTTGCTGGTCCACGGAGGCAGACCAGAATTGCGTCTGGGCTGTGCGGATGTTCTGATCGACGTGGCGCAGGCTGGTAGGAGGAAGGGCTACCGATCCGGTGCCTGATGCGACCGGGCCGAGGTTAGAGTTCGTGATTGTGTAGACGGGGGCCGCACCGGTGGAGGGGCAAGGCGTGGCGCCGGTCGGGGTGCAGGCCGTCGAGGTCAGCACGATGGTTGCGTAGTTCGGCGGATTCTGGATGACGTTGAACGTCACGTTACCGAAGTTCCGCTCGTACGAGATGCCATAGCCAGCGCGTATTGCGGTCGCGCCATTGCCGAACACGTCATAGGCAAATCCGACGCGTGGGGACACGGTTCCGTACTGGGGGTTCCACAGTCTGCCGATGGGGCTGTTCGGGACGGTCAGTACACTGCCTGACCGGACCTGGGCGAAGACGTTGTTGCCGGTGCCATAGTAGAAGTTGGCGTCGAGGTTGGGGTTGTTATTGTGCTGCACGCCGAAGTATTCGTAGCGGACGCCGTAGCTGAGGGAGAGTGACGGTGTGGCCTTGAAGATGTCGTTCACGTAGGCCGCCCAGTCGTGATACCGGTCGGAACGTGCAAACGAAGGGCTGGTGGCGGGAAGTGTGATGCTGCAGGCTGCGTTCTGGACGAGTGCGCCAGTGTAGGGGTTTCTGGAGCAGGGAGTGGCGCCTTGCGGGTTTGCAGCCACGGTAAACCGGTAGAGCTGACCGCTTGGGAAGTTCGCAAATGCCTGCGTGGCGCTCTTGCCGATCTGCTCGCTGGCCTGTGCGTACGCGCCGTAGGCCTGGTTCATCTGGATGTAGACGATCTGTGCTCCGCCCTGAACCTGGTGCCTGCCGGCGGTGTAGTTCAGGTCCTGGTTGTACTGGATGGTGTTCTGCGGGCCACCGTATGGCAGGCCTCCGTTGGCCGGATTGGTGGGGTAGAAGCCAGGTGTGTAAGAAGGTGTTCAGCGTGTAGGGGTCGACTGCGTTGGGGTAGAGATTGAGCGTGGGCACGTTTTGCAGCTTCGCGTTGTAGCCATTGCCTACCGTGTCGCGGGTAAACGATGCACGCGCAATCGTGCTGAATGAGGAGTTGAACTCGTGGGCGAGGCTGAGTAGGTATGCCTGGGCGTAGTTTGTTCCGCTGACGTCGTACTGGGAGTAGGGCGTAGCTTGGATGGCGCCCTGCTGGTCTGTCTCGTGGTAGTTGACGTAGCGGAAGAAGGCTTGCGTCTTATCGCTGGCCGAGTAGTCGACGCGGCCCGTGATGTTGTAGGTGTTCTGCGGTACACCGCCTCCGGCATCAGAGGGCGCTGTGAAGGAGAGGTTTGTGAAGACGGGGAGAGATGCGGGGAGACTCGGGAAGAGCGGGGTTCCGCCTCCTGCCTGGGTGTTTGTCGTGGTGCCGATGATTGTGCCGGTGGTTGGCCCGGCGTAGGTGCTGAAGAAGCTGCTGACAGAGGGAGCGGAGGCTGCAAGAAGCTGCGCGGACGGGATTGCGGCGGTGATGTTCGCGGCGCTTCGAACGCGAGTCAGTTCGGTTGAAGCGAAAAAGAAGAGCTTGTCTTTTACGATGGGCCCGCCGATGATGCCGCCGAACTGGTTGCGCGTGTATGCGCCTTTGGGGATGCCCTGCTGCGCGTTGGTAACGGTGTTTGCGGTTGTGGCGGAGATCCGGTTGAACTCCCAGAGCCGGCCATGGAACGCGTTCGTACCGGCGCGTGTGGCGACGGCGACCACCCCACCTGAGGCGCGGCCGTATTCGGGAGAGAAATTGTTGGTGATGACGCGGTATTCCTGAACGGTATCCACCGGCACGATTACGGCTACGGCATCACCGAAGACCTGCAGGTTCTCGACGCCGTCGAGCAAAATCTCGGTACCGGAGTTGCGTTGGCCGTTGAGGGAGAAGTTCACGCCGCGGTTGGCGCCGTTCTGGACCGCGCCGGAGGCGGTGTTATCCCCGGAGGTGATGTTGCCCGATAGAGCGATGAAGTCGTATGGGTTGCGAGTCAGAGATGGAAGCTGGGTGACCTGCTCCTGACTGATGACCTGCGAGACTTCCGGGGTCTGGGTATTCACCATTACGGACTCGTTGGTCGAGACCTCCACCGTGGTGCTGGCGTTGGACAGTGAAAGCTTTGCGTTGATCGTGATGTGGGATCCGACAGTCACTTCTACATTTTGGGTATATGGAGCAAAACCGCCCGTGAGAGCCGTGATGACGTACGGACCTGGCTGGAGGTCATTAAAGTTGAACACCCCCGCCGTATTGCTCGTCGAGCTGCGCTCTGCGTTGGTTTCCGTATTCTTTAACGTGAGGGTGGCACCGGGAACGACTGCTCCACTCGCGTCCGTTACTGTTCCAGCGATCTGTGCTGTGGCCTGCGCCATGAGCCGGGTCGCCGCGGTGCCGAGGCACAGTGCGAGACACAACAGGTACGCAACCGACTTGACCAGTTTCTGCGATTTTCGGACGACGGCCGAAGCGTATTTGCGGTTCAAGGTCACCCTCCTTAGGGGGTACATCTGTTCCATTCCATGCCTTCCGGCAGGTAGGTGCTTCAGAATCTCGAGCGTCGTGCGGCACTGAGCGTTGTGCACCCGGCCACGCACGATCGAGGTTCGACTCCGGCTGCATGGAAGTTGCTCCCTGGGCGAATGGCCCCACGGGCAATGCCAGGAATTACAGCTCTCAGCAGACGACGGATACATAGAATGATGCAAATTATTCCAAAATTGTTGCTTCGGTCTGCTCCAGCGGTCTGGCGCCCGAAAGGCGTGGCCGCGTGGCGCAGCAAGCACTCCTTCCCGTGGAGCTGAGCGCCATCTTCCCTTGGGAGAGACATGCATTGTAGGGTGGGAGACCGGAGACGGGGCCCGGCGTTCGGGACACGGCTGCGGAACGCCGGGGGAGGCAGCGTGACGGGGGCTCGGCGTACAGGCGGGCTGAAGGATCAGGGGTAAAGGCGGGTCTTGGTCCAGGCGTCCCCGGCACGCGCGAAGAGCATGCGGTCGTGGAGGCGGAACTCGCCGTCCTGCCAGAACTCGATTTGCCTGGGGTGCAGCACGTACCCACGCCAGTATTCGGGCCGGGGCATCTCGCCGGGGAATCGCCGTTCGAGGTCAGCGGCGGCGGCGACCAGCTCCTCCCGGCTGCCGAGCGGACGGCTCTGGGCGGAAACCGCTGCTCCTGCCTGGCTTCTCGCGAGACCTGCTGTGGAAGTAGCGATCGGCCAGTCGTCGCCGGGCAGTTCGTCGTACGGCGCCTTCGACCCGGACCTGGCGCCGCTGGGTCTTCCAATGGAAGCACATGGCTGCGAGAGGATTGTCGCGCAGTTCGCGGCCCTTCTGGCTTTCTGCATTGGTGTAGAAGCTGAAGCCGAGGGGGCTGATCTGCTTAATCAGGATCATGCGAACGGATGGGGCGCCATTTGCGTCTGCGGTAGCGAGGGCCGCGGCGTCTGGATCGTTGGGTTCGGTCGCGGGCAGCCTCACTCATCCAGCAGTGGAACAGCTCGATGGGATCTGCTGCGTCTTCGGCGTCGAAGATGCGGACGGCGCCTGCCGGCCCTTGAACGGTAGCCAGTGCCACGGTGTTCACTCCAAGGGCGGGTCTGTTCTTCCAGCCGCCGCCTGATCAATCTGAATGGCGTGGCCGATCAAAAGCAAGACGGGGGCGGGCCCAACGTTCACATCCTGAATGTTTTCAAGCGTGCGTTGCAGTTACGCGCTCCTGGGGTGTGGTGGCCTTGGAGACGGCGACGCAGGGGACTGAGCCCGTCGATGCCTGAGGCGATCAGGTCGTCGGCCAGCTCGCGAAAGCGGCGTCCGGGCATGTAGATGACCAGGGTCGCGTCCTGCGGAAAAGCGCCCGCCCACTTGGGTGTCGAGCTGCAGCTTGCCGGCGGCGTGGTGAGCGGTGGCGAAGATGAGTTTGAGGCCGCGCTGCGGTCGGTTAGCGGGGTCTTGAGCGAGGCGGCGACGGCGAATGCGGCGGTGATGCCGGGCACGATCTCGAAGGGGATGCCTGCCCCGGTAAGAGCGGCGATCTCTTCGCCGGCGCGGCCGAAGACGAGGGGATCTCCGGATTTGAGCCGAAGCACGCTGCGGCCGGCGCCGGCGTGCTCGAGCATAAGGGCGTGGATGCCGGCCTGGGTGATCCGCGGCTGGCCGCAGCGTTTTCCCACGGGGATGATCGAGCGCGCTCGGTGAGGCGAGAGCCAAGCACCTCATCGGAGACGAGATCGTCGGGCAGGATCACGTCCGCGGTCTGCAGCAGATCGAAGCGTCTTGAGGGTGAGCAGTTCCGGGATCGCCGGGCCCTGCGCCGGCGAGGTAGACGACGCCCGGCTGCGCAGACATGTGTCTCAGCCTTGCGCTCGGTCGGGCTGCGACGTCTCGTCCGGCTGCGGCGACGGGTGATCTGGGCGCACTCTGCGGGATCGGGTTCGTCAGTGCGTGTGCTCGCGCCATCTGCCGCGACGGGCAGCCGTCATAGCCGCATACCTCGCGGCTGGCGAGCTGATGCAGGAGTTCCTTGCGCGCGCTCGTTCAGAGGTTCGAGCTGCAGCACCTCGCGGCGGAGATTGCCGAGTTCGGCCAGCCACTCGCCCGCGTCGAGCGGAAGCAGGGCATTGATCTCCTTGCGCAGACGCTGTGGCGAGCGCGGGGCTCGCGCCTGCGGTGGAGATGGCGATCTGCAGGTCGCCGCGGCGGACGACGGAAGGGAAGTAGAAGTCGCAGAACGGCGGGTCATCGACTGCGTTGATCAGGACGCCGGAGGCTTCGGCTTCGGCGAAGACTGCGCGGTTGACCGCGGGGACGTCGGTGGCGGCGACTGCGAGGAACTGGCCGGCGAGATCGCCGTGCGCGTACTCGCGCTGGATGCCAGGTGATCTCGCCCGCTTCCGCCATGGCGACGATGCGTTCGCTCGGCGCGCGGCGCGATCACGGTGACGTGGGCGTTGGCGGCCTGCAGGGACTCGATCTTCGACTCGCCCAGCGTTGCCGGCGCCGATGACGACGCAGGGACGGCCGGTAAGTTTCAGGAAGATGGGGAAGAGGGACATGACGGGCTCCGGGTGCGCGTGCAAATCACTCGCCGCAGCCGGCAGATCGGCCGGCACCGACCGGGAGCGGGGTCGCGCTGCCACCGGGGCAACGACGGCACCGGCCAGGTGTTCGCGCAGCGTTTCGTCAGGGGTGCGCGCGAAGTAGGCGCGCAGATCCTCCCGCGGCGTCGCGCAGCGCGAGATAGCCGCGGAGCAGGCGCTCGATGGCTTCGGGGCAGTCTTCGGCCGCGGCGCGATAGCCGATCTGGCGCGCGATGCCGGCGTACTTGCCGACGGCTCCGCCGACGCAGAAGTAGAAGGCGTCGACCAGTTTGCCGTCCTTCTTGATCTTCTTGCCTTCGAGGCCGATGTCGGCGATCCAGGCCTGGCCGCAGGAGTTGGTGCAGCCGGTGACGTGCAGCTTGATCTGCTGGTCGAAGCCGGGCAGCGCGATCTTCCATCTCGCTGGTCAGCCATTTGGAGAAGGCCTTGGTCTCGGCGATAGCGAGCTTGCAGAACTCCGTGCCGGTGCAGGCGATGGCGCCGCGCCAGAACGGCGAGACCTCGACCTGCAGGCCCATGCGGTTGAGCGCATGGACAAGGTCCGTCGTGCGCGCGTTCGGGCACGTTCGCGAGGATGATGTTCTGCATGATGGTGGCGCGCAGGCTGCCGTCGCCATACTCGTCTGCGAGGTCGGCCAGTTGGATCAGCTGGTCGCCGGTCAGCCGACCGCGAAGGACGCTTGCGCCAACCGCGGACAGACCTGGCTGGCGCTGCCGTGTGACGCCCATGTGATCGCGATAGATGTCGTCCGGCACTACATCGGCATCGAGTGGGTTGGGATCGAGCTTGTAGCCGAGCTTCTCCTCGATGGCGGCGAGCATCGACTCCGCTGTCCAGCCATGCTTCATGAACAGGTACTTGATGCGGGCATGCGTGCGGCTTTCGCGCAGCACGGTCTGCTCGCGGAAGATCCTGAGCACGGCCTCGATGACGTCATACGCCTTATTCTGCGGGATGAAGGCAGGGATCCGAACGGCCATATGGGGCTCGTTGGAGAGGCCGCCGCCGACGCGCAGGGTGTAGCCGATCTCCTCCGCCGTCGCTTTGATCGCCGTGAGCGCGACGTCGTTGATCTCCGGATAGGAGCACCACTCCGGGCAGCCGCGTGACTGTGATCTTTGAACTTGCGGGGGAGGTTGTAGAACTCCGGGTTGGCGGTCAGCTTGTGCGCCACCTCTACCGCCAGCGGGCTGCCATCTATCAACTCGTGGCCGTGGAGTCCGGCGAGGGGGCAGCCGGTGACATTGCGCACGACGTCACCGCACGCGCCCTTGGGGCGAGAGGCCAAGCGCGGTCAGGGCTTCCACCACTTCGACCAGACTTTCGATCGTGAGCCAATGCAGCTGGATGTTCTGTCGGGTGGTGATGTCGGCCAGGTTGCTGCGCGTACTTCTTCGTGAGCTCGCCGATGACGCGAAGCTGGTGCGAGGTCAGCAGGCCGTTGGGCAGGCCGATGCGCATCATGAAGTACTCGGTCGCCTTACCTACACCTGCCGCGCCGCCGGTGACGCCAGCGCCATCGCCCTGGGTGTAAACGCCCCACCACTTCATGTAGAACTCGGCCCATTCGGGGGCAGGGAGCTGCGTCCTTCGCGCGCATACTGGCGCACCTCTTCCCACGCATCCCAGGGGTTTTTGGCGAGCTTCAACCGCTCGGACTTCTGGGCCTTTGTTTCCTTTGCGGGAGCTGCGACGGGGGTTGCTATGTCACTCATGATGGGGATAAGACCTTCCGTTGCTGACGCAGAGTTTGGAGATGAAAGAAGAAAGGCCCACTGGAGTGCGTGGGCGCTTGCGTCTGAGTCCGTGAGCTTCGTCGTAGACGTGCTCTATGAGGCAGGACAGGGACAACGACGCGCGCGTGTGCGACAACAAAAGCGACAACCCGCACGATCTGGTCCGCGCAACGTCATTCTTCAAGCCTATTCGGGGCTGGCAGCCCAGTCAAGAAGGGGGGACGCCGCTCTACTCTGCTTGCGCAAGGGAGAATTTGTGGCGTACGTCCGATCCGCGCAGCCAGAAGATCACGTCTTCGGCGATGTTTGTGGCGTGGTCGGCTGCGCGCTCCAGGTTGCGGGAGATGATGATGGCGTTCAGCGCCTGCTCGCTGACGACGGAATGCTGCTGCATCACCTCTACCAGTTCCGCCTGTACGCCCTTGTTCATCTCGTCCACTTCGTCGTCCATTGTGAGCACGCTTTCGGCCATGCGGGCGTCGGCTTCGAGGAGGGCCTGGATGGCTGTGCGGATCATTACGCCGACGCGCGCTCCCATCTCCTCGATGTCGATCGGGAGCGAGATTTCGGGTGCATTTTTCATGGAGAGGGCCCGCTGGACGATGTTGGACGACTGATCGCCAATACGTTCGAGGTCTCCGTTGATCTTGATGACGGAGAGGATGAAGCGGAGGTCGATCGCCATGGGCTGCTCCTTGGCGAGCAGATCGTACGCCATCTCGTCTACCGTGGTTTCGGCCGCGTTGATGGCTTGTTCGATTTCGAGCACGTGATTGCAGAGGCCGAGGTCCCGCTTGAGGTAGGCCTCGACTGAGAACTCCAGCGCCTGCTGCGACAGCGCCGCCATCGCGAGCAGTTTGTCCTTCAGGGCCTCCAGTTGCTTGTGGAAGTTGATGCGCGGCATCGGGCGGGAGCTCCTCGGCGAAGTCGAGTGACGGGTGATGCAGACTTGCGCCTTTATTGTGACGCATGGGTGAAACAGTCGTGTGAATAGGACGCAACTACGCACCTGATGAGATACCAGCCGGCCCTCGCTGCTCCGCTGGAAGAGGGACTCGCGGGGATGATACACCTGACGCGCGAACGGTTAGCGGGTTGTGGCCGCTGCGCTGGCTGCGTGACCAAGCGCGGCAGCCGCAGCGGTAGCCACTTCGCCCCGGAGAGGAGAGATGGCAGGTCGGCCTCGCGGGTGTACCGCGTTGGCCAGGAGTATGACGTAGGTGTCGCTGGCGGGGTCCATCCACAGGCTTGTCCCGGTAAAGCCTGTGTGACCGAAGCTGCCGATGGGAAACACGGAGCCTCTCGGACGGGAGAAGGCGGAGTTGATATCCCAGCCGAATCCGCGTTGCGCGACTCCGGTGGCTGGCGTGCCGTCGGAGGTGAAGACGGTTGCCGTCCCCACGGCGTCAGCGGGTTGCTGAGGCGTGGACATGAGTGCCAGGGTCTCGCGCTTCAGCGGAAAGGTGCTGGGCCGTCCGGCGAGACGGTCAAGGAGTGCTTGGGCGAACAGGCTGATGTCGTGTGCGTCGGAGAAGACGCCCGCCTGCCCGGCGACGCCCCCCATCCGGCGGGTGGTGGGATCGTGGACCGAACCCCGAAGGAGCCGGTCGAAGTCCGGATTGGTTTCGGGCGTTCCTTCGTTGTCATGCTGGGTGGGGGCTGTCTGCGGGTCTAACCCGTACGGGCTCCATGTACCGCGCGGACACGCCACAAGAATTCGGCCCACGGGCTGCCGGCCTGGAAAGACGGCGGCGCCGTGCACCTCCACGGGCCCGCACGTCTTTGCGAAGGCTCGGAATCCTGTATGCGTCATGTTCAGTGGTGCGAAGATGTGTCCGTCGGCGTACACGTCCAGAGCTTGCCCGCTGATCTTTTCGACGATGGCTCCGAGGGTGATGTAGTTGATGTCGGAATACACGAAATGGGTGCCGGGGACGCTATCCAACCTGGCATTCATAGCCCTCCGGATCCCTTCGGCTTTGTCGGGTTTGGCGAGGCCCCATGGATCCTTGAGGTCGACATCTGGAGGCAGGCCTGAGTAGTGCGTCAGCAGCTCTCGCACGGTTACGACGGCTTTACCGTTTGCAGCGAACTCCGGCAGGTACTTCACAACCGGAGCATCCACGTCCACCTTACCGGCTTCGACCAACTGCATGATCGCGGTCGCGGTGGCCAGGCACTTTGTAAGCGAGGCCATATCGAAGAGCGTGTCTGCCGTCATCGGCTCCGCGGCGCTGGGGTTGCCGTTGGGATCCGGCTCGCCTGCTTCCTTTCGCACGCCGTAAACTTGTTCGAAGACGACGTTCCCGCTGTGTCCGATGACTACGACGGCACCGGGGAGCTTCTTTGCGGTGATTGCGTCGTTGATGGCTTTTGATACGCCGGAGAAGTCGTAGGCCTGTGCGGCGCTGCTGTCGGCGGCGGATATGGCTGGTGGGCGGCCTGGTGTTGGCGGTTTTTGTGCTTGTGCGGTACAGGTCAGGGCCAGGAGCAGGACGGCCAACAACGCTCGCAGACCCTACAGCCGGCCTCCGCCCTGCCCCGGCTTTGCCAACATAGCTTGAGAACATGCCGACGCCGAAGGTGATGGCGGCCCCGATGAGCACATACCAGGTATATGCGATTGAGGGCACGTGCACTCCCACAATCCTGAGTGGCAGCAGATGGATGCTTTGCAGCCACAGCATCAGATTGACGCCGAAGCCGCAGACCATTCCGACGATGGCGCCTCCTTGCGTGGCATAGGTCGTGAGGGTGCCCAGCAGGAAGACCCCAAGCAGAGAACCGTAGGCTACGGAGGCGATTGACAGGCCAAGCTCCACGACATTTCCTTTGCCCCCTGCCTCCACGGTATAGACGGCGATGGCAAACAACACGAGGGCCCAGACGGCTGTGCTCCCGCGGGAGATCAGCATGCGCTCGCGGTCGTCCGCGTGCGGGCGCCAGCCCATGTAGAAATCGACCACCGTGGTCGAACTGAGCGAGTTCAACGCGGCGCTCAGATTGGACATTGCGGCGGCCAAGATGGCGGCGACGAGCAGGCCCGCGATCCCGGTTGGCATCTCGCGAACGATGAACGTTGGGAAGATGCGGTTTCCGCCCGCACCGCGGAGCGCGGCTGCCGCCTCGGGATGCTGCCCGTAAAACACCCAGAGTCCCGCGCCGATGAGAAGAAACATCGTGAACTGGACGAAGACGACGACTGCGCTGGACAGAAGCGCCATGCGGCTCTCACGCAGGTTCTTTGCGGCGAGCATTCGCTGGACCATGAGCTGGTCCGTACCATGGGAGGCCATGGTGAGGAAGGTCCCGCCGAGGACACCGGCCCAGAAGGTGTAGGTGGTCGTGAGATCGAGGGCAAAGTTGAGGACATGGAACTTGCCCACCGCGCCTGCGGCCTGGTGGATTGCGGACCAGCCGCCCGGGACGTGGCCGCCGAGGGACCACAGCGCCACGGCTGTGCCTGCCACATAGATCGCCATTTGCACTACGTCGGTCCAGATAACAGCTGCCATTCCGCCCTCGAAGGTGTACACCAGTGTGAGTGCGGAGATGATTGCGATGGACAACACGTCCCCGGTGCCGATCGCAATGCCGACGACGATGGATACGGCGAACACGCGCACTCCCTCAGCCGCTGCGCGAACGAGGAGGAACAGCCCGGCTGTGACCTTGTGGAGGGTTCGGCCGAAACGCTTGTTTATGAGCTGGTAGGCGGTCAGCATCTCTCCCTGGAAGTAACGCGGCAGAAACAGCATCGCCACCACGATGCGCCCGATCATGTAGCCGATCACAATCTGCAGGAAGCCGAAGTCGCCCCCGAAGGCCAAGCCCGGGGTTCCGATGATGGTCAAGGTGGAGGTCTCGGCGGAGACGATGGACAGAGCAATCGCCCACCACGGCGCGCTCCGGTCAGCCAGGAAATAACCTCGCAAGGTACGGTCTGCGTCGGTTCCGCCGTTTGCCTTTCGCCGTCTGCTGAAGCGAAGCCCGAAGATCGTAATCGCGGCCAGGTACAGCGCCACTACCCCTAGGTCAAATGGCCGGAGCCGTATCAGCATCCCCCGAGTATAGCCAGCGCTCCCCGATTAACGGATGGGCTGGAACGGCTTATGCGCGTAAAGAGTGGATCAGGTCTTTACACGAGAAACACCATCTCTTGACGCAAGAATGACAACTTTGAGACAAATGCTGTCCCGGAGGCACCTAGACTCCGCTCCAGTCGTCCGTGCTGCGAAAACTTGTATTGAAAGGTCGATCGCCCATGACAGTGTCGCGTATGCCCAGATTTCTTCGTCCGCTTTTCGGGGGTATCGTTCTGTTTGCAGTTCCTCTCAGCCTGCAGGGAAGCGTGTTCGTGCAGACCAATCTGGTCTCGAACATACCGGGTATGGCCGCACATACGGATGTGAACCTGGTCAATCCGTGGGGCGTCTCCTACTCTGCTACGAGCCCATTCTGGATCTCGGATCAGGTTAGCGGCCTCTCCACGCTGTACAACGGGCTCGGAGTGGCGAGTGCGCTGGTCGTTACAGTTCCCGGAGGAACACCGCCGAATACAGGTCCTTCGGGCCAGGTGTTCAATAACACCACTGGCTTCGTTACGGCTGGGAAGCCCGCGACTTTCATCTTCGATACTCAGGGCGGAACCATCAACGCGTGGAACGGAGGAACGACGGCGGCCGTTGTGTCGTCTATCCCAAGCGCGAACTATACGGGGCTTGCCCTTGCGAGCAGTGGAGGCGCCAACTACCTGTACGCGGCGGATTCTACCGGGCAGATCCGGGTGTTTGACTCGGCCTTCAACCAGGTTACCGGCACCACCTTCGCAGGCAAGTTCGTGGACCCCACTCTGCCGCCTGGCTATGTGCCATTCAATGTACAGCTCGTGGGTTCCAACCTGTACGTGACGTATGCGCTCCTTGCGGCAGACGGCTCGGGGTTGCCGGGTGGCATTGTGGATATCTACAACACGGACGGTACATTCAACCGGCGCTTCAGCGGCGACGCCAGCCTGTACGCTCCGTGGGGCTTGACGCTTGCGCCGTTAACCTTCGGGTCCTTTGGCGGCGACCTTCTTGTCGGCAACTTCGGAAATGGCGAGATTAATGCCTTCAATCCTGTTAACGGGACCTTTGTCGGCACACTGGATAGTCAGAATAACCAGCCGCTGGTGAACGATAGCCTCTGGTTTATCGGGTTCCGCACGGGAGGTGCCGGTGTGGATCCAAACGCACTTTATTTTACCGCCGGACTGGCGGATGAAGGCGGCGGCCTGTTCGGATCGATAGCTCCGTCTCCGGAACCTGGGTCTCTGATACTTACCGGCCTGGGCATTGTTTCCCTCGGGGTCTCCCGGCTGCGCAGCCGCTTCGCCTGAGCTATTCAGCCCGTCCGAGGCTGGCGTTCGGACGGGCTGAAGCTCGAAGGCTCTTCGGGAGTTCCCGCGGGGCATGCCGCTGCCGCCTGAGAGCAGGGAAGCCCTACCCTGCAGCGCCCTCCGGTGCAACCCCGATTGGCTTGTCGAGTGCGTTCACGGTTATTCGCTGTACGAGCGGAGTCGCTCCGCCGACGCGGGGAGAACCCTTCATCATAATCAGGTACACAATGGCGGCGGTGCCGAACCCCACGAACCAGGCGAGCTTGAACAGCCACTCGAACTCGGGAACAAACCTTCCGATCAGCGCAGCAACCACACCGGCGACCAACGCGCCAATCGCGCGCGGATTGATGCCGTTGCGGTACTCGTATGCTCCCTCCTGCTGGTAGAGAGCTTCCTGGTCCAGCTCGGTATGCCGGACGAGGAAGTAGTCGGCGACCATGATCCCGGCCACCGGCCCGAGCACGGCCGAATAGTCGACCAGCCATTGGATGTAGTTGTGCGAACTCGACATCAGCTTCCAGGGCATGATCAGCAGCCCGAGCGCGCCGGTGATCAATCCGCCCGTGCGGAAGCTGATGAAGCGCGGAGCAAGGTTCGAGAAGTCGTTCGAAGGTCCAACAACGTTGGCGCCGATGTTGACATTCAGCGTGGCGACCAGCAGCGCGATCAGACCGAGAAAGGCGAGCAGAGGCTGATGGAAGCGGCCCAGCAGCGCCACCGGCGACCAGATCGGCTCGCCAAAGATCACCGTCGAGGCTGACGTGCAGACGATGCCCAGCATCGAGAACAGGGCCATCGCCACCGGCAGCCCTATCGCCTGGCCAACGATCTGCGCGTCCTGATTCTTTGCGAAGCGGGTGAAGTCAGGAATGTTCAGCGACAGCGTGGCCCAGTATCCGACCATCCCGGTAAGCGCGGGGAAGAAGAACCAGAGGAACGCATGCGTGGAGGTGAAATCGGCTGGGCGCGGAAAGGATGGGCCCGACGCCGCCCGCCTTGTGCAACACAAAGCCGAGCAGCAGCGCGGACATCACGATCATGAACGGCGCCGAGTAGCTCTGCAGGAAGCGGATCGATTCCACACCGCGCCACACGACGGCCATATTCAGCGCCCAGAACCCCAGGAAGCATGCCCAGGTGACCCACGCCACGCC
Organism: uncultured Acidobacteriaceae bacterium; assembly: GCA_963791875.1. Lineage (GTDB taxonomy): Bacteria > Acidobacteriota > Terriglobia > Terriglobales > Acidobacteriaceae > Edaphobacter. Next base: position 300,897 of record CAWBUI010000010.1, read on the forward strand.
AGCCGTGCGCGGCGCCAGCACATTGATCATCTGCGCGATCGCCGTCCCGCCGATCCAGCTCTGGATGCCGAACCATCCGCAGGCCACCAGCGCCCGCAGCACCGCCGGGATGTTGGCCCCGCGCACGCCAAACGAGGCCCGCACGAATACAGGGAAGGGAATCCCGTACTTCGCGCCGGCGTGCGCATTCAGCACCATGGGGATCAGCACAATCAGATTGCCGAGCAGGATCGTTCCCAGCGCCTGCTTCCAGTTCATGCCGCCGGCGATCAGGCTCGACGCAAGCATGTACGTCGTTACCTCCATCGACATCGAGAACCACAGCGCGATGTAGTTATAGGTGCCCCAGGTCCTCTGCTCGGGTGTGGTGGGCGCCAGGTCAGAGTTGTAGAGCCGCGGGTCCGGCCGCAGATTGTAGGCATCGGTCAGATGAGCTCGGCCCTTCGACATACAGGCTCATGCGACGAGTCACCTCGCCCAGATCCCCGCCGCACGAACTGCCCACGTCCCACGTGCCTATGAACTTGCCACGGTCCACAACGCACTCGCCCGCGGGCATACACCTGGCGCACGTTGCCCTTGACCGTGAATCCTTCGAAGATGGAGTAGTCGGTATTCATGGCCTGCGTCGCTGCCGTAATCGTATACTCCGCCTCCGGGTCCCAGAGCACAATATCGGCGTCCGAACCCGGCCGCGATCAATGCCCTTCCTCGGATACATGCCGAAGATCTTCGCCGGCGACTCGGCCGTCACCTCGACAAACCGCTCCAGCGACAGACGCGCCCGCATTTACGCCATGGTGATAGGTGAGCTGCATTCGGTTCTCGATGCCCGGGCCGCCATTCGGAATCTTGGTGAAGTTCCCGAGCCCGAGGGTCTTCTGGTCAGCGAAGCGGAACGGGCAGTGGTCGGTCGAGACCACCTGCAGCACGTCGTCTCTTCAACGCCTCCCAAAGGGGCTGCCTGATTTCGCTTCTCGCGCAGCGGGGGCGTAAACACATACTTCGCGTCTTCGAACCCGGGCTTGCCCATGTCGTCTTCGATCGACAGCACCAGGTACTGGGTACAGGTTTCGCCCATGACAGGCAGCCCCCGCCGGCGCCCCGCGGCCACCTCCAGCATCGCGTCTTCGCAGGACACATGCACGATGTAGACCTTTGCCCCGCCCGCCAGTTCGCTGATCGCGATCGACGCGATGCACGGCCTCGGCCTCGGCGATCGTGGGCCGCGTGAGCGCATGGTAAAGCGGCCCGGTGTTCCCGGCCGCAAGCGCCTCCTGCACGATCGCGTCGATCACCGTGCCGTTCTCCGCATGCACGCACACCAGCGCGCCCAGCTCCTTTGTCCGCTCCATCAGCTTGAAGATCGTGCGGTCGTCCACCATCAGCACGTTCGGATACGCCATGAAGATCTTGAAGCTGGTGATGCCCTCGCGCGACCATGGCGTCGACCTCGTCCAGCCATGCGTCGTCCGGGCCCCAGGTCGGTCACCGCCATGTGCAGGCTGTAGTCGATGCACGCCTTGCCTTCGGCCTTCCGCCGCCAGATCTCGAGCGCGTGCGCCATCGGCTTGCCCATCGTCTGCAGGCAGAAGTCGATCACCGTCGTCGTCCCGCCGATCGCCGCGGCCCGCGTTCCCGACTCGTAATCGTCCGCGCTTACCGTGCCTCCGAACGGCATGTCCAGATGCGTATGAACATCGATGCCCCCGGGCAGCACGAGCATCCCCGCGGCATCGACGACCTGGTGATCTCGCGGCAGCGATAGCCGGACCCACAGCGGCGATCGTCTCACCTTCGATCAGAACATCGGCCGCGACGGTCCCGCTGCGCGGAGACGACCTTGCCGCCTCTAATCAACGTTCCCATGCACGCGCTCCTCAAATGACTGGCACCGTCATTCAACATCGAATGAGACGGATTATAGAGACACAGAACGTGTCCGCGCTCGCAGCTCGATTCCTTCGTCGTGTCAGGTGCTAGGTCACCTGCGGCGGAGCACATGCTACCTGCGACGCGCCGTTCTGCCCAGGTCTGCGGAGCCAGCCCTGTAGGCCGCTCCACCATCGTGATGCACTGATCGACCGGGCACACCAGCGAGCACAGATTGCAGCCGACACACTCCGTCTCATCCACTCGCGGAATCCGCTCGAGCGTGGTCTTGTACGGCCCCACATGCCCCCTTGGGCGGATCAAGCTTCGGGATCGGCGTCTCCACAATCGTCTCGCGCCCGGCCTCCTGCGGCTTTGCATGGACCTCCACATGCCCGTCCACCGGGCCAGTGACCCGGTCGGTGTGGATGCACTGGTGCGCCCCATCCCAGCACGCAATATGGCACAACTGGCACCCGATGCAGAGCGCCTCATCGATCTCCGCGACGATCTTGTAGTTCAGATTCAGGTGCTTCCACTCCGTCACCTTCGGCAGGCTCCTGCCACGAAAATCTTCGATCGTCGCGAATCCCTTCGCGTCCATCCAGTTGGCGAGCCCATCGATCATGTCCTCGACGATGCGATAGCCGAAGTGCATCGCCGCCGTGCATACCTGCACCGTTCCGCAGCCCATCAGCATGAACTCCGCCGCATCCTGCCAGCTCCCCACGCCGCCGATCCCGCTCATGGGAATGGGCGGGCCGTCCACGCGCATCCGAGTTCACCTGCTGAATCATGTTCAGCGCAATCGGCTTCACCGCGGGACCGCAGTATCCTCCATGCGAACTCTTGCCATCCACCATCGGCCGCGGCTCAAAGGTGTCCAGATTCATGCCCGTGATCGAGTTGATCGTGTTGATCGCACTCAGCCCATCCGCCCCCGCGCGCTTGGCCGCCCGCGCTACCACGCGGATGTCCGTGATGTTCGGCGTCAGCTTCACCAGCACCGGCGTGCGCGCCGCCTCCTTCACCCACTCCGTAATCATCTGCGCATACTCCGGCACCTGCCCGACCGCGCTCCCCATGCCGCGCTCGCTCATGCCATGCGGACAGCCGAAGTTCAGCTCCAGCCCATCGGCGCCTGCACCCTCTGCGCGCTTCACCATCTCGTGCCAGGTCTCGCGCTTCGATTCCACCATCAAGCTCGCAATCACCGCGTGCTTCGGATAGCGGCTCTTTACCTCGGCAATCTCCCGCAGGTTCACCTCAATCGGCCGGTCGGAGATCAACTCAATGTTGTTCAGTCCCATCATGCGCTGCCCGCCCAGTCCACCGACGAGTAGCGCGAGCTCACATTCGTGATCGGCTCCCCGATCGTCTTCCACACCGCGCCGCCCCAGCCCGCGTCGAACGCCCGCATGATCTGCTCGCCGCAATTCGTGGGCGGCGCACTGGCCAGCCAGAACGGATTCGGGCACCGTATACCCGCGAAGTTCGTCGTCAGGTCAGCCAACCGGTGCCTCCTGCGCTGCGTGCTGCGTGGCGCATGCGCCTAGCCAGGCGGTGATGCCCAGGGCCGCCCGCTTGCCGTCCGCCACCGCATCCACAACCTCGCGGCCGCCATTCACGCAGTCCCCGCCGGCGAAGTATTTCGGATTCGTAGTCTGGCCGGTCGCTCGATCGATCACGACCCGGCCGCCGTGTCATCGCCAGTCGCTGGGACTGCGGCACAGCAAATCCACCAGCGGGGACTGCCCGATCGCGGGAATCACCAGATCGCACTCGAGGTGAACTCCGAGCCCGCTACAACTCGCCGATTCGCCGTCGGACTCCGGTTGCCATCCGCAGCACACCCAGCTGGCACTGCCCGTTCGCCGTCGCGCAGACCAACCGGCATCGTCTCCCACACAAACCCCACGCCCTCCCGCAGCGCATGTTCATACTCAAAGTCGAACGCGGAGATATGTTCCCGCCGCCTGCGATAGACAATCGTCACCTGCTCCGCTCCCAGCCGCCGGGCCGCACACGCCGCATCGATCGCCGTATTGCCCGCGCCAATCACCGACCACCCGCGCCGGCGCGCTGTCTGCGGCTGCCCCGGACTTATACCCCGCGATGAACTCGAGCGCATCCCGACCCAGGCCCGCGACGCAGCTGCACTTGTTCCATCCACTGCAGCCGATGCATCTCGCCCAGCCCCACGCCGAGGAACACAGCATCGAATTCTCGCTCCATCTCCTCCAGAGCCGCCGGCATCGACGTCCGTGCTGCAGAACTCGACACCGAGCCCGCGCGATCATCTCCACCTCGCGCAGGCTGTCCGCGCGTTCGCAGCTTGTACTCGGCCACCCCATAGGTATTCAGGCCTCCGGGCAGGGGCCGCTTGTCGAAGATCGTGACCTGAAACCCTGCTGCCGAAGCTCAGCCGCACAGGCCAGGCTCGCCGGTCCTGCCGCCGATACAGGCCACCCGCTCCGTGCGCTCCTGCGCGTCGCGCAGCGGAATGCGACCGCCCGCGTCGTAGTAGGTCTCCATGGCAAACCGCTGCAGCCGGCCGATCTCGATCGGCCTTCTCGCCGCGCCCATGCATCACGCAGGAGCCCTCGCACAAGCACCTCGACCGGGCAGACACGCGAGCAACTCGCGCCCAGCACGTTGGCCTCCAGGATGGCTCGGGCGGATCCCGTGACATTTCCCGAAGCAATCTTCTTGATGAAGCGCGGCACATCGATGTGCGTGGGACAGGCACCCATGCACGGAGCGTCGAAGCAGTTCAGGCAGCGGTTCGCCTCGACACAGCCGCCGGCGCGGATCGAACGCCGGATGCAGGTCCGGGAATCGCTCGACCAGGTCGATTCGTGGCGTGTGCGTTGTCGGTTGTCAGCAAAGGACACCTCGCTCGCCACAGTAGCAAGGGTTCAAAACTGCGGCATACCGAGTCGAGGATTCAACTACGGCTTCACCAGGTCGCCATACATGTCGGGGCGGCGGTCCCGGAAGAACTGCCAGGTCCGGCGCACTTCGGCGATCTGGTCCAGGTCCAGGTCGGCCGTGACGATCTCGTCCTTGTCGCGCGAGCCTACGGCGAGCATCTGGCCGCGTGGGACTGCAGAAGTAGCTCTGCCCGTAGAACTCGCCGATGTTCCAGGGCTGCCTCAATCCCGACGCGGTTGATCGCTCCCACAAAGTAACCGTTGGCCACGGCATGGGCGGGCTGCTCCAGCTTCCACAGGTACTCGCTCAGGCCAGCCACCGTGGCCGAGGGGTTGAACACGATCTCGGCGCCATTCAGACCCGAGCGCCGTGCGCCCTCGGGGAAGTGGCGGTCGTAGCAGATATAGACGCCGATCTTGCAAGAACGCCACCGAGATCGAGATCAAACACGGGTAGCCGAGGTTGCCCGGCCGGAAGTAGAACTTTTCCCAGAAGCCAGGCGCCACATGCGGGATATGGGTCTTGCGGTACTTGCCAAGGTACTGGCCGTCGCTGCCGATCACTGCGGCTGTGTTGTAGAAGACGCCTTCTTCTTCTACCTCGTACACCGGCACGACCAGAGCAACGCCCAAGCTCCTTCGCCAGGCCTCATCATCAACTGGGTCGTGGGGCCTTGCGGAACCTTCTCGGTCGAGTCATACCATCGGGTCGTCTGCTCGGCGCAGAAGTAGGGGCCATAGAAGATCTCCTGCAGGCAGATAATCTGCGCTCCGTCAGAGGCGGCCTGCCGGATCAGGCAGACGTGTTTGTCCACCATCGCCTCCTTGATCTCGGCGATCCCCGGCCCCGCCCCGTTCAGCCCTGCAGGCACCTCGTTCCGCGCCTGGATCAATGAACACCGTACAACTCGCGCCATCTGCTCTCCCGAAAAGTCGCCAATCAATTCAAACTCGTCGGGCGATGTCTCCCGAGTTGTGTGGGGCTGGTTGAGGCCGGACGTTCCTTACTCCGGCAAACCACGGGCTTCCGAAGCCCGTCTAATGTTCAGATCCGAGCTGCCGCCAGTGTCTGGTGGACGCGGCAAGAAACACGGGCAGAAAGTGAACGTTAGCTCACGATCCCTTCCAAGTCAATTCCAGTTTTTGCCTCGGCGATGCAACAGGTGGTGCTTTGGATACATTGTGTAAGCGCTCTGCCGTTTCGTCTCGTCGAAAGGTTTAGAATGAGATCAACGCACTTGCTCGCCTACATGAACGTAGCCTCCGACACGATTTCTCCTTCAATCTTTGTTTCTGGGGAGAAGTCGCAACCTGACTCTATCCCGGCCCCGCCTCCAACGCCGCGCGAGCAGGCCCGACGCTATTGTCTGCTGCTGTTCATCTTGCCGCTTCTAGCGATTCCTGCCGGTATTCGTCTGGGTGCCTCAGACTTCTTTCTGCGTCACGGCGCAAGCGTGTGGGTCCAGTCGAACGACTCCGTCTTCGACATTCGTGATCGGGACTGTGATGTGCTCATCTACGGCGATTCAACCGCTATGACGGGCATCAATCCGGAGGTGGTGCAGCGAAATACGGGATTCAAGACGTGCAATATCGCAGTCACCAATTCAGTACTGGCCGTAACCGGCAACCTGACGCTGGATCGGTATCTGAAGCATAACGTCAGGCCGCGCGTTCTGTTGGTGCAGCTTTCCCCGGACGGCTTTCAGCCCCAGAGCTATGCCTGGCGGGAGACGGTCTACCCGGAGGGCCTGGTTGAGCTGCTGCGCCGTGGTTCCCCCGCGGATGCGCGCCGGACCCTCCTTGCACATCCGCAGGAAGTCCATTGCGTTCGCGGGGTATGCGGCCGGATTCAGTGCCTACGCCGTACTGAAAGGTCTCGTCTTCAATGCCACTCACCTCCGGCGGGAGGAGGACACCGTCACGATCCGCAACGGTTTCTTTACTCCTCCTGCTCCTCCTTCCACGGGCTGTGCGCCGGGCGCCGTATTTTCGGATCCGAGCGCCGGCGGAAACTTCCCGCGGTCGCTTGTTTCGGATTTCAAAAAGCAATACGGTGCACACGCTGGCGTGGTGCTGGTCAACGTCGCTCCCATCCCATCGTGCGACCAGAACCTGGCCGCATTCTCTTCGGAGCTGAACGGTGTGACGGCGAATGCTCTGACGCCGCTTCCGGTGGCTCTGTTCAACGATCCGCGTCATTACACTGCGGTAGGTTCAGCCGTGGTGTCGCGGCTGGTCGCACAGGAGCTGAACGCCGTCGCCGAGCGCAATCCCACCATTGACGACCGAAATCCTTCCTCTGACTCCCACCCCGCTGTCGCTGCTCTTCAACACATCCGGCTAAATCGTTAGATAGCTCCCTCCCTGGTACGGAGGCGCGCTACTGCTTGTGTGTAGCGGGTAACATGTACCCACATCGGGCTGGCGGATGCCGCCCCACCCAGCTCTTGGCCCATGCTCTTTAACTCCCTCCATTTCCTGTTCGTCTTTCTCCCCCTTGCGATGCTGGGATACCACCTGCTCGGTCGGCTGGGACGCCGTCCGGTGATCGCCTGGCTTGCGTTCGCATCGCTCGTGTTCTACGCCGCGTGGAACAAGGTCTTTGTTCTTTTCCTGCTTGGCTCCATCCTGGTCAACTACCTGATAGCACTTGTGCTCGCGTCCGCGCCGGAGGACTCGACCCGCCGCCGGGGATTGCTCGCGCTGGGGGTGGGTCTGAACCTGCTCGCATTGTTCTACTTCAAATACCTGTATAAGACTCTGCTCTTCCTGGTGTCAGTGCATGTAGGCCATCTGAACCCCCATCCGATACTTCTGCCTCTTGGGATCTCCTTTTTTACCTTTACGCAGATCTCCTATCTCGTCGATCTGGCGCAGGGGCAGGCTGAGCGGCAGGACTTTCTCTCCTACCTTCTCTTTGTCACATTTTTTCCCCATCTTATCGCCGGGCCGATTCTCCACCATAAGGAGATGATGCCGCAGTTTGGCCGTGTTCAGGGGAGCTCGGACTTAAGGGGCAACGGTGGCCACGTTGCCGGGCTCGCCGGCGATGGCAGACGCCGTTTCGCGCTGAATCCAGAGGACGTTTCGCTCGGCTTCACCTGGTTCCTGATGGGTTTGGCGAAGAAGGTTCTCATCGCGGACAAGCTCGCACCCACGGCAGATGCCGCCTTCTCGCACCCCGGTTTTCTCTCTGCCGCGAACGCCTGGGTCGGTTTGGTGGTTTATTCCATGCAGTTGTACTTCGATTTTTCGGGCTACTCCGACATGGCGCTCGGGCTGGCGCGGATCTTCTCCATTCGGTTTCCGCTGAATTTCGACTCGCCCTACAAGGCGACCTCAATTACCGAGTACTGGCAGCGCTGGCACATGACCCTGACGCGCTACATCACGCTCTATCTCTACAACCCCATCCTGCTTTCGGTTCAGCGTAGGCGCATTGCTCGGGGAGGCAAGATCTCGCGTAAAGCGTTGGCCACGGTAAGCGGTTTCGGGGCCATGGTGGCGTATCCCACGCTTGTGACGATGCTTCTCACCGGCTTGTGGCACGGCGCGGGCCTTCAGTTCATCGTGTTCGGCCTGATTCATGGGATTTACCTGATTGCAAGCCAGGCTTGGCGGCACTTCCGGCAGCGCACACACAACGCTCGCACACCCGCGCGTGCCTCCGGGCTGCTTCGGCTTGCCATGATGACCGGGGTTTACCTGCAGGTCGCGTTTGCGCTCATCTTCTTTCGGTCGGAGTCGCTTGCCGCAGCGTTTGCGCTGCTTCGTGACCTGGTGGGGGGCAACGGACCCGGGCACCCTGACGAGCTGCTGGCAGGGACACTGGCATTTTGCCTGTTCCCGGTGGTGTGGTTCTTCCCCAACACCCAGCAGATGCTCGGTGAGGAGACGGGTCCGGGGGGCATTGTGACCTCGCCGGGAACTCCGAATGTATATCCCGCCCCCGGCGCCGACCCTTTTCGGGGGGCTTCGGTGGAGCCCGAGCCTTCGCTGGGCGGTGGTGATGGCGGTACTTTTCTTCGCGGTACTCGCAAACCTCGATTCGTCCGTACGTTTCCTCTACTTCCAGTTTTGACCCCGGACGGCATCTGACACTTGACCGTTGCGCGTCCTGGCAGCCCGTTTGTGGGCACCGGAACGGCGGGGCCAACCGGAAAACCGCCGGAAATCCTCACCACGATCAGCAAAAAGCACTTGCACTTGCCACGAACAACCACCGTTCCTATAATCACCATCAGCCGCAGTGGCGGCCGCATCCCAGCGGCGATCAACAGCAGGTTCCAGACGCAGCTTCGCACCTCGACCACCGGACACAACCGGATGGCAGGCATTTTGCAAACGAGTCGTATTGACTGAGGAGTTTTGAATGAAGAAGGTCGTTGTAGCCTCTCTCCTGGCTTGTGCCGCAATTGCGCCGGCTGTCCGTTATGCCGGTGCCCAGCAACCCGTAAGCCTGGGCGCGCAGACCCCCGCTGCAAGCGCTCCCTGCCAGATGCCGGACGCTGAGTACAAGCCGTACAGCGACTCTTTAGCCCAGACCGACCCCAAGGCCAAAGCTGCGGCCATCGAGGCGTACCTGACGGCCTTCCCGCAGTCCGCCTGCCCGGCCACGCGACTGGACATGCTTGTGATTCTGATGGCGACCTACGGCCAGGTAAACGACACGGCCAAGACTTTGGACACTGCTGACAAGGTACTTCAGCTCGACCCAACGAATCTGCGGGCGCTTGTGTTTGAGACCTACCTGCGTAAACAGTCCGCCGATGCCCTGACGGACCCAGCCGCCAAGCAGGCCGCGCTCGACGCCGCAGCGGCCGCAGCGCAGAAGGGTGTTGCTGCAACCAAGCCGGCCAGCATGTCCGACGCAGACTTCAAGACCTTGCAGGGTACGGCAATGCCGATCTTCTATTCCGCCATCGGGACAGCGGCACTGAACAAGAAAGACTCTCCGACGGCGATCGAGGCATTCAACAAAGAGCTTACGTCGGTTCCGGTCGATCAGACCACCAAGCCCGGTCCCGTCCTTCAGGATACCTACTTCCTCGCACTGGCTTACCTGCAGTCCACACCTCCCGACTATCTGAGCTGCGCTTTCTATGCCTCCAGGTTCGTTGCGTATGCTCCCGAGCCATTCAAGAGTCAGATCGCCCCAACGGCTAAGTTTTGCTACAAGAAGTACCACGGCGCAGACGAGGGATACGACGCGGTGATGACCGCTGCTCAGGCAAACCTTGCGCCTGCTGCGGGTTTCAAGGACTCCATCAAGCCTGCTCCCACCCCGGCGGAACAGATCCACAGCATTATCACTGGCACACCGGATCTCGCGACACTTGCGGTCTCTGACAAGGAGATGGTCTTCCAGTACGGTTCTCCGGAAGACGCCGCCAAGGTTTGGGACACCATCAAAGGCAAGTCCGTCGAGATCCCGGGCGCGCTCGTGATCGCCTCAACCCCCACCCAGCTGCAGCTAGCTGTCTCCGACGACGCCAAGCAGGCAAAGACTGCAGACTTCACCGTCAACCTCGCGGCTCCGGAGGAAGGCGCAACGGCCGCTGCTAAGGCTGCTGCTGCAAAGAAGGCCGATGCGATGACAGCTGCGACAGCGGTAGGCAAGACAGTCACGGTCCAGGGCACCTACGAGTCGTTCACCCCAACCCCGCTCATGATCACGATGAGCAATGGATCTGTAGTCCTCGGAAAGACTGCACCGGCCCGCACGCCGGCGCACGCTCCTGCCGGCAAACGGCCGGCGCACCGGTAACGTTTTGGCTGCAGCAGTGGAGAAACGACAAAGGCCCGGGTTCCGGGCCTTTGTCACGTCTGGCCGCCGCATAGCTCGGGAAACTTAGCTGAAAGGCGTATCATCAGACTTGTGCCGAAGTACTCTATAGTCGTTCCCTTCCACAACGAGGAGGAGAACGTCACCACCCTTTATGATCGCGTGAAGCTCGTGATGGAACAGGTGGGTGACCCGTTCGAAATGGTCTTCGTGGACGACGGCTCCCGCGACCGCACGTATCGACTCCTCGAAGAGATAGCCGCCGTGGATTCTCGCGTACTGGTGATCAAGCTGCGCCGAAACTTCGGGCAAACGTCTGCCCTTGCCGCCGGCTTCGACCATGCTCAAGGCGACATGCTGCTGGCCATGGATGGCGATCTCCAGCATGATCCTGAGGAGATCCCGAACTTTCTTGCACGCCTGGAAGAGGGCTACGACGTAGTCAGCGGATGGCGCGCGCAGCGGGGAGACAACCTGATCTTCCGCCGCATCCCGTCGCGGTGCGCCAATTGGCTCATGGCACGGATCTCGGGTGTCGATATCCATGACTTCGGGACAACATTCAAGGCGTACCGGCGCGAAGTCATTCACAACATACCGCTGTACGGAGAGATGCACCGGTTCATTCCGGCGCTCGCCTCCTGGTACGGTGCCAGTATCTGCGAGATTCCCATCTCGAATCCCAAGCGCACGGCTGGCCAGAGCCACTACGGAATCTCGCGCACCTTCCGCGTGTTCTTCGACCTTCTGACGATCCGCTTTCTGCTGCGCTACATGACGCGTCCGCTGCACTTCTTTGGGGGGATCGGAGCCCTCGGGATCCTGGCAGGCACGGGAACCGCAGCCTGGCTCCTGGCCCTGAAGATGGCCACGGGGCAGCATGTAATGCAGGTGCATAGCCCACTCTTTGTGATCGCCGGCATCCTGATTCTGGCGGGCATCCAGATGCTGGGCATCGGTCTGCTCGGCGAACTACAGGTGCGCCATTACCACACTGCAAGCCACCGCGCGCCGTACGCGATCGATCGCATCCTGCGACTGCGCTCCAGCGAAGAGAGCCTTCTGCATTAAGGTAAGCCGAGAAGTCGGTGCGGGAAATTAATCGACTCCCTCGAACCTTGGCTACCTCGCACGAGTTTGATGGGGAAGATGGGCCCCGTCCCTGCATCGAAGCGTTGAGGAGACCACATGTCACTGCATCGATCCCCTGAACACCATTCGCGCTCCACTGTCTCCGCATTGTTACTCGCGGCCGCTTCCTTGCTGCCTCTTACCCTGACTGGATGCCTCGTGGCGGGCTACTCCAGCGGGAGCGGGTTGTGGGTTTGGCCGGGGAGCATTCTCCTTACCGTACTGCTCCTGCTCTTTTACTTCCTTAGTAGGCGCCATTGAGCGGACAGTAGCACGCGTATTCTGGTTGCATGCTCCTCAAAGAACTCCGGACTGAAGTCCTTGAAGCTAACCTGGAGATCGTCCGACGCGGACTCGTTCTCTACACCTTCGGCAATGCTTCCGGCGTCGACCGTGAGCGCGGCCTGGTTGTCATCAAGCCCTCAGGAGTCGACTACGCCGATCTGAAACCGGAGCATATGGTGGTGACCGACCTGAACGGCAAGCTGGTCGAGGGTGAACTGAAGCCATCGTCCGACCTGGACACCCATACGCTCTTATACCGAGAGTTCCCCTCCATCGGCGCTGTGGTCCACACCCATTCGGAGTACGCAACGTCCTTTGCGCAGGCGGGCCTCCCGATTCCCGCCCTCGGTACGACGCACGCCGACTATTTCTACGGCCCCGTCCCGTGCACCGAACCTCTTTCGGACGAAGCGATCGGCGGCCGTTATGTCCACGAGACGGGCCGCGCGATCGTTGCACGCTTTGCAGCCAGACCTGCGATCCCCGCTCTGGCCGGCGAAGCCGCACGTCCGCCGCAAACTGCGCTCGATCCGTTGGCCGTCCCTGCTTGCCTGGTCGCGGGACATGCCCCGTTTGCCTGGGGACGAACCCCGCACGACGCGGCCCACAATGCGGTCGTTCTCGAAGCGGTGGCCCGAATGGCGTATCGCACCCTGACACTTAAATCCGAGCTCAATGTGGTGACGCAGGCGCTGCTTGACCGGCATTACTTTCGGAAGCACGGCCCGACCGCAACCTACGGCCAGTAAGCGCAACTGTTGCACTGATCGGACCAGAGCTCTCGATCCAGGTTGTTAGCAGGAATCGTTAGCAGGAGATCCTTCGCAGTGGGCTGTTACGGTCTCGCCGGGAGCAGGAGCGTTTCAGCGGGAGACGGGCCCGAAAAATGCCTCACGCGCCGATTTCTCTGAAGCCAGCCACAACTTCACGGTTTCGAACACAATCACGGTCGTATAGGTGACCGAAATCCAAACACCCACCTCTTCGATCGGGAGCCCCGCCCAAGCGCCAATCCGCAGACCCAGCATCTCGCGTTCCTGAAATCCCCACCACCCATAGGGCAGCGCGAGCGTAGCCTCCCAAAGCAGACTGACCAACACGATCATAAACAACGTAAGGCTGAACGCCCGCCAGTTGATGAAAGCCCGGGCCGTACGGAAGAGTCCGATGGACGGCACAATCGCGACCGTCACCACAAAAGCGAAGTACCCCGGAAAGCCTTCCGGATCTCCGGAAAAGACCTTCTTGTAGACGAGACCCGCCGCAATCAACACGAGCCCCACTACCACGGAGCTCCCATGGAACTGCACCAGCCGCGGCAGCCGCTTCGCGTGCGTACCGTAATCCGGGACGTTGTAGGCTGCGATCCAGAACTCATCGAGCCAGAGGTACAGCAGCAGTACGGTTAGAAAGCCCGACACATAGAAGACATACTCCTCAATGGGAACGGGAGCATGCAGTGCGGGAGCCCAAATCCCCAGCGTCGCACCGGGGTTGGAAAAGGTGAAGAAGCGGCTTCCGAAGAAGAAATCGGTCGCGCACCCCAACGGCCCGAGCACCCCCATGGTCCACCAAAATGCGCGCCGCGGGATTGCGACTCCTTCGCTCGGGAGCAGCCACCACGCAATCACCACTGCCGGAAAGAGAAATAGCAGCAGGCTCCACGTGTACCCGTGCGGCGTGGGGTTTGCGCTTGTAGCGAGCAGCGTGACGGGCGACCGCACCGTGTTCAGAGTGAGGGCTGCAGGGACGGCGACGATCGCGAGCATCGCGACCACTGTCCACGCGCTTTCTGCCACTCCAGGCCCACGGCTATTTCCTGGCGCCATCGGACCCTCCAGTATGCCGCCCGCTTGTTCCCGGACCTAGAACTCCACCTTGAGCGCGCATCCCTTAGCGGAACTCTCACGGGCCATTTCCAGCAGCTTGACTACCCTGTACCCGTCGTCGGCTGTCACCGCGAGCGCTGCCGTGCCCTCTACGGCATCGCGCACGTTGGCGTAGAAGCCGCGGTAGTCGCCGGGTTCTGTCTTCACCTGGCGCGTAACCAGCGTGCCCGGGTCGGCTGGATCGGGAGCCACCGTCAACGTGCCCCAGGCTGCCGCGTCTTCCTCCAGCCAGAGCTCCTTCGACCCGATGGCTGGCACCTTTGCTCCGCTCACCAGCTTGGGCTCCTGCGGATCCAGCCCATGTTTGCGAAAGCTGCCCTTCGTCCCATGAAGCAGGAACCGCGGCGCGTTGTCGCACGCGAGGTAGCTGGTGCGGCAGTGTGCGAGCAGCCGGCGGTTGTTGATCGTGTACGTCAGCGTAATGTCGAAGGCGTCCTCTATTTCGGTGTTGTCGCGGTCCGAACGGACGCTGGCAGCGATTGTCTCGGGCGCGCCAAACAATGCAAGGCATTGGTCTACGAGATGCGGGCCGAGGTCGAAGAGCATTCCGTTCGCCGGATTTCCGGCTTCCTTCCACGTGTTCTCGCGGGGAATGGGGCGAAACCGGTCGAAGTGTGACTCAAACGTTACGAGCCGCCCCACAGCGGCTTCGCCGAGCAACTTGCGGACCGTAAGGAAGTCTCCGTCCCACCTGCGATTGTGGAACGGAACCACGAGCAGTCCTTTGGCTTGCGCCAACGCTCCCAGCTCGGCCGCCTCTTCGCTCGTAGCGGAGAATGGCTTGTCGATGACCACATGTTTACCGGCCTCGAGGCAGCGCTTGGCCATCGCGAAGTGCGTCTCATTGGGCGTCGAGACCACCACAAGCTCGAGCCCAGGGCGCGCGAGCAGCTCCTCAATGGTCGGCACGACCTTCGCCGCGGGATATACCTTCCCCGGCTCCGCCGGCTTGCTGGTCATAATTGCGTCGAGCCGCAGCCCGGGGACCGCGCTCACAAAAGGTGCATGAAATACCCTCCCGCCCAATCCATACCCCACTACTCCAACGCCGATTTCGCGCATCCCAGGCTCCTTTGCAAGACTCTCCACAGAAGTCTATCTGCTTCCACTGTATGGAGTACCACACGGAATTTTGCACTCTTCGCCGTTCGGCGAGCATCCAAACATCCGATGTGATGTAGCCAGTCACAGCACGCACATCCCAGAAAGAACCAAAGGTACGATTAAAGGAATGACTGACCGCTTCTCAGCGTTACGCCCCCGTTGCCCCGCACGTGCGGTTGGCGGGCTCTGCGCACTTCTGTACAGCCCTTTGCTCTTCGCTCAAGGGACGACCGGCGCCACAGGCGCGACCACACCCGCACAGGCGCAGACCATTGAACGCGGCGTGCAGCAGATTTCCGCGCCGAACGGGCAGACTCCGAGCTCAGCGACCCCAGACTCGTTTCACGGCTCCGTAGCCGAAGGCAAGTCCACTGGCCAGACCCTGGATCTTCCGCTCGATGACGCGATCCAGCGGGGGCTCCGTACCAACCTTGGCATACTGCTGCAGTCGACTAACCAACAGAACGCGCGCGGCCAGCAACTTGAGCAACTGCAGGCTCTGCTGCCAACGGTGACCGGCGATGCCTCCATCGAGGTGGAGCAAATCAACCTGGCAGCCTTTGGGCTCAAGTTTCCGGGCCTCAAACCGATCGTCGGACCGTTTCAGGTAGTCGACTTTCGCGCTTACCTGACGCAGAATCTCGTCAACGTTCCCGCGCTCGAGAACTATATTGCAGCCCGGCATAGCTTCCGTTCGGCCCAGCTTTCCGCCCAGGACGCGCGCGATATGGTCGTGCTGACGGTGGGCAACGCGTACCTCCTTTGCATCGCGGACCAGGCGCGGATTGACGCGGTGAACGCCGAGTTGGCGACCAGCAAGGTGTCTCTCGACCAGGCCACAGCGGCTCACGAGGCGGGCATCAGCCCGCGCCTCGATGTGCTGCGCGCCCAGGTGGATTACCAGAATGAACAGCAGAACCTCATCTCCACGCAAAACCAGCTAGCCAAGGACAAGCTCTCGCTGGCGCGCGTGATCGGTCTCCCTCTGGACCAGACGTTTCGTCTCACCGACACGGCGCCGTATGCGGCGCTGGACAATCTGGATCCAGGGCAAGCGTTTCAGCAGGCCCTTAAAAACCGCAAAGACCTGGCCGCGCAGAACGAACAGTTGGAGAGCGCCCGGAACCAAAAGACCGCTGCCTGGGCCACGCAACTTCCCCAGGCCAAGTTCGCCGGCGACTTCGGGGATATCGGGACGACGCCGGGCCACTCGCACGACACGTACACCGCAACCGGCAAAGTAGAAGCGCCGATCCTGCAGATCGCCGCCACTCGCGGGCAGGAGGCGGTCGCCGACGCCGCATATGTCGAGGCCAAGGACAGACTGGCGGACCAGGTTCAACAGGTCAACGCTGATGTCCGGAACTCCATCCTCGACATCCAGTCAGCCGCCAAGCTTGTAGACGCCGCCAAGTCCAATGTCGACCTCGCGACCGAAGCTTTGTCAGAGGCGCAGGAGCGATTCCGCACCGGGATCTCTGACAACCTGCCGGTCTCCCAGGCTCAGACCCAGGTAGAGCAAGCCAACGACCAGTACATCAGCGCCTTGTATCAGCACAACGCTGCGAAGTTATCGCTCGCCCGCGCCCTTGGCGTGGCCCAGTCCAGTTACAAGAATTATCTCGGAGGAAAGTAACCGTGGCCGACACCGCAACGGAGCACGAAAAGCCGCAGACCGATCATCAAATTCTGACAGCGTCCGGCGAACCTGCGCCTGCTCCCAAGGAGCAAGGTACCGGGCGCCGGAGATTAGTCATCGTCGGCGTCGTTTTGTTCCTCGTGCTTGCAGCACTCTTCTTCTATTGGCGTTCCACCTTCACCGAGGACACTGACGACGCCCAGGTGGATGGCAACATTTACCAGGTGAGTTCACGTGTTACCGGCCACGTCATCAAGGTCTATGTTGACGACAACCAGCAGGTGCAGGCGGGCCAGCCTCTTGTTGAGATCGACCCGACCGACTATCAAGTCGCTCTCGAACAGGCACAGGCTGATCTCGCAAGCGCGCAGGCTCAGTACACCCAGGCCACGGTGAATATTCCGATCACGCGCACCAACGTGGGGACAACCGTGAGCACATCGAGCGCCGACGTCCGAGCGGGAACCGATCTGATCGCACAGAGCGAAAAACAAGTGGAAGCTTCCACTGCCCGCGTGGCCCAGGCCCAGGCGAATGCGAAAAAGGCCCAAGACGACGTAGACCGCTACACTCCGCTGGTGCAGCGCGACGTCATCTCAAAGCAGCAGTACGACGCCGCGCTTGCGGCTCGGGATGCGGCCGTTGCCTCGGTGGCAGAGGCGCAAGCTAATGTTCTCGCCCAGCAGAATGGCGTCGCGAACGCGAGAGCCCGCTTAGCCCAGGCGCAGGCTCAAGCGCGGCAGTCGGTTACAAACGCTCCGCAGCAGGTGAAGGTAGAGCAGTCTAGGGCGCTGGCAGCCCAAGCCGCGGTGAAGCAGGCGGAGGCGCGCGTGCAGCAGGCCCGGCTTAATCTTTCTTACACTCGGGTCGTTGCGCCTTCCGCAGGGATCGTCAACAAGAAGAATGTCGAAGTGGGCGGCAATCTCGCGACCGGCCAGGATCTGCTGACAATCATCCCGCTCACCAATCTTTGGGTGACCGCGAACTTCAAGGAAACACAACTCGCCAAGATGCACCCTTGTCAGCAGGTCACCATCAAGGTGGACGCGTACGGTGGGCGCAAGTTCTCCGGTCGCGTGACCCAGGTCGGGGGAGCTACAGGCTCTCGGCTGTCGCTCTTCCCTGCGGAGAACGCTACGGGGAACTACGTGAAGGTCGTACAGCGGATTCCCGTGCGTATCGACTTCACCGACTTGAATAAACAGGATGCGGACTACATCCTGCGGCCAGGCCTGTCCGTCACTCCTGAAGTGGCGGTGAAGGCCGCGGATGTCTCACCTTGCCCTGCGCCCGGCACGGGCCCTGCTCAGTAGGCCTTCTTGGTCGGTCTGGTGCGCGTGGACTGCGGGCGCGACCAAATTCCCGGTCTCGTCCCCGGCTGGTCAGGCGGCGCGCAGTTGGGTTTGACGCGCGTCTCTAAGGACCGGCGGTGCGTGTGATGCGCTCAATCAAGTCGAAATTAAGGGTGTCGAAGGCTGCCCGGCCGAGCATCTGACGTTAGTAGCTTTCTCAACGAGGTAAACGTCATGGCAGTAGCAACACTGAAGAAGAACGCCGGTACCGATGGAAACGTAGCCCCGCGCTGGCATGCGCAGGCGAAGGAGATCCAGGCGTTCGGTTCCGTCATCGAAGACATGCCGCACCGTCTCCCTGCCAAGGTTCGCACGGAGATGGTCGGCAAGCTCAACCAGCTTCTCGCCGACTCCATCACCATTCGCGACATGTATAAGAAGCACCACTGGCAGGTCTCCGGCCCTACCTTTTACCAGCTGCACCTCCTGTTCGATAAGCACTTCGAAGAGCAGGTCGAGATGGTCGACACGATTGCCGAACGGATCCAGCTTCTGGGCGGCATTTCTATCGCGATGGGTCACGACGTGGGGGAGATGGCGCGCATTCCCAATCCGCCCCGGGGCAGGGAAGAGGTTCCGGTTCAGATTTCGCGGCTCCTTGAAGCGCACAAGATGATCATGGAAGAGTGCCACGAGATCGCGGAAGCAGCCGACGATGCGGGCGACGACGGGACCAACGACATGGTTGTTTCCGATATTCTCCGCCCCAACGAGCTTCAGTCCTGGTTTATTGGACAGCACCTCGTCGAGATGCCCCTCATTCTCGAACGATAATTTGCAATCTGTTCAACCCGGACCCACGAAGCGTGAATCTTGCTTCCTAATGACCCAGCCGGGATGCCGGCTGGGTCAACATTTTGATCTCTTCGAATCCCGGCGCGTACTATCCTCATCTACACAGGAGGTTATCCTCCCATGCCGATCGCCGTTGACTTTTTCGTTGCTCATGCTTACGCCATCCTGTTTGTCTGGGTGACTGGTGGAGCAACTCGGCGTCCCTGTCCCATCGATTCCTTTGCTGCTCACGGCCGGCACTCTTTCTGCCACGCACCGGCTCGATGTGGCGACAGCGCTCGCGGCCGTGCTCGCCGCCTGTGTCGTTTCAGACTCGACCTGGTATTTCCTGGGACGTCGCTATGGTAACCGCGTCCTGCGCCTGCTCTGCCGGTTCTCACTGGAAGCGTCTACCTGCGTGGCTCGGACAGAAGGCTACTTCACCCGCCGCGGACCCGTGACGCTTCTGTTTGCCAAGTTCATCCCTGGACTCTCCACCGTCGCGGCCCCAATCGCCGGCCAGACCGGAATGGCCTACGCGCGGTTCCTTGCCTACGATCTGACTGGATCTCTTTTCTGGTCCCTGTCGTTCCTGCTCGCGGGTCGCTTCTTCGGTGATGTAGCCAAACGCAGCCAGGCGTTCTTTGGGATACTGAGCCACTTTGCGGCTGGCGTGTTCGTACTCATGGTCGTCTGCTTCTTCGCGTGGCGGGTCATAAAGAATCGCCGTTTTCTCGCCAGTGTGCGTGAACTCCGTCTCGAGCCCAAGGATTTGAAGACGATGATGGACGAGGCTGCCGCGGCCGGCTTCCCGCATCCCTATATCGTCGATCTCCGTCACCCGCTTGACTATCTGCCCGACCCCCGCGTTCTGCCCGGCGCGGTACGCATCGGTCCTGCTGATCTTGCGCGCCATGCAGACCAGATCCCTCGCGATCGCGATGTGATTTTGTATTGCACATGTCCTTCGGAGGAGACCTCTGCGCGGGTGGCCCTGCAACTCCACCGCCTGGGCGTGACCCGCGTGCGGCCCCTGCGCGGCGGCTTCGATGGCTGGAAGGAAGCAGGCTTTCCGCTCCTCGACTACACCGAAGACTCTGAGTTGCCGGCTCCGGCTGTAATCACATCGCCCGCCCTGGACGCTGTCCGTTCCTGATGCAGTAGGAGACGCCACATAGCGGGGCGACTCCTCCGCAATCAGCGCCAGGCCTCTCTCAAGCACCTGCCGCCCGTGCCACTCCCGCGGCTTTCACCCCCCTAAGCGGAAGTTGACGGTGATCGTCGTCTGTACTTCGACCGGCTGACCGTTCAATCGATACGGTTGATACCGAGCCCGCTGGACGGCATCCAGCGCGGCCCCACGCAGCATCGCCGGGCCGCTCACCGCACGCACGCTCTCGATTCCTCCCGTCCTGGAGATCACCGCCTCAACCACCACCGTGCCCTCTACGCGTGCCGCCTTCGCGATTGCAGGATAGACCGGCTGGATCACGCTAAGCAGCATGCCCGACGAGACACCCGACGACACCCGTAGCGGGCCGCTCGGCACCGAACGCACAACCGGCGCCGTCATTCCGTTGCCTGTCATGCCCAGGTCAACTCCGACGCCGGGCGCGCCTGCCATTACTACGCTCATGCCGACTGTAGGCCCCGGATCTTCGCTTCCGAAGGAGCCCGGCAGGATCGGCCGCATCGTCCCCCGAACTCCTTCCACGCGCGGCTCGGCCGTGGGAGCACTGATCGAGTTACTCGCAGTGGCAGACGCCGCGACCTTCATCCGTACTACCGGTGCAGCAGGTTTCGTTGACGGGGCAATCAGCTCCGGCGCCCTGGTTAGAATCTTCATAGCGCCCGGACGCAACAACGGCAGAGCGACGATCAGCGCCATCAAGCAGGACTGCACGGCAACCGAACAAGCCGCCGTCCACCGAACGGTGGGCGAACCCAGTAGCCCGCGCGATTCCACCAGCGTTTCCTCGAACATAAGGCACCTCCAGACTTCGGATAGGTGCGCATCTGCGAGGAATGCGACCAGTGCCTGTTTAGACACCTGGGGATCCCCGGAATGTTCCCGGGGCCAGTAAGAAGATCAATCCTGGAGATTTGAAATGTCTGTTGCTGCGAGCAGACGCGGGAGCGTGTTAGCGCTTCTTAGAAGCCCACCATGATGATGGGTTTCGTCGGGGTATCGGAGCCGCCTTCGTTCTCTATAGTGATCCCGAAGCCCTTGGCCGGAACTCCCTTAGGCAGCGTCGGCATGATGACGCTGGCATTGCCGGCCTCGTCCGGGTGGAAGGTGCCGGCGGGGAGTGAGGCACTGCCGTCCGCGGGGATGAGCCAAAGCTCGTAGGTCTTGTCGGGCTTGAGCTGTTCCATGTCGCTCGCTAGGAAGACCAGGGTCCCCTTATCCGCGTTGTACGTGGCGCGTCCGAGCGGAGCTGGAGGCAGCGGCTTCGTGGTGAGGGTGACGCGCTGCGCGTGCGGATCGATGATTGCATCCATCAGCCGCCGCGCGGAGCTCGCTTCCGCGCTCAGGTGGACAATCTGTGTGGACTGGTTGAAGAGCACCTGGCGCAGGCCTTCGCGGTCTTTGTAGATGACGCCTGCGGTCACTGCAAGTGCGGCAGCGGCGGCCCATCCGCTCCAGGCGAGGATGCTGGCGGCACGGCTGGGACGAGCAAGCGGTTCGTCTGGCGGGGTAAGGATCGAGGTGGTCCGCCCAAACGTTGCGATGGCAGCGGAGCGCGAGTGCGAAATAGGGATTGCCTTCTTCTCGCGTGAGATCTTGCGAAAGAGGCTGTCGCGCACGGCCGCCGAGGGCTCGTGCATCTCTACTGTGAACGCGTAGGCGCCAAGATCGGCGCGTATCTGTGCGAGCTCTCGCCTGCACTCAGCGCATGCCTCGACGTGCTGGATCAGTGGAGCAGCCTCCTCGGAGGAGAGCAGTTGCATTGCGAGCAGGGTAAGGTCTTCGGGATTGCTGTGGCGCGAGTTCGCTACCGGAACCCGTGTGGTGAGGTCCCAGGGAGGTGTCTGGGGCTGGGAGGCCGCTTCGGCGCGGCCAGGAGCGTGCGCCGGGCGAAAGGCTGAGGCAGGTTCGGGCCGCGCGCCGAGACCGGGCACTGTCCGCTCTTCCGGATTCAGCGGTGAACCTTGACCTGGACGGGATTCGAGTGGCTCCGCAGACTTCTCCGGGCCTTCGCCTGGGCGAGGATTGAATTTAGGATCGCGCGTATCGCCGCTCATGACTGGAAGGCCTTTCTCAGCGTGAGGAGCCCGCTGCGGATTCGGGTCTTGACGGTGCCCAGGGGGTCCCCGGTCATTTCGGCGATTTCGGAGTGTGTGAGCCCGTCGAAGAACGCCATCTGGAGGGTCTTGCGCTGCTCTGTGGGCAGCTTGGCGATCACGCCGCGGGCTCGTTCCATCATAAAGTTGCGTTCGGCTTCGTTTGCGAGGTTCGTATTTGACGTGAGGATCACGTCATCGAGAGAAGTGGCGGGGCGGCGCCGGCGCAAGGCGTCGATCGAACGATTGCGCGAGACCACGGCTAGCCAACCCCCAAGGGAGCCGCGGGCCGCGGAAAAGCTGTCCGGATTGCGCCAGATCTGCATAAAGATCTCCTGGAGAATGTCTTCGGCGGACGCCGGGTCGTTCAGCACCCGAAGCGCGACGGAGTAGACGACCCGGGAGTAACGCTCGTAGAGGGTAGACATTGCCCGCTCATCGCCGGTGTTGAGTCGCGATAGAAGCGTCGCGTCATCCTCTGCGGAGGGCTGCGGCATGTTCTGAACCCCGGATTCTCTAGTCATTCAACGTACTCGCGGTCTCTCCGGATTGCTCCGTTTGCGGATTGATTCGGCAGAGGCGGCCTGGCGGGCGGGCTCTCACGGGGAACGAATGCAGTTCGACTGGCCCAGTGTACTTGATAAGGCGTGCAGGGTGCGCGAACGGAGGGTGTAGAAGAGGACTATGAAGGTACGTTTAGACAAGGCGCTGGTGGATCGCGGACTGGCGGGGTCGCGCGAGCGTGCGCAGGCCCTCATCCTCGCCGGGCGCGTGCTGGTTGCCGGGCAGAAGGCTGGGAAGGCGGGAACACCCGTAGCAGATGACGCGGAGCTGCGAGTGCTGGGTGACGACCTTCGATACGTGAGTCGGGGCGGGCTGAAGCTGGAGGGTGCGATCAAGCAATGGGGCATCGAACTGGCGGGGCGGGCGTGTGTGGATGTAGGGGCTTCGACCGGCGGCTTTACAGACTGCATGCTCCAGCATGGCGCGGCCAGTGTGCTGGCAATCGATACCGGATACGGTCAGATCGCACATTCACTTCGGGTGGATGGGCGGGTGCGGCTGATGGAGCGATGCAATGCAAGAAAGCTTGGCGCAGGGGAGTTGGTGGATCAGCAATCGGCGACCGAGCAGTTGCCGGCAGAGTCATCAGAGCCCGCCGCCGCGGGCATCTCTTTTCTTGCAATGGACGTGTCGTTCATCTCGGCGACTCTGGTGCTGCCTTCGGTTGTAAGTGCGCTCGCGCGCGAGGGGGAGCGGTGGGTTGGAGAGGCCGTGGTCCTGGTGAAGCCGCAGTTTGAAGCCGGGCGAGAGCATGTAGGGAAGGGCGGTATCGTCCGCGACGCGGCTGCGCGGGAGCTCGCCATCGCTCGGGTGAAAGAGTGCGTGAACGGGCTGGGCGGAAGCGGGCTGGACAACGTGGAGTCGCCGATCACTGGAATGGAAGGAAATCGTGAGTATCTGCTTCACGCGTGGTTTGGCAAGTCATCTTGAAGGAGCGCCCGCGGCAGCGATAGTCCTGCGCGCGGAAAATCACACATCCTTAGACACCCTGAGCGACTTTGGGTCGCGAAGGGTGGTGAGCGCGGCGTCCCAGAAGGCTTGCATCGCAGGCGAGACCCACTTGTCGCGGCGGCGGACAAGCTGGGTGTAGACCTTCAGTTCGGTGCGCGGCCAGGGGATCGCGATCAGGGTTCCCGCGCGCAGGTCGTCCGCTACGACCATCTCCGGGAGTATGGCGATACCCATACGGGCGCGCGCACACTGCTTGATGGCTTCAACACTGGCGAACTCAAGGGTGCGCGTAGGGCGGACGCCAGCCGCCGCCAGGGTGCGCTCGAACAGCGCTCGGTAGCTGCAGGTGTGTTCTGTGAGCAGCATCTGTTCGGCGACGATATCGTGCGGGGTGATCTTTGCGCGTTGCAACAGGAGATGCTCGCGTGCGACCACCGCGCGGAGCGGCTCGGCACGGAGCGCTTCCACGATGAGGTGCGGCTGCTGGATATGCTGGTCGATGGAGATAGCGATATCCACCCCGGGACCGATCGGCGGGCCGAATTCTGAGACGCCCGCTGCGTGGAGCTCGATGCGTACCTTGGTGTACCGGTCCTGAAACCCGCGGAGAAGCTCGGGAAGACGGTAGGTCAGCACAGACTCGGAGGCGCTGAGGGTCAAGGTTCCTGATGGATCGCCGCCGCTGTGGACGGAGTCGCAGGCTTCTTCCGCGAGAGCCAGCAGGCGGTCGGCGTAGACAAGCAGGCTTTCGCCGGCGGCTGTGAGCTCGATGCGGCCGGGCAGGCGGTCCAGCAGCGGAACTCCAAGTTGTTGCTCGAGCGCCTGGACCTGTGCCGTAACACTGGACTGCGCATAGTGAAGGATTGCAGCGGCGCGCGTGAAGCTGCCCTCGCGGACGACTGTCGTGAAGGCTCGCAATTGGCGGAGATCAAGCATCGGGGAATCCGATCAGCGTCATCGATTCAATTCGTTGGACGCGATGGGCGACTGGTGCGATTCTAGCCCGGTATGCAGAAGAAATCCATCGTGCAGATACTTGGTCTCTCGGCGATCTGGGGCGTGTCGTTTCTGCTCATTCGGATTGCGGGCGACAGCTTTCCTCCATTCTGGATCGCCCTGATGCGGTCGGCCCTGGGGGCGCTACTGCTCTGGTGTGTGTTGTTCGGGACGGGCCGCGTGCCGCCGGCCCGCCAGTATCTTCCCTGGCTGATGCTGGTGGGTTTGTTTAACAATGCAATTCCGTTTACGTGCTTCGCGTGGGGCGAGCGCGTCGTGCCGAGCAACACGGCCGCGGTGCTCAACGCCATGACACCAATCTTCACGCTGCTGATCGGCATGCTCGTACAGCGAAAGCGCGTCGCCTGGAATGTGGTCTCGGGCGTCGCCCTCGGCTTTGCGGGCGTGATGCTGGTGGTCGTGAACGAGGCCTCGCAGCACACCCCGGAGCAGGTCCAGGTGTCTCATGAAGTGTTCTTCCGCGGAGCCGCGCTGATTGCGATGGGCGCTTTGGGGTACGCCATTGCGACCGTTATCGCCAAGGCGAAGCTGCAGGGCGTGGACCCGATCGGCATCGCAGCGTCGCAGCTTGGGCTTGCGGGCATTATGGTGCTTCCGCTCGCCGCATTCGGGCCGCATCCTGCCAACGTACACACCGGCGCTGTGGCGGCGATAGCCGTGCTGGGTTTTGTCGGCAGTGGAGTGGCCTATTTGCTGTTCTTTCATGTGCTGCGCACGGTACCGGCCACGCATGCAGTCGCAGTGACGTACCTGTTGCCGATCTGGGGAGTGTTCTGGGGCGCGGTCGCGCGGGAACGAGTCGGCATGCTGACGTATGCGGGCGTCGCGGTTGTGATCGCGGGTCTGGCCTTGATGAATCTGCGGCCTGCCCCAGTACGCGCAACCTTGCCGCTGGTTCCAAGCCGGCACTAACGCCTCGTCGGGGGCATCCCCGGCTGCGCTACTCCGAGCAGTGAACGACATCGGCACATAACGTCTGTTCGTGAGTCTCTACGAAGGGCAACACCTCCGCCCGGATCGGGGAATCGGTTGATGGATCGTGTGGCGCACTTGAACGCCTTCTACAATTCAGCCCAAAACGTCCGGTTACATGATCTAAGGAGCGCCTACGGCAGACAATGGCAATTGCCGTCCTGGTCGATCAGAATGTCTCCTTGTCAGCGGCCCTGATGTCAGAGACGAGGGATAGTTGGATTTCACATGAAACACGATCGATGTTAATGGCCGTCGATCTCTGCCACTCTATTGGCTCCGTCGCAACGCGCGCCCGCGAACAACTCATAACCCGGCGTCAGACCGGCCGGGCTGGCCGCATGATCAACGCTCTCCCCGCAGTGCCGTATGATCAAGGTGGGTGACGGTACTGGTTTTGGGTGACGGATTGGACTCGCTGGCGGCCTCTCGCAACAACACAACCGAGCAGACTATGCGCAGCCGAGGATTGTCGGCACGCGAGTGGTGCGTGCTCGTCTCGTTTGCTGCGATGCTCGCCGTGCTCGGACCGACGCATGAACCCTGGCCCGACGAGGCCGGAGCCTGGTGCCTGGCTCGCGATGCGGGCCTCTCGGATCTGCTGTTACGGTTCCTCCGCCACGAAGGCCATCCCGCGCTCTGGTATCTCCTCCTTCGCGCTGCGATCCACCTCCACCTCAGCTATTCGCTGTTCTGGACCATATCCTGTGCCGCCGCCGTCGCCGGAACCTGGGTTATGGTGCGCTATGCGCCGTTTCCGTTCTTCCTCAAAGCGCTCCTGCCATTTACGTTCTTCCTCGGGTACCAGTACGCGGTCGTGGCTCGTTCGTACTCGCTGTTTCCTGTGCTTGGATACCTGGCGGCACACCTCTTCCGGAAAGCGAGTACACGGATCGTCCCGCTCGCGATCGTGCTTGCACTGCTTGCACAGGTTAGCGTTCATGGAACCCTGGTCGCCATCGGTTTCGCCCTCTCGTTGGCCTGGAGGCTTTGGCGTGGTTCACTGGAACGCCCGCGCGGCCTGGCACCCGCCGCCCTAATCTTCACTTCATCCCTACTGGGTTGTGCCGTGGTCCTGTGGCCCACATCGGGTGCCCTGCCTCGCATGGGGCCCACCCTCAATCGCGTCATCGACGCACTGTCCATATCGGACCCACACTCTTCGCCCTTACCCGGATCTGGGCCCCTCTCTCCCGCAGCCACTCCTGCCATCCCCCAACCTGCGCCGTCTTCGCCTATCGATCCAAAGGCCGCCGCAGCTCCCCCCGGAGGCGCCAGACTGAAGGCCGTGCCCACCGTCCTCAGCTATGCGTTCTCCCGCTGGTGGCCACTCGCTGTTGGATTTCAGTGCCTCCTCTTCGTGTATCTCTACCGCCGGGGACTCGTCATACTCGCCCTGCCGTTTGTCCTGCTCGCCGCCTTCCTCGTCGGTGTCTATGGAGCGCCGTGGCACCTTGGGTTGCTTTGGGTCACAGCCATTATGATCCTGTGGGCGGCCTGGGATATCGACACCCACCCGCAGCCCATCCAGTCCGCGGTCGCCATCTACCTGGCTCTACTCTCGATGCTTCAACTTCCGTGGACGTTCGCCGCCTACCGGTTTGACGCCCGCTATCCCACCTCACCCGACAAGGCCCTGGCCGCCTATCTCCACACCCTGCCGCCTGGTCTCCGCGTCGCTGGATTCAACAGCGCTTTGGGCGTCGAGCCGTATTTTCCGCACAACATCTTCTTCAACCAGCACGCCAGCTTCTTCTTCTTCTCCTACGATCCGTTCTACATCCCGCCCGCCGTCGTGATGCGCTCACACCCCGATCTAGTCGTCGCGGACGACCCTTACGACGCGCTCGTCCGACAAAACGGGTACCGCCAAACAGAGCAGTTCTGCGGCACCCTGTGGTTTCCCCGGCCGCCACTCCGGCCGGCGTGCCTCGCCGTCTACATCCCCGACGCAAGCCCGGACCCACCCATGAGTCATCGGTAGCTGGCTCCCGCCGCCCATCACCTTCTTTGCCGGAACCCACCGCCAGCATGGCTGCCGAGTACGTGACGAGAAGAGTTCAGCCTTGCATCCATCCCGGATCTTCTGGCCCGGCTAGCGTGCCACCTTGATGCCGATGGTATGTGTATGCTGTTGCAGCGCAAAGCGTAACCTGCCGGGCAGCCGGGTGCTGCTGATCACTATTGCGCACAGGTACAGCCACCTGTGTACCGTAACGCGCGAGCCGCGGGAATCCTCCTTCGGCTCACGTCCATCCAATCCTGTATATAATCAGGACTGGATTGGTCGCATATGAAAACGACGGAAATAACGGCCCTTAGCAGCGCGACAGTAGGCTCGTCAGGCGTATTGGACTCGATTGATCTCCCCGAGGAGACCAGCCACTACCTGGCGCACCTCGGATTCCTGCCTGGAGCCCATGTGGAGGTGCTGCGCCGCGCGCCCGCAGGGGATCCAACCGTGTACCGCATTGACGGAGTTGAAGTAGGCCTCCGCAACGAGACGGCCCGCCATATCTTCCTCCATGTAGGGGCAGTCAGCGCACCGCTCGGAAAGCTCGCATGAGCTGCCACGCGCCGGTCCCCTCACCCGCAGCCGTCCTGGATCCCCCTCACCCAGCTCATCCGGGAACAACCGCGCCGCTCCGCACCGTTGCCCTGATCGGGCCGCCGAATTCCGGCAAGTCCACGCTGTTCAATCGCCTGACTGGAATGCGCCAGAAGGTCGCCAACTATCCCGGCGTAACGGTGGAGCACCACTCCGGCCGCATGAAGGCCATAGGCCGCAGCGACCTCACGCTGATCGATCTTCCCGGCATCTACTCCCTGTCCACCTACTCGGAAGATGCCCGAGTAGCCGTCGAAGTCCTCACCGGCCGAATGCCTGGAGTTCCCAAACCGGATTGCGTCCTCCTCGTCCTCGACGCCACCCACATGAACCGCCAGCTGATGCTGGCAGCGCCCGTTTTTTCGCTCGGACTGCCCACCCTCGTCCTGCTCAACATGGCCGACGAGATGGAGTCCCGCGGCGGCAAACTCGACACCCTCGCGCTCGCAAAGGAATTGGGCCACCCGGTCGCGCTCATCAGCGGAGCGCAGAATACGGGCATGGACGTCATCCCGCAGTTTCTATCACGCGCGGGGTCACGGCCTGACACCGGCTCGCGACCCGTACAGCTTCCCGTGCTGCAGTCGGCCGCCTCCTGCCGCAACTGGGCTACGCAGGTGACGGCCCGCGGCCACTACGAGTCGCCGAAAGCCTCACTTTGGAATCGACGTCTCGACTCGGTTCTTCTGCACCGCGTCTTCGGCCCGCTCATCTTTCTCGCCGTGGTGGTCATGGTCTTCCAGGTCGTCTTCTCGATCGGCCAGCCGCTCTCCGACGGGATGGGAGATGTCCTCACCGGTTTCAGTGCGAAGGCAGCCCAACTCTTACCCGACAACTGGGTTCGCCACCTTCTTTTGGACGGGCTGTGGAACGGCGTACAGTCCGTCCTCGTCTTCCTTCCCCAGATCCTCCTGCTATTCCTGTTCATCGGGATCCTCGAGGACTCTGGTTACCTCGCCCGCGCCGCTCTCATCGCCGACCGCCTTATGCGGGCTATCGGGCTGAACGGCAAAGCTTTTATCCCACTGTTATCGGCATACGCCTGCGCCGTGCCGGCCATCATGGCGACCCGCACCATCGAGAACAAGCGGGAGCGCATCGCGACAATCCTGATCGCACCGTTTATGACCTGCTCGGCGCGCCTGCCCATCTACACCCTGATCATCGCGGCTTTCATACCGAACCACAGGCTTCTCGGTGGTCTCATCGGGCTGCGGGCCACGGTGATGCTCGGCCTGTACGCGTTGGGCTTTCTCGCCGCCCTGGTCACAGCGCGTCTTCTCAACTCTTCCGTCATGAAGGCCTCGCCCGCGCCGTTCATTCTGGAGCTTCCTCAGTACCGCTGGCCGACGGTCCGGTCACTCACGCTGCGGCTTTACGATCGCGGTAAGCTCTTCGTCAAGAAGGCGGGCACTATCATTCTGGCGGTCACCTTCTTTGTGTGGATCATGAGCGTCCTTCCGATTCACGGCGGCCAGCTCTCAGACCTCACCGGAAGCGTCATGGGTCATCTTGGCCACTTCATCGAACCGGTTCTGCGACCCCTCGGCTTCAACTGGAAGATCGGTATCGGCCTGCTCTCCTCAGTGGTTGCGCGCGAAGTAATCGTCGGCACGCTTGGCACCCTCTACGGCATGGACCCCGCGACCCACGCGGTCGGGCTCCAATCTGCCCTGCGCCACGACATGACACTCGGTGGCGCCATCGCCCTGGTCGTCTTCTTCGCCTTTGCGATGCAGTGCACTTCGACTCTGGCGGTGGTCCGTCGCGAGACGAATAGCTGGAAGCTGCCGGCACTGCAGTTCTGTTATATGACCGGCGTCGCGTACATCGCGGCCCTCATCACGAACCAGCTCATCACGCGCATCTGGTAAAACTTATTGACGTTGGGCGGAGGCGACCCCTCTGCACCTGAACACGCTTTTGGGCAGCGATGACTGACGCGCGCAATGCGCCTTCCTGCAGAATGAACAACCTGGAAACCTTGCTTTTCTCCATCTCTGCTCAAACTCCAACGCTCACTTTGTCTGGCTAAGTGAACTCAGATGGAGGCCGAAGAAGACGGCAACAACGTCTCGGTCTACCGTTCGCCCCACTTCAGCTTGGACCGCAGTACGTTGAACAGCCCGTTGGGCTTCAGTCGCAGCAGGTTGACGTGATACTCGCTCTTGCGGCAGTGCACGCTATCTCCCACGCTGATCGGGAACGCCTCCTGGCCATCCACCGTAAGGTAGGTCTCGTTCGGCACACCCACGACCTGCACCTTGATGGCTGAATCGCCCGGCACCACGATTGGTCGAATCGTCAGCAGGTGCGGGCAGATCGGCGTGACGGTCATGCAGTCTACGGCGGGCATGACGATCGGGCCGTTGGCCGCGAGGTTATAGGCAGTGGAGCCGGTCGGGGTCGATACGATGACTCCGTCCGCGCGGAATGTGGCTACCATCTGACCATCGATCTCCACGCAAAAGTCTGCCATGCGCGCAATCGTTCCCTTCGCCAGCACGACGTCGTTCAGCGCATCCCACTGCCGCGCCGGTGCTCCGACGCAGACCATCTCGGCGCGCATCAGGCTCCGTGCCTCGATCACCCCAGTTCCCGCGCACCACGCCTCCAGGGTCGCGTAGAGATCCGCAAGCGGCACCTCGGTCAAAAACCCAAGCGATCCCAGGTTGACGCTCAGCAGCGGTGTCGCGGTGCGGGCGAACGCGCGCGCTGCCGCCAGCAATGTGCCATCGCCGCCGAGCACCACGACTACCTCAGGCTTGTGCTCCGGCATCGCCGGACGCTCTACGCCCGTCGCCTCCCTGTCGCTGAGATAGGCTGCGCTCTCCGGATCGAGCACGTAGCCCCAGCTACGATCTTCGAGCCACCCGAGAAGTTGCGGCAACACCGTGGCAAGCTCTGCCTTGCCCGGCTTT
This sequence comes from uncultured Acidobacteriaceae bacterium, assembly GCA_963791875.1. Lineage (GTDB taxonomy): Bacteria > Acidobacteriota > Terriglobia > Terriglobales > Acidobacteriaceae > Edaphobacter. The sequence continues at coordinate 331,982 of CAWBUI010000010.1, forward strand.
GAGATGATTCCGGCCACTCTCATAACGTGGATCGTCGCCAATCAACAAAACGCACATAGGAAAGCGCGGCAGTCAGCAGAAACGCCGCAGCGCACGCCCACACCAGGAGGATCGCTTCACCCCTATGGAGTAGGTTCGCCGACTGACGGAAGCTCGCTATCCAGAGAACCATCAGCAATGCGATAGCCATGCTTGTCGCAGCAGCCTTGAAGAAGCGGTTTCGGTAGGTCAGGCGGGTCTCCCACGCCCTGCGCCGCCCGAGTTCTTGGCGCGCGTCTGCCTTTTGTTGCGCCGACCATCCCATGGCCACAGCATACATAGTGTGGCGGCATCTCCGCTCCTGAATTTACCCCTGTAGCGTAGATTCACACGAAGCTTGCGCGAGTTCGCCCCGGAGTTTACCAGGGGAGCTGAGAGGTGCCTGTGAGGGGGGGAGATGGTGCGCCCGGAAGGAGTCGAACCTCCGACCTACTGGTTCGTAGCCAGTTGCTCTATCCAGCTGAGCTACGGGCGCACTTGGTTGCCGCTGCAACTTCCTAAGACTAATGGATTCGGGAGTTGAGAGCAACTGCGGTGGTGGTGATGTGGTGCGCCCGGAAGGACTCGAACCTCCGACCCTCTGGTTCGAAGCCAGATGCTCTATCCAGCTGAGCTACGGGCGCATGGGTTGCCAGATAAAGCTTAACACTGATGGCACCGAATGGGCACCGATTCTGTTGCTGCGGGGCCGCTATCCAGTCGGTGCGGGGCCGCTATCCAGTCGGTGCTGGCAGCTAATTAGTCGCTGCGGGCGCTGCGGGCGGGGTCGGTGCGGCGGGAGTCTGGTTGGCGGCGGGTGTGGGCAGCGGGTTGGTGGCGGGGACCGCGGCGGTGGCGTTCGGAGCGGAGCTGGGCTGGGCTACGGAGGGTTGGACCGGTTCGGCGGGAGCGGTGTCGGTTGGGTGGGAGATCAGGGAGACGGTTTCGGTGAGGTCGAGGCCGGCGCGGCGGAGGAGCTGGTGGACGACTGCCTGGCTGAGGCGGCTTGCGTCGTATTCGATTCGGACGGTGTGGGCGAGCTCGTCGAACTTCATCCCGCGGATGCCGTAGACGTCGCGGACCTTGGCGAGGGCGAGGATGGCGTTCTCGGAGGGCGGGAGTCCGTAGCGGAAGAGGACGTCAAGCTGGGTCATTGTGCCTCGATTTTAGCAGCGCGGCTGGCTTGGGGCTCGGCGTGACCGGGTGGCTTCCCTGATGGTTGCGCTAGAGCTTGCGGAGGTAGTTGAGGATCTCGGGGGAGGTCCAGTTCTGGGCGGAGACGAATTTGCGGCGGAGGACGCCGTGCGCGTCGATGACGTAGGACTCGGGGATCTTGACCGTGCCGTAGAGGTGGGGGATGCGGGCGGAGGGGTCGCGGAGGGTGAGCAGGGTGACGTGGTTGGCGAGGAGGAACTGGGCGTAGGCCTGGGGATCCTCGTCCTGGGAGATGGCGACGACGGTGACCTGCGGCATGTCTCGTTGAAGGGCGAGGAGGCTGGGGAGTTCTTCGATGCAGGGAGGGCACCAGGTGGCCCAGAAGTTGACGATGACGACGTGGCCGCGGAGGCGGGCGAGTTCTACTGTGCGGCTGCCGTCGGTGAGGGTGAAGGCGGGGGCGGGGGAGCCGACGCCTGCGGGATGATCTCCGCGCTCGCAGGCGGTGAGGAGCAGCGTGGCGGCCAGGAGGGTGAGGGCTTGGATTCGGCGCATTGTGCGGTACCACCTCCCCCGTACTTTTAAGTACGCAAAGTATTTCGGATAAAAGACTTAAGTCTGGACTTGCGGCGCCTGTTGCGTTGCTCTGCAGACGGTGTGTGGGGCTGCTGCCGGTCCGCTTGTGCTTTCCGGCGCGGGGCGGTGTGTGGCCGCCCGGTGCGGTGCCCCCGCCCCCCATACTTTAGTCCTAAAGTACTTCGCATAAAGGGTTTAGGTCTGGATGGCCGGGAGCTTTAGCCCCGGGTTAGGTTCGTGCCGGGTTTTGGTTTATGCTCCTACTTCTATTTTACGGGATTGGGTGGGGGTAAATGGACAACTCTATTTGCTTTGGAATGAGCGACATGAAGCATTTTGGGGCTTGACACGCCGATTTGCTGGGGTTTTCTTTGCGTCTTGTTGTATGTGTCTGGAAAGGAGTGGCTTAGCGGCCCTGGCACAGAGCAAGGTAGATGGATCCGGGAGGGCTCCGCGCAGCTTCAACCAGAGGCCTGGATGAGGTGGAGAGCGGTGTAGATGGCTGCTGCGGCTTCTTCGGGACTCATCAGGCTCGTATCGAGAGTGAGAGCGGGCTTTGGCATGTGTGCCGTGTCGAACTCGCCGTCGGCCTGGAGTTGCTGGAATAGCGAAACGGAACTGAGCTTCCGATAGTGCAACCGTGAAGGGCTGTCGATGCGGCGTTTCAATTCCGGGAGAGGACATACCAGCTCGACAAAGTCGACCTGGCCGCCGGCTGTGCTGACGATGTCCAACGTTTTTTGGACGAAGGTCGGGCGGACGGTACGTTCGGGATTGAAGGTGAAGATTAGACCGTTCAGTTCGCTACGACAGGCTTGCTCAAAGACGGAGAGCCAGATTTGCTCGCGTAGTTCGACGAAGGGCGGGCTTCCGAAATGGAACGTGGAAAGGAGGAGGTCGACGACCAGGTGATTGTGGAAGAGCTTGTAGTCGAGGAGCTTGGAGAGCTCCTGCGCGACGGTGAGCTTGCCGGTCGCGGGTAGGCCGTAGATGAAGATCAGTCTCATCGGGGCGTCCTTGGGTTAGGGTGCTTTGAGTATAGGAGCGCCGTTGGTTGGTTGAGCTGGTTGGTGGTCGCGGTTGTTTGCTTGCGGATAACAAACCCTTTCCCGTCGAGGGTGGGATGGATGGGCCGCCCGGTGCTTTGCGATGGGGCTGGCGATGGTTGGTGGGGGGCAGCGGCAGCGGCAGGTGCAGAAGCAGGTCCCTCCGCTTCGCTGCGGGATGACAAGCAAAGGAGCAGGCAACGGCAAGTGCAGCGGCAGCGGCAACGACAGGTGCAGAAGCAGGTCCCTTCGCTTCGCTGCGGGATGACAAGCAACGGGGCTGGCAACGGCAAGTGCAACGGCAGCGGCAGCGGCAGGTGCAGAAGCAGGTCCCTCCGCTTCGCTGCGGGATGACAAGCAAAGGGGCTGGCAACGGCAAGTGCAACGGCAGCGGCAGCGGCAGCGGCAGGTGCAGAAGCAGGTCCCTCCGCTTCGCTGCGGGATGACAAGCAAAGGGGCAGGCAACGGCAAGTGCAACGGCAGCGGCAACGACAGGTGCAGGTCCCTCCGCTTCGCTGCGGGATGACAAGCAAAGGGGCAGGCAATGGCAAGTGCAACGGCAGCGGCAACGACAGGTGCAGAAGCAGGTCCCTTCGCTTCGCTGCGGGATGACAAGCAAAGGGGCGGGCAACGGCAAGTGCAACGGCAGCGGCAACGACAGGTGCAGAAGCAGGTCCCTTCGCTTCGCTGCGGGATGACAAGCAAAGGGGCAAGCAACGGCAAGTGCAGCGGCAGCGGCAGGTGCGAGGGCGGTGCAGATGGGTGGGGTGGGTTCTTGAGGGTTTTCTATAATGGGGGGCTGCTAAGTGGTGGGCCTGGGGGTTTGGGATGGATGGTTTGGCGGGTGGGGGGATGCGGCTTTCGGTGGTGGTGCCGGCGCGGAATGAGGAGCGGGGGCTGGAGGAGTGCCTGGAGTCGCTGGTGCGGCAGTCGGAGGTGGGGTTTGCGCTGGGGCGGGAGTGGGAGCTGATTGTGGTGGATGATGCGTCGACCGATGGAACGCGGGGGATCGCGGAGCGGGTGGCGGCGGGGTTCTCGGGCGAGGCGACGGGGTGGATCGACGCGACGGAGGCGAGGGGGGCGCGGGTGGAGCGGGGAGCGCCGGGGTGGAGGTGATTGCGGCGCCGGAGGTGGATCTCTCCGAGCGCGGCGGGTTTACGGGGAAGAACGGGGCGTGCTGGGCGGGGGCTCAACGGGCTCGTGGGGCCTGGATTCTGTTTACGGACGCGGATACGGTGCACGAGATGGGCGACCTGAGCCGGGCGCTGCACGAGGCGGCGAAGTACAAGGTGGGGATGCTGAGCTACTCGCCGCGGCAGGTGGTGACGGGGATGGGGCAGCGGGTGGTGATGCCGCTGGTGTTTGGCGAGCTGGCGAGTGTGTATCCGCCGAAGAAGGTGAGCGATCCGGCGGATCGGCTGGCGGCGGCGAATGGGCAGTTCCTGATGGTGGAGCGGGAGGCGTACTTCGCGGGTGGGCGGGCACCGGGCGATCGGGAAGGAGATTCTGGAGGATGTGGCGCTGGCGCAGCGGATGAAGCGGGCGAAGGCGGGGGATCCGGTTCCGGTATGCTCCGGATGCGCTGAGCGCGCGGATGTATGGGACGTTTGGGGAGATGGTGGAGGGGTGGACGAAGAACCTGGCGCTGCTATTTCCGAAGCCGCTGCTGCTGGCGGCGATGATGGCGCTGCAGTTTTTGTTGTTCTTTGGGCTGCCGCTGCTGGCGGTGATGAAGGCAGGGCTGGTGGATTGGCAGCGGCTGGCGATTCTTGTGGTGTGGCTGCGGACTACGTGGGGATTTTATCGACGGGTGGCGCGGTCGAACTTTCCGGCGGTGGATGTGGTGGGGTCGATTGTGGGGGTGCCGGTGTTTTGCTGGCTGCTGGTGCGGAGCTGGATGCGGCACCGGGTGCGACGTACTGTGGATTGGAAGGGGAGGAGCTACCGGGTGGGGGGGTAGGGATTTTGCGTCGCGGGGTGGGAGGGGGCGTCTAATGCGGTAGCGGGATTCGAGGCTTAACACCGATGACACCGAAGAGCGCCGATTTGGATGGTCTGAAAATGAGGCTGCGGAAGATTGCCGGTTTTGGCAATCGGCTTTGATCGGTCCAACCGGTGTTGTCCGTGTTATGTAGTTCGTTTGCGATGGAGATTGCATGGTTTTGTTGACGCGGAAGGCGGAGTTTAGTTCGGCGCACTACTACTGGGTGGAGGGGTGGAGCGAGGAGGAGAACCTGCGGGTGTTTGGGCGGTGTGCGAATCGGAATGGGCATGGGCATAACTACACGCTGGAGGTGACGGTGGCGGGTGAGGTGGATCCTGTGAGCGGGTTTGTGGTGGACCTGAAGGAGATGAAGGAGATTCTGGAGCGCGAGGTGGTGAGTGTGTATGACCACCGGCATTTGAACCTGGAGGTTCCGGAGTTCCGGGATAAGGTGCCGACTACGGAGAATATTGCGATTGCGATCTGGGAGCGGCTGGAGGGGAAGATTCCGGAGGCGCGCTTGCGCCGGGTTCGGGTGTATGAGATGGCGGATCTGTTTGCGGATTACCTGGGCGAGCGGGAGGAAGGGACCACGGGTTTACGCGGATGAACACGGATGAAGGCGGAATGGCGGAAGAGGGTGGAGGGGCAGGGATCGAGTTCCGGGGTGCGTGACGGTGCGGGTCGCCGGGCGTATTTGTCGCGGCGGTATCGGTTGAGTGCGGCGCATCGGCTGGCGCGGGCGGATTTTAGTGAGGCGCGGAATCGGGAGGTATATGGGAAGTGTGCGAATCCGCATGGGCATGGGCATAACTATGTGGTGGAGGTGACGGTGGGCGGGCCGGTGGATGCGGTGACCGGGATGGTGTGCGATCTGGGGGCGCTGGATGGCTTTGCGCGCACAGAGGTGGTGGAGAGGTTCGACGGGATGAACCTGAATACGCTGGCGCTGTTTCGCGATCAGGTGTCCACGACGGAGAATTTTGCAAGGGAGATTTTTCGGATTTTGAAGGGGTTTGGTGCGGCTGAGGTGGTGCGGGTGCGGGTGGAGGAGACGGGGAATAATTCGTTTGAGGTGAGTGGATAGGACGAGAGGCAGGTTCGTCCGCTTCGCGGCGGAATGACACGCAACGATGCGAGGCGGGATGAACGGAAAGGTAAGGCAAGTATGGGTACGTTAGCGAGTGTGGAACCGGTTACGGCGGCGAGTCTGACGACGGAGGAGCTATATCGCGAGTTGCTGGTGCGCATGGGCGAGGATCCAACGCGCGACGGGCTGCTGGGGACGCCGGAGCGGATGGAGAGTCGATGGCGTTTCTGACGCGTGGGTACGCGGATGGATCCGAAGACGGTGCTGCATGAGGCGCTGTTCGACGTGGAGTATGACGAGATGGTGATCGTGAAGGACGTGGAGTTCTTCTCGATGTGCGAGCACCATCTGCTGCCGTTCTTTGGCAAGGCGCATATCGCGTATGTGCCGAATGGGAAGGTGATTGGGCTGTCGAAGATTCCGCGGCTGGTGGATGTGTTTGCGCGTCGGCTGCAGGTGCAGGAGCGGCTGACGACGGAGATTGCGGATGCGATTGCGGAGGCGATTGCAGCCGCAGGGGGTGGCGGTGATCCTGGAGGCGCAGCATCTTTGCATGATGATGCGGGGGGTGGAGAAGCAGCATTCGCAGACGGTGACGTCGGCGATGCGCGGGGTGTTCAAGGAGCAGTTGCAGACGCGGAATGAGTTTTTGTCGCTGGTGCGGCGGGGTGGAGGGATTTAGCGCTGCTGGGGCGGAAGGCTTAACACCGATGACACCGGTCTGGTGGTTTCTTCTGAGGTGTGGGTGATGGGCTGCGGCTTGATGGGTGAGTTGGGTGCGGTGCTGATTTAGCCGTTAGTCTGGTAAGGATGAATGGATTGCTGGTGGTGGACAAGGCTGCGGGGATGACCTCGCACGACGTGGTGGACGTGGTGCGGCGGGTGACGGGGGAGCGCTCGATTGGGCACCTGGGGACGCTGGACCCGATGGCTACAGGAGTGCTGCCGCTGCTGCTGGGGCGGTTTACGCGGCTGGCGCAGTTCTTCAGTGCGGCGGAGAAGGCGTATGAGGGCGTGATCCGCTTTGGGTGGGCGACGGACACGTTTGACGCGGATGGTGAGCCGGTTGGGGAGGCTCGGGTGCTGGGGGTGGGGCTGGAGGAGCTGCGGGAGATGGCGCGGCATTTCCGGGGAGAGATGGACCAGGTGCCGCCGGTGTTTTCTGCGAAGAAGATTGGCGGGGTTCCGGCGCACAAGCTGGCGCGGGCGGGGAAGCCGGTGGAGGTGAAGCCGGCGAAGATACTGATCCGGCGGTTTGAGGTGCTGGGGCTGGACGGGGAGCGCGCGCGGTTCGAGATGGAGGTTTCGGCGGGGGGGTATGTGCGGTCGGTGGCGCAGGAGATGGGGCAGATGGCGGGGTGCGGGGCTCACCTGGCGGAGCTGCGGCGGGTGCGGGCGGGGGTGTTCGGGCTGGAGCAGGCGGTGGGGCTGGAGGAGTTGAAGGGGCTGGCGGGGCTCGCGGAGGAGCTGGAGGCGCGGCTGGTGCATCCGCGGACGCTGCTGCCGGAGATGCCGTCGGTGACGGTGGATGAGCAGGTCGCAGGGAAGCTGCGGAATGGGATGCAGGTGAATCTGCCGGAGTTCGGGCGGGCGGGGATGGTGAAGGTGTTTACGGGGCCTGTGGAGTTGTTGGGGGTGGTGAAGCGGGTGGCGGGGACGTTGATGCAGCCTGTGGTTATGGTGGGGTAGGTGCGGGCGTTCCTTCAAGCCTGGGCCGCAGCGGAGGAAAGCAGGTCCTTCGCTGCGCTCAGGATGACAATTCCGTTTTGTGAGTGACAATTCTGTGTTTGTGGGTGACTATTCCGTGTCTTGTGGGTGACGAAGTACGGAGTGGTCTTTGATCAGCGGCCTGGGTCGCAGCGGAGGAAAGCAGGTCCTTCGCTGCGCTCAGGATGACAATTCTGTTTTGTGGGTGGCAATTCCGTTTTGTGTGTGGCAATTCTGTGTTTTGTGGGTGGCAATTCCGTGTCTTGCGGGGGACAATCCGTGTCTTGCGCGGGACGAGTTCAGTGTGTTGTGGGTGACGAAGTGAGGAGTGGTGTTTGATCAGCGGCCTGGGCGCAGCGGAGGCGGAAAGCGGGTCCTTCGCTGCGCTCAGGATGACAATTCGGTGCGTGATACTTGACGCGTGATACTTGATAAGCGGCGATGGGGCTAGCGGCGGTCTCCTCCGCGGTGGTCGTCGCCTTCTCGGTGGTCGTCGCCTCCTCGGCGATCGTTGTAGTGGTCGCCGTGGTCTTCGCGGTCCCAGTGGCCTTCGTGCATGCGCCAGCCGTCCTGGTAGTGGTCATAGTGGGGGTGGCTCCAATAGGCGCCTTGGTATGGGGCCTGCTGCCAGAGGCCGGGGACCCAGACATAGCGGCCGCGGCTTACACCCCAGTAGCCGTCCTGCCAGATGTACCCCTCGCCGGGCATGGGTGGGCGGCGCTCGTAGCGGATGGGCGGGGGCGGTTGACCGATCGTGACTCCGATCCCGACCTGAGCGGAGGCTGTGGAGGGGAAGATGCTGCATGCGGCGAGGACGAGGCTTGCGGCTGAGAGTTTTGCAGTTCTAACGAGATGTGCGTGCAAGGTGATCTCCATTCGTACAGCACTCTGTTGGATGCCTGACGCGGAGGGTGCGGCTACTTCCTGAGGAGGGGACGCAGGAGGCCGGTAACGTTCTCCGCGACTACCTGGTTACCCCGCGCGGTGGCGTGGGTGTTGTCGCGCTGCATGAGGCCGGGGACTCCGTAGACGTGGTTGAGGAGGAAGGGAAGCATGGGGACGTGGTGCTTCTGCGGCGAGGAGGGTGTAGGTGCTGTTGAACTGCTGGATGTAGTCGGGGCCGTAGTCGGGGGGGAGGGTGATGCCGGCGAGAGCGACCTTGACGCCGGCGTGCTGGAGGGTGGAGACGATGGTGTCGAGGCTGGCTCGGGAGTCGGAGATGCGGGAGGCCGCGGAGGCCGTCGTTGCCGCCGAACTCGACGACGGCGATGGCGGGGTGCAGGGCGAGGACGTCGGGGAGGCGGGCGACGCCGTCTTTGGTGGTGTTGCCGGAGACGCCGAGGTTGACGACGCGGTAGCCGAAGCCGAGGCGGTCGAGGTCTGTCTGGAGGAAGTCGGGGTAGGTCTGGCCGGGGTCGGTGCCGAGGCCGGCGGTGAGGGAGTCGCCGAAGCAGACGATGACGGGGCGGTGGTCCGCCGGGCTGACGGGATTGGGGGAGGCGGGGGTGAGGACGCGGTTGCCGGCGTGTCGTCGGGGTCGGGATGAGATTGTTGCGCGCGCGTGTCGGGCGGAGGCGCGGATGTTGATGGGGTGGAGCGGCAGGCGGCGAGGGGGAACGAAAGAGCCGCTAGAATCGTAAGACGGGTGAAGATCCGCATGATTTCAAGTTATCTGATTTGAAGTGATGAGGGCTTTGTGGCGTTCGATGTGGGGGGAGTCGCAGGCGTGAGTGAACGAAATGGCGGTGTAGCGCAGGCGATGATCGTGGTGGATGGACTGACGAAGTCGATCCGCAACGGGACGCGTGTGGTGGAGATTCTGAAGGGGATCGACTTTCAGGGTGCCGAAGGGCGAGTTCGTGGCGATCATGGGGGCTTCGGGGAGCGGGAAGTCGACGCTGCTGGGGCTGCTGGCGGGGCTGGATACGCCGACGTCGGGTGCGGTGCGGCTGAACGGGGTGGCGATCAGCTATCTGCGCGGAGGATGAGCTGGCGCAGGTGCGGGGGAAGACGATCGGGTTTGTGTTTCAGAGCTACCAGTTGATTCCGACGCTGACGGCGCTGGAGAATGTGCTGCTGCCGTATGAGTTGAACGCGGATGGCGGGGACGGGATGGAGCGGGCGCGCGGGCTGCTGACAAGTGTGGGGCTGGGGGACCGGATGGGACATTATCCGGTGCAGCTTTCGGGTGGGGAGCAGCAGCGGGTGGCGCTGGCGCGGGCGTTTTGTCTGCGGCCGCCGATTGTGCTGGCGGATGAGCCTACGGGGAACCTGGATACGACGAATGGGGCGCATGTGCTGGAGCTGCTGCTGAATTTGAACCGCGTGGAGGGGACGACGCTGGTGCTGGTGACGCATGATCCGGTGCTGGCGGAGTATGCGGACCGGAAGATTGTGCTGCGGGATGGGTTGGTGGTGGCGGATGAGCGGAATGCGGAGCGGCGGAGTTTGGCGGGTACTTCAGCGCTGGTGTAATTGCGGTCTAGGCAAAGTTTGATGGCGGAAGCTACAGTGAAATACAGGAGCATCTGGACGGCTATGACAACGGACACGGTGCAACAGATTGAGCAAGCGATCGGCCGGCTGACGGCGGAGGAGTTGCAAGAGCTGTATTCGTGGCTGGAGCGCAACCACCCACAGCCGATCGACGCGCGGCTAAGCTCAGACCTTGCAGCGGGCCGTCTCGATGGGGCCATCTTCCGTGCCCTTGACGACGAGAGCACCGGCCGCACGCAGCCGCTGTAATGGCGGAAGAGCAGCACAAGGCGAGCGGCGATTTCTGGCGCGCGTACAGGGCTCTGCCGCAGGATGTGCAGCAGCGGGCGGACAAGCAGTTTGCCTTGCTTGCAGGGGACTCGCAGCACCCTTCCGTGCGATTGAAGAAGATTGGAGAGCGGCACGGACATGAGATCTGGTTTTCCCGTGTAACGCTGAGTTACCGCGCTCTCGCGATTAAGCGCCCGGATGGGATGTTGTGGTTCTGGATCGGTGACCACACGACGTATGACAGCCTGATCCGGGGGTAGGCGCCTGGTGCGCCGGCTAAGGCTGGTGATGTGGCGGATGAAAGGATTGACTGCGAAGAAAGGCAGCGATGGCGAACGGGTTGGGTTGGGGGTCGGCGGCTAAGATTGCTTCGCGGGAGCTGCGGGCTTCTCGGGGCAAGTTTTTATTTGTGCTGCTTTCGGTTGCAATTGGCGTGGCGGCGCTGACGGGGGTGCGCGGGTTCTCGTCTTCGTTCCGGAAGACGCTGCTGGTGCGGGCGCGATCGATCCTGGCGGCGGACCTGGCGGCGCGGATGTTTGTGCAGCCGACTGCCGAAGAGCAGAGGCGACTGGATACGATTCGGGCGTCGGGCGTGGAGGAGACGACGGTGACGGAGATGCTGTCGATGGCGTCGTCGCCGAAGTCGGCGGACCCGGTGCTGGTGAGTGTGAAGGCGGTGGACCCGGCGGTTTACCCGTACTACGGCGCGGTGGACATGCAGCCGGCGATGGGCATGGGGCAGGCGATTGGCGGCCAGTCTGTGGCGGTGGGGGAAGACCTGCTGCTGCGGCTGGGGCTGCACGTGGGCGATGAACTGAAGATCGGCGGGCAGCTGTTCCGGATTGCGGCGACGGTGGTGAATGAGCCGGACCGGCTTTCGGGGAACTTTGCGGCGGGGCCGCGGGTGTTTCTGTCGCGGGCGTCGCTGGCGCAGACCGGGCTGCTGGCTCCGGGAAGCCATGCGACGGAGCGGCTGCTGTTCCAGGTGCCGCCGCCGGCGAATGGGAAGCCGATCTCGGACAAGGCGGTTGCGGACCTGAAGGTGCGAGCTTGAGAAGGTGCTGCCGGAGGCGCAGTTGACGGACTACCGCGAGACGAATCCGGCGATTACGGAGGGGCTGGACCGGGCGACGAGCCTGCTGTCGTTGATGAGCCTGGTGGCGCTGGTGCTGGGCGCGGTGGGCGTGGCGATGGCGATGCGGGCGCACCTGCGCAGCGGCTGGATACGATTGCGATCATGAAGTCGCTGGGGGCGCGGAGCGGGCAGATCATGAAGATCTACCTGCTGCAGACGCTGCTGCTGGGGCTGGCGGGCGGGTTGCTGGGGGTGATCTTCGGGGTGGCGGTGCAGCTTGCGTTTCCGGTGCTGATCGGGAAGCTGATCAACGTACCGACGGAGTTACAGATTCAGCCGCAGGCGATCCTGGTGGGGCTGGGCGCGGGTGTGCTGATTACGCTGCTGTTCACGCTGCCGCCGCTGCTGGACATCCGAGGGATACGGCCGATCCTGATTCTGCGGCGGGCGGTGGAGGAGAACGACGAGCCGATTTGTGTCCGGCGCTGGTCAAGAAGATTGGGAAGAACTGGGCGCAGATTGCGGCGGTGGCGCTGATCCTGCTCGGGCTGGCCGCGGTGGCGACGACGTTGTCGGATTCGGCGCAGGTGGGGCGGGTGTTTTCGCTGGGGCTGGTGGCGGTGTTGCTGGTGCTGCTGGCGACCTCGGCGGCGGTGCTTGGGGGGCTGCGGTGGTTCTTGAATCGGACGCGGTTACATATGCCTTCGCCGGTGCGGCATGGGCTGGCGAATCTGTATCGGCCGGGGAACCCTTCGGCGGCCCTTCTGGCGGCGCTGGGGATGGGCGTGATGCAGATCATGACGGTGTTCCTGGTGCAGCGGGCGGTGGTGAATGAGCTGCATATCTCGTCTGCGCCGAACCTGCCGAATGTGTTCCTGGTGGACGTGGCGAATACGGAGATTGACGGGATGCGGCGGCTGTTGAAGGCGCAGCCGGGGGTGACGGCCGAGCCGGAGCTGCTGCCTGTGGTGTCGTCGCGGATTGAGGGGATCGATGGGGTGCCGGCGGCGGAGGCGAAGCTGAAGAACCTGCCGCGGCGGATGTTGCGGAGTGTGAACCTGACGTGGGCGGAGGTGCCGCCGCCGGGGACGAAGGTGGTGAGCGGCGCGTGGTGGAAGGCGGGCGAGACGGGTGCGGTTGTGGCGGTGGGGGATCGGCAGGCGGAGCGGCTGGGCGTGAAGGTGGGGTCGACGTTGACGTTTGCGGCGCAGGATGGGCAGATTGCGGCCAAGGTGGTGGCGCTGATGAAGGCGGATGGGCAGCATGCGTATTCGCGGGCGGAGTTTGTGATGCCGCAGGCGGAGCTGAAGGGACTGCCGACGATCTGGTATGGCGGCGTGCATGTGGATCCGAAGCAGGTGGCGGAGTTTCAGCGGGCGGTGTACCTGGGGTTCCCTACGGTGACGGTGATTAACGTGGCGCAGGCGCTCGAGACGGTGCGCGCGGTGGTGATCCAGATTACGTATGTGATCCAGTTTCTGGCGGCGTTTTCGATCTTTGCGGGGCTGGTGATTCTGGCGTCTTCGATTGCGGGGACGAAGTATCGGCGGATTCGGGAGGTGGTGGTGCTGAAGACGCTGGGTGCGACGCGGGGGCGGATTGCGGCGATTTTTTCGATTGAGTTTGCGGTGCTGGGGCTGGTGGCCGGGGTGGTGGGGATCGGGTTTGCGAATGCGATTGCGCGGGTGCTGCTGAAGCAGATGACGGTGACGTACCGGTTTGCCTGGGGTATGAATGCGGCGGCGCTGCTGGGGACGGCGGTGTTGGCGGTGGCGACGGGGTGGGTGGCGAGCCATCGGATTCTGGGGCAGAAGCCGCTGGAGGTTTTGCGGGAGGAGTAGGGCGGGTGTTGGGGTGGGGCGGTACAGGCAAAGGCTGAATGCGGTCTCCGCTGTGGCGGCAGGAGCGACGCCTTCGGTTGAGATGACGGGTTATGGGTGCGGGAGCAAGAGCGAGAAGCAGGTCCTTCGCTGCGCTCAGGATGACAATGGTTGGGGGATGGCTACCGTGTGGTTGCGGTGGGGCCTGGGCTTCCTGGGCATTTGGGAAACAGTGTTTGTATTGACAGCGTTCGTTTGGACTCAGTAGATTGGCGCGGAGAACTTCCGGCGTAAACGAGTGCGCCTGGTGTGAAGGAGAACGGCATGGGTTTGCGCAGGGCGGGTTGGCGGAGTGCTGTGGTGTGGGCGGCTGCGGCGAGTGTGAGTCTGGGCGGGACGGTGGGGCGGGATGTGTGGGCGCAGGCTGCGGGGGCCAGCGGGGCTGCGGCCCAGTTGACGGATACGCCGGTGGCTCCTCCGAACACGGAGGCGGTGCGGCTGGCAGGTATTGCGAAGGACAACTCACGGCATTTTGGGAGTGATCCGGATAGTCCGGGGCCGATTGCGACGGACCTTTCGCCAGCGATGACGAAGGATGCGGTGGGAAAGGCGATGAAGAAGGTCGCGGACTGGCAGATGGGAGAGTCGCAGAAGTGGTTTGCGGTGGTGGACAAGCCGCTTCTGGATGGGCGGATCTGGACGTGGAGCGTGTTGTATGTGGGGTTGATGGCGGCGTCGGACTCGCTGGGAGATCCGCGAGTACCGTGACGCGATGCGGGAGATGGGGAAGAGCTACACTGGGAGCTGCGGTCGAAGGTGCCGGGCGCGGACGACCTGTGCCTGGGGCAGATGTATACTCGAGCTGTACCTGAAGGACAAGGTGCCGGAGGAGATTGCGACCGACACGCGCGGGCATGGATGCGGTGATGGCGCGGCCGTGGGTGGGGCATGGGCCGGCGCAGCCGATCGAGTGGTGGTGGTGCGATGCGCTGTTTATGGCGCCGCCGGTGTGGGCGCGGATGTATGCGGCGACCGGGGACAAGAAGTACATCACGTACCTGGATCAGGAGTTTGCGAAGACGTCGGATGCTGCTGTGGGACCCGGTGGCGCACCTGTATTCGCGGGATGCGACGTTTATCGACAAGAAGGAGAAGAACGGGCAGAAGATGTTCTGGTCGCGCGGCGAAGGGTGGGTGATGGGCGGGCTGGCGCGGACGCTGGAGTATCTGCCGAAGGATGATCCGGCGCGGGCGAAGTATGAGACGCAGTTGCGGGAGATGTCGGCCGCGGTGGCGAAGATCCAGGGGGCGGATGGCTTGTGGCGTCCGGGATTGCTGGATGCGGCGGACTGGCCGGAGCCGGAGATTTCGGGCTCGGCGCTGATGACGTTTGGGATGGCGTGGGGGGTGAATCATGGAGTGCTGGATCGCAAGACGTATGAGCCGGTGATCGCGAAGGCGTGGGCGGGGATGCTGAAGCATGTGTATGCGGATGGTCGGCTGGGGGATATCCAGCAGACCGGGGCGGAGCCTACGCTGTATAAGGCTTCGGCCAGCTATACGTATGGGGTAGGTGGGTTTTTGCTGGCGGGGAGTGAGATTCGGGCTATGGCTAAGAAGTAGATTGTGCGGTGACGTAGGTGGTGGGGAGGCGAGCCTAGCGGCTCGCCTCTTGTGCGTCTATGAGGCCGCCTTGCTGCGGGGTGATGGGGCGGAGGCATAGGAGGTCGCTTCGCTGCGCTGCGGGATGACAGGCAATGGGGCGGGCAACGGCAAGGGCAAGGGCAAGGGCAACAGCAAGGGCAGAAGCAGGTCCCTTCGCTTCGCTGCGGGATGACAAGCAATAGGGGCGGGCAACGGCAAGGGCAGAAGCAAGGGGCACAAGCAAGGGCAACAGCAAAGGCAACAGCAAAGGCAACAGCAAAGGCAACAGCAAAGGCAACAGCAGGTCCTTCGCTGTGCTCAGGATGACAATTTTTTTTTGGGGGGGTGGCTACGATCTGGTGGGTGGGCGTTGGGTTTGGTTAGAAGTGGAAGATCAGGTCGGCGGCGGCGGTGAACTGGTTGGTGTGGGTGCCGTTGTCGTAGGCGGGGCGATCGATGGCGTGGTCGAAGCGGACCTCGGGGCGGAGTTGGATGGTGGAGCCGAACCACTGGTTGTAGGAGAGGGTGTTCTCGTAGAGGCGGCCGGCGGTTCCGGTGCGCTGGCCTTTTTGGTCGTTGAGGAAGTCGGCGCGGAGTGAGAGGAAGCGGTGGGTGGAGAGCTCCTTGTTGAGGTAGGTCTGGAAGGCCCACTCGGGGGCGGTGCAGCGTAGCTGGCCGGGGTGGCAGGCGGCGGCGTTGGTCCCGTTCTCGGGAGCTATGGCGGGGGCGGTGACCGGGTTCACGGCAGGGACGTCGCGCTGGTACATGTAATAGGCTTCGCTCCCGATGTGGAGGGTTTTGGAGAAGCGGTGGTAATAGGTGGCGTCGTATTGCTGGGTGTTGTTGAAGGCGTACTTGCCGTCGTTGATGCCGTTGGCGCAGACGTAGAGGTTGTTGTTGCCGTGCGGGGTGGACCAGGAGACGCAGAGGTCGCCGGAGGGTTTGGCCTCGGAGGTCCAGGGAGCGACGTCGTGTGAGGCGGTGAGGCCAAGCTGGATCAACCAGGCGTTGGAGAGCTTGACGGTGGCGAGGATGCCGGTGTCGGTGAAGGGGTCGACCGAGTAGAGGAGGGAGTGGGAGAAGACGTAGTTGTTGGGGGAGAGCTGGGCCTCGATTCCCGGGATGGAGATGAAGCGGCCGACGCGGAGGTTCATCCCCTGGGCGACGTGCGGGAAGTAGACGTCGACGTACTCGAGCGCGGGATCAAAGCCGTACTGGCGGTTGTGAGCCAGCAGTTGGGAGGAGAAGTAGCCTTTATTGGTGGTGTAGCGGTAGTCGGTGCCGTAGAGGGCGGTGAGGTGGAAGCCCCAGTCGATGTGGTCCTGCTGGACGGTGTCGGGCAGGCGCTCGAAGTAGAGGACGGCCTGGTTGAGTTCGAAGCGGTTGGAGTAGAGGTCGTTGGACTCGGGGGTGTTGCGGTGGGTGGAGGTGCTGCCGTTGACGGAGGGGTCGAGCCAGCCGTAGAGCTTGATGCGGGTGTTGGGCTTGCCGAGGGCGGACATGAGGGGGTAGGAGTTGGTGTCCGAGGCGCCGATGTCGGGGGAGCCGCCGTAGGACCAGTCGGCGTTGGGGAACGGTGGGGCGTCCAGGGGGGACTCGTAGCCGCGGTGTGGCGGGGTGGGTGGGGTGGGTGCGTTGGGGTCGGGATGCCAGTCGCTGTGATAGAAGGTGGCGAGGCGATCTACGAAGCCGGTGGGTTGCGGCGAGGCGGACTGCGCGCGGAGGGGTGTAGGGGCGGGGAGGGTGCAGAGGAGGAGGGCGAAGAGAAGCGGGCGCAGCATAGTTTGCTTGGATGGCGAGTGGGGCCAAGGAGGCAAGGCAGGCGGGCGTGACTGGCTGGAGACGCGGGAAAGCCGTGCACGGTGGCACGGCTTTGGTGCGCTAAGAGAGCGGGATGGGGACTACTCGTCCGCGATGCCGGGGTCCGGGGTGTCGACGCCGAGTGCTGTGGCCAGTGAGTTGAGGTGGTCGGATTCATCGCGGAGGATTTCGCGGAGGTCCTCGCTGAGGGCGAACTGGTTGAGTTCGTCGGCTTGGCGAACGCGGCGCCGGTAGTTCCGGATGGTCTCGGTCTCGTTGTCGAGGTCGAAGCGGAGCATGGTCTTATTGTCGTCGCTGGTTTTCACCTCTTTGCTGGTTACGGCGGGCATTCCGCCGAGCAGGTCGATCCAATAGCTGAGCTTCAGGGCGTGGCGCAGCTCTTCTTTGGCATGGACCTTGAGTTCGTCGGCGATGTTCATGTATTCGGCGCCTTTGAGGACCTGCGAATAGTTCACGTAGGCGATCACGGCCTGGAACTCGCGCTTGAGGTCCTCGTTGAGGAGGTCGATGAGTTTTTCCTTGGTGAGGGGTTGTTTGGCGGTGCTTGCGTCCGGCATGCGTTCTCCTGTGTGTCCTGATGTAGGACGTGGTGATTCGGGGGGCGGTTGGTCTGGATGGCTCCCCAGTCTACTTTGGGCCGTGTTGTTGATGGAGGGCCGGAGATGGAGATGTGGATTGCGTTCGGCGGGGAAGGCCCGGCATGCTTTGCCGGCGAACCTTTACTGACTAACCTTTGCTCAGGAAACGATAAACCACCCGGGCTGTGCCCGGTTAGTAGTGGAGGACGAGGTCAGCGGCGGCGGTGAACTGGTTGAGGCGGGTGCCGTTGTTGTAGGCGGGGCGGTCCCAGGCCCGATCGTAGCGGAGTTCGGGGCGGATCTGGATCGTGGAGCCGATCCAGTGGGTCCAGGAGAGGGTGTGCTCGGTGTAGCGGGTGGCGACCCCGGTGCGCTGGCCGCGCTTGTCGTTGAGGAACTCGTTGCGGAGGGAGAGCAGGTTGTGAGGGGAGAGCTCGCCCTGCAGGTAGATCATGGCGGCGTACTCGGGCGCGAGGCAGCGCGCGAGGCCCGGGTGGCAGAGGGCGCCGTAGCTGTTGGGCTCGGGTGCGATGGGGCCAAGGGTTGAGGGCACGTCCCGCTCATACATGAACCAGCTTTCGGTGGCGGTGTGGATGCGCGACGACCACTTGTGGTACCAGGTGGCGTTGTATTGCTGGACGTTGTTGTAGGCGTATATGCCACTGTTGATGCCGTTGGCGCAGAGGTAGAGGTTGTCGTTGACGGAGGGGGTGGTGTAGTCGATGCAGGCGGTGACGGAGGGCCTGGCGCCTCTGGCCCAGGGGGCTATGTCGTTGCCGGCGGTGAGGCCGAGTTGAACGAGCCACTGGTCCGTGAGTTTGGCGGTGGCCATGAGGCCGGTTTGTGTGACGGGTTCGGTGATGTTTGTGAGTGAGTGGCTGAAGGCGTAGTTGAAGGGCGGGATCTGGGACTCGATGCCGGGGGCGGAGGCGAAGCGGCCGAGGCGGAGGTTGATGCCGTGGGCGGCGGGAAGGTAGACGTCGATCCAATCGAATGGGGCGTCGTAGCCGTAGAGGCGATTGTGGTCTGTGAGCTGGGAGAGGAAGTAGCCTTTGCCGACGTTGAAGCGGTAGTCGGTGCCGAAGAGATTGGTAAACCGGAAGCCCCAGTCGACGTGGTCGCGTTGGACGGTGTCGGGCAGGCGCTCGGCAATGAGAACGAAGCGGTCGAAGAGGATGCGGTTGGGGAGGAAGTTGTCGGCTTCGGGGGCGTTCGAGTCGGGCGAGGTGCTGACGTTGACGGAGGGCTGGACCCAGCCATAGAGCTTGGTGCGGCGGTTTCCGAGGTGAAGGGCGGAGGAGAGGGCGTAGGGCGCGGTGTCCGGCTCGCCTATGGTCGGGGAGTCGGAGTAGCTCCAATCGGAGGAGTAGAAGGGTGGGGAATCCAGGGGGGAAGGGAGGCCGCGGCGCGGGGGTGGAGTGGAGGGTGGCGGGGTGGTGGTCCAGTCCTGCCAGAGGAACTCGGCGAGGCGCTGGAAGGCGTTGCCGTGGAGTGCGGGGGGCGGGTTAGAAGGGCTCTGGG
This sequence comes from uncultured Acidobacteriaceae bacterium, assembly GCA_963791875.1. Classification (GTDB taxonomy): domain Bacteria; phylum Acidobacteriota; class Terriglobia; order Terriglobales; family Acidobacteriaceae; genus Edaphobacter. Next base: position 350,783 of record CAWBUI010000010.1, read on the forward strand.
GGGCCTGGGCGTTGGCTTCGGGGAGGCAGAGCGCGAGGAGAACGGCGCAGAGGACGGCAGAGAATTTGGGATGATGCATGCAGCGTTGTGGGTGCGCTCGTTTCGTACAGATCGGCTTCGTGGCCGCTGGTTACGGTAGCACTTGAGCTGGTGGGTTGGCGAGTCTAGTGGGGAAGCGGGTCCTTCGCTTCGCTCAGGATGACAATTTCCTTAGCGAGGATTGTGGGAAAGCGGTCCTTCGCTTCGCTCAGGATGACAATTTCCTTGGGGGTAGGATTGTGGGGAAGCGGGTCCTTCGCTTCGCTCAGGATGACGATTACCTTTAGCAAGGATTGTGGGGAAGCGGGTCCTTCGCTTCGCTCAGGATGACAATCTTCTGGGGGTGGGGACTTGTGCTGTGGGCGAGGTGGCTGAAGACGGAGGTGTGCCTGGGAGCAGATTGCGGGCTTTCTTCGCTCCGGTTCCCTTCAGGTGAATGGGCGCCTTCGTTAGGGTTTCAGCAGAGCTTCGTACTGATGGATTTGTTTGAGGGTGAGGGCTTGCATGTCCTGGCCCGATTGCCAGGCGCGGTACCACTCGACGAGCCACTGGAGGGTGGTTTCGAGGTTGAGGCGCGGGGTCCAGGCGAGGTCGGACTTGGCGCGGGAGGCGTCAAGTTTGAGGTAGCCGGCCTCGTGGACGCCGGGGTCTGCGTCGAGGACCCAGGAGGCGCCATCGCCCCAGAAGCCGACCATCTTTTCGACGATCCAGCCGACTTCGCGGGCGTCGTCGTCTGCGGGGCCGAAGTTGTAGGCGGTGGCGTAGCGGGCGGGGTGATCGGAGAGGAGGTGCTCGGCGAGGGCGATGTAGCCGGCGAGGGGCTCGAGGACGTGCTGCCAGGGGCGGATGGAGTGGGGCCGGCGGATGCGGACGGGTTCGCCGGCGAGGAAGCCGCGGACGAGGTCGGGGATTAGGCGGTCGAGGGACCAGTCGCCTCCGCCGATGACGTTGCCGGCGCGGGCGGTGGCGATAGCGGTGGAGTGGGAGGTACCGAGTTTTTCGACTGGGAAGTAGGACTGGCGGAAGGCGGCGGAGACGATCTCGGCGCAGGCCTTGGAGGAGGAGTAGGGATCGTAGCCGCCGAGGGGATCGGTTTCGCGGTAGCCCCAGACCCATTCTTTATTTTCGTAGCACTTGTCGGTGGTGATGGAGACTACGGCGCGGACGGAGGGGGTGCGGCGGATGGCGTCGAGGACCTTGGCGGTGCCGATGACGTTGGTCTCGTAGGTGCCGATGGGGTCCGAGTAGGAGAGGCGGACGAGGGGCTGGGCGGCCATGTGGAAGACCACCTCGGGGGCGAAGTCGCGGAGGGCAGGCTCGAGGGTGGCGGCGTCGCGGATGTCGCCGCGTAGGTCTTCGACCACGGAGGGGATGTTGGCGACCGTGAGGAGATTGGGCTCGGTGTAGGGGTCTAACGCATAACCCCGCACTATCGCCCCTTTAGAGGCTAGCCAGAGGGCCAGCCAGCCGCCTTTGAAGCCGGTATGGCCGGTGAGGAAGACACGCTTGCCGTGCCAGGAGAAGGTGTTGGTGGGCATCGGGTACAGGATAACCGGTGTGAGCGGGTAAAGGCGATGGGCGGCGTTGGGTGGGATCGTAGAATGGCGGGCAGAGGTGGACGCGATGGGACGTGCGTGGCTGGCGATGGTGTTGCTATGCGCGATGGGGGTTCCGTCGCGGGCGATGCAGTTCGATGCGTTTGAGGTGGCGACGATTCGGCCGGTCGAGGTTGATGCGAAGGCGGGGCGGATGTTCCGGATGGAGGGTGCGCATCGGTGGATGGCGACGAACTTTACCTTGCAGGCTCTGATTGCGCTGGCCTATGACTTGAATCCGCGGACGATCTCCGGCGGGCCGGGGTGGATGACGACGCAGCACTTCGTGATTGAGGCGGTGACTCCGGGGGAGGCTGCTCCGAATCGGCTGGAGCAGATGAAGATGTTGCGGGCCCTGCTGGTGGAGCGATTTGGGCTGAAGTTCCACCGCGATGAGAAGGAGTTTGCGATTTATGAGCTGACGGTCGCGAAGGGTGGGCCGAAGCTCCGGGCGGCGGCGAAGCCGGAGGATACGCCGAAGATCATCGGTGTTGTTTACCCGGACCGAGTGGAGGTGCCGGCGCGCAGCGTGACGATGGAGGACTTTGTGGCGATGCTGCAGCGGGCGACTTTGGACAAGCCGACGGTGAACCGCACGGGGCTGACGGGGAAGTATGACTTCGACCTGCGGTTTGCGCAGGATGAGACGGTGTATGGGGGCGAACTGCCGAAGGCTCCGGAGGATGCGGCCAGTCCGCGGCTGTTTACCGCAGTGCAGGAGCAGTTGGGGCTGAAGCTGGAGGCGAAGCGCGGGATGGTGAGTGCGATGGTGGTGGATGTGGCGGAGCGGCCGGTGGCTGATTGAGCGCTATCGGCAGTTCATAACGGGCCTGTTTTGCCGTCATCCTGAGCGGAGCGAAGGACCCCTGTATTTTCTTCGCTCCAGTCGTAAGCCTTCATGGGTTTGCTCCACTCGGTGCTGAGATCGCGCCATGTGGGATTCGCGGCGACGATGAGTGCGACTTTCCGGATGCGGAGCCAGCCTTTGAGGTGCTTCTCGCGGGCGATTGCGGCGGAGATCAGGGTGAAGCGTTCGTAGTAGACGAGCTGGTCGATGCGGTACCTTGCGGTGAAGCTGTCGGGGTGCTTCTTGGCTTTGTGCTGGGCTATGCGCTGTTCGAGGTCGGTGGTGATTCCGATGTAGAGCTTTTTGAATCCGTTCGCGAGGATGTAGACGTAGGCGTATTCGGGCATGATGTGGGGTGGTTGGGAAGCTGGTTCAGCGGCAAAGGGCGAAATACAGGGGTCCTTCGCTTCGCTCAGGATGACGGCGAAGGACCGAGGCTGATAGCGCCCGGGCGAAGGACCGAGGCTGGTAGTGGCGGGCAAAGGACCGAGGCTGGTAGCGGCCGGCCGAGGGACGGAGGCTGGTAGCGCCGCCGGTCAAGGAGAAGCATGGTGCGGCCGAAGGATCTGCTTGTGCTACCAGGATTTCCAGGGGGCTTTGCCGGAGGCCCAGAGCTCTTCGAGCTGCTGCTTGTCGCGGAGGGTGTCCATGGCTTGCCAGAAGCCGTGGTGGAAGAAGGCCTGGACCTCGCCCTGCGCGACCAGGCTCTCGATGGGTTCGCGTTCGAACATCCAGCGGTCGTCCTTGATCTCATCGATGACCTTGGGGGAGAGGACGAAGAAGCCGCCGTTGATCCAGCCGCCTTCGTCTTTCGGCTTCTCCTGGAAGGCATAGACGTGGTTGTCCTTCAGGCCGAGGGCGCCGAAGCGGGCGACGGGCTGGACGGAGGTGAGGGTGACCTGCTTGCCGTGGGCCTTGTGGAAGGCGATGGAGGCCTGGATGTCGACGTCGGAGACGCCGTCGCCGTAGGTCATGCAGAAGGTGTCTTCGCCTTCGAGGTACTTGGCGACGCGGCGAAGGCGGCCCCCGGTGCCGGAGTCGTCGCCCGTGTCGACGAGGGTGACGCGCCAGGGCTCGGCGACGGAGTCGTGGACGGTCATGGAGTTGTTGGCAATGTCGAAGGTGACGTCGGAGGTGTGGAGGAAGTAGTTGGCGAAGTATTCCTTGATGATGTAGCCCTTGTAGCCGAGGCAGATGATGAAGTCGTTGACGCCCTGCTGGCCGTAGAGCTTGAGGATGTGCCAGAGGATGGGGCGGCCGCCGATCTCCACCATGGGCTTGGGGCGGACGGAGGTTTCTTCACTGAGGCGTGTGCCGAGACCGCCGGCTAGGATGACAGCTTTCATGGGCTGGAGGAGTCCTTTTGCTCGAGCTTGTGCGGCAGGGGACCTGGTGGAGCGGAGGGCCCCTTTGTTGCCGGACAGGATCAGTATGCCATTGGTAAGGCATGACTCGGGATGTTCCGGCTGCGGCACGCGGCAGGGAACAGGGAGCGTTTGGCGGAAAGGCGGGATGCTCGGCTACACTGGACAAGCCTCGCAAGCTATTCTCTGGGATGGCGGCAACGCCCCAGGCCAGGGCCTTCTGGCCGCGCTTGAACCGTCTGCGCGGCGCTCACTACCCAACCGCTTCAAGGAGATGAAATGAATACGAGAGAACGCAAGATGCTGGACCTGCTGAAAAAGGGCAAGGAAGAATACGGCTATCTTGCTGTGAAGGCTGAGTTCGAGGCGGAAGGGACGCGGGTTGACGAGCTTCTGCGGCTGATCGAGATCTGCCGCAAGGCGGGGTTGAACTTCGCGCTTAAGATTGGCGGCTGCGAGGCCATGCGCGACCTGATCGAGGCCAAGCAGATTGGCGTGGAATACATTATTGCGCCGATGATTGAGAGCACCTATGCGCTGACGAAGTTTGCAGAGGCCGTGGACAAGATTTACACGGCGGAAGAGCAGACGGAGACAGATTTTCTGTTCAACCTGGAGACGATCTCGGCGTTCAAGCAGTTGGACGAGATGGCTGAGGCGACCAAGAAGGCCAAGGAACTCGCCGGGATTGTGTTCGGGCGGGTGGACTTTTCGCTATCGGCCGGGCTCGGGCGCGATTCGATCAACGGCCGCGAGGTAACGGATTATGTGCTGAAGACCGCGGCCAAGTGCAAGGAGCTTGGGCTTGACCTGGTGGTTGGCGGCGGCGTTTCGAGCGATTCGATTCCGGTTCTGCGAGAGATGGTTGCGGTTCACCTGACGCGGTTTGAGACACGCAAGGTGATCTTCGATGCGCAGGCGGCGAATGCGTCACACATCGACGAGGGCCTGCTGAATGCGGTTCACTTCGAGCTCCTGTGGCTGCTGAACAAGCGCGACTACTATGCGACGATCCAGCAGGAAGATGCCAAGCGCATCGACATGCTGGAGAAGCGGTGGGCCGTGTTGAACCGATAGGTGAGGAAGGGCGGCTCCGATGCGAGCCGCCCTTTTGATTTTGCGCGTGTGTGGGTTTGCGCGGGAGACGATTTCTGCCCCTTGTGATGAAGGCTGAGTGGTTTTTCTTCGATCTGGATGGGACTCTGGCGGACTCATTGCCCGGGCTCGAGGCGTCGATTGTGGAGGCGCTGGCGAGCGGTGGCCGGACGCTGCGGGTGGGTTCGGTGCGGCCGTACATCGGGCCGGGAATTCGGACCATCCTGAAGAACCTGGAGCCGGAGCTGACGGAGGGTGACCTGGACGGCATGGAGCGGACCTTTCGCGCGAGCTACGACGTGAAGGGTGTGCGGAACACGCTGCTGTTCGAGGGTGTGAAGACGACGCTGGAGGCGCTGAAGCAGAGCGGCGCAGAGCTGTTCATTGTGACGAATAAGCCGAAGCTGGCGACGGCGAACCTGATGGAGCAGCACGGCATGACGGGGCTCTTTCGGGAGATGGTGAGCCGGAACTCGCGCGAGCCGGCGTATGCGAGTAAAGGCGAGATGCTGGTGGAGTTGGTGAAGCGGCATGGCGTGGACGTTGAGCGCGCCGTGATGGTGGGCGATACGGCTGAGGATATGTACGCGGCTCGTGATGCGGGGATACCGTTTGCGTTTGTGGAGTATGGGTACGGCGATGTGCCGCAGGAGCATGAGTGTGTGCGGCTGCTCCAGTTCAATGAGCTGCCAGCGGCGTGCGGACATTTGTAACGGAATTCGATTGACCGAGTTTTGAAGGATGGAGCAGTTTCGGAAGGATGGAGCAACGAGTGAAATATAGCGATCTGCTGGCGGACTGGCTGGTTGAACTGGGATACACGCACTGCTTCTTTTTGGCGGGCGGAAACATTATGCATCTGCTGGAGAGCTGCAGCCGGAAGTTCACGTGCATCCCCGTGGTCCATGAGGTGGCGGCGGGCATTGCGGTGGAGTACTTCAACGAAGTGGCCGGTGGGCCGCGGGCGTTCGCGATGGTGACCGCGGGGCCGGGCCTGACGAATATCGTGACGGCGATGGCGGGTGCGTATCTGGATAGCCGTGAGTTGCTGGTGCTGGGCGGGCAGGTGAAGGTGGCGGACCTGGCGCGCGGACAGGTTCGGCAACGCGGGATTCAGGAGGTGGATGGCGTGGACATCGCGCGTCCGGTGACGGTGGCGTCGCACCTGATGGAGCGCGTGGTGGATCAGAACACGTTTGCGGAGTGGACGCAGGCGGGCAGTGTAGGGCGCAAGGGGCCGGTGTTTGTGGAGCTGCCGCTGGACATTCAAGGTGCGCCGGTGGAGCGCGAGACCCTGGATGCGAAGACCACGGTGGAGGTGCCGGAGACGTTTGCGCAAATTCCGCAGGCGACGCTGGACACGATTGTGACGATGGTGCGGGAGGCGAAGCGACCCGTGCTGCTGCTGGGCGGAGGCGTGAGCCGAAAGACTGCCGCAGAGGTGATGGACAAGCTTGCCGGGCTGGGCGTTCCGCTGATGACGACGTGGAATGGGTTGGACCGCGTGCCTACGGAACACCCGTATTACTTTGGCCGACCGAATACGTGGGGCCAGCGGTCGGCGAACATCCTGATGCAGTCAGCCGATGTGCTCGTGGCGCTTGGGTGCAGGCTGGGCTTGCAGGAGACGGGGTTCAACTGGCAGCAGTTCATTCCTGTGGGCAAGGTTGTGCAGGTGGAGGTGGACGAGCGCGAGTTGAAAAAGGGACATCCGCGTGTGGATCTGCCGGTTCTCGGGGACGCGAACCTGGTGTTGAAGACGCTGGCGGGGAGCAAGCTGGGCGAGTATGGCGAGTGGGTGGAGTTCTGCCGCGAGGTGCGCAAGGCCATTCCGCTGAACGATGCGGGCAACCAGACGCGCGAGGGATATCTGTCGCCGTACGACTTCTTTATCAAGCTTTCGGAGTTGTGCGTGCCGGGCGATGTGATGGTGCCGTGCAGCAGCGGCGGGGCGAATACGTGCGCGATGCAGGCGTTTCAGCAGAAGAAGGGTCAGATCGCCTTCAACAGCGGCGGGCTGGCTTCGATGGGATACGGCTTGGGCGGGGCGCTTGGAGCGACGGTGGCGGCTGCGGGCCGCAGGACGATTCTCGCGGAGGGTGATGGCGGGTTCACGCAGAACCTGCAGGAGCTGGGGACAGTTCGGGCGCAGAAGTTGAACCTGAAGATCTTTATCTTCGACGATCACGGATATGCGTCAATCCGGATGACGCAGAGCAACTACTTTGGCGGGCGGTACGTGGGCTGCGACGTGGAGACGGGGTTGGGGATGCCCAAGTGGGAGCCGTTATTTGCGGCGTATGACATTCCGATCATGCGGGTTGGGCCGGGGTTTGAGACGGATCCGGAGTTTCTGGAGAGGTTCAACTCGGTGGGGCCGAGCGCGTTTATTGTGAAGATCGATCCGCAGCAGACGTACTTTCCGAAGATTGCGAGCAGGGTCACGGCGTCGGGTTCGATGGAGTCGAATCCGCTGCATCGGATGACGCCTGATCTGGATGAGGCGACCGCGGCGCAGGTGTATCGGTATCTGCCGGCGCAGGGCTGACGAATGGGAGCGAAGCCGATCAGCGCGGAGGATCTCGACCACGTTCTTGAGCAGACGCGCGCGGACTGGGACGGGATGCGGGGGCAGGCGCTGTTCGTTACGGGCGGGACGGGGTTCTTCGGGTGCTGGCTGGTGGAGAGCTTCTGCCATGCGAATCGCGTGCTTGGGCTGGACGCGCGGGTGACGGTGTTGACGCGCGATCCCGAGAGGTTTCGCGCGAAGGCTCCGCATCTGGCGAGCGATGGTGCGGTGACGCTGCATGCCGGGGATGTGCGGGACTTTGCGTTTCCTGACGGGGAGTTCCGGTATGTGATCCACGCGGCGACCGAGGCGAGCGCAAGGCAGGCGGCGGAGGAGCCGCTGGAGATGCTCTCGACGATTCTGGCAGGGACGGAGCGGTGTCTGAAGTTTGCCGGGCAGTGTGGAGCGCGGCGCTTTCTGCTGACGAGTTCGGGGGCGGTGTACGGCAGGCAGCCCGGGGAGATGACGCATGTGCCCGAGAGCTACCTGGGCGCGCCGGATCCGGTCGATGCTGCGAGTGTGTACTCGGAGGGCAAGCGGGCGAGCGAGCTGATGTGTGCGTTGTTTCAGAAGACGATGCGGGCGCAGGGCATGGAGTTTGACGCGCTGATTGCGCGGTGCTGGGCTTTCTGCGGGCCGCACCTGCCGCTCGATACTCACTTCGCTGTTGGTAACTTTATCGGTGATGCATTGGCCGGAAGGCCGATTGCGATCGGCGGGGACGGGACGCCGCGGCGTTCGTACCTGTATGGAGCGGACCTGGCGATCTGGCTTTGGGTGATGCTTTTTCGCGCGCCGGCGCTGGTGCCCGTCAATGTGGGGTCAGGGCACGACGTGAGTATTCTGGAACTTGCGGAAATTGTGGCAGGGACACTGCGCCCCGCAACGCCTGTGACGGTGGCGAAGCAGGCTGTGGCGGGAGTGAGTCCGGCACGGTATGTGCCGGCGGTAGGGCGGGCTGAGGAGTTGCTGGGATTGAAGGAGTGGGTCGGGCTCGCAGAACAGATTCGACGGACGGCAGCGTGGTATGGGAGCGCGTGAGGACAGGCGATATGGATGAGACGAAGAAGCTGATCAGCGTAGTGAGTCCCTGCTACAACGAAGAGGGCAATATCGAGGCGCTGGTGGAGCGGGTGCGCCTGCTGTTTGCGGAGATGCCGCAGTATCGGTATGAGCACATCATTATCGACAACCACTCGTCGGATGGGACGGTGGAGAAGCTGCGCGGCCTGGCGGCCGTCGACAAGAACCTGAAGGTGATTCTGAACGCGCGCAACTTTGGGCACATTCGCTCGCCGCAGCATGCGTTGATGGAGGCGAAGGGTGATGCGGTGGTGGTGCTGCTGAGCGATCTGCAGGATCCGCCGGAGTTGATCAAGGAGTTCCTTCGGGAGTGGGAGGCAGGCTGGCCGATCGTGGTGGCGATCAAGACGACCAGCGAAGAGAGTGGGCTGATGTACGCGATTCGGACGGCGTACTACACGACGATCGCGCGGCTTACGGATGTCAAGGTGTTTGAACACTTTACAGGGTTCGGCCTGTATGACCGCAAGGTGATGGACATCCTGCGGAAGGATTTTCGGGATCCGCAGCCGTATTTCCGTGGACAGATCGCGGAGATTGGACTGCCTTCGAAGGTGATTCCTTACAACCAGAAGCGTCGTACACGCGGGATTACGAAGAACAACTTCTACACGCTCTATGACATGGCGATGCTGGGGATTACAAATCTTTCGAAGGTGCCGCTGCGGGCGGTGATCTTTTTCGGGTTTATCTGCGCGGCGCTCAGCCTGGTGGCGGCTTTGTTCTACCTTGTCTTCAAGTTGGTGTTCTGGAGCAGGTTCGAGCTGGGGCTGGCACCGACGATGATCGGTTTGTTCTTTCTTGGATCGGTGCAGCTGATTTCGCTGGGCATTATCGGCGAGTATGTGGGGTCGATTCATTCGATTGTGCAGGACCGGCCGCTGGTGACGGAGCGTGAGCGGATCAACTTCTAACCCTGCGCTGTGAACATACGCGGGTGGTGAGGCGGGGGGCAGCGATGTATTCTGGAGTTACCTATGAGTGATAAAGCAGCGGAGCTTCGGCAACAGATTCTGGACCTGACGGCGCAGTACCACGCGGAGAAGTTTGCGGCGAAGGAGTTCGTGCCGGGGACGTCTGTGGTGCCGGTATCGGGCAAGGTCATTCGGGCGGACGACATTGCGTCAGTGGTGGATTCGGCGCTGGATGGCTGGTTCACGACTGGGCGCTGGGCGAAGGATTTTGAACGCAAGCTGGCGCGGTTTGTGGGCGTGCGTTCGGCGTCGCTTGTGAACTCGGGCTCGTCTGCGAACCTGGTCGCGCTGAGTGCGCTGACGTCGCCGAAGCTGGGCGACCGGCAGTTGAAGCCAGGCGATGAGGTATTGACCGTGGCCGCCGGGTTCCCGACGACGGTGAATCCGATCATTCAAAACCGGCTCATTCCCGTGTTTGTGGATGTGACGCTGCCGACGTACGAGATCGACGTGAGCAAGCTTGAGGCGGCGTACAGCCCGAAGATGAAGGCTGTGATGATCGCGCACACGCTGGGCAATGTGTTCGATCTGGATGCAGTTGTGGCCTTTTGCAAGAAGTACAACCTTTGGCTGGTGGAAGATACGTGCGACGCGTTGGGTTCGACGTATAAGGGGCAGAAGGTTGGGACGTTTGGCGACATTGCGACGGTGAGTTTTTATCCCGCGCACCACATCACGATGGGTGAAGGCGGCGCGGTGCTGACGGACAAGCCGGCGCTGCAGGTGCTGATCGACAGCTTCCGTGACTGGGGCCGCGACTGCTGGTGCGAGCCGGGCGTGGACAACACGTGCGGAAAGCGCTTCGACTGGCAGCTAGGTACGCTGCCCTGTGGATACGACCACAAGTACACCTACTCGCACATTGGCTACAACCTCAAGGCAACTGACATGCAGGCGGCGCTGGGCGTGAGCCAGATTGCGAAGCTGCCCGAGTTCATTGAGAAGCGCAGGGCGAACTTCGACTATCTGAAGAATGCGTTGAAGCCGCTTGAGGAGTTCCTGATGCTGCCGGAGGCCACGCCGAACAGCGAGCCAAGCTGGTTCGGGTTTCCGATCGGCGTGAAGCCGGGTGCGCCGTTTACGCGCGACCAGCTTACGCGGGCGCTTGAGGCGCAGAAGATCGGGACGCGGCTGCTGTTCGCCGGCAACCTGCTGCGTCAGCCGGCGTATGAGGGTTGGGAGTATCGCCAGGTTGGTGAGATGACCAACACGGATTTTGTGATGAACAACGTGTTCTGGATCGGCGTTTTCCCGGGTCTGACGAAGGAGATGCTGGATTTCATCGTAACGACGGCAAACGATTTCGTCGGTGTGGCTAAGGGCGGATTGGTGGTCGTCTAGAGCCTTTCAGAGGTTTAGTTGAGCGTTGTGGAAGCGGCCGATGCCCCAGGGCGTCGGCCGCTTCTGTTTGGAGGCTGAGTGCCGATGGGGTTGAAGCTGGGTGACGGAGAGTGCAAGAGAGCCCGTGTGCGGTGAGGGGCCGGGCGCTTTGGGAGGGTATTTTAGTGCGATGAAAACTGACGATAGTGATGGACCGCAGTAACTGCCAGTGGTACCCTTTTGTTACCAGCTCAGGCAACCTGTCGACGACTTATGCTGCCTTCGGTGCGTTTTCTGCATCTCACGGCATATGCGGCGCGAAGTAGAGTACACGAAGGTCGATGTCATGACCTCGTCACGCGCTGGCGAAAGGGGAAACTCCGATGGGCCACACTCGGATGTATGTCACTGCACTGACGGCGCTTCTTGTTCCGGCCAGTATTGGAGTGGTGACGGTGCACGCTTCTCCGACTTGCGAGAGGTTTGTTCGCACACATGTAACAGTTCCGGTACGTAATACTGTCAGCAAGGCAACCGCGATCGCTTGGGAGAAGTGGAGGGTCGGGCATCCGAACTGGAAGCCGAACCCGAAGATCAAGCGCCCACGCTATCGTATGACGCAGCGCGAATCGGTGGAGAAGGTCGCGTTTGCGTGCGAGGTGCCGACCGACGGCAAGCCTTTGAACATCCTGTTTCCTTTGGCCGATCTGCGGCCGCCGATGCCTGAGGTGACGATGCCCCCGGTTGAGGTGCCTGCGTTGGAGACGGCGGATGTGTCTGTGCCGTATACGATCCCTCCGGTTGCGCCTCCAGGTCCTCCCATCGCGAACCTGGCATTCCCGCCGTCGATGTTTGTGTCGCCGCCTTTTGTCCCGCCGCTCTTTGGCGGTCCTGCGCAGCCACCGACGCCGCGGCCTTTTGTGCCTCCGGTGACGACACCGCTGCTTCCTGTAACCCCTGTGACCGGCACGTCGATTCCTCCTACGGGTCCGGGGACGCCAGTAACGCCCGTGACGCCGGGCACACCTGTGACGCCGGTAGGTCCAGGTACGCCTGTGACGCCCGTTGTCCCGGGGACGCCGGTGGTTCCCGTAACACCGGTCACGCCTGTTACTCCGTTGACGCCTCTGCCGCCCGATACCCCCGTGGTGCCGGTGACGCCGATCGTCCCGGACGTGCCAGCCGCGCCGGTTCCCGAGCCTTCGTCCCTGATGCTGATGGCGATGGGTATGGGATCGACAGGCGCCATGGTTGTACGGCGACGCGCGCGAGGAGCCGCGTCTCTCTAAACTGCTGGGCTTTACGGCGCGGTCAGGACGGGTTTCGCTTCGATTCCCGGATGCGTGCGATCTCGTCCATGCGTTGGGCGAGCTGGCGCTCGCGCCCTTCCTGGGTCGGGTGGAAGTAGCGCCGGTCCGCGAGGGAAGGTGGCAGGCACTGCATATCTGCCACCTTTCCTTCTAGTTCGTGTGCGTACTGGTAGTCGCGACCGTAGTTGAGCGATTTCATAAGGGCGGTCGGGGCGTTGCGCAGATGCAGCGGAACGGGCTCGGCGGCAGTGGCTTCGATGTCCGAGAGCACGGCTCCGTACGCGGTGTAGAGGGCGTTCGATTTGGGTGCAAGTGCGAGATAGACCACCGCCTGTGCGAGGGCGAGATCGCCTTCGGGCGAGCCGAGGAAGTGCATGGCATCGCGGGCCGAAAGGCACAGGTTGAGAGCTTCGGGGGCAGCGAGACCGATGTCTTCCACGGCCATGCGAACGACACGGCGCGCTACGTACATCGCGTCTTCTCCCGCCTGGAGCATGCGCCCCAGCCAGTACAGCGAGGCGTCGGCGTCGGAGTTGCGAACGGATTTGTGAAGCGCGGAGATCAGGTCGTAGTGCTGCTCGCCGGATTTGTCATACAGCAGGACCCGGCGCTGGAGGGCTTCGGCCGCGATGTCGCGCGTGATCTGGTGAGGGGCGGACGCCGAGGCGAGTGCGGCGGCTACTTCGAGCGCGTTGAGCGCGTTGCGGGCATCACCGCTGGCATAGGAGGCTATGGTCGCGAGGGCCTCTTCCTCGGCGTCGATGGGGTTAGTGCCCGGGGGGCGAGCCGCGTTGACCCCGCGAGTGCGGTCGCTGAGAGCGCGGTGGAGTAGAGCGATGATGTTGGCTTCAGCGAGGGGCTCAAGGGTGTAGACGCGGCAGCGCGAGAGTAGAGCGGCGTTCAGTTCGAAGGAAGGGTTCTCGGTGGTGGCGCCGATGAGCCGAATGGAGCCGCGTTCGACGTAGGGGAGGAAGGCGTCCTGCTGGGCCTTGTTGAAGCGGTGGATCTCGTCAATGAAGAGGATGGTGCGAGAGCCGTAGGTCGCTGCCTTTTCGGCGTCGGCCATGACCGCTTTGATCTCTTTTATTCCGGAGAGGACGGCGGAGAACTCGATGAAGGTAGCGTCCGTGAGCGCGGCGATGATCTTGGCGAGCGTGGTCTTGCCGGTGCCCGGCGGCCCCCAGAAGACCATGGAGGCGGGATCGTCGTTGGCGATGGCGAGCGACAGCGGTTTGCCGGGGCCGAGGAGGTGCTGCTGGCCGACGTAGTCTTCGAGGGTCTGCGGGCGCATGCGCTCCGCGAGCGGTGCGCGGGACTTCGCGTTTGCCGGCGTGGCGAGCGGCGAGGTGTCGAAGAGGCTCATCGGCGTGGGTCAGGCATTCGCGCGAGACCGGGCCTGCCGTTGGCGGGAGGCTTCGTAGAGGAGCAGCGAGCCCGCAACGGCGGCGTTGAGGCTTTCGACCGGCCCCGGCGTGGGGATGGTGATGCGAGTTTCGGCGAAGGCGAGCAGGTCTGCGGAGAGGCCGACGCCTTCGTTGCCGATCAGGAAGGCGCAGCCGGTGGTGAGGTCGAGCTGCGTGATGGGGACCGAGGAGGAGTAGTGGGGCGCGGAGTCACCCGTGACGGCTGCAAGAAGACGCACGCCGCGGGCGCGGAGGGTGGAGAACTCGGCGGTGGGAATGGGCAGTACGGGCACGCGGAAGACGGATCCGGCGGAGGCGCGCATCGTCTTGCCGTTCCAGGGGCTGACGGTTCCGGGCGTAAGCAGGACGGCGTCCGCACCGAATGCCTCGGCCGAGCGGATCAGAGTGCCCAGGTTACCGGGGTCCTGCAGGCCCGCGGCGATGAGCAGCAGTGGGTGATCCTGCCGGGGGATGGTGAGGGTAGGGATGTCGAGCAAGGCCGCGATGCCCTGCGGGGCTTCGGTGGAGGAGGCGCTGGCAAAGACGTCGCGGGAGAGGTGGAGGATCTCGACGTCTGGAGGGAGTTCGCGCGGTTGGGCGGTGCCTTCGGCGAGGAAGACGGTGGTGAGCGCGATCCCGCTGCGCAGGGCTTCGTGGATGAGGTTGTGGCCCTCGATGGCGATGCGGCCGTCAGCGAGGCGGGAGTTGCCGGCGAGCGCGGCGCGAAGCTGCTTGACGCGCGGGTTGGTGCGGCTTGTGATCGGGGCTTGCAGGGGAAGCATCCTCGCAAGTTTACGCCCCCGGCGGGCTGCGGCGCGTACGGCGCCAGTTGTTGCGTGTGATCGTGGCTGGCGAGCCTGCGCCGTTCAAGCGCGTTCGTTGGAGGCCGCGCGGATCATTCCGAGGCCAGCGAGGATCAGTACGACGCCGAGTGCAAGGAAGGCCGTGTCCCAAAGGAGGTGGTTGCCGTTCTGGACGACGTGGTGAAGTTGCAGGATTTCGTGATCGATCAAGCCCTCAATGAGGTTGAAGAGGCCCCAGCCGAGCAGCATCGCGCCGAAGAGCGCGTTACCCGAGAGGGTGGCTGCGTTCGCGCGCCGGACCGCTCGCCAGAGAAGCAGAATTCCAAGGGCGACACTGCACCAGGTGAAGGCGTGAAAGAGGCCGTCCCAGAACATGTTGATCTGCTCGTTGAGGAGGGTGTTGCGCACAATGCGGTTCGAAAGCATGTTGTGGAGTTGAAGGATCTGGTGGAAGAGGATGCCGTCGACGAAGCCGCCCATGCCGATGCCGAGGACCACACCGGCGGTAAGGAGTGGGCGGGGGGCGGTCTGGGTGGTCATGCGGGACCGTCCGGCGGGTTGATGCGGGGGGCGAGCGAGTTCGGGAGGCTGATGTGGATGACTGCCACAGCCGCCGCGAAGACGGGGACGGGAAGAGCGACGGCGAGCAGGGTTGCGAGGAAGTGCCCGTTGAAGATGCCGGCGCGGAGGCTTCTGCCGGCGGGAGAATCGCACACGGTGCAGGCGTGCGCAGACGAGGAGGCGAACAGGAGAAGGGAAGGAGCCGCGCGGCGGAGGATCGCGAGTGGTGTCATCGGTGGTCAGCTTGCGCGTGTGAGTGTTGAGGTGTGCGCGGAGTTGTCCAGGGCGCATGCCAGCTTTGGAGGATTGAGACGGAGGAATGCATATGCTATGGTGCAACCTTACCTACGGTGTGCCGTGGCGGTCCGTGCGGCGTTTGCGTCGCGGCAGAGGAGATCGGGTTGCGGGCTACACTTCATGGTGCGCACACGGCGAGTTGGACCGTGAGACGACGATGCAAGGCCGAGTGGTGGCCGGGAGTGATGATTGCTGGCTGAGATTTTGCGTATTCAACCCGATGAGCCTGAGCCTGAGTTGGTGGACCGGGTGGCAGCGAGTCTAAGTGGGGGCGGTGTGGTAGCGCTGCCTACCGATACCTTCTATGGATTGGCCGTGGATCCGGTCAACCTCCGTGCGGTAGACCGAATTTACGAGATCAAGACGCGCGCACGGCATAAGCCGCTGTCCCTTCTGATTGCGGAGACAGCGCAGGCCTATGGGCTGATGCGGGATATCGACACGGCGTTTGACCGGCTGGCGGAGCGGTTCTGGCCGGGGCCGCTGACCATTGTGGTCAAGGCCGGGGCGCGGCTTCCGCTGCGGGTTACGGCCAATACTGGCAACGTGGCCTTGCGAGTGCCGGAGGCGGCGATTGCCCGGGCGGTGGTGGCACGGCTTGGGGTGCCGATCACGGCCACCTCCGCCAACCTTGCGGGACGGCCCGAGTGTACGCATGCGCGGGCCGTGATGGAGCAGCTGGGCGACCAGATTCCGCTGATCGTGGACGGCGGGCCGACCGGCCGGTCGGTGGCGACGACGATTGTGGATCTCTCGGGCGGAGGCAAGTCGTGGATGATCCTCCGCGAGGGCGCGGTTCCGACGCACGAGATTGCGCTGGCGCTGCAGCGATAAACGGATGTGGATGCGATGAGCGGGGCGACGAACAGGGCAGGTGGGCGCGGGCCGGGGCGCGGAGGTTTCCTCCGGCGGCTGCTGGGCATTGTGCTGCTGCTGGCCTTCGTATGGTTTACATGGGTGTACTTCGAGATCAACGGGGTGGCCGGGCGGGACGAGGCTCGTCGCGCGGACGCGATTGCGGTCTTCGGAGCGGCAGAGTACGGCGGAAGGCCTTCACCGGTACTCCATGCGCGGCTGGACCATGCGGTGGATCTTTACCAGAAGCAGATCGCCCCGCTGGTGATTACGCTGGGCGGCGGAAGCGATCGCGACTCCGGGATGACGGAGGGCGGCGTCGGCCGCGATTATCTGCTGGCGAAGGGCGTGCCGTTCGAGCGGATTGTGGCGGAGACGCGGTCGGTGGATACGGAGCAGCAGGTGGAGCGGTTGGCTGAGATAGCGCGCGCGCGGAAGCTCAGGAAGATCGTGGTGGTGAGCGATGGAACCCACCTGTTCCGGATACGCAAGCTGTGCGAAGGTGCCGGGCTGACGGTGTATACGTCGCCGCGCGCTCCGCTTGGAAGGATAAATGGCACGGACCTGGCGCAGCGGTATTTCCACGAGATGCTGAGCTATACGTCGCTTGCGTTCCATCTGAAGTTCAGCTGGATGCACCGCTGGATGGAGGGCAGGGCGGACAGTTAGATCACGTGCCGAACTTGCCTGGTTTCGCGGCGGGCCGAGTGGGATTATCGGAGGGCGTAGCTGACGGCTGCCGCGAAGGCCGTGGATGTCAGGTTGACGAGGTCGTTGTTGATCCAGCCACGGCGTTCGAGGGTGGCTCCGACCAGAGAGTCGAAGAACAGGCCTGCCGTTCCGGCGGCGAGGGCAAGCGCAGCTTGAGCAGGGGTGAGGCCGAGTGAGGGCACGGCCGCGACTGCGACGACAGCCGCGGCCATGATGCCTGCGGCGGACCCGGTGAGGGTGATGGCACCGTCGGTCCCGGAGGGCACAGCGCGGAGGGAGGTGAGCATGAGCGGGGTGCCGCCGAACGCCTGCCCGATCTCGGAAGAAACGGTGTCCGCGGTGGCTTCGGCGAGGGCGGCGACGCAGCAGGCTGTGAGGACGGGATGAGCGGGGGCGAAGGCCGCGCAGAGAGCGGCGATGCCGAGGTTGGCGTTTACCTGTGAGGCTCGGCGGCCGGTGCGGGCTTCGGCAAGGCCCTGGGCTTCTTTGCGGGTGCGACCGAGCCTGGTTGCGAAAAAGGTCAGCAGAAAGAGGAGAGTGAGAGGTGGCAGGACGGAGTGTGCCAGGCTGGTCCCACTTTCAATGAGGATGAGGCAGATGAGAGCTCCGCTAATGGCCGCAGGTGTGGTGGCCGCGCGAAGGCTGCGAACCAGCAGCGCGAAGAGGAGGGCGATGGTGAGGGCGGCAATCGGATTGGTGGCGTGGGCGTGTGGCCGCATCAATTGCCAGAGGGCAAGCAGCGTAAGAAGGGGCAGGGCGATGCCCACCAGGATGCGCGACTGAAGGAGGTCTCGTTCGGGCGGGATGGTTCTTGCGGGCATGGTTTGGTGTCGAGAGTAGCAGGGGACGTTGCATGTCCTCGGCCGCTGGTAAGGACATGAGTACGGAGGAATCATCTCTGCTTCCGTCGCTTCGGCGGGACGAGGCCGGTGGCCTGTGGATGCGCGCGTCGTGTGCCGTCGGCGCGGTCGTGCCAGTTTGGTTGATTTACAATCAAGCTTTAGTTTTCTCGCCGTGTACAGGCAGGAATGTGGGAGTTGGATTGCAGCGAGCGCAAGGGATTAAAGCTGGGCAGGCGAGTGCAGGTGCGGTGGTCTTTGGCGTTCGGCGGACGTGCCGGACGGCGAGTGGTTTGAGCGGCGCGAGCATCGGTCGGCTCGGCGGCATTGCGGGTGTGGCGGTGGCGGCACTGCTGGGTGCAGCGGGCTGCGGTAACTCGTATCGGCCCGTGGTTTCGGCGATCAACCCGGTCGGGCCCGCGGGACAGCCTCAGAAATATGCAGTGGCCATCTCGAGCCCAACGCCTCCTGGGCAGCCATGTCCGGCGGCGGGTCAGCCGACCTCGAATGGGCTGGCGACGATTGTTGATTTTTCCGGCGACACGGTGCTGATCACGGCGGCGCTTGGGGTGAATCCTTACTTCTTTATGCTGAACGCCGGAGGCACAACCGGCTACACGCTGAACTGCGATCACACGGTGAACTCGTTCGATGTGAGCACGCAGTTGATCGCCAGCCAGGTGCTTGAGACGACGCTGCTGCCGGGATCCAATCCGGTGAGCGTGTTTGCGTCGGGAACGACGACCTACCTGGCGGATCCAGGCCTGGGACAGGTTGATGAGTTGACAGGGACTCCGCCGGCGTTGAAGCAGGAGCTTCCGGTGGCGGCGAACCCGGTCTGGGTAGTTGGGCAGAACAACGGCGCGCGGGCGTATGCCATCAGCCAGGGTACGGGTGGCGGATCTGGCCAGGTGGCGGCGATTGAAACCGGAGCCAACACGATCTCGACGACGCTTCCGGTGGGACGCGGACCGGTGTACGGCGTGATGACTGTGGATCAGCGACGCGCGTTCATCCTGAACCAGACGGATGGGACCGTGAGCGTGATCAATGCGGTGTCGAATGCGATTGACAACGCGGTGCCCAGCTTTGCGGTGGGCGTACGGCCAGTCTGGGCTGACCTGGTGCCGACGAAGAACGAGTTGGTGGTGCTGAACGAGGGAACGGGCACGTCGGCTGGATCGCTGAGCGTGGTGAGCATCCCGCTGTGTTCGGCGGCGGCGCTTCCGACCAACCCGAACTGCAATGCGGCGAATCCTGTTGATGCCGCTACCTTTGGCACGGTGTTGGCTACTGTGCCGGTCGGCATCAACCCGATTATGGTCTCGGCACTTTCCGATGGGACCCGGGCATACGTGATCAACGCAGGTGTGCGCGGGTTGCCGTGTGCGGCGAATGGCGTTGCGGTGACGGGCGTATCGACTACGTGCACGGTATCGGTCGTTAATCTGACCAGCAATACGGTGACAGCGACGATCCCAATCAACGGACATCCGGTGTATGTGGCGTCGACGGTGGCGGCCCCGACGGGGAAGGTGTACGTCGTGTGCAACGACTCCGAGGTGATGACCGTGATTGAGACGGATACGGACGCGGTAGATACGACGATTCCGCTACAGGGGTTTGGGGTAAGCGTGCGAGTGACGGCGCAGTAAAAGGCCGCGGGGACGGCAAGCCTTTGTGGGTGGCTTGGCACGCCGGGCCGCTTTGGCACGATCGCTGCGGTTGCGAGATCATGAGGACTCATGCAGGCTGCCGCGATCTCTGCGCCTTCGACGGTTGCCACCGAGCGCCTGGTCTCCGTCGACGTTCTGCGCGGTCTTACGATCGCGGTCATGATCCTGGTCAACGACCCCGGAGACTGGACCCACACCTACGCGCAACTCGACCATGCACGCTGGAACGGATTCACGCTTACGGATTTCGTGTTTCCCAACTTCCTGTTCGTGGTTGGGGTGTCGATCATCCTGTCACTGCGTGCCAGGATCGCGAGAAGCCAGGGCGGCGTGCTGGATGGGCCAGCCAGGCGCGCGCTTGCGGTACGGATCGTACGCCGTGCTGCTCTTCTGTTCGCGGTGAAGATGTGCCTGACGGCGTTTCCCCACTTCAATCTCACTCACCTGCGCATCTTCGGCGTACTTACGCGGATTGCGGTCTGCTATCTGGTGGCGGCGCTTCTTTGCCTGTGCACGCAGCGCATCCGAACGCTGCTTTCGATTGTTGTCATGCTGCTGGTTGGGTATTGGATTCTGATGCGGTTTGTTTCGGTGCCGGGGCTTGGTGTACCCGTACGAGACTTTCCGCTGCTGGACCCGGATCGCAACCTGGCCGCCTGGGTTGATCGCGGCTTCAATGGACTTACGCAACGCTGGCTCCATACAGGGGTACTGTACAGCCGGACACGGGACCCGGAGGGGCTTCTTTCGACTCTTCCTTCGATTGCGACAACATTGATTGGGGCGCTTGCGGGGCTTGCTTTACGAGGCGTGGTGGAGCGTGAGACCACCGAACCAGGGAGGCACGCGGTCTCGGCGGCGGCTAACGCTGCGCTGGGCCGGCTGGTGGTGAGCGGCGTAGTTGCCCTGGCCGCTGGTGGGGCGTGGAACCGATGGTTTCCGATCAATAAGAACCTCTGGACGAGTTCCTATGTTCTATTTGCAGGTGGCTGGTCGCTTCTGCTTCTGGCGCTTTGCTACTGGCTGTTCGACGTGCGCCGCGTTCATGAGACGCGTCTCGGGCGTGGGCTGACGATTCCGTGGTTGATCTTCGGGTCGAATGCGATTACCGCGTTCGTGCTCTCGAACTTTGTAGTCGAAGCGCTGTTGGCTATACGCCTGGCGAACCCGCTCGATCCTTCGCGGCCAACGAATGCGTGGACCTGGCCGTACCGCCATTTGTTTGCGGCGCATGGGTCGACGCAAAACACCTCCCTCGCGTTTGCTGCGGTCTACACTATGCTGTGCCTGATACCGAACTGGCTGCTTTGGCGGCGCAAGCTTTTCCTGCGACTGTGATTGGGGCCGAAGGAGTAAGGGGATTCAGGATGAGCGCCTTGGACGGTCTTCGACGGGCAGGCCAGATCCTCCGGAGCGATGGACCCGGCGCGTTGGTGCGTCGGATTTACCGGCGAGTGGCGCCGCAGCGAATACCGGCTCACCCGTTCGATGTGGCTCACGGTGTGGATTGCGGTGGGCTGATTCATCGCCGCAGCCTGAGGACGGGCCACCCGCACGACAGCCACGGCACCGCGTACTGGGGTACGGCGCCCTCACTGCTCCGTGGGGCGCTGGCGCGGTGGACTCCAACGCTCGATGGGACGGCTTATACGGTGGCAGAGTATACGTTCGTGGACATCGGATGCGGCAAAGGGCGCGCTCTGCTGCTGGCGTCGGAGTTGCCCTTCCGCAGGATTGTGGGTGTGGAATTGAATCCCGGGCTGGCGGCGATTGCGTCAGCGAACATCGGGCGGTGGATGGCAAAGGCAGATCCAGCGACGGTGATCGAGGCCCTTCACGCGGACGCCTTACAAGTGCCGCTGCCGGATGGCCCGCTGCTCTTGTATCTCTATAACCCCTTTGATGCCAATATCATGCACGAGCTATTAGAACGCATCGGGAGCTTGACCACGAGCCGCAGGGATCCGATCGACATTCTGTATGCCCGACCTGACCATGCGGAGCTTTTTGACGGAGTTCCGGGACTTCAGGTGCTTTGGCATGCCGAGATTCCGTATACGGCTGAGGACACAGCGGCCGACGCATTCGATACGGTGCAGCAGGAGTGCTTCCTGTACCGGCTCCATGGCGGGCGGGCGATGTCGGCATAGCGGTCGCGGCCCCGATTGTTCCACGTGGAACAATGGAGTGCTCCACGTGGAGCACACGTTAATGGCCAAACCCCGCCGTTGGGGCGAGAATGACAACAGCAAGTCTGGAGAACTGACCGAAGTGCCTTTTAGTGATCTGCGCCAATGGATTAAGACCCTGGACAAAGCCGGCGAACTTGTTCGGATCAGCCAGCCGGTTTCGCCATACCTGGAGATGTCTGAGATTGCGGACCGCACGGCAAAGCTGGGCAGCAAGAGCGGTTCGGGCGGTGTGAAGGCGGGCGGTCCGGCGCTGCTGTTCGAGAACGTCGTGGGGCATCCCGGGGCGCGGGTTCTGATGAACCAGTTCGGCTCTCTGCGCCGAATGCACCTGGCTTTGGATACGGATTCGCTGGACGCGATCGCGGAGCGGATACGGACCCTCTATCCGGCCGGAGTCGCCGACCAGCCTGCTGGACAAGCTGAAGCTGCTGCCGAAGCTGGCGGAGGTGGGGAGCTTTTTTCCAAAGGTGATCGCGCGCGGGGATGCACCTTGCAAGGAGGTGATCCGGCGGCGGGTTGAAGACGGCGGGAAGGGCATTGACCTTACGAAGTTGCCGGTGCTGACGACCTGGCCGAAGGACGGCGGACCGTTTATCACGTTGCCCTGCGTGATCACGCGGGATCCGAAGACCGGAAAGCGGAACGTCGGAATGTACCGCATGCAGGTCTACGACAAGGAGACCACGGGCATGCACTGGCAGCGGCAGAAGAACGCGGCTGAGCAACTGCGGGACCGGCTCCGGGCGGCGACGGAGCATGGTGGGCCGGACGCGTCGGCGCGGGTCGACATTATGGCGCAGACCTCCGGGGCGACGACTCCTGCTGTGGATGCCGGTTCGATCGCAACCCGGACGGTGGCCAAGGTGCGTGAAGGGCGAATGGAGGTTGCGGTGGCGATCGGAACGGACCCGGCGACGACGTTTTCCGCCATTGTGCCTGCGCCGCCTGAGGTGGAGGAGTACCTGATCGCAGGCTTTCTTCGCGGCAAAGCCGGTGGAGCTGGTGAAAGGCGGAGACGGTCGACCTGGAGGTGCCGGCGCATGCCGAGTACATCCTCGAAGGGTATGTGAACCTGGCTGAGCTGCGGACGGAGGGCCCGTTCGGCGATCACACCGGCTTCTACACCATGGAGGACGAGTACCCGGTCTTCCATGTGACCTGCATCACGCACCGCAAGGACCCGATCTATGCGGCGACCGTGGTGGGCAAGCCACCGATGGAGGACGCCTGGATGGGCAAGGCGGTGGAGCGGATCTTCCTGCCGCTGATGCAGCTGACGCTGCCCGAGATCGTGGACGTGAACCTGCCGCCCGAGGGCGTCTTTCACAACCTGATGATCGTGTCGATCCGTAAGTCGTATCCCGGGCACGCGCGCAAGGTGATGAACGGCATCTGGGCGCTGGGGCAGGCGATGTTCACCAAGTGCATCATCGTGGTGGACGAGGATTGCGATCGTGCAGGACCTCGGTGAGGTGACGCTGCGGACAGCCAACAACATCGATCCGGAGCGGGATATTCAGTTCACGCTTGGACCGGTCGACTCGCTGGACCACGCCAGCCGACTGCCCAACTTCGGCTCGAAGATGGGCATCGATGCAACGCGCAAGTGGCCTGCGGAGGGGTTCACCCGTCCGTGGCCGCCGATGCTGCAGCAGGATCCTGAGGTGAAGGCGAAGGTGAGCCGGATGTGGAAGTCCCTGGGGATTGAGTAGGCCGTTACGTGTTGGAAGTGGCTGTGCGGCCCGATTGGGCTGAGGGCATTTCTCGTGGCGCTCAGCAACTGTCGCTAGGTTTTGACGACGCCGGGGGTCGAGATCAGGATGAAGGTGACGGTGTCTTCCGTGCTGCGCTTGTGCAGGGTGCCGCGAGGGATCACCAGCATGTCGCCTTTGCCCATCATGATGGACTTGGTGCCTTGCGCGGACGGGGACAGCCATTCTCCGGGTCCCTTATTGACGTGCCCAGCGGTGGGTTTGCCGCCGACTTCGTACAGGGTGGAGCCTTCTACGATCTGCACGATGTGATCGCGGCCTTCGTGCCACTCGAACTCTTTGGCGCTCTTCGCGGTCTCGCAGGTTAGTACGATCTGGAGCGGGAGAGTTTTGGAGTCGAAGAGGTTGTTGTTGCCGGGTTTGGATGTGAGTTCCCTGGCGTCCGCTTCGAGTGTCTTTGCGGGAAAGAACTGGAAGGGGACTGCGGCTGCGGCAACGTCTGTGCCGGGGCCTGTGCTGCCCTGGGCGAGGGCTTGGAGCGCATCACCAAGGGTGAGACCTGCTGCTGCGGCGACGGGTGCGGTGCGGAGGAAGTTGCGGCGAGAGGTCTTTGCGGGCATGCGAAAAAGTGAACCACACAGCGGTGCCTCTGCCAAGCGGCATCTGGGCGAAGCTATGCGGAGCAGCCCCCTCCGACTACTCCGCCGATCGAACGGTGATCGCTGCTAGATTCCGTACCCAACGCTCGGGCTTCTTATCGCGGGTGGAGATGAGCTTGAGCTGCCCGTCCGCTCCCAGACCGTGGCCATCGACAGAGGTGGCCACAAGGACGTCTCCCTCATGCTCTGACGGCTCGACCTCGGTGAGCGAATAGAGCACCCAGTAGTGATCCGTTCCCTCGGCCTGGAGGTAGCTGCGGAGCATGGTCCTATGGGTAGATTGTTCGACCTTGAAGCCCGCCTGTGTGAGAAGAACGGCGAGGGGAACGCCGGCATAGGACTCGTTCGCCTTCGTGTGCTCGTTGTGCACATGTACGGTGATGTGGGGCATTGCCTTGAGCTCGGCGCCGGTGAAGGTCGTGGTCTTGCCAGCGACCGTGAGCGCGAGCGCCGTGGACTCGGGGGCCGGCGTCTTCTTCATCTCCATACCGGGCGTCTGATTTGACGGGCTTTGCGCGACACTCTGCGGCACGGCTGCGGCGGCGATCGCCAGCGCGATTGAAGCGGCAGGAAGCACCACGTGGAAGCGAGTTGTACCCCGGGTTGATGCGGTCATGGAACGGGCTCCGGAGGGAACTGGTGTGATTCAAGGTACTGTCTCGGCATCGTATACTCAAGGTATGTCGATCGTTAAGAACACAGCCGCCATTGCGAAGGGGATGTCGATCACCTTTCGGGAGATGTTCCAGCCTACCGAGGTGGAGAACTATCCGGATGGCCCGGGGCCGTTGCGCGGGGCGCAGTTCCAGGAGCGCTTCCGCGGGAAGCACCAGTTGCAGCGCGATGAGAACGGGCTGGAGAAGTGCGTGGCCTGTTTTCTGTGCGCGGCGGCTTGTCCTTCGAACTGCATTTACATCGAGGCCGCGGAGAATACGGAAGAGACGCGGATTTCGTCGTCCGAGCGGTACGCCAAGGTCTACAACATCGACTACAACCGCTGCATTTTCTGCGGCTACTGCGTGGAGGCGTGCCCGACGGATGCAATCACGCATGGGCACGGGTTTGAGCTCGCCTCTTTGAATGCAACGACGCTGGTGATGCGCAAGGAAGACCTGCTTGTGCCGGCACCGGCGATGCCTGACGCGATCGCGTCCGCGAAAGATGAGATGGGCGTGCTCGCTTAGGCGCGACTGGCTGGGCTGGCCGCGCTTTGCGGCAGCGGCCGTTCGAGACAAACGGAACTTCCATGAGACAGACCAATCCACATCCGCTCGAGAAGATTCTCGAGAGTCGAATCGCGATCATCGATGGCGCGATGGGCACGACGATCCGCACCTATGGGATGACGGAAGCGGACATCCGCGGAGAGCGGTTTCAGGACTCGCCGCAAGGACCTGCTGAACAACGGCGACCTGTTTTCGCTGACGCAGCCGACGATGATCTGCGATATCCATCGGCGGTTTCTTGAGGCGGGCGCGGACATCATCGAGACGAACACGTTTGGCGCGACGAGCATCACGCAGAGCGAGTTCTTCGTGGACGATCCGCGCGAGCATGGCGGCCGCAAGGACCCGGCGTTCTACCAGAGGATCATCGAGGATCGATTTCTGAATGATCTGGCGTGGGAGATCAACGAGACCTCCGCGCGGCAGTGCCGTGAGTGGGCGGACCGAGTCGGCGAACGAGACCGGGCGGCAGCGGTTTGTGGCGGGGGCGATCGGGCCGCTGACGGTGTCGCTCTCGAACTCGCCCGATGCGGATGATGCGGGGTTTCGCGTGGTGACGTTCGACCAGGTGCGGACGGCGTACAAGCAGCAGGTGCGGGCGCTGATGGCGGGCGGAGTCGACCTGCTGCTGGTGGAGACGATCTTCGATTCGCTGAACGCGAAGGCGGCGCTGGTGGCGATTCGCGAGGTGTTCGACGAGGATGGCAAGGAGCTGCCGGTGATGATCTCGGCGGCGGTGGGGCGGGGCGGGGAGACGATGATCTCGGCGCAGACGACGGAGGCTTTCTGGAACGCGGTGCAGCATGTGAAGCCGTTGTCGGTGGGCTTGAACTGCTCGCTGGGGCCGGACCTGATGTATCCGTTTCTGGAGGAGCTTTCGGAGAAGGCGGATGTGGCGATCTCGTGCTATCCGAATGCGGGGCTGCCGAATCCGCTGTCGCGAGACGGGCTTCGATCTGGGGCCGGAGGACATGGCGCGTTACCTCGGCGAAGTTCGCGCGGAGTGGGCTGATCAACATCGCGGGCGGATGCTGCGGGAACACGCCGGAGCACATTGCGGCGATTGCGAAGGCGCTTGAAGGGCGGCTCCGCGTGCGTTGCGTGCGCGTGAGGTCGCGGCTTGAGCGAAGGTGCCAGTGCTCGTGAACGGCAGCGTCGAGAAGCCGCTGCGGCTGTCGGGATCGCAGCCGTTTACGCAGCAGCCGGGCGTGTACATCATGATCGGCGAGCGGACGAACGTGGCCGGGTCGCCGAAGTTCGCGAAGCTGGTCAAGGAAGGCAAGTACGAAGAGGCGGTGAGCGTGGCGCGGCAGCAGGTGGAGAACGGCGCGAACGTCATCGACATCTGCATGGACGAGGGGATGATCGACGGCGTGGCCGCGATGACCCGCTACCTGCAGCTGCTGGGCGAGCGAGCCGGAGGTGGCGAAGGTGCCGTTCATGGTGGACTCCTCGAAGTGGGAGGTCATCGAGGCGGGGCTGAAGTGCCTGCAGGGCAAGGGAATCGTGAACTCGATCTCGCTGAAGGAGGGCGAGGAGAAGTTTCGCGCAGAACGCGGCGAGGGTGCTGAAGTATGGCGCCGCGGTGGTGGTGATGGCGTTCGACGAGCAGGGGCAGGCGGCGACGTACGAGGAGAAGATCCGCATCTGCGAGCGGGCTTACCGCATCCTGGTGGACGAGGTTGGGTTTCCGCCGGAGGACATCATCTTCGACCCGAACATCCTGACGGTGGCGACGGGCATGGAGGAGCACAACAACTACGCGGTGGACTTCATCAACGCGACGCGGTGGATCAAGGCGAACCTGCCGCATGCGAAGGTGAGCGGCGGCGTGTCGAATATCTCGTTCAGCTTTCGCGGGAACAACAAGGTGCGCGAGGCGATGCACTCGGCGTTTCTGTATCACGCGATCGCGGCGGGCATGGACATGGGCATCGTGAACGCCGGGATGCTCGAGGTGTACGAGGAGATCGAGCCGGAGCTGAAGGTGCTGGTGGAGGATGTGCTGCTGAACCGGCGGCCGGATGCGACGGAGCGGCTGGTGGAGTTTGGCGAGAAGCTGAAGGGCGCGGGCGCGGCGGCGGCTGAGAAGAAGGCGGAGGAGTGGCGCAACGGGACGGTGGAGGAGCGGCTGTCGCATGCGCTGGTGAAGGGGATCGATACCTACATCGAGCAGCGATGCGGAGGAGGCGCGCGTGAAGCTGGGGCGGCCGCTGCTGGTGATCGAAGGGCCGCTGATGGCGGGGATGAGCGTGGTGGGCGATCTGTTTGGGGCGGGCAAGATGTTTCTGCCGCAGGTGGTGAAGTCGGCGCGCGTGATGAAGAAGGCGGTGGCGCACCTGACGCCTTACATGGAGGCGGAGAAGGCGGCGCATGGTGGCGGCGGGCGAGGTGGTGAAGGCGCAGGGCAAGATCGTGCTGGCGACGGTGAAGGGCGACGTGCACGACATCGGCAAGAACATCGTGGGGGTGGTGCTGGCGTGCAATAACTACGAGGTGATCGACATGGGCGTGATGGTTTCGTGCGGAGAAGATTCTGGAGCGCGCGAAGGCGGAGAAGGCGGACATGATCGGGCTGAGCGGGCTGATTACGCCGTCGCTGGACGAGATGGTGCATGTGGCGCAAGGAGATGGAGCGGCAGGGGTTCACGGTGCCGCTGCTGGTTGGTGGGGCGACGACGAGCCGCGCGCATACGGCGGTGAAGATCGCGCCGCATTACAGCCAGCCGGTGGTGCATGTGCTGGATGCGAGCCGCGCGGTGCCGGTGACGACGCAGCCTGCTGAGCGAGAGGGCAAGGCGGAGTTTGTGGCGGACACCGCGGCGGAGTATGAGGCGCTGCGGCAAGGCGCACTCTGCGCCGAAGACAGACAGTGTGGTCTCGCTGGCGGCTGCGCGGGCGAGGCGGACGCCGATCGAGTGGCGCGCGGAAGACCTCGCCGTGCCGGAGTTCACCGGTGTCCGCGTGCTGCATGATTTTCCGCTGGCGACAGCTGCGGGAGTACATCGACTGGTCGCCGTTCTTTCATACATGGGGATTGAAGGGGATTTATCCGCGGATCTTCGAGCATGCGGAGCATGGTGCGCAGGCGCGACAGTTGTTCGCGAAGGCAATGCGCTGCTGGATCGGATCATTCGGGAGAAGCTGACTGACGGCGCGCGGGGTGTATGGATTCTTTCGCGGCGAATGCGGTCGGGGACGACGTGGAGCTGTACGCGGACGGCACGCGGACGCGTTGCTGGACCCGCTCCACTTTCTGCGGCAGCAGGCGAACCGGGAGGGCAGCGAGCCGTGCCGGTCGCTGGCGGACTTCATCGCGCCGAAGGAGACGGGGCTTGCCGACTCACATCGGCGCGTTCGCGGTGACCAGCGGGATCGGGTTGAAGGAGCTGTGCGACGGGTTCCGGGCGGAGAACGACGACTACAACGCGATCATGGCGGAGGCGATGGCGGATCGGCTGGCGGAGGCGTTCGCGGAGTGCCTGCACAAACGGGTGCGGGATGAGTGGGGATATGGGCGGGAGGAGGGTCTGAGCCCGGCGGAGCTGATCCAGGAGAAGTATCGCGGGATTCGGCCGGCGCCGGGGTATCCGGCTTGCCCGGATCATACGGAGAAGGGGACGCTGTGGCGGTTGCTCGATGTGGAGGCGAATACCGGGATGCAGCTGACGGAGTCGTTCGCGATGTGGCCGGGTTCGAGCGTAAGCGGGCTTTACTTCGCGCATCCGGAGTCGCGGTACTTCAGCCTGGGGAAGATCGATCGCGATCAGGTGGCGGACTACCATCTGCGGAAGGGCATGAGTGTGGCGGAGGTGGAGCGTTGGCTGGGGCAGAACCTGAACTACGATCCGGAGAGTTGATGCTCTGCCGGGTTAGGTGCGCGCTGGCCCAGCGGTCGCTGAAAGGCGCTTAGGCGGAGGCTCACGCGGCGCTCGCGGTTCGACTGGCAAACCTTGTCTCCTCGTAGGCGTCGAAGCGGCGCGTCGCTTTTGTCTGGCTATGCGTGCTGTACCGCTTTAGTATTGTTGGAACAAACTTATAACGATCGCTTCTGTGTACAGATGCGCACTACCACGTGCTCTGCGTAACTCCAAGTTCGACCTAAAGGCTCAAGACGTGAACGTTCCAGCACAGACTATGAACGCAAGTAGAGTTGAGCCGTCGGTGCTGCACGTTTGCAAGCGTCAGGTCCTTCGACCGTTGCGGGACCAGATTCTGCGGTTATCCGGGATGCGGGTGCATTCCACGTTAGAGACGCACGAAGCGCTGGTCAGCTTCCGGTCGGGTCGCTATGACCTTGTGCTGGTGGACGTGGAGGCAGAGAGCGGCATCCCCGAGGCGGAGGCGCTTTGCGGGGAGTTGAAGACGGAGAAGCCTGGGCAGCTGGTTGCCTTTGTTTGTAACTGGCGAGTGGCTGTGCACAGCGAGTGTCCGGATGAGGTGGTTCGGACGGAGTTCAACCCGGACGCGTTCGTCAAGGGTGTCCAGGATCTGCTTGCGCGCCACTAGTAGGGCGACTTGCGTGGTTCGTTGGGCGAATGGATTCGGGTATAGTCGGCTACGCAGCATTCCGGAGAACACCATGCAGTCGGATTCAATTGAGTATCTTGCGTGCAGCTTGCCTGAGTGCGCTTGCAGCGGGGATTGTTCCAGCGGGCGCGCAAGCCCCGCTGAAGACGTTGCTGGTGGACGTTGATCATCGTCAATCGATCAGCCTGGACGGTGACTGGCATTACCTGGTGGATCAGTACGGGCGTGGGCTCTACACGTCGGACGGGAAGATTCGGGACGATGGCTATGCGCGAACGACCCATCCCGTTCTGGTGGGGGAGCGGAGTGGTTTTGACGAGTACGACTTCGCTACTGCACCGACGATGAAGGTGCCGGGAGATTGGAACAGCCAGGACAAAAGCCTCTTTCACTACGAAGGCGTGGTCTGGTACGAACGCGATGTGCCGTGGCAGCAGGCGAAGCCGGGATCACGGACCTTCCTTCATATCGGGGCGGCAAACTACCGGTCGCACCTGTGGGTGAACGGCAAGCGGATCTGTGATCATGAAGGCGGATATACGCCGTTCGATTGCGAGGTCACGACGGCGCTGCACCCGGGAACGAATTCCGTGACCATAGCGGTGGACGCAACGCGCCTGGTGGACGGCATACCGAGCGTCCAGATTGACTGGCTGAACTATGGAGGCCTGACACGCGACGTGTCGCTGATTACTGTGCCGCAGGCGTTCATCGACGATTACGATCTGCACCTGAAGAGGGGCACGACCTCGGACCTGACGGGCTATGTGCACGTGGAGGGGGCAACAGAAGGTACGCCGGTGAGCGTACGGGTGCCGGAGGCTGGTGTGACGGTGCGTTCGAAGACGGACGCCAGCGGGCGCGCTCAGATCGACGTGCATGCGGCCACGCTTGGGTTGTGGTCGCCTGAGAGCCCGCGGCTCTACAAGGTGGAGCTTGAGAGCGGCGCGGGGCAGGGCAGGGATACGCTGGCGGACGAGATTGGCTTCCGCGATATCCGCGTGGAGGGCACGCGGATTCTGCTGAACGGGAAGCCGGTGTTTCTGCGGGGCGCGAATATGCATGCCGAGGCGCCCTACCGGGGTGGTCGGGTCTCAAACGACGCGGATGTGACCGCGATCTTCGGGTTTCTGAAGGACCTGAATGCGAACTTCGTGCGGCTCGCGCACTACCCGCAGGACGAGCGGATGGAGCGCATGGCCGATCGCCAGGGGGTGATGATCTGGTCGGAGATCCCGCTTTGGCAGGGCATCTCCTTCGGCAAGCCCGAGGTCTACGACAAGGCCCAGACCATGCTCGGGGAGATGATTCGCCGGGACCGGAACAAGGCCTCGGTGATCTTGTGGTCGGTTGCGAACGAGACGCCCAACAATGCCACGCGGACCGAGTTCCTGACCAGACTGGCGGCGGAGGCGCACCGTCTCGACGCCACACGACCAGTCACCGCTGCGATGAACACAGCGAAGATCGTGGGAGACAGCGCGACCCTTCCAGACCCGCTGGCGAACGCGCTCGACGTGCTTGGGATCAACGAATACG
Source organism: uncultured Acidobacteriaceae bacterium (assembly GCA_963791875.1). GTDB lineage: Bacteria > Acidobacteriota > Terriglobia > Terriglobales > Acidobacteriaceae > Edaphobacter. The sequence continues at coordinate 381,982 of CAWBUI010000010.1, forward strand.
TGGGGTGGTATACCAAGACGCCCGAACAAGCCGACACGATCAAATGGGACCTGCCGCAGAAGCCGGTCATCGTGTCTGAGTTTGGCGCTGAGGCGAAGCAGGGGAACCACGGTCCGGCGAACCAGCGCTGGACGGAGGAGTCGCAGGTGTACGTGCTGAAGCACAACTTTGCGATGATGGCGAAGGTGCCGCAGGTGCGCGGCTATGCTGTCTGGGTGCTGATGGACTTCCGCTCGCCGGTGCGGAACATTCCGGGGCTGCAGGACGGGTACAACCGCAAGGGGCTGATCTCGGAAGACGGCAAGAAGAAGCAGTCATTCTCCCTGGTGCAGAAGCTCTACGCCGGGCATGACATCGGCAAAGCGGATTAGGCTTTTGTTCGCGATGCGGTCTTTTTGGCGACGTCTTTGACGGGAGCTTTCGCGGCGGGCTTCGGTGCTGGATCTGCAACGTGCGTGGGCTGTTCGCGGGCGGGCTCAGCGGCAGGGGTGCCCTCGGCCTGCTGGCGCAGGGCGTGGAGGACGACGCGGAACATCTCTTCTTCCGGTGCGGGCTTGCCGGTGAAGATCTCGAACTGGCGCGCGCCCTGCTGCACGAACATCTCTACGCCGGTGATGATGGGGATGCCGGCCTGGCGTGCGAGGCGGATAAGCGGCGTTTCGAGGGGGTTGTAGACGAGGTCGAAGACCAGCTTGGTGTTCAGGTCTTCGGCGTGCAGCAGAGGGGCTGCCTTGTTGCCGGCCATGCCCACGGGCGTGGCGTTGATGATGACGTCGAAGGGGGTTTTTGCGAGCGCTTCGCGCTTGATGGTCTTGGCGCCGGACTGCTTGGCGAGCTTCTGGGCTGTCTCCGGGGTGCGGTTGAGGATGAAGACCTCGGCGCCCTTGTCGCGCAGGCCGAAGACGGCGGCGCGGGCTGCGCCGCCTGCGCCGAGGACAAGGACCTTGGCGCCGCGGAGTGCCATGCGCTTTTCGAGCGGGGTGATGATGCCGGCGACGTCGGTGTTGAAGCCGTAGAGCTTGCCGTCGAGCAGGCGGATGGTGTTGCAGGCGCCGATCTTGGCGGAAAGCGGGTCGGTCTGTTCGAGGTACGGGAGGATGTCCTGCTTTCAGCGGCATGGTGACGGAGACGCCCTGGAGTGGGATCTCCTGCACGAGTTTGATCAGGTCAGACGCTTTGCTGGTCTGGAGGGCGAGGTAGACGGCGTTGACGGTCTCGCGGCGGAAGGCCGTGTTCATCATGATGGGCGAGAGCGAGGAGCGAATGGGATTGCCGGCGACGCCGTAGATCTTGGTGGCGGCGTCGACCTGGTCGATCCGGTAGGTCTCGATGAGGGTGCGGGCGGCGATCTGGCCGGGGGCGGTTTCTTCGCCCGGGGTGGCGGCGGCGAAGGTGAAGGCTGAGCCGGCGCGGACGCCGAGCACGCGGGAGATGATGCCGGCGTCGCCCATGCAGACGCCGATGATGTTGGTGTGCTCGGTCATGCGCTCGAGGAAGCGGATGAGCGTGAGGTTGTCGGCCAGGGTCTTGGCGGTGGGGACGATCTTGACGAAGTCGGGCGTGAACTTTTCGATGCGCGAATAGATGTCGTCGAGGTCGCGTGTGGCGGCGAAGTCGTGGTGGCTGAGGATGAGCGCGATGCCGGTGTCGCGGAGCTTCTGGAGTTCGCGCCTGCTTCAGAGCTTTCGGCGGATTCGAGTTCCAGATCGGCGAGGTGGAATCCGGCATCGGACGCCAGGGACAGAATCTCGAGTTCGGCGGCGACGTTGCCGGCGAACTTGCCGCCGTTTGCCTCGCGGCGGCAGGTGGCGATGGCGGTGACGGCGGTGTTTTCGTCGAAGAACTGCTTGATAGTCGGGAAATGCGCCGAGGGTTTGTCCAGGTAGTCGAGGCGGAACTCGATGAAAGGGTTTTCTTTGACGGCGGTGAGTTGCCTTCTCGATCATCTCGGCGGGGGTGTCGCCAATGATGGCAACGCAGACCTTGGTGAGACGTGAGCGGAGGAGCTGAGGGGCGATGCTGGGGGGATTCGATTCATGGATGCAGCCGGTATCTTACAGACCACGCGCATAGGATGCAAATAAGCGGACCGTGAACCAGCGCGAGATCGACAGACCAGGGTATGAGTCTTGAAGGGACCATGAGTCTGGAAGCGCGCCGCGGGCTGTGGAGGGGAGCTGATTGGCGCTGGACTAAAATTGTAGGGTGGCAGACTGGTACGAAAGTGCAGAGGCAATCGCCCAGGTAGATGAGTTGCTGGCATCTGTGGGGCTGGAGCACGGCCGGCGGCGGACACTGGCCGGCACATGGCAGAACGGCGAGCGCAGGCGCAAGCAGCCGGTCGTCGCAGCAGAGCGCGGGCGGGGCAAGCGGGGACCACTCGAGGTGGTACGTGCGGCCGAGTGGGAGGAGTTTGGTTGGCTGCGGCATGGTTTCAGCACGCGAGCGGGCGGGGAGACGTCGGTCTACGGCGGGCGCACTCTCAACCTTGGATGGACGCGGGAGGACGAGCCCGGCAACGTGGCGGCGAATCGACGACTGTTCGCTGCGGCGGTGGCGGGACTTGATGCCACGACCGGTGTCGAGGTTCCGGAGATCGTGGGTTTGCGCCAGGTCCACTCGGGTGTTGTTCGCGTGGTGGAGCGTAGCCGTGACGGCGGGTTGCGCGTAGAAGGCTCGCCGACGCCGGTGGTCGCTTCAGACGGACGGCCTGCGATCAAAGGGGATGGTCTGATGACGGATGTCCCCGGCGTATTGCTTGGGGTTGGGGCGGCAGACTGCGTTCCGGTGCTGATCGCGGATCCGAAGCGAAAGGTCGTCGCCGCGTTCCACGCCGGGTGGCGGGGAACTTTGGCGCGGATCGTGGAGCGTGGGATTGGGCGCATGCGTTTGCGTTATGGCTCCGAGCCTGCGGATCTGGTCGCTGTGGTCGGGCCGTCCATTGGCGCATGCTGCTATTCGGTGGGAGAGGAGGTCCGGTTTGAGTTTGAGAGTCAGTTCGAGTATGCGCCCAGCCTGTTCTCGGACGTCTACGATTCGGATCCGGTGCGGGACAAGTATCCGCTGCTGTTTCTGACCGCGCGAGCGCCAGGTCACTCCAATATCGGACCGCAGATTCATCTCGATCTGTGGGAGGCGAACAGGCGTCAGTTGCTCGACGCGGGGCTCCATGCGGCTGGCATCACGGTTGTGGGCGAGTGCACTGCGTGCACGCGAGCAGGCAAGGCGCCGAAGTATTTCTCGCACCGAGCGGAGAGCGGGTTCGCGGGACGGGGGCTTGCGGCTGTGGGTCTGTTTCCCTGAGCACGGACCGCCTGCGGAGATAGTGGGATCGCCTTACGTCCCGTTTGAAGCCCGGCTGGGGAGCTTGGAGTCGGCTAGTGGCCAGGTCTGGCGGGCGTATCGGGCTTCTCCCAGGGACGCGGATCTACGGGGTCGTCGTGCCACTTCTGACGACGTCCAACGAAGAACATAATGCCGCCGAAGACTACCATGAGGCCTCCCCACGTGAGGTTGAGGTCCATTCCGAGCGAGCGCTCGTACAGACTCGCGTTGCCGTGGGTGACTGCCCCGAAGATTGCCATTATTCCGCCGATGATGAGGAAGATAAGACCGAGTGGAACGCGGATATCGAGACCCATTGCCAGCTCTCCTTGTGTTCGTTGAACAACTCATCAGGCAAATACGAGATTCAGCACAACCAGCATACCGAGCACGGCAAAGGCCAGGGTGGAAGGCTTTTGCCACCATTCGAGATGTGTCTCGACCGGCTTCGGGGTGAGGGAATACACCAGACCCACGAGTTCGCTTTCGGGACGCGGCGTGGTTGCGAGAGAGACGGCGATGGTTATTACCAGGTTGATCGAGAAGGCGAAGATGGCGGTCCAGAAGTTCTGCGCCATGTCGCTCGGGTAGGTATGAAGCAGGGTGATCCAGCCGCCGTGTATGCCGGCTGTTGCGTCCGCCGGCAGGGTAAGGCCGTGATGCAGAAGCGCGCCGGTGGTGCCTGCCAGCAGGCCCGTGAACGCTCCGTGGCCGGTGGTGCGCTTCCAGAACATGCCCAGCAGAAACGTGGCGAACAGGGGCGCGTTGACTAACGAGAAGATGAGCTGCAGCGCATCCATGATGTTGTTGAAGTTCTTGGCTGCATAGGCGGCGGCGATCGAGAGAACGATGCCGCCGATGGTGGCCATTCGACCCATCCAGAGGTAATGCGCGTCGTTCGCTCGCTTGTTGATGTAGGCCTGGTAGATGTCGTACGTCCACACCGTATTGAAGGCGGTCACGTTGCCGGCCATGCCGGACATGAAGCTGGCGAGCAGAGCGGTCAGGCCAAGGCCGAGGATGCCGGTGGGGAAGTACCGCAGGAGCAGGACGGGAATGGCAAGGTCATAGTTGTAGACCGGGTGTCCCGTCGCGCGTTCAGCACCGGCGCGCCAGAGACTGGATCGACCTTAACGGGGATGATGCCGTGCGGGTGGGCTTCATCGAGCGGGGCGGGGCCAGGAACGGACGTGGGCGCGGTGGTTGCCGTGAGAGAGGCTGATGCGCCAGAAGCGGGGGCGACGTGGCTGGTGACACTCACCGCAATGAGTCCGGGCAGGATGACCAGAAAGGGAAAGAACATCTTCGGGATCGCGGCGATCAACGGAACGCGTCGGGCGGAGACCTCGGAGTCCGCGGCCATGGCGCGCTGGATCACCAGGAAGTCCGTGCACCAGTAGCCGAACGAGAGCACGAACCCCAAGCCCATGGCCAGGCCGACCCACTCCACTCCGAGAGGATTGGTGTTTGCGTGAGCCATGCCGCGCCAGGAGTGCGTCATGGCGACGGGCAGGATCTGCTTGATGCCGTGCCAGCCGCCGACGTTGCGCAACCCGATCCAGACCAGCGGCGCGAATCCGGCGACGATCAGGAAGAACTGCAGCACCTCGTTGTAGATGGCGCTGGTGAGCCCGCCCAGGAAGATGTATCCGAGCACGATCACGGCCGAAAGCACGATGGAGACGTGGAAGATGTACTGGTCGGGAAGGATGCCGTGGAAGAGGCCAAGCGTCTGAATCAGCAGGGCCATGGCGTACATGGAGATGCCGGACGAGAACACGGTCATGATGGCGAAGGAGAAGGCATTCACCGCGCGCGTCTTCTCGTCGAAGCGCAGGCGCAGGTACTCCGGCACCGAGCGCGCCTTGGAGCCGTAGTAGAACGGCATCATGAAGATGCCGACGAACACCATGGCGGGGATCGCGCCGATCCAGTAGAAGTGGCTGGTCGCGATGCCGTATTTCGCCCCGGAGGCGCCCATGCCGATCACCTCCTGCGCGCCGAGATTGGCGGAGATGAAGGCGAGTCCGCAGACCCAGGCAGGGATGGATCGGCCGGCGAGGAAGAAGTCATTCGAGGTGCGCATGTACCGCTTGAGCGCGAAGCCGATGCCCAGTACGAAGACGAAGTAGACCAGCATGATCAGCCAGTCGATGACAGTGAGGTTCACCTTGGGTTCCTTTACTGGTCAGAACAACATTGGGTAGATTTGCTGTGACGTTTCTGCGGGCAACTGTAAACGTTCAAAACGGCGGCGTCTAGCGCCAGCGAATTTCTAAAGCCCTCCGGCAACCTTGCACACGAACTGGAGCATCAAAGAAATATTCTTCCCTCCGGCTTCATCGGCACTATCGAGTGCGCTCTTGAAGGCTCAAAGACAACTATATGACTCACCGGGTGACTCGCAAATGACTGAAGAGAATCGGGATTTTTCTGCCAACCAGGGCCCTGCCGTACTTTTGCTGGATGATAACGCCATCCAGGCCGCAACGAGGCAGCAGATACTGAAGCGTTCGGGCTACTTCGCTATTGCGGCTCTGAACCCCCGCCGCGCCCTCGAGCAATTTCAGAATAACGAATACCCCGCCGAGATTCGTGCGGTCGTGACCGACCACATTATGCCGGGGATGAACGGAGCAGAGTTCGTGCGCGAATTGCGCCGTAGCCATCCTGAGATACCGGTGATGGTTATCAGCGGGCTCGAAGAAGCAGAGCCGTTGTATGCGGGGATGAACGTCCAGTTTCTGCTGAAGCCGCTTCCTCCCGAGCAACTCATTGCGCACCTCCGGAACCTGCTCGCCACGGAAGCAAGAGGCGCGGCTTAGGCGTGGGAGATTAGACTGCGGGCGCCCCAGATGTAGGCGGTCTAGCTTTCCCGGCCGATCGCAAGCACAAAGTAATTGGCGGGCGTTGTTCCGATGTTCTTGAGGCCATGGGTTACGTCAGAAGCGGCAAACATGACCCCTCCAGGGCCTATGGTCTGCGGATTGCCTTCGATCGAAAACTCCAGCGTGCCTTCTCGGACCATCATGAACTCCGAATGCCGATGCTTGTGGGGCGGGTGAGGCATATGGCCCGGAATCAGGGTCGTCTCATGCATCTCGACCGCTTCGCCGGTAGGCAGCACACCTCGAGTGACGGCTCGCGTCTCCCCGTTTGCGGTCTTTGCAACGGGCAACGTGTTGAACGGGAACACACGAGCTTCGGACAGTACCTTGTCACCCGGAGAACCTGGTGGGGGCGGCACGGGCATCGTGGCGGGAAGAGTGCCGGAGGCTCCCTGTCCTTCGGCAACGCTGGTGAACGCTACAAGGGAAGACAATGCAATACAAAGATCCCGCCGGTTGAACGTCGTCATGTGCAGCATCGTACCGCGCGCGCCAGCATTTCGGCCAGCGGGCTAGGGCGAACCCTTAGAGACGTGTGGAACTGAGACGGTGAAGACCGATCCTTGGCCGGGTTGGCTGACCAACGTGATCTCCCCGCCGTGTGCCTCGGTGATGGCACGGCTGATGGCGAGGCCCATGCCGGTGCCGGGGCTGCCGTTCGCCTGCGATCGCCCGCGGTAGAACCGCTCGAAGATCAGACCCTGCTCTGCCGGGTCTATCCCGAGGCCGCGGTCCGCTATGCTGATGGCGACCTTACCTGCGGCGTCGGACGCGGACACCGTGATGGGCGTGCCCTGGCCCGAGTACTTCGCGGCGTTTTCCAGAAGATTGGCTAACACCTTCTCCATGAGGCCGGGGTCGGCCGAAATCTCGAGGTCGGCGGGTACCTGGACGCGGACCTGATGCTGTTCCTCAATCCACGCGCAGGTCTTTCTCGCGGCTTGGACCAGATCCATCACTCTTACGGGCTCGAAGTGCATTTGAACCTGCTGCGCATCGAGCTGAGCCATCTCTACCGCCTCGGAGACCAGCCTGTTAAGGCGATCGCTCTCTTCGTCGATGATGGTCAGCAATTCCTGGCTATCCGGCAGGGCTTACGGCACCGCTGAGGAGAGTGGTTGCTGCGCCCTTGATTGACGGTCAGCGGCGTGCGGAGTTCATGGGTGATGGAATCGATCATCAGAGTGCGCAGACGTTCGCTTTCCTTGGCTGCCTCTCCGCGGGCGAGTCCTTCGAGCGCCTGGACGCGGTCGGTTGCGATCGATACGAGGCTGCCAATCGCCTCGGCCGTCTCGGGCGACAAGGCCGCTCCGCGAACCAGCAGGAGTCCGCGTGGGCGCACGCCGGTACGGACAGGAATCTGCATTTCGTCCGCGTCGGCGTTGGGACCGGATAGCGTAAGCGTGAGCTGCCGTAAGTGTGGGATTTCCACATCAGAGACGAAGTTTTCTCCCGCCTGGTAGAGGCGGTCGCCCTCGGCCAGATACAGCAGCGCCGCCCGGCCGCCTGTGACACTCGCGACGGCAGAAGGGACAGCGCTCAACAACGTAGCGACACTCTCCGACTGCAACAACTCACGGCTTAGTCGAAACAGAATACTCAGCTCACGTTGGCGCGCCCTGGCGTCTTCGGCTTCCTGGCGCGCGCGCTCGCGAGAGCCGGCTGGCGAGAATCGCCGTGACGAGGAAGGCCACCAGCGCAAGCCAGTTCTGTGGATCGGCGACGGTGAAGGTGCCGATCGGAGGAAGGAAAAAGAAGTTATAGCAGGCCGTCGCTGCAAGCGAGACAGCCACCGCGTAGCGCAGACCCCACTCCGCTGCGAGAACGAGGATATACAGCAACAGCGTCAGTGCAACGGTGGTCGGGTTAACGTGTAACCAGAGCCGGTACACGAGTACAATTCCGGCCAGAGCCCCCGACGCAAGCATCCATCGGGTGATCGCTATCGTGCGGCGAGAGTTCATAGGGAGATTGTATCGCGTGCCTGAACCGAGAAAGACGCCCGGTGAGCTTCCAGAAAATCGCCCGAAGACTGGCTGCTGACCAGCGAAGAAGAGAAGCAGCGCGGACGGCTGAAGGTCTTTCTGGGCTACGCGCCCGGCGTAGGCAAGACATTCAGCATGCTGAGCGAAGGGATCCGCCGCCGCAGCCGTGGTGAAGACGTCGTGATCGGCTTCGTGGAGACTCACGGGCGCGGCAGGTACGGCGGAACTCGCGGCAAGGCTGGAACAGGTGCCCCGGCGCGAGATCGAATACAAGGGCACGCTCGTTCACCGAGATGGATGTGGATGCAATCCTGGCGCGCATGCCACAGGTCGCGCTGATCGATGAACTGGCCCATACCAACATCGAAGGCAGCCGCTTCGCGAAGCGCTATGAGGATGTGCTCTTCTGCTCGACAACAAGATCGATGTCCTCAGCACGATCAATATTCAGCACGTGGAGAGCCTTGCACCGCGGGTGCAGGCGTTGACCGGGATCAGCGTGCGCGAGCAGGTGCCGGACTGGGTGCTCGACCGCGCCGATGAGATCGTCATCAGCGACCTGACGCCGGAGGCTCTGGTGACGCGCATGCGGCGCGGCGATATCTACCCGATGGAGCGCGTGGAGCGCTCGCTCGCGAACTTTTTCCGGCAGGGCAACCTGATCGCTTTGCGCGAGATGGCGCTGCAGCGTGTGACGCGCGCTGTGGACCGCAACCTGGACGAGTATGTGCGCCGCAAGAAGCTGGGGCCGCATTGGAGCGTCGCTGAAAGAGTGGCTGTCTGCATCAGCTGCGGACCGCAGGCGAAGGACTTATTGCGCGCGGAGCACGCCTGGCCGAAGCTCTGGCGGGGAGCTCTATGTCCTGCATGTCGCGCGTGCGCGAGACGAGGAGCCGGAACGCAAGCGGACGCTTGAATCCAGCCTGCAGTTCGCGCGCAATTTGGGCGCGCAATCGTTCCGCTGACGGGCAGCGACACGGCGCGCATCACTGCGGCCTTTGTGCGCGAGACAATCGCATTACGCAGGCGATCGTGGGGCGCTCGGCTGTGCGTGGTCTGCGTAGTTACATGTACTACCTGGCCATTCAGAAGTTCATGTCCGAGGCGCCGCACGTGGATCTCCACATCGTTACGCAGGAGAAACGTTGAAACGCATCCTCGTGGTAGAAGATGATCGCCAGATTGCGCGCATGCTGCGTGCCTCACTGCAGGCAAGTGGATATCAGGTGCTGCTCGCGGCTAACGGCCTGGAGGGGCTGACGCAGTTTGAGAGCGCCCGCCCGAACCTCGTCATCACTGATCTTGCCATGCCCGAGATGAACGGCGCTCGAGCTAACCCAGGCTTTGAGGAAGATCAGCGACGTTCCCATCATCGTGCTCAGCGTTCGAGACGGCGAGGCTATGAAGGTGCGTGCTCTGGACGAAGGCGCGAACGATTACATCACGAAGCCGTTCAACATGCCCGAACTGCTCGCCAGGGTGCGCGTCCAGCTTCGCTCTGACACAAAGATCGAGGGCAACGATGTGAAGCTTACCGTAGGGGACCTCACGATCGACGGCGTTACACGGCGGGTGGCTGTCGGTCCGAACGAGGTGCACCTCACGCCCAAGGAGTTCGACCTGCTGCTTCTGCTTGCCAGCCACCCTGACCGGGTGCTCACTCATAAGCAGCTACTGCGCGGTGTGTGGGGGCCGGCGGGTGAAGACCAACCCGAATACCTTCGTGTGCTCATTGCGCAGCTGCGGAAAAAAATCGACAACGGCGGCGGCATGCGGCGGATCGAAAGCGAGCCCTGGGTTGGGTACCGGCTGCGCTCGGAACCTACTACTTCTTAATGCTTCTCGAACGGACTTCTTACGCCTTGGGGGATGACCCTGAAGAAGTTCGTCTTCGAGGTCACTGAATGCTACGTCGTACATCGCTTCTGTTTGTTGCGGCCTTCGCTTTGCTTCCGTTTGCGCTTGCCCAGTCCCCTGCTGCCGATGCCGTTTCTGATCCGGCTGTCCCCATCCCGCAGTTGCTGGTAGCTTCCGGGACGCCTACGGATGACCCGTTACAACTCGCCAGCAAGGAACCCCCTGAGGTCCCAGAGCCGCAAACCCTTGACGACGGCTTTTTCCACCGGTTTGGCCGCGCTTACGCCGCCGACTGGGTCGGCCACGGGCCGGGCACCGCTCGTCCTCAGGAGGACCGTCGTGGAACGCCGGCGCCCATTCCCTCGCCCCCTTATCCAGCGGCCGACTGGCCCATTGGTGGGACGGTTGTGATCGGCGCACCGGACACTCAGACGTATCCGTTTATGCAGGCTGTGAACAAGAACAAGCGTCCCAACAAGATATACGGCTGGATAGAAGTCGGCGCTAACGGCAGCACGAACAACAAGAGCAACGCGAGTAAAGGCATCGCAGCCAACGCTCCTGCCGCGTATGGCGTCTTCTCTAACACTGTCCAGCTCGACCAAGCCGCTGTTTACTTCGAGAGCTTGAAGACACGGCCCAGACAGAAGCATATTGACTGGGGATACCGCGTGGCACTGCTATACGGCACGGACTACCGTTTCACCACATCCCACGGCATATTGAGTCAGCAGCTTTTGGTCAAGAATGCTGAGTACGGCTTCGACCCCGTCATGTTTTACTACGACATCTACTTGCCCCATGTGGCGAAAGGGCATGTAGTCCGCACTGGCAGATACATCTCGCTTCCCGACATTGAAGCCCAGCTTGCACCGAACAATTACAGCTATTCGCCACTCGATCCTTTACACCTACGACTGCTATACGCAGACGGGCGTCAATGCAACGGTCAAGCTGAGCGATCACTGGACCGTGCAGGGCGGCTCTCTCCGGCGGTGCGACACGCCGCCCTGGACGACGGATGCCAAGCTCGACCGGGAACGTCTGTGTGGTCTACACCTGGCACGAAGGCGGCGACGCGCTCAATACCTGCGACAACACCATCAACGACGGCAAGTACGCCTACAACAACCTGCACTGCTTTCTACGAGACCTGGTATCACCGGATCAATCCAGAGTGGCACACCGACACAGAGGCCTGGTACCAGTACATGAAGGACGACGCCCAACATGTACTGGTACAACGCGTGGCTACGCGCGAACTCCATCGACGCCTTACCCTGAGACGAACGGTGCCAATGGCACGCTGAACTTCGGCGCGGTCTGCCAGGATCCTCGCCTACCGGCAGCCAGCAGTCCTCCCGCTGCTATGCGCCAGAGTTGGCCATCACGAACTACGTCGAGCACAATTTCTGGAACAACCACGGCTTCCCTTAATATCCGCAATGAGTACGTCGACGACATCAAGGGACAGCGCACCGGAACGCCAGCCAAGTATGAGGAGCACATGGTGGGCTTCGACTTCTGGTCGGCTCAACCATGACGTTCCGTCCCGAGCTGAGCTACACGAAGTGCTACTCCAAGTATAAGACTCTTACGGAAAGCCGGTCTCCTGCACCAACATGGCTCCCGGAGCTTCGATCGCGAATGACGAAGCCTCGTGGCTGGGCAATCCCGATCCCCGCAGGTATGGAGCAAGACCCAGTATCTGACCCTGGCCGCCGACCTCATCTGCCACTTCTAGTGAGCAAGGGATCAGCCATGAATGATTTCGTCACCTGCGTTGCAACTGATTGTCCTCTGTTGCGGTCGCACTCGGCTTACGTTGCGCGGCGTGTGACCGCTTGAAAGGGAGACAACCATGATTGACAACGTGCTGCTCCTCATCGTCGCTGCCCTGCTACTGGTCTATCTCGTGTATGCCCTGCTTCGCCCGGAGAAGTTCTGATGTCGCTCAACGGCTGGCTGCAGATCGTTCATCTTCATTGCGTCGGTTCTGCTGCATCGCGAAGCCGATGGGCAGCTTACATGACGCGCGTGTTTGAGCGGCGCAGGACCTGGCTCGACCCCGTGCTCGTCCCTGTCGAGCGGCTGCTCTATCGCGCTGACCGGATCGATGCCGACGCAAGAGATGCGCTGGACCGAGTATGTCGCGCCATGCTGATCTTCAGCGCCGCCACGCTGTTGCTCACGTACGCTCGTGGAGCGGCTGCAGCACTTCTGCCGCTCAACCCGCAGCATCTGCCGGCGGTGAGCCGCGATCTGGCACTGAACACCGCGATCTCGTTCACGACGAACACCAATTGGCAGGCCTACATGCCGGAAACGACGATGAGCTATCTGACCCAGATGCTCGGGCTCGCCACCCACAACTTCTGGTCGGCGGCCGTTGGTATGGCGCTCGCGATTGCCTTCATTCGCGGCATCGCGCGGCGCGAGATGCAAGACGCTCGGCAACTTCTGGGTCGATCTCACGCGCGGCACACTGTGGGTGCTTGCTGCCCATCTCGATCGTCTTCGCGCTTGTGCTGGTCTCGCAGGGCGTGGTGCAGAACTTTCGCGCCTACGACACGGCGAAGCTGCTCGAGCCGCAGCACGGTCACCGGCAGCGGACGGCAAGCCGACGCAACGTGACGACGCAGACGATCGCACAGGGTCCGGTCGCTTCGCAGGAAGCGATCAAGATGCTGGGCACCAATGGCGGCGGCTTCTTCAACGCCAACAGTGCGCATCCGTTTGAGAACCCGACGCCGCTGTCGAACTTCCTCGCAGATGGTTTCGATCTTCCTGATCCCTGCTGGGCTCGCGCGTCACGCTCGGCCAGATGACTGGCTCACCGCGACATGGCTGGGCTGTGCTCGCGGCGATGGTCGTGCTCTGGTTTGCCGGGCGTCTCGACCTGCTACTGGGCTGAAGTCGCAGGCCAATCCGCTGCTCCACGGTGTAGAACAGACAGCGGCGTTCAGCTGGACGCAGTCCGGCGGCAACATGGAAGGCAAGGAAGTGCGCTTCGGCATCGCCAACTCCGCGCTGTTTGCGACCGTCACGACGGATGCAAGCTGCGGCGCGGTCAACAGCATGCATGACTCCTTCACGCCGCTGGGTGGCATGGTGCCGATGGTGAACATCCTGCTCGGCGAGATTGTCTTTGGCGGCGTCGGCGCGGGCCTCTACGGGATGCTGGTCTTCGTCGTGCTGGCGGTGTTCATCGCCGGCCTGATGGTGGGCCGGACGCCGGAATATCTGGGCAAGAAGATCGAGGCGTACGACGTGCAGATGGCGATGCTCTACCTGCTGATCTTTCCGTTGATCATTCTTGGCTTCGCGGCGGTCACCGTGCTCATGCCGCACCTGGGCCTGAGCTAGCCTTGCCAACCATGGCCCGCACGGGCTGAGCGAGATCCTTTACGCCTATACCTCCGCGACCGGAAACAATGGCTCGGCGTTTGCTGGCCTGAACGCCAACACGCACTGGTACAACTACTCGCTCGCCGTGGCGATGTTTTCGGGCGCTTCCTGATGTCGTGCCGATGCTGGCGATCGCGGGCAACTTAGCGCGCAAGAAGAGTCGTGCCTGCGTCTGCCGGCACATTCCCGGTGACGACACCGCTGTTCACTCTGCTGCTTACGGGCGTGATCCTGATTGTTGGCGCGCTGACGTTTTTCCCGGCATTTCGCTTGGCCCGATCCTCGAGCACCTGCTGCTGCGGGCAGGCCACGCGTTCTAGAAGAGATCGTTTGAGCACGCACAGCAAAGGAAGTACGGAAGATGGCACATCGCAAATCGCTCTTTGACCCCGCAATTGTTCGGCGTGCATCGCGTCGATGCGCTCCGCAAGCTTAGCCCCCGCGTGATGATGCGCAACCCGGTCATGTTTGTTGTCGAGATCGGGTCAGCGTGCTCACCTCTGCGTTGCTGCTTGTAAACATCGGCCAGCATCGGCACGTGGAGGATCTCCGGTTCAATCTGCAGATCACCCTGTGGCTTTGGTTCACGGTGCTGTTCGCCAACTTCGCCGAAGCCATGGCGGAGGGCCGCGGAAAGGCACAGGCGGACGCTCTTCGCCAGGCAAAGTCTGAGACCACCGCGTACCAGATCGTGAAGGGCGTGATTCAGGAGGTTCCCAGCTCGCAACTGCGTGTGGGGGATGTCGTGCGAGTCGCCGCGGGACAGATGATCCCAGGAGATGGTGAGGTCATTGAAGGCGTGGCCTCTATCGACGAGTCTGCCATCACTGGCGAGTCAGCGCCGGTGATCCGCGAGGCCGGCGGTGACCGCTCCGCCGTGACGGGCGGGACACGTGTGCTCTCCGATGTCATCACGGTGCGGATCACTTCGAATCCCGGCGAGACATTTCTCGATCGGATGATTGCGTTGGTGGAAGGCGCCGAGCGGCAGAAGACGCCGAATGAGATCGCGCTGAACATTCTGCTCGCGGGCCTGACGATCATCTTCCTGCTGGCGGTCGTCACCCTGCAGCCCTTCGCCGTCTACTCTGGTGCGCCGCAGACCGTGTTCGTGCTGATCTCGCTGCTGGTGTGCCTGATCCCGACCACGATCGGCGGCCTGCTTTCGGCTATAGGCATTGCGGGCATGGACCGGCTCGTGCAGCATAACGTGCTTGCCACCTCAGGCCGAGCGGTCGAGGCCGCGGGCGACGTGAACACACTGCTGCTGGACAAGACGGGAACGATCACCATCGGCAATCGCCAGGCGTCAGAGTTCGTGCCGCGGCGGGCGTCGCGAAGAACTCGCACTCGCAGACGCCGCGCAGCTTTCGTCGCTCTCGGACGAGACACCTGAGGGGCGCTCGATTGTGGTGCTAGCGAAGGAGAAGTACAGCATGCGAGGCCGCGAACTCGGTCAGCTCAACGCGGAGTTCGTGCCGTTCTCGGCGACTACGCGCATGTCCGGGATCGAGGTGGATGGCCGAAGTATTCGCAAGGGCGCGGTGGATGCGATCGCGCGCTATCTGGAAGAGCATGGCTCGCGATTGCCCTGAAGACCTCCGCGCGGCGGTGGATGCGATTGCGCGATCAGGGAGGCACGCCGCTGGTCGTGGCTGAGAATGGCCGCGCTCTTGGGTGTGATCCACCTGAAGGATGTGGTGAAGGGCGGGATGAGGGAGCGCTTTCGTTCAGCTACGCGCGATGGGCATACGCACCGTCATGATCACGGGCGACAACCCTCTCACCGCTGCCGCGATCGCGCGCGAGGCGGGTGTGGACGACTTTCTCGCGGAGGCTAAACCCAAGGACAAGATGGACCTCATCAAGCGCGAACAGGCAGACGGGAAGCTCGTCGCCATGACCGGTGACGGCACGAACGACGCGCCGGCGCTGGCCCAGGCAGATGTGGGCGTCGCAATGAACTCAGGTACGCAGGCGGCGAAAGAAGCCGGCAACATGGTGGACCTCGACTCAAACCCGACCAAGCTCATCGAGATCGTGGCCATCGGCAAGCAGCTGCTTATGACTCGCGGGGCGCTCACTACCTTTTCGATCTCGAATGACGTTGCGAAATACTTCGCGATCATTCCTGCAATGTTTGCCGGGGTGTTTCCAGTGTTGAACGCTCTCAACGTCATGCACCTACACAACGCCCATTCAGCGGTTTTGTCGGCGGTTATCTTCAATGCGCTGATTATCATCGCTCTTATTCCGTTGGCTTTGCGCGGCGTGTCGTATCGCCCGCTTCCGGCAGCCGCGCTGCTGCAACGCAACCTGCTGGTGTATGGCCTGGGCGGCATCGTCGCTCCGTTCCTTGGAATCAAGCTGATCGACATGCTCATCACCGGCCTGCACCTCGCCTAAGGACCTACCATGAAGAAGCACATCATCTCGGCCGTCCTGTACACCGTGATCACAGCCGTTCTATTCGGAATCGTATACCCGCTGGCGATTACGGCGGTCGCGCATTTCGCGTTCCGCGATAAAGCGAACGGGCAGCTGCTATACCGCAACAATCAACTGGTCGGGTCGCGTCTTATCGGACAGCCGTTCACAGGTCCGGGCTACTTCCACAGCCGTCCGTCGGCTGCCGGAACGGGCTACGACGGCTCCTCGTCTTCGGGCTCCAACCTGGGACCGAGCAGCCAGGCGCTGGTGGATCGGATCAACACCAGCGTCAAGGCTGAAACGGCAGGCACTGGAGAGGCGAACCAGGTGCCCATCGACCTGGTTACAGCATCAGGGTCCGGTCTGGACCCTGACATCTCACCGGCTGCTGCGCTGTATCAGGTGGCTCGGGTAGCCCGCGAGCGCAAGCTTTCTGAGGACGCGGTGCGAACACTTGTGCAGCAGCACACCACGCCGCGTCAGTTCGGGCTTCTGGGAGAAGCACGAGTGAACGTACTGGAACTGAACCTCGACCTGGACCGGGCCGGCGTCCGCGACTGAACCCGGGCTAGAGGATCTTACTCAACACGGACTGCAGGAGTCCGCCGCTCTCAGGCGGGGGAGTTCCGGTGGGCTCGCCGGACGGTGTTACGTGGCCGTTGGCCACGAAGTGGTGGACGACTACCGGCACCAGCACCGCGAGGCTCATCTTCACGACGCCGGGCGACATGCCTGTCCGCTGAGCGATGCTGTCAATAATTCCAGTGCCGCCAAGGCCCTGTTGAATCTGATCGGGGCTTGCTGGGGACGTGTTTCCGCCGGCCCACTGTTGCACGAGGCCGCCCATTCCGTTCTGCTGGAAGGACTGGAAGATGCCGCCGATGCCGCCTGGCCGCTGTTCCAGCTCCTGCATTAGTCCTCCGCCAACAGCCGCATGATCTCCGCCGCCCATACTGCCTGCTGCTGACATGATGGTTCCAAGAATTCCCATAACCGTCCTTTCATTCCCTTGCTTGATTTCTATGCCCGGTGGCATGCGTCGCAGATGCGTCGTCCGACTCGGGTGCGGGTGGGCCGAAGAGTGCTGCAAGTGTGACGCGGTTCGCCTGCCTGCAGTCGCTTGCGGCAGTCCCGATTGCTCATGAATTGCGGAGGCGTCAAGGGCCGGACCAGGCAGCCACGAGTTGTTCCGCGCTGCGCAGACCGGTCGCTCCATAGGGACCGATCGCGATGAAGTACGCGAGCCAGGCCAGAATACCTTGGTCGGCGGCCCACGTCCGCAGAACTCTCCGTGTGCTGCCGTCGGGCTCTTCCTGCAGGTACAGGTAGAGGAGAAAGAGCGTGGCATCAAGACACATGGCGCCGATCCAGCGGGTCGTGTCGTGGCCGAGTGTGCAGAGCGTCAGAGGGGAAACGAAGAGTGCGGCGGTGCTGAGACGCTGCCAACCGGGCGCGTCGGCGGTGCGAAAGGTTTCTTCGAGAAGACGTGTGAGGAGCGCGAAGTACGGTGCCGAGAGTGCCAGTGTAAGCCAGAGTGTGTGAACTACCGCGGGAGAGTACATGCGGCGCACGAGGGCATGCTGGTCTGCGAGGGTGTAGCTCATGACGTCGAAGACTTGGCGCTGGACAGGAACGTTTGTGCGCGCCTGCGCTTCCTGTAACAGCACGTCGGGCGTCACCTTGAGTGCGCCCCAATGCAGCACAGCAATGAAGGCGGCGAGCATAACGACGAGGTGTGCAGCGCCGGCCGACCATGGCAGGCGGCGCTTCGCGCACTGGTCGAGCAGGATTGCAAGGATCAGAGGGTAGAACATCAGGCTGAAGGCTTCGTGCGCGAGGAGGCCAAGGATGCAGAGCGGCAGGGACGCGGCGGCCGCGGTGAGAGCGGCCGTTCGCAGGAACAAAGCAAGGCAGCCGAGCAGCAGGAGGTACATCGTGATGTCGGGCTGCGCGAAGAGGTAGGCGAGGTGCGGCAGCAGTGCGGGGCCGGTGAGGAGCACAGCTGCCAACCTGCGTTCGTTCGGGGAGCCGAACAGGATCGGCCGGAAGACCATCATGGTGGTCAAGAATCGCCGCCATCAGAAAGGCATATTCGATTCCGAGCAGCTCTGGCCGGGAAAGGAAGCGGGCGCCTGAGAAGAGCTCGCCCACCAAGCCGCGCTTGACGAAGCCGTGCGTCCAATCCAGCCAGTACAGCGCGAAGCCGTAGTTGTTCGCGACGGGGCCGTAGCTTGAGAACAGCGCCACCATCAGCGGCACCCAAGGAACCGCGCGCGTGGTGGCGTCGTGTGGAGGCTTGACGCGGATCATGGTGACTCTTGGATGCCGTTTCCGTGTGAGCAGCACGGCGCACAACGCAAGTTGTCCGAGTGGCGGAAGCAGTAACCTTCCACCGGCGCAGCCCTGCAATAATTAGACGATGAAGCGCCGCACAATCAGACATTACGAGTTCATTCGCAAGATCGGCGCCGGTGGCTCCGGCGTGGTGTATCTTGCGACGGACACGCTGCTGCAGCGGCCGGTGGTGATGAAGCTGCTGAAGCGCGGTGCGCAGTCGCTGGAGCAGGTGCGGGCGACGCAGCTGCGCGAGGCACGGCTGGCATCGGCGATCGACCATCCGAACGTCTGCGCGATCTACGACGTGGGTGAGGCACCGTCCGAGACTGCCGGAGGTGAGGACGAAGCGTACATCGTTATGCAGTACATTCCGGGCAAGAGCCTGGACAAGGTGATTGCGGAAGGTCCGGCGAGCCTTCAGCTTGTACTCTCGGCCGGCATACAGATTGCGGACGGACTGAATGCGGCGCATCTTCTGGGCATCTTCCATCGCGACTTGAAGCCGGCGAACGTCATGCTGACGGACGGCGGGCTGATCAAGATCCTTGACTTCGGTCTGGCGCGGCGGCTCTCGATGGAGGAGGCGGATTTCGATCCTTCGACTCCAGGCCGGCCGGTTCCGCCGCCGCGCGGAGGCGACGTACACGGCGCGCGGCGGAACGATTGCCTACATGGCGCCGGAACAGTTTGTGACCGGGCGGTCGTCGGTGCAGTCGGACGTGTTTGCGCTGGGGCTGATTCTGTATGAGCTTGCCAGCGGACGGCATCCGTTTCATCGGCCGGATGCGCCGGAGTTTCAGACGATTCGGGCGCTGCAGTTTGCCGATCCGCCGAACCTGCGGGAGATCGTGCCGGAGCTTCCGGTGGAGCTGGAGTCGGTGATCCTGCGCTGCCTGGAGAAGCAGCCGTCGTCGCGGTTCTCTTCAGCGGCTGATGTGCGCGAGGGGCTGCGGACGATCATGAAGGCGATGCAGCTGGACTCGGTCGGCATGCCGGGCGATGCGATGTCGCAGATGCCGGCGCAGGGACGGCTGGAGCTGAACCTTCCGGAGGAGGAGAAGCGGACGACGGGCATTCTTGTCGATGCTGGCGGAGCGGTTTCGTGAGTCTGGCGCGACGGCGACGGCGAAGCAGAATTCGATCGTGGTGCTGCCGTTCGTGAACCTGGGGAACTCGTCGGCGTCGGTGCTGACGCAGGCGCCTTCGCCGTTGTACGGATATGCGCTGGCGGATGCAATGGCGGCGCGGCTGGCGCGGATGAGCACGCTGGTGGTGCGGCCTTCGAGCTCGTTGATGTCGATTCCTGCGCACCAGCTTGATCCGCTGGCGGTGGGAAAGAAGCTGCTGGTGCAGTACGTGCTTGCCGGGAACTTTATGCGGTCGGATGCAGGGTTCGATCTGAACTGGCAGTTGCTGGACGTGCCGTCGCAGTCGGTGCGCGCGGGCGGATCGATCAACGTGGCTTCGTTCGACCTGATCAGCGTGCAGACGGAGATCTGCAACGAGGTGTTTTCGACGCTGCAGGGATTTGGGGCGCTGCAGTATCCGGCTACGTCGTCGGACGGTGCGCGCGAATTCGTCGCCCTCGTTGTCGCGAGGATCTGTCGGAGGAGTATCTGCAGGCGCGGGCGGTGCTGTCGTCGTTCATGTCGCGGACGGGGTCGCTCGATGATCTGAACCGGGCGCGCGAGCTGTTCGAGTCTGTGCTGCAGCAGGACAATGATTACGCTCCGGCTTGGTCTGGGCTTGGGAATTACGCACCTGCAGTATGCGCGGCATGGACTGGGCGGGCAGATGCATGTGCTGGAGGCGCGGCGGGCGTTTGATCGCGCGCTGCAGCTGGATCCAGGTTCGGTCGAGGCCAACCTTTACCGGGTTTATATGCTGCTTTCGCGCGGCGAGAAGGAGTCGGCGCGGCATGGGATCGAACATCTGCTGCAGTCGGCGGCGAATGACTGGAACGTGCACCTGGTTGCGGGGCAGACGCTGCGGATCGACGGGCTGTACGAAGAGGCGCTGGACCAGTTCAACACGTCGCTGCGGCTGAACCCGGCGAACGCGGCGATGATCTACAACCATCGCGCGCGGGTGTATCAGTACCAGAATCAGCTGGAGCTTGCGGGCGACGAGATTGAGAAGGGGCTGACGCTGGAGCCGCGGCAGCCGCTGCTGCGCATCTCGCTGGGTACCAGCAGATGCGGCTGGGCGATCTGCCGCGAGCGATTGAGACGCTGGAGAGTGTGATCTCCGACGACGCTTCGCTGCGGATTGTGTTTCCCACGATTGCGCTGTGCTATTTGCAGCTTGGGGACCGGACCAAGGCGGCGACGTTCATCCTGGAGGAGACGCTGTCGGCGGCTGAGGCGGACGGCGAGATGGCGTACCGTCTGGCGACGTACTTTGCGGTGGATGGCGACGAGTCGGAGGCGCTGCACTGGCTGCGCCGGGCGATCTACCTGGGCAATGAGAACTATCCCTGGTTCTCGAAGAATCCTGCGTGGCGGAAGCTTTCGGGCCATGGTGACTTTGAGCGGATACTTGAGGATCTGAAGAAGTCGTGGCGGCGGAACCAGAAGAACTGGAAGCGGCTGCTGGCACAGGTGCGAGATTGACGATGGGACCCCCCTCCCCCCTCTAATGGGGCTAAGTGTGGCAAACAGGATAGTTGGAATAGGCGATTGACGGTTTAGTTAACGGGAGTCGTTATGCATTCGTAACTGCATGGCTGTCGTTCTGTGATCATGGGCGGTGCCGTGGTGCGGCTCGTGAACTGATGCGGGAGCGATCTTCATTTCGCGATCTGCCTGTGCCACGCATCGGGGATGCGATGGGTTAAACCAGTAGAGCCCGGCTCGATAGCCGGGCTCATGCGTGAGTTGATCTTCTTTAATGATACCGGACTGGGCATAACTAAATACCCAGTTTTTCAGATTTATTATCTCGTTCAGTTTGTTGGAGATAGGCGAATTTTAGATCCTCTGGGGGCTTGACAGGTTTTTTATTCGCCACCCTGACGGCCGACGCCGGCCGGGGCTGGCAGTTCAGCGCGGGCTGGGCTGACAGCAAGCGGGGCGGTGAGGCTGAAGATGACGCCGAGATCCTTGGGAAGCTGCGCCTGGCGATCTTCCTTGAACCACAGGATGGCTGTTGCCCCGGCACCGATTCCGGCTCCGATGAGTGCTCCGGGAGGTCCGGCGAGGACTGCGCCCGCGGCCATGGCTCCACCGGCCGCAAGACCACCGGCCTCGAGTGTGCCCTTGATGTGGTCTTTGCGGATGATGCTGCCTTCGCGGTCGACGGTGGTGTTCTGCCAGCTTGAGGTGTCGATGATGCGAGCGTGGAGGGGATAGACGGTGCCGTCGGGGAGGGTGACGCGCTGCGGCTCCATGTGGATGGCGGCGCGGCCGCCGATACGTTTGCCGCCGCTGACCCACGTAATGCGGCCTTCTACGATGGAGCCGACGGGGATGTAGACGCGGCCATCCTGCATGACGGAGTCGCTGACGGTGGCGGTGAAGCGGGTGCCCGGCTGGGTGGTGAGGGTGGAGAGGGTTTCGCCGAGGCGGGCCTTGATGAGGGTGCCCTCGTCGATTTCGCCGTCGTGCGTTTCGACGTGGGTGACGATGCCGGCGTCGGGGTTGCCGGGGCCGAGGGCGGGATCTTCGACGAGGGGATGGCGGCGGTTCAGGCCTTCTGTGGAGACGACTGCGGCGTCGGGATCGAACGTTTTGCCGGCGGAATCAGCGCTGGCGGAGGGAGTGCCGGGCGCGCGGTAGGGGGTGTAGGCGCCGTAGACGATCGGGGCTTCCGGGGCAGGAATGGTGGCGGAGGGCTTCGGCCTGGCTTCGGTCTCCGGTGCATCGCCAGCCATGACGGGCTGGGGAACCGAGACGCCGGTGTTTGCTTGCTGGGCGACGAGGCTGGGCGTGGCGGCGACGAGAGCGCCGATGGCGAGCCAGGCGAGGTTTGCGCCGAGGAGGCTGTTGGCTGTTCCGTGCTGGCTCTGGGAGTGTTTCTGGGATTTCATGTGGAACCTCTTCGGGCGCGCGCGGCCGGATTTCGGCTCGGCGGACAGGCCCTCACACTGGAGGGTAAGAGTGTACGCCGGGTGTGGGGCTGGAAATCGGGGGCGGGGAATCGAGAGAGCTAACGGCGGGGGCCACAGGATGGGGGACACTAGCCCATGTCAGTGCGGGTTGCGGCGTGACAAGGGGTACCCGTGCGCGCATGTGGCGGTGTGGGTGCTTTGTTAGAATCCGAGATGTGGATCGCCCTGCAATTGACCTTGTTACCACCATACGAGCGACCGGCGCCGGGGTTGATGTCCCGGTGGACCGGCGAGCGCGGCTGAATGATCGCCTGGAGCACCGGGTGGTGGCCCAGTCTTCCGCAACGAATTTGAACAGGAGCAACATGACAGAGATTGTTTCGATTAAGGCGCGCGAGATTCTGGACTCACGCGGCAACCCTACTGTGGAAGCGGATGTGCTGCTTTCGGGCGGCGCGATGGGACGGGCCGCGGTGCCGTCGGGCGCCTCGACGGGCGAGCATGAGGCGGTGGAGCTGCGCGACGGCGACACGGCGCACTACCTGGGCAAGGGCGTGCTGAACGCGGTTGAGAATGTGGAGTCGATCCTGGCGCCGGAGCTGCAGGGGATGGATGCGTCGAACCAGCGGCTGCTGGACGGCGACGATGATCTCGATCGACGGGACAGAGAACAAGTCGAAGCTGGGCGCGAATGCGATTCTTGCGGTGTCCATGGCGGCCGCGCGGGCGAGTGCGAATGCGTTGAAGCTGCCGCTGTACCGCTACCTGGGCGGGGTGAATGCGTGCATTCTGCCGACGCCGATGATGAACATTTTGAATGGCGGAAGCCATGCGGACTCGAATGTGGACTTCCAGGAGTTCATGGTGATGCCGGTGGGCGCGGAGACGTTTTCGGATGCGCTGCGCTGGGGGACCGAGGTCTTCCATACGCTGAAGGGCGTGCTGAAGAAGAAGGGGTACTCGACCGCGGTGGGCGACGAGGGTGGATTTGCGCCGAGCCTGAAGTCGAATGAGGAAGCGGTGGAGCTGATCCTTGAGCGCGATCGAGCAGGCCGGCTATACGCCGGGCGAGCAGATTGCGATTGCGCTGGATCCGGCGTCGAGCGAGTTCTACGACAAGGAGACGGGGCGAGTATGTCTTCAAGAAGTCGGACGGGCGGCGGCTGAGCTCGGCGCAGATGGCGGCGTTCTGGCAGGAGTGGGCGGAGAAGTATCCGATCGTGTCGATTGAAGACGGGCTGGCAGAGGATGACTGGGACGGCTGGAAGTATCTGACGGACGGGATGGGGCAGCGGATTCAGCTGGTGGGCGACGATCTGTTTGTGACCAATACGGAGCGGCTGCAGCTGGGGATCGAGCAGAAGGTGGCGAACTCGATCCTGATCAAGGTGAACCAGATCGGGACGGTGTCGGAGACGCTGGAGGCGATCGAGCTGGGGCGGCGGTATGGGTACACATCGATCATCAGTCACCGGTCCGGTGAGACGGAGGATACGTTTATTGCGGATCTTGCGGTGGCGACGGGGGCGGGGCAGATCAAGACGGGATCGGCGAGCCGGACGGACCGGATCGCGAAGTATAACCAGTTACTCGGATTGAAGAGGAGCTGGGGGCTTCGGCGGAGTTTCTGGGGCTGGAGTCGTTGAACTTCGGGGGGTAGTCGACGACGCCCGACGGCGGGAGGGTGTCTCCGGCCGCCGGGCAACCTTATACCGGCGCAAACTGTCAAATTGCGATAGACAGTGGTGCACCTGACACAATCCGCGAATCCTTCCACGTTGCCCAAGGCAAGCGGCTTAGGGCGAGGCGGATCCGAGAGCCTGACAAGGCTCCTGCTGAATCAGCGTTTCGGGCTTGGGAATCAGCTGTTTCAATATGCTGCAGCGGTTTATTTTGCGGAGAAGTATGGGGCCGAGCTGGAGATCATCCGTGAGGACGAGCAGACTGCAGGATCGTACGGGCATGCGCGTCCCTTTCTGCTGTCGAAATTTGCAATCACGGTGCCGGTGCGGGATCGCAGGCTTTCCGACCGGCTGCTGCGCTCGAAGTCGCGCGCGGTTTCAACCCTTGCATTGCCGCTGAGGCGTGCACTGCGGGTTTATTCGTACGATCCAGACTTCCGGGTTGTGGGTGAGTTCAAGGCGGAGCTTGGGGTGCCCCGCGGTGTGCGGCGGGTGTATCTGAACGGCCACTTTCAGGTACGGCAGTATGCCGAGTCGCAGGAGGCCCGGTTGCGGCGGGAGTTCACGCTTCGCGAGCCTGCTACGGGCGCGAACCTGGAGATGCTGCGGCGAATCGAGCAGAGCCCGTGCGCGGTCTCGGTGCACGTGCGACTTGGGGATTACGTGGTGGAGTGGGACGGACGCAACCTTCTGCCGGTCACGTACTACGAGGCGGCGATTGCGGAGATGCTGATGGCGTATCCGCATGCGACTTTTTTCGTGTTTTCGGATGACATTGACGCCGCCCGGATGCGGCTGCCGGGATTGCGCAACGCGATTTTTGTGGATCACAACGATGAGTCAACGGCGCATGAGGATCTGCGGCTTATCTCGTCGTGCAGGCACCACATTCTGGCGAACAGCACCTTGTCCTGGTGGGGTGCTTGGCTCAACAGGGATGCATCGAAGAAGGTTCTGGTGCCTGAACCGTGGCACCGCACCGATCCGCATCCGGACCTGATTCCGCCGGAGTGGCAACGCGTACCAATCGAATCACGGGCCTCGGTCGAGCAACTGGTTAGCTGAAGTAAATGTTGTATTTTGCCGTTGCCCAAGGAGGGCTATGTCCATATCAGTTGTGATTCCTGCGTATAACTCCGCTGCATTTCTGGGTGAGACTTTGCGCAGCGTTCTGGCTCAGACTCTTCGCGCGGACGAGATCCTTGTGGTGGATGACGGATCGACGGACGGCACGGCTGCGGTTGCGGAGGCGTTTGGCTCTGCGGTGCGTGTGTTTCGGCGGCCTAACCAGGGGGTGTCGGCGGCGCGCAACTTCGGCGTGGAGATGGCCAAGGGCGAGTGGGTGGCGTTTCTTGACGCAGACGATCTGTGGCGGGCGGACAAGTTAGCGCTGCAGATGGAGGCCCTGGCCAGTGACCCGGGCGCGGACCTTTCCTATTGCGCGCGTCTTTCGTTTGCCGGCAGAGAAGGCGGGCACGTGTATGGCGAAATTACGCCGGTCCCTCCTGCGGACTGCATACGCAAGGCTCTCCATTGCAACACGACTTTTCTGCCGAGTGCAGTGGTGATCCGCAGACGAACGTACCTTGCTGCGGGCGGATTCGATACTACGCTACGCATCGCGCAGGACTGGGATCTTTGGCTGCGGCTGCTGCATCGGGGGGTGCGCTTTGTGGGTGTGGAGCAGGCGCTTCTGTTGTACCGCGACCACCCGGGGAGCCTGTCGCATAACGCGCTGCCCACACTCCAGGAGCTGAAGTCGATTTACCGGCGGCACGTGCTGCCGCACCTGCCGTGGGGGGTGCGCTGGGTGCAGCACCAGAAGTCTCAGAGCGGGCAGGAGGCGGTCGCGGCGTATGTGCTGCGGAGTTGCGGCGACCCGAGGCACATGGAGATGATGGCGACGTCTATTCTCCGCTTTCCGTTCAACAATGTGCACCGGTACAAGGTGCTGTTGCATATGGTGGCAACGCAACTGGTGGGCCTGCGATCCCGTCCGGCAGAGCAGCGTGCCGTGGTGCTGCAGATGCCCGGGACGCGGAGCGCAGCTGTTGCGGCTCAGTCGCGCGACTCCGCTGCTTGAGCCTGGAGCCCTGGCTGGTCGAGCCTGGAGTTCTGGTTGGCTGAGCCTGGAGCTCTGGCAGGTTGAGCTTGGGGTGCTAGGTGGTCGGGCGCATTAGCGGGAAGAGGATAACGTCGCGGATGGAGCGGGAGCCGGTGAGGATCATGGTGAGGCGGTCGATGCCTATGCCCTCGCCGGCGGTGGGCGGCAGGCCGTAGCCGAGGGCGCGGACGTAGTCTTCGTCCATGGCGTGGGCTTCGTCGTCGCCGCGTTCCTTTTCCTTGAGCTGGTCTTCGAAGCGGCGGCGCTGGTCGTCGGGGTCGTTGAGCTCGGAGAAGGCGTTGCCGACCTCGAAGCCGCCGATGTAGAACTCGAAGCGCTCGACCCAGTCGGGGTCGTCGGGTTTGGTTTTGGAGAGTGGGGAGACGGCAAGGGGGAAGTCGTAGATGATGGTGGGCTGGGTTAGGTGCTCTTCCGCGAGCGCCTCGAAGACTTCTGCGATGATCTTGCCGAAGCGTGTCTTTGAATCGTCGGTCTCGAGAACGTGAGCTACTCCTTCGAAGTAGACCTCGATTTCCGCGCCGCGCCGCCGCTTCCGTCCTTCGGGCGTGGATGGGACGGTGTCGTCGATCCAAACTGCGTCTTCCGTGTCCCCGTTTGCTGCCCGTGCGGAAGCCATGGACCTGCTCGCAGCACGGAAATGGCTGGCCAATGTGAGTCGGTCTGCGAACGCTGTTCAGTGGTGGAGGCGTCGCGGTTTCGGGCCAGAACATGATAATGGCCTCGCGCATGGTGAGCTTCTGCCATTTGCTCAGATCGATCTCGGTGCCGTTGAAGGTGGTGAGGGTGGTGCCGTTCACTTCGTTGGCGACGAAGGTGATGAGTTCCTGGGTGAGGTCCATCAGGTCGTGGTAGTTGCTGTAGGCCTGGTAGAACTCGAGCATGGTGAACTCGGGGTTGTGCTGGGTGGAGACGCCTTCGTTGCGGAAGTTGCGGTTGATCTCGTAGACGCGGTCGAGGCCGCCGACGACGAGGCGCTTGAGGAAGAGCTCGGGGGCGATGCGGAGGGAGAGCGGGATGTCGAGCGCGTTGTGGTGGGTCTTGAAGGGCGGGCCGCGGCGCCGCCGGCGATGGTGTGGAGCATGGGGGTTTCGACTTCGAGGTAGCCGCGGTCGTCGAAGAAGCGGCGGATGGCGCGGAGGATGGCGGCGCGCTTGACGAAGGTCTCGCGGACGTCGGGGTTCATGAAGAGGTCGACGTAGCGCTGGCGGTAGCGGAGTTCGGTGTCTTCGAGGCCGTGGAACTTGTCGGGGAGGGCGAGCATGGCCTTGGTGAGGAAGGTGAGGGCGGGCTTGCCTTCGTGGCCGGGGAGGCGACGGGGCGACGTGGACGGTGAGTTCGCCGGTGCGGGTGCGCATGAGGAAGCCGCGGACGCCGATGTGGTCGCCGAGGTCGAGGAGTTTGTAGAGGGCGAAGGCGTCTATTTTCGCCGGCGTCGTCCTTGCGGACGTAGATCTGGAGGCGCTGGCCGCCCTGCTGGATCTGCGCGAAGCCGGCCTTGCCCTGGACGCGGATGGCCATGACGCGGCCGGCGACGGAGACTTCGGTGCGGGCGGCTTCGAGCTCTTCGGCGGTCTTCGGCGTCGAAGGCGGGCGCGCAGTTCGGGGACGGTAGTGGTGAAGCGGAAGCTGTTGGGGTAGGTGGCTTCGGCGGGGCTCAGGCCGATTTTAGCGCCGAGTTCGGCGATCTGGCGGAGCTTTTCCAGGCGTTCGGTGTGGAGCCGGTGTTCAAAGTCGCTTTCGGGCACGTGATGTTCCTTGGTGTGGGTTGGTCCGGGGCGTTTGGGCCGGGATGTGTCGGGCCTTGGGCCCCTGGCCGATTTGGTTTGGGTGTCCCAGGCCTTCGGCTTAGGCTGGTATGTGGCGTGCCTTCGGCAACTTGGACGCCTTATGGTGTCGACGGATCAAGTGTATCGATTTATCGATGTGTCCGGCGTGGTGTAATGGACGGCGGAGATGGCGATGGGTGACGATCCGAACGATCCGGCTGCGCGTGCGAGCTCGAGTGCGGGCAAGGACAACAGCACACTGAAGGACTATGTGAAGGCGGAGTCGATGGTGCAGCTTGCGCTGGCGCTGCCGGCGGGGTGCCTGATCGGGTGGGCGATCGGGTCTTGGCTGGACCGGCACTTCCATACGGCGTGGATCGGGATTGCGGGGATTGTGCTGGGCGCGATAGGCGGGTTTATCCAGATCTTTACGACGGCTTCGCGGTATCTGAAGAACAACCGGTGATGGACGACTCGACACAGGGAGCCGGGCGGGCTGGCGGCGTTCACGGACGATGATTTCCGGCGGGTGATCTGGGGTGCGGTGCGGCTGGTCGCGGTGGCTGTGCTGGTGGTTGTTCCGCTGCTGGCGTGGAAGCTGGGATGGGCCGCGGCGGGGATGTTCGCGGTGGGCGCGGTGATCTCGGGCTCGGGGTTGTTTGAGTGGCTGCGGCTGATGTCTGCGCTGATGGCGCGGATGGAGGTTGCGACGGTGGACAGGCCGGTCACGGTGAAGCCGTTGGCGCCGGTGTTGATCGGGTTCTTCCTGCGGCTCGCGGGCGCGGTGGTGCTTCTGTATGGTAGCCTTAAATTTCTGCATGGATCGATCTACGCCCTTGCAGCCGGACTTGTGCTTGGCGTGTTTGCGCTGCTGTTCCAGGCACTCCGGCTGGTGAAGTCCTGGACGGTTTAGGGTGGGACGACCAGAGCAGAACCTACGATTGATATGCCGACACAGTTATTTCTGACCCGTATTCTGAACGATCATTTCGCCGCGCCTGTGGACCAGTCTTCTGGGCGCGCTGCGGATCCATCCGCAGTACCCGCAGGCGCCGATCACGAATGCCTTTGCGATGGAGCTTGTGGTCTTCTTCGGGCTGCTGCTGTATTTCATCGTGGTGCGTGCGACGTTGAACGTCGAGCGACCGAATCCGGTACAGCACCTGGCGGAGGGCGTACACGAGTTCGTCACGACGCAGTCGGAGTCGATCATCGGACACGGGTATGAGCGGTTCACCAGCTACCTGACGGTGCTTGGGCTGTTCATCCTGGTGTCGAACCTGCTGGGACTGGCTTCGCCGTGGCTGGAGTCGCCGACGGCAAACGTTGTGGTGCCGCTGGGTTTCGCGATCTGCACGTTTTTGTACTACCACTACCATGGTCTGCGGGTGAACGGGCTTAGCTACTTCAAGCAGTTTGCCGGGCCGGTGTGGTGGATGTCGCCGCTGCTGATTCCCGTGGAGATCATTTCGCACCTGGCGCGTGTGCTGTCGCTTACGGTTCGGTTGTACGCGAACATGTTTGCGGGCGACCTGGTGACGCTGGCGTTCTTTTCGTTGATCCCGATCGGCATTCCGCTGATCTTCATGTTTCTGCACCTGGGCGTCGCTGTGGTGCAGGCGTATGTGTTCATTTTGCTCGCCATGAGCTACCTGTCGCTCGCGGTGGCGGAAGAGCATTGAGTTTTGATCGCTCCGGCCTTGTGCGCGGGGCGAGTCAGTTTCTCCTGCGGCTTCTCTCCCGCCGCGTGGAGCGCACCAACGCCGTTCAGCGTGAGGGTGCCAGCACGGTGAGCATCAACCACCCACTGGCGGCGTAATCCGGGAGAACGGAGTTCCTATGTCGCGTACGCTTCAGATGTTCAAGTACTTCTTCATGTCGCTGGCTGCGATGCTGCTGGCCACGCCGGCGTTTGCGCAGGGCGGCGATGCTGCGGCCAACCAGTGGGCCCCGATCGGCGCCGGTATCGGCATGGCGCTTGCGGCTGGCCTGTGCGGTCTGGGTCAGGGTAAGGCGACTGCCTCCTCGGCTGAGGCGCTTGCGCGCAATCCTGGCGCACGCCCTGGAATCTTTCTGTTCCTGATTCTGGGCCTCGCGTTTATCGAGTCCCTCGCGCTGTTCACCTTCGTCATCATCTTCCTGTTCGTCAAGTAAGTAGACGGGCGGAGTTCGAGCAAGAGCCTCCCTGCGGGGAGGCTCTTGTTGTTTGGCGAGGGGAGCGATGAGCGATGTGGATCCCTGATGTTGGTACACTTCCTCACGGAGTTCCGAACGGAGTCTGCCCAGCATGAACCCGACCCGCCGCACGGTTGTAACCGCACTGGCTACGTTTACTGGAGCACTTACTTTGTCTCGTTCGGGACTGGCGCTGGCGCTGCCGGGCCAGACGCCTGCGGCGAAGGGTGGGCTGGACCTGCTCTCCGGGAGTGCGCAGTATCCGACAAAGCTTTCGCCGTTTGCGATGAGCGAGGTTCGGTTGCTGCCTGGCGAGTTTGCGACGCAGACGGAGATCAACCAGCGGTATCTGGATTCGCTGGATACGGATCGGCTGCTGCACTCGTTCCGGGTGACGCTCGGGTGACGCAGTACTGCGACGCCGTATGGCGGCTGGGAGAAGCCGGAGTGTGAGCTGCGCGGGCACTTCAATGGCGGGCACTACCTGTCCGCGGTGGCGCTGGCGTACGGGGGATCGCGAAACGAGACGCTGCGGCGTAACGGGGACCGGGTGGTGGCGGAGCTTGCGAAGTGCCAGAAAGCAAATGGCAATGGGTATCTGAGCGCGTATCCGGAGGGGCTGTTTGAGACGCTGGCACGCGGTGGGAAGGTGTGGGCGCCGTTTTATACGCTGCACAAGATTATGGCCGGGCTGGTGGATATGTATGTCCAGACGGGCAATGAAGAGGCGCTGCAGGTGGCGGAGGGCGTTGCCGGGTGGGTGGAGGCTTACTTTCAGGGCGTGAACGATGACCAGCGGCAGTTCATGCTGCGCACGGAATACGGTGGCATGAACGAGGTGCTGGCGAACCTGGCGGGGATTACCGGCCGAGAGCGATACCTGCATACGGCGCGGCTGTTTGAGCAGCCCGCGTTTCTGGATCCGCTGGCGATGCATCGGGATGATCTGAAGGGGCTGCACGCGAACACGCATGTGCCGAAGGTGATTGGCGCGGCGCGGATGTACGAGCTGACGGGGGAGGCACGGTACCGGGATATCGCGACGTACTTTCTGGACGAGGTGCTGACGGAGCGCTCGTATGCGATTGGGAATACGAGTCTGGATGAACACTGGCGGACGGATGCGGGGAATCTGAAGGGGACGCTCGGGTACCACGATGCGGAGTGCTGCGTGGCGTACAACCTGATGAAGCTCGAGCGGCATGTCTTCTCGTGGACAGGAGATGCGCGGTGGATGGATGCGTATGAGCGGTCGTTGTGGAACAGCCGGCTGGGCACGCAGGATGGGCAGGGGTTGAAGCAGTATTTCTTCCCGCTGGCGGCGGGATACTGGCGGCATGTGAACTCCCCGGATGCTTCGTTCTGGTGCTGCACGGGGACGGGGGCGGAGGAGTTTGCGAAGTTCAATGACTCGATCTACTTCCATGATGGGCAGAGCGTTTGGGTGAACCAGTTCATCGCGTCTGAGCTGACGTGGAAGGAGAAGGGGCTGACGCTGCGGCAGGAGACCGCGTTTCCTGTGGAGCAGGGGACGACGCTGCGGCTGAAGGTGGCGGCACCGCGGCGGTGGACGATGCACATTCGGATTCCTTCGTGGGTAGCGGAGGAGGGCGGATCGGTTGCGATTAATGGGCACGCGCTGGAGGCGTTTGCGCAGCCGGGGTCGTACCTGTCGGTTACGCGCGAGTGGCGGGATGGGGATACGGTGCAGGTTGTGCTGCCGATGAAGCTGTACGCGGAAGGCCTGCCGGGGGATCCCGCGCTGCGGGCTGCGCTGTATGGGCCGCTGGTGCTGGCAGCGGATCTCGGGGCGGGGCCGGCTTCTGGGCCGCTGAAGATTGGGGCGTATGAGACGGGGCCCAAGGATCCTGGGCCGGCGGCGGCTCATCCCGTGGGGTTCCCGGAGCTCGTGTCGGCGAAGGAACTGACCTTTCGCGCGGGTGGTTCGATTTCGGTGAAGCCGCTGTACAGGATTGCCGATGAGCGGTATGCGGTGTATTGGGCGAAGCAGGGTTGAGGGCGGCGTTTCCGGGGGGAAGGGATGTTCAGGGTATTGAGAATTTTGCGGGGCGAGCGGCTTCGTTGACGATTAAAACGATCTCCTCGCGTGAGGTGTACCGAAATCCGTGGACGCGCGTCCGCGAGGATGTGATTGAGCGGTCCAACGGGCAGCGCGGGATTTACGGCGTGATCGACAAGGATCCGGCGTGCATCATCCTTCCGATTGAGCGCGGGGAGGATGGCGAGTACATCTACCTGGTCGAGCAGTTCCGGTACACGGTGGGGGCGCGGTTCAAGGAGCTTCCGCAGGGTGGGTGGGAAGAGGCTGGCGCGGACCCGCGCGAGATGGCTGCGGGCGAACTGCGCGAGGAGACAGGGCTGGTAGCGGGGCGGCTGACGCAGCTTGCGACGTTGCAGATCGGGTATGGGGTGATGAATCAGAAGCACCATGTGTTTCTGGCGGAGGAGTTGGTGCAGGGTCCTCATGATCGCGATCCGGAGGAGGAGGACCTGGAGGTGTTCCGGGTGCGGGTTGCGGATTTTGAGGCGATGATCCTGGATGGCAGGGTGGTGGATAACTGCTCGGTGTCGGCTTGGGGTGTGTATCGGCTTTGGCGGGAGCGGCAGGTGGGTGGATGATTGGGCGGGTTCGGGTCTGGGTCGCGGCGGCAGCGGTTGGGCTTTGCGGGGTGGTGAGTGCGTCGGGGCTTTCGCAGGTGCCTGCTGCGGATGGACCTGCAACTGCCGCTTCGGCTGATATGCCGACGCGGGGCCAGTGGGGCGAGCAGAAGGATGGCACGTATGCGAATCCGGTTCTGCCGGCGGACTTTTCCGATCTGGATGCGATTGCGGTGGGAGATACGTTTTATGCGATCTCCTCGACGATGCAGTATTCGCCGGGGATGACTGTGCTGTCGTCGAAGGACCTGGTGAACTGGACGGTGCTGGGTGGGGTGGTGCCGGACCTTACGGTGATGGATTCGGAGCTGAACTGGGACCGGATGAATCGCGCGGGGCGGGGGATCTGGGCGGGGGCGATCCGGTTTCATGCAGGGCGGTTCTGGGTCTACTTTGCGACGCCGGATCAGGGGATCTATATGAGCACGGCGGCGAGTGCGGCGGGGCCGTGGACGACCGTCGCTCCGGTGATGATGGCGCAAGGGTGGGATGATACGTGTCCGTTCTGGGATGACGACGGGCAGATGTACCTGTTGACGACGCACACTGCGGCGGAGGGGCCGAGCGGGACGAAGTACAACATCCACCTGTTCAAACTGACGGCGGATGGGAAGGGGATTGTGGCGGGGTCGGACCGGATCATTCACCAGTCGCGGGGGTCAGAGGCGAACAAGCTCTACAAGTGGAAGGGGGTGTACTACCACTACTTCTCCGAGGTGCGGCCGGAGGGGCGGGTGGCGATGATGGAGCGTGCGACGTCGCTCGATGGGCCCTGGGAGGCGCGGCAGTTGCAGCATGTGCATGGGGCGGTGGACAAGGAGCCAAACCAGGGCGGGATTGTGCAGGCTCCGGATAGGCGGTGGTGGTTCTTCACGCACCAGGGGCGCGGGGACTGGGAGGGCAGGGCGGCGGTGCTGCTGCCGGTGGAGTGGGTGGATGGGTGGCCGGTGATCGGGAGACCGGGCTCGGATGGCATTGGGAACATGGTCTGGTCGGGCGCGATGCCGGTGACTGGGCAGGCGCTTACGAGTGTGTTGGCTTCGGATGAGTTTGGCGCGCCGGGGCTGCGGCGGGAGTGGCAGTGGAACTACCAGCCTCGCGCGGGGATGTGGTCGCTCGGGGAGCGGCGCGGGTTTCTGCGGCTGCATGCGTTCGCACCGTTGCGGCCTGGGGATCTGAAGGCCGTGGGGAATGTGTTGACCCAGCGGGCGTTTCGGAGTGCGCGGAACGAGGTCACGGTTGCCGTCGATGTGTCCGGGATGGTGGACGGGCAGGAGGCGGGGCTGTCGCATTTTGCGAAGACGTCAGCAGCGATTGGGGTGGTGCAGAGCGGGGCGGTGCGGATGCTGTCGGTTGTGGCGGAGGGTCTTCGTGCGGATGGTCCGGTGGTGGGGCAGAGGCAGGTTTGGCTGCGGTCGACGTGGGGCTTCGATGGGGTGAGCCAGTTTGCGTATTCGCTCGACGGAAAGACGTTTACACCGCTCGGTGCGCCGTACCAGCTTACGTGGGGGAGCTATCGCGGCGACCGTATAGGTTTGTACACGTGGAACAGCAGGACGGCGGGGTGGGCTGACTTTACGGGGTTCGTGTACAGCGTGGTGCGCTAGCTGACGAGGTGGCCCATCTTGTCGCGCTTGGTTTGGAGGTAGCGCTCGAAGGTGGGCTCGGCGGGGACCTCGGCGGAGATGCGCTCGGTTACCTTGACGCCTACGGCTTCCAGGGCTTCGACCTTTTCCGGGTTGTTGGTGATGAGGCGGACGGCGTCGAGTCCGAGCATTTTCAGGATGCCGGCCGGGAGTTCGAACTGGCGGCAGTCGGCTTTGTAGCCGAGTTCGAGGTTGGCTTCGATGGTGTCGAGGCCCTGGTCCTGCAGTTCGTAGGCCTGCAGCTTGGCCATGAGGCCGATGCCGCGGCCTTCCTGGTTTTCGTAGAGCAGGATGCCGGCGCCCGCGTCGGCGATGGTGGCGAGGGCGAGTTCGAGCTGCTGGCGGCAGTCGCAGCGGAGGGAGTGGAAGACGTCTCCGGTGAGGCACTGGGAGTGGATGCGGACGATCGGGGGTGCGGCGTGGATGTCGCCCATGACGAGGGCGACGGCAGACTCGATGCGGACGGCGGGGGCGGGGATGGCGGTCGTTGCAGGGCTCGGGGATTGTCGACAATGCCCTCGAATCCGAGGATGCGGAACTGTCCCCAGCGGGTGGGGAAGTCGGCGTCGGCTACTTTGCGGATGGATTCGAAGGGCATCGTATTGATTATATGGTTGGATTCACGCGCGGCAGCTTCGATTCATAGCGGTTGGTAAGGCGGGCGGGTGATGCATGCCGACGGGGCATTGTGGCGACCGTTGGAGTCTCGCCGGACTTCGCCACCCTCGCGCGATTGGATACCAGCGGCGGGGCGGCGGCGATTGATGCTCGTTGAGCCGTGTCCGGCGCAGGGAGGCACGGCTGCTTGTTTTTCCCCGGGCTGTGACATACCTTGGCCGTAGACATGCGTCTGCGCGGGACTCATGATTGAACCGGCGTGCCCGGGCTCCCGGCCGTCGGGGAACTGAAGACATGCGCGTGATTGCTTCCGATCGGGTTTGGACGGTCGTCACGACAGAGCAAATGACGTCGGACCGGAATCACAGGTTCGACCGTCTGGCGTCCGGGGAGGGCGGGCATTGTGAGACAGAACTACGCGCGCGGGAATGGATCGGGTGTGGTCGGGACGCTGCGCGGAGCGTCCAGGTGAAGCGCGCTTTTGGCCTGGACGTGCCGGAGACACTTGCCGAGCTGTGTGTCCCTGAGCGAACAGCGATCCTGATCTACGACATGCAGGCGGGTATTGTTCCGCAGATTGGCGGCTCGGCGCGAATTGTGGAGGGGTGTGGGCGGGTGGTGGACGCGGCACGTGAGGGCGGATTCCGGATCTTCTTCACGCGGCACTTCTTTCTCCCCAACCGACTGGCGGGCGCGGGCCAGTTGCGCCGTGCGATGGTGTGGCAGAAGAAGGGCGAACCGGCGGAGACGAGGCCATTGATCACCATGGGATCGCCAGGCTGGCAGCTCGTGCCCGAGCTTGTGCCGCGTGAGGATGAGGGCGTCGTGGATAAGATTGCGATGTCGGCGTTCGAGGGAACGTATCTTGGGATCGCGATGCGCGACGCCCAGCTGCAGGCGTTTGTGATCGCGGGGATTGCGCTTGAGGTCGGGATCGAGCCGACGGTGCGTCATGCGCTCGACCTGAACTTCATCCCGATAGTGGTGCCGGAGCTTTGCGGTTCCAAGACCGAGGCGTCGCATGAGCGCTCGATGGCCACGTTGCGCGAGACGGGCGAGGTGCGGGAGACCAGCCTGGATGAACTGCTGCCGCTTCTACGCGGGTCAGCAAGCGGGTCAGCAAGCGGGCGAGCGTAGACTTTCTGGGTGATGCCACTGCACAGCAGTTCACCGCCCGTGAAGGACAGCCTGCTCCTGATTACGCTGCTGGTGGAACTGGGCGTGGCGGCTGCGGTATCCAGTTCGCTGGCGCGGTCGAGTGCGTTCAAGCGGCTGCTGCTGACGGTGCGGCGGAGTCGACGGGAGACGCTGAAGCTGGTGGCGATGATCTGTGCGCCGCTGATGCTGGGGGTATGGATCCGGGTTCGGGTGCCGAATTTCCTGGCGGCCGATATCTCGTTTGAGGCGACGATTTTGACGGGGCTGCTGCTGGGGCCAGCACCGGCGATGCTGGGTGGGGCGGCTCTGGCGCTGCCGGCGATGTGGCACGGGGAGTACTGGGCGCTCCCGGTGAATCTGCTGGTGGCGGCGATCTCCGGGACGTATGGCCGGTTTACGGATCCCGAGGACGTGTGGTCGTTTTCTCCGCTGATCGACCTGAGCCTGTACCAGTGGGTGACGCGGAACCTGCGGCGGCCGCACCTTGACCGCCAGATTTTGCTGCTGCTGCTGATCACGGCGATGCAGTTGGGAACGAGCTTGCTGTCGCGGGCGTACCCGCACCGGTTCTTTTCGCTGTATTCGCCTTACTGGCTGGTGGAGCTGGCGATCTGCGCGGCGGCGCCGGTAGTGGTGGGGATCCCGCTGAAGATATGGAACGCGGTGCGGATCGGAGCGGAAGCTGGAGGAGCAGTCGCGGCTGCTGATGGAGGCGCGGCTGGACGCGCTGCAGCGGCAGATCAATCCGCATTTTCTGTTCAATACGCTGAACTCGATCACGTCGCTGGTGCGATCGCAGCCGGAGCTGGCGCGGGAGATGATCGTGAAGCTCGCGAACATTCTGCGGGTGCTGCTGAAGGATCGCGAGGCGTTTGTGCCGTTCTCGCGAAGAGCTGGCGTTTACCGATGATTACCTGGCGATCGAGGTGGTGCGCTTTGGGGAGAAGCTGCGGGTGGTGAAGGAGATCGACGCCGGAGACGCTGGCCGTGGTGGTGCCGAGCATGCTGCTGCAGCCGCTGATTGAGAACTCGATCAAGCATGGGCTGGAGCCGCGGATCTCGGGCGGTACGGTGACGCTGCGGAGCCGGGTGCTGACGGATGGCCGGCTGCTGCTGGAGGTTGAGGATGACGGGGTGGGGATGGAGCCGGAGCGGGAGCCGGCTTCGCCGGGGAGTGGGATTGTGCGGCCGGGGACGGGGATCGGGATGCGCAATGTTCGCGAGCGGATGACGGTGCTGTATGGCGCGCAGGCCGAGGTCGAGATGGTGAGCCGTCCGGGGCGCGGGACCAAGGTGAGGCTGGTGATGCCGGTGCTGGAGGCGGGGGCGGAGCCGTGGGCGCAGTTTGGCGAGGCACTGGAGACAGCCTGGGCAAATGTTTCGCGCGCGGTCTCGCGGGGATGAGTTGCCAGGACCCTCTACGGATCCAGGCGTCGTATTTTGCGGCAGGCTGGCGTTATTTACCGAAATTTCATGACGCGGAGAGGACCTCCCCAACCAAGTTGGTATGTAGTGGTTGGTCAGGAGGTAGCTATGAAGTTTTGGCTGCTTGTCGGATTGTGTACGTGGTCTTCGGTCGCTACAGTTGCGCAGGACCGCGACAATGAGTGGAATCGCAACGACGTACGTCACGTGCTGCTGATCAGCGTCGACGGGATGCATGGTGTGGACTATCTGAACTGCTCGCGTGGGATCGCGGGGGTAAACCAGGGGGAACCGTACTGCCCTCATCTTGCAGCGCTGGGATCAAAGGGAATCAACTACGTGGCGGCTAGCACCTCGAAGCCGTCGGACTCCTTTCCCGGTTTGACCGCCATCGTGACGGGTGCCTCGCCGCGCACCGCGGGCGCCTATTACGACGTGGCGTATGACCGGTCCCTGGACCCCCCGGCGAAGACTACCGGCAATGGTGTTGCATCCGGCCCCTGCGACGCAGGCAAGCCGCCGATCGGCACCCGGACCGAGTACGAAGAGGGCATCGACAAGGATCAGAGCTATTTGAACGGCGTAGGACCCAGCAAGCCTTTGACTGAGGGCGGAGTCGGCTCCATTGACCCGCTGCGGCTTCCACGCGATCCGAAACGTGGCTGCGCCCCGGTGTATCCGTGGGAGTTCGTGCGGGTGAACTCGATCTTCAGCGTGATCCACGAAGCGGGCGGGTATACGGCGTGGTCGGATAAGCATCCCGCCTATGCTTCGGTCTCGGGCCATAACGGATATATCCTCGACGACTTTTACGCGCCCGAGATCAACTCCACGGTGGTGCCACTGCCGGGAGTGAAGACGCCGACGGGGCTGGGCTGCTCGGCCATACCCGATCCTTCGCAGACGGGGGACTGGACGGGCAGCTTCAAGAACATCCAGTGTTACGACACGCTGAAGGTGAACGCGATTCTGAACGAGATCGACGGCAGGACGCATAACGGCAAGTCCGCCGCGCCGACGCCGGAGATCTTCGGGATGAACTTCCAGGCCGTGAGCATTGGGCAGAAGCTGATCGAGAAGAACGTAGCGACCGGCGGCTATCTCGATGGGCAGGGAACTCCTACACAGCCGCTGCTGAGCGAGATCCGGTTTATCGACGACTCGATCGGTGAGATGGTGGACCACCTGGAGGACCGCGGCCTGCTGAGCAGCACATTGATCATCATCACGGCCAAGCATGGCCAGTCGCCGATTGACCCCAATCGATTTCTGCCGATCCCCGGTGCGGACGGCAGCAACGGGATTTCACCCGCGGCGCTGCTGGACAGTTTTCTGCCGTACTCGGAGTCGGTAAACAATCCGACCGGGATTGGAGCGACGGAGGATGACGTGTCACTGCTCTGGCTGAAGAACTCTGACCAGACCACGGCCGCGGTGTCCCTCCTTGAGAAGAATGCGACGAAGGCCGGGATCGGAGAGATCTTCTACGGACCTGCGCTTTGGCAGAACTATAACCGGCCGGGGCTGCCTCCGAATGGCGACCCCCGAACGCCAGACATTATCGTTGCGCCGAACGTGGGCGTGATCTATACGGGCAGTACGAAGAAGCTGGAGGAGCACGGCGGGTTTGCGCATGACGACACCAACGTGATGCTGTTGCTGTCCAACCCGGCGTTCAGCAGCGCCACTGTGCACGCCGCCGTGGAGACGGCGCAGGTGGCGCCTACGATCCTGAAGGTGCTGGGGCTCGATCCGAAGCGACTGGACGGCGTCCGACTGGAGGGAACGCCTGTTCTGCCAGCGGTGCAGACCGGTGCGTTGGAATAAGAGCCGGACCCGAAGAAGAGGAACTTGCCGGGCCAGGAGAGGTTCTCCTGGCCCGGCTTTTTGTCAGGACAGCCTGCTGCGGTTGGCAGTTCTGGGGACGGACTGGGTGAGGATGCGTTCGTAGAACTGCTCGTAGAGCGGGATGATGCGGGAGGCGCAGAAGCGGTCCTGCGCGGTGCGGCGGGCGGCGTGGGCCATGGCGGCGAGGCGGTCGGGGTCGCTGGAGGAGGGCGATGGCGGCCTGGGCCATGGCTTCGATGTCGCCGACGGGGAAGAGGAGGCCGTTGGTCTGATGGTCCGTCGTCGATGAGTTCGGGGACTCCGCCGACGTCGGGTGGCGATGGAAGGGACGCCGCAGGCCATGGCTTCGAGGGCGGCGAGGCCGAAGGACTCCATCTCGGAGGGCATGAGCATGAGGTCGGCGAGGGGGAGGAGCTCGTTGACGTTGTCCTGCTTGCCGAGGAAGTGGATGCGGTCGGCGATGCCGAGGTGCGTGGCGAGGTACTCGGCGGCGGAGCGGTCGGGGCCGTCGCCGATGAGCATGAGGCGGGCGGGCATGGCGGCGGCGACGCGGGCGAAGACTTCGATGACGTCGGTGACGCGCTTGACGGGGCGGAAGTTGGAGAGGTGGACGAGGAGTTTTTCGTCGGCGTGCTGGCGTAGCGGGGGCGCATGCGCGGCGACGTTGGCGGGGTTGCGGATGTAGACGTCGCAGTTGACGAAGTTGCGGATGACTTCGATGTCGGCGGTGATGCCGAAGGCTTCGCGGGTGCGGTCGCGGAGGTGGGCGGAGATGGCGGTGACGCCGTCGGACTGCTCGATGCCGAAGCGGGTGATGGGGAGGTAGGAGCGGTCGAGGCCGACGAGGGTGATGTCGGTGCCGTGGAGGGTGGTGATGAAGGGGAGGTAGCGGCGGCGGCGCGGGCTGGGTCGAGCATCTGGCGGGCGAGGAGGGCGGAGACGGAGTGCGGGATGGCGTAGTGGACGTGGAGGAGATCGAGCGAGTAGAACTCGGCGACTTCGGCCATGCGGGTGGCGAGGGCGAGGTCGTAGGGCGGGTGTTCGAAGAGCGGGTAGTTGGAGACCGCGACCTCGTGGAAGCGGATGTTGGCTTCGCGGCCGGTGAGGCGGAAGGGCTGGGAGGAGGTGATGAAGTGGACCTCGTGGCCGCGGGCGGCGAGCTCGATGCCGAGCTCGGTGGCGACGACTCCGGAGCCGCCGTAGGTGGGGTAGCAGGTGATGCCGATCTTGCGGCGGGGGGTGGTGGGTTCGGTCGATTGGGGGCGGTTCGATGTGGCTCGAGTTTGTTGCGGGATTTCCAGAGGCTTCCGTAGTGGATGAGGTGTGGGGGCCGAGGGGTGCTGCATTATTTCGGGGATGACGGTGAGGAGGGCTTCGCGTTCGATGTTTCGGTGGGCGCGGAGGCGGGTGGTGATGCTGGTCGAGGTGCGGCGTCGTTGTAGCCGGGGTGGCAGCAGAGTTCGTAGGTGCCGTGATGGCGGCAGGGCGGTGAGGATGGCGCGGAGGGTGGTTGCGTTGAGGGTGCCGGTGGCGGCGATGCCGAGGGTGCCGTCGGTGGTGCGGTCGGCGCGATGTGCGCGTGAGTGTGCGGAAGCGAGGTTCGAAGAGGCGGAGGCGTGCGGAGTTGGAGACGCCTGGAGGAGGGGGCGTGGTGGGAGCGGCTGACGCGGAGCTCCAGGGTGGCTCGAAGGGGTAGCGGAGGGCGGGGACTGCCGGCCTGCTCGGCTGCGCGGAGGAGGGGGCGGGCGACGGCGGGGAAGATGTGGGTGTGCTTGTGGGTGTCGATGTGGGTGACGGGTGATGCCGGCGCGTTGGAGTTGTGCGGATCTGGGCGTGGGCTTCGCGGGCGATGTCGTCTTCGCGGATGCTGCCGCGGCAGGAGGGCGGCTGACGAAGTCGGCGAGGGACGGGCGGAAGGTTTTGCCGTCGGGGCCGAGGAGGGTGGGGATGGATGCGGGGTGGGAGACGGGGGTGCCGTCGGTGAGGACGATGTGGCAGCCGACGCCGAGGGTGGGGTTGGCGCGGGCGATGGCGACGGCGTCGTCGAAGGCGGGGCCGTTGGCCATGAGGGTGGCGGAGGTGAGGGCGCCGGCGGCGTGGAGTTCGGCGATGGCGCGGTTGATGCCGGGGGTGAGGCCGAAGTCGTCGGCGTTGAGGATGAGGCGGGCGGGCACTGTGGGTGATTGTAGACGCGCAGGGATTTGGGGGCGGGTGGTGGTACGCGCGTTGCTCGGCACTACTCAGGATGGTGTGAAGGGCTGCCCTCGGATGGTGCTCAGTGCTATGAGGTGACAGAGGATCCAAGCAGTGCGGATTCGGAGATGGCCTGACTTACGTTCTCCCACAAGTAAATCTCGTTGCCGTCTGGATCCTGCAGGTTGGCGAAGTTCCCAAGCTCGCTACGAATGACACTGCCCTTAATCTGCACACCGTGCGGGGCAAGCCGCGCGTTGAGGGTTGGGGTCAGGACGGGTTGGGGATGGCGGGTTCGCCTGATTCGGCCTGGGTGGTTGGCTGCGAGGTTTGCATTTGGTTTGCGGGCGCGCCCGGTCTGGGTGGTTCCTGCGCGGCGGGATTTGTGCCGGCGGGGGTGTGGAAGGCGTCGAGGTTGTAGGAGGCGCGGTCGGCGGCGGCTTTGGCGGCGGTGACGGAGCGCTCGATGTGGGCTAGAGCGGCGGGGTCGGGGTTGGGCTGCGCGGAGAGGTCGAGGAGGACGGGCAGCTGGAGCCAGGTGAGGAGCTCTTCGAACTGCTCCTTGTTGAACCAGGTGTTGCCGGAGGATTGGTTGACGCCGGCGAGCCAGCGCGCGTCGGGTTCGGCGAACAGGGAGGTGGTGTGGATGGCGTTTGGAGCAGTGGAGGCGGAGGTGAGGAGGAGGCGGACCTGTGCGGCGGCCTGCCAGCGGGCCTGGCCTTCCATGCCGAGCGAGGCGAAGAGGTCTGCCAGCGCGGAGCGGAGGAGGAGGCGGTCGAAGTGCGCGGTGGCGTTCTTCGGTTGGCCGGCTTCCGCGGCCCAGGGGAGGTCACGCAGGAGGATATAGGCGAGTATGGGCGCCCAGGTGCGGAGCTGGCGGGTTTCGGGGGTGAGGCCGGGGAGGATGGGGCGCGACCGCGCGGGCCAGTCATCGGTGAAGGTTGCGGCGAGGAGCGGAAGGCGTGCGGCGGCCTGCAGCGCCTGCTCGAGGCTGCGGGGGTAAGTGGGTCCTGGAGCGGTTGCTTCCGATGTGGCCGCGCTGGGGTGGAGCGTTTCCGCGGCGGCGGCCCCAGCGGGGTGGCGGTGTTCGATGGCAGCGTGTTCGCGGAGGCGCTCGAGCACCTCGCGGGCTGCTACGACGAAGGGCCGGAGGCGGGGATCGGGTGAGGTTTGGGCAGGTGCAGCCGTGGGAGATCCGTTTGCCCCGGGGTGGGTCCGGGTACGGATCTCGATGTGGACTCTTCCGCGGCGGGGGAGGTGGGTTTGTGTTTGGCGAGCTTGTCCTGGGGGAGCTTTTCTTCTGCGAACTTTTCTTCAGCGGCCTGGGCGATGGCATGGACGTTGGCGGGGCTGAGGGCTTCGGCGAGGGCGTGGTGGAGGGGGCGGAGGCGAAGGCGGGAGAGCTCG
Source organism: uncultured Acidobacteriaceae bacterium (assembly GCA_963791875.1). Classification (GTDB taxonomy): domain Bacteria; phylum Acidobacteriota; class Terriglobia; order Terriglobales; family Acidobacteriaceae; genus Edaphobacter. The sequence goes on from CAWBUI010000010.1 coordinate 424,981, forward strand.
TAGTCGAGGTTCTGGACGCCGGCGCCGTGGAGTTCGTCGCAGAGGCGGTCCCAGGGATATTCGGCGGTGGAGCGGAGTTCACGCCAGTTAAGGAGGACGCGGCACTCGAAGCCGTGGAGGTCGAAGCTCATGCCGTGGTGGTGGATGGCGGAGGCACGGCGGAGGTACTCGAGGTCGTGCGCGGGGTCCTTGTAGGCGAAGACGAGGGACTCGTCCCATGAGATGGCGAGGCCTTCGGCGATGGAGCGCTGGCGGAGCTGGCCCGAGCCCTTGTCCATGTCGGCGACGGAGGTGTGGATGGTGCCGGAGGTGTTCTCGTACTTGTTGTTGTAGACGACGAGTGAGCGTTCGCCTTCGTGGCGATTGGAGTAGGCGAAGACGTTTTCGTTGACGGAGCCGTGGGTGTTCCAGAAGTCGTAGAGG
>CAWBUI010000011.1:0-532388 GCA_963791875.1 uncultured Acidobacteriaceae bacterium
CGGCGCTCGCATGGCGAGTGGTGCCGGGGAGCTTGCAGTCAGGGGAGGGCCTTTGTTGCCTCATCTGCAGCCACGAGATCTCATGAAGACCCGTGCCTGTCGACGACATTTCTGCGACTCGCGCTAGCGTCTGTTGCGCGCGGGCTGTGAGGTCGCGTGGAAGCATTCTCCCAGTGGTTGAAGAGTATCCAGAGCGTCAGAAAAACACCCTCCCACTTTCGCATCAACTCTCTACCACCTCGCAGGTGCAACCTCCCACAACGGGCAGACGGGCCACCCATGCCGTACTCATAAACGGCATGACTGAGACACTGCACCGCTCTGGCGTCAGGCCTTCTGGAGGGCTCCGAACCCCCGCCGGAACGCGAACCACGGGATATACCCAACTTTTGCAGAGGTGGCTCCCATTTCCGCTTCCCCCGGCGGAGTAGTATCGTGAGGGAAGGCCAGGAGCTTGATACGTACAGCTTCTGCACTCTCCCCCTCGTCGCGCGCGGCGCGGACACATCAGAAACACGCAGATTACAGCCCAGAACTCCCCGAATTTCGCCGGACTACCAGGCAATGATCGAAAGGACATCATCGAACTATGTGGAAACCCAACCAGACAGGCCCTAACGCCTCTCCCGCCACCCCTGAGCCGGTACGCCCGGCCGTGACCCCGGTCGCCCCCGCCTCCTTCGACGCCGGCACAGTTCGTCCCACAAGCGGCGCCCCCGCGGCAGCTTCTCCTATCCCCTCCGGCGAGCAGGCGACCATTGGTAAGTCTCTGATTGTGAAGGGTGAGCTCACCGGCTCGGAGTCCCTCTACATTGACGGCAAAGTTGAAGGCGCCATTACCCTGCCCGGTAATCGCGTGACCGTCGGCCGTAACGGCCAGGTCGCCGCCAACATCTCCGCGCGCGAAGTGGTCGTGCTCGGCAAAGTCCGCGGCAACATCCAGGCCTCCGACCGGGTAGACATCCGCAGCGAAGGCTCGCTCACCGGCGACGTCGCCGCAGCCCGCATCTCCATCGAGGACGGCGCCTACTTCAAGGGCGGCATCGACATCCGCAAGCCCGGCGAAGGCAGCAAGAACGCCACGCCCACAGCGGCCATTCCGGAGCCCGTCGGCGCCGAAGCGTAGTAACGGCGAATCCGCCGTGTCAAGACGCGAAAAGCCCGGCCCGCGTGGTCGGGCCTTTTTGCGTCTCCTCCCAGGCAACCTGCTGTATCCCAAGGCTTTATGCAACAAGAGCGGGGTATTCGAAGCTAAGTCATTTATCTTCAACACTTACTTATTAGACGGAGATAAGTGTCCTGGAATCAACAGTTGCGTAAAACCCAGGGGGGAGGGGGGGTGCCCCTTTTAGTCCAGCAACACGATCAGGGCTTCGGCTGCTTCCAGCCGAATCGGCCCGCCAACTCGCCCTGACGCGCGCGCTGGAAGCGAAGAAAGCAGCGCCAGACCAGCCGGAATTTCAGCAGTCTGCGGCTCAATCGTCAGGTTCAGAAACACCGCGATCCGCTCCTGCGCATCGCTACGCACATAGGAAAGCACGCCCGTCTGTTCGCCCGGCTTAGGCGAGATGTCGCCGATCGCGCCGAGGTGAAGCGCCGCATGAGCTCGCCTTAAGGCCAGCAGTTGGCGATACAACGACAGCATCGACACTGGATCGTCCATCTGCGCCGCCACGGATCGGCTCGCAAAGTCAGCCGCAATCGGCAGCCACGGCTCCGATCCCGAAGTGAACCCCGCATTGGCCGAGCCGTCCCACAGCATCGGCGTCCGCTCCGGATCGCGCCCCATTCCGATTCCCGGTTGCCGCTTTTCCGCGGGATCTTCAATTCGATCCGCCGGAATCTGCCCATCTTGCATGCCAAGCTCGTCGCCGTAGTAAAGCGTCGGCGTCCCACGCAGAGTAAGCAGCAGCACGGCCGCGGTCCTCGCCTGCTCGAGCCCCAAACGCGTAGCCAGCCGCGATTGGTCGTGGTTGCCGAGAACCCAGTTCGGCCATGCGCCAGCCGGCAGCGCTGCTTCGTAGTCTCGGATCAGCTGCGCGATCGTCGACGTTCGCCAAGCGGTTTGAATCAGGTGAAAGTTGAACGGCAGCTGCGCGCCCTGAAGATGCGGTCCGGTCAACGTGACGTTCGTCATATCCCGCCTCGCCGAGGTCGGATCCGGCTGCGATGAACCGTAGTAGCGGACCAGATCCTTGATGGGCAGATAAATCTCGCCGATCAGCAGCCGCGTCTCTTCGGCCGTCGTGGAACAGCTGTCCAGCAGCGTCCGCATCTCCGCGACGATCTCCTGCGTCTCCGGCCGATCTGCCGTGTAGACAGGCATGTACTGGCCAAAGGACGAACTGCCGGGTTGCCAGTCGGGATTTGGGGGATTATCGCGGAAGTGCTCATCCTTGATGAGCAGCCAAAGAACGTCCATCCGAAAGCCATCCACGCCTCGAAGGTTTGGTCCCCGTTCAAGCCAGAAGTACATCGCGTCGTAGATTGCCTTCCGGACCTCCTGGTTGCGCCAGTTCAGGTCCGGCTGCTCGGGCAGGAAGGAATGGAGATAAAACTGGCCGGTTGGCTCGTCGTACGTCCACGCCGTTCCGCCGAAGTGCGACATCCAGTTGTTCGGCGGCCGCTCCGCGGGATCGCCTTGTCCTGGCTCTGGATTGCGCCAGATATACCAGTCTCGCTTGTCGCTGGTTCGCGACGACCTGCTCTCCAGAAACCACGGATGCTGATTGGAGCTGTGGTTCGGAACGAAGTCCAGGATCACGCGGAGGCCGAGTGCGTGCGCACGCTCGAGCAGGAGGTCGAAGTCTCCAAGGCTTCCAAACATCGGGTCAACGTCGGTGTAGTCGGCCACGTCGTAGCCAAAGTCCGCCATCGGTGACGGATAGAAGGGCGAAATCCAAACAGCGTCGATCCCGAGCGTGACAAGGTAGTCCAGCCGCTGCGTAATGCCTTTCAGGTCCCCAACTCCGTCGCCATTCGTGTCCTGAAAGCTGCGCGGATATACCTGATAGATGACAGCATCCTGCCACCAAAGCGTCTTCGAAAGGTGCATCCTTGTTTGGTTGTCATCAATCCGAGGCAAGTTGTCCACCTAATTCCAGCGCTCAATGGGGCTGAAGGCCTCGGAGCCCTCGCCGCCGAGAACCATTCGATCCCCAAGCATGAGCCACGTATGCGCGAGTACTGCGCCTTCGGCCGAGCGCGCTACGCCATACACGATGGTACTCGGAACGCCGCGACGTCGAAGCATCAGGTAGCCCGCAAGCGACTGTGGAAAGCACACGAATCGGGCAGGCGAGTTACGCGCTGCAGACTCGACCGCCCAACGCACCCGAAGCGCCACTTCGCGGGCCGTTGCAGGCAGTACCGCTTCGCTGTTTGTGCTCTTCGCGCTGCCGCGGCATACAGCACGGATGATCCGACGCACGGGAACAAGCTTCAGGCCTACGCGGAAGAAGCTCAGCAGTAGAACTGCCTCGACCGCGAGCAGAAGGTCCGCTGGTTTGCGTCGTCGGAGCTGTTCCAGCAAAGCCATAGTTCGCACGAACCAATCGAGAGGAAGCGCAGGCAAGATGTGCACTTGGTAGCTAGCCGACCCACTCCACACGCACGCTCTTCTTGCCCAGGCGCAGTACAGGAGATTCACCAAGTTCCGCGCGTGCCACCGAACGGGCCGCGCACTTTGCGCCGTCGATGCTCACGGCATTTTCACCGATTTTGCGCGTGGCTTCGCCGGCCGAAGCGGCGAGCCCTGCGAGCACCAGGAGCTTAGGGAGGCGAACTGCGGCGTCTGCGTCCAGGAGACCTTCCTCGGCCAGCGAGATGCGCAACACCGCCACGTCGTCGCTTACCGAGCGCTGCTGGAACTGCTTGGCCCAGCTCTCCGCCGCGGCATCGGCCTGAGCTGATGAGTGGAAGTCGCGCACGATGCTCCACGCCAGATCCTTCTTCACCTTCATCGGGTGCAGACCGCCGTGCGAAACCTCTTCGCGCATGGCGTCGATCTCGCTGCCGCGCAGATCGGTGAGGAACGTCCAGTACTTCCACATCAGCTCGTCCGAGATCGACATCAGCTTGCCGTACATCTCGCCCGCGGGCTCCTGGATTCCGATCGCATTCCCGAGGGATTTCGACATCTTCTGCACGCCGTCGAGCCCTTCGAGAATGGGCGTCATCAGGATGATCTGCGGCGGCTGGCCAGCATCGCGCTGCAGGTCGCGTCCACGCATCAGGTTGAATTTCTGGTCCGTTCCGCCGAGCTCGACGTCGCACTTGAGCGCGACGGAGTCGTAACCCTGCGCCATCGGGTAGAGCAGCTCGTGGACCGAGATTGGCTGCTCCTCGCGGAAGCGCTTGTGGAAGTCTTCGCGCTCGAGCATCTGCGAGACGGTGAACTTCGCCGCCAGCCGGATCATGCCTTCAAATCCGAGCTTTTGCAGCCACTCGGAGTTGTAGCGCACCTCCGTCTTCTCGGGGTCGAGAATCTTGAACACCTGCTCTTTGTAGGTCTCGGCGTTGCTGTCGATCTCCTCGCGGGTGAGCGGCTTGCGGGTCACGTTCCGGCCTGTGGGATCGCCGATCAGCGCGGTAGCATCGCCAATGAGAAAGATGACCGTGTGGCCGAGTTGCTGGAAGTGCCGCAGCTTGCGGATCAGGACGGTGTGACCGAGGTGGAGATCGGGCGCAGTCGGATCGAATCCCGCCTTGATGCGCATGGGCAAGCCCGAAGCAATCGACCGCTCGATGCGCTCCTTGAGCGCGTCCACGGGAATAATCTCTGCCGCTCCCTTGGTGATCAGGTCGAGTTGCTCATGCAGTGTCGGGAACGGGTTCATATGCATCAAGTATAGAGTTTGCGTGACTCGTCCATCGGGAACTCCTGCGTGTTCGGAGACATAGCTCCATGGAAGACAACCCGCATCGTATGAGACAGCATGACGGAGGTGATGATGGCCGAGGCTTCCAAGAGATTCAGGGCGAACGCGTGGACGTGCGGTCTACTGCTTGCTGGCGCGGCAGTGGCCGCGGCCCAGACCGTAACTCCGGTCCCAAAGCTCGACACGGATCGGTTCGTCTCTCCGTGGCACGAGATCGCGCGATACCCGATAAAGAAAGAGAAGGCGTGTCTGAGTGACGAGGTGGTGCTGTACGCGCTCGGAGACAAGAAGGACTCGTTCCAGCGGGTGACGTCTTGCAAGATCAAGGGGGGAAACTCTGAGTTCTGGAACGCGACGGGGAAGCTGGACAAGGGCGGAAGCGGCATGCTCAAGGTCCGGACAATCTGGCCCTTCTCTACCAAGTACTGGGTTATCGCGACCGCTCCGGACTATGGGTGGATTGCAGTCGGTACGCCGAATCACAAGTCGCTTTGGATTCTTGCGAAGGAACCGGCGATGTCGGCCCAGGTGCTTTCGGATGTGGAGCCGGAGGCGGCTGCCCAGGGCTTCAACACGGCGAAGCTGATCAAGATTGAGCAGCAACCGTAGATCCCGATGCCTGACCGCAAGCCGAAACGCGACAGGATCACTCCGCACCCCGACAAGATTTGCAAGGCGTGCGGCCGTGCCTTCTCCTGGCGTAAGAAGTGGGAGCGTGACTGGGATGTGGTGCGCTACTGCTCGGACGCATGCCGCGGTCACAAACCTGGTGGCCGAGACGTTGAGCTCGAAGCCGCGATTCTGAAGCTATTGGCGGAGCGAGGACGCGACAAGACGATCTGCCCGAGCGAAGCCGCAAAGGTAGTAGGTGGAACCGAGACCCGGCATGATTGGGAGAGCCTGATGGAGCCGGCTCGTGCCGCTGCGCGTCGCCTGGTCGCTGTCGGCCGCATTGATATCACGCAGGGCGGACGGGTTGTTGATCCATCCAGCGCAAAAGGCCCTATCCGTTTGCGGCTTCGATAAATGAGCGACCGATAACGAGGCGACGGGTGCTTCCAACTGGCCCTCTTAGTAGCTATGGCGACTACGAAGCGGTCCACCTCACGCACGAGCTCCAGCAAGTCCGCAGCTACCGGCAGCAAGTCGCGGACGGCAACTCCCAAGGCATCGGCGAAATCGCGCTCCCGTAGCTCTTCGCATGGAGCCGCAGCCGCTGGAACTGCCCGCAAGACCGGCCACAAGACGGCCCACGGACACGCGTGGACGGAGCAGCACTCGAAAAACGCAAGCTCGACCGGACAGGGCAAGGCGAAGAAGCAGCCTGCGAAGCAGACGTCGCATTGCTGGCCTGGCTATGAGCCGGTTCCGGGCAAGCCGGCTGGCACGAAAGGCTCCTGCGAGCCCAAAGCAAAGCAGACCGCCGCGGAGAAGAAGTCCGACGCAATGGCTGCGGCGGCCTCGAAGCTTCGCAAGTCTGGCAAGTAGAGGGACGCGCTTAAAGCCGGCCTAGCGCAGAGAGTTATGGCCTCTGGGCGCGTTCTCATTGAAGATCGGGCGGAAGGCGGGCCAATACGCCCAGATCAAAAAGCACTCGAGCAGGGTGGCGAGCAGTCCGGGCCCGATACCGTTCGGCGCGAGTGTGACGTGAAAGACCAGAATGTTGACGATGATTGGGCCGAGGATGACAAGCGCGACGGGGACGTAGCGGCCGATGAGCAGGAGAACTCCGGCGACCACGTAGAGGATGCCGTGGAAGGTGAACCAACCGTGCGTGAACATCACGCCGGCTAACACTCCAGCGTCGCCAGGCATCGGCTGCATAGGAATGAAATGGAAGAAGTCGTTGAGCCCAAAGACGAGAAACATCAGGCCGAGCAGAACACGGGCGATCAGCACAGCGATCTTCATAGGGATGCTCCAGGTTTTATATTGCGCAAGCAGACGGCTCGGCCTGCTTGCGTACCTATCAGATATTCCGATAGCGTCTAACTGATGCAAAATCTTTCAGTTGGTTCGGGAGTTTCGCTGTCGCTTGCCGGCCGGACAGCACTTATCACCGGCGGTTCCCGAGGTATCGGTGCGGCGACGGTTCGGCTGTTCCGCCAGGCGGGTGCGCGCGTGGCCTTCAGCTATCGCACGGCTTCTACCCAGGCAGATGCGCTGGCGCAGCAGTGTGGTGGCGGGACGCAATGCATCGCGCTGCAGCAGGAACTCGCAAGTCCTGAGGATGGGCAGGCGCTTGTCGGCCGCGCACTCGAAGTTTTGGGCGATCTGGACATCCTGGTAGTGAACCACGGGATCTGGCCGCCCAACGAGACCCGAGTGGCGGAGATGCTGGCTACCCAGTGGCGACGGACGCTCGCCACCAATCTTGATAGCGCGTTCGGGCTGATTCAAGCCGCCACGGAGCACATGCTGCGACGCCCCAAGGATCCTTCGGGAGCAGCCAGAGGACATGTGGTTCTAGTGGCGTCGGCGGCAGGCCAACGCGGTGAAGGCTTCCACGCGGACTACGCCGCAAGCAAAGGCGCTATGATTTCACTGACCAAGAGCCTGTCGTCTGAACTGGCGCCGGCAGGAATCTATGCCAACTGCGTGGCGCCAGGGTGGACGCATACGGAGATGACGTCTTCGGTCTTTGATGTGCCGGAAGTGGCGGCACGCGTGAATCCGACGATCCCTGTAGGACGTCCCGCTCATGTGGACGAGGTGGCGGGGCCGATTTTGTTTTTGTGCACGCCGTTTGCGGGCTTCATCTCGGGTGAGATCTTTAATGTGAACGGCGGCGCGGTGCTCACAGGCTGAGCACGGCTGCGGCGCGTTTGTGCAACCTTCACTCCGGTCCGTCCAAGACAGAGAGCGGGTTTGGGCATCGCATCGGGAGAGTTGCAGTTGCGGATCGGTTCAGTACGGCTCGGGCTGCTGGCTGGAGCGGCGCTTTCGGTGGTGCTTGGGTGGTCCATGCCCTCGTACCTTGGGGCGCAACGGCTACCGACTGACGTAAGGCCAGAGCATTATGCGCTGACGATTACCCCGGACCTCAAGATGGCGACGTTCGCGGGTGTCGAGACGATCGACGTCGTCACGGAGCGAGAGACGGACTCCATCACCCTGAATGCCGCGCAGATTACATTCATCGACGTGAAGGCGAAAGCCGGGTCGGGCGAACTGCTACCGGGCGCGGTAAGCGTGGATGCGGACAGGCAGCAGGCTACGATTCACTTCGCAAGACGTTTGCCCGCTGGCCGGGTCGCGCTGACGATCGCATACACCGGCATTCTGAATGACAGGCTGCGCGGGTTTTATCTTTCGAAGAGGCAAGACGCGGAGCTACGGCGTCACGCAGTTTGAAGCGACGGACGCGCGGCGTGCGTTTCCCAGCTTCGACGAGCCGGCACTGAAGGCCACGTTTGACGTGACGCTGGTGGTGGATCGGGCGGATACGGCGATCTCGAATACGCCGGTCGTGTCCGATACGCCTGGGCTCGACGGCAGGAAAGCACACGATCAGGTTCGCGACGACGCCGAAGATGTCGACGTACCTTGTAGCGTGGCTGGTTGGAGACTGGGCATGTTCGCGAGGGCAAGAGCGAAGGGGTGCCGATCCGCGTGTGTGCGACGCCGGACAAGGCTGGGCTGACGCAGTTTCGCGCTGGACGCGGCGAAGTGGGACCTGAAGTACTTCGACAAGTACTTCGGCATCAAGATACCCGATGGCCAAGATGGACCTGGTTGCGATCCCGGACTTCGAAGCCGGGCGCGATGGAGAACTTCGGCTGCCTGACGTTTCGCGAGACCGAGCTGCTGGTGGACGAGAAGGACGGCGCGATCGCGGCAAAGAAGGAGGTCGTTTCGACGGTGGCGCACGAGATATCGCACCAGTGGTTTGGCGACATGGTGACGATGCAGTGGTGGGACAATCTTTGGCTGAACGAAGGATTCGCTACGTGGATGGAGACGAAGGCGGCCTCGCGCTGGAAGCCCGAGTGGAAGTACGACCAGGATGTCGCGACGGAACTCGATGGGACCATGGACCTCGATGCAGCAGCCGACCACGCGGGCGATCCGAGCCCAGGCGGAGACGCCGGCCGAGATCGACGAGATGTTCGACGGGATTGCCTACGGCAAGGCCGGCGCGGTGATTGGCATGGTGGAGAACTGGGTGGGCGAAGAGGTCTTCCGCAGAGGGGTGCGGGAGTACCTTGCGGCGCACCTGTATGGAAGCGCGACCGCAGAGGACTTCTGGGACACGCAGACGCGGGTGAGTGGTCTCCCGGTAGATCGGGTGATGCGTAGCTTCGTTGAACAGCCTGGTGTGCCCGTGGTGTCCCTGGAGGACGCGGCTGGTTCTGAAGTAGGCGTGCGACAGGCCAGGTTCTTGGTGTCTGATGGTGTGGATGCGGCGTCGACCGGTGTGGAGAGCTGGACCCTTCCGCTGTGTTTGAAAGGGGCAGGGTGCAAGGTGGTGACACCGGACACTCGCGCCGTCACGGTGGATGGCGTTCCGCTGCTGTTCACGAATGCGGAAGATAAGGGGTACTACCGGACTGTTTACTCCGGCAAGCAGATGACTGCTCTGGCGGCTCAGGCCGAGACGGGGCTGACTGCGCCGGAGCGAATCGGGCTGCTGAGCGATCGGTGGGCACTGATGCGCGGAGCGCGAGGCTCCGTGGGTGAGTATCTCGACCTTGTGCTCGCGGTGAAAGCGGACCCTGCTGCGGCCGTGATCGACAGTGCCCTGGGCAAGGTCGAGCAGGTGCAGAAGCTGATTGCTTCGGATGAAGACCGAGCACGGCTGAACAGAGTGATACGCCGGGAGTTTGGCCCGGTGTACGCGGCACCTGGGCCTCGCGGGCAAACACGAGGGCTGGGAGCAAAGCGATCTCCGGAGCATGTTATATACAGCGCTGGGCGATGCTGGGGACGAGACAGTGCTGGACGAGGCGCAAAAGATCACGTCGGATCTCTTTGCGGGGAAACGTCCGCACGGATTTAGGTGTGGCGGATGCCTCTGTCGCACTTGCGGCCAGGCGGGGAGATCTGCGATGTACGAGAAGATGCTGGCAGTGGCGCAGAACTCGAGCGATCCCGGGCTAAAGGCTGACGCGCAGCATCTGTTGACCCGTTTCGACGAGCCGCTGCTGGTGATTCGAACGCTCGAGTATGCGGTGAGCGATGAGGTGCGTAACCAGGACAGCTGGAGCTTGATTGCGCTGCTGCTGGAACGGCGCGAGACGCAGGACCTGGCGTGGCAGTATGTGGTGCAGCACTGGACGGCCGTGTCACGCAAGCTGACGGTGAACGCAGACGTCACGCATCGTCGAGGCGGCGGGGTCGTTCTGCTCGGCTGCAAAGCGCGACGAAGTGGAACAATTCTTTACCTCACATCCGGTGGTGTCGGAGAGGACGCTGCGAAAGTCCCTGGATACGATAAGCGGATGCATTCGTCTGCGGGATGCACAGGAGCCGGAATTGCGCCGCTGGCTCGACGCTCACGACGCGCACTAGGGCTTCCGCATTCCGGTCTGAAAGAGCCGATAGTCGGTGGGTGCGAGGCCCGCAAAGGTCAGACCGCGCCGCAGTACCCCGGGTAACTATGGAGCCAAGTTAGACAAATTGACTACATAGAAGATCCCAGTCTAATTAGTGTTGACAGGAGCCGCTCTAAAAGACGAAGCTTCAAACGCATAAAAAGTGGTCTTACCTGTGCAGCAGAAACGTGCATCCTGAGTCAATCGGTATTCGCGCCGGAGCCCGGGGGTGGAAACGTGAAATTCGAAGAAAACGAGGATCGTCGGATGTATTTGCTTTCTTTGAGGAGTGGTGCCGCTACAAGAATCTCAACATGGGCTCAGCTGTTTTGTTCAATCGTTCTAATGGCCGGACCCGGAGCTACGGCGCTAGCTCAACTTTCCGGTAAGGGCGAGATCAAAGGCAGGGTGACGGATCCGAGTGGCGCAGTCGTGCCTAACGCAACTGTCACTGCGACCAGACGACGACCGGCTTGAGCACCACGCGGGAGACGAGTTCTTCGGGCGACTTCGACGTGACGCCACTCGATCCGGGCATTTACACCGTCACGGTCGTGGCAAAGGGCTTCGAGAAGCAGACGCAGAAGAACGTGCACGTGAACGCGCTGGAGATCGCGGACTACAACCCCGTGCTGACGGTGGGCTCCGCGACCGAGACGGTGACGGTGAACACGCCGCCGCCGCAGCTTGAGACCTCCAACGCGACGCTGGGCGCGACGATGGAGCAGGAGATGTACTCCGCGCTGCCGATCGAGATGGGCGCGTACGGGCAGGCCGGACCAGCGCCGCGCGACTGACTTCGCGTTCCTGATGCCGGGCGTGCAGGGCAACAACACCAACGGCAACCCGACCACGAACACGGGCGTCGTGAACGGCTCGGGCAGCCGCGGCGCGGTGTCGGCCGTATACATCGACGGTCTGCCGTTTGTGCGCGCGGGCGGCAACGGCGATCCGCGGTTTGTGTGGACGGCGATCTCGGTCGATGCGGTGGACCAGTTCCAGGTGCAGACCAGCGGCTACTCGGCCATCTACGAAGGCCAGGGCATCCAGAACTACACCGTGAAGGCAGGGCGGCAAGAAGTTCCACGGCTCAGTGTATGAGTTCTTCCGCAACACGGCGCTCGATACGTGGGGCTTCTTCGGGCCGCGAATCCGAACCCGTCACGGGCAAGCCGCATCAAGCCGATCGAGCACTCGAACGAGTACGGCATCAACCTGAGCGGCCCGCTGGTTCCGTTCGGCGCCTGGCGCGACAAGCTCTTCTTCTTCGGCAACTACAACGGCTTCCGCTATGCAAGCGAGACGCCGACGCCGATCACATTCCCGACGCCGGCGCAGCAGGCCGGCAACTTTCAGCGCGACGGGCATTGCACATCTATGACCCCAACACGCAGACGCATGCACGGCGAACAGCACGACAGGCCCGTGCCGCTATCAGTATGGATACGGTGCTGCGGGCGCGGTGCTGGTGCCTGCGGGAAACCCGATCAAGACTGGCGCACCCATCGATGTGATTCCGGCCAGCGCAGTTTTCTGCGGTTGCGCTGAAGATGCAGAGCTTCCTTCCCGCTGGGATCAGTTCCGCCTTGCAGAACAACTACATCTCGCCGAACCGCACCGGCCTGACCAACTGGTCGACTACGGAGCGGATCGACATCAATCTGAGCGGGAAGGACACGGTGACCATGGTGGCCGCGATCGGGCGGCAGGCGAGCTCGAATCCCGTGGGTCAGACCACCGCCGGCCGCAACGTGGTACCATTCCATACAACTACGGCCAGACCTACGCCCCCAAGACGGCGGTCGGCATCATCGAAGAGACTCACGTATTTACGCCGAACATCGTGAACCAGCTCAAGTATGGCTATGCGCGATACAACGGACCGACGTTCGACGCGGACCAGCTGCCTGCTTATTCTGCGACCGCCATGGGGATCTCCGGTCTGCCGGCCGGGCCGGCACAACAGGCGTTTCCGATCACAAGCTTTGCTGGCACAAATGCGCCGACGCAATGGGGCGGCACTACGCCAAGTGTCACTCTGGCTGAGAACTACACGCTGCTGGATAACCTGCAGTGGGTGAAGGGCAAGCACACGCTTACCTTCGGCGGCCAGATCGCCTGGCTGCTGTATAACGTCGTCAATGCGACCGGCGGAACCACTCCGGTGACGCTGGCGAATGCGGTGACGGAAACGGCCGGAATAACTCCGTCGAGCAACTCCAAGCCGTCGTATGCCGCGCCTGGCGGGACTGGTCTTTCCTATGCGAGCTTCCTGATCGGGCAGATCGACAGGCCGAGCTACACCCAGTATCTGCAGCAGGAGTTTGGCGCGCGCTTCCGTGCGATGTCGCCGTACATCCAGGACAACTGGAAGGTGACCTCCAAGCTGACGCTGGACCTTGGTCTGCGGTATGACTTCTTCCCGACCGTGACCGAGGTGCACAACGCGGGTAGCTTCTTCAACCCGGACCTGGCGAACCCGGTGACCGGCGTGAACGGAGCGCTGCAGTTCACGGGCAACGGCGCGAACACCTGCAACTGCTCCACGCCGGTGAACAATTACTTCAAGAACTTTGGTCCGCGGCTTGGTCTGGCGTATCAGATCGATCCAAAGACCGTGATGCGGGCAAGCTACGGCGTGATGTTTACGCACGGCAACGCCGTGGGTGGTTCAGCGACGAGCCTCGGCACGCTTGGGTTTGCAGCTTCGCCTTCGTTCGCTGCCAGTGGCACGCTTCTCAGCACCGCGCCACTTACAGCGGCCCGGGGTACACCCTTCCGGCTACGCAGGCCGCCTCAGGAGTGAACTCCGGGCCTGCCTACGGAACCGGCTACACGACGACGACCGGGTATACGGGATCACCGTCGGGAATCGGATACGCCGACCCGTACCTCGGCAGCACGCGCTCCGGAGTACATCAACTGGACCTTCGGCATGCAGCACCAGTGGACCAACACCTTGACCACCACCATGACGTACGTCGGCTCGCAGGGCCACTTCCTGCCGGCTGATGGAACAAATGCGCGCGGCTTCTACGCCGACCAGCTTGATCCGAAGTACCTTGGGCTCGGATCGAACCTGGCTTTGACGGGTTCAGCGCTGACCAGCTATTGCGCGGCGAACGCAGGAGTTTGCCCTGCTACTGTCGGCATCTTCAACACGACCCAGAATCTTGCCCGGCTACTCTCGCCCTTTCCGTTCCAGAACGTCACCGACAGCTTCGGCTACGTTGCGAACTCCAACTACAACGCGCTTCAGACTACGGCAAATATGCGAGCCAACCACGGGTTGACCTTCATGGCGAACTACACGTGGTCGCGCTCGATTGACGATGGCGGCACGTTCCGTTCTGGTTATGCGCTTCCTGCGGGCACGATTGCAAATGCGCCGAACGCTTCATTTCCCCAGGATCGAATCGAACGAACAGTTTCTACAACAAATCAACAGCACCACGTGGTGGTTACCGGCGTCTGGAACGTTCCGCTTGGTAAGGAGTTCTTCAATCAACACGAGTGGCAGCGCGCGATCTTCGGCGGCTTCCAGTTCTCGGAGATCTTCCAGGCCTTCACGGGTTCGCCGTTGGCGATAACGGGCTCTACCTGCCAGACCAATCCTGCGCAGTCCACCTGTGAGCCGACGCTAAACCCTGCGTTCAGCGGGCAGGCGCGAATCAATGGCAAATGGGGCCAAGGGGTCACAGCGGCCAACTACAATTCAACCAGCAATCCTGGAAGTTACTTCATTGCACCTAGCATTGGCAGTTCCACAATTACCCCGTCCGGACCATTTATTGCCCCCGTTGCCCCTGCATGTAACGGCGGCGTTCTGCTGGATGGGCGGCCCTGCACTACGACAGGCCTGGGGACGGCGCTTCCCAATTCGGTCTATATGCCGGCGTATACGTTCGGCAATTCACCCAGGACGGCTCCCTATAACATCTACGGCCCTGGCAACTACAACCTGGATCTTGCGATCGTGAGATCCTTCGCACTGCACATAACAGAAGCATCCAAGTTCATCTTCCGTGCCGAGATGTACAACGCAACGAACCACACGTTCTTTGCGGTCGCAAGCACGGCGGTCGGCAACGCGAACTTCGGACAGGTAGCACCGAACACAAATGCGAACCGCAAGGCAGTCCAGCTGAGCGGACGCATCGAGTTCTAAACCTGCAAGGCCATCATGAGAACGACAAAGAGGCTGACCGAAGGGTCAGCCTCTTTGTTGATAGCCGAGGAACCGCGAAGGCGGTCGCATCGCTTTCGTCCGCTACAGCTGGGTGTAGATGTCTCGGAAGTCGAAGCAGCCCCGCTTGTCTGCAAGCCACTCGGCGGCCCGTACTGCGCCCTCGGCGAACCCGCGGCGCGACATGGTCTCGTGGGTCAACACGATCCGCTCTGAGGGTGTTTCGGCGGTAAGCACGTGCGTTCCCAAGGCCTCGCCTTCGCGTATCGCCTCGATGGGTATTTCCATGCTGGTGTTTGCTCCACGCTCCACCATCTCGGCGAGGGAAAGGGCCGTGCCGGAGGGTCGGTCGAGCTTGCTGGTGTGGTGTGTCTCAACGACCGAGAAGCGGTATCCGGTACTCGCGAGGGAAGCGCCCATCTGCCTCGCAAGCTGCATCACCGCCTGCATGCCGATCGAAAAGTTGGTGCCGTAGAGAAGGCCAGCCTGCTTGCGTTCGGCCAGTGAACGCATATCGGGCAGTTTGTCGTACCACCCGGTAGTGCCGATCACCATGCGGGCCCCGGTGGCCAAACAGGCGCGCATGTTTTGCACGACGGCGTCTGGCGCCGTGAAATCAATGACAACGTCGAAGCCGGCAACGAACGGAGGCGTAAGAGCAGCGGCCCCGGGGTTCTCCTTTGCGTCGAGAACGTGAACGCCGTGGCTACGCTGCGCCGCTACTTCGGCGACCAGCTTGCCTGTCTTACCTTGACCGAGTACAAGAATGCGCATAATGAGAGAGTCTACGTGATTGCGCTGTGAGAGGGGTCCACCAGGAACGATGACTGAGAGGCTTCCAAGCCGGCACGGTGGCGGATGATGGTGAGTCGGGACTTACGGCTACGCGCTAGGCGGACAGGACCACGGACAATCGCCGGCCTGTTTGTTGGTCTGTCGGCACTGATGTCCGTCGCGGTGCTCGCCGCTCGAAATCTTTATGACGACGAACTGCTGACCTTATACCTCTCCACCGGACGTCTGAAGACGATCTTAGAGGTAGCGGCAGAGGGCGATGTTCACCCCGCCGGAATGTACCTGCTTGGCCGCCTGGGATGGCAACTCACACATTCCTATCGCTGGCTCAACCTGCTACCGCTGGCGGTGCTTTATGCCGGTCTGGCCGTCTTCGTGGTGCAGGTAACTCCCCTTATTCGAACGCGCCGAGCCCAGGTTTGCTTCTTGTTGCTGGCGACGCTCCATCCGGAGTTGCTTCTTTGGTCGAACACCTTTCGCTGGTATTGCCCTTGGACGGGGTTAGGGCTGCTGACGCTCACCCTTGCCCTGCAGCCCGGAAGACCTCTCGATAGGTTCTCAGCCGCGCGGGCAGGTGTTCTCGGGTGCCTGTCGGCACTCATGTTCTACCTGAACTACATCACTCTATTCTTCGTCGTAGGTCTGACCGCCGCGCTGATCGTGCGTTACCGGGGTTCCGGACGGAGGGCCCTGATAAGAGCGCTGGGTGTGCTGGGCGCGGTACTCGGAGTGTTAGTCGTACCGCAGTTGCGCGTGATGCTGACGGTGCATCTCCAAAACGGAAGAGCACAACGGTACGGGATTGGTGCGTCGCTCCTCAGGTTAGTACAGGCGCTCGGCCAGTCCGAGGCGTTCCTGCCCTGGCATCCGCTTGCGCTACTTGCGGTTGGTACGGTCGGCGCACTATCGGTGCTCGGGATTGGGGTGTGCATCCGTAGATCAGGATGGGGCACAGCCCACCAGCGGCAGGAACGGGATCCGGGGCTGATCTCCATTGCGACATTTTCCCTCATGTTCTTCGCCGCGATAGCTTTTTCCGGCCTCGGAGGAAAGCCCAGGACCGCGCTTCTGTTGATTCCCGTGGTGGCTTCGGTAGCTGGACTCGGGCTTGAGAGGCTCAGTCGGCGCGCGCAAACGCCCGCGCTTCTGCTGCTCGCCGTGTGGAGCGGGGTAGGCGTTATCCATCTGCTCGGGAGGTACGGTCTCGTAAAGACGGGCATGACAGACCGACCCGAGGAGGTCGTCAACTCGATCCAGCAGAGCCTAAGAGCAGCGTCTACAGGGTCAGTGGGCGGAAGCGCGTGTGCAGTGGTTGTGACGTATGACAGCGCGCTTGCGTTCCAGCTGGCAAGGGCGCGGCTACCGGAACACCGAATCATTTCGCCGTACGGCGGGCAGATCTTCGGGGGGTCAGGTGACGATCTCCCGGCAGAATGCGTCCAACCGCGGCTGTTTGTCGTCGAGTCATACATCGGGGGCAGCCCCGCCAATGTTTCGACGTACACCGGGGAACTGCAGGCCGCCGTCCGATTTTTTGAGGCGACGCCTACGGTGCAGAGGATAGATCGGGATCCGGATCAAACGCGCAAAGGTAAATTGGCGCGCATCGCGGGGATTGACCCCGACAGCCAGCTTCCGGAGTTCCGCTATATTCTTCATTCCGGAACGATGGACCGTTCGCGATACGGGGACCTCGTTCGCGCTTTGCCACATTTCTATAGCTTGCAGAATGACCGGGGCGAAGATACGGCCGAGACCGGCAGATGATTTCCCGGCAGCCTAGACCTTTACGGCCGCAACACGAGCGTCCGCGTCGAACACGGTCGGATCGGGATTGGCGAAGAACTCGTTGTGGAGAGAGCGAATCGCCTCTTCAACATCGGACTCCTCGATCATGAAGCTCATGTTGATCTCACTGGCGCCCTGCGAGATCATCCGCACGTTGACGTGCCGTATAGCAGTGAACACCCGTCCCGCGATGCCGTTGTGCCCCCGAATATCTTCGCCCACCATGCAGATCAGGGCCTTATGACCTTCAAGCTTCACGTCGGCAATCTTACCCAGGTCGGCGCAAATTTCCGGGAGCCGCTCGTTCGAATCGACGGTGACTGAGATAGAGACCTCGGAGGTGGAAACCATGTCGATCACGCATTTGTACTTGTCGAAGACGTCGAACACCGCTTTCAGGTAACCATGCGACATGAGCATGCGGCTCGCTACGACGTCGATGATCGTGAGTCTTTTCTTCGCCGCGATGCTCTTGAATGGACTGGCACACGGGGGCGCCATAGCTGTGATCTTGCGTGCCTTCATTGGCGGCGTTGCGGGAGTTAAGCACCCAGACGGGAATAGACTTTTGCACCGCCGGCAGGATGGTGGCCGGATGCAGCACCTTGGCGCCGAAGTACGCGAGCTCTGCGGCCTCTTCGAACGAAATAGTCTTCACGCGGAGGGCGTCGGGACAGATGCGTGGGTCAGTTGTCATGATGCCGTTGACGTCGGTCCAAATCTCAATTGCACCGGCGTGCAGTCCGCCGCCGACGAGCGCGGCGGTGTAGTCGGAACCGCCTCGGCCCAGGGTGGTGGTGATGCCGGCAGCGTTGCGCCGATGAAGCCGCCCATGACGGGGGTCTGACCCCGTTCGATCAGTGGGAGGACAAGCTCGGCGAGCTTGGCCTCGATCGCGGCTTCCAGCGGCGCGGCTTTGCCATATGTGTCGTCCGTGATGATGCACGTGCGGGCGTCGACGTGGGTGCCATCGAGACCATGCTCGGCGAAAGCAGGCGGCGACCATGTGCGAGGACATGCGCTCGCCGAAGCTGACGACGTTGTCGCTGGTGCGCGGCGTGAGTTCGCCGACAGCGGCGATGCCGCGCAGCAGATCGTCGAGCGCATCGAATTCGTGGCCGATGACCTGGTTGACTCAGCTGAGTCGCTCGCCGGAGACCAGCCTGGACGGCGGCTTCTCGATGTGGCGATTGCGCAGAGCGGCGTGCGATCTCAATGGCGCCGTCCTTGTCGCCGCGTCCGGCCGCGGCGGCGGCGGCAAGGAATTGGTCGGTGACCTTGGCCATGGCGGAGACGACGACCACTGCGGCCAAGCCGCGGTCGCGCCGTCCCGCGCACGATGTCGGCGGTGCGGAGCATGGCGGCTGGCGTCTTCGACCGAGGTGCCGCCGAACTTCATGACGACGAGGTTGGTGCGGGCTTCGCCGGGCGCGGCCCGACGGAGCGATCGTGCTCATGCGAGCACCTCCGCACTGGTGTAGAGGAGGTGGCGAACACCTGCGTCTTGCTGCTCGGAAGCTTGCCCAGGCGGGCCAGGACTTCCGCGTTGAGCATGGCAGCGCCGGCGGCCCCGCGGATGGTGTTGTGGGAGAGCAGGACGAATTTCCAGTCGAGCAGCAGCACTCGCGCAGACCGGCCTACCGTGGTGGCCATGCCATTGCCCCGCATGCGGTCTAACCTCGGCTGCGGGCGATCCACCGCGTAGTCGAACTCAACTGGCTGCTCGGGCGCGCTGGGCAGCCGCTGTCCCGCTAACGGCGCGAACTCCGCCCATGCCGCGAGCACTTCATCTCGGGTAGCATTACGCTTGAACTTGATGGACACACACTCGGTGTGGCCATCTTCAACAGCGACGCGATTGCAGTGCGCGCTTACCTTCGCATCGAGCATCTCGACGGTCGTCGGGCGGAGCCGGCCGAGCAATTTACCGACCTCTTCCTGCAGCTTTTCTTCTTCGTTCTTGATGTAGGGAACTACGTTCCCCAGGATGTCCAGAGAGGCTACGCCGGGGTAGCCGGCCCCGCTGACTGCCTGCATCGTGGAGACGAACAGACTTTCGATGCCGAAACGCTCTTCGAGCGGCTTGAGAGCGAGCACAAGCCCAATCGCGCAGCAGTTTGGGTTAGTCACGATGTAGCCGCCGGAGCTCTTGCGCCACCTCTGCTGCTCGAGCAAATTGAGGTGATCCGCGTTCACCTCCGGTACAACGAGCGGTACGTCCGCAGCCATGCGGAATGCGCTTGAATTCGAGATTACAGCGCAGCCGGCTGCCGCGAACTTCGGCTCCAACTCGCGGGCGATGTCGGCGTCCAGAGCGGCGAAGATGGTCTTCGGGAGATCCTCCTGCGACGTGCCTTCCGGCACGTTCGGCATGACGGTCATGGCTGCGACACGGGGAGGAATGGGCGTGTCGAGCTTCCAGCGACAAGCCTCGCCGTACGTTTTGCCCGCGCTGCGATCGCTGGCGGCGAGCCACGCGATCTCGAACCACGGGTGGTTGTTCAGAAGCTGAATAAACCGCTGGCCGACCATACCGGTCGCGCCAAGAATGCCAACTCGTCGCCGTTCCATATTGCTCTAGGATAAACGGCCTGTACGGTCAGCGCCACGCGCATCCCCACGCAGCTATGGCAGCAACTCGCCAACCGGGCAGTTGCTGCGTTCGATGGGGCCTCCCGGCCGCTCGATCCGGTAGCTGTAAGTACAGCTGACATGGGCGTTGCCCTCGCCAATGTGCTGGTAAATGTACAGCGTGTGATTGGCCGGGTTATACACAGTGAGAGAACTCGCAGGGCCGGCTCCGCTGATCTGAAAAGCCAGGTTTGCATCGGCCCCAGAGGAAGATCCTCGGGAAGTAGAGGAACTCGAAGGTTCAGCAAGTACAGGGGAGTTTATGCCGTGTATCCACCACCCGAGGTAGACACCGAGACCAGTAACTAAGAGGGCAGGGACGCCTGGGCGCACATTCATGGCGGCACATCCTTTACATAGGACAAGAGCTTACCCCTATGACGCGACCGGCATGAAAGGGTCACCGCCTTCATGGCTGATTGTTAGCGGATGCGAGTTACTCGTATACCACTCTTCGTCTTCGCCGTGAATGGTACCCGCCGGAACCGCCCCAAACCATCAGCGCTGCGACAAGGTGCAGGATGAACCAGAGGCTCAGGCCCTGGTCCATGTAGATCCAGAACAGGATCAGGACGCGTGGAAGCAGCAGGGCGACCAGCGCAGGGATGAGACCCACCGTGGCCGGTATGAACTGCGGAATACTGTGCTGCAGCCAGGCGAGCACGATGCAGATGCGCGGGAGAAACAACGACAGCACAAGAAACCATAGAGGAATGGCGTGGACCGCAAAGGCAAGCGAGACGTTCATGGTGACCTCAGCGAAACGGTGCAGACCTTCAGACGCGACGGGGAACCAGGAAGTTCCATGTGATCTCGCGTGTGCGGTTCGCGCCGCTCCTTTTAAATCCCAGGGCTCACCTGGACGTGAAGGCGAAGTCAGCCTGGCTCGTAGCCTTCGGTTTTACAGAAACCTTGAATTCGCGCTCTCCTAGCTTCTCCTGCACCGCCGCGATTATGTACTCTCCCGCAGGCATACCCTTCAGCTGGAACTTGCCGTCAGCGCCAGTCACTGCAAACCACGGAGTGGCGGAGACATTGATGAAAGCGTTCATCCAGGGGTGGTTGTTGCAACGAACAGGCATCATGATCTCCGGCCTGCCGAACACCTTCACCTGCGGTTTGCCCTTTGGCCCTTGGGAGACGTCGAGGGCTGGATTCCCATCTGGTGCCGGCATGGTATGGATGTTGTGCATGGTGGGGTCAGAGTTACGAAACTCGACTGGCTGCCCGACCTGCACCGCGATCACATGCGGCGTGTAGACGCAACCCTTTTGGTCGACGACCACGGCGGGTTGAGGCGACTCCGCGGGCAGCGTACCTGGCCCTGATTTCACGTAGATATATACGTTTGCAAGCCGGTCGCCTTTCAACGCGTACTGCTCGGTGTACACGTCTCCGGAAGCGCCGAAGCCGCACGCCGGGTCCATCGTGGTGTCGATTTTCACCGGCGCAGGAGGTTTGCCCGCGAACCGGACGATGCCGCTCACCTCTCCCAGGGTCGCGGGATCCACCGGAGCTCGGGGCGTTGTTTCGGCCCGCTTTTCGAGTGCCGTAGCTGGCGCCCCACTCTCTACCTGCGGGCTGCTGCCAGACTTGCAACCGGCAAAGGTGCAGGCTAGGGCAAGTGTCGCCATCCATCGCTTGTCATGCATGTGCTTCGCCAAACCTTGTACCTCGGAATTCAAAGCTTCGGTCGCTTTTTGGGATCCCTACCGTTCAGTAACTCTTCGAGCTCTGCCTTGAACTCGCGTACATCCTTGAAGTCGCGGTACACGCTTGCGAAGCGGATGTAGGCGACCGTATCGAGCTCGCGGAGCCGGGACATGATGAGCTCGCCCACCTCGCTAGTGGTCCGTTCGCGGTCGGGCGAGTCGACCACAAACGCCTCTGTCTGGTCGACGATCCGTTCGAGCGCCGCACTCGGGACGGGACGTTTCTGGCAGGCGTGCAGCAGACCGCCAAGAATCTTCTGGCGGTCAAATTTCTCGCGGCGGCCGTCTTTCTTGACGACCATGTATGGAATCTCATCGATCCGCTCGTAGGTGGTGAACCGCTTGTTGCACCCCTCGCACTCACGCCTGCGGCGGATCGCGTCGGCGTCCTTGCTTTCGCGCGAATCGACCACGCGGTCCTGCGCAAATCCACAGTACGGACATCTCATTGGCCGTACGTCGTTCCGGACAAAATTGCTTCCATCGGCTTTGATTTTACAGTGCATTGCCCACAATCCGCGCTATGTTCCTCGCCGATCTGGGCCGGAGCGGCTGCAAGGGAGCGGCATAAGCACTGCACCTATCCGGCAACCAGGCGAGTACTACGTGGTGGGACTGCTGGCAACGCTGAACCGAGCCCTCGCCTCATCGCGATCACACCGCCAATGCGAGGACCCGATGAGACTGCACGCTTGTACGGGAGCTCGCTTAGGTAAATGTGCTGTCCGCAGAACTCACCGGCGGGAGGATCGTGTCCCCCGTGTCTGTGCATCTTACCCGACTGATCCCTGTGTCCTCACCATCTCCGTCGCCGACCGCGCCTTTACCCCGTCTTTACTCGCAGATCTGCCGTCTTGCGTGGACCCATGCGGGCCGGCGGGCGAGTTCCACACGTTTGTTGCCTCGCGCCGGATATGGTCGCGAACCATCCGGGTCATACCCGGCGGTCTCATACAGGGAGACAATTTGGTCTATGCCGATCTCCTCCCCGATGCGGCCGGTCCGCGTTAGTTCTGACCGGTTCGTCGTGCAAATGTATAACCGACGGATGCTCTCCTGCTGCCTGCTTGCCTTCGTTTCTTTTGCGGTAGCCCTTGCAGCACCGGCGCAGACATTGGCACATCCTAACTGGGTCGGCAATGGTATGAGCACCGATCCCTGGTGGCAGCACGCGGTGATTTACCGGGTTCATGGCGGCCCGGATCGCGCGGGCGAGGAAGCTAAGCCACCAGACTTCAGGTTCCTGGGAGCTCGGATCAATGCGATCCGCTCGATCGGCATCGATGCCCTGCTGCTTCCCGCGCCACCCGTCCCCGGGCAGGGTAGCCCAGAGACCCAGGGCCCGGCCGTCCAGAGCGATATCGACCAGCTCGACGACCTGGTCCGCGTCGCAAGCGGCCGGGGTGTCCGCGTGTTGCTTACCCTCAACCCTGCCAGTACCTCGGTGGACCTATCCGGCATCGCGCGGTTCTGGCTGAACCGCGGTATCGCTGGATTTCACGTGACGACCCCGCCCAGCGCAAATCCGGGAGAGGCGCTGGCGATGGTCCAGTCCCTCCGCAGGTTGACCGCAGGTGCGGTAGGGCAGCGCATCGTCATCTCTGACCTGGACGCCTCAACCCCGGAGAGCTCGGGAACAATGCAGCCGCCGGCGCCCGTCGTGCGACGATCCGGCGGAGGGCACGTCCCTCGCAACTCCGACGTTGCGCCTCAGTTGCAACTGGATTCCCGCCTCGATCGTGTGGAGCTCAACGCTGCCAGTCTCGAATCTGCACTGTCACGCACTGCGGGTCAGCTCAGTGTGCTGGTTGACCCGGGCAAGCTAAGTGCGGTGGCGGCCGCTGGGGGACATGGCTCCTTGTCGCAGGTCGTAGCCACGCTGTCCCTTTTGACTCAGCCCGCCGCGATCATTGATTCGGCCGTCAATCTGATCCTTGACCCGACGCCCGAACATGCCGAACTCGCAGACGCAGCAGACCAGCCCGGTCGCCCCGCGGCCGTTCCCCCTGCTCCTGGAGTGTATCTGCCCTACAAGCCGTACGTGCCGCCTCCTAGAAACCGGCCAGAGCCGGCGCAACCAGCTCCCAAGGACCCACTCACTGCCTGGTACAAGCAACTGGCGGCCCTGCATCACGGTAACCTCGCACTTCGTTCGGGCAACCCCACCTTTCTCGATTTTCAGGCGCAAAACTCTCTCGTCTGGTTCTCCCGCCCGAATACTGGATCGGGCGGCGGGGCTCCCGTGGTGATCGCATGCAATATTTCAGGGGCGCCGGTCCAGCTCTCACTTCGTGGTGCGCTGGAGAGTGCGGGACTTCGCGGAAACTACCTGCGTACCTTACTGCGGTCCGACAGCATGATGGGGCCGCAGGAGGTTGGGGCAATCACACTCCCTCCATACGGTGTATTCGTAGGCGAGCTTCGTCGGTGATGCTGGCTCTCGTTGACTTCCGCACGTCGCGTTCGCTATTCTTGAGACTCGCGTAGGCCCGCGTCTGCGCGTCTGTGCCCTAACCTGCGCAGGCGATCGGCAAGACGCCGGGTGCCGCGGTGGTTCTTACCGGCAGCAAGTACACCGGAGCACCTCATCCGCGCCAACTTCCTCACACCAATGTAGAGGTTGGGCGAGCCTCGGGCGAATTGGAAACTCTAGCGCTCGTTGGACGGGCTGCGGTACTTTTTGTCTCGTCCCAGCCTCCTCTCCTCCGCTCGCCGTCTGAGGAGTCGCGGACCGGGGGTTCTACGAGTGATATTGATCTATCTTGCGTTCCGCTGCGTTTGCGGTTCGCGTGCGAACGGCACGTTGGTCTAACCACAGTCATTTCTTCCGTACCGCGCCGGACTGAGCTGGGAATCCAGCAACAAGGAAGACGGCAGAACCAGGGAGTACGCCAGTTCCATGAACAACACAACAACGATTCCGAGCGGCAAAGATATCCAGCGCAAGTGGTTTGTGCTGGACGCCAGCGGGCAAGACGCTCGGCCGCCTGGCGACGCAGGCCGCGTCGATCCTTGCCGGCAAGAACAACGTGCTGTACACCCCCTACATCGATATGGGCGACCACGTTGTTGTGGTGAACTGCGAGAAGATCGTGCTGACGGGCATGAAGGCCGACTCCAAGCTCTATCGCCGCTACACCGGCTTCCCCGGCGGGCTGCGCGAAGAGAGCTTTGTGAAGCTGCTGGCGCGCCGTCCTGAGGCGATCGTGGAGCAGGCGATCAAGGGCATGCTGCCGAAGTCCAAGATGGGCCGCCAGATGGCGACCAAGCTGAAGGTCTACAAGGGACCGAACCATCCGCACCTGGCGCAGCAGCCGCAGCCGCTCGAGGCATAGCGAGTTTCGTTCTTCAATGGTGCCCTCGGGGCGACGTCAACTGAGTGAGAAAGTTTAAGGAGCATCATGGCGGAATTGGTTCAGTACTACGGAACGGGTCGGCGCAAGAGTTCGATCGCGCGTGTGTTTCTGCGTCCCGGCAGCGGCAAGTTTACGGTCAACAAGAAGGAATGTGACGTTTACTTCGTGACGGCGCAGCAGCGCGCGGCGGCACGCCGTTCGCTCGCGATTCCCGGCATCGAAGAGACCTTCGACGTGATCACCACGGTCAAGGGCGGCGGCGTGATGGGCCAGGCGGATGCGGTGAAGCTTGGCATCGCACGCGCGCTGATGGTCTTCAACCCGGAGCTGCGCAAGGCGCTGAAGAGCGAAGGCCTTGTCACCCGCGATTCGCGCGGCAAGGAACGCAAGAAGTACGGGCAGAAGGGCGCACGCGCACGCTTCCAGTTCTCCAAGCGCTAATCCCACGGCTTCGTGCCGTTGCTCGGTCTTTTGCAGTTGGCAACTGGCGCTACAGAGCCGTTCATCGCAGCACCCTCGGGCCGTTCCCAACCCGAGGCACGGAGTCAAATCTCCCCGGTTTTCTGCAAGGGGATCAATCCAGACCGCGGACCGGCAGGCCCATCAGAGTCTCTCGATGATCACTGGCCGGTCTTAAAACAGGAGCTACACCATGGCAAATATCACGATGAAAGAACTGCTCGAAGCGGGCGTTCACTTCGGACATCAGACCAAGCGCTGGAACCCGAAGATGAAGGAATACATCTTCGGCGAGCGCAACGGCATTTACATCATCGATCTGCAGAAGACGCTGAAGATGTTCAAAGAAGCGTCGAAGTTTGTGACCGATCTGACCTCGACCGGGCAAGCTGATCCTGTTCGTGGGCACCAAGCGCCAGGCGCAGGATGCGGTCGCCGAAGAGGCGAACCGCTGCGGCATGCCGTACATCAACTCGCGCTGGCTGGGCGGGCTGCTGACGAACTGGGTCACGGTGCAGAAGTCGGTGAAGCGGCTGCAGGAGCTCGACGATATGTCGACCGACGGCCGGTATGAGCTGCTGACCAAGAAGGAAGTCATCAAGCTGGAGCGCGAGCGCAAGCACCTCTCGACGAATCTTTCCGGTATCAAGAGCATGAAGCGGCTTGCCGGATGCGATCTTCGTGGTGGACTCGAACAACGAGGCCATCGCGGTCGCCGAGGCGCGCAAGCTGGGCATCCCGGTGGTTGCGGTTGTGGATACGAACTGCGATCCGACGGTGGTCGACTACGTGATTCCGGGCAACGACGACGCGCTGCGCGCGATTCGTCTGTTCACGACGAAGATTGCCGACTCGGCTGCCGAGGGCGTGCAGATGGTCTCGGAGAAGGCGTTCGCGACCGAGGTTGCGGATGTGCAGCAGGCCGAGGTTTCGCCCGAGTTCGTTGGCGAAGAGGGCGAAGCGCGGCCGACGTGCACGAGGCTGCCAGTGCACGCAGCTGCTTCGACGGAAGACACAGCGCAGAGGACGAGAACGTCGATCTGGAAGCGGTGCTTGGCGGGAACATCCGCAAGGCCCCGTCGCTGCGACCGAGGACGAGCCCGAGGCCGAGCCGGTTCACGCGGCTACCGGCGCCTAACGCTTCCGTAGTTTCTGAACGAGAGCGTGGAGGCCGGGAATCCGCTCCACGCTCTTTCTGCGTTGGCCTTCGTGCGGCCGCCGAACTCAAAAGGTCTGCAACAACCAACGCGCTTACTGGCAGATACCTGCTGAGCGCCCAGCAATTGCAAGAGGAAGAGGGAATCGAAGATGTCTACTGAGACGCGCAGTGAAGATTGATGCGAAGCAGGTGAAGGAGCTCCGCGAGAAGTCCGGCGCGCCGATGGGCGATTGCCTGAAGGCGCTGCAGGAGGCGAAGGGCGACATGGAGAACGCGTTCGTCGTTCTGCGCAAGCGCGGCATGGCGTCGGCGGCGAAGAAGGCTTCGCGCACGACCAACGAGGGCGCGGTGGGCACCTACATCCACGCGGGCGGCAAGATCGGCGTGCTGATCGAGCTGAACTGCGAGTCGGACTTCGTGGCGCGCACGGAGGACTTCCAGGAGCTGCTGCGCGACATCGCGATGCATATCGCTGCGGCCGATCCGCGCTTCGTCGGCCGCGATGAAGTTACGGAGGCGGACCTCGAGCGCGAGAAGGATGTTTACCGCTCGCAGGCTGCGGCGACCGGCAAGCCGCCAGCAGTGATCGAGAAGATGCTGGAGGGCAAGATGGCCAAGTTCTACGAGGAGGTCTGCCTGCTCGACCAGCCGTTCATCAAGGAGCAGTCGCAGACGATCGCGCAGATCATTGCGACCAAGGTTGCGAAGCTTGGCGAGAACATCTCCGTGCGTCGCTTTGCGCGGTTCAAGGTTGGCGCGCCCGACTGGACGGTCGCTCAGGCGAAGATCTCCGCTACGGACGAAGCCGGCGCTTAGGCTTCGATCCACTTCGGCAGCACCGAGCCCGGGCGACAGCCCGGGCTCTTTCCTTTCCTGCAGTGTTTCTAGGTTGGTCACTCCCCCCTCCCCCATTGAACCCTGTTTGTGTTGCAGCGGTTAGGGTTATGGGAGGGGAATGACGGCTTGGTTAATAGCTCAGGCGGCTAGACGGGAGAAGCTCGGCCGGGTGGCCGAGCTCCGTCTGTTTGCTGCTACTTCTTTAATCATACGAGATCGGCCATAACTAAACAGCCAAGTATTTTTAACTATTATCTCCCCTACAATGTGGTACTTGCGGGATTTCAGGTGCCTTGGGGGGCTTGACATGCTGTTTTGCTGGGCTTTCTGCCATGTAGGGACGAATCGGCCGCGGGGCTGACGTCCTAGGGCCGGAAGCAGAACTGGGGAAGCCTGCTCGGACACGGCGCCCCGCCGGTGGCGCAAGCCGGGGTAGGCGGTCCCCTTCGCGCGGTGGAGATCGCCGGCTGCGATCGTGTCGTGGCTGAATAGAAGGAAGGCCGGGCCGTGGAAGCGAAGCCTGGCCCCTCGCGACGTGACCGTACTAGAAGTGGAACGCGACCTCTCCTGTGATGGAGCGTGGTGTGACGTAGTGGGTGCCGGAGAAGGTTGAGAGGAAGTTGTAGAGCGCGTACTTGTTGGCGAGGTTGACGATTGTCAGGGACGCCGAGAGGGTGCGCTTTGTGTCGTCCTTGCGATGGAGGACGTTGTCTTCTCCGACGCGAAAGATCGAACAGGTTGCGGGGAGCGATGCGGCTGGGGTTTCGGTCGTCGTTCTGAGTGTTCGGCGCCCGGAGCGAGATCAGCGAGGAGGTGAACTGTGCGACCGGGCAAACGCCGTTGGGAATGGGCCGGTTGGGAGTGGCGGGCACGCCGGCGCAGGCAAAGCCGGCCTGGGCCTCCTGATCCGCCGTGAGACGCGTTCCGCCGGCATCCTGTAACAGGACGGCTGGCTGGCCGTTGAGCGTGGTGCTCTGGTTGCAGTTGTTTGTGGGCAGCGTGCCATAGCAGGGGGCGGAGCCGGCTACCTGCCCGGAGTCGTACCGCCAGTTGAAGCCGAACCACGGGCCGCGCTGCCCTAGCTGGTACTGCATGTGGGTGGTCTGGTTGAAGCGCTCGTCGTGATCGATGCGGAACGGGGTATGCGCGACGGATGCGCCGGGGGGCGTCGGCACGGTACCCAGACCACTGGTCTGCGGAGTGAAGAAGCGCGCGGAGACCGACGAGAAGACGACCTGGCCGGTGAAGTTGTGGATGGAAGGGATGTCCAGGCGCCCGTCGAAGCCGGGAATCTTGGAGCTGTTCCAGCCGATGGGGAAGGTGATGGGAGTGGCACCCAGAACCGCGAAGTCATATGCGTTGTGGGTGTATTTCCAGACGTAATCGGCTGAGAACACAGCATAACGAGAGAGGGCCTGCTGGAAGCCGGCGTGGAAGTCGTTGCGGAATCCCGGACGGTTGGGCGCGGGGGTGCAGGGGAGAATGGCGGCGATCACATCTGAGAAGCAGCCCTCGGAGGCAAGGACGAGGTTCTCGTTGAACGGGGATTCGAGCGTGCGGGCGTAGGAGACTCGCAGGACAGTTCCCGTGCGCTTCACGGCATAAGAGAGCGCGGCGCGTGGTTCGATTTGGCTGGCCGCGGACAGGCCGTTATACCGATCGAAGCGGAGGCCGAAGTTGCCGGCCCACTGCTTGCGGGCGCCGGCGACGATCGCGTCCTGGAGGTACGCAGCGAACTCCTTCACGTCCGTGTGTCCGTGGAAGGGATAGGGTGAGCCGCCGGTGGTGAGGTCATACGGGGCGAGCGTGGCGCAGTGGGTGCCGGGAGTGGGCCGATCGTTCGCATCTTCGCAGCCGAGCGCCGAGACAAAAGTCGGGTCGACGATGCCAAGCTGGAAGTTTTCGTTGAGGAACGTTTGCTGATAGGTGATACCGGCCTTGATGTTGTGGATGCCTTGCGTGTGGGTGATGTCGGATCGGACGCCGGTATTGGCGAGGGTGCGCTGCTGGGAGATCGACTCCTGCTGCAGGTCGGGCGCTCCGAGATCTGCGAAGGGGTTCTTGCTGCCGAAGTAGTTGAAGCTGTCGCGCCGGAAGTAGACGCCCGCGTTGAGGACGGTGGAAGGAGAGAGGATTCGCGTGTAGGAGGGCGCCAGATTGACGGTCTGGATCTTTGCGCGCTGATCGGAGGGTCCGACGGGCAGAGTGTTGGGGCCGACTGCGACACCGGCTGCGTTTCTGGGCCATTGCGTCGCGTACTGGGTGTCGTAGGAGTTGGGGGTCTGGAACCAGGAGCGGGTGTAGCCGCCGTTCAGGCGGAGGGAGTCGTTCGGAGTGAGTTGGTAGTCGATTCGGTCGAAGAGGTTTTCTTCGTTGCCTTTGTCGTGAAGGGCGTGGAACTCCGGGGGATCCAGGAACCTGCCTGTGTTGAGGCCGTTCGTGGACAGGAAGTTTCCGGCCTTTTGAGTTCCGTAGGCGACGTTGAAGCCGAGGTTTGACGAGCCGAAGGAGCCGTAGGAGGCGGTGACCTGGCCGTGGGGCACGGGGTTGCCGAGACCGGAACGTGTGGTGGCCACGATGACAAGAGAGGTCTTGCCGCCGTACTCGGCCGGGGGTGCGCCGGGTATGACTTCGAGGGATTGAACGGAGTCGAGCGGAATCTGGTTGGAGAAGACCTTGGACTGCTGATCGGTGATGGGCTGGCCGTCGACGGAGAAGGAGTTTGAGGCGTGGTCGCCCATGCCGTGGAAGAGGCCGTTCGAATCGGCGGAGACTCCGGGAGAGGCCATGGTGATCAACGAAGAGACGGAAGAGGAGCCGCTTTCGAGGGGGATCTTGGAGAAGAGGTCGCGGTCAACGTCGGTGTGTCCGACGGGATCGGTCTCGATGAGGTCGTTCGGATCGGCGGTGACTTCGACGGTTGTTGTGGCGGCGGCGACTTCAAGCGAGGAGTTGACGTTGAGCGGGACCGTGGAACGGACCTCGACCGATTGGCTGAAGGGCTTCATGGATTCGGCTGCGACCGTAAGCCGATAGGTGTTGAACGGGATGTTCGCGATACTCCAGGCACCGCCGGGGTCGGTCTTGACGGTGCGGGAGAAGCCGCTGAGGGCGCTGGAGAGCGTGACCGTCGCGCCGGGAAACACGGCGCCGGTGATATCGGTGACTGTTCCCGTGACTGTGCCGGCATTACCGGCGGAGCGCTGGGCTGGAGCCTGAGCGTAAATGGCAATCGTGAGAAGACACGTCAGGATTGCGGTTGATGCGAAGAGTCCGCGCCGAAGGAACGTGCGCATGTGGTGCCCCCT
Organism: uncultured Acidobacteriaceae bacterium; assembly: GCA_963791875.1. Lineage (GTDB taxonomy): Bacteria > Acidobacteriota > Terriglobia > Terriglobales > Acidobacteriaceae > Edaphobacter. The sequence continues at coordinate 30,646 of CAWBUI010000011.1, forward strand.
ACTTCTGCTGTTTTATTTGGACGTGGTTCCGGATGGCGAACGATGTCACGCAGCAGGGGGAGGACGGGTGAAGAGAGCGAAGATGGAGAGGGGGTTGGACGGCTGGTCGTCCTGGCAGAAGTCGAGGATTGCGGAGGCGGCCGAGGAGAATGACGGGGCGAGTGCAGGTGCAACGTGAACACTGACGTGAGCTGTCGCGCAGAGGGAACAATTAGCGTGCGAGTCCGTTCCATCGGCGTGCATGTGGATGGACTGGGCGGTGCCGGCGACGATGACCAGGAGGACGCAGAGGAGCGCAAGGAGCACTCTCCACGCCGCGGTACTGGATCGTACGGGTGACTTTCCGGCCATCATAACTATCACTCTATAGGTTAGACAGGCAGGAAGTCCAAATGGTCTCGCTTTTCTGAGAATCGGCGGGGACGGCGTATGGCGGGGCTAGGTGCTGTGCGGTGCTGCGGGTTCCTTGCTGGCCAGGTATAGTCCGTGCTCGCGGATGTAGTTGAGGACGGATGTGGGGACTAAGGAGCAGTGGTCAGCGTTTACGAGCTGCCGGCGGAGCTCTGTGCCTGAGACATCTTCGTGAAGCGTGGTGAGGAGATGGACCTGCGCTCGCTCTTCGGTGGTGAGGGAGAGGCGGCCGAGTTGCTCCTGGGTGAGCGGGGACCCGGGCCGGCTTACGACGATCCACCGGGCGAGGCGGAGCAGCGTGGCGGGTTCCTTCCACCTGCGGAGGGTGAGGAAGGAGTCGGCTCCGGCGAGGACGTAGAGTTCGGCTGCGGGATTTTCGAGGGTGAGGCGGTGGAGGAGGTCGACGGTGTAGTTCGGGGAGCCGTCGGGTCGGGGGGCGTCGAGGTCTGAGACCTGGAAGCGTGGGTCGTGAGGGAAGGGTGCGGGGTCCTGGCAGGCGAGGTTTGCCATCGCGAGGCGCTGGTGGAAGGAGGCGGCGGGCGCGGCGGACTTGAGAGGCTGTCGGCCGGTGGGGGCGAAGAGTACCTGGTCGAGTTGGAAGGTGTCGGCGGCGGCGGAGGCGATGGCGAGGTGGCCCCGATGGATGGGATCGAATGTTCCGCCAAACAGTGCGAGACGCATGGAAATGATGGTACCCGTTCAAGATCGGAGCGCAGGGGTGAAACCGTGACCTGTCGGGCAGGCATCACAGTGGAGGGTTGAGCGCGCGCACGGTTTGGTGCGCGGAAACTTTGTTATACGGCAGCGCACGCAGGATCACGGAGGAACCATGAGTTTGGAAAGCATGCAGGAACTATTCATCGCCGAGCTGAAGGATATTTATTCGGCTGAGAAGCAGATCACGAAGTCCTTGCCGAAGATGGCGAAGGGAACCACGTCGGCGGAGTTGAAGCAGGCGTTTCTTACCCATCTTGAGGAGACGAAGGTTCAGATCGAGCGGCTGGATCAGATCTTCGAGATTCTCGGGAAGACGGGACGAGGCAAGACGTGCCATGGGATGCAGGGCGTGCTGGAAGAGGGCGCCGAGATGTTGTCCGATACCGACAAGGGCGAGTTGCGGGACGCTGGACTGATCTCTGCTGCGCAGCGGGTGGAGCACTACGAGATGGCGGCGTATGGGTGCGTGCGGCGATACGCTGAGCTGCTGGGGCAGAAGGAGATTGCGAAGCTTCTCGACGCTACGCTTGCGGAAGAGAAAGCTACGGATGCGAAGCTGACGACGATCTCGGAGCAGGTGAACGCGCAGGCTTTGCAGGCGGCTTGATCAGCCACCCCCCGGGGGTGTGAACGCTAGTTTTGTTGATTCCGCTTGACTTAGCGGAGGGGAGTGACGGGTTGGTACATAGCCTTGTTTACTTTTCGGTAAACGGATGAACGGGTAAACGGATGAACGGGTAAATGGATGAACGGGTAAACGGATGAACGGGTAAATGGATGAACGAGGCTGTAAACGGGAAGAGCCCGGCATCGGATGCCGGGCTCTCTTATTTTCCCTTCTACTTCAATTATAGGGGATGGAGCATATTTAGTTGGCCAACTATTTTCGGGTTTTATTCCTTTTATTTTGTTGCACTTAGTTGGTTTTGGGCCGGTTTGGGGGCTTGACAGGTTTTGGCGCGGCTTCGCGCCGAGGCCACGCGGGCCGCGCCCGTTGGTATGGGATGGGCGGCCTAGCGGGTCCTGGCGATGTCGGGACCCAGGAGTTCCTGGGCGCTGGGGGCGGGCTCGGGGGGGATGCCAGCGGCGTCGGGGGTGCCGGGCTGCTCGGCGCGGGAGCGGTCGGCGGCGGCGGCTCGTTGGGATTGGGCTGCCTGCTCGCTTTGTTCGAGGCCGGCTTTGAGCATTTCGAAGGCTTGCTCAGGGGTGTCTGCGAACTGGAAGAGTTCGCAGTCCTTCATGGCTATGGCGCCTTTTTCGGCGAGAACTTCGAGGTTCAGGACGGAGTTCCAGTATTGGGAGCCGTAGATGATGACGGTGATCTTTTTCGCGAGCTTTTCAGTCTGGGCGAGGGTGAGGATCTCGAACATTTCGTCGAGTGTGCCGAAGCCTCCGGGGAAGACGACGAGGGCCTTGGCGAGATAGGCGAACCAGTATTTGCGCATGAAGAAGTAGTGGAACTCGAAGTTCAGCGCGGGGGTGATGTAGGGGTTCGGCATCTGCTCGAAGGGGAGCTTGATGTTAAGGCCGATGGTTTTGGCGCCGGCCTCGTAGGCTCCGCGGTTGGCGGCCTCCATGATGCCGGGACCTCCGCCGGAGGTGATGACGTAGCGGTGGCGGCGGCCGGGCAGGGTCATGGCCCATTGGGAGACCATGCCGGCGAGGGTGCGGGCGTCCTCGTAGAAGCGGGACATTTCGACGGCGGCTTCGGCGAGGCGGAGGCGCTGGGTGGAGGCTGCTCCGCGGGCGACCTCTTCGGGGCTGGCGGGCTGGGCCTCGGGGGGTGCGGGGGTGGTGGAGCCGGTGTTGTCGAGGAGCTCGATCTGGCTGAGGGCCTGGGAGGAGACATCGTGGGCGTGGAAGCGCGCGGAGCCGAAGAAGACGACGGTGTCCTGGACGCGCTCGCGCCGGAAGCGTGCCATGGGTTCCTGGTACTCGGCGATGATGCGGAAGATGCGACCGTCGGGCGAGTTGAGGAACTCGGGATTTTCGTAGGCGAGGGGTGCGGGGAAGAGGGGTTCGGGTGGTTTGCGGGGCATGGCGGTGCGGGGTCCCTTTGCGTTACCGGGGGCGGGAGGTCAGCCCCGGTGGTCGCGGTAGTGTACAGCCTCTGAGATGCCGATCCATATGTCGAGTAGACCGAGGCCGGAGATGAGGCCGCGGATGGCGCCCTTGTGGAGGACGGCGGCGAGGGCGGGGTGGGACTGGATCCACAGGTTCTGGTCCCACACGCGGGTCCACCAGGGAAGGACCATGACGAGGACGCCGAGGTAGACGCAGAAGAGGACGAGGACGAAGAGGGAGAGGCGCTGGAGCCAGACGGGCGCGGCGCTAATGGCCGCGGGGTTGAGCGGTGGGGTGCGGGCGGGGGTGTCGGGTTCTGCGGTAGAGAGGGTCATCTGCTGGGGGGAGTCGATCCCCTGCGAGCGGAGGGTTGGGTGTAGCTGGATGTCTGGGCCGGTTTGACTCCCGTGCATGATTGACAGTAGCAGACGGGGTGGGGCTTGCTCTAGTCGGGGGGTGGGTGGGGGTTTGACGAGGGTGAGTCCTGGGGGTGGGTGGCGGCGTGGGTGTTGCGGGGTGAGGGTGCTCTTGTGTTTGTGATTTGTGAATGCATGGGCGAAGGGTTCATTGGGTGGGCAAGTGTACGAGACGCCGACTTCGCGGCCAAGTGATGGGAAGGGCGTTTGTCATTAATAATCCTGACAGCATCGGTGCTGGATAGTGGTTGCGATGCCCTTCGGGAGATCACGTGTTTAGTCGACGGAAGTTCTGTTTGTACTGGCTGCTTTGCTCCGATTATCGGTCAGCGATCGCGACAGAATCCCTCTGATCGAGTCCAAATGGTCATATCGAACGGGGGTTCAGCTTGAAGTCTTGGATTGGGGCGGTTCCGGCACACCGCTCGTCTTCTCCGCGAGAACGGATGGCACTGGCCACTCGTTTAGACGGCTTCGCTCTGCAATTGATCGCACAGGCATCATGTTTCCGGCATCAGCGAGAGCTTTGCGCGTCAAGCAGACCCGTTGCGTTGACCAACGGCAACTATTCGGCCGACCAGCTCGGCGATGACGTTTTAGCTGTGATGAAGGCGCTTCACATCGAACGGCCTGTGCTGGCAGGACATCCCTGGCGGGCCAGGAACTTAGCTCCATCGGCAGCCGCTTTCCGGAAAGAATTTCCGGGCTCATTTATCTCGACGCCGCAACCGACCTTCGCCTTCGATGACCCTGCGCACCCGTCGCTTGAGATCGAGATGAACGAGATAAAAAGGCGTATCGACGAGATCGAAGCCGGTGGTGTCGATGTGAAAAGAAGTTAGTGGTGCTGAAACCGCCATCACAAGGTTCGAAACCGTTCTTCATCAGAGCAATGCGGAGGTCCAAATTACCTCCAGTGCTGCCACGTCGCCGATCAACGCCGCGCTCCAACTTCGGCAACCTGAAGTACACAAACATTCCCGTCCCCACATGCAATCTGCGCCTGTCCGCACAACTGGGACCGCGTACCGGATGGCGACCGCAAAACCGCTCTGATCGCAGACGATAAAGCGCGCTGCACCGCGCTGGGCAGAGTTTCCGCGACGGGCGTACCGACCGCCCGCATCGTGCTCATCCCAAATGCGGACCACTATGTGTATCTCAGCAACGAAACCCAGGTCGTTCACGAGATGAATGCTTTTCTTGCCACGCTCCATTGGCGATGGGTGACCGCTATTCCCGATCTCAAAATACCCGGCCTCTCGTCCATTCAAATAAAAGAGCGATCGCCCTGATAAGTCGGCCTCTCGTCAGAGATCGTTTATCAAAGAAAGCTCTTCGTCAGAATTATGCCGGCACTACTTACCCGCGGCAGGTGCGATCAATTGTTGATCGGACTCTGACTATCCGGGAACCCCCACTGCTCCACGATCTTTCCATCGACGACCTTGTAGATGGCGGCTTCGTGGATGGTCACCGTCTTGCCGTTGGGAGCCATGCCCGCGAAAGGGCCTCGCTGTGTTCCGCTCGAAGTAAACCGAAAAACAACGCGGTCGCCCTCGGCGAAAACGTCGTCTACCCTCTCCTTCCAGTCGGGGAACGCGGCTCGATGACCTGCTACCTCACTCTTGATGCCCTGTATTCCTTTCCACTGGGTTCCCCCGACGAGTGGCAGATAAAATCAGGGGCATATGACTCATCTGCCTCGGCGAGGTTGCCCTTGCTCCACACTCGTCTCAGAGCGGAGGACGTCCATTGTTGTCCGGCAGAGTGTGGTTAGACCGGGATGGCGCAACCAACGACGCCCGCAACGATCAGAGTGTGGAAGCCGCGACAAGAATCGTAATGAGCCGTGGTTAGGCCCACACCTAACTCCTCTGAGATGCAAACAGAAGGCGCTAGAGTTCGCCGATCGTCTGTATGGTGCAGGATAAGTAACGACATGTCGGCTTGTCGTCAGTTATCTCATTTCCCACTTGGACGAGAAACGGTCATGTCGGAAAGTTGGCTGTCTGCCGGAACCGCCGGGAAGCTGGTCATGTGGCGTGGCGGGGTGTCGGGTTCTGCGGCAGAGAGGGTCATCTGCTGGGGGGAGTCGATCCCCTGCGAGCGGAGGGTTGGGTGTAGCTGGATGTCTGGGCCGGTTTGACTCCTACGCGTGATTGACAGTAGCAGACGGGGTGGGGCTTGCCCCCGGGGGGGGGGATATCAGGTGAGGCAAGCAGGGTAGGCGACGTGCGCATCCGGTCTGGCGAGTCCCGTTTGGTCAACAGTCCGCACGATCGATAGTTGTGGCGCGCCAGGTGTACGACAAGCCGACTTGTAGGGATATATCCGTGAGGACCTCATGCAATCCCCGTAGAGGAGACGAGTTCCTTTCGTGCACTGCGTCGTCTTCGGAGTTCTAGCTCGCCGGGTCGTACATGAACTCGCGAAGTTCCTGCGCACAACGGCACGAGACCGCAATCTTCCTTGCCCATTCGACGGCATCCTTGCGCGTCGGTAACTCCAACACGGTAAACCCACCTTTGAGATAGCTGCCTGGATAAATTTCAGTGGAGACTGATCCATCCTGCGAGACCAGCACCGGATCGACCCGCTCCGCTATGCCACCGCCGAATACGTAGACACCCGCTGCTTTGGCTTCCTCGATCACTGCATGGGCTGCGGAAGAAACGACAGGCAATTCTTCATCTGTGAGCACCATGGCTTCGCTTGGGAAGGAGATGAGGTACTTTGACATGCTTTGATGGTGCACTCCAAATCCGATTCCAGGCAAGACGACTGGCTGGGTTGCCCTTTCTGCGGCCAAGCACGCCGAGATCAAAGACCGTTGCCTTGATCCTGATAAACGCCGTTGTCGTACGCTTGCCCGTGCCGTTGCCCCCCTGGCGAGGTTTGGCTGTACGAGATGCCGACTTCTTGTCTCACATGACGCTTAGTGCGTTTGTCAGGACTAACGCTCGATGACCTGCTTGAAATCCTGTTTTATGAGTGCCAGGTTGAACCCGGGCAGTCCAAATCAGGCACTTTGCAGGAGATGGTAGGCGACGGAACTGAGTAGGCGCCGGCCGAGTGCCGGGCATCGAACACGATGGTGTGATCTCAGGTGGGTTTCGATTTCTGGTGACTAGTCCAGCTTATCCGCCGCATTTTTTAGATCGACGTTTGTGAACACAGCGGTGTCCAACGTGGTTGGCTGGTGGGACGCGAAGCCGATACCCACATAGAAGGGTCCGTCGAAGTGCATGGTTACGGGTGGGCCGAACTGGTGCATGGGTTCGCCCGCTACACTGATGAAAAGCGCGACCAGGTCGCCTCGCTTTTCGAGGCCAATGCGTTTCGGCTGCACCTTCGTGAGGTCGCCACTCAGGCGGATTGCCACGGGGTTGTGCGTCATAGCGCCTGTCGTGGCGCGCTGCGCTAAATGGACGTTGCCGGTACTGTGCACACCGGCCCAGATTCCTCTCGAGTCATCGTCCAGGCTTTCGCGGATGACGAGCGCTGCAAAGTGGTCCGGCAGGCCATCCGGGTTCGGCAGCGTCACGTCGGCTGAGAGGGACACGTCGCCGGACATCTTTGTCCAGAGGTAACGAAATTCGTCGCGCTGGTACCAGATGTTGTACCCCGCGGAATGGATGGTGTACTGCTTCGCACCTGCGTCATAGCTGGCCGTGGCAGGCACCAAAGGACCGCCGATGTCGGACTGGCCCGTAAAGATACCGATTGGCGTGTTGAAGGTGACGGTAGGCCGATGAAATCCCTCTGGCGGGGGAATCTGCTTGTGGGTCGGTGACGATGGGAGCGCCCAGTCAGGCGCCACCGGTGCGGACGGTTGCGGCTGGGAGGGTGCAGGGCCGGACGCCGCAGTCGTCTGCGCGTGGAGCAGCGGTGGTACGCAGTAAAACATCAGGAGGAGTAGCGACGCTTGCAGCGTTGGATTGAAAGGGCTGCGGGTTGCGGGCAAAGATTTAGTCGGGGGCAAACGAAACTCCACTTGTTTTCTTCTCCTGGTGCAAGGCCGATCTGGTCCTGCAAGGCCGATGGGGCCGCGTGCAGCGGATGGGGAAAGTCTAGCTGGTCTGCTCCTTTCCTGTGCACGAGGAACTTTCGGACCTGGGGCCGCCAGGGTCTCAGCCCTTGTCCAAGGTGAGGTGCGTGGCGTGGTCTGAGGTCTTGCGGTCCGTGACGGAATAGCCGAGGCTGCGCAGGTCCAGTCCATGGAAGAGTGCTTCGCCGGCACCGAGGAGAACGGGGGCGGAGGCGAGGTGGAGGGAGTCGATGAGTCCGGCCTCGAGGTACTGCCGTACGGTGGATACGCCGCCTCCGATCTTGATGTCTTTTGTTCCTGCGGCTGCGCGGGCGCGATCCAGGGCTTCCTCGATGCCGCCGGTGACGAAGTAGAAGGTTGTTCCGCCTTCCATGACGATGGGCTCACGTTCGTAGTGAGTGAGGATGAAGGTGGGAGCGTGATAGGGCGGATTGTCGCCCCACCAGCCCTTCCATGACTCGTCGGGCCAGGGGCCACGCACGGGGCCGAACATGTTGCGGCCGAGGATGAAGGCGCCGAAGTTTTCCATGGCGCGGGAGGCAAAGACATCGTCGATGTCGCCGATGGTGCCGCCCTCTTTTCCGATCATGGAGCGGAAGGTGCGGGTCGGAAAGAGCCACTGAAAGACCTCGTGCCCTCGTTTGCCGAGAGGATCGGTGAGGCTTTGTTCGGGCCCGGCGCCGAAGCCGTCCAAGGAGACGCCAAATCCGGCGACTCGTACTTTCGACATGTGTGTTCCTTTCAGGTTCGTGGTTGGGAGTTCTTCTATCATCGGCGGAAAACGCGGCAGGCGTATGCGATTTTTCCGGCGTTCTCGGCCTTCGGAGAGGATGGCGTCATCAGGAGTGAAGAAGGGGTGTGCGGTGCGGTGTTCGGGGTCAAACGGGGATGGAGGGGCGGATGTAGGTGAGGTCTACGAAGTTGTTCTTATAGGCGGCGACGTGCTTCAGGCGCCATCTTTGCTCGTCGCCGGAGTTTCCGAAGAGGGGTAGGCCGGCGCCCAGCGTGACGGGGGCGATGATGAGGCGGATCTCGTCGACGAGGTCGAGTTTGAGAAAGCTTTGGGCGAGGATGGCTCCGCCTACAAGCCAGATGTTGGTGAAGCGCTGGGCAAGGCGGTGGTGGACGAGGTGGGTCAGGTCGCCGGAGTAGAACTCGACCGTGTTGCGGGTGGAGGGGAGTTGGCGGGTTGTGGTGACCACGACGGGGGTGTCGCCGTACGGCCAGCCGAGTTGGAGGGCGTGTTCGTAGGTGTGGGAGCCGAGGAGGTAGCAGTCGATGGGGATGGCTTGGGCGGTGGGTTCGGTGAGGCCGTTTTCGTAGATGTCGGCGGGAGTGTCCATCCATGAGACGGTGTTGTCGTTGCGGGCTATGAAGCCGTCCAGGCTGGCGACTACGTGGAGAGTTACCGTGGGTTTCATTGGGGTGGGTCGGTGGGGTTCGGGAGCGAGGGGTTAGCGCCAGGTTGCGAGGAGAGCGCCCATGGCGAGCAGGCTGATGAGCCAGTAGCCGCCGTTGATGAAGAAGAGGCTGCGCGGGCGGCCTTCGTACACGGCCTGCGGCACCTGGGTGGCGGCGAAGAAGCCGAGCCAGGCGAGGAAGCCGATGAAGGCGCCTTCGGCCCAGGTGGTAGCGCCGGACCAGAGGATGATGTGAAGAAGAACGAAGGCCATGAGCAGGTCTCCGATGAGGGAGGAGATCATGCCGGCGGCGAGGCCGGTGGTCTGGCCTTTGGGGACGATGTTGAGGGCGGCCATCCAGGGTTTGGCGAAGAGGGCGGGCGAGTACCAGGCTGCGCCGAGGAACCAGACGATGAGGGCGGCGACGAGAATAGGCCAGGGGTTGAGGTGGTGGAGGTGGTGGATGGAGTCGAACATGGATGTCTCCTGCCATTGGTTGTGGCTTGGTTGTGAATGACTTTGGCGCAGGCGGGGGTGGGTGTCAACAGGATTCTTGGTGTGGGAGACAGAGCTGTTCTGGTGGCTGTCCGGGAATTCTTTGGGGGCATCCGGATGATTCGTTCCGAGACACGGACTTGTCGGCCTATGCCAAGGTTTCATTGAAAACTTCTTGACCAAAGCATAACCATCTGGTTATGCTTTGGTCGTGAAAGCGGACCGTGCCAATCCGGTGTTTCGAGCCCTGGCGGATCCGACGCGTCGGGCGATCTTTGCCGAGTTGTCGAACAACGGCGAACAAACAGTACATGCACTCACGAGCTTCGCGGGCGTCTCGCAACCTGCCGTATCGAAGCACCTCTCGGTACTGAAACGGGCGAAGCTGGTGCGTCATCGGCGGAGTGGGCGGGAGACGCACTACAGGGCGCAGCCAGACGCGCTGGAGCCTGTGGTCCAGTGGCTCCGTGAGTATGGCGCTTTCTGGAAGGAACGCTTCGATGATCTGGAGCGGTTGTTGGAAAGGATGGAGCCATGAACCGACCGGAAGAACGAACCCGTAGCGTGGTGGTCGAAAAGACCTTTGCGCACGCGCCTGACAAGCTGTGGCGGGCGCTCACCCAACCTGCCCTGCTGACGCAGTGGCTGTTGAAGAATGACTTCGCTCCTGAGATCGGCCGGGAGTTCCAGTTCAGGAATGAGCCGGTCGGAGGGTGGGACGGTGTGATCGAGTGCAAAGTCCTCTTACTCGACCCACTGCGACGCCTCAAGTACACGTGGCGTGCTTTCGGTCTCGAGAGCACAGTGGAGTTCACACTTACCCCGGCCGAGGGCGGCACTCACCTTCGCATGGAGCATGCCGGCTTCCATGCAGATCAGGAAGCTGCTTACCAAGGCGCACAGCATGGCTGGCGGAGGTTCCTTGGCAATCTGGAACGTCTTCTCGAAGAGGAGGAAGTTCAATGACCAAGTCGAAGGCAGCAGGGACAGCGTTCTGGATCGTGACCGCGCTGTTTTGCATGGAGATGATCTTTACTGCGTACTGGGAATGGTTCACACCGGATGCGCCGCATGCATTTGCGCGACTCGGCTTTCCGGCGGCGTCCTTCCGTGTGGAGCTTTCGCTGGCGAAGATACTGGGCGTGGCAGCGCTGCTGCTTCCAGGTATACCGGTGCGAGTGAAGGAGTGGGCCTACGCCGGTTTTGCGTTCAACCTCGTATCGGCTGTGGTCGCACATGCTTCCATCCATGACCGGCCTGCGGCGTTCGCGCCCTCAACCATCACACTGTTGCTCGGGACGGGTTCGTATCTGTTGTGGAGACGCGTGGTGTGCCTGCGCCTGTCTCCTGCTTCCTCAAAACAGGGTGAGTCCGCCGATTGTCGCAGCGATGCCCGATCCTTTCTGCGCGAAGTCACAGGAGGTTACGTAACCAGATGACGATGCGAACACCAGTGGCAAACGACACCGCTCGGCGATCGCGCCATTCGCCGATGGAACACCCACGGCACCAGTACCCGCAGGAAACCGCGGCGTTGCAGGAGATCGCCCGGAGTTGCGGCCTTGTCGAGACGATCAAGTGGGGCAAGCCGTGCTTTACGCTCGGGAGCAAGAATATTGTTCTTATCCAGCGCTTCAACGATTACGTGGCCCTGCTCTTTTTCAAAGGCGCTCTTCTGCAGGACCCGGGCAAGCTGCTTTCCCGAGTTGGGGAACATATGCAGGCGCCTCGCCAGCTTCGCTTCCGCTCCCTGAGCGACATCACAGGCCAGAGTTCCACTATCAAGGCTTTCATCGACCAGGCCATTGAAGTGGAGAACTCCGGAGCAAGGGTTGAGTTGAAACAGGTTTCGGAGCTTGCCGTGCCTGAAGAGCTGCAGTCAAGGCTCGATGCGGAGCCGGCGCTGAAGAAGGCTTTCGCGGGTCTTACACCCGGGCGGCAGAAGGTCTACATTTACCAGATTGCCGCTGCCAAACAAGCTGCTACACGCGCTTCCAGAGTCGCTAAATTTGTGCCGGGGATCCTAGCTGGCAAAGGGCTCAACGACTAGCGTGTGGATGGCTTGAGCGCAGGGGTTCCCCTTTGCGGTGGGGCTGCAAAGGATGGACTACCGGGAGTGTGGACGGGCGGGCATTGGAGAAGCGGGTCCTTCGCTGCGCTCAGGATGACAATATCTTTGGGGTGGCAGTTGGGGTGGCAGTTGGGGTGGCAGTTGGGGTGGCAGTGGGGTGGCAGTGGGGGTGGCAGTGGGGTTGGAGGGGTCCGGCGGGGCGGGCGCTAGGGTAGTGGTGGATGAGAAGATAGAGGAGATGCTTCAACTCTCCGGCGCCGGCAAGCGATTCGGCCAAAAACTGCTATTTGAAGATGTGAACTGGCTGATCACGCCGGATGAGCGGACCGGGCTGGTCGGCGGCAATGGCACGGGCAAATCGACGCTGCTGAAGGTGCTGGCGGGGATGGAGACGCTGGACTACGGGCAGCTGACGCGCGTGCAAGGGCATGACGCTGGGGTACCTGCCGCAGGATGGGCTGGCGCTGCGCGGCAAGACGGTGTTTGAGGAGTGCCTGTCGCGTGTTCGACGAGCTGCATGCGCATGGAGACGGAGGCCGAGGAGCTGACGCATACGCTGTCGACTGCGGACCCGAAGTCGAAGGAGTATGCGGCGGCGGCGGACCGCTACTCGGATATTGCGGACCATGCTGCATGTGCACGACATCTACACGCTGGACGCGCAGGTGGGCGCGGTGCTGGGCGGGCTGGGGTTCTGCGAAGGAGGACTGGGAGCGGCAAGACGGAGGAGTTCTCCGGCGGCTGGCAGATGCGGATTGCGCTGGCCAAGCTGCTGCTGCAGAAGCCTTCGCTGCTGCTGCTGGATGAGCCGACGAACCACCTGGACCTGGAGAGCGCGCAACTGGCTGGAGGACTATCTGCATGACTATCCGAATGCGTTCATCCTGATCTCGCATGACCGCTACTTTCTGGACGTGACGGTGAACAAGACGGTGGAGGTCTGGAACAAGCGGATGCATGTGTACCACGGGAACTATGAGAAGTACGTGATGCAGAAGGAAGAGCGGCGCACGCAGCTGATGAGCGCGTACAAGAACCAGCGCGACCGGATTGAGGCGCTGGAGGCGTTCATCAACCGCTTCCGCGCGCAGGCGACGAAGGCCAAGCAGGTGCAGTCGCGGATCAAGGAGCTGGAGAAGATCGAGCGGATCGAGGTGCCGGAGGAAGAGGCGACGATCCACTTCACGTTTCCGCAGCCGCCGGCGAGCGGGCGCACGGTGATCGAGGTGTCGCACCTGACGAAGAACTATCCGATGCCTGATGGCGGGACGAAGCGGGTGCTGGAGGATGTGAGCTTCACGATCGAGCGCGGCGACCGGATTGCGCTGGTGGGGGCGAACGGCGCGGGCAAATCGACGCTGATCCGGATGCTGAGCGGGCTGGAGGAGCCGACGTCGCGGCGAGATCAGGCTGGGGCACAACGTGCTGGCGGATTACTTTGCGCAGGACCAGTACAAGGTGCTGGATCCGGCAACGCGAAGATGCTGGACGACATTACGGGATCGAACCCGAAGGTGGATGTGGTGACGCTGCGGTCGCTGCTGGGGTGCTTCATGTTCTCGGGCGACGACGTGTTCAAGAAGCTGGGCGTGCTGTCGCGGCGGGGAGCGCAACCGGTATGCGATGGCGAAGATGCTGGTGTCGCCCGGCGAACATGCTGCTGCTGGATGAGCCGACGAACCACCTGGATCTGCGGGCGAAGGATGTGCTGCTGGAGGCGATTCGCGAGCTTTACGCGGGACGGTGCTGTTTGTGTCGCACGACCGCTACTTTATCGATGGGCTGGCGACGCGGGTGTTCGAGGTGGAGGACCGGCGGGTGCATATCTATCCGGGGAACTACGAGGATTATCTGTGGCGCAAGGGTGGAGGGCCGGAGAAGACTTCGGTGGCTTTGAGTTCGGGGCTGAAGGCGGCGCCGGCGGTGGCGGCGGCTGCGCCGGTGGTTGAGGTGAAACCGGCTGCTGTTGCGGTGGCCCCCGTGAAGCGGCTGAATCCGATCAAGCTGAAGCAGCTTGAGGATCGGCTGGCGGCGGTGGAGGTGGAGTTGCCGGCGGTGGAGGGGCGGATTTCGGCGGCGGAGGCAGGGCTGGGGAACTACAGTTCGGCGGCGGAGTCGCAGCGGATTGCGGCGGAGCTTGACGGGTTGCGGGAGCGGAGGACGGCGCTGCTGGCGGAGTGGGAGGAGATTTCGGTGGCTTTGGAGGAGCAGAGCACGGCAGTTTAGAGCTGTGGCTGCTGCTGCTGTATCCGGTTAGAGGCCCAGGTTGGGTCGACGACCACGGTAGGGTTCATCGGGTGAGTCTGGGCTCCGCTGAAACCCGTTCCATGGACTCGGCGGTGCGCTTCTCCGTCGACTGGTCGGTGGTGTTCTCCTTGGAACAGATGCTATCGAATCGGGGTTTGCGCCTGGCACGCTGCATTGCGCTATTCTTGCGGTGCAGTCTGGGGGAGGAGAGCGCATATGCGGAGACGGATGTTTGCTGTGGGGATGGGATTGCTTTCTGTATCGGGGGCGTTCTGGGCGCTGCTGCCTACTGCGCGGGCTGCTGCCGGGTCGCCGGCCTCTGCGACGGTGAATCTGAAGAGCTCGAGCGGGGCGGACGTGGGCACGGCGGTGTTCAAGGAGAACAAGAAGGGCGACGAACTGACGATTACGGTGAAGCTGAAGGATGTCCCGTTCGGGGAACATGCGGTGCACATTCACCAGACGGGGGTGTGCGAGGCGCCGGACTTCAAGACGGCCGGCGGGCACTTCAATCCGGATGCGAAGCAGCATGGGATGGAGAATCCCATGGGGCACCACAATGGGGATCTGCCGAAGAACATCTCTGTCGGGGAGGATCACCGGGGCGAGCTGACGGTGAAGGTGAACTACTTGACGCTGGCGGCGGACGCGCCCAACTCTGTGCTGGGGCACGCGATTATGGTGCATGAGAAGGCTGACGACATGAAGACGGATCCCACGGGGAATGCCGGGAACCGGATTGCTTGTGGGGTGATTGGGACGGCGAAATAGGGCTTGGTTGGCGGGCGCATGCGCCGGCTCGAGAGGCGGGGATGGGATGAGGAGCCGGGTTGCCGTTGGTCTGGTTGCGGGGTTTGTGGTGTGCGCGGGGGCGTGCAGGGGGCAGGCGGTCGGGGCTGCTGTTCCGGCGGTGGCGAAGCCTGCGGTCGCGGGTGCCACGAAGCCGGGGTTTGAGGTGGCGTCGGTGAAGGCGGCGCAGATGGATACGCTCCGGGTGGAGTTCCAGGCGGGGCGCATGCCCAGGATCGGCGCGCAGGTGGGCCATGGCCGGGCGGAGTACGACTATATGTCGCTCCGGCAGTTGCTTGGGGTGGCGTATGGGCTGAAGCCGTACCAGATCTCGGGGCCGGAGTGGCTGAACACGGAGCACTTTGTGATTACGGCGAAGATGCCGGATGGGGCTCCCAACGAGCAGGCGCCGGCGATGCTCCAGACGCTGCTCGAGGAGCGGTTCAAGCTGGTGGCGCACCGGTCGAAGGAGGAGCGGCCGGTGAGGGCGCTGGTGGTCTCCAAGGGCGGGGCGAAGCTGAAGGAGGCGACGCTGCCGGCTGCGCCGCTCGACGAGGATGCAGCGCTCAAGCCAGGTGAGATGAAGATCAACATGGGGAACGGGCCGGCGGTTTTGACGCGTACGGCCGGCGGGACGGTGATCAATATGGGCGAGAAGGGGACATTCACCCAAACGGTAGACGCCCAAAGCCAGATGTTGCACATGAAGGGCGAGAACCTGACGATGGACGGGTTTGCGGAGATGCTTACGCAGATGTCCCAGACGGGTCCTGCCGGGGCGGCGGGAGGTGCCGCGCCGGTAGTAAATATGACGGGTCTGCCGGGGCATTACCAGGTGGCTGTGGATCTTTCGCTGGCGGACCTGATCGCGGCGGCACGGGCGCAGGGGATGGGGGGACCGCCACCGCCGGGGGGTGCAGGAGTTGGGGAAGCTTCGGATCCGGGCAGCGGGGGTGCGACGCTCCAGGCGGCGGTGGAGGCCCTGGGCTTGAAGCTGGAGGCGCGCCGGGCGCCGGTGGAGCAGCTCGTGGTGGATCACATGGAGAAGACCCCGACGGAGGATTAGGCGGGCGGGCGGCAGCGGTGAAGGCACGCGCGGAACCAAAGCGATGTGGGCGGCGTATTGGGTTCTATGGCTGCTCTTTCCATCCCGATCTCGTCTCCGGGCTTCTTTTCTCCTTCGCGTGCGCCCGGTGGTGCGGGTGTGGGGATTCGGACTGCGTTCCAGCCGATGCGCGATACACTTCTGCCTACGTCCACTCCAGCTCCCCCGACGGTACGGCACGAGGCACCTTTGGTACGCACGCCCGATCAACAGGCCGAACAGGATGCGCAGGTTCTGCTGGTCCGCCGTTGCATGGCAGGGGACCAGCAGGCGTGGCAGCAGCTTGTGCTGAGCCAGCACCGGCGGATTTATGCGATCTGCTATCGGTTTACGGGCTCAGCGACGGACGCGGAAGACCTGACGCAGGATGTGTTCCTGAAGCTTTACCGGAACCTGGCGAGCTTTGACGGGCAGAAGGGCAGCTTTCAGACGTGGATTACGACGCTGGCGCGGAATCTGCTGGTGGATCACTTTCGGCGGACGCGGCTGGACCGGGCTTCGGACTCGCTGGACGCGAGTCTGACGGATGACGAGGATGGGCCGTCGATGGCGGACCGGCTGGCGGATACGCGGCCCTCGCAGGAGGCGCATGCGGCGGGGCTGGAGCTGAAGGTGAAGATCCAGCATGCGCTGGCGCAGCTTTCTCCCGAGTTGCGCGAGGCGGTGGTGCTGCGCGACCTGGAAGATATGGATTACAAGGACATTGCGCAGGTTTTCCGCATCCCAGAAGGCACCGTGAAGAGCCGGATCAGCCGCGGGCGCGGGGAACTGGCGAGGCTTTTGAAACGTATAGAAGGGCAGGTGGTTTAGGTGGCAGACAACGCACAATTCGGGAACCCGAAGGGCCCCCAGTTTGGGGACCGGATCTCTCCGGGCGGCGGCGACTCCCGCGACAGCGGACACTGTGCGCAGTGCGAGGGGATGCTGGCGGACGCGCTGGATGGGACGCTGAGCGCGGCGGACCAGGCGATCTTTGAGGCCCACCTGGCGCTCTGCGAGCCGTGTTCGACGATGCTGGCGGAGGCGAAGCGCGGGGACCGCGTGGCTGGAGATGCTGCGCGACCCGCGGCCGGAGCCTCCGGCGGAGCTGCTGGAGCGGATTCTTGCGCAGACGAGCGGGGAGCAGACGGCGGGAGTACAGGCGACGGGAGGGCGCGCTTCGGGCGCTGCGGAGAATAGCAGTGGTGGGGAACTGAGCGGGCCGGCCGTGGTGTTTGCGCCCGTGATGACGCCTCGCGGGACTGTGATTCCGTTCCGGACGCGGTTTGCGGCGGCCGTGCGGAGCAACTACTTCGGGCATGCGATGCTGCAGCCGCGGCTGGCGATGACGGCGGCGATGGCGTTCTTTTCGATCGCGCTGACGCTGAACCTGACAGGGGTGCATGTCAGTGAGCTGCGGGCGGGCGATCTGAAGCCTTCCAGCATCAAGCGTGACTTTTACTCCGCCAATGCGCGGGTGGTGCAGTACTACGAGGGGCTGCGGGTGGTGTATGAGCTGGAGTCCCGGGTCCACGATCTGCAGAGCGATTCCGATGCCGGACGGCGGCGCGACCGCTCCGGCCAGCACGGCTCCCGCGGGCTCGCCGGGAACGAGCAAGCCGCAGAGTGGGCCTGACGGGCAGCAGCAGAAGCCGCAGCAGGAGGCTCCGCGAAAGAGCCCGGGGCCGGGCAGCAGCCGGCGCGGAGCCTTATGGGAGGACCGGTGCGGTTGATGGCGGTTCGGCCGCGATTCTCCCTTGATGGTGTCACGGCGTACGTGAAAGAGGGGCCCTGGCATGAACTGCGCAAACCATCCCGATCGTGAACGTTCTGCGTTTTGCCAGAACTGCGGCAAGCCGCTCTGCACGGAATGCGTGCGGACGATAGGCAACTCCATTTTCTGCGAGCCCTGCTACACCCTGCGCGCGGCGGGCGCGGCGACGACGGCGGGGCCGTCTGTATACGCCGCCGGCTGTGCCTCGAGCCCGGGAGTGGCGGCGCTGCTTGGGCTGATCCCCGGGGTGGGCGCGATGTACAACGGCCAGTATGCGAAGGGGATCGTGCACCTGGTGGTCTTTGCCGTGCTGGTGTCGCTCGCTGACCAGTCGGGCGTCTTCGGGTTGTTTGTTGCCGGCTGGGTTTTTTACATGGCATTTGAGGCGTACCACACGGCCCGGGCGCGTCTGGACGGGACACCGCTGCCGAATCCGTTCGGGTTGAACGATGTCGGCGAGCGGCTTGGCTTTGGGAGGAACTGGACGTCTGGTATGCCTGGAGCGGGGCCGTATGGTGGACCTGCGGCGGGTGCTCCGGGTGCGGCTGCGGGTTACACGGCGCCGGCGGCGGGCTACACGCCGACTGCTGCGGGTTACACGGGAACGACTGTGCCGGGGGCGGAGGTGCCACCGGTCTCGGGGTCTGCTTCCGGGACCTACACTCCGCCGTGGAGCCAGGCGTATGCGCCTCCGGTGACGAACTGGGGTGCGCCGCAAGAGGGATGGGGGGCGGCCTATGGGGTCCCTCCAGGTGGGGCTGGGGCTCCGGTGCCGGATCCGACTCAGCCTATGCCGCGGCGTATTCCGGTGGCGGCGATCTGGCTGATTGGGCTGGGGGTGCTGTTTCTGTTCGGCAACAGCGGGATCTTCTGGATGCGCGCACGGTTTCTGGGACCGCTGATTCTGATCGCGTTCGGGGTGTGGGTGTTTGTTCGGAGGATGACGTCGACCGGCCTGGGCCTGGAGAACGATGGGACGCCGGACTATACGTGGCGGCTGGCCCGGGCGGCGCGGGGTTCGGTGTGGATGGTGGTGACGGGATTTGTGTGGCTGCTGGATGTGTTCGGGATTCTTTACTGGCACCAGAGCTGGCCGATCTTTCTGATCGTGGGCGGTCTGCTGCTCTTTGTTCGGCACTCGCTGGTGCCGGCGTACCCGTCGGCTGGATACCCTCCGTACGCTGGAGTTCCGGTTGCCCCGGGGGTAACGCCGCAGCCTCCGGTCGAGACTTCCACGGCAATTGCGCCTGCGGCTGACCGCCCGGGTTTTGAGGAGGGACGTTAGTCATGGCGAACTATCCTCCACCTCCTCCGGGCTACGGGGCACCTCCCTCGGGCTACGGACCACCTCCACAGGGGTTTGATCCGCGGGCGCAGCGGCGGTACATGCGGGACCAAGCGCGCGCACAGCGGGATATGTATCGGGCGCAGGCGCAGGCGGCGCGGTACCGGATGCGCAGCATGCGACGTACTTCGATCCTGGGGCCCCTCCTGCTGATTGCGATGGGTGTGGTGTTTCTGCTCATCCAGATAGGGCGGATGGCGCCACAGCATCTCTGGGACTGGTATGCGCGCTGGTGGCCTTCGCTGTTCCTGGTGGCGGGCGTGATTCTGCTGGCGGAGTGGGGATGGGATCAGTACCGGCAAAGCGATGCTACGCAGCCGCAGTATCGGCGGACTTTGGGCGGAGGCGTGTTTACGCTGCTGTTCCTGGTGGCGATTGCGGGCTTCGGCGCCAACCAGGCGCGGATGCACCTGCAGGATAACGGCTGGTATCGCGGGTGGCACCTGAATCCGGACGATATCGACCAGTTCCTGGGCGACAAGCATGAGAGCGACCAGACGCTGGATCTGGCGCTTCCGGCGGGCACGGCAGTAGAGGTGATGAACCCACGCGGGGACGTGACCTTGAGCGGTACAAGCGATGACGGGCACATCCATATCGCGGTGCACAAGCAGGTGTACTCGCGCTCGGATTCGG
The DNA here is from genome assembly GCA_963791875.1 of uncultured Acidobacteriaceae bacterium. Lineage (GTDB taxonomy): Bacteria > Acidobacteriota > Terriglobia > Terriglobales > Acidobacteriaceae > Edaphobacter. The sequence continues at coordinate 50,146 of CAWBUI010000011.1, forward strand.
ACGCAGAGGCGAAGGCTCAGCGGTTGAGCCCCAGCACCAACACGTCCGGTTCGACGCTGATGCTGTCGTTCCCGACGGTGGAGGGGGCACGGGCAGACCTGGTGGTAACGATGCCGGGGACGACGCCGATTACCGTGACGTCGAACCACGGCGATATCCATGTTGCGTCGGTGAAGGCGGCGGTGACCGCGACTGCGAACCATGGGGACATTGAGCTTTCGGCGGTGAGCGGACCGGCGACCGCGCACCTGAACAACAGCGGGTCATCGATTGCGGCGCACAGCCTGGGTAGCGGACTGATGGTCCAGGGACATGCGCAGGACGTGACCCTGACGGATGTGGCGGGGCCGGTGTCGATCGAGGGCGAGTACTTTGGCACGACGCACCTGCAGCGGATTGCGGGGACGGTGCACTTCCGCACGAGCCGTACGGATCTGCAGATGCAACGTTTGGATGGCGAGATTGAGATCAGCCCGCATATGGAGTTGCACGCGGATCAGGTGCTTGGGCCGCTGGTGCTGACGACGAGCAACCGGAACATTAACCTGGATCGGGTGGCGGGCGACGTGTCGGTGACGAACAAGAACGGGTCGATCGACCTGACGGTGACGCCGGCGATAGGCGCGATCACGCTGCTGAACAAGAATGGATCAGTGAAGGCGATTCTGCCGACGCATGCCGGGTTTTCGGTGGAGGCGAGCACCGTGGATGGGGACATCTCGAGCGACTTCGGGCTGAACTCGTCGGGAAGCGAGTCCCATAAGGCGCTGAACGGCACGGTTGGAGCGGGAGGGCCAGCGGTGCGGATTACGACGACGCACGGGGATATCTCCCTGAATAAAGGTGAGGTTTCGCCGCTGCCCCTTCTGCCGCCGGTAGTGCCGCGGCTTTCAGACCTGCCGGTACCGCCCGCTATGCCCAAGATGCCCGCGATGCCGAGGCTCCGGATGGTGCCGGGGAACCATGCTCCCGCGGAGCCGGCTGCGCCTCCGGCGGCTCCCGCGCCTCCTGCGAATTGAGGCGAGCGGGTGAAGCGGCGGAAGGACAACGATGACGGGAGCGGAAGCCGGGAGGCCAGGAAGGCTCCCCGGGTGCGGCCTCCCCTGGATGAGGCCGGGCTCTTCGACTATGCGAGTAAGGCGCTGGCGCGGCGGATGCGTACGGAGCGTGAACTGCGCCGGTTGATGGCGCAGCGGGCGGAGCCGGGCGACTCCGGGAATGCGGACCATGGACGCGGTTGTGCGGCGGCTCGTGGAGCTGAATTATCTCTCGGATGCGCAGTTTGCGACGGACTATACGCGGCTGCGCAAGGAGGGGCAGAAGCTTGGGCGGCGGCGGGTGGCGCAGGATCTGGCGGTGAAGGGCGTGCCGCAGGAACTGGCGGGTTCGGCTCTGGGCGAGGCGTACGACGGGGTGGACGAGGTGGCTTTGGCGCGGGAGTTCTGCGCGCGCAAGCGGATCAAGAAGCCGGAGGGGGAGAAAGAGTCCGCCCGCGCGATGGGCAGGCTCCTGCGGGCGGGCTTCTCTTCGGGAACGGTGTTCAAGGTGCTGCGGCAGTGGGGCGTTGAGGTTGAGGAGTTCGAGGCGGAGTAACGGCTGGGTCCGGCCGCTGGGTTGCGGCGGAGGCTAGGGGTTGCGCCGGCGGCGTACTGCTCCCGCGACGGCTGCAGCGCCAGTGCCGAGGAGGAGCAGGGACGAGGGTTCGGGGGTGGGTGGTGCGGCGGGTGGTGCGTCGTTGGGCGAGAAGCTGAAGCTGAATTGGGCAGGGGTCTGGGCACTGGATCTGCGGGAGACCAGGCCCAGCGAGGATCCCTGTGTGGACGCGGGGGTTGCAGCGTCAGGGGTGAGGTTGAAGGTGACCTGGAGGCTCTGTTGATTGCCTCCCTCGTCGATGAGGTAGGCGTTGTAGTTTGTGCCGTCGGAGAAGATGTTTACGGAATCGGTGTCTCCGCCGCCGGCGATGAGGAAGGAAAAACCCGCGCCGTCTATATATTGAGCGGCGGTGGGGAAGAGCAGGTTGTCGTTGCCGTTGAATCCGTTCTGGGGGAAGAGGCTTTGGATGCCGTCGCCTGAGATGTCCGTGATGAGGTACCGGCCGTTGCCCTGGTCGGTGGCGGTGATGGTTCCAGATCCAGAGTAGGTTCCGCCTGAGCCGCTGACGCCGTACGCGAGGGCTGCTGCGGGAGATACGAGTGCGGCTGCGAGGACGAAGAGGAGGGATCTGGGATGGGTATACATGGCCTTCTCGAATGCTAGCGGCAGACTGGATGGCGGCATGTACAACTGGTGTGCCATCGGGCGTACAACCGCGAGCAGGCGAGGAGGTGCTAGATGGTACGGAGCAGGCGAACGGGGAGGAGGAAGATCGCGGCGACGAGTGCGAAGGCACCGGTGACGGCGAGACCTGCGATCCGAAAGGGAAGCGTGATGAGCCAAAAGAGGGGGTAGAGGACAAGCGCGGCCAGGGCCAGAGGCCAGCACACGAGGAGCAGAAGGCAGAAGAGCAGAAGCTTGATCATGAGCGTCCCTCCGGGTGGTTGATTTTGCGCATGCGGGTGCGGGCGCGAGAATCATTGAAGAGAGGTACGGCGGTTGCGAGCGAATGGTTCCGAGCTTGGGGATGGAGTAGAGGCGAGTGTCGATCGCGTGGTGGCGGTGGACTACTCGGGGGACAAGAGTGCGGCGGGGCAGCGGAGGAAGATCTGGGCTGGCGTCTGGACGGCGGGGTCTGCCGTGCGGGGCAGGCGGGGCGGGGTCGGTGTGTTCGGGGGCGGGGTGACGCTCGAAGGAGGGCGGACACGCGCGGAGCTTACGGAGTGGCTGATCGAACTGGCGCGCGAGACGCCCCGGATGGTCGTGGGGGTTGATTGCTGCTTCAGCTATCCGGCGTGGTTCCTGATGGAGCATGGCTGCGCGACGGTAGAGGAATTTTGGCGGGCGGTGGTGGACGGCAAGGGGGAGGCGTGGCTGCACCGCGAGTGTGCGGATGGTCGCTTCTGGGGCGTTACGGGGCCGGCGCGCACGGGGAAGCGGCCGGCGGAGTTCTCGGGCGAGAGCCTGCGCCGCATGATGCGGCAGACGGACTGGGAGAACAAGATCGAAGTGCGTCTGGAGGGCGGGGACGCGGAGCGGGCGGAGAAGATGCGGGGGATCACGGCCAAGTCGCCGTTTCAGATTGGGGGGTCGGGCTCGGTGGGCACAGGCAGCCTGCGGGCGATGCCTATGCTGCTTCGGCTGCGGGAGGCGGGGTTCCGGGTGTGGCCGTTTGGAGACGCTGCGCTGGCGGGGGAGAGTCCGCGGCCGCTGCTCGTGGAGATGTACACGCGGCTGCTGACCGGGCCTGTCGCGAAGAGCAATGCGGAGGCGAGACGGGCGTATCTGCTGGCGCGGCGGAAGGCGGATGCGCACTATGCGGGGATTGCGCGGCCTGTGCTCACGCGGGCGCAGGAGAGTGAGGACGCGTTCGACGCGCTTATCTGTTGCATGGAGATGGCGCGGCATCGGGGAGAGTTTGCGGGGCTTCGCGCGGTGGAGGGGGTGGAGTTGCGACTGGAGGGCGAGACGTGGCGGCCAGGAGTGCAGGGATAGCGGTGGCGCTGTTTACAGAAGCGTGCGGTGGGGGTCGATATACTGAAGAGGTTGGCGGTACAGGGTTCTGATATCGGGGCAAGGCTTGGCGCGGTTCAGCGGGGAGTAAGGGAGCGATGATGGAGACGGTGCAGGCGCGGGTGAGCTTTCGAGAGCGGCTGAAGGCCCATCTGGCGATCGCGCGTCTGGATCACTCGATCAAGAACCTGTTTGTGTTGCCGGGGATTGTGGTGCCGCTGAGCGTGGATCCGGCGCTGCGCACGTGGCGGCTGCTGCCGACGCTCCTGCTTGCGTTTGTGGCGATCACGCTGGTGGCGTGCAGCAATTATGTGATCAACGAGGTGCTGGACGCGCCGTTTGACCGCCTGCACCCGACGAAGCGCAACCGCCCGGCGGCGCGGGGGCTGGTCAATATCCCGCTGGCGTATGTGCAGTGGATTGCGATGATGCTGGCTGGGGTGGGGCTGGGGCTGCGCATCTCGAAAGCCATTTGCGATTACCGCGCTTGTGCTTTGGCTGATGGGGTGCGCGTACAACATCCGGCCGCTGCGGACAAAGGATGTGCCGTACCTGGACGTGCTGACGGAGAGCGTGAACAATCCGCTGCGGATGCTGCTGGGCTGGTACGCGGTGGCGGCGTTCATGGTGCCGCCGCTGAGCCTGCTGATGTGCTACTGGATGATTGGCTGCTACTTTATGGCGCTGAAGCGGTTCAGCGAACTGCGCGAGATTGGCGATCGCGGCGTGGCGGGATCGTACCGCGCGAGCTTCAAGCGCTACACGCCGGAGTCGCTGCTGGTGAGCGTGGTGTTTTATGCGTCGACGGCGATGCTGTTCTTTGGGGCGTTTGTGATCCGGTACCGCATTGAGCTTGCTGCTGGGCTTCCCGCTGGTCGCGCTGGTGATGGCGATCTACTTCAAGCTGTCGTTCAAGCAGGGCTCGGCGGTGCAGAATCCGGAGAAGCTGTACCGCGAGCCGAGCCTGATGTTGTGGTTTACGGCGACGGTGATGGCCATGGTGGGGCTGCTGTTTGTGCGGCTGCCGTGGCTGGAAAATATTTTCATTCCGACGATTCCGGTTGTGCAGCCGGTGTCGCGCTCCAACCGCTCCGGCACCCATCTCGCAGCTTCACTTACACGCCGCCGCGGCTGCACGCGGATGAGCAGCGCAAGCCAGCCTGCGCTCGCCCCGCTGCAGTCTTCCCCGGTCGGCCGTTGCACACTTGCCCGCTGGATGGCCGTCGTGTTTGTCGTGCTGACCGCTGCCCTATCGCTCGCGTGGTCGCATGCCAAGCTGCTCTCGCAGGATGAGATGTACGCCTTCCAGACCGACCGCGTGCCCACCTTCGCCGAGCTGGTGAACGTTCAGAAGCACTGGCCGATCTCGCTCGATCCGCTGCTGTATCACGCGCTGTCCCATGCCGGAATGCAGGTATTCGGCGTGGGACCCTTCGCGCTGCGATTCCCGTCGTTCCTCGGATTCCTGCTGATGCAGGTGTGCCTGTTCTTCTTTGTGCGGAATATGGCGGGCGATCGGGCGGGAGCGGTTTCGGCGGTGCTTCCTGCGCTGACGGAGTCTCTTTTCTACTCGGCTGAGGGGCGGCCCTATGGTCTTCTGCTAGGGCTGTATGCGCTTGCGCTGTGGTGCTATCAGGTGGCGACGCGACGGGCGGGAGATGGGGCCCTCTGGCGTGGGCGTGGCTGGGCTCTGGTTGGGCTGGGTTTGGCGATTGCGGCTGCTCTGAACGCGCACTACTTCGGTGTGCTGCTGCTTGTGCCGCTGTGTGCGGCGGAGGCCTGGAGAACGGTGGAGCGCAGGCGTTTTGACCGCGGTGTGGCCGGCGCAATTGGCCTCGGGATGGCCGGGATTCTGGGCACGAAGCCGTTTGTGGCGGGCGCGGCGGAGTTCAAAAAGCACTATTACAACGCGGGCACGGTTGGTTTGCACGACATTACCCGGGCGTACCGGTCGATCTTTATTGATTACACGAAGATGCCGATGAGCGCACAGCACGTGGTTATGGTGTTGCTGACCGTCTTTGCGGCGGTGTTGGTGTGGGGCTGCTGGCGGGTTTGGTCGTCGGGTGAGCTGCGCGTCCGGCGGGCGGAGTGGGTGGCGCTCCTGGCGTTGGCTGGGCTTCCATTCTGGGGCTATCTTCTGGCGCGATTTGTGACGCACTCGATCGAGGTGCGGTACGTGCTTGGAGCGCTGGTGTCGCTGAGCGCGATGACTGCGCTCGCGATTTCGCCATACCTCCGACGGGACCGGGTGTTCTATGCGGTGCTGGTCGTACTTGGGCTCGGCCTTGTGGGGAGCGGAGCCGCGAGGGTCCGGGCGGAACGGAGAGCATCTGCGGAGATGCTGGCTTCGTTTGTTCTGCCGGCGGAGGTGGAGGTGGCGCTAGATGCCGGGACGGATCACACGTTGTACATCCAGGATATGGGGTTGTTTGAGCTTGCCAGCTACTACGAGCCGAACGCTGATCTGCGGCGGCGAATCGTGCTGGTTTATTCCGAGCCGGAAGAGCTGCGCTGGAACCGGCACAACACGATGGCGTTGACGGCGGCGCATCTGCAGCACTTCGCGGGGCTTCCGGTGATGTCGTATGAGGCGTTGCGTGGGAAGCCGGGAGAGCACGTTTTACTGCTGGAGCACTCCGGGTGGGACTGGACGGACGAGGCGTTTGCGGAGGATGGGGCTGAGGTTCGGCGGCTCGGCCAGGTAGGGAAGGCGGATGCGGCGGCGGTCCGTTTTGGGCCTCGCCCTTAGGTGCCAGAGGGAAAACTTACCGGCTTGCCCGGTTTCCAGATATACTTGACGAAGCAGTATAGCCAAGTTCTTCTGTAGGAATACCATGCCAAAGTTGAAGACCCATTCGGGCGCTGCGAAGCGCTTCACGAAGACCGCGTCCGGCAAGTTCAAGCGCGGTCAGTCGAAGATGCGCCACATCCTTACCTCGAAGGCAACCAAGACGAAGCGCCACCTCGGCGGTTCGGCCCTGATCTCCGCGGCGGATACCCCGAAGATTGCCCGGATGCTTCCCTACGCCTGAGTTTCAGGCGGGGTTTGTACCCCTGAGTTGTTCAAATCGAGCCGCTGCTGAAGCAGCACAGGGCCTGGCGATGCGTTCGTGGCCCCTGGGTGAGACGCCCACTGAGATTTGAATCTGCATAGTGTGTGAAGAGGACCCCTTTCCTCCAGCCACTGAACTGACACACGCAAAAGGAGAACACCGATGCCCCGTGTTAAACGGAGTACCAAACGCAGCGACCGCCGCAAGAAGATTCTGAAGCGTGCGAGTGGCTACTTTCTCACAAAGTCCAAGCTTTACCAGGCAGCACAAGAGGCCGTCGAACGCGGCCTGATGTTTGCCTATATCGGGCGTAAGCAGAAGAAGCGGCAGTACCGCTCCCTTTGGATCGCCCGCATCAATGCCGGGTGCCGCCAGAATGGTATGAGCTACTCGACCTTTATCAACGGGTTGAAGCTGGCCGGCAATGCGCTCGACCGCAAGATCCTGGCCGAGATCGCCGCAAACGATGCCGCTGGTTTTACCGCGTTGACGGTGTCGGCCAAGTCGGCTCTCGGTGAAGCGAAGGCGAAGCGCGAGAAGACCGCGGCTTAAGCTGCAGCGCACATGTTCGAACGGGCACGGATTCGTCTGTGCCCGTTTTTATTCTGTGGCGTTTTGAACGCCTCGAGCGAAGTCGAAGGCATTACAAACCAGACTCCCAACAGGCTGCACGAACGGTTTATTCTACCCACATGGCAGTCTCTACCCTAGAACCTGAAGCGGACGTGACGTCTTCTCCTCAGAGCTCCGCTTCGGGCGGGAGACGACCTGCTTTCGAGTCCTGGGGGCGATATCCAAGCTATGGCGCGAAGGTGGTTCCGCTCGCCTGGCGGGAGGACTTTCCGGCTGTGCTGGCGGAGATCCATGACTCCGCGCTTCCGGTGGGGATGGGGCGCAGCTACGGCGACGTCTGTCTGCTTAAAGACGGAACGCTGCTGCAGACGACCGGGCTGAACCGGCTGATCGCGTTCGATCCCGAGACGGGAATTCTGACGGCCGAGGCGGGCATCACGCTGGCGCAGATCCTGGATTTCGCGGTGCCTCGCGGGTTCTTCCTGCCGGTGACGCCCGGCACGAAATACGTCACGCTGGGCGGCGCGATTGCAAATGACATTCACGGCAAGAACCACCATGTTGCGGGGACCTTTGGCTCTCACGTGCCGGCGTTTGAGCTCGTCCGGTCGGATGGGAGCCGGCGCATCTGCTCGCGGACGGAGAATGCGGACTGGTACTCGGCGACGATTGGCGGTCTTGGACTGACGGGGCTGATTACCTGGGCCCAGATTCGGATGCGGCCGATTGTGTCCCGGCTGATCGATTACGAAGGGATCCAGTTCCACGGCGTGGACGAGTTCCTGGACCTGACGCAGAAGAGCCAGGACGTGGAGTACACGGTGAGCTGGGTGGATTGCACGTCCACGGGCAAGAACTTCGCGCGTGGCATCTTCATGCTGGGCGACCACTCGCGGATTCCGGCAGAGCTGAAGCCTTCGCCTGAGCCGAAGCTGGTGTTTCCGTTCGACGCGCCGGCATTTGCGTTGAATCATCTATCTGTGGGAGCGTTCAACACCGTCTTTTTCCATAAGCAGATGAAGCCGCGCGTGCAGGCGCTGCAGGATTACGAGCCGTTCTTCTACCCGCTGGACAAGGTGCTGCACTGGAATCGGCTGTACGGCAGGAACGGGCTGCTGCAGTTCCAGTACGCCATTCCGTGGGAGTATGCGCGCGAAGGAACGATTGCGATCCTGCACGAGGTTGCGAAGTCCGGGCTGGCGAGTTTTCTGGCGGTACTTAAGGCGTTTGGGGATGTGCCGTCTCCCGGGTTGATGAGCTTTCCGCAGCCGGGTATTACGTTGGCGCTGGACTTTCCGATCAAGCCTGGAGTGAGTTTTCCGCTCTTCGAGCGTCTCGCCGATATGACTCGGGAGTTTGGGGGCCGGCTGTATCCGGCGAAGGATGCGGCGATGACTCCGTCGCAGTTTCAGACGTTTTATCCGCAATGGGAGCAACTGGCCCGCTTCCGCGATCCTCACATCACTTCGAGCTTCTGGGAGCGTGTCACTGTATGAGTACGATGGCCACACCGCAGGCGAGCGCATCTGCTCTCAGCCCAAACGCAAAGATTGGCAAGAAGATCCTCGTCCTTGGCGCCACGTCGGGGATTGCTGAGGCGACCTGCCGCATCTGGGCGGCTGAAGGGGCCCAGCTCTTTCTGGTCGCGAGGAATCCCGAGAAGCTGGCCGCCGTGGCTGCGGATCTGCAGACCGGGGGGCGTCCTACATCGGCACCGCGATTGCCGATCTGGACGATACGACACGGCATGCGGAGCTTCTGTCCCACGCGGTCAACTCGCTGACGGGTATGGACATTGCGTTTATGGCGCATGGCATTCTGGGCGAGCAGGGCCGGGGTGAGCAGGATTTCAATCATGCGGCGCAGATCTTGCATACCAACTTTGTCGCGCCTGTGTCCCTGCTTACCTGGCTGGCGAACTACTGTGTGCAGCGGCGGGGGGCGTGCTGGCGGTGCTTTCGTCAGTTGCGGGTGATCGCGGGCGCAAGTCGAATTACCTGTACGGCTCGTCCAAGGCTGGGCTGTCGGCGTTTCTGGCGGGGCTGCGCAACCGGGTGGATCGCGAAGGCGTAACGGTAATGACGATCAAGCCCGGCCCGGTGAAGACCGCTATGACCTCGGGGATGAAGGGTTCAGAGAAGTTCGCCGACGTGAACAAGGTCGCGGCGACGATTGCGAAGGCCATCGATAAGAAGGTGGATACGCTGTACGTGCCGTTCCAGTGGGGGCCGATCATGTTCATTATCAGGCACCTGCCGGAAAGCCGGTTCAAGAAGCTGAACCTGTAGCGCTGGCCGGCAGGAGCCTGGGTGCGGGCGAGCACCCTTATTCAGCGCAAGGTGTAGGAGGCTCCGGTCACGAACTGGAAGCTGTTCTTTTTGTATCCGGGCGAGGGGTCGTTGAGGAAGTTGTCGGTTGAACGTGACGGTGAGCGAGAGCCGCTTGAGCAGCGGCAGGGCGAGTGCGACGGATGCGTTTGCCGAGTAGGCGCGGGTGTTGTTCCAGGCGGGAAGCGCGTTGGCTGACTTCGGTGAGGACGAGCTTACGGGGCAGGTTGCGGCGGTAGGTCTCGGACAGGGTGGAGCCGATGAGGTCGAGGTCGCCGCTTGGTGTCTGGAACTGCTGCTTTTCGTAGTGGATGTCGGCTTTGACATCGAACTGTTGCGATTGGGGTCTTGAGTGGCGTCCAGCCGATGCCGCCGCCGTAGACCTGCTGCAGGTTCAGGCCCTGGGCGTAGTTGTGGTCGAAGGACTGGTCTGCGCGAGCGCGTAGAAGCGCGGCGAGAAGTACTCGTCGCGCTCGGCGTCGCGTGTGGAAGATGCTGGTGAGGGCGATGGAGGGCGGGGTGGGCGGATTGGTCTGGGGGATGACGGGCTGAGTGAGTTTGCCGTAGGTCTCCTGCAGGTTGAAGGTGGTGCGGTTGCGCGCGGGGAGATATGGCACGGCGGGGATGGCGCGGCTGAGGGTGATGCCGGCGGTGTAGGTGTTGCCGTTGTCTGGTGGAGCGGACGATGGTGGCGCCGCCGTTGACGTTGCCGTGCCAGCCGTAGCAGCGCACCGGGCTTGCGTTCGAGTTCCATGTCATAGGTGGGCTGGTCGATGATGTAGCCGATCTGGGCGACGGGGACGGTCTCGGGCTCGGCGGTGGGCGCGGCGACGGTAAGCTTGCCGTCGCCGTAGATGAGCGTGCCCGGCGTGACCGCAGCTGCGGCTGACGGGGACGTCTTTGCGGAGGACGGCGAAGGATGCCGGCGGAGCGGAGTTCCTTGACCTTGTCCAGGGTGACGGTGATCTCGCCCGCCATGTCGCTCTTGAAGGTGATGGAGTTGCCGACGCCGCGCTCGAGCATACCGGAGAGCTGGTCGCCGTTGGTGAAGACGAGGACGTCCGGCACTGGCTTCGCGTTCTTATCCTGCGCCGCACATGGGTAAGAGGGCCGGCAGAACGGTGAACGGGGCGACAAGCAGAGCCGCCCACGCGGATACGGAGCGCGGGAGTGCGGGGCACAGGGCGAAGTTCCGTAGCATACGCGTACGATACCCCATCTCTGCGGCGGGATGAAGAGGCTGGGGCCGGCGGACTGCCTCCTGGCAGAGGTACGGCGGCTGGGCACCAGTGATGCATAGTGGGTTTACACGGCGGACGCCGACTCAGTTCCGGCCGCGCGATGGCCTGTCGAGTGGCAGACGTTACTGGCGGGTGCGGGGAACGTAGATGCTGAGCCGAAGGGGCAGTAATTTTTTCGTGCCCCGCATGATGCTATGGCCCGATGTAGATGAATTGCTTGCATTTGTTACGGAAGACATGGCCCGGTGGCCCGCTGATTTATTTCTTGCCAATTGTCATCTGGTGGGCATACTATCCGTTTCGGTTCGGTGCAGCACCGGTAAATTTCCGAGTGCGTGCCAGGATCTGATCCCTTTCTTTCGGTCGTTTACCGGACACTTGCTGGATTTGCCGCCATGGTGCCCGGAACCAATGGATTGTTGAGAGACACCCTTCCACAGAGGAGGGGCTTGAACCCGAGTGCGCTTTGGAGTGAACGAAATGGCATGGTACGCGTACTGTATTGCAGAACGAAACGCATTTCCTGAACTGAGCCGCCACCGCCGGCCGATGCCTCTTGACCGGTGTGACAGGACTCTTTGGTAATCAAACCTTCCTTTTCCCAGCAAGTGATTTGGCAATTGTTGTTTCCGAGCACCTTCCGGAGGATGCGGCCCGAATGGACCAGGGCGCTGCCCGAGATCACGCGAGGGTCATCGCCGACTGCTTCAAGCATTCAACTGTGCTTCCCTTCCGTTTTGGGACCACGTTTGCCGATGACGACGCGCTGCGTCGCTCCGTGCGATCGAACCACCGCCATTTCATGGCAAACGTGGAACGTCTGCGGGGCAAGGCCGAGATGCACCTGAAGGTCCTGGTGGACGACACGTGCCCCGGCCAGACTACGGTCGACATGACGGTTGGTCAGCATTACCTGTCGAGTCTGCGGGAGCAGGCGATCGCGGCAGCGTGAACGTCAATCGAAGGCGCGTGCTTTGTCGGTTCAGATGCATCGGATGTTCCTTCCTATTGCGGAAGAGATTACCTGCAAGCGGATGGACTCGGGGAAGATGCTGCTGGACATCGCACATCTGATTGATAACAAGACGATTGAGCGGTACCAGAACAAGTACTCCTCGGCTACTTTGGAGTTGAAGGAGTGCCGCATGCAGCTGTCCGGTCCCTGGCCCCCGTACCACTTCGTACACCGGAATGCCCCGCAGCACCAGGCGAACTAAGGTCCGCGATGACGCCTTGGCCACCTGCCCGGTACAGGTGGCCTTCGGGTCTCGTATCTTGTTCTCACTGAAAGAGTTCGGCCCGTAGCGACGATGGGGCGCGTGACCTTCGTGCGGTGAACGCGTACACCCTTTGTATTTTCCTGAGCATCCTTTCTTCTAGTGCCGCTGGTCTCTGTCACTGCGAAAGGTCTGCGGCCGGTGCGCCCTGGCCTGTCAAGGCAGAGTAAGCGCAAGGGAGAACGTGGATGACGGCTGGAACGAAATCGGATTGCGCTGGACTTATCCAGGAAGAATTACGAGGCGGCGGCAGGGCGTTGATGGGGTCACGGCGCGTGTGTGCGGCTGTGCTGGTTGCGGGGCTTGCGGCCGGCGCGGGGTCGCTGGGCGCCCAGGAGCCGAACCCGACCTCCGGTCCGCAGGCGGGGCAGATCTCCGAGCAGAATGGGATCTATATCTACCGGGTAAAGGTTGTGCAGCGTGACCTGGATGCGGTGAACTACCTGCATCGGAGCGGCGCCACAACGATTGGATTTGAAGGAACTCCTTTGCTTCCGGGTGGCAAGGGAGAGGCCAAGGTGACCAGCGAGCGCGGCGGAATCACGATCAGCGCGCGGTTCCAGGGGCTGACGCCGGCGAACGGCTTCGGGCCTGAGTATCTGACGTATGTGCTTTGGGCGATCTCGTCGGATGGCCGGGCACAGAACCTTGGCGAGGTGCTCCCGGCGGGTAATAAGAACAACATCACGGTGACCACCGCGCTGCAGTCGTTCGGGATGATCGTGACGGCGGAGCCATACTTCTCGGTCACTCAGCCGAGCGACGTGGTGGTGCTGCAGAATGTGATCCGGCAGGATCAGACGAGCGGCGTGTTGGAGAAGGTAAACGCCCACTACAGCCTGCTGCCGCGAGGCACGTATGCGGAGACCGCGGGCGCCCACAGCGTGGCTAACCCGATTACGCGGAACGAACGCTCGCCGCTCGAACTGTTTGAGGCTTACAACGCGATGCGCATCGCGCAGGCGGCGGGTGCTGACAAGTACTCGCCCGATATCATGCGCGAGGCGAAGCAGGATCTCGACAATGCCGCGGCAATGGATTCGAACAAGCACCGCGACGTGAAGATGGAGATCACCAATGCCCGCGAGGCGGTGCAGCGTGCGGAAGACGCGCGTGTGTCCTCGCTGAGGAAGCAGTCCGAGGAGCGTCAGCAGGCGGAGATTGCGGCCAAGAACAAGGCGCAGGCGGAGGCCCAGCAGTCGCAGATGCAGGCCCAGCAGTCCGCACTTCAGGCGCAGCAGGCCCAGCTTGAGGCTGAGCGTGCCCAGGCGGCGAAGGCACAGGCAGACGCGGCTCGCGCGCAGGCGGAGGCCCAGGCCGCTGAGGCCCGTGCCACCGCGGCGCAGGCAAACAAGAGCGCAGAAGACGCGAACGCTGTGCGGGAGAAGCTGCGGTCGCAGTTGAACAGCGTGCTGGCGACGAGCGAGACCGCCCGGGGCTTGATCGTGAACATGTCAGACGTCCTGTTCGACACGGGTAAGTTCACTCTGAAGCCCGATACCAAGATTGCGCTGGCCAAGGTGGCCGGCATCCTGCAGGCGTATCCGGGGCTGAAGGTCCAGGTCGAGGGCTTTACGGATTCGGTGGGCAGCGACGACTACAATCAGAAGCTTTCGGAGAACCGGGCGAGTACGGTGAAGGACTTCCTGGTTTCGCAGGGGGTATCGTCGAATAACATCTCCTCGCAGGGATTCGGCAAGAACAATCCCGTGGCGGATAACGGAACGGCGCAGGGACGAGCGCAGAACCGGCGGGTGAATATGGTGGTCTCCGGCGACGCGATCGGGGTTTCGACTGAGGCGGCAGGAACCCCGCAGTAACACGGCAGCCAGTTTGCTGAGAGAGGGTCGCTCACTGCGACCCTCTTTTTGCGTGATCGCGGGAATGCCAGACGGGCGCTGGAGGTATAAGGAAGTATGAGAACTGTTGCCGGCAAAGTGGTGATGATTACGGGAGCGAGCTCCGGGATTGGGCGTGCGACTGCGTTCGCGTTTGCTGAGGAGGGAGCGCGTCTGCTGCTCTGTGCGCGGCGGCTGGATCTGCTGATGGAGCTGGAGACGCCGCTGATGAGGGCCGGGGCGGCGGGTGTGCTGCTGTTTCAGTTGGATGTCCGCGAGCGCGACCAGGTTGATGAGTCGTTAGGGCGGCTGCCGCAGGAGTGGAGCGAGATCGCTGTACTGGTGAACAACGCAGGTCTCAGCCGCGGCTTTTCCAAGGTGTACGAAGACGATCCGGAAGACTGGGACGCGATGATCGACACCAATATGAAGGGGCTGCTGTACTGCACGCGGGCGATTGTTCCCGGGATGCTGGAGCGCGGCGCCGGGCATGTGATCAACCTGGGATCGACTGCCGGGTACATGACGTACGCAAACGGGGCGGTTTATTGCGCGACGAAAGCTGCAGAGAGAGCTTTGAGTGAAGGCTTAAAGATTGACTTGATGGGGAGTCCCGTGCGCGTGACGTCCGTGGATCCGGGCATGGTGGAGACGGACTTCAGCATGGTTCGGTTTGGCGGCGATGAGCAGCGTGCGAGGAAGGTATACGAGCGGATCACGCCGCTTGAGCCGGAAGACGTAGCGGACGCGATCGTCTGGGCGACGACGCGACCAGCGCGGGTGAACATACACACGATCGTGATGACGACGATCGACCAGGCAAACTCATATACGTTTCACCGTCACGACTGAGTGAGACGCTAGAGGTGGATGGTCCAGCCGAGCTCGGCAAGCCGTTCTTCGATGTCGGCCAGGGCGTTGCTGAGCGCGGAGCGGCGGTGCGGACTCGAGGTACGCTCGGATAGAATACGTTCGCGCTGCAGTTGCAGATCCTGGAGTTTGCGCGTTTTATCCGCCTCGACCGCGCGTTGAGCGGCTGGGCTGGGATCCGGAGCAGTGATACCGGCGGCCTCGGCTTGCTGTTCTTCCACGGATTTGCTCTCCCATCCTCTTGACATGGCCCGATTTTACGCCCGGAGGCTGGAACTCGGCGCAAGATAAGTGGAGACGGGGCTCGTGACGCCTTCCTTTCAAGTTCAGACCGCGCGGTGGTGTCCTGGATTCTTTGCGTGAGGGAGCCGCGGTGCGGCGGCTGTTTGCGCTTATTTCGTTGGGACGGCGGTGGGGCTGCCTATAATTGTTCTGCAGGGACGGGTTCGACAGGAAACCGGGAGAGATGTGGGAGTTATCGTACAGTTGGCCGGCCTTCGCAAGGTCTACGAAGGCAAGCAGCGGGTTGTGGCAGTAGACGGTATCGAGCTTGGAGTCCGTGAAGGCGAGTTGTACGGTCTACTCGGTCCAAACGGGGCCGGCAAGACCACGACTATCTCCATCTGCACGACCCGTGTACTTCCTACCGCGGGCACCGTGATGATTGCGGGTGTGAATGTCGTGAAGTCGCCGGCGGTGGCGCGGCGGCACATGGGGATCGTGCCGCAGTACAACACACTCGATCGATCGTGCACGGTGTGGGAGAACATCTACTTTCATTGCCTGTACTTTGGCTTCTCCCGCCCTGATGCGAGACAAAGAACGGAGCAGCTTCTTGAGCAGTTTCACCTGACCGAGCGCGGCGGGGCGTACCCGTCACAGCTTTCGGGGGGGCTGGCGCAGCGAGTGCAGATTGCGCGCGCGATCGCGCACCGGCCCAACGTACTCTTCCTGGATGAGCCGAGTGCGGGTTTGGATCCGCAGAGCCGAATCGCGATGTGGGAGGCCGTGCGCAAACTGCGCGAGGAGGGCATCACCGTTGTGCTGACCACGCACTACATGGAAGAGGCCGACGAGTTGTGCGATCGCGTCGCGATTATCGACCACGGGAGGATTCTGGTGGAAGACACGCCTGCGACGCTGAAGAGTTCGATCGGAGCGCAGAAGGTGTATTCGCTTGAAATGGCAGACCCGGCGCGGGGTGGCGAGCTCGCCGAGCAGCTGAAGACGTTGAGGGGCATCGCGGGGGCGGAGACGACTGCGACCGGCGTACGGCTGTTTGCGAACGCCGCAGATGGCCTGCTGGCGGAGATTGTGCGCGCGAGTGATCCATATGGATTGCGCGACCTTTCGATCACAGAGACGAGCCTGGAGACGGTGTTTATCCGGCTTACGGGAAGGGACTTGCGCGAATGACAGGCAGCGGCGGTTTGGCGGAAGTGGAGCCCCGGCCAGAGGCGGCGGCGCAGCGGGGCGACAGTCAACGGTCGGGCTCCCGCGGGATGCAGTACGCGCGAGCGTTCGCGGGGCTGTTTGTGCGCGACCTGCATGTGCTGCGGCGGGAGATCCGGCCGTTTGTGGTTCGCGTGTGTATGAACCCGCTGCTGTTCCTGTTTGTGTTTACGTATGTGATTCCGCACATCAGCGGAGGCGCGTCGATGAACCCTACGGCGGGGATGGCGAGGGAATGCGTTCTCGACCGTGTTGTTGCCGGGGCTGATGGCGGTGGCGATCATGTTCTCGGGGATAGCCGCGGTGGCGCTGCCGTTGGCACAGGAGTTCGGGGTTACGCGGGAGATCGACGATCGTGTGATGTGTCCTTTGCCGGTCGCGGCGGTGGCGCTGGAGAAGATCTGTTTTTCGGCGGTTCAGAGTGTGATTGCGGCTGCGGTGGTGTTTCCGCTGGCGTACTTCATCCCGGTACACAGGCCGGCGGTGGCGATCGAGAGCTGGGTGTTTCTGATTACGGTAGTTGTGCTGGCGAGCCTGACGGCGGGCGCGCTTGGGTTGACGATCGGGACGAGCGTGAAACCGCAGCAGATCGGATTGATCTTCGGCGTGGTGGTGATCCCGATCACGTTTCTTGGGTGCGTGTATTACCCGTGGGCTGCGCTGCAAGTCAATCCGCTGGCTGCAGATCGGCGTGCTGGTGAACCCGATCGTGTACATGAGCGAAGGATTGCGCGCGGCGGTGACGCCGGGGCTTCCGCACATGCATCCGGCGTTGATCCTGGGGCTGCTGACGGGCTTTCTGGGGTTGCTTACGCTTGTCGGGATTAAGGGCTTTGTGCGGCGGGTTATCGGCTGAGGCGAATGTGCGCCGATCCTGGCGTCGGGTTATCTGTAAATGTCTGAGTCGGCGATGTGGGCCCACGGGGCACTGGTGACTTGCCAGCCTTTGTGGGTGTCGGAGAGGTTGGCGCGGCCGACCTGGTGGCCCGAGAGGTCGCCTTGCAGATCACGGAATACGCTCTGAATTGGCTGGGCGGTGGCCCAGGCGGGCACGTCCTTCATGGTGTAGCGATAGACGACCGTGGTGGTTGCGCCGGCGCTGCTCGTGGTCGGGGTTGAGCTCTGGATGGCGACTGCCTGGCGATGTCCGTAGCAGAGGTTGCCGTAGCCTGGCTGCTTCGGGTCGGCGACCCATTCGGATCTCCCTTTGGGGGCAAGGTCGTAATTCGTGACTTGTTTTGTTGCAACTACCATGACGGCTTTCTGGGCCGGAACGCGGGTAAGCAGAGACTCGTCGACGAGGGCCTCGAATCCAGCTGTCTCTCGCGCATTGCCGGCATCCTGCTCGACGGGAAAGCGAACGGATTCGCGGAACAGGCAGGAGGGGTGGGTGTCGTAATACGTGTTAAGGGCCTTGAGGTAGTTCGCGTTAGTGTCTGCCATGCGATTGCAACCAAGGGTAAGAAAGACGGATGCAGCAGCGACTGCGAGTCTGCGGGGTACCACTCTGTGCCGCTTTTGAGCGAGGCGTTCCATGGGTGGAATCTCCTGGTTACGATTGTGTACTGCGAGTGAAAGGATTGCGTCTGTTCTGTGGGTACTCACAGGGTGGTACAGGTGATCCGAGAATGCAAGTCCGAAGTGACGGTTTGTGTAGCTCTTAGTCAGTACGCGCTGCGCCAGGGGAGCGCCATCAGAGGCGTTCGACGTCCATGAAGAGATAGTCCATAGGCCAGGCGGGCTTGATGCCGTGCTGGCGCACGAGCGTGGCCAGTTGGGCGTAGTGGCGGATTCCGTGCAACAGGGCGTGGAAGAGGATGGTCTTGTGCGAGGAGCGCGCCTCTCCAGCGCGGGTGCTGAATTCGAGCGGCTCGCTCCAGTCGAGTTCGGCGGCGAAGAGGTTGCGGAAGATGGCGGCGGCGCGTTGGTGCGTGGCGTAGATGGACGCGGCCGAGTCTGCGGGGATTTGGGAGTAATCGCTGACAGGCATGCCCGCCAGGCGCTCGGCATAGCGTAGTTGCGCGGCGACGATGTGCTGCAGCAGGCCGCCGGCGGTCTGGACGTTCATGATGTCGCACGGAAGGGCCAGGATCTCGGGGTGCTCCAGCACGAGGTCACGCCAGCCGAGGGCAGTGCGGTCGACCCAGGTGAGGAGCTCTTCAGCGGTCAGGGCAGGCTGCGGCATGGGGGCTTCCTTTTCGGCTTGCAGGTTATAGGGCATGAGGTTTGGTGAGGGAACGCCAACCAATGTCGCGGCGGAACTGGATGCCTTCGAAGTGGATGCTGTCCATGGCGGCGTAGGCCTGAGCCGCGGCGGTCCGCGAGGTCCGGTGCGGCGGCATGTGACGCCGAGGACACGGCCTCCGGCGGTTACAATCTCGTCTCCTCTGTGCGCGGTTCCCGAGTGGAAGACGACGAGGTCCTTTGTCGGAGGGACTTCGTCGAGGCCGGTGATGGGCAGGCCCGAGGGGTACCCGCCCGGGTAGCCCGCGCTGGCCGCGATGACGCAGAGCGCTGGCGCCTGGGCGCATGCGGATCGTCCAGGTGATCTGCGGTTGCCGCGATGGACGCTTCAAAGAGGTCGAGGAGGTCCGTCTCCAGGCGGAGAAGGATCGCCTGGGTTTCCGGGTCGCCGAAGCGGGTGTTGAACTCGAGGACCATGGGTCGGATGCCGCCGTGCGGGATCTCCCGCGGGAGGCGGCACCATCATGATGCCGCAGAAGAGGATGCCGCGGAAGGGCGTGCCTTCACGGGCCATCGCGTCGACGACACGCTGGGCCACGTTCGCGAGCAGCCACTGCTGCATGGGCTCGGGGAGGAGCGTGTCCGACGTGTAGGCGCCCATGCCGCCGGTGTTGGGGCCGGTGTCGCCTTCGCCGATGCGCTTGTGGTCCTGCGCGGCGGCGAGGAAGACGGCGTGCCTGCCGTCACAGAGGGCGAAGAAGGAGAGCTCGTCGCCGTGAAGGAACTCTTCGAGGACGATCTCGGTGACGGGCGCGCCGAGGAGTGCGCCGGAGAACATGTCGTCGGCGGTCGCGCAGGGCTTCGAGTTCGGTTTGGCAGATGACGACGCCTTTGCCGGCGGCGAGGCCGTCTGCCTTGACGACGACGGGCAAGGCGAACCGGGGCAGCTCGTCCTCGATCTCATCGAGCGAGCTGCAGATGGCGTAGGCGGCGGTTGGGATCTCGTGGCGCTGCATGAAGGACTTCGCGAAGGCTTTGCTGGTCTCCAGCCGCGCGGCTGCCTGGGTGGGTCCGAAGGCGCGGAGGCCGTGTTCGTGGAGCACGTCGACGAGGCCGAGTGCGAGTGGCAGTTCGGGGCCGACTACGGTCAGGTCGGGCCTGCTCGCGAAGGCGCAGACGCAGCAGCGCCGGGAGGTCTGCGGTGTCGACGGGCTCGCAGCGGACCGGCGGTATGCCGGGCGGGACGGGGGTTTGTGCGATGCCGGCGTTGCCGGGTGCGCAGACGATGGCGGAGATGCGCGGGGAGCGCGCGAGGGAGGAGACGATGGCGTGCTCGCGTCCGCCGCCGCCGATGACCAGGACTTTCATCATGCGTGGTGCTCCTTGCGCGGTGACGGGCTCGCATGAAGGCGTAGGTGTGGAGTCCATGGCGCTCAGGCGCGGTTTGCGCGGGGTTGGGCGACGGCCAGGCCGCGGGGAGTGGGCAGCAGGATGACGGACAGGAGGTCTTCGGCTTCCATGCGCAGGGCGGCGTCGCGGACGAGCTTGAGGTGCGAGCTGGCGTCGTGCATCAGGATGATGCCGTTGGGATTGATCTGCGGGAGGAAGCGCTTCACCTCGGCCTCGCGGATGGGCAGGTCGGAGTCGGAGAAGAAGAGGTCGATGGTGCCTTCGACGTGCATGTCGAGGGAGGACTCGTTGCGCAGCTCGATGAAGCGGCTGAGGGGCGAGGAGTCGATACGGACTTTGGCCTTTTCGTAGACGACGGGGTCGTACTCGCAGGAGATCACCCTGGCCTGTGACCCGTCCGGCAGTGGGCCGTTGCGTTCGAGCCCGCGGGCAATCCATTCGGTGGAGACGCCGAGGAAGGAGCCGGTTTCTACCACGAGGCGCGGCTTGATGGTGGTGACGAGAGTGGCGATGAACTCGAGCACCTCGACCTCCGCGGTCATGGAGTCGACCATGCTCCAGCGTTCGGGGTTCGGGCATTCGGGCGTTGCGCGGTGATATTCGGGCTGAAGCGTGCCTGAGGCTCGTTCATGCTGAAGCATCACCTTGTGCTCCTGCTTCAGCTTTCTGCGGAATAAACCCATGGGGATACTGTAGCGCGAACGGTATTGATACACGTACGAGGGTTGGCGACGCATTGGGCCGGGCTGTCAGTGGCGGACGGGAGGACTTGACTGCTCGAACGGCGCGGGAGATACTCGCGCTCTCCCCCAAAGATTGCGAATTCCGATCTCCTTTGATCGAGGTGTTAGATGGCCTTACATAGGTTCCGAAGCTTTGTTGCCGGGCTCCTGGTATGCGTCTCTGTTTTCCTCTTTCCCAAGCCTCTCGAGGCACAGGGATTCAACATTGGCCCAAGCAAGGGAGATGTGGTGGCAGTGATCGTGGGCATCGTGGCGGTCGGAGTAGTGATTGGGGTGGGCGTGGTGCTGCTTGTACGACACCACCCATCACTCACCGGCTGCGTGGCTTCCGGACCTGATGGGATGACCCTGGAGAATGAATTGGATCATGCAGCGTTCACGCTCACGGGTGCGACGGCGGGGCTGAAGGCCGGAGAACGTGTGCATGTGATTGGTCACAAGGAGAAGGGCGCGCCTGGCGGGAAGGCGTTCTGGGTTCAAGAGGTGCGCCGGGATTACGGCCCTTGCACGCTGCCGCAGCGTGCAGGAACTCCGTGAGTCGCCTAATCCGTTGATAGCCAGCGGCGGCATGGGAAGGGCCACGCGTCAGCGACCTCCTTTGAGTCGGCGAGTCGGGGTGTCATCCTATTGCCATGAGTGTGACGGGACGCGGTTGGACGATTGCGGATGTGCCGAGCCAGGTAGGCCGGCGTGCAGTGATTACGGGCGGAAACAGTGGCATCGGGTTCTATACGGGGCTGGAGTTGGCGCGCAGAGGCTGCAGCGTGGTGCTTGCGTGCCGTGATCTGGCCAAGGGAGAGGCCGCTGCTGCGCGTATCCGGGCCGAGGTGGCGGGGGCTGCTGTAGAGGTCCTCCGGCTGGATCTTTCTTCGCTGAAGTCGGTGAAGCAGGCTGCCGAGAGGGAGTTGGCCAGGGGTGTGCCGCTCGACCTGTTGATCAACAACGCGGGGGTGATGGCGCCGAAGACGCGCACAGTGACGGAGGATGGCTTTGAGTTGCAGTTCGGCACGAATGTGCTGGGGCACTTCGCACTGACCGCTCTGCTGATGCCGGCGCTGGAGCGTGCTGCGGCGATTCAGCCGGAGAGGCCGCGGGTTGTGACCATCGCCTCTATCGCGCACAAGCGGGGGCGGCTGGTGTTTGATGATCTGCAATCGGAGCGCGCCTACAACCCTATGGGTGCGTACGCGCAGACCAAGCTGGCGGATCTGATGTTTGCGTTTGAGCTTCAGCGGCGGCTTGCGGCGGCGAGTGAGCCACTGACCCGAGTGATGAGCCTGGCGGCGCACCCTGGTGTCGCGAACACAAACCTGTTCCAGGCCGGTGAGTTCTCGGCGCTGGAACGGAAGCTGCGTGGGTTGGCCGGTGTGGTGATTGGGACGCTTCTGAATACCGAGCAGGAAGGAGCAGTGCCGACGTTATTTGCGGCAACGGCTGCCGAGGCCCAGGCAGGGGGCTACTTCGGACCCACGGGCTGGCGCGAGATGCGAGGGGAAGATGTGGGTCCGGCGGAGGTGGCGAAGCAGGCTACGGATGTGGCTGCGGCCGGGCGGCTGTGGAGCGAATGCGAGAGGCTGACGGGGACGAAGATGCTGTAGGGCGCGTGGGGGCTTTGTCGTCAACGATTGCGCGGCGGCGAGGCCAAATTGCGACGGGTAGGACACGCGTGGCGCTGCGGGGTTACAATTCCGGGCGCTGAGGATCGGACGGCCGCGCAGTCGCCAGTTCGTCCGATCCTCCACAAGTCGTACCTGAAGGAGAACTCCTGCAATGTCCGCCACACTCACGCCAGTCACGTCCGTCCAGCCGGGAAGCTACGGCTTTCCTGTTCGGCTGAAGAAGCGCTATGACAACTACATTGGAGGGCGCTGGGTAGCGCCAGTCTCGGGGCAGTACTTCGAGAACGTCACGCCGGTGACGGGGCAGGTGATCTGCGAGATTGCGCGGTCGACCGCTGCGGATGTCGATAAGGCGCTGGACGCGGCGCATGCAGCGAAGGCGGCGTGGGGCAAGACCTCGCAGGCGGAGCGCGCGCGGTTGCTCGAGAAGATTGCGCAGCGGATCGAAGACAACCTCGAGATGCTGGCCACGATTGAGACGTGGGACAACGGCAAGCCGATCCGCGAGACGATGGCCGCAGACCTGCCGCTTGTGGTCGACCACTTCCGCTACTTCAGCGGCTGTATACGGGCGCAGGAGGGTTCGATCGCGGAGATCGACGACTCCACGGTGGCGTACCACTATCACGAGCCGCTGGGCGTGATCGGGCTGATCATTCCGTGGAACTTCCCATTGCTGATGGCGACGTGGAAGCTGGCGCCGGCGCTGGCGGCGGGAAACTGCGTGGTGCTGAAGCCGGCGGAGCAGACGCCGATGTCGATCCTCTGCCTGATGGAGTTGATCGAGGACATTCTGCCGCCAGGCGTGCTGAACGTGGTGAACGGGTTTGGGCTGGAGGCGGGCAAGCCGCTGGCTTCGAGTCCGCGCATTCAGAAGGTAGCGTTTACGGGCGAGACGACGACCGGGCGGCTGATTATGCAGTACGCGTCGCAGAACATCATTCCGGTGACGCTTGAGCTGGGCGGCAAGAGCCCCAACATCTTCTTCGCCGATGTGATGAACGAGGATGATGCGTTCTTCGACAAGGCGCTTGAGGGCTTCACGATGTTTGCGCTAAACCAGGGCGAGGTGTGCACGTGTCCTTCGCGGGCGCTGGTGCAGGAGTCGATCTATGACAAGTTCATGGAGAAGGCTCTGAAGCGCGTGAAGGCGGTGAAGCAGGGCAATCCGCTGGATAAGAGCACGATGATCGGGGCGCAGGCCTCGACCGAGCAGATGGAGAAGATCCTGTCGTACCTGGACATTGGCCGGCAGGAGGGCGCGGAGGTGCTGACGGGCGGGAAGCGCGCGGCGCTGGACGGCGATCTGAAGGACGGGTTCTACATCGAGCCGACGGTGTTCAAGGGCAACAACAAGATGCGCATCTTCCAGGAGGAGATCTTCGGGCCGGTGGTTTCGGTGACGACCTTCAAAGACGAGGACGATGCCATGCAGATCGCGAACGACACTCTGTACGGCCTGGGCGCGGGCGTTTGGACGCGGGACATGAATCGCGCGTTCAAGTTCGGCCGGGGTATTCAGGCTGGGCGTGTTTGGACTAACTGCTACCACCTGTATCCGGCGCACGCGGCGTTTGGCGGGTATAAGCAATCGGGAGTAGGACGTGAGAACCACAAGATGATGCTGGATCATTACCAGCAAACTAAGAACGTGCTTGTCAGCTACAGCCCGAACGCCCTGGGGTTCTTCTAAACCATGGGCGTACTGAACGGGCCTGCGGCTGATGCCCATGCTGCGGCAGCGAACGTGTCTGGTGTCCTCCACGAGGCGACGCTGCCGCAGCAGGTTCTTACAACGCCTGCTGCGGTGGAATTGATTGAGCGGCTGCGGGCGAAGCATGGGCCGGTAATGTTTCACCAGTCGGGTGGATGCTGCGATGGGTCGTCGCCGATGTGCTATCCGATGGGTGAGTTCCTGACAGGCGACAGCGACGTGTTGCTGGCGACCGTCGAAGGTGCTCCGTTCTATATGAGTCGGCCGCAGTTTGAGTACTGGAAGCACACGCAGTTGATCCTGGATGTGGTGCCGGGGCGCGGTGGCATGTTTTCGTTGGATAACTCTGAAGGTGTGCGGTTCCTGATCCGGTCGCGTGTGTTTACGGATGAGGAGATCGCGGTGCTTCGTGCTGCCGGGCGGATCTGAGCAGGCATGTCATGTTCTCCGAGCTGGCTTCAATTGAGGAGCGACGGCGTGTGGAGAAGCTTAAGCCGTTCTTAGATGCGTGTGAATTGACGAACAATTGGTGCGGCGTATTTGCGACGTTGCTTAATTGTTGATGACATGCGTCGGGGCGAGTTGTCATGCTGCGTTCATGTGGCTGCAACGGTGTGTTCAAGAGGCGGACGTAGTGTGGGGAGGTCTGAGCAATTTACCTGCCCCTCGCCTGACTGCGTAGCTCGCCTGCGTTTGGCCGGGGCTTGTCCCTGTGAGCATTCGCGCGTGGCGCGGATGTAGAGCCAAAGGAGCATCTAGTGAACCTGCAGCAAGTATTCGGCGCATGCGTAGTCGCTATTCTGTGCGCATCAACTCCCGCTTTGAGCCAGAGCGGACGTGGTGCGTTGACCGGATCGGTTTCCGACACACGCGGTGGCGTGTTGCAGGGCGCCAGGGTCCGCGTCGATCCAGGCGGGGCCACGGTGCTCTCCGGCCCCAGCGGACAATTTGAACTGACCGGCCTACCTACCGGAGACTACACCGTCGCCATCACGTACGCGGGCTTTGCGGACTTCTCGCAGAAGATCACCGTCGTCAGTGGGCAGTCCGTGCGGCTCGCGGCGACCTTGTCTGTCGCCTCAAACAGTGCAACGGTTCAGGTGTACTCAGGCCGCGAGGGAGGGGAGCTCGAAGCCATCAATCGCACGTTCAACGCGGACAATATCATCAACGTCCTCCCCGCGGACGTGATCACCAGCCTTCCAAACGCCAACGTCGCGGATGCGATTGGCCGGCTGCCCAGCGTCTCGCTCGAGCGTGATGAGGGTGAAGGTAAGTACGTACAAATTCGAGGTACCGAGCCCCGCCTGACGCATACCACCCTTGATGGCGTCACGATTGCGTCACCTGAGACTGTCAGGCAGGTCAAGCTCGATCTGATCCCCGCTGACCTGGTCGAGTCGGTACAGATCAACAAGACGCTGCAGGCCAATATGGAAGGTGATGGCATCGGCGGCTCGGTGGACCTTCGCACGGCAAGCGCGTCGGACCGTCCCACGTTCAAGCTTGAAGCCCTCGGGGGATATAGCCCGATCCTGGGCGGACGCCCGAACTACCAGTTTGATGGAATCGTCGGAAAGCGCTTTCTGGAAGGCAAGAAGCTGGGAGTTCTCGGTGGCCGGATCCTACGACTGGAACGGACGCGGCATCAATGACATCGAACCGGGCCCCGCGCTCCAGGGTACTTACGACCTGCGCGACTATCGCTACTTCCGGGATCGCCGCGGCTTCGCCGGTACAGCCGACTATCGGTTCAGCGACACGTCAAGCATGTATCTCAAAGGTCTGTACTCCCACTTCGATAACTTCGGTGACGACTGGATCTACACCCCGGCGATCAATTCGTATGCCGATGACACTACGCTCACCCAGGGCGGCCCGGACGGCTCCGTTTCGTTTCAGGCACTCCGCCGCCGGCCCATTCAGGACATCGGCGGCCTCCAGCTAGGCGGCCGCAGTGTGATTGGCCACTCACTGCTTGCGGCTGATCTGGACGCTTCGGTCGCCCGGACGCGCGATGACGGCTACTCGACCGCCCACTTCGGTCCTGGAAGCAAAGCCAGCTCGAACCCGCTGAACAACGTGGTCTACTCTCTGGACGTCTCCAAGCCTTTCCTGCCCCACCTCAACGTGCAGAACGGGGTCAACATATTCGATCCCTCGCACATGTTCTTCCAGTACCAGCAGGTCCAGTACTTTTATAACCCTGAGGTAGATCTGGGCTTCGGAGCCTCGCTCGTCACGCCATATACCTTCGCCGGGCACGCCAGCACCTTCGAGTTCGGTGGCCGGTTCCGCAACGAACACAAGTTCGTGAACCAGAACACCCGCAACTACTACCTCAACTCCACCACGTTTGACGCAAAGCAGAATGGCATTTACTCGGAAGACTCCTCCGCGGTCATGACCAACTTCTTGAACGACCTTTCGGACCCTAACTACTACGGCGGCAGTTACAAGTTCGGTCCGGCGGTGGAGTACGACAAGGTGCGTGCGTTTCGCGGCACGACGGACTTCGGCGTAGGCGACAACGTGGGCAACGCCTTCAATCAGATCGAGAAGGTATCTGCAGGCTACGTGATGAACACCACGGATCTCGGCAAGTACCGCCTGGTGCTTGGGCTTCGGGTCGAGGGGACCAATGAGAACAATCGGGGCACGATCGGGGCCGGCCGCGCTACCGACGTGGGAGCGACGCGGGTAGTCGCCAACGGGTCTTATGTCGATCTGCTGCCCAGCGCATCGCTTCGTTACGCGCTTACGCCTTCACAGGGAGTGCGGCTGGTGTACGGCCGGGGACTCTCGCGACCGAACTTCAGCGACCTTGTTCCTTTCCAGAGCGCGCCGAGCGGAGGCAAGGCCCGCTCAACTTACTCGCAGGGAAACCCCAACCTGAAGGCAGAGTACGCGGACAACTTCGACCTGCTGTATGAGAACTCGCTGCCGCGCTCGGGGCTGCTGCAGACGGGCTTCTTTTATAAGCACTTCACAGACCCGATCGTATCCACCAGCACGTATCACTCTGCAGATGCTGTGGTCACGGCCGGTCCCTACTTCCTGAACCAGACCATCAACGCGGGCAGCGCTTACGTGTACGGCTTTGAGATCTCCTACCAGCAGCACTTCACGTATCTTCCCGGGCTGCTCAGCGGGCTTGGTGTCTCGACGAATTACGGCTACACGAAGTCGCTCGCGCATCTGCCGCCCTATGTTGATCTGACCCAGCCGAATGTGCCTGTGGGGACCATCTCCGGACCAAACCGTGGGCCGGGTGGATCGGATGCCCCGCTGCTTCGCCAGGCTCCCAATACGTTCAACTTCAGCCCAACGTACGACAAGCGGAACCTTTCCATCCGCCTGGGTATGGCTTACAACGAGGCGAACATCTACTCGTACGGCTACAACGACAACAAAAACGGGGGACCCATCACCCAAGGCGGCGGCGGCGGGGGCCTGTATGGACCGAATGGCGACACGTACCAGTACTCCCACCTGCAGCTTGATCTCCAGGCCACGTACAAACTCCCGAAGGGCTTTACCGCCGTGGCCTCGGCCCTCAACCTGAACAATGAAGTCTTCGGCTTCTACCAGGGCAGCCCTAACTACCCAATCCAGCGCGAGTTCTATCGGCAGACGTTTGGCGGTGGGCTACGATGGTCGCCAGTACGAGAGGGCAAGTAGTTCTACCCCTCCCCCCGGGGGGGGGTATCTTTAAGTCGTTTATTTGGCGCAGATACGGTTTAGCGGTGTGTGTAACTGTTTGATTTCAGACGGTTTATACGCAAAAATAAGATAACAAATGACTTAGCGTGAAACGTAGAAGGCCCCGAGCGGATTGCTCGGGGCTTGTTTATTTCCATTTAGCTTCTGTTACCAGTATAGCGGGTGGAGCGTATCTAAATGGCCAACTTTCTGCGACTTTCTTCTTCTTTAGAATGAGGAGCTTGCCGGCTTTGGAGGAGGCTTGGGGGCTTGACAGGATTTCGCGGTGCTGGGTGCTGCCGCACTGATCTGAGTCGGTACCGCCAACTTTTCGGGGTTGTAGCAGCCAGGATGCTGGATGAGAGTTGCTCTCCAAGGAATGTTGAAGGCCTGACAGGTATATCAGTGGGCCCTGCGTCATTCTCTTGCGCGGCAGGGCGCCTGGGTTGAGGATGGGTTTCATGTTTAGCAAGCATCGGCTGGAGGCGTTGAGCGATGGCGTGTTCGCGATTGCCATGACGCTGCTGATCCTGGACATCAAAGCACCAGCCGACGTTCCCGCGGGAGAGTTGGGCGCGGCGTTACTGCGA
Source organism: uncultured Acidobacteriaceae bacterium (assembly GCA_963791875.1). Taxonomy (GTDB): domain Bacteria; phylum Acidobacteriota; class Terriglobia; order Terriglobales; family Acidobacteriaceae; genus Edaphobacter. Next base: position 78,348 of record CAWBUI010000011.1, read on the forward strand.
AACAGCCACGAGTGGGTGAGCTTCGCGATTACATTCTTTCTGGCCGCGGTGTTCTGGACGCTGCAGCACCGGGTCTTCGATCTGGTGGAGACAGTAGACGGCGCGAGTGTGTTTCTTACGTTCGTGACGCTGATTTTCCTGACCGTCATTCCGTTTACGACATCGCTGTGGGGCCATCACCTGCGGGAGCCGCTGGCGTTTCTTCTGTACTTCGCGAACCAGTTCGGGCTTAGCGCGTCGTTGACGACGAAGCTGGAGAGAGCGCGAATGGCTGGACATCTTTACGCGCATGCGGACATCAGGCTGCTGCGTGTGCGCCTGTATGTGCTGACAGCGGCCATGGGTTCAGGCGTGGTGTGCGCGTGGCTGGTGGGTTTGCGGGGGCTGCCGATCGGATGGATCTTCGGGCCGCCCCTGCTGGTGAGTGGGTTGGGCAAGGCGATGCGTCGGCGCCTGGAGAGGCGCTGGAACGGTGGTGCGCGAGCGGCCGATGCACCGGCCCGTACCTGACCTTCCCACTGAGCGCGAGGGGACGTGCCGCCGTGCCGCGGAGTGGGCCGACCGCGGTCAGGCTTTGCCGGCGAGCTGGCGCAGGACGTACTGCAGGATGCCGCCGTGCTGGTAGTAGAGGATCTCCTGCGGGGTGTCGATGCGGACGGTGGCGGGGAACTCGATGGTCTTGCCGTCGGCCGGTTCTCGGCGACGACGGTGATGTTCTTGCCGTCGGCGAATTTGGAGTCGAGCATGGCCTTGAGCTCGCCGGGCTCGTCGCCGATGCGTGAAGATCTCTTCGCCGGTGAGGCCGAGCGACTCGGCGATCTCGCCGGGCTGGAACTGCAGCGGAAGGATGCCCATGCCGACGAGGTTGGAGCGGTGGATGCGCTCGTAGCTTTCGGCGATGACGAAGCGGATGCCGAGCAGGCGCGGGCCCTTGGCGGCCCAGTCGCGCGAGGAGCCGGAGCCGTACTCCTTGCCGGCGAGGATGGCGAGCGGCGTGCCGCGCTCGGCGTAGTCGACCGAGGCGTCGTAGATGGACATGCCGGTGCCTTCGGGCAGCAGGCGGGTGACGCCGCCTTCGGTGCCGGGGGCGAGCTTGTTGCGCAGGCGCACGTTGGCGAACGTGCCGCGCACCATGACCTCGTGGTTGCCGCGGCGCGAGCCGTAGCTGTTGAAGTCGGCGGGCGCGACGCCGTGCTCGGTGAGGTACTTGCCGGCGGGGCCGTTCAGCTTGATGGAGCCGGCGGGGGAGATGTGGTCGGTGGTGACGGAGTCGCCGAGCACGGCGAGGCAGCGCGCGGCGCGGATGTCCTCGACCGGCGCGGGCGTCGGCGGGCATGCCGTCGAAGTAGGGCGCCTTGCGGATGTAGGTGGAGTCGGGCTCCCAGCCGTAGGTGTCGCCGGAGGGGAACTTGAGGTGCTGCCAGTTCTGGTCGCCGTCGGAGACGGTGGAGTACTGCTTGCGGAACATGTCGGAGTCGATGCAGGCGGCGACGGTGTCGGAGACCTCCTTCTGCGTGGGCCAGATGTCGCGCAGGAAGACGGGCTTGCCGGTCCTGGTCCGTGCCGAGCGGGTCGGTGTCGAAGTCGTGGTCGATGTGGCCGGCGAGCGCGTAGGCGACGACCAGCGGCGGGCTCATCAGGTAGTTGGCGCGGACCTCGGGCGAGATGCGGCCTTCGAAGTTGCGATTGCCGGAGAGCACGGAGACGGCGACCAGGCCGTGGTCTTCGATGGCCTTCGAGACGTCGGTGGGCAGCGGGCCGGAGTTGCCGATGCAGGTGGTGCAGCCGTAGCCGACGACCTGGAAGCGGAGCTGGTCGAGGTACTGCATGCAGGCCGGCCTTGATGTAGTAGTCGGTGACGACGCGGGAGCCGGGGGCGAGCGAGGTCTTGACCCAGGGCGGCGTGCGCAGGCCCTTCTCGACGGCCTTCTTGGCGAGCAGGCCGGCGGCGATCATGACGTAGGGGTTGGAGGTGTTGGTGCAGGAGGTGATGGCGGCGATGACGATGGAGCCGTGGTCGAGGTAGGGGTCGGGATCGACGCCGAAGCGGGCCTTGACGGAGGTGGCGGCGGGCGTCGACGGTGGCGTCGAGGGCCGCGGTCGCGGTGTCGGTGATGGGCACGGTGCGTGGCGGAGCCGGGGGCGGGCGCGCCGATGGAGCTGGTGACGTCGCCGGTGGCGGAGGCGTGGCCGCCTTCGCCTTCCCAGCGGACCATCTGGCGGGCGGCGGACTTGTTGCCGTTCAGGCCGAGGAGGGCGGGCAGCTGCTGCTGCGAAGCTGGCGGCGGCTTCCGAGAGCAGGACGCGGTCCTGCGGGCGCTTGGGGCCGGCGACGGACTGGGCTCGACGGTGGCGAGGTCGAGCGAGAGGGTGGCGGAGTACTCGGCTTCGGGTGCGTCGGCGCGTGTGGAAGAGGCCCTGCGCGCGGAAGTAGGCCTCGACCAGCGCGATGTGGTCTTCGCTGCGGCCGGTGAGGCGGAGGTAGTTGAGGGTCTCGTCGTCGACGGGGAAGATGCCGCAGGTGGCGCCGTACTCGGGCGCCATGTTGGCGATGGTGGCGCGGTCGGCGAGCGGCAGCTCGGCGATGCCGGGGCCGTAGAACTCGACGAACTTGCCGACGACGCCGAGCTTGCGCAGCGCTTCGGTGACGGTGAGCACGAGGTCGGTGGCGGTGGTGCCTTCCTTCAGCTTGCCGGTGAGGCGGAAGCCGACGACCTGCGGGACCAGCATGGAGACGGGCTGGCCGAGCATGGCGGCCTCGGCTTCGATGCCGCCGACGCCCCAGCCGAGGACGCCGAGGCCGTTGACCATGGTGGTGTGCGAGTCGGTGCCGACGAGCGTGTCGGGATAGGCGGTGACGTTGCCGTCGGCGTCCGGCGCGGTGGTGAAGACGACGCGGGCGAGGTATTCGAGGTTGACCTGGTGGCAGATGCCCATGCCGGGCGGCACGGCGGAGAAGTTGTTGAAGGCGGTCTGGCCCCACTTGAGGAAGGCGTAGCGCTCGCGGTTGCGCGGTGAACTCGAGCGCGGCGTTGAGGTCGTAGGCGTTGACGGTGCCGAACTCGTCGACCTGGACGGAGTGGTCGATGACGAGCTCGGCGGGCTGCAGCGGGTTGATCTTTTCGGGGTCGCCGCCGAGCGCTCTTCATGGCGTCGCGCATGGCGGCGAGGTCGACGATGGCGGGGACGCCGGTGAAGTCCTGCATGAGCACGCGGGCGGGCATGTAGGCGATCTCGCGGGAGGGCTCGGCCTTGGGGTCCCAGTGGCGAGGAAGCGGATGTCGTCGGCGGTGACGGTGCCGCCGTCTTCGTGGCGGAGCAGGTTTTCGAGCAGGATGCGCAGCGAGAAGGGCAGGCGGGTGAGCTGGACGCGGGGTCGGCTTCGGCGAGGGCGTCGAGGCGGAAGAGGGTGACGGTGGAGTTGCCGGAGGTGAGGGTGGCGGCGGAGTGGAAGGTGTCGGGATGCTGGGTGGACATGGTGCTTGTGCTCCTGAGAGTGTTCGGCGCGGGCCTGGGCCGGCGCTTGGGGAAGGCAGTCGCGCGGAGTGGAGACCGGGCGCGACGCGGGCGATAAGCTTAACAGATTCGGGGTAGGAGGGTCAGGCGGGAAGGCGACCGCGGTCGCGGCGTCCGCGACGGAAGCGCCTGAGGTGGCTCGCGGGATGTGAGGAGCGCGCGCTCATGGGTTGATTCTAACTCCAGGAAGGAGGGGTTCGCAGACGACGGCGCAGCGCGATTGCTGTGAGCCATTTGGGGGATGGGGGAGGTGGCTGCGGGGCCGTAGTCTGCAGACAGCTCCCCTGTTTCGGCGGACGTGCGCAGAGATGAAAGGGGCGTGGAGGTCCAGAAGGTGGGAACAGTGCGGTCGATGCGAAGGATGCGAACGGGTTTGGCAGCAGTAGCAGGGATGGCGCTTTTGATGGCGGGGGCGGGTTGTAAGAAGACCGCGGCCGGCGACACGGGAGTAGCGGCGGACGATCCGGCGAGTGTGAATATGGCTCCGGTGAGCCGAACTTCGGCGCAGGCAGCGCCGGCACGTGTGCTTGGCGAGCGGGATGCGGCATACCCGCAGGGGCAGGGTGAGAGCTACAGCGACGGGGATGGGGGACAGACTTATGAGGCGGATCAGCCCCCGCCGGCGCTTCCTGAGTACACGCAGCCAGTTGCGACGCGAGCGAACAGCATCTGGACGCCGGGGTATTGGCAGCACCGCCCGACGGGGTACTTCTGGGTCCCGGGGGCGTGGGTGGCGCCGCCGTATGCCGGGGCTTTGTGGACGCCCGGGTATTGGGCGGCAGACGGTCTACACTACCGGTTCCATCCTGGGTTCTGGGGGCGGCATGTCGGGTTCTATGGCGGAGTTCCGTACGGCGGCGGGTATAACGGGCGCGGCTATTCGGGTGGGTATTGGCGGGATGGCCACTTCTTCTACAACCAGGCGGTGAACCGCGTCGACGTGAATGCGGTGTCATATGTGTATAGCCGGCCGGAGCCTGTCTACAGTGGAGTACGGGTGAGCTACAACGGGCCGGGCGGGATCTCTTTGCTGCCCATTGCTGCGGAGTTGATTGCGTTTCAGGAGCAGCACGAGCGGCCACTGCGGGTTCAATACGACATTGAGCGCCAGGCGGGGCTGCGGCGGGGGCAGTTCTTTGGGGTGAACTCGGGGCGGCCCGAGGTGTACGTGGCGCCGGAGGGCTTTGAGCGGGAGGGTTTTGAGCGGGAGGGGGAGAGGCGCGTGGTGCAGCAGCAGGTGATTGTGCAGCGACCTGTGATCGTTGAGCGGCCTGTGATTGTTGAGCGGGAGGGGCCACCGGGGCACGCTTACGGGCACTACAAGGATCGTGGGGAGGGTGATGGTCGCGAAGAGCACGGGGATGGTGGCCGGGGTCATGAGGATCAGGGAGAGGGTCATGGCCATGGGCATGGTCACGACTGAGGCTCTGCGCTAAGACTGCGGGGCGGGGGGCGCGTGGGATCGCGGCCCCCGTTTTTGTTGCGGGTGCACGAGAGGCTGTTGCATGTGCGATCATGCGTTGGCTGGCGGAGAACTCAGTTGCGCCGGTTGGGAGAGCGAGTATGTGGATTCGGGTAGGGGTAGCGCTGGCGGCGGTGTTGTCGTTTGGGGTGGCGGTCGGTGCAGGCGCGCAGATGGGGCAGCCGGCAGCGGACCAGGCAGCGAAGAGGCCGGAAGCGGGCGAGCTGCGGGTCTATTTCGCGGATGTCGAGGGTGGGCAGGCGACGCTGTTTGTGACGCCGAGTGGGGAAAGCTTGCTGATCGATTCCGGGAACCCGGGTGGGCGCGATGCGGATCGGGTCGTGAAGCTGTGCAAGCAGGCGGGGCTCACGAAGATCGATACGGTGGTGATCACGCACTACCACACGGATCATGTGGGGGGGATTCCTGAGCTGGTGGCGCAGATGCCTGTGGGGCGGTTTGTGGACCACGGGATCAATCGTGAAGATGACGCGGGTGCGACGGTGAAGGGCTGGAATGCGTACCAGAACGTGCTTACGAAGGGGCATGCTCAGCACCTGGTGGTGAAGCCCGGGGACGTGCTGCCGATAAAGGGGATGCGCGTGGAGATTGTGAGCGCGGATGGCGAGGTGATTGCGAAGGCGGCGTCGGGTCCGGGCGCACGTGAGGCGGGTGCAGGGGAGCCGAATGCGGCGTGCGCGGCCTCGCCGGAGAAGCCGGCGGAGAACTCGGAGAATGACCGGTCGGTGGGGATGGTGATCACGTTTGGGCAGCTGCGGATTCTGGATCTCGGGGATCTTACGTGGGCGCGGGAGCGGGGGTTGTTGTGTCCGGCGAACAAGGTTGGGCAGGTGGATGTGTACGTGGTGTCGCACCATGGGCTGGTCCGGAGTGGCAGCCCGGCGCTGGTGCGGGCGGTGGCGCCGCGGGTGGCGATCATGGATAACGGCGGCCACAAGGGCGGCGCGCCCACAACGTTTGAGTCCATTGAGGGTTCTACCAGACTGAAGGACCTGTGGCAGCTACACACGGCGGAGGCGAGCGATGCCAAGCACAATGTGGCGGAGTCGCGGATCGCGAACCTTGCCGGTGAGCCGGATGCAGGGAACTGGCTGGAGTTGACGGGCCGGCTCGATGGCAGCTTTTCGGTGACCAACGGACGCACCGGGGAGCAGGTGGACTACACGGCGGACCGATAGGGCTTCCGCCGGCCACGATCGGGCAGGCATCTCACTCTCAGCAACGCTGCGGCAGCGGCTTCCTCCTTTTTTGGCTGCCGGACTGGAGAGCACGATGGAGACCCACGCGAGGTTTTGGACTACGGCACGGATCGCTGGACTGGGACTGGCACTGGCGGCGGGATGCGCAGGGTGTCACAAGACCCAGGCGCAGGATGCGGGTGCGCCGAATGGAGCGGATCCGGCGGACGTAAACCTCGCCCAGCCGGATGGGAACGCGACCATCTACGCTGTTGACGGTGCGGCACGGGCGACGCAGCCAGCGCAGATGACACGGGTGTTGGCGCAGCGGAACGTGAATGAAGCGCAGCAGCAGGCGCAGGAATATACGCCGGTGCAGACCGCGCCGATCGAACGCCGCAATCCGGGTGGAGACTCGAGCGGGGCGTATCCGGGGGCTGGGCCGCAGGGCTATCCGCCGCAGGGCTATCCGCCGCAGGGCTATGACCCTAACTCCGCGCAGGGAGGGTACGACCCCAACGCGTCTGGCTCCCAGTACGCCGATCAGAGCGCGGATGAGTATGCCGCGGATCTGACGGCGGAGGCTGCGGCTGAGCCGCCACCGCCGCTGCCGGTCTACGACCAGCCGCCTTGCCCAGATCCCGACGATCTTTGGACTCCCGGGTACTGGGGATGGGGTCCGGCGGGGTACTACTGGGTGCCGGGGGCGTGGGTGTCTGCGCCGTTTGCGGGGGCGCTTTGGACCCCCGGGTACTGGGGATTTGTAGGCGACCGATATCGCTTTCACCATGGCTTCTGGGGGCTGCACATTGGCTTCTATGGAGGCATCAACTACGGCTTCGGGTACACGGGATACGGGTATTACGGCGGCTACTGGCGGGATCGGCACTTCTTCTACAACACGGCGGTGAACCGCGTGAATGTGAACATCGTGCGCAATGTGTACGTGCACAACGTGGTGGTGAACAACGTGGTGGTGAACAACCGCTTCGACAATCGGGTGAGCTACAACGGGGGGCGGGGCGGGGTGATGATTCGGCCGCGTCCGGCGGAGATGGCCGTGCTGCGCGAGCAGCGGATCCCGCCGATGCAGTCGCAGCTTGCGGTGCGCCGCGAGGCTGAAGGAAACCGTGCACAGTTTTACCAGGAGAATCATGGGCGGCCGCAGAATGCGGTGTTCACACGGCCGGTGGCGGCCGATCGTACGCTTCCCGCTGCGTTGCCCGTAGCGGTGCGGCCGCTGCAGAACGGATACCGGGGCGGAGATCCCCGGCAGGCGGAGCAGCAGCCCGCGGTGCAGGGTGGGCGAGTCCCGGGGCCAGCGGGTGCGGTTGGCGGACGGGACGTGCAGCAGCCTGGCGGATTTCAGAACAGGCAATATAACCGTGGGCAGGTTCAGCCTAATGGTCAGCCGCAGCCGGGAGCTTTGGTGCAGCCTGGGGCGGTGCAGCCGGGGGCGGTCCAGCCTGGCGGGGCGGCGCAGCCGGGAGCTTTCGTTCAGCGAAACGGGAACTGGGGTGGCGGCAACCGGCAGACGCAGCCAGGGCAACTGGCGCAGCCAGCGCAACAGACGCAGCCGGTGCAACAGCCGCAGCCGGCTGTTCCGGGGACCCCGGCACGGCAGCCGTACCAGCCCAACACGCCGCAGGAGAACTTCCGTCGTGGGCCTGCGCAGCCGAACCCGCAGCTGGCGCCGCGGGTCGACAACCAGCCGCGGCCACAGCCGCAGTTCCAACAGCCCCCTGCGGCGCAAGCGGCTCCTCGGGTGGATAACCAGCCGCAGCCACAGTATCGGACCCGGCAGCAGTATCAGCCCCAGCCCCAGCAGCCTTCGGGGCCGCAGCCGGCTCCTCGGATGGACAACCAGGTACGGTATCAGGGGCAGCCGCAGGTCCAACAGCCCCGGCCTCAGCCGCAGCCTCAGCCGCAGCCTCAGGTGCAGCAGCAGATGCAGCCCCGGCCGCAACCACAGCCGCAGCCGCAGATGCAGCCCCGGCCGCAACCACAGCCGCAGCCGCAGATGCAGCAGCCTCGGCCGCAGCAGCAGATGCAGCCCCAGGGGCGGCCGGCTCCTCCCCGGGCGGAAGGTCCGCGTCCGCAGGAGAGAAGGGACTAGCGGGGAACACGCGGGTGCCGGGGGTGGGATAGACTGGACTTTCGCGCCCTGAAGCGCGCTTTGACCGGCACATGCGCGCCCTTGTTCTCTCTGACATCCACGGAAACCTTGAAGCTCTGCAGGCGGTACTTGCCGCTGCGGGTCGGTGGGATGTCCTTTGGAATCTCGGGGACATGGTGGGGTATGGCGGCAGCCCGAACGAGGTGCTTGACTGCATCCGGCCGCTTTCGACGTTGGTGGTTCGCGGGAATCATGACCGGGTGTGCTGCGGGCTGAGTTCGGCGGTGAACTTCAACCCGACGGCGCGTGCGGCGGCGATGTGGACGCTCAAGGAGCTGACGCCTGCGAACACGCGCTGGCTGCGCGAGCTGCCGCAGGGCCCGCTTCATCCTCACGCGGTCCCGGGCGGCGTACGACAGGACGTGGTGCTGGCGGCGGCGAAAGAGCCGGGCGATTCGGGGCTGTGGGAGGGCGGCCAGCAGGTTACGTTGGCGCATGGCTCCCCGCTGAATGAGGACACGTACATCTTGAGCATGCGGGATGCGTGGGCGCCGCTGCAGCAGATGCAGACGGCTATCACCTTTGTAGGACATACGCATGTGCAGGGCGGCTTCTGGCAGCGGGATCACGACTGGCACGAGGTGCGGCCGGCGTACCGGACGCGCGACGAGGCGGACGCGTGGCGGATGGATATCATTCCGGGGACTCGGCAGATCATCAATCCGGGCTCGGTGGGGCAGCCGCGCGACTGCGACTGGCGGGCGGGATTTGCGATCCTGGACACACTTGCGAACGAGGTGGTCTTTCGGCGTGTGCCCTATGATGTGACGGCGGCGCAGGGGCGGATTTTGATGGCCGGACTGCCTGAGCGGCTGGCGGCGCGGCTTCGCGAAGGGCGCTGAATCCCGGAACACTGACCTGCGGAACTACCAGGCTCGCCAGCCCGTACACAGAACGGGACGCGCTTGAAAGCGGTGACGTGGCGACACGTTTGCGCCGGAATGCGCGTCCTATAGAGTGCCTGGCCGCTGTAGGAACGATGAGGAGAACCGATGAACGCGCAGGAACAAGGAATGCTTCAGGGATTGATTGAACGGGTCACCAAGACACAGCTTACGGACAAGGATCCGGACGCGGTGGGGATGCTCGAGAATTCGCTGGGGCGCAATCCTGATTCGCTCTACATCCTTGCGCAGACGGTGCTGGTGCAGGGGTACGCGCTGGAGCAGGCGCAGAAGCAGTTGGCTGACCTGCGGGCGCAGGCTGAGCAGATGCGGCAGCAGGTGCAGACTCAGTCCCAGGCTCCCGTTAAGCACACGAGCTTTCTGGGCAGTCTGCTGGGGCGCGACGAGGAGGTTGCGCGGCCTGTGCCTCCTCCGCCTCCGCCTGTTCAGTCGCAGTACGCTCCGGTTCCTTCGTATCCGGCGCCGTCCGGATACCAGCCGTCAACTGGGTTTGGACAGCCTGGGGCGTACGGTGCGGGGCAGCCTGGGGGATACGGCGCTCCGCCGCAGGGCGGCGGCTTCCTGCGGGGCGCGATGCAGACGGCGGCTGGCGTGGCCGCGGGTGCGCTGGCGTTTGAGGGAGTGGAGAGCCTGATGCACGGCTTTGGGCACGCCGCGGGCTATGGGTCGGGGCTGGGCGGATTTGGTGGTGGCGGAGGCTTTGAGGGCGGCGGGTTTGGCGGGCCGCGCGAAGAGGTCATCAACAACTACTATGGCGACTCGGCGGGCGGGGGCGAGCACCAGGGCGGGGCGCAGTTTGGTGGCGGGGGGACGGGCGATGTGCCCAGCCAGGACAACCTGTCGGGCTTTGACGATACCCCGGGTTCGGGGGCGTCGAACTTTGCGGACGCGCCGGACAGTTCGGGCGGGGACGACTCTGCTGACTCGTTCGATCCGGGGGACGATTCGGGTGGTGTGGATGACTCGGGCGGCGGCTTTGATTCCGGCGGGGATGACTCGGGTGGCGGGTTCGACTCCGGGGATTCTGGCAGCGGAGACGGCTTCTAGGTAGCGGCTCCTTGAAGTTCGGGCAGCTCTAACTGCTCGGTGTGCTCGAGGTAGGGGCGGAAGCAGGCGCGGCAGCGAGCCTCATACAGGCCCGTCGCGCCTACGACGACAAGCTCGCGGCTGGCGCCGATTCGCTGGGTGTGGATTGCGGGTGCGCCGCAGACGATGCACACGGCGGAGAGCTTGGTGACTTCGTCAGCGATGGCCATAAGTGCGGGCATGGGGCCGAAGGGGTCGCCGGTGAAGGTGGTGTCGAGGCCGGCGACGAGGATGCGCTTGCCGAGGTGTACGAGCTCGGTTGAGAGCTGGACGATGCCTGTGTCGAAGAACTGGGCTTCGTCGATGCCGATCACTTCAACGTCGGCGAGCTGGGGGTAGAGCGCCTGGCGGAGGTGGCTGGTGTTGGCGACGGTGATCGCCTCGTGGGTTTGCGCAGAGTGGGAGGCGATGGCCGTGCGGTGATAGCGGAGGTCGATGTCGGGTTTGAAGCAGGCGACGCGCTGGCGGGCGATCCGCGCACGCTTGAGGCGGCGAATCAGCTCCTCGGACTTACCGGAGAACATGGGTCCGGTGACGACTTCGATACGACCAGGGTTTTGTGGGTTCATGCGTTGGGCAGCTTGCCTGCGGGCTATCGGACGCACCGTGGCAGCGCTGGTTGGATTTTACGTGACGGGGTTGTGGAGACCTGGGCCTCCGCCGGGCGCGGGCTATGTTTCGGGCTATGTTTCTGGCTGGTCTTCCGGCTGGTCTTGCAAAGGCTGCCATAGCTCTACGCGGTTGCCTTCGGGGTCGGTGATCCAGGCGAACCGGCCGTAGGACTGATTGTCGCGCTTGGGATCGATTGGCACACCCTCGGCGGCGAGTGCCTGGAGCAGGGCGTCGAGGTCGTCCACGCGGAGGTTGATCATGGCGGCCTGGGGTCCGGCGGGGGTTCCGGGTCCGAAGTATGTGGTGTCGGATTTGAAGAACGCGAAGGTTGTGCCGCCGGTGCCCTTTGGGACCTCGTCGGACCAGAGCAGCAGGGCGCCGTTCCACGTTTCCATGGGCAGGCCGAGATGCTGCTGGTACCACTGGGCGAGGTTTTTGGGATCGCGGGCGCGCAGGAAGACTCCGCCCAGGCCGGTTGCTCGAGCCATTGAAACCTCCTTCGGAAGAGCGTCACCAGCGAGATAGCTGGCGGCGGTGCCGATGTTGTGGACGATACAGCACGACGGCCGCGTGTGCCCGCTGGAAATGGTTCGGGTCCATGTGGGTCGGGGGGAGGTTGCGTTGGGGTGGTGCTAGACCTTTTCGACGATGACCGCGGTGCCGTAGGCGAGAACCTCGGTGACACCCTGCATCAGTTCGTTAGCGTCGTAGCGGGCGGCGATGACGGCGTTTCCGCCGAGGGCGACGGCGTGCTGACTCATGATGATGAAGGCGTCCTGGCGGGTCTTCTCGCAGAGCTCCGTGAGGAGGGTGATGTTTCCGCCGAGAACGGTCTGAAGAGCGGCGCCGAGGGTGGCGAAGAGGTTGCGCGAGCGGACGACGATGCCGCGGACGACGCCGAGGTTGCGGACCACGCGATAGCCGGGAAGCTCCAGTGCGGTGGTGACCATCGAGGGATCGAGCATGAGAGCCTGGGGGTTGGGGTACGTCGACATCGCGCGGTCTCCTTGCTTGCGGTTCCTGAATGCAGTACGGCGGGTTGCGCCGGGGAGTTCCGTTGCGCGATTGCCTGGCTGGTGCGGCTGTTAGCGGCTGCTAAGCTTGTGGAGCAGCTCGGTTACGGCGCCGGTGTCGATGGCTTGGGCGGCGGCGGCCATGCCTGAGCGGAGCGACGGGAGAAGTCCGTCTGCTTCGCTGCCGGTGGCGTCGGCGGCGACGAGGGCGGCTGCGGCGTTGAGCAGGACGACGTCGCGGCATGGGCCGGGGGCGCCGGAGAAGACGGCGCGCAGGATGGCTGCATTTTCGGCGGCGTCGCCTCCGCGCAGCTCGTCGATCGGCGCGGTGCTCAGGCCGAGCTCTTCGGGGGTGAGGGTGGAGAGCGTGACCTGGCCCCCTCGGACTTCGGCGACGTGACTTGGGCCGGAGATTGAGAGCTCGTCCATGCCGCGGCGCGAGCTTTCCGGGAGGGCGGGGGAGGAGTCGGGCGGGGCGATTTCGCCGTGCACGACGAGTGCGTGGCGGACGCCCAGAAGCACCATGGCTCCCGCGGCCACGGGGACGAGGCGGCGGGCATAGACGCCCATGACCTGGGCGCGGGCTTTGGCGGGATTGGCGAGGGGCCCGAGCAGGTTGAAGACCGTGCGCACGCCGAACGCCCGGCGTACGGGGAGGGTGACCTTGATAGCGGGATGGAGCGCAGGGGCGAGCAGGAACGCGAAGTGGTGGAGGCGGAGGGACTCAGCGGCGGCGGCGGGCGAGAGATCCACGGGGACGCCCAGGGCCTGGAGCACATCGGCCGAACCGCAGGCGGAGGTGACGGCCCGGTTGCCGTGTTTGGCGACCATGAGGCGCTTCCCGGTTGTGGAGCCCGAGGCGGCTGCCGCGACGAGGCCGGCGGCAGTGGAGATGTTGAAGGTGCCGGAGAGGTCCGCGCCGGTGCCGCAGGTGTCGACCAGGGTGGCGCGCTCGATTTCGTCGAGGGGGATCCGGGTGGCGGCCTGCTGGAGCGCGTCGACGAAGCCGGCTAACTCCGCCGGGGCTTCGGGCCGGGCTGCGAGGACGCCGAGGAGGGCGGCAAGCTGCAGGTCGGAGAGTTGCCCGGTGAGGACACCCTCCATAAGGGCGCGCGCCTCTTGCCGGGAGACGGCTTCGCCGCTTTCGAGGAGCCGCCTGAAACTATCTTGTAGAGGCATCAGAAAAGCGTAGCATCCGCTGGCCGGTTGCCTGCGGTGCGGGATAGTGCGGCGGTCGAGGCGAGTGTTCAGCGGATTGACAGTACTTCAAAGCCTTCTTTTGCGGTGTAGCCTGTCAGTCCAACTGGAATGGCGAAGTGGGGCAACCTGATGATCTAGCGGAGGTTTACGGTGGCTCTGCGGCTGCCCGGGAGATGTTGGGCGGGGCCGCGCCTCAACCCGGCTTGTGTGCGACAGGGGATATCTAGTTCATCACTTCGAAGATTACTTGCACAAAGGTAACGGGAAAACTGTTGCCCTTCGAAAAACTACTTATTCTCCATTCCGGGTCTTCGTGTAGGACGTAACGCTGCCTGTGTGGACGGATTCCCGGCGTGTGAGGCCGATTTTCGTTGGATTACAGTGACTCTGAGTTTGGCCACCATCTTGCTATGAGCGAGGCATAGATATATATCCCCAGGAGCCTCCCTTCATGCGTATCAAACTTGCTGTTCTTGCCTTGTCTGTCGCCGCTTCCGCCCTCTCCCTTGCATCCGCACCCATGTTCGCCGACACACTTACCTTGACCGGAGTGGGTGGTGCAAACTCTGACGGTGTTTATGTTTACCCATACCTGTTCACCGTGACCGAAGGTGGCAAGACGGTGGCGAACGTAGCCCTTAGCTGCCTGAACTTCGATCGTGAAGTGTCGATCGGCGAGACCTGGGCCGTTAAGGAATATGCAGTTCCGGCGGGCAGCGGCACGCTTGACGGCGAGTCGTTCGCGAGCTTCCGGACGGATGCCTGGTTGAACAATCAGTACAGCAACCCTAACTACACGGCGACAGAGGTTCAGTTTGCCATCTGGAGCATCATGGATCCGGGGGGCGTTTCCGGTAAGCAGGGGTTTGACGCGCAGTCTCAGGCGCTTGCTTCGCAGGCGGTGTCGGCAGCCGCTGCCGAGCCCGCATCCTACTTTGCGAACAATGTGATCTTTATTCCGGACACCTCCAACCAGAGCGGCTGGGGAAGCAACGGCGAACCCCAGATCTTTATGGCTGCGTCGAACCCGATCGCACCTACACCGGAGCCGTCCAGCCTTGCATTGCTTGGGACGGGACTGTTTGCCACGGTTGGCGTGTTGAAGCGCAGGATGCGGACGGTGCCGGTCTCCGCATAGGCCGGGTGCGCAGCAGTGGCGGGGAAGTCGACCCGTTAGCTGCTGCGGATGTAACTACCAGAACGGAAGTTTGGCGGGGCATGGCCGGCGCGGCAGCGTCGGCCGCTCTCTTTGGTGCGGGGCTAGATCGGGCGCGGCTGCACGAAGTCTGTTGACATCAGCGAGGGTTGAAGGCCAATCTTTGGGAGACCACACGCGCGCTCGTGGCCGATCGTGTCTTCCCCAACTCAATCGCTAGAGGGCCTCATCGATGTTCAAGAAGTCATTGTTTCTCGCAGCAGTCGCCTGTTTGCCCGTGGTCGCATTCGGACAGACGTCGCCCTCCTCCAACGAACCGGCGTGGCTTGCTCCTTCCGCTGTCCGCTGCACAAGACCTGAACGAGTTGAACGAACCGCCGCGGCTTGGCATTCACTGGGCGCGCGGCTTTGAGCCGTCGTATCGCGTCCGGGAGGCCAGCAAGCAGAGCAGTCGGCACAGCGGCAGCGCGCTGATGCTGAACCATGGCGGCAAGATCATGCCGTACGCGGTTACCGAGGCGATCTTCTGGGGCACAAGCTGGGGAACGTATTCGGGGGACAAGATCACCGGGATGGACTCCTGGTACCAGGGCTTCAACAGCTCGAACTATGCGGCCACCTCGGACGAGTACACGGGCACGAACGGCAAGGTGACGTCGGCCTCGACACACCTGGGACATGTGATCGATACGTCGGCTTCGACGGGCGGCGGCAGCACCGTCTGCGATTCTTGCGGAGGTATGCAAGGTGATCAAGAATCCGGACACGAGCGGCAACGGCTACTACGCGGTGTACAGCGACACGCCGCGCGGCAGCGCCGGCTACTGTGCGTGCCACAGCGCAGGAACCTGCGGCGGCGTTCCGGTTCAGTTTGCGTACTTCTTCAAGCTGGACGGGGATCCGGGGTGCGATCCGGGTGACACGTCGGGGCTGCACTCGCAGGGCCTGGCGGCGATTGCAAATGTGAGCGGGCATGAGCTCTCGGAGGCGCGCACCGATCCTGCAAACCCCGGCGCCTGGTATGACGCGGCGGGCAACGAGAACGGCGACAAGTGCGCGTGGACGTTCAACGTGCCGCTGGTGACCTTCAGCAACGGAACGCAGTGGAAGATCCAGGGCGAGTGGTCGAACGAGGCGTATAACGCGGGCACCGGATATCCGAACAGCTCGGGCCAGCAGGGCTGTATCGCGGGTAAGTAGCAGACGGCTGCGACGAAGGTCACAGAGGCCATCGGCGCTCGTGCGGACGGGCTTTTGCTCTGGGCTGGACGCGCCGGTGGTGGCGCTTGGAGTGGTCGCGAATACGGACTGCTGTTCGGTATTCGGTCGGATTTATCGTTCTTTGTTTGCGGGTGGTTTGTGGGCGTCCGCTAGTATGGCTGCTTGCGTGACAGTCGCGTGCGAGCCAAGACCAACCCCACCGAGAGCGAAGTGAGCCGATGAAGATTCACGAGTACCAGGCGAAAGAGATTCTGCGGAAGTATGGCGTGCCGGTTCCGGACGGCGAGATGGTGTCGACGCTGGAGGAGGCGGACCGGGCGGCGAAGGACCTGTTCGGCAAGGGCAACGCGGTGGTGGTGGTGAAGGCGCAGATCCACGCGGGCGGACGCGGCAAGGGCGGCGGCGTGAAGGTGACGAAGTCGGTCGAGGCCGCGGATGAGGCGTCGAAGGCGATCCTCGGCATGCAGCTGGTCACGCACCAGACCGGGCCGGCGGGGCAGAAGGTGCAGCGGCTGCTGATCGAGGCGGGGTCGGCGATCGAGCGCGAGCTGTACCTGGGGCTGGTGCTGGATCGCGCGTCGGCCAAGGTGGTGTTTATGGCCTCGCAGGCGGGCGGCATGGAGATTGAGGAGGTCGCGCATGCGACTCCGGACGCGATCTACAAGGAGTACATCGAGCCGGCGGTGGGGTTCCAGCCGTACCAGGCGCGGAAGCTGGCGTTCAAGCTGGGGCTGAAGCCGACGCAGATCAAGCAGGCCGTGGCGTTCATGACGGGGCTGTACAAGGCGTTCATGGCGACGGATTCGACGCTGATGGAGATCAATCCGTTCATCACGACGAAGGACGGCGGGCTGATGGCGCTGGACTGCAAGATCAACTTCGACGACAACGCGATGTTCCGGCACAAGGACCTGAAGGAGCTGCGCGATCTGGCGGAGGAAGATCCGCTTGAGGTTGAGGCGTCGAAGTTTGCGCTGAACTACATCAAGCTGGATGGGAACATCGCCTGCATGGTGAACGGCGCGGGCCTGGCGATGGCGACGATGGACATCATCAGCTACTCGGGCGGGTCGGCGGCGAACTTTCTGGATGTGGGCGGCGGGGCGAACCAGGAGCAGATTGAGAATGCGTTTGGGATTCTGCTGAGCGATCCGAATGTGAAGGCGATCTTCATCAATATCTTTGGCGGGATTCTGCGGGTGGATGTGCTGGCGACTGCGGTTGTGGCGGCGGCGAAGAAGCTGAATGTGCAGATGCCGATCATTCTGCGGCTTGAAGGGACGAACGTTGAAGAGGGGCGGAAGATTCTTGCAGAGTCGGGGCTGAAGTTTGAGGTGGGCGCGACGATGAAGGAAGCGGCGGAACTGGCCGTGGCGGCTGCGAAAGGTGGCAAGTAATGGCGGTACTGGTTGATAAGAATACGCGGCTGATTGTGCAGGGGATTACGGGGCGTGAGGGGACGTTTCATGCCAAGGGCTGCGCGGAGTATGGGACGAAGGTTGTGGGTGGCGTGACGCCGGGTAAGGGCGGGACCACGCATGAGGGCTGGCCGGTGTTCAACACGGTGGAAGAGGCGGTGAAGGAGACGGGCGCGAATGTGAGCGTGATCTTTGTGCCGCCGCCGTTTGCGGCGGACGGGATCCTGGAGGCGCGCGGCTGCGGGTGTGCCGCTGGTGATCTGCATCACGGAGGGCATTCCGGTGCTGGACATGGTGAAGGCGTGGGAGGTGGTGAAGCGGTCGGGGTCGCGGCTGATCGGGCCGAACTGCCCGGGCGTGATCTCGCCGGGCAAGGCGAAGGTGGGGATTATGCCGGGCCGGATTCACAAGGAAGGCTCGGTGGGGATCGTGTCGAAGTCGGGCACGCTGACGTATGAGGCGGTGTACCAGCTGACGCAGCGCGGGATTGGGCAGTCGACCGCGATCGGCATTGGCGGCGATCCGATCATCGGGACCACGCATATCGATGCGCTGGAGCTGCTGAATGACGATCCGGAGACCGAGGCGATCATCATGATCGGCGAGATTGGCGGCTCGGCGGAGGAGAAGGCGGCGGAGTACATCAAGGCCAATGTGAAGAAGCCGGTGGTGGGGTTTATTGCCGGGCAGACGGCGCCTCCGGGACGGCGCATGGGGCATGCGGGCGCGATCATCTCGGGCGGCGAAGGTACGGCTGCGAGCAAGATGGAGGCGATGGCGGCGGCGGGGATTCATGTGGTGAAGTCGCCGGCGGAGATCGGCGACGCTATGGCGAAGCTGCTCGGGAGGGCTTGAGAACCCACTCAAGCAGAGCTTGGATGGGGCACCCGGTTCGGGCAGGATTGAGAGCGGTTCTCTTCGGGAATGGCAAAGCTCAATAGCAAGCAAAAGGCTGACGGGAGACCGTCAGCCTTCCTGTTGATGCGCTTTGGTGAGGGTTACTTGAGTTCGATGCCGGCGAAGAAGTAGCCGATTTCGAAGGCAGCGGTGTCTTCGGCGTCGGATCCGTGGATCGCATTTTCGCCGATGGAGGAGGCGAAGTGCTTGCGGATGGTGCCCTCTTCGGCCTGCGCGGGGTTGGTGGCGCCCATCAGCTTGCGGAGGTCGGCGATGGCGTTTTCCTTCTCGAGGACCATGGGGAAGATCGGACCGGAGCTCATGAACTCGGTGAGTTCGCCGAAGAACGGGCGGGCGGCGTGGACGTAGTAGAAGCCTTCAGCCTGGGCCTTGGAGATGGACAGGCGCTTGATGGAGACGATCTTGAAGCCGGACTTTTCGATCGCGGCGAGAATGGCGCCGGTGTAGCCCTTGCGGACGGCGTCGGGCTTGATGATGCTGAATGTGCGTTGGGCCAACGTGGTTCTCCTGTCGATGTTTGGTGCCTTTAGTGTAAAGCAGCGGTGTTACGCCGGAATTGCGATGTGCTGCTTGCGTGGGATGGCGGCGGGTGCAAGATGGCGAGACTCTGACGGTGCGGGTGGACCACGGATGACCGGGCAAATTGTTCGCGGGCTGCCGGAGGTTGACAGGTCCGCGGGAGGTCGGCTTGCGTCCAATAGAGGAGATGCGCTGGACAGCCTGGATCTGGTTTGCGGGGGCGGTGGCGTGGCTGGCGGACGGAATAGTGAGTCTGCGGCTGCGGTCGGGGCCGCACGCGCAGTTGGCGTTCATGGTGGCGCTGGTGTTCCTCGGTGCGGGGTTCTTTTATCGTAGTCAGCGGCGGTAGGTTTCCTGGCGGTAGATTCGCTGCGTGCATGGATGTGGCGCGGTGAACGGTCGGGGGAAGCCGGGGAAGCTGGTAGTGGCCCGCAGCGGCAAACCTGCTGCTGGTGCAGAATCTGGTTGAGAAGCGCAACGTGCTGCTGCCCCTGTGGAGCCTTCCCTACGAGGTGCAGATGTACCTTGTGCTGCCCGGGCTTTACCTGCTGGCGCGGGGGAGGCATGGACCCAGGGTCATCGGTGGGCTGCTGGCGCCGGCACCTTCGATACTCCGGCGCCGTAGGGTTGGGTGGGGATTGAGATGCCGTTCACTTGCGGCTTGTCTTCTGGGGGGAGGCGAAGCGGGGAGCAGGCGATGGGGGTGGCGTCGGTAGGGGCGGTGGGGTTCTTTTAGACTGGGGGTGGACGGGGAATCAAGGAGGTTACTTGCCGCTTATCCAGGCGTTGTTGCTGTTGCTCGTGGCTTCGCGTGTTCTGGGCGAGGTTGCGGGGCGATTTCGGCAGCCTGCGATGCTGGGGGAGATTGTTGCGGGGATACTGCTGGGCCCGTCGGTGCTGGGGTATGTGCACTTCAATCCGGAGATCAAGGCAATTGCGGATCTCGGGGTACTGCTGCTGGTATTCCTGGCGGGCACCGAGATGGATATGGATGCGCTGTGGCAGTCGTTTCGCGGGCGCGGGGCGTGGGTGAGCGCGGCGGCGTTTGTGATTCCGCTGCTGGCCGGAGCCCTGGTTGGGCTGCTGTTCGGAATGGACCTGACGCGCACGGTGTTCGTGGGGCTGTGCGTGGCGATCACGGCGCTGCCGGTGAGCATACGGATCCTCATGGATCTGGGAAAGCTGCGGACGGACATCGGGCAGAAGATCATCTCGGCCGCGATTGCGAACGATGTGCTGGCGCTGCTGGCGCTGGGGATCATTCTGGATGTGAAGGGCAAGGCCGGGTCGCCGAAGCTGTTCTTTCTGGCGATGGGGCTGGCCCTGTGCAAGGCGCTGCTGTTTATGGCGGTGGTGGTTGTGGCGGCAAGGCTGATCCGGCGGCTTTCGCCGCGGCGGTTTCTGCGGTCGTCGCGCAGATTCCAGTCGAATCCGCTGGAGCGGGTGATTGAGAAGCTGAAGGGAAACGAGTCGGTGTTCGCTATCGTGCTGGTGTTTGTGATCGCGTTTGCGAGCTTTTCGCAGTTCCTGGGGCTGGACTTTGTGGTGGGAGCGTTCTTTGGATCGATGCTGCTGAGCCACCAGGCGGTGGGGCCGGAGAACTTCAAGGAGATTCAGAAGACAGCGTCGGATGTGACGATGGGGTTCCTGGGGCCGATCTTTTTTGCGGCGATCGGATTGGAGTTCGACAGGTCGAGCCTGCGGGACTGGAAGCTGATTACAGCGGTGCTGGTGGCGTCGTTTGCGGGGAAGATTCTGGGCGGGTATGTGGGCGGACGGATGGCGAAGCTGACCAGCGAGGAGAGCTGGACACTTGGGATTGGGCTGAATGGGCGTGGGGTAATGGAGCTGGTGATTGCGAATATTGCGCTGACGAACGGGTTTATCAGCAAGGGGCTGTTCACGATTCTTGTGCTGATGGCGGTGATTACTACGTTCGCTACACCGTTGTTGTTGAAGCAGGCGTATGGGCGTTTGGATTTGAAGGAAGTGGCGGCTTAGTGCTGGGGTTTGTTCGAGCGTGTGAGTGGCGGCCGGTACCTACTTTGGTAGATACCATTCGGCGGAGGTGAGACATGCGGACTACGGCTAAGTTGTTCAAGAGCGGGCGGAGTTAGGCGGTGCGTTTGCCGAAGGAGTTCCGGTTTGAGGGGACCGAGGTGAGGGTACGGCGGGAGGGGCAGCGGGTGGTGCTGGAGCCGATGGTGGAGCCCGCTTCGCGGACTGGGCATGGCTCGATGCCTGGAGAGCGAAATATGGCCCGGTGGATGACGCATTCGTTGCCGCAGCTAAGGAGAGATGCCGCAGCAGGAGCGGCCGGAGCTTGATGAGTTCTTCGCTGAGCTGGATGAGAGGCATGAAGGGCACTCCGGATGACTTACCTGCTGGACAGCAATGGTGTGAATGGATTGCTGCGCGGGCGTCCACGGAACCTCGTTGATAGGGTGCTGCGTGATCCCGCCGACCAGGTGGGGTTCTCTTCACCCGTGGCTCATGAACTGTACTATGGCGCGCCCCGCAGCGAGTCTCAAGGTCCAGGGCTAGAGGGGATCGATGTGCTTCCGTTCAAGGCGATTCCGTTCGATCATTCTGACGCGCGGGAGTCCGGACGTGTTCGTGCTGAACTCGCTCGGACCGGCAAGCTGATCGGCCGCCTCGATGTGCTGATTGCGGGGCAGGCTCTGGCGGGGGGCTGGTGCCGGTGAGGCACAATGTGCGGGAGTTTGGGCGGGTTTCGGGGGCTGAGGGTGGAGGACTGGCAGGGTAGCGGGTCTAACTGCTAGTTGAATCGAGGGCCTTCCTGGGGCGGATAGGGAGGGTGAGAAGCAGGTCCTTCGCTTCGCTCAGGATGACAATCTGGTGTGTACCTCGGGGCTATTGGATTTTCGTGAGGCTGGGTTCCAGCCAGGAGAAGACGAAGTTGCTCACCTCGGGGAACTGGGAGGCGACGAGGGTGAGGAGCGGGATTCCGATGACGGGTATAAGCCGTTCGACGAAGCCTCCGTCGAGCTTGCCGGGCTCGGTTTCGGTGGTGCGGCTTAGGATCTGGTCGCGGTGCATTTGCGAGTAGATGAAGACGGACACAAGGGACATGAAGCCGAGCAGGACGGAGAGCGCGAGAAGGATGGCGTGGCGGTTCATCCACGGATAGCTGGTGAGCGACCAGAGGAGCAGGACGTAGAGGCAGGCCGCGGTGAGGATGCGGTTGCGGATCTGGACGAGAACCATGCGGATGTAGGCGAGGTAGAGGAGGGCGACGAACTCTTCGCCGGCCATGCGGGTGAGGATGCGCTCCCGGTCGGTGTCTGTTTTGGCGTCGGCGAGGGGCTGGCTGAGGTGGAGGCCGCGGTCGAGGTCGTCGCCGTTGGCGCCACCCGTGCCGGTAACGGGACCGACGTCGGAGTGCCAGTGGGCTTCCAGGACCTGGAGCTTGAGGCTGCCGACCCAGGCGAGGGCCTCGTACAACCAGCCGATTGCGGTGGAGACGTCGTTCACCCAGAGGAGGCGTTTGGGGGAGCGGTAGTAGCGCTCGCGGAGCACGTCGAACTTGTTGGAGATGGCTTCGTTGCCGCCCTGGCGCTCGTTGGCTTCGACCATGCGCATGAGGTAGTCGAAGGTTTGTTCGGGGGTGAGGTTCTGGGTTGAGGTGAGGACGCGGCGCCAGTTGAAGCCTTTGATCCAGGTGAAGCCCCAGCGCAGGGGAGACTGCTTGAGCGGCACGAGGCAGAGTTCGCGCAGGCGGTTCCAGGCAACGAAGGCCATGGAGAGATCGTGGAGGATGAGGCTGGCGACCAGGATGGAGAGCCAGGTGATCCACGTGTCGAAGGAGCTGTGGGCGAGCGCGCGCGCACCGGTGGGGTCAAATAGCCAGGCGAAGACCTGGTAGATGTGGCCCCCAGGCAGGACGTCTGGCCTGGTCTCTGCGAAGAGGAGCATGAGCGAGGCGGCGAAGACTGCGCAGATGGCCAGGACGATGCGGGTCCTGTTTTTCCAGTCTGAGAGCAGGTTGGTGATGGGCTCGAGGCGTTCCTGGTCGGGGCAGCGGAGGTGGGTGAAGCCGGCGGGGACTTGGGGGATGCGGCTGCCGTAGAAGACCAGTCTGCCGAAGATGCGCTGCAGCCAGAGTGCGAGGGCGGCGACGAGCAGGAGCAGAGGAAGAGCGGGAGAGCTGCCGGAGAGCAGGTGGGCAGAGCGGTAGAAGAAGAAGATGCGTTCGCTGGGTGTGCTTTTTGAGGGGGCGATCCAGGTCCAGCCGAAGAGATGACAGAGGAGGATCAGAAGAAGGCCCATGGCCGCGGTGCTGCCGACTGCGATGAGAGCGCGCGTCCAGGCGCTTCGGGAAGGCGGGGTGCCTTGGAGCGAGGGCCAGGGGCGAAAGAACTTGTAGGGTCCCACGCACGCGACGAACACAGCAAAGAACTGAATGATCCAGAGGTAGAGGCGAAAGCTGCTGGACTGAACGGAGAGGTCGGGCAGGTGGGGGATGAACAGGAGAGAGGCGGCGGGAATGGCAAGCAGCGGGAGGAGTGCCTGCAGGGCGATGCGGACGCGGTGCTGCTGGCGATCTGCGAGGGCGTAGCTCCATGCAAATGGGCGGTGGAGGCTGCAGAGGGAGGTGGCGATGCCGTGGAGGTTGAGCAGGAGAAAGATGAGGGTGGCGACGATCTTTGAGGGAAGGGCGGTGTCTTCGACGAGGCCGCGCGGGTTGTGGGCGGGTGTGTTGATCTCTTTGCCATCGTCGTCGCTGTCGGATTCAAAGAGGCGCGGGAGGTTGAAGGAGCTGGATTCTGGGATGTTGCGCTTGTTGTTGTCGGTGGGGAAGAGCTCGTTGTCGACATCGATCAGGGCGACGGGATCGAAGTGGCCGCGTTCTATGACGGAGAGCCAAAGGGGCGGCTGCTCCTTGAGATCAATTGGGCTGGAGGCGGGAAGCTGGATGGGCGGCTGGTATTCGTCGAGGCTGATGCCGTTGCTGTGGCTCTTCAGCGCGTCGGGCTTGCAGGGTGCGGGGGCGCTGTCGATCTGGCTGCGGTCGGTGAAGTCGGGGTCGCAGAGGAGGTATTGGGTGGCGTAGTAGATGCCCTGGTCACTGAGGCTGGGGTGCGGGATGGAGATCTGCTGCTGCTGGATCTGCTGCGGGCTCTGGGAGGACGACCAGCGCTGATTTTGCTCGATGAGGGGCCACGGGGAGGCGACGTAGATCTCATTCATGATGGCGTCGGATCCCTGGCGGAGGAAGAGCTGGTCGGCATCCTGGATGATGACGGTAAGGTCGGGGGTGTGCTGGGCGAGGAAGCGGGCGACGAAGATCTCGTCCAGGACGTCGGTGGCGCTGAGGATGACGGTGGAGACCTGATCGGCGCGGAGCAGTGAGGCGATCTGGGACATCTGGGTTTCAAGGGCGAGGTCGGCTTCGGAGCCGGAGAAGAGGGGAACGGTGTCGTCGTCGCGGGTGTCTGTGCCGGAGCTGAAGGCGAGTTCGGTGCGCGGTCCGCTGTTTGCGCTGGTGAAGTTGACGATGCCGCCCTGCTCGTACGCCTTGCGCAGGCGGGAGATTTCGCGGGGGAAGTGGAGGACGCCTACGCGGTTGTCGTGGCTGGCGGGTTCGAGGACGTGGGCGAGGTTCTGCCAGCGCCGGAGGTCGTCGCGGGTTGCGAAGCAGTCCGCGGGTTCGCAATTCTTCAGGTCCAGGTTGTCTTGCGCGATGTGGCGGTTTGCGACATCTTCCGGGGTGTGGTCTTCGATCGCGCCGAAGGTGCTTTCGGCCTCGACGAGCTGCATGATCTTGCCGGGCGTGTTGCGGGTGATGAGGTAGTCCAGGAGCTGGAAGCGGGAGTAGAGGAGGTCGATATTGAAGGACTTGGGTTCGACGTGGAGGCCCTTGCCGCACTCGTCGACGCGGGTTTCAAGGCTGTTGAGCTGGTCGTCGGCGCTGACGGTGCCAGAGGATACAGAGACGCGGACCTGGCGATCTGCGGCGAGGGGGTCGAGTTCCTGACGGATGAGCCGGTGGAGGGACTGCCCGGAGCCGGAGAAGGTTGGGCCGAGGATGGCGAGGTGCTCTTCCGCGCCGCAGTAGGGATAGATGTTGGGCGGGGCCGTGTCGCTTTCGGCGACGTGCCTGGTGTCGGGGTCGGCGGGGATGTTGTGAAGCGCGAACTGCTTCCAGATGCCAATTGCATTGCGGAACTGCGCGTTGTTGACGCCGCTGGTGGGGGTGTCGCCGACGACGATGAGGACGAGTGGCGGGCGCACGTCGTTGGGGTCGCTGCGGCGGAAGAGGAGGACACCGGGGGTGGTGTCGCGCGCGGCGCGAAGGGCTTCGTCGGAGAGGCGGTCGGTGAAGCGTTCGGGGATGCCGTGGGTGTGATTGTCCCAGGGGAGCCAGGAATGGTCGAAGGTATAGCCGAGACGCTGGAGGGCACCCTGGATGCTGTCGATGGCGCGGTCGAAGCGGAGCGCGAGGTGGGTGTGGACGGGATCCGGGAGGATGGCTATGACGATCTTCGCGTGGCCGGCGGGAACATTTGTGGCGTCGCCCTCAGCGCCGGCGAGGCAGTACGGTTCCGGGGCGGATTTTGCGGAGACGTCGGCGACGTACTCCTGCAGGAAGCCGCAGATGTTTTTGCGGAGCTCCTGCTGCGACTGCGCTCGGGCGGAGGCTTCGCTGGGGTTGGAGGAGTCGGCTGCCTTGGTTTGTGCGGCGCCCTTGGGGTTATCCCGGGGAAGGCTGAGCGCTGCGACGGGCGCTCGTTCGGCTCGCGGGGCGGGGGTCGCAGAGTAGCGGGCGGCGAAGGGAGCGGCGGTGACAAGGGCGGCTCCGGCTAGCAGGGGCATCTTCCAACGAGACATGGTATGTCGTCATCCTCAGGACAGAGGTCGTGGGCCCGGTGGGAGGATAGTAGCCCCAAGCCCAGAATCGTGACAACGTGATTCTGGGCGGGCGGCCACGTGTGGTTACGAGGAAAGGTCGTTTGGCTGTTCGTCCGGGGTGAGGTCGAAGTGTGCTGATGGAAGGGGGTATTTCGAGCCGGTCTCAGCCGTTCTCGGTGGGGATGCACTTGCGGCGGTTACGACCGCGCCGGGAATGGCGGGGCTGGCGGCGACGGGTACAACGGGGGTGCCCGCGACCGGTACAACGGGAGCCGCAGGAGGTTTCCCGATCGTGCTGCCGACGGTGCTGTTTCCCAGGTTAGCCAGACTATCGACAAACTTGTTGCCGATGAAGTAGGCGACGAAACCTATGGTGAGGGCTCCCCACCAATCATTCACGGACACTTTTACGGGGAAGTGGGTGTCGGAGAGGCGCGATGCGACGATGGTGACGACGCCGCCCAGGATGGCCGCCAGCGCGGCGTTGCGGGCCAGGGCGAGGAAGGCCAGGAAGCTCCTGGTGGCGCTTGGGGTTCGCGTCGAGCCATCGACGGAGCCGGGCGCGATGACCATGATGAAGGCGTCCCAGTCTTTTCCTGGGCGCAGAGCGATGACCCAGTAGGCGATGAACGCGCCAATCATTGCGGCGAGCAGGGTAGTGAGCTGGGACAATCCGACGTGCAGGGTTTTGGTCTCGGAGAAGTGATGAACGGGAAGTGCGCCGGTGCTTGCCTTCGAGAGTAGATCGGCTAGCTGTACGTTCGCTCCGGACGGGGATGGGCTGGCGGACGCGTCGGTCGGAGTGGAGCCGACTGCGGGAGTCGTTGGGGGTGCCGGGGCGGACTGGGCGTAGGCGTTTCCTTCCACCGTGAAGGCGTAGTCGCCGGGAACAAAGCCGAGTGCGGCGATGCCGCGCGGAGGAAGCTGGCAGTTCCCGTTATAGGCGGCGGACTTTGCTGTTGCGGGTTCGAGATCCCAGAAGACGACGTAGTGTTCGCCGCGCTGGATTACGAGCGGGTCATCCCACAGGGCGGATCTGTTGTTGGCCGCAGTGGGCCTGGCTGGATGACCAGTGTGCTCGGTGGGAAAGATGCCGGGCTCCCAATCGACGCAGGCGCTTGGCTCGGCGGCCTCGGGCAGGACGACGAGGGCCGTCTGATTGGGAAAGATCATGACGGGGTACGCGGAGATGTTTTCGAGGTCCGCGTAGACGCCGTAGGAGCCGTTAGGCACGACCTCGTTGCGGGAGGGGTAGATGGTTACTTTGATGAGCTCGGAGACGCTCACGGGCGCCGCGGGGGTCTCCGTCTTGACGGCCGGGTTGGGTGGGCGCCCCGGTGCGCGGACCTGCGCCGGAAGAGCCGGAACAACAGACAGGATGGCTGAGCAAAGGAGCGCGTAGGTCGAGAACCGCCGGGGCATAGTGACCTCTGGGATGGGAAGTCCAACTTTGGGCCGAGGGGAGTACCGGGACTATATCTCAAGCAGGGTGCAGTTGTTACAGCGTAGTGAAGCGTTTGCTTATGACTGTGGGCGGATCCTGCGAGGCGGCGTGCGGGAGTCTGCGGCCATGGGGCTTCGTTGGGAAAGCGCGTTTGACAGGTATGAGTGAGTTGGATATATTGCGTTCCGCATATAAAACAGATTCTCTTCAGAAACAGGAGACCTCTTATGCCAGGAGTTGTGTCCGGACGAGTTATGAAGTTGCGGAGCGGTCTCGCTCTGATGGTACTTGCGTGCGCTGGCGTAGCCTATGCGCAGAACACGGGTACGGTGCTTGGACGGGTCACGGATGCCAGCGCTGCGGTTGTGCCAAATGCCAAGGTCTCCCTGCGGAACACGGGGACGGGCTACACCCGCGAGGTGGAGAGCGATGCACAGGGAAACTACATCGCGGCGCAGCTACCGATCGGGATCTATGACGCGCAGGTGACTGCCCCGCAATTTCAGTCCCAGTTGGTGCATGGGGCGACGCTGTCTCTTGACCAGAACCTGCGGGTGGACTTCACGCTTGCGCTGGGCGAAGTAAAGCAGACGGTCACAGTAGAGGGCAGCGACATCGCGCAGGTGGACACGCACAGCGCGACACTTTCCAGCCAGATCGACCAGGCACGCATTCTGAATCTTCCGCTGAACGGACGCGATCCGGCGAGCCTCCTGCTGACAATCCCCGGAGTCTCGACCTTGAGCGTGCCGACCTCTCCCGGGATCTCGGGTGACACGGCTACGATCAACGGCACAAACGCATCGGGGCAGGAGTTCCTTATTGACGGGGTGCCGTTCAATGCGGTGCAACGCAGCGACGGCGATCCGATGCCGCCGCCCGACATGTTTCAGGAGTTCCGGGTTCTAACGAGCAGCTATTCGGCGCAGTACGGGCGTAATGGCGGTGCCGTGATTGTGGGCGCGACGCGCGGCGGGACCAACCAGTTCCATGGAAGCCTGTGGGAGTTCGCCCGGAATAACGCTTTCAACACGAAGAACTATTTCGCTACGACTATTCCCGTGCTGCACCAGAACCAGTATGGGGCGGCGGTAGGCGGGCCAGTGGTGCTTCCGGGATACAACGGGCGCGACCGGACGTTCTTCTACGGCGGGTACCAGGGCACACGCATTCGACAGAATGCGATTGCCAGCAGCGCGATTCCACCGACGACGGCCGAGTTGAACGGGGTGTTTCCGGCGTCGACTCCCATCATCGACCCACACACGGGGCAGCAATTCGCAAACAATACGATCCCGACGTTTCGGTTTGATCAGGCCGCGCTGAACGTCCTGAAGATGGTTCCGGCCGCCAACCAGGCGAACGGCTTCTACTTCGTGCAGTTGACGCAACCGACCAACAGCAACGCGTTTCTGGCGCGGCTGGATCAGAAAGTACGGTCGAACAATACGTTAACCGCTCGCGTGTGGCGGGATGTACGTACGATCACGTATCCGTTCGGCGCGAACACGCCGAGCAATATCCCGTACACGCCAGGCGTCTTCAATGTAGCAATCTACTCGGGGGTCCTGAGTGACACGCAGATCCTTGGCCCCAATCTGGTGAACCGGTTTGATACGGGATTCCTGAGGAGAGCGGAGAACCGGTACAACACGGTTCTGCAGGATGCTTCCTCGTTCGGGATTCAGATTGCGCGGCCTGTGACGCCGTTCCTGCCGAACATTGCGGTGAATGGGCGGCTGAGCCTGCAGTCCACGATTAACGGCCAACCGACGAAGCTGGACAACAACCTGTATGTCGCGGACACCGTGTCCTGGACGCGCCACGAGCATGAGTTTGCCTTTGGGATGACGCTGGAGAAGCCGAACTTCAAGGGGCAGCCGGTGTTTGATAACGGCACGTTTGTGTTCGATGGAAGCAGGACACGGTCTGGGGCGGTGAGTGGATCGGGGAGCACGATGGCGGACTTCCTGCTTGGGCTGCCTGCCTCGTTCACCCAGTCCACTGCCCGGTACGATGACGACCGGACGCAGTATTACGGGTTTTTCGCGCAGGACGATTGGAAGATTTCGCCGAAGCTGACACTGAACCTGGGGCTGCGCTACGAGTACAACCAGCCGATGTACAACGCGCACGGATTTCACGCGACGTTTGTTCCCGGGGTGCAGTCGACCCGCTTTCCGAATGCGCCCAGGGGACTGCTGTATCCGGGAGACCAGGGGCTGCCGCGGGCGCTGTACTATGCGGACAAGAATAACTTCGCGCCGCGCTTCGGTTTCGCGTATGACCCGACGGGCAAGGGAAAGAGCAGTATCCGCGGAGCCTATGGCGTGTTTTATCAACTGCTGGATGTGGAGTTCTCAAACTACCTGAACGGCAACCTGCCGTACGAGGCGGTGGTCACGCTCTTGAATCCGAACAGCTTTTCCCAGCCGTGGGCGCCTACGTACCAGGGTGGGGTGAATGATCCGATCACGATCTATCACCAGAGTCTGGGTACCGCAAACGCGACGTTTGCGTATCCCTCGAGCGGGTATTCGATCGATCCCCACATCCGGAATGGATATGTGCAGCAGTTCAACCTGTCCGTTCAGCAGCAGGGGCCCTGGAAGTCAACGTTGCAGGCTGCTTATGTCGGGACGCTTGGACGTAAGCTTGGGCTGGGGTATGACCAGAACCCGGGCATCTACAATCCGGCGACGCCGACGGCTTCGGTGAATTCTACCCGGCCTTTCGATCCGGGCCTGCTGACCAGCATGGAGCGGTTCATCGGCGCGAATAACACGAACTACAACGCGCTGCAGCTTACCCTCAACCGGCGGTATGTGAATGGATTTGTGCTGTCGTCGAGCTACACGTACAGCAAGGCGTTCGATCTCTATTCTTCCGCGGCGATCGGGCTGACCTCGAACCCGTTCAATGTCAACTTCGATCGTGGGCTCGCGGACTTCGACCGGACGCATGTGTTCAATGCGTCGGTGGTGTGGGAGCTTCCGTTCTGGAAGCATTCGAATGAGTGGGTGCTGCGGTCCCTTGTTGCGGGGTGGCAGGTGTCGGGCCTGCTGGAGTTGCAGAGCGGACTGCCGTTCAATGTTCTGGATGGGCAGGACGTCAGCAAGACGGGCGAGGGTCTGGACCGTCCGAATGTGGTGGGGGATCCGCATCTGCCGACGAACCGGTCGCATCAGCAGAAGGCTGCGCGGTATTTCAATACGGTAGCCTATGCGATTCAGCCCATCGGGACGTTTGGAAACAGCCCGCGCAATCCGCTGTTCGGGCCCGGGTATGAGGATCTCGACATGGCGCTGATGAAGGATTTCCGGATCACCGAGAGCACACGATTCGAGTTTCGCGGCGAGGCGTTCAACACGCTGAATCGGGTGAACTTCAATAATCCCGATGGGCGGCTGAGTGATGGGCCGAGCTTTGGCCGAATTACCGCGGCGTCTGATCCTCGGCTTGTGCAGCTTGCGGGAAAGCTTTACTTCTAACGAAAAGTAAGCCGGGCGGTGCGAAGCAGGTCCTTCCCTTCCGCGGCCTTCGGGGTCAGGGTAAGAGGGGGTTCGGGTGTCTCGACCCTTCGGGGTGCGTTGGGAGCGCCTCGTTTAGAGGAGGTTGGAGGCGGGGCGCGTGGGCAGGGTGAAGTGGAAGGTGGAGCCTTGGCCGGGGGTGGAGGTGGCCCAGATGCGGCCTCCGTGCTGGGCGACGATGGAGCGGCAGATGGCGAGGCCGAGGCCGGTGCCGCCCATGGTGCGGGAGTCGGAGGCGTCGACCTGGTGGAAGCGCTCGAAGATGGATTCGAGCTTGTCCTGGGGGATGCCGCGGCCCTGGTCGCGGACCTGGATCTCGGCGGTGTCGCGATCGATCTTGCGGGAGCGGAGGTGGATCTCGGTGCCGGGGGTGGAGAACTTGATGGCGTTGGAGATGAGGTTGGTGAGGGTCTGGAGGATGCGGTCGGGGTCGGCCCAGACGTTGACGCCCTGGGAGTTGAAGGTGATGCGGAGCTGGGCCTTCGAGGCGCCGGTCTGCTGGAGGCCGGCGGCGCGGCGGAAGAGGTCGTCGGCGGAGCACATGGTGCAGTGGAGCTCGGCTTTGCCGGAGCCGATGCGTTCGAGCTCGAGGATGTCGTTGACGAGGCGGACGAGGCGGTCGGTGTTGCCGGTGGCGATGTCGAGCATCTGCTTGAGCTTTTCGGGGCGGTGGTCGAGGGTGCCGCCGGTGACGAGGCCGAGGGCGGCGCGCAGGCTGGTGAGCGGGGTGCGGAGCTCGTGCGAGACGGTGGAGATGAACTCGTCTTTCATCTTGTCGAGGGCGCGGCGCTGGGTGGTGTCGGTGAAGGCGACGACGACGCCGACGGCTTTGCGAGGTTTCGCGGCCTTCGCTGAGTTCTGGATCTCGATCTGCGGGCGGGCGACGTACTCGACGGGGAAGCTGGTGCCGTCTTTGCGCCAGAAGACTTCGTTGGCGACGCGGACGGTGTCGAGGTCGCGGAGGGAGTTCTGGATGGGGCACTCGGCGGCGGGGTAGGGCGATGCCGTCGGAGCGGGTGTGGTGGATGAGCTCGTGCATGTTGCGGCCGAGGAGCTCTTCGGGCTTGAAGCCGAGCATCTGGCTGGCGGCGGGGTTGACGACGGTGACGTTGCCCTGGAGGTCGATGCCGTAGATGCCGTCGCCGACGGACTCGAGGATGGAGTTGGACTGGCGGATGAGGGCGCGGAGCTTGTCTTCGGCGCGCACCTGTGTCGGAGATGTCGACGCCGAAGCCGAGGACGTAGGGCGGGCGGCCGGGAACTTCGATGAGCTTGTTGCGGTAGGCGAGGACGCGGATGTCGCCGTTGGTGTGGCGCGAGGTAGAGGAGGCCCTGGACGTCGCCTTCTTCGACGACTTCGCGGAGGTACTCGGGGAAGGCTTCGCGGTGCTCTTCGGGCATGAACTCGGTGAGCGGGCGGCCGATCATGTCTTCGCGGGTGAGGCCGATGGACTGGGCGCCGTGGGCGTTGATGGAGAGGAGCATGCCGGCGAGGTCGTGGGTGCAGACCATGCCGAGCGAGCCTTCGACGAGCTGGCGGTAGCGGGCTTCGGATTCGCGGAGGGTGTCTTCGGCGGCGCGCTGGGTGGTGACGTCGATGCCGGTGGCGATGATGAAGTTGGTCTGGCCCTGGTCGTCGTAGAGGGCGGAGGCGGACCAGGCGATGCGGCGGAGGCCGCCGTCGCGATGCAGCCAGACATTTTCGAAGGCGGCGGGAAGGCCTTCGGCGCGGAGGCGCTTCGAAGTTCTCGATGGCGGCGGGGATGTCGGCCTTGGGGATGAGCTTGTCCCAGAGATAGCGGCCGACGAGGGTGGGGAAGTCGTATCCGCTGGCGGCCTCGCAGGCGCGGTTGAAGCGGACGATGCGGCCGGCGGTGTCGAATACCGCGACGAGGGCGTCGACGGTGTCGAGCACGGTGGAGACGAAGTTGCGCTCGATGGTGAGGGCGGACTCGACGCGCTGGCGGGCGCGGGAGGCTCGCTCCATGAGGCGGATGGCGGAGGCGAGCTCGATCGAGGTCATGGCCTGGCGGGCAAGGACGGCCATGGTCTGGAGCTGGAGGGAGTTGAGCTTGCGGCGAGGGGCCGTCAAGGACGAAGAGCGAGCCGATGCGGATGCCGGAGGGCGTGGTGAGCGGGCGCGCCGGCATAGAAGCGGTAGGTGCGTCCGCCGAGGACGATGCCGCCGGGGGGGCAGGCGGGGTGATGGCGGGAGTCCGGGATCTCGAAGACGGACTGGGTGCGGAGTGAAGGCACGCCGGGGAGCGCGTTGCGGGGGAGTTCGGTCTCCGTGAGGCCGAAGCGGGAGTGGAGCAGGATGCGGTCGGCGACAGCGCGAAGGAGATGCCGGCGATGGGGGTGTTGGCAGGTGCGGGCGGCAAGCTCGACGAGGTCCTCGACGGCAGGGTCGGGCGGCGCGCCGAGGACCTCGTATTTCTCGAGGGCCTCAAGGCGCAGTGTTTCGGTGCGCGCGACTTCACTCCTGGTCAAGGTGGCTTCCATGCTTTGGGTCTAATGGTAGGGGAAGACGAGGGCAAGGGCACTGGTACTTTTGGGGGCTTAGGAACTTGTTTACGGCTTGGGGAGGGCGCAGCAGTCGCCCGCGTTGGGAGGCTCGTCTGCGCTGGCGTCGAGTGCGACCTTCCAGCGGCCATCGGGAAGCTTCTTCCAAACGGTGATGTAGCGGCCGGCGACCACGACGGGCTGGTTGTGGGCGTCGCGGGAGTGGCCTTCGTAGTGGCCCCAGGTGAAGCCCATGTCGTTGGAGGGGCCCATCTGGGCGGCGGTGGGCGTCCAGGTGAGTTGGTAGGTGGCGGGATCCCAGTTGGCGTCGGCCGCGATGGCTCCGCGGCCGAGCTTGGCTGGCCGGCCGTTCGAGAGGGCTACGGCATCGTCTGCGAACCAGCCGTGCGAAGGCTTTGCCGCCGCCTTTGGCGACGTCGTCGGCGAACTGGCGTTCGAGGTCCATCAGGAGCAGGGCTCCGGGGGTGAGGGTGGGCTGGGTGAGGAGGTTGGCGGAGGGGGGTGGGGCCGCCTTGAGTGGATCTGTCAGGGAAGCCGGGGTGCTCGGCGGTCCGGAGCCGGGCAGCGTTGGGCTGACCTGGGCGAGGCTCGAAGCCGTGGAGAGTGCCGCGACGAGCGACGGGGCCAGGAGGCAGCGGAAACGCATGGGTACGATGCTATCAGCCGCGGAGTTCTGGTTGCAGTGATCGTGTTGCGGGAGTGAGCGCGGGGTTTGCGGCTCGAGCGGCTCGGTCGCGAAGCGTTGAGCTGCTCGATGCTCATTCGGCCGAGATGTTCTCAGGATATAGTACTTCCCAACCCCTCTCATGAAGCGGCACGTGCTCATCTTCGGTCTGGTTGGCGGGCTCCTGATCGCAACCCTGCAGTACACCGAATATCGGTTCGTGGTAATTGAGCATTCGGTTGAGCTGTACGGCGGGCTGGTTGCGGTGTTATTTGCGAGCTTCGGGATCTGGCTCGGGCTGCGGATCACGCGCAGCCGGGATACAGTGCGCGAAACGGTGGTGGTGCGGGAGGTGTTTGTACCGGCAGAGGCGGCTGCAGTTGGGCCGTTCGCTCCCGACACCGCGCGCCAACAGACCCTCGGGATCACGCCGCGGGAGATGGAGATACTGACGCTGGTGGCTCGGGGCTTCAGCAATCGCGAGATTGGGGTGCAGCTCTTTATCTCCGAAAACACCGTCAAGACACACTGTGCACGTGCCTTCGATAAGCTTGGCGCGGCGCGGCGTACACAGGCTGTGCAGCGGGGCAAGGAGCTGGGGTTGCTGCCGTGATCGCGTCACCCGAACGAGCGATTCCGCTCTGTTGGCGCGAAATCATACGAAAGGATGACGACAAGAGGCCGGATTACACGGCATCGTGACTGAAGTCGCACTCACCAGGAGACTTGTATGAAGAAGATCGTCCTCACGTTCGGCCTGCTCTCCGGCGTCATCCTTTCTGTCCTTATGGGCGGGTCGCTCCTGCTTGCGAGCAGGATCGGCACCGGCCACAGCATGGCGGTTGGCTACACCATCATGGTGGCGTCGTTCCTGCTGATCTACTTTGGCGTTCGCAGCTACCGGGACAATGTGCTGGGCGGGCAAATCTCGTTTGGGCGGGCTTTCGCGTGCGGCATTCTGATCGCGCTGATCACCACGGTCTGCTACGTGGCGACGTGGGAGATCCTGTACTTCAACTTTATGCCGCACTTTATGGACAGCTACTTTGCCGCGCAGGTTCATAAAGTGCAGGCCGCGGGGCTCGACCCGGCAACTACCGCGGTACGGGTGGCGGCGATCCAGCACTCGCAGGAGCTCTACCAGAATCCCCTGGTGAACATGGCGTACACGTTTCTCGAGCCTCTGCCGGTCGGGCTGGTGATTACGCTTGTGTCGGCTGCTGTACTGCGGCGCAAAACCGGTGTGGGAACCGCGGCTGCTCCGGCGGCTGTCGGCACATAGATCAGAGCGCGGGGCTGAGGCTCGGCCCTGCGGCTTCCACCTCGAATGCATCCGGCTGCCGGTCCCCGTGGGGCAGGAGTCTTGAAGACACGGGGGCGCTTTTACCCCACACAAACGTCATCCGGGAGAAGCCGCCTTGCGTTGCGGGCACGCATCCTATGCGGTTTGGAGGGATGCATGGAGACGTTTGCAGGCAAAGTGGTGTTGATTACAGGCGCAGGTTCAGGGATCGGCGAAGGTGCGGCTCGAGCGTTTGCTCGAGAGGGTGCAACGCTTGTACTGGCGGACAAGGAAGGCGAGCGCGTGGACTCCCTCGCAGCCAACCTGGGGCTGCAGAAGGACAGGGTTCTGGCGCATGAGACCGATGTGTCGGAGCCCAAAGAGTGCGAGGCGCTGGTCAAGGCGGCGGTGAAGCGCTTTGGACGGCTGGATGTGCTGGTCAACGATGCTGGCGTGGATCAGATGGGCCTGATCGATGAGGCCAAGCTCTCGGACTGGGAGCGCGTGCTGAAGACCGACCTTTACGGCGTCTTTTATATGTGCCGGTTCGCGATGCCGCATCTGCGGGAGGTAAAGGGATGCGTGGTGAATGTCTCGTCTGTTTCGGGGCTGGGCGGGGATTGGAACCACTCGTACTACAACGCTGCGAAGGGCGCGGTGACGAACTTCACCCGCGCGCTGGCGCTGGATGAGGCGAAGCACGGGGTGCGGGTGAACGCAGTGAATCCTTCTCTTGTTTTTACCGCGATGACGGAGCAGATGAAGAGCAAGGCGGACCTGATCCGGAAGTTCGAAGAACGGATTCCGCTGGGCCGGGCCGCGGAGCCGGACGATATCGCCGGGCCGATCCTGTTCCTGGCAAGCGACGCTGCGCGTTTTGTGAACGGGGTGAATCTGCCGGTGGATGGCGGCTTGATGGCGTCCAATGGGCAGCCACCACTGAGCTAGGTGGTTGCGGGCAGGCGGGTTGTCTTGAGGGAGGCGGCGCTCTGCGGTTGGGGAACGGAACGTCAGACTTCCTGGTCGGTGATCCGCTTATGGGGATCTGTGGTGTGGAAGCCGTGGGTTGGTGTCGTCGATTCACTCCGCAACATCGATCCGGGAGATTGAGCCGCCGCCGCAGGTTGCTCGATGCATTTTGAAGGCGGTCGAGGGCGCGAACCGCGGGGGCAGGTTCGCGCCGGTTTCATCGTGGGTGGCACCGAAGATGCGCGCCGGCCCGCGAACATGTCATGAAGGTCTCTCCCGGAGGTTTGGAGAGAGGAAAGGCGGGTGGGGTGTATCCGCGCGACGTGGGGGGCGGAACCTGCCGGTATTCAGCAGTTTGTGATATCGGAGCCGGGCGGCCCGTTGTGTGGTGTAACGAAGCGGGATTCACATGCTGGAGCGTCGCGCCCGGGACTGCGTCTAATGGATTGGTATACTTGAATGTTGAGGGTTTGCGGCCTTTAAGGTTCGGTCGCCGAGGGCTCGGATGGAACAAAGCATAGACGGGTTGTTGGGCGGGATCCAGTCGCCGGCGGATGTGAAGAAGTTGACGGTGCCGCAGTTGGTGCAGTTGGCGGAGGAGATCCGGGAGCGGCTGATCGTTGGGGTATCGAAGACCGGCGGCCATATCGGGCCGAATCTCGGCGTAGTCGAACTGACGCTGGCAATGCACTACGTCTTCGATACGCCGCGGGACAGCTTTGTCTTCGACGTGAGCCACCAGGCCTATGTGCACAAGCTGCTGACCGGGCGGCATGACCGGTTCGATACGATCCGGCAGCCGGGCGGGCTGAACGGCTTTATGCTGCGGACCGAGAGCGAGCATGACAGCTATGGCGCGGGGCATGCCGGAACGGCGCTGTGTGCGGCGCTGGGGATGGCGGTGGCGCGGGATATGTCGGGCGGGCAGCGAGCACGTGGTGGCGCTGTGCGGGGATGCGGCGTTTACCAATGGGATTTCGTTCGAAGCGTTGAACAATATCAGCTCGACCAAGCGGCTGATCGTGGTGCTGAACGACAACGAGTGGTCAATCGACAAGAACGTCGGCGCGATTGCGGAGTACTTCCACAAGATCGTGACCAATCCGACGATTGCGGGGCTGCATGACCGCGCAGCGGGGCTGATCGAGCGCTTCGGCGGCAAGGCGGCTCGGCACGTGGCGACGCAAGGCGGAAGAGGCGGCGAAGGGGCTGATCGGGCCGGGCATGCTGTTTGAAGAGTTCGGGCTGAGCTACTACGGGCCGCTCGACGGGCACAATCTGCCGCTGCTGATCGAGACGTTCAAGTTCCTGAAGCAGCAGAACAAGCCTGTGCTGCTGCATGCGATTACGCAGAAGGGGCGCGGGTTCCAGCCGGCGCTGGAGCAGCAGAAGAAGTTCCATGGGCTGGGGCCGTACGACCCTGAGACCGGGGGACCTCCGGGCGAGACGAAGGCGACGGGGCAGAAGACCTACTCGGAGATATTTGCCGAAAGCCTGGTGAAGCTGGCGAACGGCAACGATAAGGTGGTCGCGATTACGGCGGCTATGCCGAACGGGACGGCTCTGGATCTGTTCCGGCCGCATCATCCCAAGCGGTACATCGACGTGGGCATCGCGGAGGAGCATGCGGTGATCTTTGCGGCGGGCATGGCGACCAAGGGGTACAAGCCGTTCTGCGCGATCTACTCGACGTTTTTTGCAGCGGGCGTTCGACCAGATTGTGCACGATGTGTGCCTGCAGAATCTGCCGGTGGTGTTCTGCATGGATCGCGGCGGGCTGAGCGGGGATGACGGGCCGACGCACCACGGGCTGTTCGACATCAGCTATCTGCGTGAGCGTGCCGAACATCGTCCACATGGTTCCGAAGGATGAGGACGAGTTGCAGGACATGATGTACACGGCGATGCTGCACGAGGGGCCGAGTGCGATCCGGTATCCGCGCGGAACCGGGCCGGGTGCGGTGGTGAAGGAGCGGCCGCAGAGGCTGGAGATTGGTGTGGCTGAGGTGATCTCTGAACCGGGCGCGGGGGAGGAGTGCGATGTGGCGATCTTCGGGCTGGGCGCGATGCTGCCGGAGGCTGTGCGGCTGGCGGAGATGCTGCAGCGCGAAGGGGTCTCGGCGGCGGTGATCAATCCGCGGTTTGCGAAGCCGATCGACCGGGCG
Source organism: uncultured Acidobacteriaceae bacterium (assembly GCA_963791875.1). Taxonomy (GTDB): domain Bacteria; phylum Acidobacteriota; class Terriglobia; order Terriglobales; family Acidobacteriaceae; genus Edaphobacter. The sequence goes on from CAWBUI010000011.1 coordinate 116,199, forward strand.
TGCGTGGGCGGTTTGGCCGACGGTGCGGACTGGTGGTAACGCTGGAGGACCATGTGCTCGCGGGCGGGTTCGGGTCGGCGGTGCTGGAGACGCTGAACGAGCTGGAGATCGCCGGTGCCGGTGGTGCGGGTGGGCTGGCCGGACGAGTTCATCGAGCACGGCAAGGTGGAGGCGCTGCGGGAGAAGTATGGGCTTACGGCGGAGGCGGCGCTGGCGAAGGTTCGGCCGTATCTCGCGGCTCTGGAGAGCCGGCGGATGGTGGCGCGGTAAGAAGTTTGGCTGCACACGTGCGGCCAAACTCCCGGATTGCGAAAAATGGGCAGAAATCGGCAGATTGTTCCACGTGGAACAATCTGCCTCTGCCCGCTCGTAACCGCCTAGCTGCTCCCGGCGAGGAGTTCGGAGGTGCGCTTTTGGCGGAAGCGGAAGATGCTTCTGATCTGCAGACGAAACAGCGGGTAAACCAGCACGCTTAGCGGAGCAAACGGTAGCTCATACTCCACGTGATCCGTAAGCAGCGTGCCGGCGATCGTGTCTCGGGTCTCGGGGCGAATGCGGTGGCAGTGCTTCCAATATGCGAAAGGGCCGCGGCGGAGCTGGATGTCGCAGAAATGGTCGTGCCAGACGAAATCGACAATTTCCGCATCCCAGCGCAGGCGGACAGGGGAGAACGGGATGGGCCGGAAGCTGATGGTCATGCGCGTGCCCGCGCCGGCGCAGTGATGGCTTCGGCGTCGGATGCGGCGGGTGGCGGCGGGACGAGGGTGAGGGAGTCGATGCGGGCCTTCTGCCATGCGGGCATCAGGCGCGGGAGGTTTGCGGGGTCTGCGAAGAATCCAAAGACACGGGAGATGGGGTAGGGAAGCCACTGCGACGTGTGTAGGTATAGCGCATGGGATGAGTGTGGGGCTGGCGCGACACAAGGCACGCACCCGCTCGTTGCGAATCTGGTCAAGTGTACGGGACTCAGACCTGGCGTCGAGCCGACGAGACGCGCAGTTGTGAGGACTTGTTCAGGAGATAACGGTTTCGAACATACCTGTAGGGAAGCCATCGATGCTGGCGGCATTCTTCTCGCGGCGATACTCTTCGAGAGCGGGTTCACCCTTTGCCTCCGCCCAGCGTGTCAGGTCGTGGCGCTGGCCGAGGAAGCTATAGAACGGCACGTTCATGCCACAGGATGTCTGCACGGACTGGATGTCGAGACGGACGATCTGGCGTGCTCCGGGGACCTCGACGTCGCCATAATGGGTTGCGAGCAGGTCGCGGTATTCGGTGCTGTGGCGCGCTACAACACGCCCGCGCCCATAGAGGCGCAAGACCAGTGGTCGGCCTTCAAAGGCGCAGAACATCAGGGTCAGGCGACCGTCGGCCAGAAGATGAGCGGCAGTCTCGTTCCCGCTTCCCGTACGGTCCTGGTAGAGGACGGTATCGTTGTCGAGAATTCGTAAGGCGGCCACGTCGCGGAGCGAAACATTTACCCGCCCGTGTGACGCTGCGGAGGCGTTGAAGAAGATTTGCTGCCGCTCGATGAACTCGCGATGATCCTGCTCGAGCCGCGCGAAGTGTTTGCCCATGCCCCATATTGTAGTCAGCCCAACGCATGCCGAAGAGTCGTGATGGAGGCGGAAGGGTAAGCGCCTCCCGGGTGGGAGGCGCTGGGTGATGCGGTTCGTGGCTGGGGAGGGAGGGGAGTTAGTTGGGCATCAGGACGGTGTCGATGACGTGGATGACGCCGTTGGACTGGTAGACGTTGGCGATGGTGACGGTGGCCATGCCGCCCTTTTCGTCGGTGAGCATGACCTTCTTGCCCATCATGGAGGCGGTGAGCTTGCCGCCCTGGACGGTGGTCATCTCGAACTTGCCGCCGCCCGCCTTGATGCCGTCGGCGATGTCCTTGGCGGAGATCTTGCCGGGGACGACGTGGTAGGTGAGGATCTTGGTGAGGGTGTCCTTGTTTTCGGGCTTGACGAGGGTGTCGACGGTGCCGGCGGGGAGCTTGGCGAAGGCGTCGTCGGTGGGCGCGAAGACGGTGAAGGGGCCGGGGCCGTTGAGGGTGTCGACCAGGCCGGCGGCCTTGACGGCGGCGACGAGGGTCTTGTGGATCGGCGAGTTGACGGCATTCTCGACGATGGTCTTGGAGGGGAACATGTCGGCGCCGCCGACCTTGGGATCTGTCTGCGCGTTCGCGGAAGGGGGGCGCCGAGGGAGCGAGAGTGCGAGGGTCGCGGCCGCAAGGGCGGCGAGGAGAGACTTCTTCATGACGATGTGCCTTTCAAGTATTCTGAATGTGGTTTGTGTCGGTCCGCTTCTGAGCGCTCATAGCCAACAACGGCGGGGATGAGCTACTGGATTGGAAGAGAATTCGATGAGATCAAAAAACTTCAGGCGATGTGCCGCGATTTGCCCCCGCGAGGATATCGGGGACGGTCGATGGCAATGTGCGGTGCCGAGGGGGCCATCGACTCGCCGGAGCGCATCTGTTGAAATAGGGTGATGGCAGGTGGAGCGGAGATGGAGCAAACGTTGACCGAGGCGGACGCGGGCCGGCAGACGCCGACACGGGGCGCAGGCAGCGCGAACAGCACGACAAGGGGCTGCTGCTGATCGGTGTGTTCAAGCTGGTCGAAGGCGGCCTTCTTTGTGGCTGTGGGGATGGGCGCGCTCCACTTCCTGCACAGCGACCTGGGGGACGCGGTACTGCGGTTGGCGACCCGCTGCGGATGGACCCGGAGGGACGGCTTGTGACGTTTGTGCTGGACCACGTGGACTCGATCGACGGCGCACCGGCTGAAGCAGATCGGGATCGTGACATTTCTCTACGCTGCGATGCGCGTGACCGAAGGAGTGGGGCTGATGCTGGAGAAGCTGTGGGCGGAGTACCTGACGATGGGGGTGACCGCGGCGTTTCTGCCGTGGGAGATGTATGAGATCGTGCGCGAGCTGCGACGTGATCCGGGTGGGGCTGTTTGTGATCAACCTGGCGGTGCTGGCGTACCTGATCTGGTCTCTGAAACGGAGGGAGCAGCGCGGGTTGGCGTAACTTCAGGGCGCCCGGCAGGCCGCACACGTGGGTTATTTCAGGGTGGTTGATCAGCGATCAGGCGATGTCAGTACAACTTTCGCTTTTATTTCGCTACCAGAGACGATTCTCGCTGACAAGCGGGGGAATCTAGCGTCGGTAACACTAGATTTAGTGGCTGTCGCGAGTTTGTACATCTAGCGGCTGAGTTTTCCACATGTGCTTCCACAAATAGACAGGGATTCGGCAATTTGGGGCTTGCCAAGCCGTATATCGCTGCCGTCAGGATCACGAGGTGGAAGAAAGTGGTCGAAAGTGGAGTAAGAGCATCACTTCGATCACGTTTCCTGACGAGTTTACCTCCCGGGCAGTGGGTCAGGACGGGAGCACCGGCTGGCAAGGTTGGTTCTGACCCGAGGTTTGAGGCGAGATGTTTCGTGGCAATCACCCAACGCGCGTGGACGAGAAGGGCCGGCTGAAGATGCCGGCGGAGTTCAAGCGCAGGGTGGATGAGGTGTACGGGCCGCAGTTTTACATCACGAGCAAGGACGGGAAGCGGGCGGAGATCTGGCCGCTGAAGGAGTGGGAGCGGATCGAGGAGGCGCTGGCGAACTCCCCTTCGAGCGCGGCCAAGCAGAAGTTTCTGGACGTGACGAACTATTACGGCCAGAAGGTTGAGATGGACGCGCAGGGCCGGCTGCTGATGCCGCAGATGCTGCGGGACAAGGCCGGGCTGAAGGGCGACGTGGTGGTGCTGGGCAAGCAGAAGAAGCTGGTGGTGATCGATGACGCGGCGGGTGCAGGCGAAGCTGGCTGACGACTCCGCTGACCGGCGAAGACCTGGATTCGCTGGCGATTCCGGGGCTGTAGAGCAAGGTTTGAGGTTTAGGCCCCCAGGGGCAGCACAGAGGCGGAGTGAGATGGATAAGCCGCAACATGTGCCGGTTCTTTTAGAAGAAGTTTTGGAGTACCTCAATGTGCGGCCGGGCGGCGTGGTGGTGGATGCGACGCTGGGGCTTGGGCGGGCACTCTTCGGCGATTGCGAGGAGGCTGGGCGCGGCGGGGCAGGCTGATCTGCTTCGACCGCGACCCGGAGGCGATGGCGATGGCGAAGGCGAGGCTGGATGCAGGTTGCGGCGGAGCTTGGCAGCGAGATGCCGCGAGGTGGTGTATGAGCCGCGGGCGTTCTCGGAGGCGAGTGCAGCGATCGCGCCGGGAAGTCTGGACGGTCTGCTGGCGGACTTTGGAGTGAGCAGCCTGCAGCTGGATGAGGCGCACAGAGGATTCAGTTTCCGGTCCGACGGACCCCTGGACATGCGGATGGATACGCGCAGGGGCGAGACGGCCGAACAAGTGGTAAATCAGGCAGACGAAAACGAACTCGCCAACCTGATTTACGAATTCGGAGAGGAAAGGAGGTCGCGGAGAATCGCCAGAGCCATTGTGCGGGCGCGGCCGATATCGACGACAGCGGAATTTGCTCGAGTGGTATCGGCCGCGCCCCGTCAATGAAAGGCGACAAGATTCATCCGGCGACCAGGACCTTTCAGGCACTTCGGATTCGAGTGAATGATGAGCTGGGAGAGATCAGGACGCTGCTGGAGAGCGCGCCATCTCTGCTGAAGCCGGGCGGAAGGCTGGTGTTGATCAGCTTCCACTCGCTGGAAGACCGGCTGGTGAAGGATGCGTTTCGAGATGGCAGGACGCGAAGGGATTTACGAGGTTCTGACGAAGAAGCCGGTGATGGCGACGGAGACAGGAGCGATGCGCAATCCGCGATCGCGCAGCGCGAAGCTGAGGGCGGCGGAGAAGCAGGGTTCAGGGCAACAGGGATCAGGGACAAGTACAGAAGCGAGCAAGTACAGAGACAAGAGACGTAAGGGCGAGGTGACGATATGGCGACGGCGGCGATGATTCGGGATTTGCGGGGATGGCCGCAGGGCAGACGCGGGCGGCGCGGAACCGCGAGCTGTTTGAGCTGCAGCGGCGCGCGCGCCGCGGGCCGACGCCTGAGGTGTTCTTCGCCAAGCACATCGACAACACGCGGCTGGTGAAGGCGGACGACCCGGAGCGCCGGCGCGAGATGCGCACGTTTTCGGTGGTGATGAGCGTGTTGTTTGTGCTGGTGATGGTGTATGTGTGGCAGCATTTTCGGCGATCGAGATTGGCTACAAGGTTGAGGCGCAGAAGCAGCAGGTGGAGCAGATGCGCGAGCAGAACCGGCAGCTTCGGCTGACGGAGGCGCAGCTGACCGATCCGGGCCGGATCGACCAGATTGCGAGGCAGCTTGGGCATGAACGCGCCGCAGCCGGGGCAGGTGGTGCGGCCGGACGGCAGCACATGCGCGGCGTGCTCCGGTGCTGGCGCAGGTGGCGGCTCCGGTGCTGCCGCGCAGTAGAGCATCGTCGAGCAGCATGATTCGGTGACGGAGCGGAAGCTTGGGTTGGCGATGAGATTCGGGACGAACAAGGACGCGACGCAGGCCGACGGCACGTTGACCGCACCGATTCGCAGGGTGCGGTTTGCGTGGGTCGCGCTGCTTTTCTGCTTGTGGGTGGCGATTGATCGGGCTGCGGCTGGTGTGGCTGCAGGTGGTTCAGCACTCCGAGTGGGTGGACCGGGCGGCGAGGCAGCAGCAGCGGACGTTTGAGGTGGCGCCGCGGCGCGGGTGTGCTGTACGACCGCAACCTGCGCGAGCTGGCGATGACGGTGCTGGTGGACTCGGTCTATGCGGTGCCGTCGGAGCTGGGCGAGAACCGCGCCGAGGCGGCGGAGATGCTGGCGAAGGTGGTGCATAGCGGATCCGCCGGACAACTTCACGACGCGAGCAGCAGATGCTGGCGCGGTTCAATGCGTCGCGCAACTTTGCGTGGGTGGCGCGGCGGGTGGATGCGGAGACGGCGGACCGGGTGCGCGAGCTGAACCTGAAGGGCGTCTACTTCCAGAAGGAGTTCAAGCGCTTTTATCCGAACAGCGACCTGGCGGCGCAGGTGCTGGGCTATGTGGGCACGGATGATAACGGGCTGGGCGGGCTGGAGCAGAAGTTCGACGACGAGATGCATGGCGCGCCGGGGCACATGCTGACGGCGCGTCGACGCGAAGCGCCATGTGATGGGCAGCGTGGAGAACGAGCCGCTGCCGGGCGAGAACCTGGTGCTGACGATCGACGCGAACATTCAGTACATGGCGGAGCGGGCGCTGGATGCGCAGATGGCGAAGATGAAGGCGCTGCACGGGACGGTGGTGGTGCAGGACCCGCACACGGGGCAGATTCTGGCGCTGGCGGTGTCGCCGCGGTTCAATCCGAACGACTCGCGGCATATGGAGCCGGGGTCGCTGAAGAACCTGGCGGTGAGCGATGTGTATGAGCCGGGGTCGACGTTCAAGCTGGTGACGTACTCGGCGGCGATCGATGGCGCGGGCGTGCAGCCGACGGACATGGTGGACTGCCAGGGCGGCGCGATGACGATGTACGGGCGCACGCTGCATGACGACAAGAGCGACCACTATCGGCGTGATCACGGTGCAGTAGGCGCTGGAGCACTCGAGCGACGTGGGCGCGGCGAAGATGGCGCTGAAGCTGGGGCCGCAGAAGTTCTACGACTACATGCGGGCGTTCGGGTTTGGCGACCGGTCGGGCATCGAGCTGCCGAGCGAGACGCGCGGGCTGCTGCGCGCGCCGAAGAAGTGGGGATCGACGAGCATTCTGTCGCTGGCGATCGGGCAGGAGATTGGCGTGACGCCGGTGCAGCTGGTGACGATGGTGTCCGCGATTGCGAATGGCGGGATGTATATGCCGCCGCATGTGCTGCTGCAGTCGACCGACGAGATGAAGGGCGATCCGCGGCTGAAGCCGGCGGCGTTCCATCCGGAGACCAGACTTGCCGGCGAAGCTGCCGGATGGGGCGCACCGCGTGATCAAGGAGCTGACCGCGGCGAAGATGCGCGCGATGATGCAGGGCATCGTGGTGGAAGGCACGGGCAAGCAGGCGCAGCTGAACGGATACAGCTCGGCGGGCAAGACGGGCACGGCGCAGAAGATCGATCCGGCGACGCATACGTACTCGCATACGAAGCTGGTGGCGAGCTTTGCGGGGTTTGCGCCGGTGAGTAATCCGGCGATCTCGGTTGCGGTGGTGATCGATACGCCGACGGCGGGCGGCGAGGCGATGCACTACGGCGGCGCGGCGAGCGCGCCGGTGTTCGCGCAGGTGGCGCAGCAGGTGCTGGAGTACCTGGGCGTGCCGCACGATCAGCCGCTGAAGACGAAGCAGCAGCTTGCGGAGGCGCAGACGCACGGAGCGCGAGGAGTTGCCGGAGCGAGAACGTGGCGACCTGAATGCGATGTTTGAGGAGGTGAACAGCCTGCCGGCGGATGATCCGCTGCGGAGTGTGCAGGCGAGCGACGGCGGCTGCCGGTACGGCGAGTGGCCGGCTGTGCCGGTGCAGGCGGACGGTGCGATGCAGGTCGCAGGCGTCGAACGCGAAGGACTTCGAAGCTGATGAACCTGTTGCCGGCGAAGGTGCTGCAGCAGTTTGCGGCGAAGGCGGGCGACGACCTGGCGCTGACGGATCGGTGTGAGCGACGAGCTGCGCTATGCGGGCGAAGAAGGCCGCGGCGGCCGCAGCGTCGCCGGGCGGGAGGCGTGGTGGTGGATGCGGGGCGCGGTGGCGGTGCCGGAGTTTACGGGGCGGGTGCTGCGGGGTGTGGTGGAGAAGGCCGGCGCTGGGCCTGCGGGTGGAGCCGGTGGGCAGCGGTGTGGCGCGGGAGCAGGTGCCGGTGGCGGGGACGATGGTTCCGGAGGGCACTGAGGTGGTGGTGCGGTTTGCGCGGTGAGTGCGCGGGCGAGGTGTTGCGGTGAGCGGACTTAGAATCGACAGCATGATGCGTTGGGATGAGGCGCTGCGCGATGTGACGGTGGTGGCGCACGGTGGCGCGTGCTGCGGCGGAGATTGCTGCGGTGGAGTATGACTCGCGGCGGGTGGGGCCGGGCGCGGTGTTTGTGGCGATGCGCGGCGGGACGACGGATGGAAACCGGTTTGTCGATGCGGCGGTGGCGCAGGGTGCGAGCGGCGGTGGTGACAGATTCGGCTGAGGTGTATGCGCGGCTGCGGCGGGAGCGGCCGGAGCTTGCGGTGGCGCTGGTGGAGCATGGGCGGCGGGCGCTGGCGGAGGTGAGTGCGGCGGTGCTGGGGCATCCGGAGCGGAAGCTGAAGCTGAGTGCGGTGACAGGGACGAATGGGAAGACGACGACGGCGTGGCTGCTGGAGCAGATGCTGCGGAGTGTGGGGCGAAGACGGTGCTGATCGGGACGATTGAGACGCATGTGGGCGATGAGGTGCGGGCGAGTCGCGCATACGACGCCGGAGGCCTCGGATGTGCTGCGGGTGTTTGCGGATGGGGTGGCGGCGGGGGCGACGGAGGCGGTGATGGAGATGTCGAGCCATGCGCTGGACCAGGAGCGGGTGTGGGGGATGCCGGTGGATGTGGGGATCTTTACGAACCTGACGCAGGATCATCTGGATTATCACGGGACGATGGAGCGGTATTCTGCGGCGAAGGCGCGGATGTTTGAGGGTGTAGGGGCGCCGCCGCCGCGGGTGGCGGTGATCAATGCTGGATGATGCGTATGGCAGGACGGTTGAGGATCGCGGCGCCGGCACTCGCAGGTGATGACGTATGGGTTCGAGCGATGAGGGTGCCGGCGTATCGTGCGGAGTCGATTCGAATCGGTGCGGGGCGAACGAGCTTTGAGTTCGTGACTCCGTGCGGTGACGTGCGGATTGGAGTCTCCGCTGACGGGACGGGTGAATGTGTACAACCTGCTGGCGGCTGCGTGTGCGGCGCTGGCGCGCGGGTATGACGCTGGAGGAGATTGCGGCGGCGGTGCCGAGGCTGAGGCAGGTGCCGGGGCGGTTTCAGGTGGTGCCGGGGTCGAGTGAGGCGGGGTTCACGGTGGTGGTGGATTATGCGCATACGGATGATGCGCTGCGGAACCTGATTGCGCTGGGGCGGGAGCTTGGTGCGGGCGCATGGCGGGCGGGTGATTACGCTGTTTGGGTGTGGTGGGGATCGGGACCGGACGAAGCGGCCGAAGATGGGGCGGGCTGCGGGGGAGGGGAGCGACCTGGTGGTGCTGACGAGCGATAATCCGCGGAGTGAGGAGCCGCTGGCGATTCATTGAGGAGGCGCTGGCCGGGGTGCGGGAGACGCGGACGGAGTGTGTGGTGGAGGCGGACCGGGCGGCGGCGATTGAGTTGGCGATCCGCGCGGCGCGGCGCTGGGGATATTGTGCTGCTGGCGGGCAAGGGGCATGAGAAGGTGCAGGAGATTGCGGGCCGGAAGCTGCCGTTCGATGATGTGGCGGTTGCTGGCGGCGGTGTTGCGGAGGGTCTGAGGTGAGCGGTCGCGCTTCGCACGATGCCCAGCCTGACGACGATGAGTCTGCGTTGAATTGGGGCGCCCAGTGTCGCTGAGCGATCAGGTATGTAACGAGGGAGGATTGAATTGAAGTTGACGTTGGGGCAGGTTGCGGATTGGATTCATGCGGAGGGTGACTTCACCACGAACAGCGGAGGCGGTGGGGTACTCGATCGACTCGCGCACGATTGGCGGCGGGGAGCTGTTCTTCGCGGTGAAGGGCGAGCGGTTCGATGGGCATGACTTTGTGGAGGCTGCGCTGGCGAATGGCGCGGTGGCTGCGGTGGTGAGCATGCGGTGGCTGGCGCCGGAGGAGATGGATTCATGCAAGCTGCTGCGGGTTCCGGACGGTCGGCGAAGACGGTGACGGACGGCGTGCTGGTGAGCCTGCAGCGGCTGGCGCGGGAGGTGCGGCGCAGTTGGGGCGGGCGCGTGATCGGGGTGACGGGGTCGGCGGGGAAGACGACGACGAAGGAGGCGGTGGCGCAGGTGTTGGGCGCGCGATTCCACGTGCTGAAGTCGCAGGGGAATTTGAACAACGGGTTCGGGCTGCCGCTGCAGTTGTTGAAGCTGGAGCCGGAGCATGAGGTCGCGGTGATTGAGATGGGGATGAACCATGCGGGCGAGATTGCGGCGCTGGCGGAGATCGCGGAGCCGGACTGGGGTGTGGTGTCGAATGTGGGGCCGGTGCATCTGGAGTTCTTTCCGGATGGGATTCGACGGGATTGCGCGGGCGAAGTATGAGTTGATTGAGGCGCTGCCGGCGGATGGTGTGGCGGTGTTGAATGCGGATGATGAGTGGGTTGCGCAGTTTGGGGATGCGCGGTTCGGCAGGGAGTTCGGCGAACGCGCGGTGTTCTACGGGACGGGTCGAGCGCGCGGATGTGACGCGCGACGGAGATCGTGGAGATCGGGGCTGGACGGCGTTTGTTTCACGGTGAATGTGGGCGGCGAGAGGGCGACCGGTGCGGCTGAAGCTGATGGGGCGGCACAATGTACTGAATGCGCTGGCGGCGATTGCGGTGGGCGTGCGGTCCGGGATGGCGCTGGCGGAGTGTGCGGCGGCGGTTGGGGAGCTGCGGGCGGGAGATAAGCGCGGCGAGGTGGTGGAGTGGCGCGGGGCAAAGATTGTGAACGACAGTTACAACTCGAATCCGCGCGCGCTGGATGCGATGGTGGATGCGCTGATGGCGACTCCTGTGGGAGAAGGCGGCCGGCGCATGGTGATTGCGGGCGAGATGCTGGAGCTGGGCGCGGAGGGTGCGGCGCTGCATCGTGCCTGCGGGCTGCGGATGGCACGAGGCGGGCGTGGATATCGTGATCGGTGTGCGCGGGCTTGCCGAGTCACTGGTGGAGGGCGCGGGTGGAGAGGGTTTATTCGTGGAGACGCCGGAGGAGGCGGGGAGGTGGATGCGGAACAATTTGCGTGGTGGGGATGTGGTTTTGCTGAAGGGATCGCGTGGGGTGCGGCTGGAGCGGGCGCTGGCGGTGCTCGGGGAGTGAACGAGAGCCACTGGTAGACTGTGCTGAGCTCCACGGAATTGGAGATTGTAACTATTTCGATCAGAGTGAGAGATTAGGCTGTGAGCCAACGGTCCGAGACGAGCCGGCTGGGGTCTTCGGTGAAGCTAGTGTGACGTGATGCCTGTGGCGAGTGCGACCAGGTGTTGCTCGAAGCGCTGGAGTACCTGTTCCTTGCCGAGGTGTTCTACCGCGTACGCGCGGGCATTCTGGCCAAGGCGGAGGCGCAGGTCTCGATCATTGATGAGGTGTGAGACTGCGGCGTAAAGGGTGTGCGGATTTTCGGCCGGGACGACGAGCCCACGCGCTTGTTCGGCCGAATCCCCGGCGACAACGAGGGCGACCTGCGTTCCCGGATCGGCTGTAGCGATGACGGGGCGGCCGCTCGAGAGCATGCCGGTAAGGCGCGAGGGCATGACCAGATCAGCGGCGCCGGCACGCTGCGGAAGCAGGTGGATGTCGGCGGCGTTGAGGAGATCGTTGAGGCGATCGAGCGGTTGAAGGGGCAGCAGGGTGACGTTGGGGCGGCCAGCGACGAGTGTCTCGAGCTGGGGGCGGAAGGCTCCGTCTCCGCAGAAGAGGAAGTGCACGCCGCGGATCGGACGCGAAGTTCTCGGCCAAGGGGGCGAGAAGTTCGAGTCCTTGCTTTGCGCCCATGTTGCCGGAGTAGAGAAGGATGATCTTGTCCGCGATGCCGGGGATGCGTTGTGAGAGCTCGCGGCGGAAGGGGTTGTCGCGGGCGGTGCCGGCGGGGAGCGGGTGGATGAGATCGATGTCGACCCAGTTGGGGAAGAGGATGGCGCGATCGCTCCGGGACGCCTTTGGTGAGGGCGCGTTCCAACATTCGAGTGGAGATGCTGGAGAGCGGTCGAAGGCGGAGGTAAAGAAGCGCTCCAGACCAAGTGCCACGTCATGAACGAGGCCTTTGGCGGGCAGCAGGCCGAGGTCGAAGGCGGCGTCGACTTCGAAGTCCTGCACATGAAGCCACGCATGGAGCACCGGCAGTTTTGGCGACGAAGAGTGCGAGCGGGGCTCCGAAGAAGGTGGGCTCGACGGTGAAGACGATGTCCGGCTTGCGGAAGGCTTCTGCGAGCATGACGGGCAGGCTGCCGAGCATGAAGGAGAAGAGGTGCGACCATACGTTTGAGGCCGGTGGGACGCTCAGGGACATAAAGCGGGGTGCGACGGACGACGGGCGCCCCGGGCGCGCGCTCAGTGCGATAGATGGGCCGCCGGTAGTCATCGCGGATGCGCCAGGCGGGATAGTAGGGTGGCGCGGTGACGACGCGAACCTGGTGGCCCCGGGCCGCGAGCCATGCGGCCATCTCACCCGTGTACTTGCCGATGCCGGTAAGCTCGGGAGCGTAGTTCAGGCCGTAGATCAGGATTCGCACGCACGCCTTTGCGGGCGCTGGATGTGGCGCATGACTCGTATGATAAACGGGTGGGGATGCAGACGCAGGGAAGCCATACGCTGGCGGCACGGATGAGGACGCAGCCTCTGGCTGTCGCGGGATGCGTGTTGCTGCTGGTGTTTGTGGCGTGCGCGGTGTTTGCGCCGTGGCTGGCTCCGCAGGATCCGTGGCAGCTCGATCTTGGGGGGCGGCTGCTCGCGCCGAACCACGCGCACTGGTTCGGGACGGACGAACTGGGCCGCGATATCTTGTCGCGGACGATCTATGGCGCGCGGATCTCGATGATTGTTGCGGTCTCGGTCGTCGCGCTGTCGCTTGGCGATTGGGGCTGGTAGCGGGAGCGTTGGCGGGCTTTTACGGCGGATGGACTGATACTGTGCTGAACGTGTATGTGACGAACGCATTTCTTGCGCTGCCTGGGATCCTGCTGGCGATTGCGTTTGTGGCGTTCCTTGGGCCTGGGCTGTTCAATCTGATCCTGGCGCTGTCGATATCTGGCTGGGTCGGGCTATGCGCGACTGGTGCGGGCGCAGGTGATGGCGGTGCGGGAGCGGGAGTTCGTGGAGGCGGCGCGGGCGCTGGGCGCGTCGGACATGCGCGTGATGTGCCGGCACATTCTGCCGAACATTCTGCAGCCGATGATTGTGCAGGCAGCGGTCGGGATGGCGGGAGCGGTGCTGTCCGAGGCTACGTTGAGCTTTCTTGGGCTGGGCGTTCCTCCGCCGACGGCGAGCTGGGGATGCGATGCTGAATGATGCGCGGTCGCATCTGTTCGATTCGCCGCACCTGGCGCATGTTTCCGGCGCTGGCGGTGATGCTGGCGGTGCTCTCGTTCAACTTCATCGGCGATGCGCTGCGCGATCTGCTGGATCCGCGGATGCGTTCGGGGGTGGAGGGATGACGCAGCCTGCGGTAGGGGTGATCTCGGACACGCACGGGCTGCTGCGGCCGAGAGGTGCTGGAGCGGCTGCGCGGGGTGGACCACATTCTGCACGCGGGCGATGTGGGGGATGCCGGGATACTGGACGAGCTGCGGAAGCTGGCGCCGGTCACGGCGATTCGCGGGAACGTGGATGTGTCCGGCGGAGTGCGCTGAGCTGCCGGCGACGGATGCGGTGGAGATTGCGGGGAAGCTGTTTTACCTGGTGCACTCGGTCGCCGATCTGGACATCAATCCGGAGGTGGCAGGGGTGAGCGTGGTGGTCAGTGGGCATTCGCATCGAGCCGGAGTTGCGGCGAGCCGGCGGGGTGCTGTATCTGAATCCCGGGCAGCGTGGGGCCGCGGCGGTTCAAGCTTCCTGTGACATGGCGTTCGTGACGGTTGCAGGCGGATGCGGTTGCGATCCGGAGATCGTGCGGCTTGGAGAGTGAGCGGCGCTGTCTGCTGGTTTGACCCCGTGCGAGCGGCGTTTGTTAAACTTAAGAAGTTGTGCGGCGAAGCGGAACGCGACGCGGCATAGGCTGTTCCTGAGTAGCTCAATGGCAGAGCATTCGGCTGTTAACCGAAGGGTTGTAGGTTCGAGTCCTACCTCAGGAGCCATAAAACCGTCGGGAACCAGGTTCTATAAGCCACCCGAAAGGTGGCTTCTGATTTTGGCGGCGGGCGCCGGCGCGTGTCGGAGAGCTGAAGAGTACACGGACGGTGAGCCCAAAGACTTGTTTGCGGCCTCCCTGCCGCATGGTATATTTCGACGCACTGTTTCCCCTCCCTTGCGGTCGCTGCCAGCGTTTGCAAGCGATGGAACGCATGCTGAAGGGCCGCGCAGAGATATTCGGGCCCCAGGGCAGCATCCTGCGTCGCAGGCGTGCCAGCAGTGGAGCTTTCGCTGCGTTCGGGCACTTGTCTCGAGTGACGCCGATCGGCCGCCCGCAAAGACGATTGATCCTGCATTGCACCACGGGCCCGGCTATAGGATGAGGCAAGTTTCAGTCATGCCTCCGCGAAAGATATCACCCAAGGGTCACATACCATGCCGCCAGGAATCGACGCACTTCAACACATTGTCGTGCTGATGCTGGAGAACCGCTCCTTCGATCACATGCTGGGCTGCCTGAAGGCCAAGAACAAGGCCATCGACGGAGTGGACTGGACCGAGTCAATTCCCGACTCGAACGGCGCGATGGTGCCCGATACAGCCACTGGCCGAGTTCCGCGGGCAGCTTCTGCCCGACCCTCACCACGACTTCGCCTCGGTGGACGCGCAGATCTTCAATGGCGACACCAGCCACGGCCGCAAGCCGACGATGGACGGCTTCATCCGTATCTATCAGAAGCAGCAGCAGCCCGACGTGCCATCCTCCCACCGCATCATGTATGCGTTCAGCGCTGATGGCGACAACAACCTTCCCGTTCTGCAGGGTCTGGCGACGGAGTTCGCGGTGTTCAATCGTTGGTTCGCCTCCATCCCCGGGCCTACGCTGTGCAATCGGGCCTTTGCGCACTATGGCTCATCGTTCAATAACGTGGGCATGAACGTGTTCTATGTGAACCCTAAGTTCAAGAGCATCTACGAGCGCTTGACGGCGGGGGGCCGTACGTCGAAGCTCTTCTACTACGACCAGAACAGCTCTACGCTGGAGGTCGTCAACCTGCTCCAGAACCAGCAGGTGATGTTTGGCACGTACGCGGACTTTCTCGCAGCGTGCGACGCTAACGCCCTGCCGGACTACAGCTTTATCGAGCCGAACTACAAAGACCATCCTTCGCCGGATCACAACGGGGAACTGCTCGCGACGGACCAGCACCCAGACAACGATGTGCGCGCGGGCGAGGATTTCATAGCGGACATTTATAACCGCATCCGGAACAACCCGAAGCTGTGGCCGAACACTGCGCTGCTCATCCTGTATGACGAGCACGGTGGCATCTACGATCACGTGCCCACACCTACGCTCGATCCCTCGCGCGTGGATCCTGAGTTCATCGCGCAGACCGATGCTACTGGCACCGCTGAGCCGTTCAAGTTCGATCGGCTTGGCGTACGCGTGCCGGCAATTCTGGTGTCGCCCTGGGTTCCGCGAGGCCTCGTCATCAACGAGCAATTTGAACACGCCTCCATTCCGGCTACTGCCACCGAACACCTGCTGCCGGGCTTCGACAACACGAAGCGCTCGATCCGCGAGGCCACTGCGCCGACTTTCCTTCAGTACCTCACCGAAACCACTATGCGGACCGACTGCCCCGATTTCGACTGAACGCGTTACAGAAATTCAGGAGACGCTATGGCCACCATCCACCGTCACCGTATACCCGCAGATTCGTACGAACCGAACCGACCTCTGAACGACCTCGGACGCGACCAGCTCAAGCACTTTATTCACGTGGCCGAACGGCTGCCGCCGGGACAGCGCATTCTTCTCCCGGTGCCTTCTCCGGAAGACGGACTGGCCGCCAGCCGCTTTATCGGGGCTGTCACCGAGCACCTCCTGAGCCTTCGTCGGTCGCCACTTGAGGTTGTGTCGAAGAAGCCCGCCAGGGGACCGCGCAAGGCGGTCGCTCCGGCAACGCGGGGGGTACTTCCTGCTCTCGCTGCATCCGAATCCGCAGCACCAACTGCAGCCCCCAAGACCAGCACTGCGTCTGGCAAGACCAGCGGTGCAGCCGCGAAGACCGGCAGCGCTTCCGGCAAGCCGAGCACGAAGAGGCCACGCAAGTGAGCCGCCACGGGCATCTGCTCCTCGTGGCACTGGGTTTATGCGCCGTTATCCCGACGTCTCTGCGGGCCCAGGTGCCTGCGCAAGACAGCCGAAACCCAAGCTTCTTCGGCAACCTCCACCGTGATCTGGTGCAGGAGGGTGTGAACCTCGGGAGCTGCAAGAACGGCATAAAAGGAGTGCCCGGCTGCGCAGAGACCCTGTTTACTGGGACGCCATTCCATCTTGCTGTCGGCAGTCTTGCGCCTCAAAACGGCGTGGGTGTAGGCCTTGCGTTTTCGGAGGTCTACCACCCCACGTACTGCGCGTCGTGGATTGACTTCACGCATCAACCCCTTGCCCCTGGGGAACGCAACGCCTGCCACTGGTCCGTCAACCTGAATGCTGTCGCCCAGGCGAGCAGCAATCAATCCTGGCATGCCGGCTTTTACGCGACCTTTGCGCGGCTTTCGGCGCGACGGCCGGTTATGCACTTCCCAGGACAACCGCGTTCGCGCCATGCCGTTCCGAACTTCACCGGGCCTGCCAGCACTGTGGGCCTCTACTCCGAGACTACTTCGCTCAATCGAATCTACTTCTACGGACTGGGCCCGAATACTACCCCTGCAGCCCGAACGGACTTCGGCCTCTCGGAAAATGTAACGGGGGCCAACACAATCCTGGCGATCAAGCCCGCATGGCTTGCCCCGCTTGGCATGGCCTTTGTGGGCGAGATCAACGGCCGCTTCTTCTCCCTTCGCGGCAGCTACGGCGATACCAGCCCTTCCATCGAGACCGTTTACAACGAAGCTTCCGCGCCCGGACTTACCTCTGCGCCGAACTACTTCCAGGCGGGTGAAGGCGTGCGCCTGGTTCCGGCTCTTCCATTTGAGCAGCTTCATCTGAACTACCTCGTGAACTTCCAGCAGTTCGTGGCTCCTTCTGCCTCGCATTATTCCTTTCGTCGCTTTACAGCGGATCTCGACCACCAGCTTGTGCTGTACACCAAAGATGTGGGCAAGCCGCAGCCAACACGGCCTCCTATGCCCGGGGCACCCGACGTACCGCCGATCTCCCCAACGCGCGACCTCACCAGTTCCGTGTCCGCGCGGCTGCTCATTGTGCAGTCGATCGTAGACGCCGGCCGTGCCGCCCCCTTTTATCTCCAGCCCACCATCGGTGGGTCGGACTTGAACGGCCAGTCCATCCTGGCCAGCTATCCCGACTACAGGTTCCGCGCTCCGAACCTGATACAGATTCACGGCGCATTCGAACAAAGTCTCGGCAAGCTGCCGCTCGGCTTGTTCGTCGGCGTGGATGAAGCAAAGGTAGCTCTGCGGCGCGGGGACATTGGCTTCAGCCATCTGCGTCACAGCTACACTGCCGGGCTTACCGTCCACGCTGGCGGCTTGCCTGTGCTGTATCTGCTATTCGCCTGGGGCGGCCCGGAAGGCCATCACACCATCGCGAACATCAGTGGCGCGTTGCTGGGCACGTCGACCGAACCCTCGCTCTTCTAACGAGTGCCAATCTGCTCCGGGGCTTTCGCGGCTCTAAATGAGTAGAGGCGGAATCGTGGCTCCTGGAATGTGCGCGATCCGCGCCAGGCTCTGGCCCCGTGGTCGCTTCCTGTGCCGATGGGTTCCTGAGGGAGGCTGCTCCCGCCGAGCAGCAAATTTTCCGTGGAACTTCGCTGCCGAACCCTGCGTAGAACTCGCTGGGATAGGCTGGCGTGCGTTCGGCCTGCGTGGAGGCACGGAGTCGTGTAGACGTTCGGTTGCGCGTGATCGTGCTGGGGCTTGCAGAGGCACGGCCCCTAACCAGGATGTGAGGACAACATGAAGTTGCTTGTTGCTGCGGCCGCGCTGTCTGCGGCGCTTTCGGCCCCCTACGCTTCCGGGCAGGGCCCATGCCACGGCTCCGCACTGAGTGGAATCGTGCGAGACGGCACCTTGGCGGTCATCGCCGGGGCCGAGGTGTCGGTGGATGACGCCCCCCCGGTGCTGAGCGATGCCGCGGGCCGGTTTCGTGTGCTGTGCGTGACGGATGGGCGGCACAGGATCGCTGTATCTGCGCAAGGCTTCGCACGGGAAGAAATATCTGCGGCGGCGCCGCGCAGCGCGGCCCTTGACGTGGTTCTCAAGCTGGCTGAGGTGCAGACGCAGATGGATATCAGTGGGCAGGATGACACGCCGGCTACATCGGCTGCGTCGAGCGGGCCGTCCCAGACGATCGACGGAGTGCGGCTGCAGTCGCTGGCGGACGATCCCGATGACCTGATGCGCGAACTGCAGCAGCTTGCCGCGGCGATGGGCGGGAATCCGGGTAATGTAACCGTGGCGGTCGACGGTTTCCAGGGATCGAGTGCGCTGCCGCCCAAGAGCTCGATCGCTTACATCAAGGTCAATCCAGACCAGTTCTCTGCGGAGTATCGCGAACCGCCGTTCGATGGCGCACGCGTGGAGGTATACACCAAGCCGGGACAGAAGGCCTATCACGGTGCGCTGTTCCTGACGAACGGCAGTCCGTGGGAGAACGCGCGAGACCCATTTTCGACAGGCCGGGCAGCCTTGGGAAAGCAGCGGTACGGCCTGGAGCTGACCGGGCCCGTGCGCAAGCTGGGCAGCGACTTCGCTCTTACGCTGGAACATCGAAGCATCGACGACTTTGCCGCCGTGAATGCCGTGACGCTAGACGCTGGTGGCAACCAGGTAAACACCTTTGCCAATGTGGCGACGCCGCAGAGACTCTGGCTGGGAACGGCACGGCTGGACTGGCAGCTCGGCCAAAAAAACACGCTGATCGCCAGCTACAGCGCGAATGTGAATCACCTGCTCAATCGGGGTGTCGGCGGAGGCGCCCTTGCCGAGACCGGCTACAACAGCCAGACCTACGAACACATATTGCGCCTGAGCGACATCACGACGGCGAACGTTCACCTGATGCACGAGTCACGTGTCAGCCTGCGTTGGGACGGGGAGACGGACACGCCGGGGTCTACCGCGCCGCAGGTGCAGGTGGCTGGCGCGTTCACGGGAGGCGGCGCCTCGATCGGTCCGAAGCAAGTTCACGAGCTGAACGTGGAGTGGGATGACGATGCGATCCTCACCTCGAAGAAGCACACCTTCAAGTTCGGCACGCAGATGATGATCTACAACGAGCATCGTCACCTGACAAACAACTTCAACGGGACCTACTCCTTTGGAGGAGGTCTAGCATCGGTTCTGGACGCGAGCGGGACACCTGTCGCAGGGCAGACGGAGACAATCAGCGGCATCGAGCAGTATCGCCGGGCGAAGCTGGGCCTAGCGGGCGGAGCGCCGACTGCATTCAGCAATGTGGCTGGCAACCCAGAGGTCAGGTTCACGCAGGTGGAAGACGCGTTGTTCTTCCAGGACGACTGGAACGTCGGACACGGCGTGCACATCGCGTATGGCGTGCGGTACTACCTGCAAAATGATCCTTCGGTATACGGTTCGCTGGTGCCGCGACTTGGTGTGCTCTGGTCGCCAGATAAAAAGGAACGATGGACGTTACATGCACATGCCGGGATGTTTTCGGGCCGGTACGGGCCGAACAGACTTTTCGGAGGTTCTGCGTGAGGACGGCGTGGCCCGCGTGACCAGCCTGGTGTACAACCCGGTGTATGGCGATCCGTTTGCGGGCACCACGCAGAGCGGGTCAGTGATTCATGCGCGCCGCGAGTTTTCTCCTCACGTTGGCAGTCTGAGCTGGGCCGCGGAAAACATCGGGGGCACGCGGGTTCTGCCCAAGGGCTTCAACCTCTCGGTCGACTACTATCTCGGTCGAATCTGGAATGATACGCGGACCCTGAATATCAACGCCCCGATGAACGGTCTGCCGTATGGCCCGCGGCCGGGAACGCCAAACGAGAATGTACTGCAAGTTCAGAACAGCGGGCAAGGCAGAGTAAACGCAACGTTTGCTGGAATCGAGCAGCACACATTGAAGCGCGT
Source organism: uncultured Acidobacteriaceae bacterium (assembly GCA_963791875.1). GTDB lineage: Bacteria > Acidobacteriota > Terriglobia > Terriglobales > Acidobacteriaceae > Edaphobacter. The sequence continues at coordinate 136,188 of CAWBUI010000011.1, forward strand.
GCAATTCTTCTTCGGTGGTGTACGTGTGAACCTTGTGGACGACACGAATGATGATGAGCTTTCCTCGCCGCAGAGCGCTTACACGGACGCAGGTGAATTCGCACATCGTTCCAATCAGCCGATCTGGAATCTATTCGGCAATGCGACGTTCACGCTGCCGAAGAAAGTACAGCTCAGCGCAGACTTCAACGGCGGCGGCGACAGCCACTACAACATCACGACCGGCTTCGATAACAATGGCGATGGCATCTTCAACGACCGCCCGCAGTACGCGGCCCCGGGAACTCCGGGTGCCATTGCTACACGGTATGGCCTGCTGGTCGCCAGTGGCGGAACGGGCGTTCTTCCGCGCAATCTAGGCGTGATGCCTTGGACGTACTACCTGGACATGAACGTGCAGCGAACCTTCACGATCACGCGGAACTCGAAGGCGGAGCATCAGCAGAAGCTCGTCCTCAATGTGCGCTCGTCCAATGTGCTGAATCACCTGAACGTCACCGGAATAGGCGGCGTGCTGGGATCTCCGCAGTTCGGGCAAGCCATCACGGCGGACAACGGAAGGCGTGTGGAAGCGGGAGCGCGGTATAGCTTCTAACTGTTTTTTGCTGTGAACAAGCAAAACGCTGCCCGGGCCATACTTCGACCCGGGCAGCGCTGAGGGTTAGAGGACTAGTTCGTTGGCGGCTGGACGATGACCGTGATGGTCATCGCATGGGCGGAGGATCCGCTGGTGGCGTTGACGTTCAGCACATAGGTTCCGGCCGGGGTAAGCGGGTTGAGAATCATAGCGCCGCACCCGGTCGTGGTGAGTGAGACTGCACCCATGCCGAGCATAAGCAGCAGACCCAGGCTGAGGCGGCGCAGATTGATCTTGCGCCGGCGGAGGAAGGGGAGGCCGCACGGAAGCATGCAGCCCAGGAACACGAGCCCGGTGGTTGTGGGCTTGAGTGGAGAGGTACGATTCTCAGCGGCAGTCTTTGTCTGCCCCTTGGTGCTGACCGTGATCGTGCCATTGGTTGCGTTGGGTGAGGTGAGTTGCGCGGCGGTGGTGCTGCAGACTCCGAACGTCATCGCGGTAGGAACGGTGCAGCGGAAGGCCACCAATCCATTGAAGCCGTTCAAGGCGGACAGGGGCACCAGGACATTCTTGCTGTCCCCCTGGTTGATCGTGATGGTGATGTTGTTCGGCATCGCGAAGTCGCCGGCAAGAACGACCGAAGACGGCGCGACGGTGAAGGACAGTGTTGTAGCTCCCGCAAGGTAGTTACCCGACGCGGGCTGGGTAGCCTGCAGGGTGATTCCGCCAGCGCCGGTTAGAGTGACCGTCGTGCCGGAGATGGTGGCCGGTCCGCTGACCACCGTGTACGTGATTGGGGTAGCCGAGTTGGAGATGGCCGACACCGTCAAAGGACCGGCGCCGAAGGTCTGCGTTGGGATACTTGCGATCGTCAGGTTCGGGACCGCAGGGCTTACGGTGAAGCTGGTTGTCGCAGTGGCAGCCTGGAAGTTGCCGGCCGCTGCTTGTGTGACTTGCAGGGTTACAGGACCGGCGGCGGTGAAGCCCATTGATCCACCGACCATAACCGCTGGGCCGCTGATGACGGACCATGTAGTCGCGCCTGTGGAGTTAGACGCCGCAGAGACCGCGATCGGTGAACCGCCGAAGATCTGCGCCGGGATGTTGTTGATGGACAGGGAAGGTACGGCGGGGTTGATGGTGAATGTTGTCAGGGCCGTGGCGGCGCCGTATCCGCCGTTCGCAGCCTGTGAGGCCTGTACTGTCACCAGGCCCGCCCCGCCGAGTGTGATGGTGTTGCCGTTGATCGTGGCGGGGCCGTTCACCACGGAGTACGAGATCACTCCCGTGGAATTGGAGTTTGCGGATACTGTGAACGGCGCCGCCCCAAAGGTTCGCGAACCAATTGCGTTGACGCTCAAGGACGGCGACAAGGCCGTCACGTTGAAGCTGCTGAGCGCCGAGGCCGCGGCGTATCCAGCTGCTGCTGCCTGCGACGCCTGCAGTGTTACCGTGCCTGCACCGGTGAGCGTGATGATGCTACCGGACAGGGTTGCGGGACCGCTAATCACCATGTAGGTGATCGCACCCGGGGAGTTGGAGGTTGCGGCGACAGCAAAGGGGCTGCTGCCGAAGCTCTGGTTGGCGATGGAGGTGAAGGTGATGTTGGGGGTGAGAGCCGTCACGTTGAAGCTGGTGAGGGCGGTGGCTGCGGCATAGCCGGGTGCTGCTGCCTGAGATGCCTGCAGTGTTACGGAGCCCGCGCCGGTGAGGGTGATGATGTTCCCGGCAAGGGTTGCGGGTCCGCTCAGCACCGTGTAGGTGATCGCGCCCGGGGAGTTGGAACTGGACGCTACACCGAACGGTGCACCGCCGAAGTTCTGGCCAGCGATTGGGTTGAACGCGAGCGTGGGAATCAGAGCGGTGACGTTGAAGCTGGTGTTCGCGGAGGTGGCGGCGAATCCGTTGGCTGCAGCCTGGTTCGCCTGCAGAACGACTGCGCCTGCCGCAGTGGGAGTCACGACGTTGCCGACAATTGTTGCCGGCCCGCTAAGCACCGTGTAGCTGATCACTCCGGTGGAGTTGGAGCTGGCAGCCACCGCAAAGGGAGCGCCGCCAAACGTGTGGTCTCCAATCGGCTGGAATGTAAGGGTTGCAGTCTGCGCTGAGATGTTGAAGCTCGTCGCGACCGTCGCCGCCGTGTAGCCGGTGACCGCGGCCTGCGACGCCTGGAGGGTCACGGCGCCTGCGCCGGTGAGAGTGACCACGTTGCCCGCGAGAGTCGCAGGGCCACTCAGCACGGTGTAGTTAATTGCGCCACTGGAGTTGGAGGATGCGGAGACCGCAAAGGGAACCGCCGAGAAGGTCTGATTGGCAATGGGATTGAAGGTCAGGCCCGGGTTGGCGTCCCCTACGCTGAAGCTGCAGGTCACTGCTGCTGCGACGTAGCTGCCTGAGGCGGCTTGCGAGGCCTGCAGAACTACGGTGCCAGGGGCGGCGAGAGTAACGGTCGTGCCAGAGACTGTCGCGGGCCCGGATATCACGGCGTATGTAATCGCTCCCGTAGAGTTGGAGGTGGCCGACACAGTGAAGGGCGCTGCGCCGAAGGTCTTGTTGGGTACCTGGTTGAAGACGAGCGTCGGACCTGCGCCGGTCACGTTGAACGCGATCGCGGCGGTAGCGGCGCTGTAGTTCGCAGTGGCTGCTTGCGATGCCTGCAGCGTTACCGTACCAACTCCGGTCAGTGTTACGACGTTGCCGTTGATGGTTGCCGGCCCGTTGAGAACCGCGTAGCTGATTGCGCCGGAGGAGTTGGAGGTTGCGGAGACCGCGAACGGTGCCGCGCCCATAGTCTGATTGGCGACAGGGCTGAAGCTAAGCGTCGTTGCCGCACCTGTAACGTTGAAGCTCGTATTCGCTGCGGCTGCGCTAAAGCCACCTGCGGCAGCCTGGGATGCCTGCAGGATCACCGTGCCGGTGCCCGTGACTGCGACCGTGCTGCCAGAGATCGTCGCCGGCCCGCTGACAACGGAGTAGGTGATGGTTCCAGTGGAGTTGGAGGTTGCGGAGACTCCGAACGGCGCCCCCCCGAAGGTTTGCGCGCCAACCGAGTTGAACGCCAGAGTCGGTGCGATTGCCGCCACGTTGAACGACGTTGTAACAGTGGCCGCCGTATAGCCGCCAGCGGCAGCCTGCGCGGCCTGGAGCGTGACGCTCCCCGCTCCAGTGAAGGTAACGGTGCTGCCGGAGAGTGTGGCCGGTCCGCTCAGAACGGAGTAGGTGATGGCGCCCGTCGAGTTAGAGACGGCGGAGACCGTCAGCGGGCCGGCACCAAAGGTCTGGTTGCCAATTGCGTTGAAGGACAGGGTGGGAGCAGTGCCCGTTACTACGAAGGACGTGTTGGCCGTTGCGGATGTGTATCCGGCCGCCGCGGCCTGCGAGGCTTGGAGCGTTACGGTGCCTGCCCCGGTCAGGGTGACGGTGCTGCCGGAGATCGTCGCCGGTCCGCTGAGCACCGAGTAGGTGATCGCGCCGCCGGAGTTCGAGGTAGCGGAGATTGCAAAGGGTGAGGAACCAAACGCCCTGCCAGACACCGGATTGAAGGTGAGAGTTGGAGCGATTCCCGTGATCACGAACGAGGTAGTTACGGAAGCGGCGGTGTAGGTTCCGAGTGCTGGCTGGGACGCCTGCAGCGTTACAGGACCGACACCGGTGAGGGTAACCACGCTTCCGGACAGGCTGGCCGGCCCGCTGATCACGGTGTAGGAGATCGGTGCAGAGGATCTGGAAGTCGCAGAAACCGGGAAGGAGGGATTGCCGAAGGTTTGGTTCCCGATGGCGTTGAACGCCAGGCCCGGAGAGATACCATTCACTACGTTGAATGAGATGAATGCCGTAGCGACAGGGTGCGCCGGGTCGTTCCCTTGCGCGGCTTCCAGGGTTACGACTCCGGGTCCCGTTACTGTGCAGAGATTTCCGGAGATCTGGGCGGGCCCGCTCACGACCAGATACGTGATCACGTCTTTCGAGTTCGTCGTTACGGAGAGTTGCAGTGGGGGTGCCCCGACGACTTGTGTGCCGATCGGCGTGAAGGCAAGATTGATCGGAGCAGCGGCGACCGAAAAGCTGGTGACCACAGACGCTGCAGGATAGCTGCCCGCCGCAACCTGGGACGCCTGCAGAGAGACTGTGCCGGTCCCGGTCAGCGTCACCATATTGCCTGAGAGTGTCGCCGGCCCGCTAACAACGCTGTAGGTGACTGCGCCTGAAGACAAAGAAGTCACGGACACCGCGAAGGGCGCGCTTCCGTAGGTCTGTCCCGCAATCGGATTGAAGGCAAGGTGGCTGCCGTTGTCAGCTACGGTGACGGTTACGCTTGCGCTGGACGTGTCGTATTCGTTGCGGCTGTACAGCGTGTACGTGGTGGTGACAGTCGGGTTCACGGTGATCGGTCCACGCGTGAAGCCTGCGATATCGACGAATTCATACGAGCCGTTGCTCACGGCAGGCGTGAGCGTCACGGCAGTACCCGGAGCTACGCTGTCGGCCGATGCAGTGAAGCTGGAGATAGTCGGTGCGGGACCGGAGGGCGCGGTATACGCGTCATACACGGGATTCATCTGAACGACTTCGAACGCGGAGGAAGGAACAGCCTTCAGTGCCGAGATCTCGTTATCGTCCCAGCGGGGATCTGGTGTTCCCTGGAAGAACATATCCGCGCCGTTGTCAGCGAGGATCATGCCATACTTCTTCATCGCTGTAAGGATGATCTGATTCGTCGGTGAGAAGGCGGAGATGTCGAAGCTTGCCTTCAGGCGGATACGCATGCCGATAATGTTGTCGGTTCCCCAGAGGGTTCCGGCAGCGTGGGTTGCGGGCGCGGTGAAGTACCCGTCGGCGTTGTCGGCCTTGGTGTGGTTCGCAGTGAAGCGGATGGCGTGGTTGATCTGTCCTGCGGCAATCTCGTCATAGCGGAGCAGACCTTCAAAGACAGAGAGGCCGGCCGCGTCAACGGAGCTGACGCCGTAGGGACGTTTCTCGCCGGCGGGGAGGGTGAAGTCCCAGATGACATTGCCGTAGGAGGTCCACTGGCCTCCGCAGAGGTCCGCCTGGTAGATCTCATACGCCGCGCAGGTGGTGCGATCGATGATGATGGCGTGGTGGTCTGCGCCATCGTTCCAGCATTGGCCCGGCGAGCCCTCGATGAGCGTAGTGGCCGTGATTGGATATAACGTGTTGTCGCTGTCGCTCCAGTCTTCCGCGGTGATCGGCACGAACGGAACGTTGGCGGAGTCGATGATGGTGTACGGGATTCCGGCAGCGCCATCATTAACGTTAGAGAAGTCCGGGTGCAGATAGCGGTTTGCCAGGTCTCCGGCTGTAGTCATGATCTTGTTCGAATTCGCATCGACCGGGAGCCCGGAGACATCCTGATGCCAGAGATCGTTCGGAGACGGCACCCAGCCGTTAAGCGCGCCTAGATCGCCGACACTGATGGCAGAGCAGGCGGAGGTGGCGGTCTGGGCAGCAGCGGGAAGAGCAAATCCGGCAAGCAAAAGAAGCGTGGTGAAGATCCGTCTCAAAGTAGTACCTCGACTTGAAAGCAGTGGAGAAAGCCGGGTGCGATTGGCTTCACCCTGAATCCGGTTTCAGCAAGATCAACTCCGCTAAGCGGTTGTTGAACTCACTACCGAAGTCCAATAGGGCTTCTCACTAGCGAGGACTGTACGTTGGTGTATCGGCGCGAAACTATAACCCGCGAAGGACGTTTCCTGGCACGTAAGTGTTACCGCTTATCGTGACAAAAGCCTTTTATTTACTGGTATTTAGCTAGTCCTTGAACGCCCGCGCACCAGGTAACTCGGCCTTACCTAAAAGGGGACTTACCCGAAAGCGTGACCGTTCATAACTTCGGTGTAGTCACACTACCCGTGCACATTGCAACAACAGCGGGATACTTCGATAAGGTTTCGTGCCGGGCTATCGATGCCCCGCAAACGAGGACTTCATGTCGGACTCGTACTGTTCGAGATTCCTCCTGAGTCCAAAGATGTGAGCCATCATAAAGCGATACACGGGCGGGCGGATGAAGCCGGTCTCCGTGATCTTCAGAGTAGTTGTGCCGGCGTCCGGACCAGGCGACAACTCATAGATCCACGTCCCGCCATAGGCAGCACCGGGGTCGTCGAGCAAGACGTCGCGACGCACCGGTGCCTCACTCCGCACAGCAAGAAAACGCATCGTCGTACCGTGGCCAAGGTCTTCGATCCAGTGGTCGCGTCCGCTCTCAGGCGCAAGCATCGAGACTGCCTTTACCGCTGGGCGCCACGCGCTGCCGTGTGCCACATCCGCGATACGCGCGAAGACCGCGTCCGGCGGGGCAGGGATTACGTCTGCCACGGTCGTGGAGTGGTCGACCGGCAGAGTGGCGCCATCCACATAAACGACGATGCCGATCAGCCCGACCAGCGCAACGAGGACGAGGAGGATGCGGCCAAGCACTTTCATGGCGACTCCTTAGACACAGATGCCGGGGAGGCATATAGCTTAGCGCACCCCGGCTTCCGCCCGGAATCTTTTCCTCGACTTGTGTCGCTACTCTTATGCGATAGCGGCCGTGACCAACTGCTGCGCTTCCGTTTGAATTTGCTTCAAGTGGTCCTGCCCTTTGAACGATTCCGCGTAGATCTTGTAGACGTCCTCAGTGCCCGATGGACGCGCCGCGAACCATCCTTCGTCGGTCGTCACCTTCAGCCCGCCGATCGCCGCGCCGTTGCCAGTCGCCTCGGTAAGGATCGCACTGATGGGATCGCCGCCCAGAGACTTCGCGGTGACCTGCGAAGGCGACAACTTGGCAAGCTTGGCCTTCTGATCTTTTGTGGCTGCCGCGTCGATCCGCTGATACACCGGGTTGCCATACTTCGCAGTCAGGTCGGCGTACAGTTCGCCTGGGTCTTTTCCCGTCACCGCGGTCATCTCCGCCGCAAGCAGGCCCATGATCAGGCCGTCCTTGTCGGTGGTCCAGACCTCGCCGTTTCGGCGGAGAAAGGACGCGCCAGCGGACTCCTCTCCAACGAAGCCCAGCGTGCCATCGATCAGTCCGTCGACGAACCAGTTAAACCGACTGGCACCTCGAGCATCGGCCGGTTCAAGCCTTTAGCCACGCGGTCGATCATGGACGACGAGACCAGCGTCTTACCGATCCCGACCTTTGACGACCACGCCGGCCTGTGCGTAAAGAGGTACTGAATGGCGACCGCAAGGTAATGATTCGGATTGAGCAGACCAGTGGAGCGAGTGACGATGCCATGACGGTCATGGTCGGTGTCGCAGGCCCAGGCCACGTCAAAGAGGCTTTTGTTGGCTATCATGCTCGCCATCGCATACGCGGACGAACAGTCCATGCGGATGCGCGAGTCCCAGTCGAGCGTCATAAACCGGAATGTGGGGTCAACATAAGGGTTCAGGAGCTGCACGGTCAGGCCGTACTTCTCGATAATGCGCGGCCAGTAGTGAACGCCCGCGCCGCCAAGAGGGTCCACGGCGAGGGCCAGCGTCGTGCCCGCAAGAGGCGCGAAGTCGATCACGTTCGCGAGGTCGTCTACATAGGCGGAGATGAAGTCGTACCGGTGGGTGGTGTCCGCGCGAATCGCTGCGGCGAATGGAAGGCGCTGCACTCCGTTCAGGTGGTCGGTGATAAGTTGATTGGCGCGGTTCTCGATCCACTTCGTCGCGGACGTGTCGGCCGGCCCACCGTTCGGTGGGTTGTACTTGAAGCCGCCGTCCTCCGGCGGATTGTGCGACGGCGTGATCACGATGCCATCCGCCAATGCGGCTGTCTGTGGATTCGTAGCCCGTTGCCGTGCGTTATACGTGAGGATGGCATGCGAAAGTGCCGGCGTCGGGGTATACCCGCGAGCCTCGGCGCTGGCACCTCGTTCGCTGTCGACCATCACCTCGATGCCATTCGCCGCAAGCACCTCGAGCGCTGTCGAAAAGGCCGGGTCCGAGAGCGCGTGCGTGTCCTGCGCAAGGAACAGCGGTCCTGCGATCGCCTGCGTCCGCCGATACTCGACGATGGCCTGCGTAATCGCCGCAATGTGGTCGTCATTAAAGGAGTTGTTCAGGGACGCACCGCGGTGGCCCGAGGTGCCAAAGGCCACGCGTTGGCTCGGATCCGCGGGATCCGGATGAAGCGCGTAGTACGCGGTGATCAGGCGCGGGATGTCCGTCAGCGTGTCGGGCGTTGGGCGGGTGCCGGGCTGGTTGACGACGGGAGCGGACGACGGCATGGGTGAAACCTCCGGGCGGGTATCGCGAAGCGAAGTATATCGGATGCGGCCTACGTCAGTTCCGGCGGCGCGCGCGGGTGTGGTGCGCGATTCCGAACCGATGGGCACCCGTTTGTGGGATTCACGGGAAAGGAGCTCTGCCTGATCGTGGAGATAGGAAACCTCGGAGTTTTGAGGACCTCCCGTGATCAGCTCCACGTTCGTAGTTTCCGTTTTCAACCGATGGGACACGTTCCTTGAAGCCCATCTCGGAAGGGAGCATTGTGACGTCGCCGTTCATGCAAAGACCTGCTGGCCTGAATAAGGCTTTTCTGAAGTGAGGCCCGGGTACAGATGGTCTGGAGGATAGGCATCGCAAGGGAGACCAGGCCTGAGCCGGTTCGCGGACTATTCCGCCGACGGCTGATGCGGCTGCGTCTTTTCGTTCTGCTCACGGCGATGCTGGTGGCGTGGACGGGCCAGTTGTCCGCTGCAGAACTCACGCTTGTGGCAGATTCGCATGTAAACTCCGCCGCGCCAGCGGTCAACAGTGGCGCCATCTCCAACCTTGACGTGGGAGCCGGATATACGACGTTCTTGCAGTTCAGCCTCTCCGCGGTGCCCTCGGGAGTAACCTCCGGGCAGATTCGAAGCGCGGTTCTCCGGCTCTATGCCAACCGGGTAGACACGAGCGGAGTCATCACGGTCTCGCCGCTCACCACCGGTTGGGGCGAGTACAGCGTCACCTATGCAGCCCAGCCGACCGCCGGAGCGGCGGCTGCCACGTTCTCCGTAAGTCAGGGAGACGCGTACGTCACTGTCGACGTGACCACCGTGGTGCAGGGCTGGGTGGCCAATCCCGCCACGAACTTCGGTGTCTCGCTTTCGTCTGCGAGCGCTGCGGCCCAATTCGATAGCAAAGAGAATGATGTCACTTCGCACCCGGCGATGCTCCAGGTGACCTTGGCCGATTCCGGGCCGGCTGGCCCGCCCGGCGCGGCAGGCGCGCAGGGAGTCGCCGGTGCCACCGGTCCGGCAGGTCCGCAGGGAGTTGCTGGTCCTGCAGGTCCGATCGGGCCGCGGGGAATCGCAGGACCAGCAGGCCCCGCGGGAGCTACAGGCGCGACCGGACCGGCAGGAGCCAACGGCGCGATAGGCCCTGTGGGACCCATCGGTCCAACCGGCGCGACCGGTGCAGCGGGGGCGACCGGCCCCGTAGGCCCCGCGGGATCCCCCGGTCTCGTCTTTCAGGGCTCCTACAGTTCGAGCACGAACTACGCGTTCGGAGATGTCGTTTCGTGGCAGGGCGCCAGCTTTGTCTCGCTCTCCGCATCCAATCACGGAAACACGCCGAGCTTCAGCCCAGCCGTGTGGGGCGTTTTGTCCGCGCAAGGTGCACAAGGGAGCACGGGAGCCACCGGTTCAGCCGGTCCGGCGGGTCCGCAGGGAGTTCCCGGCAGCCCGGGTCCAGGCGGGCCCCCAGGGCCGGCGGGACCGCAGGGAATCCCCGGCCAGGCAGGTGCACAGGGCATCCCGGGCACGACCGGCGCCACAGGCCCGCAGGGCCCAGCGGGACCGCAGGGGATCGCCGGCCCTGTCGGCCTGACCTTTCGAGGGGCCTATCAGTCCTCCGCAAACTACGCGCTTGCGGACGGGGTCAGCTACGGGGGCTCCAGCTACGTCTCCCTTGTCGCCGGTAACCGCGGCAATACCCCGGATCAAAGCCCGTCGCAATGGGCGTTGTTCGCGGCAGCGGGGGCCGCAGGACCGATGGGGCCGGCCGGCGCCATCGGCGCGATCGGAGCCACAGGGCCGGTCGGGCCCCCGGGCGTAGCCGGGCCAACCGGCGCTCCTGGCGCCACCGGGGCGCAGGGTCCCGCGGTTGCTAACTACGTTGGGGCTTATCAATCCAGTACGAACTACGCGCTGCACGATGCCGTCAACTGGCAAGGATCGACATGGATCTCGATGGCTGCCGGCAACCGGGGAAACACTCCGGACGCTAGTCCAGCCGCATGGGCCTTACTCGCGGCTCAGGGTTCGGCCGGGGTCACCGGAGCCCCGGGAGCTCAGGGGCTTACGGGTCCCGCTGGCCCGGGTGGAGCTATGGGGCCGCCCGGCCCGGCAGGTCCGCCGATCACCTTTGACGGTCAGTGGCTCACCGGAGCGACCTATGCCGTCGGCCATGCCGTGGCGTACGGTGGATCGGCGTACGTCGCTCTCCTGCCGAACTCAGCCCGTCAGCCAGATAGCAGCCCACTATATTGGAGTCTGCTCGCGGCTGGTGGAGCGCCCGGACCTGCAGGACCGGAAGGCGTCCAAGGGGCCTCGGGACCAGCAGGGTCCCCGGGAACTCCAGGGGCAACCGGCCCGACTGGGCCCGCCGGCCCAGCGGGCGCGCCCGGCACTCCCGGAGCGCCAGTGAACTTCCTCGGGTCCTACGCCTCGAGCACCAACTACGCAGTAGGCGACGCCGTAAGTTGGCAAGGGTCGAGCTACATCTCATCGGGCCCAGGCAATCGGGGAAACACACCGGACCTCAGTCCCGGCCGATGGGCTCTGCTGGCCGCGCAAGGTTCCTCCGGCCCGGCCGGCCCTGCTGGGCAAGCCGGCGTGTCCGGAGCGACGGGGCCCGCCGGTCCCGCAGGTGCGACCGGCCCCGCAGGACCTGCCGGGGCCCCGGGGATGAACTTTCGCGGCTCCTGGACCAGCGCCTCTGGCTACGCCATCAACGACGCGGTCGCTTTCAACGGATCCACCTATCTGGCCCAGACCGGGAACACCAAGTCGCAACCCGATCTTTATCCCCAGATCTGGTCTGTGCTCGCCGCGGCAGGCGGTGCCGGTCCAACAGGCGCATCCGGGAGCGCCGCTACCATCTCGCTGGGAACCGTGACTACAGGGGCGGCTGGAACGCAGGCCTCTGTCACGAACACCGGCACACCCTCTGCTGCCGTGCTGAACTTCGTGATCCCACAAGGCGCGGCAGGTACAGGCGGAACAGGCGGCGGCGGTGGTGGGGGAACGAGCGGGGTGCCGTTCATCTCCATGTACCACGCGGTCTCCTACAACAGTACCTACTACTCCATCAACAACCCCAACGCGAGCGCTACCGAGACGGCGCCCGTCCTGACCTGGGTCCCCGCAGCGTGCACCGCTACCGCGCTGAACGTCTTCTCGCAGCAGGGCAATTCGCTGGTCGTGACGCTGCGAGTCGGGTCTCCGGGAAACATGGCAGACACCGCGTTGACCTGCCCCGTCTCAAGCGGCGCCAGCTGCAACGTGGCGGGGAGTGTTCCCGTGGCGGCCGGAAGCTTCGTCGACGTCCGCATCACAGGCGCAAACGGTACGCCCGCTGGTGTGTGGACCGCGCTGGCGTGCAACTGACAATTCCGCTTTCCGTCTGTCTGCCCGGCCCCATACCGCTCCCGCTTCGCAAAACTCGGCGGTATGCTGGGGACGTCTTGTTTTCGCCAGGAGGCGTGTTCGGGTGCGATTGTTTCGAGTGTTTGCCGTGGGAATGACCCTGAGTGCATCGGTTGCCGCGTGGCCCCAGCAGGGTGGGGGCGAGCTGACCCTGGCACAGCGTATGGCAGCGACAGTGATCCGCGAGTGGCCTGCTGGAATGGTGTCTACCATAAAGACGCCGGGGCAGTGGGGCTACGAAGAAGGCGTGCTGCTGGACGGAATGGTCGCCGAATGGCACCAGACGGCCGACGGATCCGACTTCGCCTACGTGAGGGCCGCGGTCGACAAGTACATCGCCAGCGAACCCGACGGCGGAGCATCGATCAAAGGCTACAAGGCGGAAGGACATACTCTCGACGACATAGAAATGGGCCGCGCGCTGCTCGTCGTCTACCGGGTGACGCAGGATGCGAAGTACGCCAAGGCCGCGAAGTTCCTGCATGAACAGCTTGTGGCACAGCCGCGTACCGCCAGCGGAGCATACTGGCACAAGTCCATCTACCCCAACCAGGTCTGGCTCGACGGGGCCTATATGGCCGAGCCTTTTCGCGCGATGTATGCCGCCACCTTCGGTGTAGCGGAGGACTGGGATGACATCGCCAGTCAGTTCCAAATCATGGACACACACATGCGCGACCGCCGGACAGGTCTGCTCCGGCACGGCTGGGACGAGTCCCGGCAGATGCCCTGGGCGGATAAGAAGTCCGGTCTCAGCCCCGAGGTCTGGGGGCGGGCCGTGGGGTGGTACTGTATGGCCCTCGTCGATGTGCTCGACTGGTTCCCGCGGGATCATCCGCAGCGCGCCGCGCTTGAAGACAATCTGAAACGCACAGTAGCCGCCGTGGTTAAAGCGCAGGACCCGCAGACCGGGCTTTGGTGGCAGGTAATGACCAGGCCAGCGGAGCCCGGGAACTACCCGGAGGCCTCTGCCAGCAGCATGTTTGTCTATGCCATCGCCAAGGGCGTGCGCGTGGGCATCTTGCCGCAACCCGACGAGGCTTCAGCGGAGAAGGGATGGCGGGGCATTCAAAAGCAGTTCGTCACCTTGGGCAGCCAGGGAGGGCTCGTGCTGCACGGGACCGTTAAGGTCGGGGGCCTCGGCGGAACACCCGTATCGTTCAGGAGACTTCGCGTACTACACCGCCGAGAAAGTCGGCGACCAGGATGCGAAAGGCGTCGGCGCCTTCCTGCTCGCCGGATCGGAGATGGAGCAGGCTGCTACCCAGGCCCTGGGTCAAGGCAAATCCGTCTTGATGGATGGCTGGTTCAACTCGCAGGTCCGCAAAGACGCTTTGGGCGGAGAGCACATCTTTCACTACAAGTGGACGACCGATTCCAACGAGGGAGATTCCTTCTTCGGCTACGCCTTCCAGCGCTATGGAGTTCGGCTGGGGGAGCTCGACGGACCTCCCACGGCGGCAAACTTACGGTCAGCCCAAATCTATGTGATCGTCTCGCCCGACAATATCACCAAGAACCCGAATCCCCACTACATGGACGCGGCGAGTGCCGACGCCATTGCCGCATGGGTCAAAGCGGGCGGAGTACTGCTGCTCTTCTCCAACGACCGCGACAACACTGAGTTTCAGCACTTCAACCTGCTCTGCGATCAATTCGGAATGCACTTCAATCCCGTCCTGAGCCACCACGTGATCGAGCCCGACCACGCCCCAGGGGAGGTTGTACTCCCGGCTGACCCAGTGTTCTCCACGGGATTCAAAGCCTACATGAAAGACACAAGCACCATTACGGTCAGCCCGCCGGCTACTCCCCTCGTCAAGGACAAAGGAGATGTCATGATCGCGGTGGCGCGCGTAGGAAAAGGGGCTGTGCTCAGCGTCGTCGATCCGTGGTTCTACAACGAATACGCCGACGGGCGCAAGATGGGCGAGTACCAGGGCTTCCGAGCGGCTCAGGAAATTGCCCGGTGGGCGGTACGCCAAACCTCACACTGACCCCTAGCTTCAGTTCGAAGGCTGAGCGGGAACGGCGAGGGCCTGCCGAAGCTGGTCTACCAGGCTCCGAAGCTGAACCGCGTCCGGGGTGGCGTAATCAAGCAGCAACTCAAGCTGTCGCGCCAGCTTCGTTCCCTGGTCATACCCATACATCCCCAGCGAGCCCGCGAGCTGGTGCGCAATGTCGGCCGCCTGTTCGCGTGTATCGACGTCGAGGGTTTGGTCCGCCGCGCGGGCAGCGGCCTTGTCGAGCACGTGGATGCGCTCTTCAATGATCGGACGAGTGCGAATCCAGAGTGCACCGAGCAGAGCGGAGGTCTTTTGTTCCAGAGCAGTCATAGGCCTTCAGGTAGTGCAGGGTAGAGCGGGTGAACGGAACCACCGTTCGGCGGAATTCGTGAAATCTGCCGTGCAGTCTCCGGCGGATATGTATGTTCAATACTGCGGGACCTCAGTTCTTCCAGCCGAGCACCTCTGCGATCTGAGACGCAAGCGTCAGGGGGTCAAAGGGCTTGAACAACACCGCCGCTACACCGAGACCGGCGAAGCGCCGCTGATCAACGCCCTGAACCTTGGCGGTGAGCAGCAGTACGGGGATGTGCGAAATAGCAGCGTCCTGCTGCATCAGTCGGAAGGTAGACGGGCCATCCATCCCCGGCATCATCACGTCCATCAGGATGGCGTCAGGGGCGGGTCGAGAGGTAGAGGCGGCACGAATGCCCGCGGTACCGGAAGACGCGGTGATCACGTCCCACCCGGCGGTGGCTTCGAGGGACAGAGCGGCTACTTCCCGGATGTCATCTTCATCATCAATAATCAGGATACGGCGCATGCAGGGGGAGGGTTTACTACCTGTCAGTTTCTCATGACTCATGGTGTGGAAGCCGACAGAATGCAGCCCCTGCCACGTTACTAAAGTCTAGCGACCACGTGCGACGCCCGCACGAGAAGCAGCCGGTGTTGCGCTCTTCAGCCGTTGCACCATCGTCAGGACAAGCTGCTCAACCTCCTCCGGCTTCACGCGCGCCTTGGTAAGAAACTGCGTGGGACCCAGCCGGAGTTTCGCCATCTCGTGTTCGTCGATGTCGCGCCCCGAATAGACAACCAGAGGCAGCGACCGCAGGGCAGGCTGTCGGCGAAGCCAGTCGACAAACGAGAAGCCGTCCGCGTCAGGCAGGTTCAGATCGAGGATAAGCAGGTCCGGTGGGCCTACCAGGCATCGCTCAATCGCCTGCTGACGCGTTGCCGCGTGGTCGACCAGGAGTCCCGAGCGTTCAAAGCCCGCAAGGATCACCCGGGCAAGATCCTCGTCATCTTCTACAAGGAGCACCTGGCCCGACCCCTCATGTTGATCGAGGATGCGCCCGAGTTCCGCCAGCAGAAGGTTCTCGTTGAACGGCTTCTGAACCCATCCCTGATGTACACTCTGCCGGCCGGCGCCGTTCATACGCACACCCATGGGAGACATCACCGAGAGGATGACCACCGGGATGGATGCGGTCTCGGGAGAATCGCGAAGCTGTTGCAGCGTCTCCCACCCACTCAGTCCCGGCATATACAGATCCAGCAGGATCGCGGAGATCGGTTGCGAGTCCGTGAAGCGGCGCGCGATGGCTATTGCCTCCTCGCCGGACCGAGCCTCGAGGATGTCATAGCCGTGCTGGCGAAGCTGCTCGGCTACGACTACACGAATGCTCGGGTCATCGTCGCAGACCAGGATGCGTCCGGTCCCGCGCTGCACAGGAGTACCGAGCACCGCCTCGACGCCCGAGTCGGACGCGCGTGCCGAGCGCGAGAACTGCACCCAAAGGGTGGTGCCAGGGCCAGTGTGGTTGGGCTGCGCCCAAATCGCGCCATTATGCTGCTGAACGATCGATCGGCAAATCGCCAGGCCGAGTCCCGTGCCGCCCTTCCTGCTTGCATCGGCGGATTCAACCTGCTGAAAGCGATCGAAGACGCTCTCCAGCTTGTCGTCCGGAATGCCGCGGCCCTCGTCCACAACCTTCACCAGGAGGGAATCCGCATCGCCATCGATCTGCACGGACACGGTCGTCCCCGGGGGCGAGAACTTGATCGCGTTGGAGAGCAGGTTCGTGAGCACCTGCAGGATGCGATCGGGATCGGCGTCGAAGAAGACCAGCTCGGGCGACGCGTAACACTGCAGATCGAGATGGATTTGCGCGGCATCTGCCATCGCGTTCATCGTCTCAACCGCTTCGCGCGCGAGATCCTGCACCGAGCATCGACGAAGTACCAGCGGAGCACGACCAGACTCCATCCGTTCGAGATCCAGAATGTCATTGATCAAGCGGATCAAACGCTCTGTGTTCGTGGAGGCAATGCGTAGAAGGTTATGCGCCTTGGCGTCTACAGTCCCGAGCAAACCTGCGGAGAGCAATCCCAGCGCGCCCCGAATGCTCGTCAGCGGCGTGCGAAGCTCATGGGAGACGGTCGAGATGAACTCGTCCTTCACGCTGTCCATGCTGGATTGTTGCGACAACTTTAAGCTTCTGGACTTCAGTGTCGCGCTGGCTTTGGGCGAGCTCTTCGCTGAGCCGCTCCACCTCAGCCGTCGCTGCCGCCGACAGCCCGGCATAGCGCAGGGCCACAGCGGCGAGGAGACAGACGCAGAGGAGCAAAGCTCCGAACAGCAGTGCGGGGAGGACACTCATGTTGCAGTGGCACCATACTACAGCCTGTTGCAAGAAGCGCCACACGCATTTCATCCATCGATAAACAATTTCACGGCGCAGCCGACCACACACCACGGGCGCAGACTGCCAACGTCCTGTGCGACGAAGCACCCGGCCCTCTCTCAAGGACCAGGTGCTTCACCGGCAACCACCGCATTCGTCTGTTGCTACGCCGTGACTGGCTCGGCAGCGTGGGTGAGAATTTCAGCCCACTTCTTTCCCGTCCGGGCCGCCGCCGCCTGCTTGTGGTAAGCGTAGCCGGCGACCAGAGGCAGTGCCATCGTCGCTTCCGCGTAGACCATCTGCTCGTAGGTCGTGTCGACCTTGCCCCAGGAACTCGCTTCCTTCAGGGTCGACCCGGACAACGCACCGTCGCGGGCGTCGGCCACGGTGATTTGGATGGCGTACTTGTGCATCGGAGCATCGACCCCAAGGATCTCTGCCGCTACGACAATATCCTGTGCAAAGTTCTTGGGCACGCCGCCACCGATCATCAGGAGTCCGGTCGTGGGGTTGGCTATCTTGAGTTGCGTCAACTCGTAAAAGTCCTTCGCCGAATCAATCGACACGACCGGCTTCCCGCGGCGCGCATGCTGGTGCGCCACGAGGCCGAACCCCGCCGAACAGTCCGAGAACGCCGGGCAGAAGATCGGCACGTTCTTCTCGTACGCCGCGAACACGATCGAGTCCGGGTTGCCGTTGGCAGGAGTGCGGCCCTTCCGCTCCAGAAAGGCGCCCATCTCCTGGATCAATTCGCGGGAGGAGTACGGGCGAGGGGCCAACGAGTTGAACAGTTGCTCCGTTGTCTCGTCACAGATGCGGAGCTCCTCCTCGTCGATGAACGTGTCGTAAATACGATCGATCATCAGTTCGCGTAGCTCCGAGTCGCCATTCCCGTACTTGTACTCGTCGCCGGCTACATAGTGCCGGTAACCGAGAGCTTCGAAGAAGTCCTGATCGACGATGTTTGCCCCGGTGGACACGATCGCGTCAACCATGTTGTTGCGGATCAGGTCTACAAAGAGCTTTTGCAGACCCGCCGACACGAGCGATCCTGCGAGGCACAGAATCACGCCGCAGTCGCGGTCGCGAAGCATCATCTCGTAAATGGAAGCAGCGCGTGCCGTATCGCGCGAAGAGTAGGCCATCAAGGCCATAGCGTCGACCAGGGGCACGACATTGTACGCGGCGATGTCGATGTGCTGGATAGGGGTAGAAAGCAGTTCTTTTTTGGTTGCCATAACTATAACCAGTTTATCGCGGCACGCACGCGCAGAATCCGGGTCATAGACCCAATTGCCGAATTTCGTCGGGAAATTCTTCGCGCTGCGACTCCACGCGCAGTGATTCGAGGGGCCAAAAAGAAGCGGCCACGCTTGTCGCGTGGCCGCCGTGTCATTATTCGGGTTTCGTCTAGAAGCGGAAGCGTCCAGCAAACTGCCAGTCGCGAGGCGGGATCTGCTGATTCTGCCCGCCGACCGCGCCGTAGGCCAGGTTGCAGTTGGAGAACGACGACTGCGGGTTGCAATTGTTGTTCCAGGAGGTAGAGTGGAGACGTTGAAGAACGTGGAGTTTGTCGTGTTGATGACGTCGCCCTCAACCTGGAACGTAAGGTGCAAGGTCGGACGCTCGATCACCGTGAAGGTCCGGCGAACGCTGAGATCGATGTCCCACCAGCCCGGCCCGTAGAGACCGTCGGGAGCGCTGCTCGCGATGTTGCCCAGCTTGTAGGTCGAGTAGAGGCTGGAGCCTGTGCCGCAAGTCTGGGTGGGATTCGAGACTGGCGAGTCCGGGCAGACGAAGGCT
Source organism: uncultured Acidobacteriaceae bacterium (assembly GCA_963791875.1). Taxonomy (GTDB): domain Bacteria; phylum Acidobacteriota; class Terriglobia; order Terriglobales; family Acidobacteriaceae; genus Edaphobacter. The sequence continues at coordinate 154,897 of CAWBUI010000011.1, forward strand.
GCAGGGTTCAGGTACTGGACGGACTGGATGTTCGAAGCATTCGCTCCCGGGCCGCGGCCCCAGCGCCCGTTGATGCGCGCGGCTCGCTTGTCGAAACCTGGCGCATAGTCGGGCATGCAGGTGCCTTGGGCCAGAGGCGACGTGTTCGTCTCGCATCCAGCACCGTTGGTGATCCGCAGCGGGTAGCCGTCGCGGTACTTGTAGATTCCCGAGAACTGCCATCCGCCGCCGATCAGGCCGCCGATCCGGTTGGTTGCGAAGAATGCCTGGCCACGGCCAAACGGGCAGGGAGTACGTCCAGGTCAGGTTGAAGGCATTGGTCTGGTTGTAGCTTCCCAGGCCGCGGTCAATCTGGTTGGCGGTATAGTTGCGCGTGAAGTTGCCGTCCTGTGGGCCAACCGGGTACTGCGTACGATGTCCGTGCGTATCGTCGATCGACTTGGAACGGGTGTAATTCACAAACCCCGACAGGTTGTGCCACGGCCGCTGAATCACAGAGATCTGCAGCGAGTTGTAGCTCGAATTGCCGGTTGAGCCCCAAAGATCGGTGAACGTGCCGTACTGCGGGAAGGCCGACGAGCGACTTCGCCACTGTGGCTCCCGGTCCGCTGAAGCCAGGATAGGGCAGCTTGTAGTTAGGAATGATCGACTGCACAGCCGCAATGGACGCTCCCGCTGCGCCCCCGAGGATGCCGCGGAGTTCATTGGCATAGTCGGGCGAGATGTTGTTGGTCGCTGGGCCGCGGCCCGATCCGCCGCTAAGGAAGTGGGTCTGCGAGCCGGCATAGTTGACGCTCAACACAGCCTTCTTGTTGATCATCTGCTGAATGCCCAGGTTGTAGTTGACGTACTGAGGGCCGCGACCTCCGTAGTAGGGATCGGAGTAGTTCAAGTTGGATGGGTTGCAGGTCTGTCCGTCCCCCGAGGGCAGGCAACCATAGTCATTGCCTTTGTCCGGGAAGAAGGTTGTGTAGTTGTAGTTGCCGGTCGTCGCCAGCGGGTTTACGTTTGCGCCCGGGGTCGTGTACGGGAAGATGCGACGAGTAGTCATTCTGAAAGGGCGGAGTGACGATCGCGATGCCTGCCGTGTGATGTAGGAATCGAGGGGTTCAGGAAGAATGCGGGTGCCCCGGTGCTGCCCGACTGCGCCGTAACTGGAGCTGGCGCCGAACTCACCGTTGTTGCCGGTTCCTCTGAAGTTGGCGCCGCCACCCGTACCGCCGCTATGCGTGTACTGCAACCCATATCCGCCGCGGATGACAAAGCTCTGGCTGGCAGCATACGAGAAGCCAAGGCGCGGCTGGATGTTTAGATTGTAGGGTTTCACCGGCACCGTGCACTGGCAGATGTACGGCGAGTATGCAGGGTTGGGTCCGGCGCCGAAGCCCGCGTATTCAAGTACCCCAGGGATGCCGACGATGGGGTTCATCAGCGTCGGGTTCAGGAAGGCAATCCGGTTCTTTGCCTCGTGATACGGCTGCAGGTAGTCATAGCGAAGACCCAGGTTCAACGTCAGCTTGGGACTGAACCGCCAATCATCCTGAACGTAAAGCGCATCGGGACGGAAGCGGCCGCCGACATCTGTGATCGACTGCGTCTGGATGGTTCCCGAGTAGAAGGCACCCAGCAGGTAGCTCGCATACGCCGATCCATAAGCAAAGCCGGCGCCGTTGAATCCAGGAGGAAATGCGGTTCCCGCCGGCGCCGCACCCGCGGTGTCGTCACCGGACGCCCTGAGCTGCAGCACATTGCTGTACCCGCCAAACGGAGCCGCGTTCGTCTCGAGCCATTGAATCTGCAGGCCGAAGGTGAAGTTGTGGCGCCCCTTGATCCACTGAAGATTGTCGATAAGGGTGTAGCTGTTGGTGCCCACCGGTCCGCTGCTCGGTTCGCCAGCATTGCCGCTGGTGGTATTCCAGTTCGCGGGCGACTGCGCGCCCAGCGAGTTCGAGCTGTTGCTGAACAGGACCGCGGGAAGGTATCACTCGCCTGGCCCGGGGGCAAGGCGCCGATGCCAGCCTTGGCTGCCGTCAGAGGACCCTTTGAAGATGCGTTGAACGTCTCACCCCAGGTGCGGGTAAAGCCATACTTCAAGGAGTTGATCAGCGTCTGTGATGCCACAAACGTGTACGAAACAACGCCGGTCGCCGTCTTTGAATTCGTGAAGATGGCTGCGCCGTACGGCACCGGCAGTCCGACCACATTGTTGTAATCGGGTTCATTACCGAAACCCCGGTTTCCACCAACGCCGGTGATCGAGATCTTGTGTCGCGCGCTGAGCGTGTAGTCCAGGCGGGCATCGATCGTATAGTCCTTGTTCTGGAGCGGCAGACCCGCCAGGTAGTTGTTCACCGTCGAGAGGTTCGTCGGGGTTGGCAGCAACGATTGCAGCTTCGTCGAGATGACTGAAATCTCTCCGGCGGGAATCACGTTGTAGGTGGGAATGCCGTTCAAAAGACCCTGAATCGGCTGGCGATTATTGATGGGGTCGTACAGCCCGGGTACGGTCGTGCCGAACTGATCCGTAAAGTCACCGGTGCGCTCCGTGAGGGTCGGGATCGTGATGTACTGCGGCGTATTCGTCAGCTTGGTATAGCTGAAGCCCTCGTACGTCACGAAGAAAAAGAGCTTGTCCTTCAAAATAGGACCGCCCAGCGAACCGCCGTAGGAGTTCTGGTGCTCCGCAGGCTTCTTCGCGAAGCCATTCGCCGACGGCACCTTCGCGAAGTAGCCCCAGGTATCGAAGGCCGTGTTGCGGATGTAGTCGAACACCGTGCCGTGAAGCGTGTTGCCGCCGGACTTGATCGTGTAGTTCGTTACACCCGCGCCGCCAAATGCCGTGGACGCGCCGTTCGTCTGCACCGAAAACTGATCCACCGCATCGACCGAAACAGCTTTTGCCACAGGCGAGTTGTCGCCGCCGGACTGGACATTCGTTACGGGAATGCCCTCGATATAGTTTTCGTTTAGGTTGGTCTGACCTGTTCCGCCATACACACCCTGCTGAATACCGCCGGAGGATGTCGGCGGGGGACCTTCCTGCACGCCGGGCATCAGGTACTGGAATGACGTAGGATCGCGCGGAGAGCCGCCCATCGAGAGCGGCAGATTCGTATAGAGCTCGTTCTCGATTGTTCCGCCAAGCGTGGCGTTCGTGGTATCGAGCTGCGCCGGCTGATCGCTTACCGTAATGGTCGTCGTGTCGCTGCCCAGGCTGAGCTTCACGTTCAGCGGCACCTTCTGCAGTGAATTCACCTGCACGTTCTCCTGCAGTACGCGCTGGAAACCCTTGGCCACAATCTCCACGTTGTAGTTGCCGGCCTGCAAGCGGGGAGATGGAGAAAGCGCCCGCGCTGGTCGTCGTTCGTGTTACCTGGACCCCGGTCTCCGTATTGGTCGCGGTGACCTGCGCCTTCGCGACTACGGCACCGCTTGGATCAGTAAGAAGTCCGTCAATTTCGCCGTCACCCGCGACCTGGGCGTAAGCAGGGAAGCTGCCCGCGAGAACGAAGGCGCAAAGCGCGATCAGCAGGGTGGAGCACAGTACATGGAGGCGGCGAGAAAGCCCTGACGGCAGAGACCCAAATCTTGTGTTGCGATACATAGTTTGCTCCATCTGATAGTTGCGCGGAAAGGCGGCGTGCGGTGTCCGAGTTGGTGCCTTACAGAGCATCCGCCCGAGGCCTTGCGCCTGTGACTGGGAACTGGAACGAGTGATAGCCGGAACGCGAAAAAAGTATTTGTTTACACGGATGATTGTCAATAAGAAAATGTTTTGCGATTGAAACGACAGCCCCGCAATTTCGCGGATTTGTTGCACACCTACAGTCGCATCACCGGGTGATGTGTCCTCAATTGAGCTTTTCAAAGCGTCACGCAACATGCTACTTTGTTTTGGTCCAGTTCAATAGCGAATATTGTTGCCCCGTGACCGGGAGGTCGCTCGTGCGAAGTCTCCGGACGCGTTCCCAAGGTACGATCCCGCGCCCCGGCCCCGGCACTCCGAAGGTCCGCCTGCCCGCCATATGCGCATGGCAAACTCTGGCGCCCGACCACCACTCTGCCGCGCTTCACGCCTCCGTGCCCGGTTCTAGCCAGTCTGCCCCCGCACAAGCCCGTCTCGCCCTGGGTGCCGCGCTGTTGACCGCTCTGTCAGTCATCGCAACGGCCCAGCAGCCGGACACTCCCCCGCAGAGCCCCGTCCCATCCACCAACCCGCCAGGCATCGCGACTCTCCAGGTGTTCTCCCGCGAGACCGTAATCGATGTCACCGCAATGGATGGGAAAGGCCAGCCCGTCCACGGCCTCAAGGCGTCAGACTTCATCGTCGAAGAAGACGGGAAGCCGCAGCCGATCGTCGCCTTTGAAGAGTACTCAAATAACAGCCGTCCGGCCTCCGGCGGACCCCGCCCGCAGCTGCCCCCACACGTCTACACCAATCTCCAGCCGCCCCCGGAGACAAGCGCGGTTAACATCCTTCTTCTGGACGCGCTGAACACGCAACCGGCCGACCAGGCCTTCGTCAAGCAGGAGGCCATTCGATACCTCAAGAGCATGCCCCCCGGAACCCGCATCGCTGTCCTGGGGCTGTCCAGCAGGCTGCGGCTCTTGCAGGGTTTCACCGCGGATCCGGCCATCCTGATCGCAGCTGTAAATTCAAAGAAAAATCGCTCCTTGCCCTCGCCGTTCATCGACTCTGACACAGGTGACAGCATCGGCTCGCTCCTCGACATCGTCGACGACGGCACCGCCGCCAGCCTGGCCGAGTTCGAACGAGAGCAGACCACCTTCCAGCAGGACATGCGCAATCGCATGACCCTCGAAGCACTGAACCAGATCGCCGCCTATGTTGCGGGGATCAAAGGACGCAAGAACCTGGTCTGGTTTTCGGCCGGCATGCCTCTCACCATATTTCCCGCTCAGGCCGAGAACGCTGCGACGGGTGCCACCAACGATCTCCAGGGCCTCACCGATTACGCAAAAGACATCCGCAAGACCACAGACCTCCTTACCGCCGCCGAGATAGCGCTCTACCCGATCGACGCCCGCGGCCTCTTCAGTAATCCCGCCAACAGCGCCGTCGCAGCCGCAACTGGCCTTTCCGGCAAAAGCGCCCCGCAAAAGGGTGCCAAAGACGCAGCGGCACAGATGGCATTCCTGCAGAAGACCGCCCAGGAGCACCTCTCCATGGAAGCCGTAGCGGAGGCGACCGGCGGGGCGGCCTTCTACAACACCAACGACCTCGGAGCCGCAGTAGCGCGTGCCATCGAAAACGGCTCCACCTACTACAGCATCTCCTACAACACGCCCGACCCTAACTACGACGGCCGCTATCACAGCGTACGAGTCAAGCTGAACCGCCCCGATGTGCGGCTGAGCTATCGGCGAGGCTATAACTCCGATGACATAGCCCACAACGCCATCGCCCCGGGACTAACTCTCGCGACCTCGGCACCCCAGCCGTACGGAAGCAACATGGCCGCATCAATGGCCCGAGGCGCCCCAACCTCTGGCGAACTGCTGTTCGATGTCCGGATCGAACCATCGACTGCAGCGCCAAAGCCCACCGATCCGCCAGTCCTGGGTACGCTGGACCCGAAGCTCCAGGGCAGACATCTGGTGCGCTACGACGTTGAATACGTGCTGCCGGCGCGGCAACTCATCTTCTCTCCCAAACCCGGCGGATCGTTTGCGGGATCCGTCGAGTTTGATCTGGCCGCGTACGACGTCTACGGAAAGCGAATCACAGGGCTCAGCCAGACCCTGTCGCTGCCGTTGACGGCTGAGCGATATCAGCGCATGATCGCTTCTCAAACCCCGCTCCGATTCTTCCAGCAGGTAGATCTGCCACCCGGCGAAACCTTTCTCCGTGTGGGGGTCCTTGATCGAACTGCAGACAGCACAGGTACGCTCGAGATCCCCCTCACCGTACGCAAGGAGGATCACCGCCAGTAGCAGCTACCAAAATCGGTAGCTAGCCGTGCGTAAATCCATAGTTTCGGCGCAGGCAAGCTCAACACCGACCAATAAAGATTTGTCTTGCATATCGATTAACCAAAGCCCTATGATTCCGCTGGCTTTTTGAAACCATTCCAATAGATATCCAGTCGCCCCTCCGAGCTTCGTTCAGCCGGAGTGTCGATCGCTAAAAGCACTGAAGAGGGACCGAGTGAACCCAATGCATTACGGCAGAAACAATGTATCGTCGCGAACGCTTCTCAACCTGGTCGCCGTGTTATCGATCTTCGTCGGAGCAGCGGCACCAGCCTTCGCGGCAAACACGGGCGCGCCTCCGCAGCTTGTTCCCTTCACGATGAATCTGTTGGCCGGCAACCCCCAAACACAAAACAACGGCTTCAGTGGTGAGGGTCAGTTAGGTACATCAGCGACCCTGAGCAACCCCTATGTACTCGCCGTCGATTCGGTTGGCAACGTCTACTTCCCCGATCGCGGCAACTCCGTGATCCGCGAAATCAACGCGCAGAGCGGCATCATCACATCCGTCGCCGGCGTACCTCCCGCGGGCGGACATGTCACCTCGGGCTGCGCAGATGGCGTGCCGGCGGCCGGCAATCCCATCGGCAGTGGAATCATGGGCATCGCGCTGGATGCCTATGGCAATCTGTATTTCTCTGACAACAACACCGGTACCATCTCGGTGGTGTACCGCGCCGGCACGCAGGTCGCGAACCTCGTCAAGCTCGAAGATCCCGCGGGAGTCACCAAGGCGGGCGGCGTTCTGCCCGGCTACGTCTACCACGTCGCAGGCACCATCAATCTCGCGAACTGCTCGGGCACAAAGAGTGCCGCCGCAACATCGACCGCAGCGGCCGTCCCCGCCAATGATGGCAACCTCGCTTTCCAGTCCTCCACCCTCGGCACGGTCGGCCCTCTCGCGCTCGACTCCGCAGGCAATCTGTACATCGCCGATGCCGGTCCGAACAACACTATTCGCGTCATAAATACCCAAGCCACGGACCAGGCGTTCTTCGGCACAACGGTCCACCCCGGCTACATCGCGTCCATCGTCAACTGCGGCGCTCTCACCACCACCTGTCCTCCCAACTACGGCGCCAATCCCGCAAACCTGGCGAACACAGGATTGGGTGGCCCTCCGCAGGCGGCCGTCTTCAATACCCTGGACAACGGCAACGGCCAGTACATGAACGTAGACGCATTCGGCAATATCTATGAGCTGAACACCAAAGGTGGTACTCCGTTCCTCGCCCTTGGCGTCGCCTATGCGGGAGGCGCGGGCAACACCACTCTCGCCAACCTGATCAACAACGCAAACCTTTCTGACACCGGCGTCGCAGGGGCATCGGGATTGAAGGCGACCGGCGGAGACTTCTACTATCTCCTCGATAACATTACGCTGCGTCCGAGTTCCATCGCGGCTGATCCGGCCGGCAACCTCTACTACCAGGACAATCACTACGGCGAAACCTACCGCATCGATGTGAATGCCGGTCCCAACGCCTCCAATCTCCTTGTAGTCGGGAACTCCAGCGTCGGTCTCTTCGGAACGAACAAGACCAATCCTGCCACCGCCTCCGCACCCGCCTTCTGCTACCCCGTCAACGCCAGCACCACGACCATCGCCAGCGCAGGGTATAAAACCATCGATCCCTGGGGCGACGGTTGTCCCGCGATCTATGCCGAGGGCCCCGGTTCACTCGCCGGCGTCAGCGGGTATGGATCAACGATCACCGACGGCGCGGGTAATCTCTTCCTGGCCGACGAAAAGAACAACCTCATTCGTGAGGTCACACTGAACAACATCTTCCCGCAGACCGCGGTGGGCGCTCAGTGGAATCCCACCACACTCGTGGGAGAGCAGGAGCTCCAGTTTCACTTCGACGGATCGAACCTCCCGATCCAGGCAACCCCGAACCCTTTCTTCACGACGTCCTCGTTTGCCGTGGCGCCCGGCATCTCGGACTTCACGATTAACCCCATCAGCACGAACTTCACCGCGACGACCTCCAGTGGAACCACCTCGGGCATCGTCCTCGGAGCCAACACCTTCTCGCAGCCGGTCGGTGCTCCGGGCGTGACCAGCGCTCCAATCTGCGGTAACGAGACGCTTTCGAACGACTCCAGTCTGGATTGCGTCGTCAACGTCATCTTCAGCCCGACTGCCCCTGGCATTCGGAAGTCCCAGCTGGTGGTAACGACCTCCAACGGTTCCACCTACCACGTCGGACTCACCGGGGTCGGCGTCGGCGGTCAGCTCGCAATCGACGGCGGCGGCACCACCCCTGTATCCATCAGCGGACTCGCAAATCCAGGACAGGTGAGCGTCACCTCGAACGGCACCGTTTATGTCGCAGACCCTTCCAACAATCGCGTCGTAGTGCTGCCTTCGGGTGGTGCGCAGACGACCGTCGGCACCGGTCTCAAGAGTCCCCTCGGTGTAGCGGTTGACGCCTCAGGCAACGTCTTCATCGCCGACACTGGAAACAACCGGATCGTCAAAGTCGCCGTCGACGGCGGAGCACAAACCGTCCTCGGATCGATCGTGGCAACCGGCAGCCCGGCCTACTCGCAATACTCCTTCAACGCACCCCAAGGCATCGCGGTCGATGTCCACGGCAACGTGTACGTCGCCGATACAGGAAACGGCAAAGTCGTAGAAATCCCCGCTCATCCCGGTCTTGGGGGAGCAACGCCGTTGCTCCAGTACCCCGGGGCCCCAACGCTGGTGCACCCAGTTGCGCTCGCTCTGGACGCAAACGGAAACATCTATGTAGCGGACACCGGCCAGATCTCGGTTGTCGAAATTCCAGCCGGCGGTGGAGATTTGCAAAATCTCCCCGGCCCGGGTGCGACCCTGACCCCTTTCGGAGCGTTCAGCGTCCCAAGCGGCGTCGCGATCGATGCAGCGGGCAATCTTTACGTCTCCGATGCAGGAACCAACACCGTTTACGAGGTTCCGTCAGGAAGTGGTCCGGGATCCGAACAGATCCCCCTGAATTTCACGGGCATCAACCTGGTTGGCAATGCTCCGGCAGTAGGATCCTACATGGGGGGTGCAATCGCACTCGACGCTGGAGGTAATCTCTACGTCGCCGACGCCGGGAAAAGCCGGGTGTCTTCGAAAACCGGCACAATCCCGACGGTGGATTTTGGCACTCGAGGTTTCAACCAGCCTCAGCTCACCACTACACTGCAGGTCACCAATATCGGGAATGCGAATGTGACTGCAACGTCGCCATTCACCTCCTTGGCAACGAATGGAAGCGCTGGTTTCACCGCAGCGAGCACCTGTTACAGCTCGGCCAATACCGTCCTGCTCCCGGGATTGCACTGTGACGTCACGACAACATTTCTTCCGACCACGGCAGGAACGAAGTCTGTCGCTGTCGCAATCAATGGAACGGCACAGACGATCAACTTGACCGGCGTGGGCGAAGCACCCTTGGTGAACATCGGCCTCGCGGTTACAGCTCCGTCGAGCGGTGTTGTCCAAGGTTCGCCCGCTACCATCACCGCTACAAGTGACCCAGCCAACGGCTCGAACGTACCGACAGGCTCCGTCTCTTTCTCTTACACGGTGAATGGGACGCCCGCAGGTTCCCCGGTCATCAGCTCACTTGCTGCCGGTTCCGCAGCTGCGACTGCTTCCTTTCAGCTGCCGTCGCTGCTCCAGGGACGCTTGTATGTGATCACCGCAACTTACCAGGGTGACTCTCTGGACAGCGTTACGACGTCAGCCCCGTTCAACGTTTACGTTCCAGGAATCCCGGTCAACGCGACCGCGACCTCCGTAACCTACCAGTATGGGTCGCCTGTGCCCACCATCACCGGTACGGTCACCGGCATCAACACAGCGGATAACGTCACGTACAAGTTCGTCACCGCCGCAACATCCAAGACCCCTATAGGGGTATACCCGATCACAGTCGTCTTTTCAGGCGGCAACTACCTGAACTACGGCTTCCCAACGGTCCTGACGCCTGCTGGAGTGCCAGCGACCGCCACCGAGACCCCAGCTCCCCTGACCATCAAGGCGAACGATGCGACAACACCGTACGGCGCCAAGAACCTGAGTTACACCTCAACAATCACGGGCGCCGTAAACGGCGATGGGTTCCTGGAGAAGTACAACCCCGCATCATCCTCCATCCTTAACGTTGGGTCCTGATACTCTTGTCCCGACAGTCTCGGGCGTCGCCTCGACCAACTACAGCGTCACGGTACTTAGCGGCAAACTGACCGTCACCAAGGCACCCTCCGTGACAAACGCCTTCGCCACCACGCCGACGGTGCTGCCAACAACCCTCAGCGCCGATCCCGTGTTCATCCAGGTCTCCAGTGGGATCAGCGCGGGCAAGGGTACCCCCACCGGAACGGTTCGGATCTTCGACACGTTCACTCCCATCATCCCGACCGCACCAGGTACAGGCGCAGCCACGGTACCCGCCCTGCTCGGCCCCTTCACCCTAACCGCTGGAACCTACAGCTATACGCCCACTAGCCAGACAGCCGGTACGCATGTGTATGCGGTAGCGTATAGCGGAGATGTCAACTTCAATGCCACCCTTACCGGTGATGTAACCTCGGGAAGCACCACCCTCGCAAACGTCTCTCGAACAGGCGACCTCAGCGTCGGTCAGACCATCAGCGGTCCAGGGATTGCCCCACTTACAACGGTTTCGGCCATCGGCTCCGGAACAGTCACCATGTCCCTGCCGGCTACCGCAACCCTCGTCGGAGTGCCGATCGGAACTCCCAATGCTCCCCTTGCCACCTCAAGCGTGATCGTCGATACAGCCGACTTCACCATCACCTCAACCACGAACCCCATCCAGATCGCCCCCGGTGTTCTGCCTGGCGGAAACAATTCAGTCTCAGGCGAGTCCGCATCGACGCCGGAACAGGCGATCGTCACCCTCACCTCTCTGCTCTCCTACAGCACGACCGTCTATCTCGCCTGCCAGCCCCAGAACCCCAGCTACGTGAACTGCACCATCTCTCCCACGGCAGTAACCCTGCCCGCGAACGGTACAGCGACAAGCATCCTGTCAATCCAGACTCAGGCAACGCTGCCCCTGGGCTTCTTCTCGAGCGAGCTTCAGCATCCGGTGTCCACCACGGTGCTGGCATTCGCTCCAGTCGGAATCTTGGCGCTTTGCTTCCGTCGCCGGAAGCGCCTCGCCCGTGTGCTCTGGATGCTGCTTGCAGTTGGCGCCCTCACCACAGGATTGAACGGATGCGGCAATACAACAGTAGCGTACTTCACTCCCGTCCCCGCAGGACCGCAGTCCGTCACGATCTACGCGTGCTCGGTTCAGGCCTCCTGTACAACCGCTGACGCAGTCAAGGCCCCGCTCACCGGCACCGGTGCCGGTCTGATCCGGTCCTTCACGGTGTCCATCAGCATTCAGTAAAGGCCTCTGCACCAAAACGAAGCCGGTCAGCACCCAGTGTGCTGACCGGCTTCCTGTTTCAAGCAGCCCTTGCGCCGACTGGCCTGTGTGTCCTCTCGCCTTCGCGCAACAGCTCCGCGTACCGCCCGCTCCCGCTTGCGCCTCTTTGTAGACGCCTTTCCGTAGACCCAGGGACCCGGAATCTAGTTCGGCGGAAGGCTGGCTGCGGTCCATCCACCACCCAACGCCATCTGCAATTGTGCACTCGCCACCAGGCGCCGCGCCACAAGCGATGCGGCCGCCCGTTCATCATTCAGTTCGATCGTCTGGTTGGTAAGCACCTCGAAATAGGCGCTCAGTCCGCCCTTGTATCGAATCGTGGAGAGCTCCGTGCTTCGCCGCGCGGCTTCTACCGCCGCCTGCGTGATCGCCGCCTCCTGCTCAAGAACGCGCAGCGCGGAGAGTTGGTCTTCCACATCACGAAATGCGGAGAGCACCTGTTGCCGGTAAAGCGCCGTCGCCTGCTCGCGCTCTGCCAGCGCATAATCCGCCTGCGCGCGCCGCCGGCCCGCATCGAACAACACTTCGCTCGCCGATGGCCCTGAATTCCACTGCGTGCTGGACGTGTTGAAGAGACGACTGATCATCTGACTTTCAAGCCCGCCCTCGGCGCCCAGCGTCACGGTCGGATAATACGCCGCCTTCGCCACGCCGATCTGCGCGTTGGCTGCCGCAACCCGGCGCTCCGCCGCCGCCACATCCGGCCGCCGTTCAAGCAGCTGCGAAGGGATGCCCGTCGGGATTCCCGGAGGCGCCGTCGCCAGCGGCCCCGCGGCAATCTGAAATCCCGTCGCAGGCTCGCCTACCAGCACTGCAATGGCATGTTCGTACTGCGCTCGCTGCACACCAAGGTCCACAAGCTGCGCACGGGTCTGCTCCAGTTGCGCACGTGCCTGCTGCACATCAATCTCGCTCGCCAGGCCGCCGCTGAGCCGATCCTGCGTCAGCTGCAGAGTCTGCGTGTATGCGCTCAGAGCGGTCTCCAGCAACTGAACCTGCAGGTCGATGCCGCGGATCTGCAGGTACGTCACGACAAGCGTCCCCTGCAGGCTCAGCCGGGTATTCGCGAGGTCGGCGGCCGTAGCCTGTGCATCCGCCGAAACCGACTCGATCTGCCGCCGAATGCGCCCCCAGAAGTCCGGCTCCCACGAGATGTTCAGCGGAATCAGGAAGTCCCAGTAGTCCGCCGACTGCCCGGAAGGACGCAGTGGCTTGTTCGCGGAGAGCTTGTTCCGTGACGCGTCCCCGCCGATGCTTACCGTGGGATACAGGTCAGCGCGGTTCTCACGGACGACGTCATGAGCCTGTTCGTACGCATGCAGAGCCGCCGCAATGTTCTGATTAGAAGCCGCGCAGCGCCGCTCCAAATCGTTCAGTACAGGATCGCCATAGATCGTCCACCAGTCCTCGCGCAAGGACGCGTCCGCCGGCGAAGCCGCAGTCCAATCTCCGTTATGCCCGTTGTCGCTATAAGCAGGCGGCGCGGGAGCCGTAGGGACACGGTAGTTCGGGCCCACCCGGCAGCCCGCCAGGCTAAGCGCAGCTACCAGCCCCAGGATCGAATTCCCATTCTTCATCACTTGTTCTGCCCCGAGCCCTCACCCGGGCTTCCGTTCGCGCCCGCACCCTTCTGCCCCGGTTGACGCACGACCCGCACCTTCTCGCCATCCGTCAGCGAGTCCGGCGGGTTTGTGATCACTGCCTGCCCCGCGTTCAACCCGCTCAGTATCTCCATGCTCGATCCGAAGTCCCGGCCCGGCGTCACCCGCAGAACATGCGCGATCTGGTCGCCATCCACCACCGCCACATGCAGGCCATCAGGCTGCAGAATCACCGCGCTGATCGGAACCACAAGGGCCGGCGCAGGGTCCTTCGTGTGCAGGTGCACCTCCGTGTAGCTTCCCGGCAGCAACTCCCCTGACCGGTTGTCGACATCCACTTCGGCCAGCAGCGTGCGCGTGGTCGGGTCCACCGCATCCGACGAGCGAACCAGCTTGCCCTGAAACGCGCGATTCGGATATTGCGGCAGCGTCAAAGTCGCAAGAGTCCCGTTCTTCGCATCCGGTGCGTGAACCTGCGGGATGTTGATGAAGACCCGCAGAGTATTGATCGCGGCGATATCGAAGATCTCTTTACTGGATGAATTTTGCGTGGACGCGCCCGGCGCATCTGTACTGCCGGTCGAAGTAATCAGTTGTCCGATATCAACGTTCCGCGCCGTAATCACGCCGTCGAAAGGAGCCGTAATGTGCTCGAAGGATTGCAGCTCCAACAGCCGTTGTACGTTCGCCTGCGCCGAAGCCACCTCCGTATTCCGCGCGCGAAAGGCCGAAGCGGCATTGTCCGTATCCTGCTGGGACACGGCATTCTTGCTCACAAGATCCTGATAGCGATCCGCCGTCACCTTCGCCAGCCCGGCATTCGCCTGTGCGGTCGCCAGGTCCGCCCGCGCCTGCGAAAGCTGCTGATCCAGTTCAGGAGTTTCAATCACCGCAAGCAGTTCGCCCTTGCGAACATGCGCTCCAATGTCGTGGTACCAGGCCTTCACATAGCCGGCCGTCCGCGCATAGATCGGCGCCATGCTGTACGCCTGCATGTTTCCGGGGATCACGATCTCCTGTGCCGTCTGCTGCATCACCGGCATCTCGAGCGCTACCGGGGGAGCCGCCGTCGCCTCCGTGTAATGCTCCAGTCGCGTGTTTGCGTGCACCCGCCGCAGCACGCCCAGCGCTCCAATCACCACCGCGATCACAAGAAACACCACCACCAGCGTGGCGACAAGACCGCCGGACATCTTCGGCGGATCGCGATGCTCCGCGGCATGGTGCGTCTGCTCCGGATCGTTCCGGCGCTCCATCTCGTTCGAATTGTGCGGCTCGGCACTCATCGTTGTATCTCCACCTGCGCCTCAAGAGCGCTCTCTGAAACCTCATACGTCACACAACACATCATCGCGTTATTCCTCATCCTGATCGTCGGCGAAGTTCTGCACAACGGGTGGGTCGTTGCGATGCATCAAGCGAAAAGAACACCGGAACAAAGGTCAGCGTCCCAAACGTAGCCAGCAGAAGTCCGCCAATCACCGCCCGGCCTAGCGGCGCATTCTGTTCGCCGCCATCGCCCAGCCCCAACGCCATCGGCACCATACCGATGATCATCGCCAGCGCAGTCATGATCACCGGACGGAAGCGCGTGAAGCCGGCCGAAAGTGCAGCCTCCGTCGCGTTCATGCCCTCGTGCATCTGCTCCTTGGCAAACGAGATCACCAGGATCGAGTTTGCCGTCGCCACGCCGACGCACATAATCGCCCCGGTCAGCGCAGGCACACTGATATGCGTTCCTGTGATGAAGAGCATCCACACAATTCCCGCCAACGCTCCCGGCAAGGCCGCAATGATGATGAACGGATCCAGCCAGCTCTGGAAGTTCACCACGATCAGCGCGTACACCAGCACGATTGAGAACAAAAGCCCGAACGCCAGGCCGTTGAACGAACTCCGCATCGTCTGCACCTGGCCGCGCACGAAGATCTCGCTTCCCCGCGGCAGCTTCGCCTCCGAATCCTTCACGATCGCATCGATCCGTGATGCCACACTCGCCAGATCCGTGCCCTCAACCGAGCCATAAACATCGATCACCGGCCGCGCGTTGTAGTGGCTCACCGTGCCCTCCTCCGTCCCGCGCGTAATCGTGGCAAGGTTCCCCAGGATCTGCGGTGTGCGGTTGGAGGCGCTGCTCGCCACCGGAAAGTTCTCTAGTTGCTGCAGGCTCTGCACGTCGTACTGTGGCGTCTGCACCGCAACGTTGTAGCTCACATGGTTTTGCGGATTCAGGTAGAACGTAGGCGTCGTCTGGAAGCTTCCGCTCAAACTGGTCAGCAGGTTCACGGATACATCCCGCGCACTGTAGCCAACTTGTTGCGCCCGTGTGCGATCCACATCCACCTTCCATGTCGGCAGATTGAACGGCTGCTGAATTCGCAGATCCGTCGTGCCCGGAATGTGGCTGATCTTCTGCAGCATCTCTTCGGCCAGCGCCCGGTTCTGCGCGACCTGCTGTCCGATCACCTGGATATCGAGCTGGCGCCGGAAGTCCGAAGTTCAGAATCTGACTGACAATGTCCGTCGGCAGGTAGTAGAACGTAGTCCCCGGAAACTGTTGCGTCAGCTTATCCCGCAGCGCACCCGTAATCTCCGCCGTGGGCCTGTGCTTCTCGCCCAGCGAAACCAGGATGTCCGCATCAGCCGTCCCCACCGTCGCCGAATTCGAATACGAAAGATTCAAACCCGAGTAGGGAACACCAATGTTGTCCAGAATCGTGCCCAGCTGCGCATGCGGAATCTGCTGCCGGATCACTCCTTCAACCTCGTCGCACAGGCGAGCAGTATCCTCAATGCGCGTACCCGTCTGCGCACGCACATGGAGCCGGAACTGCCCCCCATCTACCGACGGAAAAAAGTCCTGGCCAAGCCACGGATATAACAGCCCCACTGACGCTATCCAGAAAACCACGATGCCCACAAGAAACAGCGCACGATGCTCAAGGCAAAGATTCAGCAGCCCGTAATACCCGCTGCGAAGCTTCTCGAAATAGTGTTCAAACGCGATCTGGAACCGCTTGAACGGGTTTTTACTGTTACGCGCCTGGTGCGCCCGATCCGACTCGTGCCCCTTCAGCAGATATTTCGCCATCGTCGGAACAATGGTTCGTGAGAGGAAGTACGATGCCAGCATCGCGAACACCACCGCCTCAGCCAGAGGCACAAACAGGTACCGCGCCACACCGCTCAGAAAGAACATCGGCACAAACACAATGCAGATCGCCAGCGTAGAGACGAAGGCCGGAATCGCAATCTGCGCCGCGCCATCCAGAATCGCCTGCTCCACCTCTTTGCCTTCTTCGAGGTTGCGATTGATATTCTCGATCTCTACCGTCGCGTCGTCCACCAGGATGCCCACAGCCAGCGCCAGCCCACCCAGCGTCATGATGTTGATCGTCTCGCCCAGCGCAGACAGCATCAGCAGCGAGCAGATCACCGAAAGCGGAATGGACACCGCAATAATCACCGTCGAGCGCCACGATGCCAAGAAATACAAGAATCATCGCCGCCGTGAGACACGCCGCAATCAGCGCCTCGCGAACCACACCCGTAATCGCGCCCTTCACAAACACCGACTGATCCGAGATCGGATCGATCTTCAACGCCGCCGGCAACTGGGCCGAAATCGCCGGAAGCTGCGCCCGCACGTTCCCAATAATGTCCAGCGTGGAAGCATTCCCCGTCTTCTGAATCGTCAGCAGCGATGCGCGCTGCCCATCCACGCGAACGATATTGGTCTGCGGCGGAAAACCATCGCGCACGTTCCCAATATCGTGGATGTAAACCGTTGCTCCATTTACCGTCTTGATCGGCAGATTGTTCAGGTCCGCAATCGTTTTCGGCGCGCTGTTGGACTCCACCTGGTAGTCCATGTGGCCCATCTTCACGGTGCCGGCCGGCAGAATAATGTTCTGCGCGCCCATCGCGCCCACCACGTCCGACGCCGAAAGCCCATAGGCCTGCAGTTTCTGCGTATCCACGTCCACCTGTATCTGGCGCTGCTTGCCGCCGTAGGGGAACGGGATCGAAGCACCCTGCACCGTCGCAAGCTGCGTCCGGATAAAGCTCTGCCCGAAATCATTCAACTGCTGCTCGGTCAGGCCGGTCCCCGACAACCCAAGCTGCAGCACAGGCACGCTCGACGCACTGTACTGAATCACCAGCGGCGGGTTCGTCCCCTGCGGATACTGCCGCAACGCCGTCTGACTGATCGCCGTAACCTGCGCCACCGCCTGGGAGATGTTCACCGTCGGACGGAAGAAGATCTTGATCACCGAAACGCCGTTCAGCGTCTGCGACTCGGTATGCTCAATGTCGTTCACCGTCGTCGTCACACTGCGTTCAAACGGCAGCACAATCCGGTCGCTAAGTTGCTCGGGCGATAAACCGGCGTAGTTCCAGATCACCGACACAACCGGGATATCAATGTTCGGAAAGATATCGACCGGCGTGCGCAGCATCACCACAGGCCCCAAGATGAACAGCAGCAGGGACAAGACGACGAATGTGTAAGGCCTCCTGAGTGCGAGGCGTACGATCCACATCGTGGCTCCTTAGGGCCGCTCCCCGCATCGAGCCGGAAAGCAAATACTGTTAAGAAACAATTCTAGTGTGGGTTGCGGAAGGCTATACCGAAACTAAACGCCGCGTTCAATAAATAAGATGTATCAGGACGTGCCCAGGTTACAAATACCCGCTCCGCTCCGCTTTACGTCATCGAAACTTGCCCGCAACCGCCTTCCGTCCTGCCCTGCTCGAAACCTGGCCCGCAGCTCCAATCCCGCCGAAGATCGCCTTCACCAGCGCCTCCGACTCCGTACCCGACACCGATCCATGCCCCGCCAGCAACCGAAAGATCATCGGTCCATACACCAGGTCCAGCACCAGGTCGCTGTCGATGTCTTCCCGGATTTCGCCACGGTCCACACCGCGGCGCCACATCACGCGGGCAGCATCGCGCCGAGCAAATAAGAAGCGCTCCCGGAACAGCGCCAGAAACCCAGCATCCGACTGCCCCTCCGCAATGAACTGGCTGAAAAGTCGTCCCAGCGGCGACGCGTAAAACATCATCACCGACTTCAACTGCTCCGTAAAATCCAGTTCAGCCGAACCCGTATCCGGCATCATCACCCGCTCGGTCATCCCCGCAAGATACGCATCCAGCGCTACGAGACTCTTGTTCGGCCACCACTTGTAAATCGTCGCCTTACTGACTCCGGCGCGCCGCGCAATCGCATCCGCCGTCACCTTGCGCAGCGGCCTGCGCTCCAGAAGCTGCAGCGTCGCCTTCAGGATCGCAGCCTCAGCTTCCACGCTGCGCGGACGCCCCCGCAGCTTCGGCTCTTCCATCACCGCGACTTCCATCACCTGTTGAATGGCGTAGCTCCTGACAGGCGCCCGGCAGCGCCAACCCATCTCTTCGGATCTGGCTACCGCATAAACTGAACGTACCGTTCAATAATACGCTTTCCGTCCACTCGCGCGCTTGCTCCGCCTCCAGAATCACCCGCCCTCCGACCGCGACCTTCTATCGCCCCCCGCATGCACAACCCGCCGGCAGGGAAGTGCCACCGCAATCTCTGGTAAACTCGAAGAGTTGATTGCGTCGCGTCTGAGCCGCTACTCGTGGCTTGCCTTTCCGGAAACTCCTCTCCGGGACGGCGTCGACAGTGTTCAACAGTTCGGGGCGTAGCGCAGTCTGGTAGCGCACCTGGTTCGGGACCAGGGGGTCGGAGGTTCGAATCCTCTCGCCCCGACCATTTTTCTTCGGATGGCCACGGTATGACGTTGCTCCAGCTTTGTTGTTGTTGAAGCCGAACGCGATACCCGTACACCCAGCCCCTCCGCGCTCCATCCTCATCTCCTCTCTTTGCTTCCTCGCCGCAGTGGCCCGCATCAGTTAACTGGCCCTAAGGAGAACTCTTCCGCGATGACATCCCTCGCACCCCCGCCGCCTGAAGTCCAGGCCCAGGAACTTCACGCAGCCCGCCTCAACCATCTCCAGGCCCTTGAAGCCGAGAGCATCGCCATCCTGCGCGAGGCCGTCGCCGAGTTCGCCCGGCCCGTCATGCTCTACTCCATCGGCAAGGACTCCTCCGTCATGCTGCGCCTCGCGCAGAAGGCCTTCTTCCCCGGCAAGATCCCCTTCCCCCTCCTCCACGTCGACACCAGCTACAAGTTCCCGGAGATGATCCGCTTCCGCGACAACTACGCCCGCGAGATCGGCGCCGACCTCATCGTCCATCGCAACGAAGCAGGCCATCGCCGCCGGAGCCAACCCCTACACCCTCGGCACCCAGAACTGCTGCGGCCTGCTCAAGACCCGCTCCCTGCTCGACGCCCTCGAAGAAGGCGGCTACGACGCAGCCTTCGGCGGAGCCCGCCGCGACGAAGAAAAGTCCCGCGCCAAGGAACGCGTCTACTCCTTCCGCGACGCCGCCGGCCAGTGGGACCCCAAGAACCAGCGCCCCGAGCTCTGGAGCCTCTACAACTCCCGCCTCCGCAAAGGCGAGTCCATCCGCGTCTTCCCGCTCTCCAACTGGACCGAGCTCGACATCTGGCTCTACCTCTACGCGGAAAAGATCCCCATCGTCCCGCTCTACTTCGCCAAGCCGCGCCCCATCGTCACCCGCGGCGGCAGCCCTCACCTTCGTCCACGAAGGCATCAAGCTCCTCCCCAGCGAGCAGCCCGCAGATGATGAAGGTCCGCATGCGCTCCCTCGGCTGCGCCCCCTGCACCGGCGCCATGCGCACCGAAGCCGACACCCTCCCCAAGATCATCGAAGAGCTCATCACCTTCCGCCGCTCCGAACGCGAAAACCGCGCCATCGACCACGACGAAGAAGGCAGCATGGAAGTGAAGAAACGCGAGGGCTACTTCTGATGTCCGCCCACACTCATCACCCCCGAACCCGACTCCGCCCCCGCCCGCACCTTTGAAGACTTCCTCGACGCCCACCTCGCCCAGGAAATGCTCCGCTTCACCACCGCCGGCTCCGTCGACGACGGCAAGTCCACCCTCATCGGCCGCCTCCTCCACGACACCAAGTCCGTCTACGAAGACCAGCTCGCCGCCGTCAAGAGCTCCCGCGTCAACCGCGCCGCCAACGGCCACGTCGACTTCTCCCTCCTCACCGACGGCCTCAAAGCCGAGCGCGAGCAGGGAATCACCATCGACGTCGCCTACCGCTACTTCTCCACCGCGCGCCGCAAGTTCATCATCGCCGACACGCCCGGCCACGAGCAGTACACCCGCAACATGGCCACCGGGGCCTCCACCGCCGACGTCGCCATCATCCTCATCGACGCCAACGCCTTCGCCAAAGCCGGCGGCCTCCTCCCCCAGTCCCGCCGCCACACCTACATCGCCTCCCTCCTCGGCATCCCGCACGTCGTCGCCGCCGTCAACAAGATGGACCTCGTCGGCTACTCCGAAGCCGCCTTCCACGCCATCCGCCGCGACTTCCTCGCACTCGTGCGCCCACCTCGGCCTCTCCGGCGTCGAAACCATCCCCGTCTCCGCCCTCGAAGGCGACAACGTCGTCACCCCCAGCGCCAACATGCCCTGGTACGAGGGCCCCACCCTCCTCGAGTACCTCGAGACCGTCCCCCTCACCCCGCCCGAGCTCCACGGGCCCCTGCGCTTTCCCGTCCAGCTCGTCCTCCGCCCCGACCGCCAACTTCCGCGGCTTCGCCGGCCAGGTCGCCCGCGGCTCCGTCCGCGCCGGCGAGCGCGTCATGGCCCTCCCCTCGCGCCGCGAAACCTCCGTCCAGCGCATCGTCACCTACGACGGCGACCTCTCCTCCGCCTCCTACCCCCAGTCCGTCACCCTCGAGCTCGAGGACGAGATCGACCTCTCCCGCGGCGAAATGCTCGTCTCCGCAGCCGACCGCGACGCCGGCGCCCTCCCCACCGCCTCCACCCGCATCCGCGCCATGGTCGTCTGGATGCACGAGGACCCCCTCGCCCTCGGCCGCACCTACTTCGCTAAGCACACCACCCGCACCGTCCGCGCCACCCTCCGCGCCATCCGCGCCCGCGTCGACGTCAACACCTTCGACCAGTCCCCCGCCTCCTCCCTCGCCATGAACGAGATCGCCGAGGTCGAGTTCGACACCAACCTCCCCCTCTTCTTCGACCCCTACCGCGAGTCCCGCACCACCGGCGCCGCTCATCCTCATCGACGCACTCACCAACGCCACCGTAGGCGCCGCCATGATCCTCGGCCCCGCCGAAGCCCCCGTCGCCACTCCGTCGCCCACCCCCGCAAGCCTCACCTACGCCCAGCCCTCCGACCCCGCCACGCTCGATCCGGCAGCCCTCGCAGACCGCCTGCGCGCCGTCATCCAGTCCGCTCTTCCCGCACTCCAATCCGTCCCCGACGACGCAGCCGCGCGTCCCCTCGCACCCGGCAAGTGGTCCATTCAGCAGACCCTAGGCCACCTCTGCGACTCCGCCATGAACAACCAGCAGCGCCTTGTGCGCCTGCAGCTCCAGCCCACACTCGACCTCCCCGGATACGACCAGGACGGCTGGATCCGCGTCCAGCACTACGATCTCTTGCCGTGGCAGTCCGTCCGAACCCTGTGGCTTACGCTGAACCAGCACCTCGCCCACACCATGCAGCACGTCGACCGCGCCGCCCTAACCCACATATGGCACTACGACGATCAGACCTTAACCCTCGGCTTCGTTCTCGAGGACTACATCGCCCACCTCCAACACCACCTCCGCGCCCTCAACTTGGAGGGAGCGTGAGGGCTTTAGCTCGAGGAACAGCTACATCGCCCACCTCCAGCACCACCTCGGAGCGCTCAAACTGGGAGGGAGCGTAGGGCTGCTGGGAACAGCTACATCGCCCACCTCGTGCATCACCTCGGAGCTGCTCAAGCTGGGAGGGAGCGTGGGGCTTTAGCCCCACGAATAAGATCAGCCGAATCAGAGGGGCTTCAGCCCCGGGTCAATCCCAAGGAATGCAGATGAACACAACCGCAGAAGCCATCGACCTCGAACTCCTCACCGCCGCCGACCTCACCGCCCACATCGTCCGCGAAGCCGCCGGCGCGCCCCTCTGCCTCACCAGCTCCTTCCAGACCGAGGACATGGTCGTCCTCCACCTCCTCCGCCAGCACGTGCCGGACGTCCCCGTCATCTTCCTCGAGACCGGCTACCACTTCCCCGAACTCCTCGCCTACCGCGACCGCCTCGTCGCCGAGTGGAACCTCAACCTCATCAACGCCCTCCCCGTCACCACCCTCGCCGAGCACGAGGCCCAGCACGGCCTCCTCCACATCGTTCAGCCCACCCAGTGCTGCGCCATCCGCAAGGTCGAACCCCTCATGCGCTCGCTCGAGCCCTTCGACTGGTGGTTCACCGGCCTCCGCCGCGAGCAGTCCCCCACCCGCGCCAACCTCAAAAAGATCGAAGACCACACGCACCCCCACCGGCAAGCAGATGAAAAAAGTCTCCATCCTCGCCGACTGGACCATGCCGCAGGTCGAAGCCTACGCCCGCGAACACAACATCCCCCGCCTCTCGCTCTACGACCGGGCTACACCTCCATCGGCTGCCAGCCCTGCACCGCCATCCCCGCCGCCGGAGCCGACCCCCGCAGCGGCCGCTGGGGCGGCAACAAGCTCGAGTGCGGCATCCACACTTTCACCGAAAAAGCCTGAGCATACCCCCAGAAGCTGTCATCCTGAGCAGACAACATACCCTCTTGGAATTGTCACTTGAGCAGACAACATACCCTCTTGGAATGGTCATCATGGGCAGACAACATACCCTATTGGAATTGTCATCCTGAGCACACAACATACCCTCTTGGAATTGTCATCCTGAGCAAAGCGAAGGACCTGCTTTTCTCGCATTTGCCGGGAGGAGCAGCGAACCACATACCCACCCAGAACTGTCATCCCGAGCGAAGCGCACAGCGCGAAGCCGAAGGAACCCAACGCACTCAAGATCGCCACCCCCTTCCGCCACCTAAACCCGATCCGCCAAGGCACCCATTACCATAGAGGCCATCCGCCCCGAACGTAGCGCATCTCATAAGAAACCCGCATGATCGACCGCCGCCGCATAGTCGCCCAATGGAAAGCCGGAAACGCCCAGACCCTGGTGACCCTGGTCCGCATGGAAGGCTCCTCCTACCGCCGCCCCGGAGCCCACCTCCTCATCGGCCCCACCGGCGACTACACCGGCACCATCTCCGGCGGCTGTCTCGAAGCCGAGGTCGTCCGCAAAGCAGCCTGGAAGATCCGCAACGGCGCCATCCTCGAAACCTACTCCACCCTCTTCGACGACACCGCCGACATCCCCTACGGCCTCGGCTGCGGAGGCATCGTCGACCTGCTCCTCGAACCCGCAGACACCCCCGAAGCCCAGGCCCTCCTAACAGCCATGGAGTCCTCCCTCGCGGGAGCCGAATACCTCGTAGCCACCTGGCTCCCCACCCCCACCGACCCTCTCCGCCGCGCCATCCTCACCGCCACGGGCGACCCCATCTTCACCACCCCCACCCTAACCCCCGCCGAGATCGTCAGAGTGCCCCATCCATCGCGCAGCGATGGGTGGGAACATACAAGGACAGACACCACAAACCCCAGCCTCTACATCGAACACCTAGCCCCACCCCAGCGCCTCCTCGTCCTCGGCGCCGGCGAAGACGCCCGCCCTGTAGTCACCCTCGCCGCCCTCCTCGGCTGGTCCGTCACCGTCCTCGACGCGCGCCCTCAGCTCGCCCGAGCCGACCGCTTCCCCGAAGCCGAACACGTCCTCACGACAAGCTCCCTCGCCGGCCTCAACCTCCGCACCACCGACGCCGTCGTCCTCATGACCCACAGCTACGAACAGGACCGCGCCCACCTCACCGCCCTCCTGGATCCAGCCAGACTCAACGCGCCCGCAAACGAACACCCAACCCAAGCCACCACCCCGGACACCACCCCCGGCTACATAGGCCTCCTCGGAGCCCGCCACCGCTCTGCCCTCCTCGTCAGCGAAGCCGCCGCCGCCCTCAACCTCTCCGTCGCCCACTGCTGCAACCGCATCTGGGCTCCCGTCGGCCTCGACCTCGGCGGAGACGGCCCCGAAGCCATCGCCCTCGCCATCCTCGCCGAAATCCAGTCCTGGACCCAGGGCCGCCTCGCGCGCTCCCGCCGCCTCAACGCCACCGAAGTCGCCGACCAGATCACCCGAGGCGGAGCCTCCGCCTACCTGCAACTCCAGTGCGCCGCCACCCCCACGCCCCAAAGAGCCGTCATCTCGACCGAAGGCGGCGCACCTGCCGCCGTAGCCGAGAGACCCCCGCATTAGCCGTTGCCGTTGCACTCGCCGTTGCCGTAGCCAACAGACCGCCGCCACAGCCTCTGCCGATAGAATTGTCATCCTGAGCGAAGCGAAGGACCCGCTTTCCCCCAAAATGCCGACACGCCCCACCGCCGCGATCGTCCTGGCCGCCGGAGCCTCCACCCGCCTGGGCCACCCCAAGCAACTCCTCCGCTTTCAGAGCGAAAACCTCGTCGAACGGGCCATAAAAACCGCCCATGCAGCCGGCCTCGCCCCCATCCTCGTAGTCCTCGGCGCAAACGCTGCCCCAGATCCAGGCGCAGGCCGACCTCCACCCCGCCATCCCCCTCACAAACCCGAACTGGCCGGAGGGCATGGCCTCCTCCATACGCCTGGCCGTCGGTGCCCTCCCTCCCGACACCTGCGGCGCAATCCTCATGGTCTGCGACCAGCCAGCCGTCACCCCCGCCCACCTCCGCACCCTCGCCGCGAGTCCCCGGACGACCGCATCCGCCTATGCCAGCCGCCGCGGAGTTCCCGCCTTCTTCCCAGCCTCCGCCCTCCCCGAACTCCTCACCCTCACGGGAGACGCCGGCGCCCGAGCCATCCTCCAGAATGCCGCCACAATCCCCCTACCCCATGGAGATCTCGACATCGACACCCCAGCCGACCTCACCGTCGCCGTTGAAACCCTGTCAAGCCCCCAGACAGGTCCGAAATCCAGTATCTAGTTGAATGCAAACGAGATAAAACCTCAAAATAGTTGGCCATTTAGATATGGTCACCCTGCTAACCTGATAACAGAGAACAAAATGCCGCGAGGTTCCCGGCGCTCCGCGGCAGCCAATCCGCAACAGAATCTAAGTCCTTTGTAATCTTATTTTTGCGTGTAAACAAAATAGAATCATATATTTGCGAGCAGCGGTAAAAGCCAAATATATGATTCTAAGCCAATTAGAGACACCACCCCCCCGGGGGGAGGGGGGTCAAACTAGTTCCCGCAGGAACTCCTCCAGCAGGTTCCCCGCAACAGCCGCCCGATACCGCGCCGTCGACCGAATGTCGTCGATCGGCCGCGCCTCACCCGCAAGCGCCGCCCGCGCCCGCTCAATCAGCGCGGGCAACGCAGCCGCCGACACCACCTGCCCGCGCAGCACCTCCTCCGTCGCCCAGCACCTCACCGGAGTCTCCCGCAAGCTAGCCGCCCCCAGCCGAACGTCCGCAAGCCTTCGCCCCCCCGCACCGTCCGCAAGCAGTGCCAGCCCCGCCAGCGCCACCTTAGAGATCGCCTGCGCATTCCGAGTCCCCACCTTGCGGATGTACCCCCGGTACTCCCCGAACACCCGCCGCACCGACACGCTGTAAAGCAGCTCATTCGCCTGCAGCGCCGTCCTCTTGTACCCCAGGTGGAACTCGCGATACGGCACCGTGCGCGTCACGATCTCACCCGCCGGCCCCGCCGACACCAGCGTCACGGTAGCCCCATACACCAGCAGCGCCGGAGGCGAGTCCGCCGCCGGCGACGCATTCACAATGTTGCCGCCAATCGTCCCGCGGTTCTGGTTCGCCACAGACCCCGTCCAGCTCGCCGCCCGCGCCAGCAGCGGCAGCTCCCGCGCAATCTCCGCCGACCTCCGAATGTCGCTGAACGTAGTCCCCGCACCCAGCGTGACCGCATCCGGCGCGACCTCAAGAAACCGCAGCTCACGCACCGCATGCAGCGACAGCATCCGCTTCTCCGCCAGCCGTCCCGCCGCCAGCGCCACCATCAACTCTGTCCCACCCGCAAGCGGAGTGAACCGCCCGGGCTCCGCCGCAAGCATCCCCAGCGCCGCGCTCAAAGAAAGCGGAGCCACCACATCGTATTCGGCGACGTTTGCTCGCATCAGCTCCGGACCGCTTCCGCCGCCGCCTTCACAGCCTCAAAGATCCGCATATACCCAGTACACCGGCAAAGGTTCCCCGCCAACCCCTCCCGAATCTCCTCCAACGTCGGCCGAGGATGCCTGCGCAACAGGTGCTCCGTCGCCAGGATCATCCCCGGCGTGCAGATCCCGCACTGCGCTCCGCCTCGCTCCAGAAAGCACTGCTGTATCGGATGAAGCCGCGCGCTCGCCGCCGGTGCAAGCCCCTCAATGGTCGTGATCGCCGCGCCCTCAGCCTGCAGCACCGGCACCAGGCACGAGTTCACCAGCTCCGTCTGTCCATCTCCCCGATCCATCAACACCGAACACGACCCGCACTCCCCCTCGCCGCAACCCTCCTTCGCGCCCGTAAGGCAAAGGTCCTCGCGCAGCACATCCAGCAGCCGCTTCATCGGCGGCACATCGACCGCGCGCACCGCGCCATTCACCGTGAACGTGATCTCCCTCACGCGGGTACCTCCGCAGGCTCGACGCGCGTGTCCCGATCTACGTCAGGCGCAAACGCCTCGCTGCCCGACTCCGCCACCCGCGTCATCCGCTCGCCCATCCGCGCAAAGATATCTTCCGGCAGCAGCGGAATCTCATCGAACGCAATCCCCGTAGCATGCTCGATAGCGTTCAGGATCGCCGGCGCCGGCCCATCCATCGGCAGCTCACCAATGCCCTTCGCCCCATCCGGCCCATGGATCGAAGGCACCTCCTCGAAGTGCACATGGATCGGCGGCAGATCTGCCGCGGTCGGCATGATGTAGTTCGTCATCTGGTTGTTCGCCATCCGCCCATCCTGGTACACGCACTTCTCATACAGCGCATACCCGATACCCTGCGCCACGCCGCCCTCAATCTGCCCCTTCGCCAGCACCGGGTGCATCACGCGCCCAACCTCCTGCAGCGCGTAGAAGTCCGTCACCTCGGCGAAGTAGGTCCGCGTATCCACCGCAACCTCGGCCACATACACCGCCCACGCATACGTCGGGTACGCGTCGCCCTTGTACTTGTCGTCATCCCAGAAGATTGACGTGCCCTGCGGAAGCTCATACCGCGCGCTCGCGCTCAAGCTTCCATTCGCCGCCACATACGCCTTTGCCGCAGCCTTGAACTCCTCCGCCGTGTACTCCGGCGAAAGTCCATCCGAAACCAGCGTCCCGCAGAGCATCTGCGAGGCCCGCTCCACCAGCTTGCCCACGATCATCGCCGTCCGCGAAGCCACGGTCGGCCCCGAGTTCGGCACCACGCTCGTATCCACGGGCGCGACCAGCACCTCGTCGTACGGAACCCGCAGCGCCTGAGCACACACCTGGCTCAGAATCGTATTCGTCCCCTGCCCGAACTCGGTCGAAGACACCAGGATTCGCGGCCGCCCCTCCGCCGTTACCTCCACCGTAACCAGCGAGTTCAGCCGCCGCTCGCCCGAGCCCGTAAACCCCGAGCCATGCATAAACGACGCGAACCCGATCCCGCGCTTCACCGGCGAGTCGGCATTGGCACGCGCAAACTCCGCCCGCTTCGCATGGTAGTTTGACTCCGCCAGCGCCCGCGTCAACAAGCCCTGCATATCCACAGGATCGGACAGCAGCTGTCCCGTCGCCGTCTGCATCCCCGTCGCGAGGAAGTTCCGCCGCCGCACCTCCTCCGGCGTCAACCCCACCGCCGCCGCGATGCGATCCATATGCCGCTCCATCGCAAACAAGGACTGCGGCGCCCCAAACCCCCGGAACGCCCCATGCGGCGGAATGTTCGTCGCCACAGCCTTTCCCCGAATCGTCAGGTGCGGCCAGTGGTACGGCCCCGCAGCGTGGATCGTAGCCCGCGACAGCACCACCGGCGACAGCGTCACATACGCCCCGCCATCGAGCACCACCTCGATCTCGCCCGCCAGCAGCGTGCCATCCTTGGCCACCGCCGTGCGATGCCGCGTCCGCGAAGGATGCCGCTTCGTCGTCCCGATCAGATCTTCGGCCCGGTCATAGCACAGCTTCACCGCATGCCCCGACTTCATCGCCAGCAGCGCGGCATGCGAGCCAATCACAGAAGGGAAGTCTTCCTTGCCGCCAAACGCACCGCCCGTCTCCGTCTGGATGACGCGGCACCTCTCACCCGGCAGCCCAAACACAACCTCCAGCGCATGCACCAGGTAATAGGGGCACTGCATCGATCCCGAGACCGTGACCGACTCGAGCGCCCCATCCGCGCCGCGAAACGCCTCCGCGATTACCCCGTTGTTCTCGATGTAGAGCTGCTCCTGCGCGCCCGTCCTGTACTCGCCCTCCACGACAAAATCCGCCGCCGCAAACACCGCCTGGAGCTCCGCATCCGCAAGAGGCTCATCCCCCTTCTGCATCAGGTAGCTCTTGAACGTGTTCGGCGCATGATGCTTTGGATCGTCTCCGCGCCAGATCACCTTGCTCTCATCTCCGGCCGCGCCCGCCTCCGAGTGCTCGATCGTGAAGACACCCGGCAGCTCCTCATACGCGATGTGCACCGCAGCCACAGCCGCCGGCAGCACCGCTCTCTCCGGGTGCGCCAACAGCAGGATCGGCTCTCCGTAGTGGTTCACCCGATCCACCGCAAGGCACACGTGATCTTTAGTCAGGTGAATAATCACGTTCTCACCCGGGATATCCGCCGCGGTCACAATCGTGTACTCCGACCAGTCAACGCCCGGGCCAAACGTGATCCCTGTAATCCGCCCCCGCGCAATCGTCGATCGCACCGTCGCGCCGAACCACATCCCCGGCAGCGAAATATCATCGACGTACAACGCGCGCCCCGTCACCTTCGCGACGCCTTCCTTGCGAATAGGAGAGGTACCGATAATGGGGGAACGTTCTGGCATAGGCGCGCGACCGACTCGAACAACACGGCTCGGAGTATTCAAACGAGCATAAAACGAATGCGCCCGCATGGGAACCGTTTACACGCGGCCACCTCTACCGCGCGCCCGCTCGACTAGAAGCGATACCCTACCGAGAACTGAATCTGCCGCCCCGCGGTCGCAGACGTAGGCTGTCCGAACCGAGACGAATTCAAGCTGCCAATGTAGCCCACGTAGTTGGGATGATTCAAAACGTTGAAGGCCGAAACACCGGTAGTGAAGATCTTCTCGTCATCTCCCTTGGCTTTCGTCAGTTTGAACTCGTGCTCCCAAAGCACATCAAAGTTGGCAGTGCCGGAGGCCTGCAGGCTGTTGCGCGGAACGCCCGCAGGTCGAGCGTTCGCAAGCAGCGTGTGGAAGTAATCCAGCCCCGTCGTCTCGTTGTACGGCGAGCCGGAGTAGAGACTCGCGTTGATGCCCACGCTCAGCCAGTGATCCGGGTAGATCTGTCCAATGATGTTCAGCGCGTGAAGCCGGTCGAAGTTCGCGCGGCCCCACTCATTGCTCGGGTTGTACTGGTCCTGGGGAAAGCTGTTGATGCCGCCGGTGTTATTCATCGTGCGCGACAGCGTGTACTGCGCCTGCCCGGAGAACCATCGGCTCATGCTCCCGCGCAGCGCCAGGTCCAGCGCGTTCTGCACCTGCCGCCCATCAGACTCAATCTGCTGCACCTGCCCGTATGCCGGGTTCGGCCGCGCATAGATCGCCGTCAGGCTCGGATTAGGCGGAAGCACAGGCGCATTCGCATCGCGCGAGCGAAAGCTCTTCACCTGGATCGAGTTCCTGTAACCCGCCGAAACGTTCAGCTTCTTCGTGAGCTGCCGCTCGATGCTGAAGCTCGACTGAACCGTGTACGGCGCAACTGCGTTCGGCGCAAAGCGAACGATGCTCGACGGACCCGCAGCAAAGGAAGTGCCGGCCGCGATGGGATACGGCTGATCCTGAAGCTGGAGCGTGTCCAGCACAAACCCGTTGTGAAGCTTCACCGTAGCCGGGAAGTCTCCTCCCGTCCGGTCGTAGAAGACACCGGAACCCAGCCGCAGCACAGTCTGTCCCTTGCCCGGAGCGTACGCAATCGAAGCCCGCGGCGCGAACTTGTGCACGTCGTCAATGTACGTCTGCCAGTCGTAACGCATGCCGTATGAGAGCTGCATCCGCGGCGAAAGCTTCATCTGGTCCTGAAAGAACGCCCCCATCTCGTTGATCCAGTAAAGCCCGCGGCCCGGCCCCTGTTGCTCCGTAAAAGAGTGCGCAAGCCGGTTGTTGTAATCCGCCAGCGTGTTGAAGCCGTACGTGCCCAGGCGGTTCGTGTGATCGTCCACAGCGCGGCGGCTGATCTGCGGCGCCTGCGCCCCGAAGCGGATGTAGTGCCGGCCCAGGCTCCAACTCACGACCTCGTTGATGTGAACCGTATTCTCCGTGCGGGCCAGATCGGCCTGCGCACCACCGCCGGTGAAGTAGCCATTCACCTGCACCGAGGGCGCCCGTGTCACACTCTGCGTCACGTCCTCATCCTTCTCGAAGGTGACCTGTAGCTGGTTGATCAGCTTCGGGCTGATGATGATCCGGTCGTTGAAGATCAGGTCGTCCTCGCGCGACTGGTTGTTATACCCCGCCTCCCGCAGCACAAGTCCACCGACGCCCCCATTCTGCCTGCTGTCGTACTCGAAGTTATAGCCCACCTGGAGCCGGTGGTTGGGCGAGAAGTCGTGCGTCACCCGCAGCGTGCCCTGCCCGTTCACCCGCGGCGTGATCACGTTATCGATCAGCACCCCCGTAGGCGTCAGTGCATTCACGATAGCCGCCGTATTGCGCTGCCCGAACTCGCCCGAAGCGATAAAGTCCGTGTGCCGGCCCCTGCCCACCGGTCCGCCGAGATGCCCCTCAAACAGGCGCCGCACCTCCGGAGGCCGAATGGTGGCATACGCGTTTCGCGCGTTGAAGATCGCATCGCGGAAGATGAAGTTCCCTTCGCCGTGGAACTGCTGCGAACCCGGCTTGGTCGTGATCTCAATGCGTCCCCGCCCCGGCCGTGTGAACTCGGTAGAGTACGGATCATTGTTGATGCGAATCTCCTGGATCGCCGAAGGAGAAACGCCGCTGCTCTTCATCTCGATGCCGTCCACCACAAGCGTCACCCCCCCGGCCGACGGATCAAGGAAGGAGCTGAGCGCACCGACATAATCCTGATCAAACGCGGGCAGCTTGCGAAGATCCTGGGTCGATACGGAGATCGTGTCCTGGTTCGCCGAGGACTCGGTCGACACCGGCTGATCCGTGCCCACAGTCACCTCTTGCTGCACGGACTCAAGCTTCAGCGCAACCTTGATCCCGTTCAGGTTTCCCGTCACATGGAGAGGAGTCGTGCGCGTCGCAAAGCTGTTGAACGCAGGCACAACCAGCGAATACTGCCCCGCAGCCACATTCGGCAGCACAAAGGCGCCCTGTGCATCCGTCACCGTGTCGCGCACCACCACGCCCGCCGGCGTCTCCAACTGCACCGCCGCGCCCGGAATACCTGCACCGGACGGGTCCGTAACCAGGCCCCGGGCAGAGAAGTTCGCCTGGCCAAAGGCGCAGACACAAAGAGTCGAGAACAGTAGAAGGCAAAAGGAGCGCAGCAGCCCAGTCATACTCAAATCCTACCGGCCGGTCATTAAGCCCGACTGAAGCCGGCCAGCCTCAGTGTCCACGAGACGAAAGCATCTTCACCAGCGTGTACAGAAATTGCGTGCCCTCATAAAAGGATTGGATTCCAATCCGTTCATCCCGCCCATGAAAGCGGATGTCGTCACGATCCAGAAAGAATCCCTGCACCCCGTACGTAGGGATTCCCCCAGCCCGCAAAAAGCGTCCGTCCGTCGCATAAGGCACCATCAGCGGCACCACCGGAACGCCTGGCCACTCCTGCTCGGTCGCCCGGGTTACCGCCTCCAGAATC
Source organism: uncultured Acidobacteriaceae bacterium (assembly GCA_963791875.1). Lineage (GTDB taxonomy): Bacteria > Acidobacteriota > Terriglobia > Terriglobales > Acidobacteriaceae > Edaphobacter. The sequence goes on from CAWBUI010000011.1 coordinate 186,961, forward strand.
GAAGGCGCTCCCTCGCCTCCCTCGCTCTTGCCGCCAAGCGGGGACGCTGGCCCCTTGCTCACCTCCCCCAGAATTTTGATCGAGACCTGGGGGTCTCCAATAACCCGCTGCAGTGTGGACTGCACATACTCCACCGAATCCTCCGGCAGCACACGGCAGTTGATGTTCGCCGCCGCCAACTGCGGCAGCGCATTCAACGCATGCCCGCCCTCAAGCTGCGTCGCGACACACGTCGTCCGCAGCATCGAGTTCCACGTCGGCGACCCCGCCGCTGCACGCTGCAGCGAAGTCTTCGACGCCGGATTAAAGCCCTCCAGCGCCCCGGCAACCGGCCCCGTCTCAATGTGCTCCATCGTTCGGAAATAAGCCGCCGTAGCCTCGTTCGTCTTCAGCGGAAAACCGTAATCGCCGATCCGCGTCAGCGCACCCGCAAGCCGATAGATCGCATTGTCGGGGACCGGCAGCGAGCTGTGTCCACCCTTGTTGTGGACCTCCAGCCGAAAACTGACCACGTACTTCTCGCCCGCCTGGAGGTCGTTTGCAATCTTCTTCCCATGCGAGAGCTCACCATATCCGCCCTCGTTCAGAGCCATCCCCGCATCGATCAGCTCACGATGTTTCGCGAGCAGCCACTGCACTCCGCTATACGGGCCGCCGCCTTCCTCGTCAGCCGTCAATGCCACGATGATGTCGCGGTCCGGCACAAAGCCCTCGCGCTTCATCCGGATCACGGTATCCAGCCACGCCACCGCCTGCGCCTTGTCGTCCGAGGTGCCCCGGCCATAGAAGTAGCCATCCCGCTCGTTGAACGTGAACGGATCGACCCCCGCGGTCCAGTCCTCCGGCTTCGCCTCCACCACGTCTGTATGCGCCAGCAGAAGCAACGGCCGCTGTGTTCCATGCCCATGCAGCCGGGCCACCAGGTTGTACTTGTTCGCCGCGGGGCCACCCAGAAAGAGGTCACTCTCCGCAAACCCCGCCGCCCGCAAACGAGCCGCAGCCGCCTGCACGACCGGCGTCGTTGCGCCCGTCGTATACCCGGACTTGATCTCGATCATCTCTTTGAAGATGTCGTGGGAGAGTTGCCGGTCCACCTCCGGCAGTTGCGTTGCAGCGGGTTGAGCCTGGGCGGCCAGCACAGCGACGCTGAACACCCCGCAGAGAGCAAGACGGACGGAAGATCGTGCCATGTGCCATTCTCCCATCCGTCGTGCACCGCCGCAAAGACCTGCCTATCTCCGCACCGCCTTCTTCGCAGCCGCCTTCGTCGCAGCCTTGCCGGCGCTCTTCCTGGCAGCCGCCTTCGTCGCCACAAGCTTCTTGCCCGCCGTCTTCTTCACCGGGCCCGGCGCACCACCCAGCAGCTTGATCAGCGCCGTTCCTACAGGCGACCCCAGGCCCGTGCAGGCATCCCACCCAGGCCCCGCGGAGTACGCCCCGTTGTTCCCCGACGTGATGTCCCTGAAGCAGGACTTCGCCTTCGCCGCGTAGATCGTCGGCTGAAGAAATCCCGCCGTCACCTTATTCTGCGCATTCGACAGAGCTACCAGCCCCGCCCACAGCGGCGCCACCGCAGACGTCCCGCCGATCACCATCGTCGATCCGTCCACTCGCACAACGTATCCGGTGACGGGGTCCGCATCGCCCGCTACATCCGGCACCCCTCGTCCCGCGAACGTCCCCGCCGCCGGCACATTCGCGTTTGCTTGCCACGTCGGCAGCGCAAACACTGTGCTCACGCCGCCTCCCGTTGCGCCTTCTTTGGCGGCGAGTTCATTCCACACCGTCTCCGCCGTAATCGTGCTGCCCGACCCCGTCAGCTTCGTGCCTCCGCAGGCCAGCACATGCGGGCTCGAGGCAGGGAAGTCCACGTGGTTTTGCCCGTCCGTCACGCCGTCGGTCGAGCCGTCATCTCCCGCCGCAGCCGTGATCGTCACGCCCAGCGCAGCAGCCGACTGGCACGCCTGGTCCAGCGCAGTCAACGCCTGCTGCGTCCAACTCGACTCCGGGCCGCCCCACGAGATCGAGATCACGCTCGGCTTGTTCACCGTGTCATGCACGGCAGACCCGATCGCATCGATAAACCCCTGGTCCGTGTTCGGTGCGAAGTACACCACAATCTTTGCCCCCGGCGCCACCGCAGCCGACACCTCGATGTCCAGCATCACCTCGCCATCCGCACTGCTCGCATTCGATGGAGCATTCTTCCCCTTGTCCACCGAAACCGCAGTCACCGTCGGCGCCTTCTGGCCCAGGGTCTTGAAGTAAGCCGTAATATCCGCGGTCCGATACCCTCCTCCCAGCTCGATAATCCCAATCGTCTGCCCCGCAGCCGTCGCGCCCGAAGGGAAGCCGTACATCTGCGCGATCTGCACAGGCGTGTACGACGGGCTGTTCGCCTGCGCAGCCGGCCGAACCCCTGAAGCCTCCTCCGCGGACAGCGTTCTCCCCACCCGGAAGTGCGGCTTTGCCTGCGGCCGGTTGTCCAGCCCAAGTACCGCCACCACCACCGGCGCCAGGCTCGCCGGCAACTGAATCGCCCCTTCGCGCACCCGATACGTCTGCCCATCTACCGTGGCCTGCTTCAACTCCACGCCAAACGCCTTCTGCATGGCCGCGACGCTGCCGCTGAGCAGCACCATCCGGCGCTCGGGCTTCGGCGTGTCCTTCTCCACGGTCAGCCCGAACTCCTTCGCAAACGCCTGCACCAGCTTCAGGTCCGCACGGTCTGCCGCGTGCAATTGCGTATACTGCGCCCGCGTCATGCGCACCTTGCCCAACTGCTTCGGGTTGATCGCAGTCTTTCGCCGCACCATCACCGACACCGTCAGCCGTCCCGTCGCGTTCGCCTGCGCAGCCCCGGAAAATGGAGCCTTCTCGCTGCCCGCTAATACTTCTCGTTGCTCCGTGGAAAAGCTCTGCACAATCTTCTTCGGCGCCATGGTCTCTCCTATGCTTCGGTTATGCGTTCGTCCGATTGGTCTCGCCATCATATCCCTCTCCAACCCCTCGCGATGGCGCATTCCACAATCTCCCGCGCGGTGCCATCGTTTCGCCCTGCGTTAGACTGGCACCTCCCGGAGGACACGTGGACGCACCCGCAACAGGCCACCCGCAGGCAGCCGAGACCATCGACGCCCATCACCATCTATGGCGCTACAATCCCGCCGACTACGGCTGGATCGATGAGTCCATGGAACTCCTCCGCCGCGACTTCCTCCCGCAGGACCTCACCCCCGAACTTGCCGCCGCCGGCATCGACGGCACCGTCGCCGTACAGGCCCGGCAATCTCTCGAAGAGACTGCCTGGCTCCTCGACCTCGCCGACCGCACTGCTGCAATCCGTGGCGTCGTCGGCTGGGCGCCCATCGCCGGCCCCGACTTCCCCGGCATCATGGAACAGTTCGACGGCCGCGACAAACTCAAAGGCCTCCGCCACGTCATCCAGGGCGAACCCGACCAGCACTACATCCTCCGCGAAGACTTCAACGCCGGCGTCCGTGCCCTGCAGGGCAGCGGCCTTGTCTACGACATCCTCATCTTCGAACGCCACCTCCGCGACACCATCGCCTTCGTCGACCGACATCCCGAGCAGGTCTTCGTCCTCGATCACATCGCCAAGCCGCTCATCGCCGGCGGCATCCTTGAACCCTGGGCCACCAACATGCGCGAGCTCGGCAGACGCGAAAACGTCTGCTGCAAGCTCTCCGGCATAGTCACCGAAGCCGACTGGAAGAACTGGACACCCGATACCCTCAAACCCTACCTCGATGTCACGGTAGAAGCCTTCGGCCCGTCCCGTCTCATGGCTGGCTCCGACTGGCCCGTCTGCCTCGTAGCCACCGGATACGAACAGTGGTGGCAGGTCCTCCGCGGCCACTTCAGCTCCTTCAGCACCGCCGAGCGCAACGCCATCTTCGGAGGCACCGCCACCCACGTCTACAACCTCTGACCCCACATACCGAAGCCGCCCTCCCTCGATACTGAGGGCGTCATCCTCCTCACTGATGCCCTGATCCCCATTACAAGACGCGCAACCCCAGCGAAGCCCGTCACCCCCGTTTCAAACAAGCGTCACACTCGACAGGAAGGCCCTGATACCTCTCCCCGGCCGTCATTCTGACTCGCAGAGTCAGAATCTCTCTATCCCCCCAAGCGTTCGGGATCCTGACTCGAGGAGCAACGCTCACCCCAACGTGAATTAAAATGACCCTATGGCCAGCCTGAAGACGCTCCGGTGCCCCACCTGTCGCAACCTCGTGCTTGCCGGCAGCGAAGACTTTCCCTTCTGCTCCGACCGCTGCCGCCGCATCGACCTCGGCAAGTGGGCCTCCGGAGACTACAAAATCAGCTCGCCCATCCTGGACCCCGATCTACTCGAACACCTCACAGACCGGAACCTCGGCCACAACGGATCCGACGATGACTGATGCCGGCAGTCCCCCGCGTCGCACAGCCTGGGCGTGGACGGTCGCAACCTTCTTCGGCGCCGGATTCCTGCGCCCCGGTCCCGGCACCTACGGCTCCGTCGCCGCCACGCTCCTCTGGTTTGGTGCCGCCCACGCCTTCTCCTCGCACGGGTGGCATCTCGCCGCCGCCACTCTCGCCGCCGTGCTCGTTGCCACGGCCATCGGCATTCCCGCAGCCACCATCGCCGCCCGCCAATCCGGCCGCGAGGACCCCGGCTTCGTCGTCATCGACGAGGTCGCCGGCCAGTGGGTCGCCCTCATCGCCATCCGCCCCGAGTGGAAGCACGCACTCCTCGCCCTTCTGCTGTTCCGCCTCTTCGACATCTGGAAGCCCGGCCCCGTGCACCTCCTCGAGCGCCTCCCCCAGGGCACCGGCATCATGCTTGACGACCTCGCCGCCGGGGTCCTCGCTCTTCTCTCCGGCCTGCTGATCAGCCGCTGGTTCTAGCGCGTCAACGTCCCACGAGTTTTTGGTTTGCGCTCCGACCGCCCGGGAGCTACGCTTTGGGGACCATGAGTCCTCTGCTCCACGGCCCGAAGAACGACAAGAGCGACGCACCCCAGCTGCTCTCACTCGACCCCCCCGCCGCGATGCCCGGCGGAGACGTGGAACTCCGTGGTACGGCGCTCCAGGGACTCACCCCCCGCACCCGTCCGCCGGCCACTCCAGCGCCCAGCCTCGTGCTCCCTCGCGTCACCATCGGCGACGCACCCGCCAACCTCGCCCTCAGCCGCCCCGGCCGGGCCGTCATCCGGGTGCCCGAAGGGGCGATCACCGGAGACGTACTGCTTCATCGGCCGGACGGCGCCCACAGCAACCCGCTCGAACTCCGCGTCGCCGTCTCCATGGCCGAGAACCTTCACCCCGTCGCGAACCCCGCCGTGGACTCCGACGGCACCCTCTACGCCACGGTATCGGGCTCGCGCGGCCAGACCGTCCCGGTCTCCATCTTCTCCATCGCGCGCGACTTCCAGATGCGCCCGTTCGTCCGCGACCTGCTCAACGCCTCCGGCCTCGCCTTTGGCCCCGACGGCTTCCTCTACGCCAGCTCCCGAGCCGAAGGCGCCGTCTACCGCATCTCCCCCGCTGGCGCCATGTCCATCTACGCCGAAGGCCTCGGCATCGCCACCGGACTTGCCTTCGATCCCGAAGGCAATCTCTACGTCGGCGACCGCTCCGGCACCATCTTCAAAGTCGGCCCCCGCCGCAGCTCTGACCCCGGCTCAGGCTCCGCAGCTGAGCGCGAGATGTTTGTCTACGCGACCCTTGAACCCAGCATCGCTGCCTACCACCTGGCCTTCAACGACAAAGGCGTCCTCTTCGTCACCGGCCCCACCACCTCCAGCAACCAGGCCATCTGGGCCATCGACCGCGACGGCCAGACCTCCGTCTTCTACCGCGGCCTGGGACGCGCCCAGGGCATGGCCTTCGACGTCGCCGGGAACCTCTACGTGGCCGCCTCCCTGGAAGGCCAACGCGGCATCGTCCGTATCACCCCGACGCGCGAAGCCTCCCTCTCCGTCGCCGGCAACAACCTCGTCGGCCTCGCCTTCCTCGACGATGGCTGCGCCGTCCTCGCCACCCGCGACGCCCTCTTCCACCTCTGCCTCGACATCGAAGGCCGAAAACTCGTCTAGCCCCCACAAGCACTCCTAACGCTTAAGACCCATAAGCCGAGTCGCCGTCGTCAGCGGTCACGTCCCCTTCCGCCTCAAATCCAAGCGGATCTGTCGCAGCCAGCTAAGGAAATCCTGCTTCGCAGTCGCTTGTCAGGTAGCCCATCATCTGGCGAGCGAGCTCAGTCGCAAAGACCTTGTCACTGACGCGGAGCGCAACCCGCCAAAGCGAGACCTCGCCCATGGCAGCAAGCTCAATTGAGCTGGTCGCGGAAAGCACGGCGAAGCGAACCGCGCGTTCTGGATCCCGGTGTCGGATGCTTGTGCGATGCTCCAGCAGAAGCTTGGCGAGCTGCTCAAGGTTGGCGGAACCAAGACGAAGTATCTCTTTGGCGAAAGCCGATTGCGGCTCGGATTCAATCATGCGGAAGAGCGCGGTCAGAAGCTTCGGATGATCGCGATACTGCTTCAAAATGACGCCGATCAGTGCTTCGACCGTTTCTGCCAGAGTCGCGCGTGCAATCATGCCGCGCACCGCCGCTGAGTTTGCAGTGTGTGCAGCTTCAAAGATGCGCAGAAAAGTGGCTCGCAGGAGATCATCCTTGTCCGCGAATCGGCGATAGATGCTGGCTGCGGACACCTTGGCTTCTGCGGCTATCCGAGGGACCGTCGCGCCCTCCAGCCCATCTCGGTCGAGCACGCGGGCCGTTGCGCTCACCAGCTTGTCGAAGGTCCCCTGGCTGCGCTTCTGCTGCGCAGCAGGACGTGTGCCGGACACGGGTGGCAGAATTCTTCTTCACAAGTTCACTGTACAAGGAAGCGGAATTATGTGAATGTAAATTCACACTCACATATGGAGGACCTACACAATGCACGCACTTTCGAGCTTAGGTCCAGGGTTGCTGGCCATCGTAGGAATTCTGCTGTTCATCGCGCCTTTCCTCGATCTGCCACTGTCACGGCGACTTCAAGCTAATCCCACGGACCACCAGCGGCTTCTTCTGTACCGATTGATCATCGCGTATCTGTGGGTGCTCGCCGGGCTGTCCTGGATTTACAAAGGCGGAACGGGGATCCACGTTCTTCACGTCGCTGGAGATGCTGCCGTGGCTGTTTGGTGAGCGATGGCGAACCTGGATCCTCTCAGCGATAGTGATTGTGTTCTTCGCCCTCGTGTTTAAGCCAGGCGTCGACGCACTCTTTCGCCCAAGGCGTATTCCGGCGTATACGCGGGCAATGAAGTCGCTCGCCTGGGTGCTCCCCCATGATGCCCGGCAACGGCGTTGGTTCGCGCTGCTAAGCGTTACCGCCGGGATATGTGAGGAATGGGTGCTGCGAGGAGTGGTTCCCCATGAACTCCACGCCAACGCTGGCGTGTCCATCACAATGAGCCTGCTCATCTCATCCCTGCTCTTTGGGTGGAACCACCTTTACCAGGGATGGAAGGCAGTCGGAAGCACGGCCGTGGTCGGACTTGCGTTCGGTCTCCTCGCCCTCCTTTCCGGCAACTTGTTGGTTCCGATCCTGCTGCACTGCGCGATGGACCTCCAGATCGTGGTCTTCTTCCGCCCTGACGTAGCCGACTGCTCCGTGCTCCAATCATGAGTTGAACGTGCCCGGGTCCAATGAACACACCCTCCTTGTCCCACACGCGCCCAATCAAAAATTCGAGAGGACATTCGCCCTCAAACTGGAGCGAGGTCCGGCCGACAGCGTAAAACTAAGGCATGATCGCAGAAATCATCGCCGCAGGGTCCGAGATGCTGACCCCCTTCCGGCAGGACACCAACTCGCTTTACCTCACCGCCGAACTCAACGAACTCGGAGTCTCCGTCGCCTTCAAAACCATCGTCGGGGACAAACTCGAGCACCTCACCGCCGCCGCCCGCATCGCCATCCAGCGCGCCGACGTCATCCTCTTCTCCGGCGGCCTCGGCCCCACCGAGGACGACCTCACCCGCGAAGCAGTCGCGGGCGCTCTCGGCGTCGGCATGCAGCAGGACCCCCACCTGCTCGCCGGCCTCTACGCCCGCTTCGCCGCGCGCCGCATGGCCATGCCCCCCAACAATCGCAAGCAGGCCGACGTCGTCGAAGGCGCCGAAGTCCTGCCCAATGCCGCGGGCAGCGCAGCCGGCCAATATATAGATACCGTAGTCGGCGACCACCGCAAGATCATCATCCTCCTGCCCGGCCCGCCCAAAGAGCTTACGGGAATGTTTGAGCGCGAGTGCCGTCCGCGCCTCGAGCGCGCCCTCCCCGTTCGCCATATGGCCAAGCGCCTCCTCCGCATGGCGCTCATTCCCGAGTCGCAGGTCGACGCCCGCACCGCACCCATCTACCAGCAGTTCCCCGACGTCGAGACCACCATCCTCGCCGGCTCGGCCGAGATCCAGCTCCACTTCGTCTGCGCCAAACCCACAGTCGCCGAAGCCCAGGCCCGCGTCGACGAGGTAGCCGCCCAGGTCGAGCAGGAGATGGGCGAGGCCGTATACTCCTCCCACGGCGAATCCCTTGAAGAGACCGTGCTCCTTCTCCTCGGCGTCCGCCACATGACCCTCGCTGCCGCCGAAAGCTGCACCGGCGGCCTCCTCGCCCAGCGCCTCACCGCCGTTCCCGGCAGCTCCCGCTACTTCCTCGGCGGCGCGGTCGTCTACGCGGACCGCCTGAAGACTGAGTTCGCCGACGTTCCCGAGCAGATCATTCGCACCCACGGTCCGGTCAGCGAACCGGTTGCCCGCGCCCTCGCTGAGGGCATCCGCAACCGCACCGGCGCCTCCGTTGGCGTAGGCATCACCGGGATCGCGGGCCCCGGGCCCGGCACCGGCGCGGATGAAGGCAAGCCCGTTGGCCTCGTCTTTGTAGGCCTCTCCTTCGCCGGATCAGAGACCAGGGTCCTCGAAGTCAACATCATGGGCGACCGCGAGCGCATCCGCTTCTGGGCCACCCAGCACGCCTTGGAGACAATCCGCCGCGGGCTCATCGAGCCGATGTAGGCGCAGCCTTCGCGCGGGCGCGCCCCGCGTCCCCACCGTGTAGAGGGAAACTTTGGTAATCGGCGCACGCGCCGAATTCTGTGGAAATCCTACGATTGTTCCACGTGGAACAATTGCGCTTGTGTCCCTCGCGGACGTCGGCGCAAACGCAAAACGCTCCGCACGATTCTTCTGTGCGGAGCGTTTCATCGAGCCGGGACACTGAGTACGAACTTAAATCGAGCTCATGTTGTGCAGGAACTCCTGGTTATTCCGCGTCTTGGCCAGCTTGTCCGTCAGTAGCTCCATAGCCTCCACCGGCGACAACGGATTCAGCACTTTACGAAGGATCCAGGTGCGCTGAAGGTCTTCCTTCGGAATCAGCAGCTCTTCCTTACGCGTGCCGGAGCGCTGGATGTCGATCGCAGGGAACACCCGCTTGTCCACGAGCTTGCGGTCCAGGATGACTTCCATGTTGCCTGTTCCCTTGAACTCCTCGAAGATGACCTCGTCCATCCGCGAGCCCGTATCAACGAGCGCCGTGGCAATGATCGTAAGGCTGCCGCCCTCTTCAATGTTGCGGGCCGCACCGAAGAACCGCTTCGGCCTTTGCAGCGCATTCGAATCCACACCGCCCGAGAGCACCTTGCCCGAAGGCGGCACAATCGTGTTGTACGCACGCGCCAAACGTGTGATCGAATCCAGCAGGATCACCACATCCCGCTTGTGCTCCACTAGGCGTTTCGCCTTCTCGATCACCATCTCGGCAACCTGAACGTGCCGCGCCGCAGGCTCATCGAAGGTCGACGAGATAACCTCGCCCTTCACGCTCCGCTGCATGTCCGTCACTTCTTCCGGGCGCTCGTCAATCAGCAGCACAATCAGCACGACCTCGGGGTGATTCGAAGTGATCGAGTTCGCAATCGACTGCAGCAGCATGGTCTTGCCGGTACGTGGCGGCGCCACGATCAGCCCGCGCTGCCCTTTGCCCACGGGGGTGAGCAGGTCCATCACGCGGCCGGAGATGTGCTCACGCACCGTCTCCATCTTTACCCGCTCCTGCGCATAGAGCGGCGTCAGGTTGTCGAACAGGATCTTGTTGCGCGTCTCTTCCGGCGATTCAAAGTTGATCGCCTCGATCTTTACCAGAGCAAAGTACTTCTCGCCCTCATGAGGTGGCCGCACGTTGCCTGAAATGGTATCGCCGGTCTTCAGATCGAATTTGCGGATCTGCGACGGAGACACATAAATGTCGTCAGGCCCCGGAAGGTAGTTGTAATCGGGCGAGCGAAGGAAGCCGTACCCGTCAGGGAGGATCTCAAGCACTCCCTCGGCAAAGATGTGCCCTTCTTTTTCACTCTGCGCCTGAAGAATCTTGAAGATAAGATCCTGCTTGCGAAGGCCGGAAGTGCCCGCGATATCAAGGCCGCGGGCAAGTTTACCCAGCTCAGCGATGTTGTGTTCTTTCAATTCTGTGATGGTCATGGATCTTCCTGGATTGAGCGTGTGGAAACGGAGAGGGATTACCTGGCGGGTGCGCGGCTCTTCTGGATGTTTGGAGAAGGGGGTAGTGCGGAGGGCCAAGCTCTTGCGGTGGATTCAGTATAAAGCGGGGAAGGGGATGATGCGAGGTAAATCTGTTCTAAGGAATGCGCGGCCGCCCGGGGAGGGCAGCCGCACCAAACTTAAGCGGCCTTGCGCTGATCGACCGAAACGGCCTGTACAGCAGACTCGGTCGAACCTTCCGTCGGAAGGGCGTCCTTGAAACGGTCCAGCACCTCGTTCGTTGTATCCTGCAGGCGGGTGTTCGGCTTATGCAGTTTACGGGTCGCCTTCGAGGCGAGCTGGCACAGCTCGTAGCGGTTGGTGACGTGAGTGAGGGCTCCAAAAATTAAATCTGAGCGCATGTTCTTCCTTCCTTTTAACGGCGCACATACGTGCAGCGCCAGTCTGTCTTTCAGAATTTAAGTCTTTTTGTTCGTCCTGAGCGGACCGCACAGCTCTAAAGATGTGGGGCTAATCAGTGACCACCCAACCCGATTAGATGCACAGCGAGATAGATAAGACTCGCTGTTTGTCTCAATCTGGATCAAATGAGCCCAGGCAGTACAAGGGTTACGCGCAGACGTACCGCGCAGTGTGGGATAGAACACCGTATTACGTATCGTGGGTGCTCCGGCGCTATCAGGAGATCAGACCGTGTCCAGAAGATCTCAGCAGCCACCCGGTCATCGCCATTTAATCCCGACGGGCCGTGTAACCACTTCTCCTGTCACCATCTGGCAGACCGAACCAACTGGTTACATAAGGACACTAACTGCTCGACCGGAGGTCGTCAATACTTTTTTTGGGAGCTTGTGGAAAATGAAATTCCATTTCCGGTACATTCTCCGCCCCATCAACAAAACCGGCTACGGGGTCGTTCGTATGACATATACCACACATACGGTTGCACTTGGCCATTGAAATGCCTCTGGAACCGACCTCAGGCCCAATAACTGCGATCCAGCGTTCGGTATTGAATGGCCTCTGCGATGTGAGGCACCGCGATGGAAGCCTCGCCCGCAAGATCCGCGATCGTCCGCGCTACTTTAAGGATACGGTCGTGAGCCCGTGCCGAGAGTCCCTGCTGCTGCATAGCCCGTTCCAGCAACCGCTCAGCCTCGGGCGCCAGTTCACAAAACGTTCGAATCTGCTGCGTGTTCATCTGCGAGTTCGAAAAGACGGTCTGTGCCTTGCCGTTCTTCGGTGCCGCATCCGTAAATCGGTCGTGCTGTCGCCTCCTGGCCGCGAGAACCCTTGCCCGGATCTCGCCTGAGCCCTCAGCCGAGGCACCGCCCCGCAGTTCCTTGTACTGCACGGCCGGCACCTCTATATGGATATCGATGCGATCGAGCAGCGGCCCTGAAACTTTAGACACATACCGCTGAATCATCGGCGGCGTGCACATGCACTGCCGCGCCTTGTCGTTGAAGTACCCGCACGGGCAGGGATTCATCGCGGCCGCCAGCATAAATCGTGCCGGGAACGACAGGCTCATGCTCGCACGGGCGATCGTCACAGTGCCGTCCTCGAGCGGCTGCCGCAGAACCTCCAGCACATTCCGCGGAAACTCGGGCAGCTCATCCAGAAACAGGAGCCCGTTGTGGGCCAGCGAAACCTCGCCCGGACGAGGCACCATCCCGCCGCCGATCAAGCCTGCGTCAGAGATCGTATGGTGCGGCGCGCGGAACGGACGATGTGCGACCAGCCCGCGATCTGCGTCCAGCACCCCGGCAACCGAGTGAATCTTCGTCGTCTCGAGCGCCTCCTCGAACCGGAGCGGCGCGAGGATCGAGGGCAGACGCTTCGCCAGCATCGTCTTGCCTGACCCCGGAGGTCCGATCATGAGGATGTTGTGCCCTCCCGCAGCCGCTACCTCGAGCGCACGCTTGGCTGTGAGCTGCCCACGCACATCCTTGAAGTCCGCAGGGAAGTGCTCAAGCTCGTCGAGCAGCGTAGCTGGCGAGATCCTGGAACGGTTGAGCCTTGATGGCCCCGAGAGCAGCCGAGTTCAACAGCTCACGTACTTCCAGCAGCGTCTTAACCGGGTAAACGTCTACGCCTTCCACGACTGCTGCCTCACGCGCATTGGCCGCCGGGACAACCAGCGACTTCACCCCGGCCTTGAGCGCGGCCACTGCGATCGGCAGCATGCCCTGAACTGCGCGCAGCGAACCATCCAATCCCAACTCACCCACCAGCAGAAAGTCAGAAACATCCTTGATATGAAGCGCACCGTATGCGCCCAGAATGCCGATGGCAATCGGCAGGTCAAACCCGGAGCCTTCTTTCTTCAGATCCGCAGGCGCCAGGTTGATGGTGATCCGCGTCGGCGGAATATCGAATCCCGAATTGCGAATCGCAGATCGAACACGGTCGCGCGACTCGCGCACCGCCGCGTCCGGCAGCCCTACCGTTGCAAAGATCTCCTTCTCCAGAACCACACCGGAAAAATCAACCTCAACATCGATCAGGTTGGCATCGATGCCATAGACAGCTGCACTGCGGGCTTTGAAGAGCATAAGGAGACCGGAACTCTGCGTACGGAGCGGAACTTCGAAGAGTCTAGCATCGCGATCCGCAACTCCTTATCCCACGACAGACGTACATGCCGGCCAGACATTTCCAAACCGCACCGCGCATTTCCATGGCTCGCATCGCCCGGTTACCTCTTGGCGGTTACCCCACTTCGGTCATTGCAATTGCCGCGTTTGCCCTCACAATGAAGAGCAGGATTCTACGGGCCAATGCCGTAGCTTCGGAGAACGACATGAACGCCGCACCAAGCATCACCTCCATCCGCCGTGGATGGCTTCTTTGCCTCGCTCTCGCCTGCGTGCCCTGCCAGCTCACCTACGCACAGGACACGACTAAAGCGGACGGCATGATCGCCGGAGATAACGATCCCCCGCCCGTCGCGCTGGCCCCCACCCTTACCCCGGAAGACAAGCAACACCAGGCCTGGTCCATGCTCAGCGATGCCGCCCAGGACCTGAAGCATACCCAGACGCGCATCCAGGCGCTCGCCGCACTCGGCATGCTGCGCACCCCGCAATCGGAGAAGATGATCTCCGACGGCATGAACGATGCCGTGCTCGAAGTTCGCACCGCCGCGGTACTCGCCGCCGGTCAGACCAAGGACCCGAACCTCACCACAGACCTCCGCGCGCGCCTCGATGATAAAGAACCGCAGGTCGCCTTCACCTCTGCCATCACGCTTTGGAAGATGGGAGACCAATCCGGGGAAGACATCCTGATGGCCGTAGTTGATGGGGAGCGAAGTGCCTCGCCCACCCTCCTTCACGGCACCGAACATCAGATCAGCCGCGACCTGCACAGCCCCAGCACACTCGCGCGCATCGGCGCAATGCAAGGGGCCTCCATGCTGCTCGGTCCATTCGGCTACGGCATCACCGCATACGAATACCTCCGGCGCAATGGCGGCGATCTTTCCCGAGTCACCGCGATCGAACTGATCGCGCAGGACAAGACCGGGCCCATCCACACAGAGTTGATCGCGGCACTCGCAGATAAAGATCCCGCCGTGCGCGCCGCCTCCGCCAAAGCGCTCGCGGACTATCACGACCCCCCTGCCTCGCAGGCCCTCTTCGCGCTGCTCGCCGATCCCAAGTACCCCGTGCGACTCACCGCCGCAGCCGCGTACCTGCGAACGACCGGCGTCCCCGGCCCCGTCCTCGACACACCATCCGCATCGGCGAAGCTCGTCCGCACGCCCGCAAAGAAATCCTCCAAGCCAAAACACTGAACTCGTCTCGCGCCTCCATCCCGCGCGCGCGCAGCGGCAGACCATCGCTCCAAAAGGCCTACAATAAACACCGTGAACACGAGCCTCTTCGAGCTCTTCAAGATTGGTATCGGCCCTTCAAGCTCCCACACCGTAGGTCCTATGCGCGCGGCCCTGCGCTTTACGCAGGACCTGCAGGCCGCAGGCTTGCTCCCTGTGATCGCCCGCGTCGACGTTGATCTCTACGGCTCGCTCGCACTCACCGGCATCGGACACGGCACCGACCGCGCGGTCGCCCTTGGACTCCTCGGCGAAGCGCCCGAGACCGTAGACTCCGCCGCGGTCGATGGCAGAATCGCAGAGATCCGCAACACGTCGCGCCTCCTACTCGCCGGCGAGGTCGACATTCCCTTCCGCTTCGACTCCATCAGCCCCACCGACAACACCGCCAACCTGAGGTTCCGTCGCAAGCAGATGTACCCCAAGGCCGACGCCGCAACCCACCCCAACGGCATTCGTTTCTCTGCGTTCGACCGCACCGGCAAACGTCTCAGCGAAGAAGTGTTCTTCTCCGTCGGCGGCGGCTTCATCGTCTCGGAGCAGGAATGGATCGGCGCCGCAACCAATGTGCCCGGAGACGATCGCTCCGTCCCTTACCCGTTTCGCAGTGCAGCAGAGTTGCTCGACATCTGCGCGACACACCACGTCACCATCGCCGAACTAGTCCTCGCCAACGAGTGCGCTCTGCTCGGCCAGCCCGGCCTGAAGATCTCACGCCCTGCGCCCTCATCCTCTGCCACGGCAGAAGACAGCGTCCAATCCTCCATCCTCGCACTCTGGCAGACGATGGAAGCCTGTGCGCAACGCGGCATCGAGACCGAAGGCAAACTCCCGGGCGGCCTCAACGTTCGCCGGCGCGCACCCGCACTTGCGCGCAGACTTCTCGCCACAAGCGCGCCCGATCCACTCGCCGCGCTGGACTGGCTCACTATGTGGGCCATGGCCGTCAACGAAGAGAACGCCGCCGGCGGACGCGTCGTCACCGCGCCCACCAACGGCGCGGCCGGCGTCATCCCCGCAGTCGCCCTATACTTCCTCCGGTTCGTCTCCTCCTCTGCAACCGATGACGAACGCCGCGCCGGCCTCCTTCGCTACTTCCTCACCGCCGCCGCCATCGGCATCCTTTATAAGGAGAACGCCAGCATCTCCGGCGCGGAAGTGGGCTGCCAGGGCGAAGTCGGCGTCGCCTGCTCCATGGCCGCCGCAGGCCTCGTCGCCGCGCAGGGCGGCACGAACGATCAGGTCGAGCACGCCGCGGAAGTCGCCATGGAGCATAACCTCGGCATGACCTGCGACCCCATCGGCGGTCTCGTGCAGATCCCCTGCATCGAACGCAACGGCATGGGCGCAGTCAAAGCAATCAACGCCAGCCGCATCGCCATGCATGAGACGGAAGGCCACAAGCTCTCGCTCGATCAGGTCATCCGCACCATGTACGAAACCGGTATGGACATGCAGTCGCGCTACAAAGAGACCTCACTCGCCGGCCTCGCGCTGAATATCATCGAGTGCTGAACGCGCTCACATCCGAAGCAGCCAGTCTCGCGCCTTCATCAGCAAGCACCGCGCATCAGCATCACCGCCGGAAACATTCGTGGACGCTCCATTCACCCGCAACACCCGCACGCATCCCATCGTCTCCATCCAGCGACACACAACAGGGAACATACTTCGAAAAAAAAGTGTGTGCGCCTATCGATTTTTCTTGACACTGAATTTCGTGAAATCTATACCTTCGTTAGCTGCATCGGAGCTTGTTGCAGCATCGATCTCGAATCGATAGGGAGAATAGGCAAATGGCAACCAAGAAAGCAGCCAAGAAGGTAGCTAAGAAGGCAGCCAAAAAGAAGTAACCCAACCAGGCAAACGCAGAACGGGGGACGCATCCAGCGTCCCCCGTTCTGCGTTTACGCTTGTATTGGCGCGGCTATTTCTACTGCGCCGAAGCTGTCTGCGCCCCGCCCTTGGGTGTCGACAGGTACCCCGACACCCGGTTCTTCTCGATGTTGTTCACCACAATCTCGTACAGCACGGCCGTCTTGCCCGTGTAGAACTGCACCGGCTCATCCAGGTTTTTGTCCTTCTTCTCAATGTTCCGGTCGTCGGCGGAAACGTTCAGCGTGAACCGCGAATGCTTCTCGTCCACCTTCTTCAACTGCACCTTGATCGAAGAAAGCAGCGTGGGCTGCGCACCCTTCTGCAGCGTGAACTCGTAGTAGTTCCGATCGCCCTTGTGCTTCAGCTCTTCAAGCTGCGAGTGGTTGGTCGCAATCAGGCCGCTCATCACGCCCGCGTCCCCGATCACCCGCTGCAGCTGAGACTTCGCGCTCTCCAGGTCAGTCCTCGTCGCCGCCACATCCGTCTTCACGCCGCCCACATCGCTCTTCACGGTGGCGACGTCGCTCGTCACGGCCCCGATCTGCTTCTCCGTTGCCTGCTGCTGCTGCTTCACCAGCCGCTCGGTCTCCGCATTCTGCGCCTTCTGAGCGGCCATAATCGACTGCGCCCGCATCTCGATCTGCTTCTGCGTCGCACCTACATTCTGGCTCAGCGTCTCCGTTGCCGCGCTGATGCGTGCGTTGGTCGTCTGCAACTGCTCGCTCAACTCCTCGTTGCGCTTGTCCGCCGCCGCCAGCTTCTGCTCCGTCACCGAGAGGTGGTTCTGCAGCCCGTAGCACCAGACCAGCGCGCCAATCGCCGCCAGGCACGCAACCAGCACCGCCGCTATAAATGCTCCCGACGCCGACCGCTCCCCCGGTTCCATGTCGCTCATTTCGATCTCCTTGCACGTCGCTCTATCGCGCAGCCTGCTCGCGTGCATCGTGCCCGCTCTACGGAAAACTATAGCTCACCGAAACCGCGCCCTCCCATAACTCCGGACAAATACACATGCCCGTCGCAACCGCCCCTCCTTCAGGCGGGCGCGCCGCCCGCCGTTCCTGACGCACCGATATTCGCACCTGCAAGTGACAACGCTTTCGGCGCTGCGCTATAACCGTAAGTGCTCTTGAATCGGGCTGCGGAGAAGGTCAAATCATGGCAACAGCCGTCGCAAGCAAGGGTCTTGAAGGTATCGTCGCAACCACGTCGTCCATCTGCTGGATCGACGGCGACGCCGGCGTCCTCTCCTATCGTGGCATCGACATCCACGAGCTCGCTAATCACTCCTCCTTCGAGGAGACAACCTACCTCCTCTGGTTCGGCCGGCTCCCCAACCCTGCCCAACTGGCGGACTTCACCGCGCAGCTCGGCGCCGCGCGCGTCCTGAACTGGCGCATCATCGAGTTCCTCCGCAGCGTCCCCACCGACGCAACCCCCATGGAGGTTCTCCGCACCGCCGTTAGCCTGCTCTCCCTCTACGATCCCGACGAGAAGGACTGCTCGCACGAAGGCAACATCCGCAAGTCCTACCGGCTCACCGCGCAGATCGCCATGATCGTCGCCATCTTCGACCGCATCCGCAAAGGCAAGACCATCATCGACGCGGACAAGAGCCTGTCGCACGCGGCCAACTTCCTCTGGATGCTCAACGGCGTCAAGCCCTCCGCCACCGCCACCAAGGCGCTCGACATCGCGCTGATCCTTCACGCCGATCACGAACTCAACGCCAGCACCTTCGCCGCACGCGTCATCGCCGCCACGCTCTCCGACATGCACTCCGCCATCACCGGCGCAATCGGCGCCCTCAAAGGCCCGCTCCACGGCGGCGCCAACGAGGCCACCATGAAGCTCCTCTACGCCATCGAGGCCGCGGGCGCCGACCCCGTCGAATACGTCCGCGACATGTTCGCAAAGAAGCAGAAGATCTCCGGCTTCGGCCATCGCGTCTACACCACGGAAGATCCCCGCGCCACACACCTCCGCCGCATGTCAGAAGATCTTGGCACCTCCGCCGGCGACACCAAGTGGTTCGACATGTCGCAGAAGATCGAAGCCTTCGTAAAGCAGGAGAAGAAGCTGAACGCGAACGTCGACTTCTACTCTGCCTCCACCTACACCACGCTCGGCATCGACATCGATCTCTTCACCCCGATCTTCGCCGTCAGCCGCATCTCCGGCTGGGCCGCCCACGTCATCGAGCAGCACGATAACAATCGCCTCATCCGTCCGCGCGCCGAATACACCGGCCCTGCCTATCCCGCGCCCTACATCCCCATGAACGAGCGCTAACCCGCCACCGTTGCTAACCTGCATACCCTGAATGTGGTACAGAAGAAGCGAGGCCTGTCCTCGCGCCTCTGTTAGCCTTGGGCTGGCTTATGGCAATCATCCTTGCCCCTCCCGCACACCGGCGGATCCTGCTGTTTGTCGTACTCGCGCTCGCCTCTCTCAGGCCTCTGAGCTCAGGCGCGCAGGTTATTTCAGAAAGGGAACTGCTCGAGGCAAGCGCTCTCACCGAGTCATCGTTAACCGGCGACGCCGGCCCGCGCGGCATCATTCCCGCACTACGCGGCTTCAACGCCTCGCTCGGCACCACCTCGCAGCATGACTCCAGCTCCGGCTGGTCTTCCATCCTGAACCCGAACGTTGCCTATCGCATAAACCGCCACTTCAGTGCCGACGTCGGTGTGCCCATCTACGCCTACATCTCAACCTACGAAAACGTCGGCACGAAGGCCAGGCCCGTTTACGCCTACGCACCCGAGAAGGCCGTCCTCGGCGATACATTCCTCGCCTTCCACGCGGACGCCGCCCCCTTCAACTTGGATTACGAGGCCTCCGCGTCGCTCGGGCTGCCCTCCGGCGAAACCTCCTACGGACTCGGTGCCGGGCAAGTCACCTTCAACCTCAATAATCGCATCGAGCGCAGCCTCTCGATCTTCACTCCCAACATCGAACTCGGCTACGGCGATACCAGCACCCTCGTCGACCAGCGCATCCGCAAGGATTACATCTCGGTCGGCCCCCTTGCGCATTTCCAGGCAGGAACCGGCGTCCAGCTTCCGCGCGGCCTCTGGTTTGAAGCCGACGCCTACGAAGAGCTCCCGCTTTCCCAAGACCTCATCTACTCCACCACCACCAAAGGCAAGAAGAAAGTCACCACGGCAAAAAACATAGGCCTCGCCGAGGACAACGGCTTCCTTACCTCGCTCGACATCCCGCTCACCCCGCACGTCACCATGACCGGCTTTTACAACCGAAGCCTCCGCGACCATAGCGATGTCGCTGGCTTCTCGTTCACCTTACTCCTGAAGCGTGCCCCACCCCCGCCTACACTGCCACAGTAGCCGCCAGCCTCCTTCGTGGCCGGCGTAAACTTAAGCCTGTGCAGCGCATCTACATGGACGCAAACGCCACCACCCCGGTCCTCCCCGAGGTGGTAGAAGCGATGCGGCCCTTCTGGTCCGATACCTTCGGCAACGCGAGCTCCATCCACCAACCCGGCCAGACCGCACGGGCGGCCGTCGATCGCGCGCGCGATTCCATTGCCCGCCTCCTCCACTGCCGCCCCGCCGAAATAGTCTTCACCTCCGGCGGCACCGAAAGCGATAACCTCGGCCTCTTCGGCATGCTTCGCGCCTACACCTGACAGCGCACCCGCGCACCTCATCACCTCGGCGATCGAACACGAAGCGGTACTCCAGGCAGCTCACGCCCTCGCCGCGCGGGGCGTGGAAGTCACCTTCCTGCCGTGCACTCCGCAGGGCGTCGTAGACCCCGCCGCTCTTAGAGCCGCTCTCCGCCCCAACACTCGCCTCGTCAGCATCATGCTCGCGAACAACGAGACCGGCGTCATTCAACCCGTCCGCGAACTCGCAGAGATCGCCCACGCCGCCGGAGCCCTCTTCCACACTGACGCCGTTCAGGCCGCAGGCAAACTTCCACTCGACGTTGCCGCCCTCAACTGCGATCTCCTCAGCCTCTCCGGCCACAAGATGTACGCACCCCAGGGAACCGGCGTGCTCTACGTCAGCCGTAAAGTCCGCCTCCAACCCATCTCCTTCGGTGGACGTCACGAGCGAGGCCGTCGCGCCGGAACCGAAAACGTCCCCGGCATCGTAGCGCTGGGCCGGGCTGCGGACCTTGCACGCGACTGGCTCGCCGGCACTTCCTCCACCACCCGACCCGGTACGCGCAACCCCGAAGAACTGGCCGCCCTCCGCGATCACCTCGAACAGGGCATCCTCGCCCGCGTCGACTCTGCAGGCATCAACGGCGCCGGCGCTCCCCGCGTCGCCAACACCAGCAATCTCTACTTCGATTACCTCGATGCAGAAGCCCTCGTCATCGCGCTCGACCTCAAAGGCCTCGCCATCAGCGGGGGCTCCGCCTGCCAGTCCGGTGCCACCGAACCCTCGCACGTCCTCACCGCCATGGGCCTCGACGAAGCCCGCGCCCGCGCCAGCATCCGCATCTCCCTCACCCGCTTTACCACCGCTGAAGAGGTCGACCGGGCCATCGACCTCATCGCCGCCGCCGTACCCCGCCTCCGCGATCTAAGCCCCACCGCGGCCGGCCGCCCCCTCGTCACCGCCTGAATCACCACGGAATACCCGCCTCTCCGCGCGTGCATCCAAACTGCCCGGAGCAGCCATGCAATCCTCAACCACCCAGACCC
Source organism: uncultured Acidobacteriaceae bacterium (assembly GCA_963791875.1). Lineage (GTDB taxonomy): Bacteria > Acidobacteriota > Terriglobia > Terriglobales > Acidobacteriaceae > Edaphobacter. Next base: position 207,925 of record CAWBUI010000011.1, read on the forward strand.
CGAACACATCCGAGACCACGCACCTCGAGCCCGCCTCTGACCCCTCATCGATCCCCGCCTTCAACGGGGACACACTCCAGGTCGTCATCGAAACTCCGGCCGGCAGCCGCAACAAGTACGCGTACGATCACAGCCGCCGCGTCCTCGTCCTGCGTAAGGCCCTGCCCGCGGGCATGGTCTTCCCTTATGACTTCGGCTTTGTCCCCTCGACGCTCGCGGAAGATGGCGACCCGATCGACGTTCTCGTCCTGATGGACGACCCCGCCTTCGCAGGCTGCGTCCTCGACGCGCGTCTCATTGGCGTCATCCAGGGCGAAGATCGCAACGACGGCGAAGAGCCGCAGCGAAACGATCGCCTCCTCGCCGTCGCGGCGGCCAGCCACACGCAGGCAGACGTTCACGCCGCCTCAGACCTCCCCCGCGGACTTCTCGACCAGCTTCAGGACTTCTTCGCCAACTACCCCCGCGTCCTCAGCGACAAGACCTACAAGCTCCTCGGCATCGAAGGCCCTGAACACGCCCGCACGCTCGTAGAAGAAGCGCAACGCCGCTTCGCCTCTAACCGGAGCGGCGGTCGGGAATAAACCAGAGCGCGACCCTCTATCATCAACGCAAACCAGGTCCCCTGGACCACGAACGCGCGCAACACCCCTACAAATACCAGGGAATATTCACCACAACGATCCGCTGATTGCCCTTCAGCAGCAGCACCAGCTTCAGCAGTTGCACCCGCTGGTTATGCAGCAGGTTCTCCCACCAATGCCGCACCACCATCTCCGGCAGCAGCACCGCAATCTTGCGCCCCGGATGCTGCCTGCTCCAATTCGAAGATGTAGTCGATCAGCGGCCCAATCACCAGCCGAAACGTGGAGTGCAGCGTCACCAACTCCGGCTCCGCCAGCCCGTCGCGCCTCACCGGCTGCACCACCTTCTCTTCCCACACAACGCACATCGCGGTCTCGCCCTCGTCGCAATCCACGTTGACGACCTTGATCTCTTTCGAAAGCAGCAGCCCGAACCGCAGCGCCTTCTCCGTCATCCGGTCCCACCGCGCCATGGGGATCACCACGATCGGCTGCTCCAGGTTGCTGGTGTTCAGCGGAGTCATGTCCGTCATCTCGCCCTTCACCCGCGTGTAGTGCCGCTTGATCCCCATCATGAGCAGGATCAGCGTCGGCACCAGCAGCGCCGTCACCCACGCGCCCGAGGTGAACTTCGCGACCAGCACAATCACCGTCGTGATGCCCGTGGCGACGGCGCCCGTGCCGTTCACAAACATGTGCCACGTACGGCCTTTGCCGCCGTGTTCTTCCGTGTCCCGATTCCAGTGCATCACCATGCCCGCCTGCGACAGCGTGAACGCCAAAAACGCGCCAATCGCGTACAGCGAGATCAGCCGGTCCGTCACCCCGCCAAACATGATCAGCAGAAGCGCCGTAAACCCGGTCAGCGCATAAATCCCGTGCGAGAACAACAGCCGCCGTCCGCGCAGAATAAACACATGCGGCAGGTAGTCATTGATCGCGATCGCGCGTGTCAGACGCGGAAAATCCGCAAACGCGGTATTCGCGCTCAGGCATAGCGCCAGGAACACCGACCACATCGTGAAGTGATAAAACCACCCGCGCCCGAACACCGCCATCACGATCAGGCTCAGCAGGCTCTGGTAGCCGAGCGTCTCGGCTCCATCGCCATGATCCCGTACTTCTTCGCCAGCCACGCCGTTCCGAACAGCAGCACAATCAGGATGACGATGATCACCGTCAGCGTCCGCTGCGCATTCCGCGTGCGCGGTTCGCCAAACGCCATCACGCCGTTTGATACCGCCTCGACGCCCGTCATCGCCGCGCAGCCATTCGAGAACGCCTTCATCAGCAGCCACAAGCTCAGATAGCTGATCGTGGCTGCCGGAGCCGCAGGCATCGGAGCCACGAGCATGCGGATGCCCGCCCGACTGGAACACATGAAACGTCCCCACGCCGATTGCGGTCACCAGCGTTCCCACAAACAGAAATGTGGGCAGGATGAACGCCGCGCCCGTATCCTTCACGCCGCGCATGTTCACAATCGCCAGCACCGCAAGGATTAGCAGGCACAAGCCAAGCGTATGCGGCAGCAGCCACTGCTGATCCGAAACCACCGCCTCTACGCCCGCCGAGATGCCCACCGCCGCGGTCAGGATGTAGTCGATCATCAGCGCCGCCGCAGCCAGCAGACCCGGACCCGTCGCCCAGGTTCTCCGTCGCCACCGTGTACGAACCGCCGCCGCCCGGATACGCTGCGATCGTCTGGCGATAGCTGAAGTACACGATCACCAGCAGGCACAAAATCGCCGTGATGATCGGAACAATGTACTGAATCCCCACCAGGCCCAGCGGAATCAAGAAGCGCCAGAGCGGTCTCAGGCCCGTACGCGGCCGAGGTGAGCGCATCCAGCCCGAAGATCGGGATTCCGGCCGCTACGCCGATATGCTCGGCGCGTTCTTCGCTCGTCGCCAGGGGCTTGCCAAACAGAGAATCAGCTAAAGACATGTCATCGTAAATATTACCCCGAGTCGCCGCCACCTCCATGCCTAAACCGCGCAGCAGATTCAACCCGGCGACCCGTTTTCAACCTCCGCAAAACCCTCTAAGCCGTTGCCCCAATCTCCGCCGCTGCGCGCTCCAACACCCCCGCCTGCCGCTCCATGCGCTCCAGCATCTGCTCTGCCAGGCTGGCTCCAGGATCAAACACCGGCGGCCCCGGATTCTCACCCTCCCCAACTGCGCCCGTCTCGCCCGAACCCGCCCCCACAAGCCGCTGCGCCACCGCCTCGAGTCGCCGCACCAGCAGGCGAACTCGCCTCTCTGCCCCAGCCTCAGGCGGTCCCGCGGAAGCCAGCACCGTCAGGCACTGCGTAAACCGCCGGATATACGTCGTAAACGTCAGCGCCCCTTCGTTCACCGGCGAGTCCCGCCGGCCCCGCGCCAAGCCCGCCGGAAGCAGGTCCTGCATCGCCCGATCCAGCGCCTCTTCCGCATCCTGGCTGCTTAGTCCGCACGCACGCCGCGCCGGAGCCAGCAGCTCCCGCTCTGCGCGCGCCCTCCCCTCCGGTGCCGTCTCCCAGTACGCGAGCGCCGCCCGCAGATACGCCGCTACCGCCTCTGCCGTGCGCGCCAGCAGCCGCCCCAGCTCCACCCGAAGACTCTGCGGCCACAGCAGCCGCATCGCCAGAACTGCCGTCACCGCGCCCAGCAGCGTAGTCACAATCCGCACGCCCGCGTACCGCCAGTCCCGCAGGTACGGCAACGACATCAACACAAATGTTGGCGTAAGAAAAAAGCTGTACCACCCGTAGTCCACGGCATACGTCGCCAGCGTAAGCACCGAGCACACCGTGATCACCACTACCATCCCCGCATAGCTGTGGATGACCGCCGCAAGCCCGGCCGCCAGGAACCCGCCCGCCACCGTGCCGCCCACCCGCTGCAGGCTCTTCCGCACCGTGCCCGAGCTGTACGGCTGCAGCACAATAATCGACGTCATCGCCAGCCAGAACCCATGCGGCACCCGCACCGTCCGCATCAACACCACATCCACCGCGCCCACCACCGCCATCCGCAGCGCATGCCGCATCATCACGGACTCCACTGTCCAGTTCTGACGCACCGCATCCCACCATCCCCCCTCGGCACCGCCGTCCACCGTCACCGCATGCGCCGCCGCCCGCCCTGCGCCCGAGTCCACCCCCGACCACACCGCACGCAGCGCCTCAAACGCAATCTCCACGTTTGCCAGCGCCTCCTGCTCCGCCGCCGCAAGGTGCTCGTCCACCGCTGCGCCACGTGCCCCCTCAAGCGGACCTCCCCCCGCCCGAGCCGCCAGCGCCTTCGCCCGCCACGTAATCTGCTCCAGCCGGTGCGACCCCTCCGGCCCGAACGACGCACCCGCATCTGCCGGCCGCTCCCGCAATCCGCTCGCCACCGCCCGCTCCGCGCCGCTCAACCAGTTCGCCAGATCCTCCAGCGCCCCTGCCTCCCCCCCTGGCTCCCCGCTAGGCTGCACGCCCTCCGCCAGCTCCGTCAGTCGCACCGTCGCCGCGAACAGCATGTCTGCTGTCTCCAGCAGCACGCTCAGGTTCCGAGCCCGCACCGTGCGCGCAGGCATCCGCGCCGGAGTCGCAGCCAGCGCAACCCGGCCCGACTCCAGCTTCGCCCGCACCTTGCGCTTGAAGCCAGTCGATTCCGCATGATCGTCGTCATGCACCTCGTGCCCCGCGGCGTGCAGACCCGCCGTATACTGCGCCAGCAGTTCATACGCGCCTGCCACCTCCAGCCGCGCCGGGCGGAACGGATCCACCGGCCAGAACACCAGGCTCACCGCCGCCGCCCACACCCCGCCCAGCACGTAGGCGAGCACATTGCCCAGCGCCCCATGCACCGTCCGCGCCGAACTCCCAAAGCCCGCAAAATACAGCACCAGGATGATCACCGACGTGCTCGCAATCGGCTGCGACGCCACCCGCGCAAACGTCACCGCAAAGCACACCGCCGCCGTCACCAGCACAGCCACCACAAGTCCGCCCGCCGCACTCGCAGCCGACGGAATCAGAGACCCCACGATCCCACACGCCGCGCCACCCAGCAGCACCGCCGCCACCGTGTTCAACCGGCTCCGATACGGTCCACCGTTGTCCACCAGCACGGCCTCAAATCCACCCAGCGCCGCCCACCCCATCGGCTTGCCCAACGCCCGGCACACCAGCATGGCGGAGGCCACCGCGAACCCCGCCCGCAGCCCGCGCCGCCAGTGCAGCGCACCCACCAGCGCTCGTAGTCGTTCACCCGTCCGCATACGCTTCGAGTGTAGCCCGCACCCTCCGTCCGCTAGACTCTCTCCATCCCCATCCGCCCGCGAAAGGCTTGAGCGTTGCCATACCCTGCGACCTCCACGCGCACCTCCAGCAAAATGCGCCTCATCCCCCTGATCGGGGCCACCTACTTCATGGTCTCCGGAGGCCCCTACGGCCTCGAAGACATCATCGGCAACGCCGGGTACGCCCGCGCCCTTCTGCTCCTCCTCTTTATTCCCATCATCTGGAGCCTCCCCACCTCGCTCATGGTCGGCGAACTGGCCTCGGCCCTCCCGGAAGAAGGCGGCTACTACCGCTGGGTCCGCCGCGCACTCGGCCCCTTCTGGGGATTTCAAGAGGCCTGGCTCTCCCTCGCCGCCTCCATCTTCGACATGGCCATCTACCCCGTCACCTTCGTCCTCTATCTCTCCCGCGTCGCCCCCTCCTGGACGGCCGGCCCGCGAGGCACCCTCTGGGCACTCGCCGTCGTCGTCCTCTGTGCCGCCTGGAATCTCCGCGGAGCCAAGTCCGTGGGAGAAGGCTCAGTCGTCATCTTCGCCATCCTGCTCGCCCCCTTCGCAGTCCTGATCGCCCTGGGACTCTATCGGGCTGCCTTCTCCCCCGCCACCTCCGTGGCCGCCACATGCCTCGGGTGCCCCATTCACACCGCGATGGGTGGGTTCCCTCGAATCTTCAGCAACCTGAACAGTTCCTTCACCCTCCTCAAAGCCCCGGTCGCCGCACCCTCTCTCGCCGCCGCCATCTCCGTCACCCTGTGGAACTACATGGGCTGGGACAACGCCTCCACCGTCGCCCAGGAGGTAGAAAACCCGCAACGCAACTACCCCCGCGCCATGCTGCTCTCCGCCCTGCTCGTCGCGGTCACCTACATCCTCCCCCTCCTCGCGGTCGGTCTCGCCGGCATCCCGGCCGACCGCTTCTCCACCGGCGCCTGGGCCGATGCCGCCCGCACCCTTGCGGGTGGTGGAACGACAGGGCAGGGAATCGCCGGTTTGCCCCTCGGCCCCGCCTTCGGCTCCGCCCTCGCGCTTGGCGTAGTGCTCGGTGGAACCCTCAACGGCGCCGGCATGTTCAACGCCCTCATGCTCTCCTACGCCCGCGTCCCCTACGCGCTCGCTATGGACGGCCTCCTCCCGCGCGTCCTCGCCCGCACCACTCGCGCCGGGTCCAACGTCCCCTGGGTCTCCATCCTCGTCTGCGCCTTCGCCTGGGCCCTCGCCCTCCGCCTCTCCTTTGAACGCCTTATCTCGATCGACCTCGTCCTCTACGGCGCCGCCCTGCTGCTCGAGTTCCTCGCCCTCGTCGTCCTCCGCATCCGCGAACCCACACTCCCACGCCCCTTCCGCATCCCCGGAGGCATCGCCACGGCCATCTTCAGCGGTATCGGCCCCACCCTACTCATCGCGTTTGCCTTGTACGCCGCCCGCAACGAGCACGTCGGCCCGCTCCCCGCGCTGGTCTTTGCGGCCCTCATCGCCGCCGCCGGCCCTCTCGTCTGGCTCCTGGCCCGCAACCTCACCCCCCCAACCACTCCGGCCTCGTCGGAGGCCGCTCTGACGCCGCCCGCCCCAACCTTGCCTGCCGCCTAGCTCTTGCCTCAGCCCGGAAACGGCGTACCCTGCGTCCGCTGAGACAGGTGTAACGTCAAACCCACGCGCCTATACACTGCGCCCTGAACCCACGTCCGCCCCACTCGGAAGGCCGCCAGATGAGACCTCTTTGCACCGTACTCCGCCTGGCCGCGTTCTCCTCGCTCCTGGCGTTATCCTCCTGCTCCAAGGGCGTCTTTTCGCCCCTCATCTATCTCAGCGTCACCGTCACACCGCGCCCCTCCTCTATCGCCGCCGGCTCCACCATCGTGCTGGACGCCAGCGTCACCAATAACCTCAGCCTGCCCACCTGGTCGGTACTCGACGCCGCAAACACCTCCAGCCCGGGCACGCTCGCCCCGGTCAGCGGCAAGCCCAATTCCATCTCCTACACGGCCCCCGCCCAGCCCCCCATCTACACCGGTGTCCCTGCCGCCTTCACCCAGGGAACCGTCACCATTCAGGCCAGCGTCGCCCCGCCTCCCAGCAGCACCAGCCTCCCCAACGGCACCGATTCCGTCACCATGGTCGTCACCTACCCCACCGTCTCCGTCGGCCTCTCTCCCTCCGCCGTCCGCGTCCCGCTCAGCAGTTCTGTCAGCCAGGTCCAGTACTTCGCCGCCTACGCTGTCGGCAGCGTCAACAACGCCCTCACCTACCAGGTCAACGGAGTTACCGGCGGTTCCACAACCACCGGAACCATCTCCACCCAGGGCATCTACACCGCTCCCTCAGCCCTCCCAATGACCGGCAATACCGTCACCCTGACCGTCATCTCCCAGGCCGACCCCACAAAAACGGCATCCGCCATCATTACCCTCTTCTAACGGCCCGCCCCGCACCGCCCGGAACAAACTTCTGGCGCATCGCCATCACGCAATGGTAGAGTCGTGTTCCTCAAAAGAAATCGTTCCCGCAAGGTACGCCGCAACGCGCACTCCCTCCGGGGTAAGAAAAAGCACTTCCGTGAACCAAACCTTTTCGGTATGCTTTTTCACGTTCCGGATTACAAAGGATTCCCCAGATGAAACTCAGCAGCAGGATTCTCGCGTTCGCGGCCATAGCCTCCACTTCTGCCTTGATCAGTTGCGCCGGCCCCTCGGGTTACAGCTACAAGAACGTCACCATCAAGCTGTCGTTCAACCCCATCTGCTCCGGCGTCTGCCTCACCGGAACCAGCAACATCTTCACGCTTGTCCCCCAGCCGCTCCAGGCCGGTGACCTCATTGGCCCCCCCGGCGCCATCCGCCTCCCAACCGGATACCAGTCCTCGGGAAGCTGTGTCGAACTCACCGCCACCGTCACCAACGCCCCGGCAAACCTAACCTGGACGATCTATCCCACCCCCACCCCGACCGTGCCGGCCCCGCCCAGCGGAACCAGCTACGCGCCCACCCTGCCCTCCGTCAACGTTGGCACCCTCTCCTCCACCACTGGCAGCCAGAACTACTACTGCTCCCCCCGCGACATCCCGATCTACACCGGAGCCACGCTCGCCCAGGCGCAGTCGCTCGGCATCCAGCAGGGCGAAACCGAGGTCGTCGTGAGTGTCCCCGCCGACCCGAACAACCCCGCCAACGTCGTCAGCCAGACCCAGACCTTCAACACCGAAAGCAACGCCGTACCCTCCGGCGTAATCGTCGGGACCACCCCGAACACTAGCCTCTCCCTGCCACTCGGAGGCAAGTTCCAGTTCTCCGGCTTCGTCACCGGCCTAAGCGGCTACTACACCGCGCCGGGCACCACCACGCAGATCCCGTCGCAGTCTCAGGTCTGGTCCGTCACCGCGCCCGGCGGTCTCCCCATCGTAGGCGGCAACGCCACCATCGGAACCATCACCAACACCGGCCTCTACACGGCACCGTCCGCCTATCCGGCCTCTGGAAAAACCGTCACCATCAGCATGGCCTCGGCCGCATACCCCTCCGTCGTCACCGGCGGCGTAGGCCAGGGACCCACCACGATCGTCACCTTCCAATAACCGCCCTTTACCCACCCGCAGAGGACGCAAGGGCCGCATCGTACTCGGATCCCAAAAGGATCCCCGGCGATGCGGCCCTTGTATCTCGAACGATCAAACCTGCTTCGCCCACACTACTTCGGCTGAGGCTTCGGCTCCGGATTCTTCTTGTTCTCCACAAACCGCTGCTGCGACTCCAGGACCTTCGCCCGCGCATACGACGCGTCCTGCCAGCCCTTCACCTCGACCCGCTTCCCCTCAAGATCCTTGTAGATCGAGAAGAAGTGCGTAATCTCCTTCAGCATGTGCGGATAAATCTCCGAAACATTCCACACATCCTTGTAGCGCGGATTTCCCTTGCCCACGCAAAGCAGCTTCTCATCCGGCAGACCCTGGTCCATCATCTCCAGCAGCCCAATCGGCCGCACCTCCATCACGCAGCCAGGGAAGCTCGGCGCGTCCACCAGCACCAGCGCATCCAGCGGATCGCCATCCCCCGCCAGCGTGCTCGGAATAAACCCGTAATCCCCCGGGTAGTGCACCGGCGAGTACAGGTTCCGATCCAGCCGGAACACATGCAGCTCCTTGTCGTACTCGTACTTGTTGATCCCCTCCAGCGGGATTTCGATCACAACATTGATCACTTCAGGGCTTCCCGCCCCGACTGGCAGTTCCAGGTAGTTCGTCATCGCGTCGCATGTCTTATCCGGAGACGGCTCAACCCGCGTCTCCTGGTAGTTGGATTGGCCTTGCACAGGAGCAGCCCGTCGCCCAGAGTCGCGCCCAGGCCGTATATCGGCTGCCCTGCCCCAAGTCTATAGGATCGCAGCCGCACGTATAATCAACCCACCATGAAGGCCCACGTCTACGTCACACTCAAACGCTCTGTCCTCGATCCCCAGGGTCAGACCGTCGCCGGAGCCCTCCGCCGCATGGACTTCCAGGGTATCGCCGATGTCCGCCAGGGAAAGTACTTCCTCCTCACCCTGGACGACGCCCTCGCAGCCGACCCCGCCCGAGCCCAGTCGGAAGTCGAACACATTGCGCGCCAGGTCCTTACCAACCCGGTCATCGAAGAATTTTCCCTTCGCCTCGAACCATAAGCCCCTGCATACTCCTGCTCTGCCCGCCGCGACCCGAGCGCGCCTGCGCCTTCGCGGTGGAAAACTCGCTCACCGGAGTGCCGACTCCGCCCGGTGTAGCCCGCGTATGCCCTTCACCGGCGCCGCAAAACTTTACTCCTCAACACTTACCAGCCCCAACCTGGTCCAATCTGCACAGGCGTCCCATTTCGACAGCCCCGCTGCACCCAGCCGAAAGTTGTACACCAACTAGCCAACAGGGGATAAACAATTCCGTTGCAAACGAAGAAAGTACTCACAGAAGAGAAGTGGCACGGCCCGGTACTGACTACCGCATACCGCGCCGCCCACACATTGCCTCTGAGGTGTCTTTCTTATGCGGAACCGACTCAATCGATTGACCACAAACGCCGCCGCGCTGCTTGGCCTGTCTCTCGCCGCGACCGGCATAGCGTCCGCCCAGGCGAACCCGACCGCGACCCGTGCCGCTGAAGTCAATGCCTTCGGCACGCTTATGGTCGTCAACCCGGACTACGGCCCTAAGAACAACTTCGGGTACTCCGGAGGCGTCGACTACAACCGCAACGCCCCTGGTAGGCTCGCTCCCGGACTCGAACTCCGCATGACCGGCGCCAGCGGCAACACCGTCTCAGAGCGCGCTATGCTTGGCGGGCTCGTCTTCCAGTCCGCCCCGATGTTCGGCGCGCATCCCTTTATGACCGCCCTCGCGGGCTTCGGCACCATCAGCTACGCCTACAACTTCACAACCCGCCCCTCCGAGTCAGACTTCGTCTACGCCTTTGGCGCCGGCGCCGACTTCCCCGTCCGCAGAAACCTCAAAGTCCGCGCCGAATTCCTCCAGCAGACCTGGAGCTACAAGCCCCACAACCTCACCCCCGTCGGCGTCTCCATCGGCATCTCCTACACCATTCTCGGCGGCGGAAGCGACGTCCACTAACACCCCCAAGGCAGCACTCACCGGACCGTTCCCCAGGAACTGAACCGGCCCCAGGATTCGCGTTCCGGATCGCCAACGATGCTACGCTCAAAAGCTGGAGAACCTGCCACTTTGAGCCAGACACCCCCCGCATCGTCGCCTGTGTCCGAACGCAAACAAGCTGAGCCGTTGGTTGGACCCCAGTCCGATGGGCAAAATCGGGCAGGGACTCCAGGCGCTGACCTCGCCGGGCACAAGCGAGCGGTGACCACAGCGGCACAGACTGCGGACGACCCCGCGGTAAACTTGTACAAAACGGCTGCCGGAACGTGCGGCAGCCGGTTCGTTTCGTCCTGCCTGCGCCGCCCCACAGACCGCACCCCCGTCTGGTTCCTCCGCCAGGCCGGCCGCTACATGCCGGAGTACATGGCCGTCCGCCGCCACCACTCCCTCCTCGAAATCTGCCGCACCCCCGACATCGCCGCCGAAGTCACCATCACCGCCGCTGAACGCCTCGGCGTCGACGCCGCCATCATCTTCGCCGACCTCCTGCTCCCCTTCACCCCCATGGGCCTCGACTTCGAGTTCGTCGCCGACGAAGGCCCCGTCGTCGCACACCCCCATCCGCACCCTCGACCAGGTCCGGGCCCTGCGCACCGACCGCACCGACGACCTCAGCTACGTCGCCCAGGCCATCGAAAAAGTCGCCGCCCACTTCCGCACCCGCCCCCGCACCGAAACCCTGCACCCCACGCCCGACCAGCTCGGCATCATCGGCTTCTGCGGAGCGCCCTTCACCCTCGCCAGCTACATGATCGAAGGCGGCAGCTCCCGCAACTACATCGAAACCAAAAAGCTGATGTACGCCTCCGCCTCCGCGCGTCCCGTACAAACTGTCATCCTCAGCAGAGCGAACGGGGCGGAGTAGATTGTCATCCTGAGCAAAGCGAAGGACCTGCTTCTTTCACCTCTGCCCCCGAAGATCTCACCAGCCCACAAGGCCCGGGTGCCCCATCCATGACAGCCTCATCGTCATGGGTGGGATCGTCAAACCCCGACTCCACCGCCTGGCCCCTGCTGATGGAAAAGCTCGTCACCGTCCTCGCCGACTACGCCCAGCAGCAGGTCGAAGCCGGCGCCGACGTCATCCAGGTCTTCGACTCCTGGGCCGGCGCGCTCTCCCCCACCGACTACCGCGAGTACGTCCTCGCCCCCACCACCGACCTCATCCGCCGCATCCAGGCCTTCGGCGTCCCCGTCATCTACTTCGGCGTCGACACCGCCACCCTCCTTCCCGCCATGCGCGAAACCGGCGCCGACGTCCTCGGCCTCGACTGGCGCACCCCGCTCGACGAGGCCTGGCGCACCCTCGAACTACCGCACCGCCGTCCAGGGCAACCTCGACCCCATCACCCTCTTCGCCCCCGAAGAGGTCCTCGAAGCCCGCGTAGCCGAGATCCTCGCCGCGGCCGCCAACCGCCCCGGCCACATCTTCAACCTCGGCCACGGCATCGTCCCCGGCACCCCCGTCGAAGCCGTCCTCCAGGTGGTCCACCAGATCAAGTCGACAGCCGCAAACCCGTCCTACTGACGACCCGACGCCGCGATGGTCTGCGTCACAGTCACGGCCTCGCTTGAGATCAACCCGCCCGCCGTTTACTCATTCAACCCCGGGCCCCCTACTGCCGTCATTCTGGATCGAAGACCAGGATCTCTGTATTTTTCCTTATTGTTGCAGTTGCCCTTGCGTCCGCCAGAACGTCCCCCGAACGGCACCGTCTACTCACCGCACCGCCAAAGCTGTCAAGCCCCAGTTCGCCCCAAGAAGCACGTAAACTACTCAAACCAAAGGAGAAAATTCCCGAAAATAGTTGGCCGTTTAGTTTCACCCGATCCCGCTATAACTTAAACCAGTAGGGGAGCAAGGCAGCGCACCCGCTTCAGCCCGTAGTAGCGCAGGCCGGAACCTCGTGCCTCACTTCCAGAACCTATGTACCAAAGCGTAACTCCCGTCCGGCTAAATCCAGCCGCATCAACAAAATTCGTCTGGCAATCCCCCGGGGGGGAGTAGCACCGCCGGCAACATTGGACGGCCGCGCATCTCACCACCATGCGCCCGATCCTGTTCCGCCGTCGCAAACCGCAGCCCGAAGCCGTGCCCGCGCAGCAGAAACACCTCGAGCGACCCAGCGCCCAGGACATCTACGAGCAGGTCGCCAACAACGCCCGCCAGGAGCTCGGCCGCTCGAGCACCTCGCTCGCCATCTCCGGCCTCGCCGGCGGCATCTTCATGGGCCTCTCCGCCCTCGGCAACGCGATCGCCATCGCCGTCCTCACTCCTGCCGGTGCCGAGCCGTCGAACGCCATCCAGTTCGTCGCCAAGCTCTTCTATCCGCTGGGCTTCATCGCCGTCATCCTCGGCCGCTCGCAGCTCTTCACCGAGAACACACTCTACCCGTAGCCCTGGTCCTCGCCGAAAAGAAGCACTTCTGGAAGACACTCAACCTGTGGGCCGTCGTCCTCCCCTCCAACGTCCTCGGCGCCCTGGTCTTCGCTGCCCTCGCCACGCCGACCGGCGGCGTCATGCCGGCAGCCGTTCACTCGCTCGCTGCACCTCGGGGTGGACAGCATCCACCACCCTGCCGCCACCGATCTTCTGGTCCGGCGTCATGGGCGGCTGGATCATCGCCACCGTCGCGTGGCTGGTCTCAGGCTCCCACTCCATCACCGGCTCCGTCATGCTCATCTGGATGCTCACCCTCGTCGTCGGCCTCGGCAACTTCGCCCACTGCATCGCATCCTCCGGCGAAGTCTTCTCCGCCATCCTGACCGGCGCGACACCGTGGATCGTCTTCCCAACCTGGTTCCTGCCCGCCGTGGCCGGCAACATCTGCGGCGGCGTCGGCATGGTCACCCTGCTCGAGTACGGGCAGGTCGTCGTGGGCAATGATGCCGAAGCCGAAGCACTTCCAGCTCCGGCAACCAAAGACGCCCCAGCTGCAAAAGACGAGCCGGGTCATAACAACATTGAGCAGCCCGAAGAGCAAAGAGCCTAGCTTCGGGCGGATCAAACGCAGTGAACCCTGGGGCTCAGCACCGGCGTCTAACGGGCGTGGGGAAAACAACTTTCAGCTTTCTTGGGCTTCCTCTGCGATACCTCTACCTCATCATGCTTGCTGCCGTGGCCGCCCCAACCAACCTGTCCGCGCAGGCGCCAGCGACCCCCAGCCCAGCACCACCGCACCACCAGGGAGCCCTGGTCGGCTACTTCCCGCAGTGGGGCCTGTACAACGACACTCCGTACACAGTGAAGAGTCTGGTCGCCAGCGGTGGGGCCAAGATGCTCGACCAGCTGAATTACGCCCAGGGGTTCGTGACCGGCGGGCACTGTTCGGTGGCCGACCCGAGCGCTGATCTCAACTACATCTTCACCGCGCAAACGAGCGTGGACGGTACTGACGACCAGCACGCGCAGATCCTTCGCGGCAACTTCCACCAGCTCCAGGAACTCAAGCGCCTGAACCCTCACCTCCGGATCGTCGTCTCGCTGGAGGGCCGAGGTTCAGACTTCGCGGCCGACGCGCAGCCCGACCGTCGAGCAGCCTTCGTCGCCTCGTGCGTCGACCTCTTCCTCCGCGGCAATCTCGCTCCCGGCATCTCCGCGCCCGACCTGTTCGACGGCATCGACCTCGACTGGGAATATCCCCGCGGCATAGACGCGCAGAATTACATCCCTCTGCTCGAGGAGTTCCGGCGCCAGATGGATGCGTACCGGCCCGGCCTGCTCCTCACCGTCGCCCTCGACTCGAGCCCCGGCATCTACGGTACTGCCGACATCAACCACCTGGGCCGCCTTGTCGATCGCGCTGGCTTGATGACCTACGACTTCAACGGTCCCTGGAGTGCAACCACCGGCTTTATAGCGCCGCTCACCTCATCGTCGCCGGATGAATGGTCGGTCGAACGCAGCGTAAACGCGTGGATCGGCGCGGGCATTCCCGCCGCGAAGCTGCTCGTCGGCCTCCCATTCTATGGCTACGGCTGGCACAGCGTTCCCGACGTAAACCACGGCTTCCGGCAGGAAGGCCGACCTGTTCGCGGAGATCGCCCGTACAGCTTCTTCGCGGGCATGCTCAACGGCTCCAATCTCGAGTCACCAGCGGTTTCGGAACGGCCCGCAGCGCAACCTGCCCCGCCGGTCACCGCAGCCACTCCCCCGAGCCCCCCGGCGCGTGTGGTGTACCGCGACCCGGTCTCCCAGGCGGCCTGGCTCTTTGATGGCGACTCGTTCTGGACCTACGAAGATCCGACTTCAATCCGAAGTAAAGCAAACCTGGTCGGCCGGGAACAACTCGGCGGCTTCATGGTGTGGGAGCTCAGCCAAGACACTCCAACTGGAACATTGCTTGCGGCCGCACATGCTGCACTGCTGTCAGCCCCAGCGACTCCAGGCCGGCCGCAACTCTCTCAAACGGCTCTCGGTGCCTCCCGGACGGTTAGCCTGCGGTAGAAACTATGAAGCCAGGAACTGCCGCCGCTCGTTGGGTGTGGGCAGATCGCACTGCATGGCCGCGGGAAACAGTCTGAGCCGGTTCCGGGCAATCAGGCGGTAAACGGTGTCGCGTACCACCCGCGGCACCAGCCGTGCAAACCACGCCAGAACTTCCCACGGTCCACCAAGTAGACCCACTGCCTTGAGAACTGCATCGGCTCCCACCGTGATTCGCTCCCCCGGAGCGTCGAAGCTAGAGATCAGTACGGCCGCGTTCAGTGTCTCCGCCGCAACCCCATGCCGCGCCAGGGCTGCCGCCGCGGCGGGAAGTTGCTGGGGTGCGAACCAGAGGGTGGCGCGCAAATCACGCCGTAGCAACCACCGCACCGTACGCTGACAGAAGCCGCATTCGCCGTCGTACAGCAGCACCTCTCCGCCTACAGGAGACCTTCCGCCAGCTCTCCTGGATAAGGACACGGGTTCGCTCACATCAAACCTCCTGCCCGTTCGATGGGCGGAGAGGCACTCGCGATTCTGATGATCTAGAACCGGCTGCGACGTTACTTGATGATGGGATCCCCCAAAGCGACGACGGTTCGTCCGGCTGTCGCGTTCAGCACTTCGAGAAACGCAACCAATAAGGCGTCCAGCCCGGTGAGGAGGCCAAGATACCCACCTACGCGTCCGCATGTGATGGAGCCGATGGAGTACCCGAAGTCTCCCCATGCCAGCAAAAAAAACGTGAGGAACAGCAGCAGAAAGATGCTCCACACCGCCTTGCTTAGCCGAAACGACACGATCCACATGAGAAACGTAAAGACGCCCCACAGCAGCAGTACGGTCCCCCCGGCGACTGGAGGCGGAGCCTTCAGCCACCCTGCTCCGACAGTCCACTGCAAAAATGCGAACCACCACCAGAACAGCCCGTAGGACGTAAACGCGACCATGCCGAACGTATTGCCCAGCCGAGCTTCCAGGATGCCCGCGATAATCTGAGCGATCCCGCCGTATGCAAACGCCAGCGGCACGACAGCGGGTACCGCCGAAGCAGGCAGCAGACCCGCGTTGATTGCGCTAAGAACCACCGTGGTGAGTCCGAAACCCGCAAGACCAAGCGGGCCAGGATTGGCGGTGCGGGTGATCGCAGCAGCGACAGGTGTAGCGACGGGTGCGATAGGACGCAGACCGACCGGACTCGGTGGGACAGAGGTGGACATCGAGGTTGACTCCTGAACAGATGACTGGTTGGATCGCGAACCCATCATACTCAGGAGTCATACTGACTCGACACTATCTTTGAGTTCCGCTCACCTCAAAGCTCTTTAGGGTTGAGCCTTAGGCGCGACGGGATCGGGCGAGCCACCAGGCGCACCAGCCGCATGTGGAGGCCGCGGCCCTTGCCCGTCTGGTCTCATCATCCGGCCCATGCCGGGCGTCATTCCCAACCGTCCCCTCTCGCCCCGGTTCTGCAGCTTCGTCCATTGGTCCGGCGTCAACACGCCCCGGATGCCGAGCAGCATCTTGGCGTCTGCCTTTTCGAGCTCCGCCCGCGCCTGCGCTACCTTGTCGATCTGTGCCAGCGTCTTGGCCTGCTCGATCGGGTTTGCGTTCAGCATGGGATCGAGGATCGCATTCTGCCGCTCGATGTTTGCGCGAAGGTCGATTAGTTGCAGCCGGCTCTGCTGAAAGATGCCATCCATCTTCTTCGTCTGCTCCGGGGTAAGCGATAGCTGCTGCACCACGTTCGGGTCACGCCACCAAATCCCCGGCGGCACAATTCGAAGGCCGGCCCCCATGGTTTCGTGCATCCCGTCACTCATCTCGGTGTGGAGTCCGCGTTCGTGCATCGGCATGGGCAGCCGCAGAAGTGGGCGTGGGCCGAACAACCGAGGCGGCGTAGGGACCGCCGGGGCAATTGGAGCCTGGCGCTCGATGGGGGCAGCGGGCTGGGTCGGGGATGCCGGGGGAGCGTCCGACGGACTTGGCGGAGCAGGCGCCTGCCCTCGGGCAAGGCTCACCGTCGCGACCCATGTCAGAAAAATAAATGCAGCGAAACGTACCGTCACGTTGGAGTTCATAGCTAGTTTTTCCTTGTCGTTGAGTTCTTCCCGTCAGAGGAAGAAAAATCGGTGCTCGTCGGGTTCGCCAGCGGCTGCATCGACGCAGGGAGGCCGGCGCTTAGCTCCCGATTGACGTCATCCATCAAGGCCTCATCCGATTCGACCTTAGGAAGGGGAGAGGTTGGCCTCGGCTGGACGTGCGGCGTCCCCGGGCGGTGGAGTTCCATGGGCAGGAGGCTTGCGAACAGCATCACTCCGGCAGCGGTCCAAAGCAGCGGCAAAGAGATCGTTGCCCGTTCCCGGATCGGTGTGAAGACAGGTCTGTGCACGTGTGCCAGGCGTTCGTCCGCGTAGGCAACGGTCGTCTTCCTGAACAGACTCAGTGCCTCGCGGAGACCGCGAACTTCAGCGGCACACAGGCTGCATGCGTGGAGGTGCGCGCGCGCAACAGACTGCTCTGCCGAAGCTGCGGTGCGTTCGTCCAGAAGCTCACCCATCTGCTCCGTGCTCAGATGTGGTCCTGCATCAAACGGCGTCTCGGAAATCATCGTGGCTCCTTTGCTGCAGGCGTACGGTTGGCGCGCGCTGCCTGGGTATGGTTCGCACGCACCATGGCCAGCGCGCGGTACAGATGACTCTTCACCGTGGGGACCTGCAGGCCGGTGGCCGCGGCGATCTCGGAAATCTCAAGCTCCTCCACGAAGCGCAGCACAAAAATGCTGCGCTGCCGCATCGAAAGCCGTCCCACCGTCTCCCACATGTGGGCTACCTGCTCGCGCGCCAGCAGGCTGGACTCGGGCGTGCCTTCGCGCGCCGCAAGGCTGGCCGCTACATCCGATACATCGACCGCGCTGGCATGCACCCGCTTCCAGAAGCGAAAGCGCTCGGTGCGGGTATGGTCGCGAGCCAGGTTCAACGCAATGCGCAGCAGCCAGGTCGATACGGCGCAGTCGGAACGGAAACTCTCCCGCGCCGTCCACGCCCGCAGAAAGGTCTCCTGGGTTAGCGTCTGGGCGGCGTCCGTGTCCCGCAGTGTCGCCAGGAGAAAGCGATGGACCCGCGATTCATAGAGCGCAACAACCGAATCAAGATCGTCGAGCGGCGTACTGCGTGCCTTGGCTTCAAGCGCAAGCACCGAAGGGAATCTCTGGATGTTGTGCGGCGTCATGGTCCTCCAGGTGCCTCGCCTCCATACTCAGGCGGCTAGCTCAACAGACGGGACCCTTTCTCCAAAAGTCTACAAATGTCCTCGATCACAGCCCGAACTGGCTTGCCATCAGCCGCTTATACTCAACGCAAACCACAGGATGCCGTACTCTTTACTTCTATGCAGCCCGTCACTGCGATCTATCCCGGCACCTTCGATCCGCTCACCAACGGCCACCTGGACCTGATCGCACGCGGTGCCAAGATCGTCGACCGTCTGGTCGTGGCTATCCTGCGCAATGTCGAGAAGGGCGAGCCGCTCTTCACCGTGCCCGAACGCGCCGAGATGATCACCCGGGCCGTGGCCCATCTGCCCAACGTTGCCGTCGCCACGTTTGACGGACTGCTCGTCGATTTTGCGCGGGCCCAGGGAGCCCGTGCCGTCCTCCGCGGCATCCGTGCCATCTCCGACTACGAGTACGAATTCCAGATGGCCATGATGAATCGCAAGCTCGACCCCGAGCTCGAAACGCTCTTCATGCTCCCAGCCGAAAAGTACACCTATGTCAGCTCTCGCCTGATCAAAGGCGTCTTCAATCTCGGCGGAGACGTCAGCGCCCTCGTCCCAGACCTCGTCATGCAACGCCTCCGCGCCAAGGGCGGTCAACCGGGCTAGTCTGCCACACCCGGGATTCCTTTGCCGCGCGCTCCCTAGGCAGTAGGCACAGCGCAGAGATAGCTATAACTTCGGTGGCAGATCACACGCGGCGCAAACCGTCACGATTACAAGCGCCACTCCTTCGGCCACGATCTACTACACCACGGACGGAACGATCCCGAGCACATCGTCTACCCTCTATACCGCGCCCCTCACGGTAAACGCCTCCGAGACCCTGTCCGCCATCTCCATCGCCCCGGGCTACAGCGCCAGCCCTGCCGTCAGCGCGCAATACACGATCAACCTGCCTGCAGCCACACCAGCCTTCTCGCTGGCGGCCGGGGCCTACACCTCCGCGCAGTCACTCACTCTCTCCAGCTCCACCCCCGGCGCGCGTATCTACTTCACAACAGACGGCAGCACGCCGTCTGCTTCGTCCTCCCTCTACACCAGCGCCATCTCCGTGAGCGCCTCCGAAACCATCAAGGCCGTAACCCTCGCGACGGGCTACACCGCCAGCGCGGTCGCGAGCGCCTCCTATTTCATCGCTTCAGCCGTGGGCATCGCTGGCGTCGTCACAAGCTCCGGCCCCATCTCCGGCGCGCACGTCTACCTCTTCTCCGCCGGAACAACAGGCTATGGGCAAGCATCCGTCTCCCTGCTGAACGCCGCGCAAACAACCCACTCCGACTCCATCGGCGCCTACGTCCTCACTGCCGCCGACGGCACCTTCAGCCTCACCGGAGACTACGCCTGCACCGGAGGCACTCAGCTCTACCTGTACGTGCAGGGAGGTGACGCGGGCTTCGGGCCGAACTCCGCCATCGGCATGCTCGCCGTCATCGGACCGTGCCCCGCAGGCTCCACCCCTGCCATCTACGCGCACATCAACGAAGTCACCACGGTGGCCGCCGCCTACGCCCTCGCCGGTTTTGCTACCGACGCCACCCACATTGCAAGCTCCGGCACCGCCCTCGCCCAGACTGGCGTAGCCAACGCCTTCGCCAACGCCGGCAACCTCGTCAACCTCTCCACCGGCGGCGCACTCACCACCACCCCCGCCGGGAACGGGACCGTCCCCCAGTCGACCATCAACACCCTCGCGAATGTCCTTGCCAGTTGCGTCAGCGTCGCCAACTCCTGCTCCCCGCTCTTTTCGATCACTACTTCCACCGGAACCTCATCCGGACTCCCTCCCACCAATACCGCCACCGCCGCGATCAATATCGCCCACCACCCTGGATCGAACGTCCCTGCCCTCTACAACGCAGCTGGACAAGCCCTGGTATTCACGCCCTCGAACGGCTACTCGAATGACCTCTCGATTTTTCTGATCTTCCACGGTGGAGGGATCGCAAGCTCGCAAGGCATCGCTGTAGACGGTCAGGGAAGCATATGGACCTTCAACGCTGCTGCTCAGGTCACGAAGCTGTCTAGCGCCGGATCTCCCCTTTCTCCAGTCGGCGGCTTTGATGTCCACCAGGGAAACGCATACAACTTACCCGTTTCTGGGAAGCCGATTGCCATCGACCCTCTGG
Source organism: uncultured Acidobacteriaceae bacterium (assembly GCA_963791875.1). Taxonomy (GTDB): domain Bacteria; phylum Acidobacteriota; class Terriglobia; order Terriglobales; family Acidobacteriaceae; genus Edaphobacter. The sequence goes on from CAWBUI010000011.1 coordinate 228,240, forward strand.
GGAACGTCTGGACAGCAGCCGGGACGGGTGTGTTCGAGCTTACAAACTCCGGTGCGATGCTCTCTCCACAAGGCGGCTTCTCGGGAGGCGCTCTTCCTGGTTTCACCGGCTTCAACCTGGAGGATGAGGCCGGCGTCGCGATCGACGCAGTCGGCGACCTCTGGATCACCCACGCACGACAACAAATTATCGTCGAGCTAAGCCCCGCAGGAACCCTGCTTTCTCCGTCCGCAGGATTCAGCGCTGGCTCAACGTCCTCGTACAATCCCGCGGGTATCGCACTGGCGCCGAACGGTTCTGTGATCGTGGGAGCGTCGGCAGCGCTTCAGGTGCTTTCCACCTCTGGCACCATCACGGCGTCATTCCCCGGCAACTACGCTACTGTGGGCGAGTCAGTTGCGTTGGACAGCCAGGGAAACGCCTGGGCGGTCGGCCAACTCTCCCCGATCTATAAAATCACCCTCACCAATGGCGCGACTTCCTCTTTCTACGTCCCCAACGCACAGATCAGAGACGTTGCAGTCGACGGCGACGGCAACGTCTGGCTTCCAGCGCAGAATGTTTCTTCCGGGTATGGTGGCGTAGTCGAGTTGTCGAACAGCGGAGTGCAACTCGCGCCGTCAACGAATCCCGATCCCCGCGCCGGAGCCGGCTACCAGGGCTACCTTCGTTCCCCAAGCAGCGTCGCGGTCGATGGCTCCGGCGACGTTTGGGTGAACTCTAACTACGCGAGTGGCACGTCCTACTCGTTTTATCTCGGCGAAATGGTCGGCGCCGCTGCCCCGGTGGTCACCCCGCTCTCAGTGGGCGTCAAGAACAACACGCTGGGCACACGCCCTTGAACTCCCGCCTCCGTCCCTTCCTTCCCCGGCCTACATCTGCCAAACTAGACTCATGAGCGCAACCGCCACAAAGCTCCTCACCGACCGCATCAACCGCATCGAAGTCTCCGCGACCATGGCCATCACCGCCGAGGCGCTCAAGATGAAGGCCCAGGGCATCGACCTCGCCGACTTCGGCGCCGGCGAGCCGCACTTCCCCACGCCCCGCCACATCAAAGACGCCGCCATCCAGGCCATCGAGAACAACTTCACCCGCTACACCGCCGTCGCCGGCATCCCCGAAGTCCGCAAAGCCATCGTCGAGCGCCACACCGCCGACTTCGGCTCCGAACTACACCGTCGAAGAGTGCGTCTTCACCACCGGCGGCAAGCTCGCCCTCTTCAACGCCATCCAGGTACTGGTCGACCACGGCGACGAGGTCATCCTCCCCGTCCCCTACTGGGTCTCCTTCAAGGACATCATCCAGTACGCCGGCGGCGTCCCCGTCTACGTCGAATCCCGCGAAGACGAGAACTTCCGCGTCACCGCGCAGATGATCGAGCGCGCGATCACCCCCAGGACCAAGGCCATCATCCTCAACACGCCGTCCAATCCTTCCGGCGCGGTCGTCTCCCCGACCGACCTCGAAGCCATCGTCCGCCTCGCCCACGCGCGCGGCATCTACGTGCTGCTCGACGAGTGCTACGTCTACCTCACCTTCACCGGCGCGATCGTCTCCGGCGGCTCCTTCACCGACTGCAAAGAGCACATCGTCATCCTCGGCTCGCTCTCGAAGACCTACGCCATGACCGGCTGGCGCGCCGGCTTCGCCCTCGGCCCCAAGCCCATCATCGCCGCCATGAGCAAGCTGCAGTCGCAGTCCACCTCGAACACCGCCAGCATGGTCCAGCAGGCCTCCATCGCCGCGCTCACCGGCTCGCAGCAGTGCGTCGCCGACATGCGCGCCGACTACCTCAAGCTCCGCGACCAGATCCTCGCCGGCTTCGAGACCATCCCCGGCATCACCTGCACCGTGCCGCAGGGCGCCTTCTATGTCTACCCGAACGTCAGCGCCTTCTTCGGCAAGGGCGGCATCAAAACGGCCTCCGACATGGCCTCCCGCCTGCTGACCGAAGCCCACGTCGTCGTCGTCCCCGGCGAGCCCTTCGGCACCTCCGACCACATCCGCCTCTCCTACGCCGTCTCCCCCGACGTAGTCGACGAAGGGGTCAAGCGCATGCGGGAGTTCCTCGCACGGCTGACCGCCTGACCTGTTCACCGCCGAACCCGGATGCGCGATCAGGTCAACCCGCTTCCGTATCGCCGCGCGCGGGCGTTCCGAAGGGACCCGAGACTATTGCGACACGAATCAGGACCCTGCGGACGGCCAGCCCTTCATGCATCTGTAGTGCTATTTGGAATTGATCTGTGGTGCTATAAGCTGAAATCTAATGAGTTCGATTCTGGGCACTACGGAGCCGCGGTTCGCTCCAGTCATTCTTGCCGGCGGCAGCGGCACCCGCTTCTGGCCGCGCAGCCGGCGCAGCCGCGCCAAGCAGGTGCTCGCGCTCGACGGCGAACGCACCATGATCCAGCAGACGCTCGACCGGCTCCTGCCCCTCGCCGCGCCTGAGGACGTCTGGGTCATCACCAACGCTCTGCTCGAATCCACCATCGCCGGGCAGCTTCCCGACCGTGCCCGCCGGCCAACATCCTCAGCGAGCCCGCCGCCCGCAACACCGCCCCCGCCTGCGCGCTCGCGGCCTTTCTGCTCGCCCGCACCGCACCTGACACCGTCCTCGGCATCTTTCCCTCCGATCACGTCGTCGGCGACCCGGCCCGTTTCGCCGAGGTCCTCCGCGCCGGCATCGCCTCGCCGCCGCCGGCGAACGCATCGTCGTCCTCGGCGTCCCCCCCACCCGCCCCGAGACAGGCTACGGCTACATCGAGCTCGGCGAAACCTTCCGCGGGAGCGAGTCCAACCCGCAGTCAATACCCGCTCTGCCGCGTACGCCGCTTCACCGAGAAGCCCGACTTGCCCACCGCCGAGCAGTTCGTCGCCTCCGGCAACTACGTCTGGAACGGCGGCATCTTCCTCTGGACCGCACGCACCTTGGTCAACGCCATCCGCGAGCACGCCCCCGACATGGCTCATGCTCCTCGAAGCCATCGCCGCCGCCCACGGCACGCCCGCCTTCGAGCAGGTCTTCGCCGAGCTGTACCCGCAGTGCGAAAACATCTCCATCGACTACGCCGTCCTCGAACCCCGCTCCGCAAAAGGCGAAGCCGCCTCCGAAATCTTCTGCCTCCCCGCGGACTTCGTCTGGAACGACCTCGGCTCCTGGGCCTCCCTCCACGAGCACCTCGACCGACGGCCAGACCGCACAACATCGTCGACCCGGCCGTGCCCGGCCAACTGCCTTGATCGACGCCGAACGCAACTACGTCTACGCTCCCGGCAAGGTCGTCGCGCTCGTCGGCGTCTGACGATCTCGTCGTCGTCGAAACCGGCGATTGCCTCCTCATCACCCGCCGCGACCGCTCCCAGGACGTCGGCAAGGTCGTCCAGCGACCTCAAGCGGACCGGCAACGAATCACTCACCTGACATACTGGTCCACCAGATCACGGAAGCTCCACAAGGATCCGCGCGCATGAACGAAACACCCAGGCCGTCAAGTTCGGCACCGACGGCTGGCGAGGCATCATCGCCGACGACTTCACCTACGCCAACGTCCGCGTCGCGGCGCGCGCCATCGCCCACTACGTCCTCCACCACGAAGACGCTCCCCGCGGCGTCTGCATCGGCTGGGACACCCGCTTCGCCTCCCAATCCTTCGCCCGCGTCGTCGCCGAAGTACTGAGCCAGGCGGGCATCCCCGTGGCCCTCGCCACCGCAGTCACGCCCACGCCCGCGCTCTCACTTCGCCGTTCGCGAACGCGACGCCGCCGGCGGCGTCATGATCACCTCCAGCCACAATCCCGCCGCAGTGGAACGGCGTCAAGTACAAGGCCAGCTACGGCGGCTCCGGCCTACCCGTCCATCATGTCCTCTATCGAGAGCTATCTCGGCCAGCCGAACTCCCCGACGCCGCCTACTCCCGCCCCTATCGAAGAGGTCGACTTCAACCCGCCCTACATCGCCGCCATCGCCAGGCTTCGTCGACCTCGATGCGATCCGCGCCTCCGGCTACCGCTTCCTCATCGACTCCATGTACGGCGCCGGCCGCGGCAGTCCTCGCCGGCATCTTCTCCCGCGCGCAGATCCCCTTCGTCGAGATCCGCAGCGAGATCAACCCCGCCTTCCCCGGCATCAACCCCGAGCCCATCCTCCCCCACATCAAGGCCGCCCAGGAAGCCGTCGTCGCGCGAACACTGCGACGCCGGCCTCATCACCGACGGCGACGCCGACCGCATCGGCGCCGTCGACGAGCACGGCAACGTCGTCGACGCCCACAAGATCCTCGCGCTCCTCACTCTGGTGGCTGCTCGAACGCAAGGGCTGGCCCGGCGACATCACCCGCGCCTTCAACACCACCAAGATGGTCGACCGCATCGCCGCCAAGTACGGCCGCAAGCTCAACGAGCACGGCATCGGCTTCAAGTACGTCTGCCGAACTCATGCTTCAGAAAGAGATCCTGATCGGCGGCGAAGAGTCCGGCGGCATGGGCATCAGCCGCCACCTTCCCGAGCGCGACGGCCTGCTCAACTCCCTGCTGATCGCCAACGTCATGGCCGACGAGAAGAAGACCCTCGGCCAGCTCGTCGCCGCGCTGCAGGCCGAGTTCGGCGAGCACCAGTACGGCCGCATCGACATGCACATCAACGAAGACCTCAAGCAGTCCGCCATCCGCCGCGCCCGCGAGATCCAGCCCGGCGGCAAGATGGCCGGCCTGCGAAGTCCTGCGCGTAGAGACCATGGACGGCATCAAGTTCTTTCTTGACGAATCCCGCCTGCGCCGCCAACCCAAACCCCGCCGAAACCTGGCTCCTGCTCCGCGCCTCCGGCACCGAACCCCTGCTCCGCGTCTACTGCGAAAGCTGCTCCGTTGACTCGGTCCACGAAATCCTCGCTGCTGCCAAAGAGTTCGTCCTCGCCGGAACGCACCCGTGACCCCAACGCATCAACACTGTCATCCTGACCCCAGCGAAGGACCCGTCTCTCCCCTATGACCCCACTCACTGTCGGAACCAGCGGCCTCCTCTTCGACATGGACGGCGTCCTCGTCTCCTCCATCGGCGCTGTCAACCGCTGCTGGCGTCAGTGGTGCGAGCTCAACCATGTCCCTAACCCCGACGCGTTCGACGGTCCCCCACGGCACCCGCGCCATCGACATCATCCGCATCCTCAAGCCCGAATGGGATCGAACCCCGAGTCGCCAAAGGTCTCCGCGAGATCGAAGACCTCGAGATAGCCGACATCGAAGATCTCGCAGTCCTCCCCGGCGTCAAACCCCTCCTCGAAGGTCTCCCGCCGAATCGCTGGGCTATCGTCACCTCCGCCACCAGCCGCCTCCTCGTGATGCGTCTCAAGGCTGCCGGCCTGCCTGTCCCCGAACGCCTCATCTCCGGTGACATGGTCACCCGCGGCAAGCCCGACCCCGAGCCCTACCGTCGCGGCGCCGAACTGCTCGGTCTCACCCCCGCAGACTGCATCGTCGTCGAAGACGCCCCCTCCGGCGTAGGCGCGGGCCTCGCCGCTGGGTCGCGCGTTCTGGCTGTGCTCGGTACCCACACTGCCGCGCAGCTCCAGGAGGCCACCTGGCGCCTGGCCTCGCTCGAACACCTCGAAGTCACCGGAACCGCGACCGGTCTGAGCCTCCGCTTCCCGCCCGCCCCCTGAAGCTTCCATCGACCCCGAAGCAAGTACCGCACTCGGGGCCCAAGCTGCAAAGAATTGCCACCCTGAGGGCCGCGAAGGACCTGCCTCTTACCCCCGCGCCCGCAACATTCCATCCGCCACGCAAAGGTCCGACTCCGTATCCACACCTACGGTGTCGTATTCCGTAGCCTCCACATACAACTGCACACCGTTCTCCAGCAGCCGAAGCTGCTCCAGCCGCTCCGCCCGCTCCAAGCCGCTTGCCGGCAGGGAAGGGAACCGCTTCAACGCCGCCCTGCGATACGCGTACAGCCCAATGTGCTTCCAGTAGCTCGGCCCATCCGCTAAAGACCCTACCCCCAGCGCCGCATCGCGGTTATATGGAATCGTCGCCCGCGAGAAATACAGCGCCCGCCCATCCGCCGCGGTTACCACCTTCACCGCATTTGGATTCCCTACGTTCTCGGCCGTACACGCCACCTTCAGGGTGGTCACCTCGACCTCCGCCCGATCAAACGGCCGCAGCAGCCCCGCTATGTGCTCCGGCCGCAGAAACGGCTCATCCCCCTGGATATTCAAATACACGTCGAAGTCGTCGTAGTCGGCCAACGCAGCTATCGCATGCATCCTGTCCGTTCCGCTCGGCAGAGTCGGCGACGTCAGGACCACATCGACCTCGATCCGCCGGCATAGCTCCGCAATCTCTTCCGAGTCCGCAGCAACCACCACGTGATCGAGCTGCGTGCACGCCCGCGCGGCATCTACAACCCACGCCAACAGCGGCCGTCCCGCTATCTCGCGCAGCAGCTTCTGCGGCAGCCGCGTGGAGGCCAGCCGCGCCGGTATTACCCCAAGCACTCGCAAACTCATGCAGTCAGACTAACGCCAACCTAGCGTGCCCAGGCCAACCCGTCCGCCCCCGGCCCCGCAGCGATCACCTGCCGCACCGTCCAGTCCTTCAGATCGATAGCCGCCACCTTGCCGCTCGTATTGCACGAGACATATGCGGTTCCGCCGCCCGGCGCAATCAGCACCTCCTGCGGCAGCGCCGGCACATCCACCGTCCGCACCACCTTCATCGCCGCCAGATCTACCACCGCCACCAGCTTCTGTTGTGGAATCGCAATCAGCAGGAACTTCCCGTCGGGCGTCGACGCCGACCCATACCCGAGCCCTGGCAGCTCTACCCTCGTCTTCACTGCGTTCGTGGCCGCTTCGATCACAACCAGCCGCGGTGTATCGTAATCGGACGTAAACACCAGCTTGTCATCGTTCGAGATCGAAATCCGCTGCACTGTCTTTGCGACCGGGATCACCGTCACCGTCTTCCGCCCCGGGATGTCCAGCACCGACACGGTTCCGGGCCCCACGTTTGCCGTATACCCCCGCTTGCCGTCGTGCGAGAGCGCCAGCATATGCGACTGCGCCTGCCCAGTAGGAATCGTCCCCACAATCTTCCGCGTCTTCGGATCGACGATCGTCACCGTCTGGTCCATTTCGGTCGTCACATACAACATCCCGCTCACCGGATCGAGCACTGGCAGATGCGGCCGCACCCCGTGCCCGAAGTCCAGCCGGCCAGCGATACTGTGCGAAGGGAGGTCCAGGATCAGCATCTCGTGCCCATCCGTCCCCGGCTTGCCCACGCCGGAGCTCCCATAGATCGGCAGATACGCCGTCTTCCCATCCGCCGACACGGCAGCCTCATGTCCATGCACCGCGCCCGTCTGCTCAGGAATTGCGCTCACCTGTCGGGCCTCACCTCCGCCCGAGTGGCTCACATCGACCACGCTTACCGTCGCATCGCCTTGGTTCACCACCAACAAGGACTGCGCGCCCGCCACGGACCCGGACGCCAACACACACGCCATCAGCACATTTCGCATAGGCAGAGCAGTATAGCGTCAGGCAATCTCGTCGGTACAGGGTAGCTCCGAGGCGCCAACGTAGTCGTGGCTCTCCTCTCCCAGCGCGCGCAGCGTTTGACCCGGCCGAACCGCAAACGTATCATCGGAACTGGCCCGAACGGGCGCGCTCTGCCATCGCAAACGGCTGCGAGCGTCCCGCAAGCGGCTCCCCCTCCATACACCCGGCGGTGTAGCTCAGATGGTTAGAGCGACGGACTCATAACCCGTAGGTCGGCAGTTCGATTCTGCCCACCGCCACCAAATGAAATCAAGAGTTGCCAACTCACCTTTGCGTACCCCGAAACAGCGGGTCGCTGCGGCCCTAAGGATCGGAGCCTGGCGTGATGAGCGCTGCGAATACGCAGACTCGAAAGACCTCCCATCAGCGGGTGCCAGGGGCTTTTTCGGGCGACAAGACCAGGCTCTTTGGTTCGAGCCGCTCTGGAGATGGGTAGCTCCCCGTCTCCACCCTTCCAGAGGCTCTCACGCAGACCACAGACGTGCCATCAGGTCTATCCCGCCGGGAATGCTCACTGCAGCTTGGCCCGTTCCTTGATCGCCTGCGCAACGTTCAGCGGCAGATACGCTCCGTCATCGAGCACCGCCTTCATGCCATCGCGGCTCAAAATGTATTCGATAAACTCCTTCAGCTTCGGATCGACCGGCTGGCCGGGAACGCGATTCAAAGCAAGCGTAGTGAACCGCGTCAACGGGTAACGCCGGAGAAAGGCGTTCTCCCGGGTAGGCGGCCAATACCCAATGTCGTCACCTGCTGTTTTCGACAGCGCAAGAGCCTTCACGTTCGGTCCCGCATAAAGAACGTTGGCATACGCAATCCCGTCCGGGTCTTTCGCCAGCGCATTCAGCACGTACACCCCTCGCGTTAATCACCTCGCCGTTCGCCTCGTGACCATTGTCGAACTCGCGCAGATTCCCCGCCCACCGATCCGTACCGCCGAGCACTGTTCGCTGAAAGTACTGCGCCATCCCTGTTTCGAGGGTGTACCCATACCGGTGGACGGGCCGATGCTCCCACTCTCCCTTCAGCCCAAGCTGGCCCCACTCCGTAACAGGCGTGCCCAAGCAGCCGAACACTCGCGCCGCCTCCTCGAGGCTCAGCTTGGCAAGAGGATTGTCCTTATGCACAAAGATCATCAGCGCGAACGTCTTATGCGGGGTCGCAAAACTGCCCGAGCTGATCTCGATCTCCAGCGGCGCATACCCCATAGTCTCCGTGAACGCGGCGATCTCCGACGGGTAGCTCTCTCTGCCGATGAACGCCAGGTCCGCCGTGCCTCCGTAGAGTCCGGCCATCGCCGCCTCTGTTCCCGGCAGCCTGGTTTCGAACCGGATGCCCGGCTGCACCCGCTGGAACCCGTTCTCCCAGACCTTCATCAGCGCGGGAATATAGTTGTTCCCAAAGTTGCGAATCACGCCCGAAACCTGCACTCTGGCCACATACGGAGCCAGCCCATCCAACTCGCGATTAGCCTCCACCGCCGTAACGCCGGGCACCGAACCTGTACCCTGCGCCCCCGCTGCGAGCACGCAGCCCGCAGCTATTCCAAGCGCAAAAAGCCACGCCCCACGTATTAGCCCCATGCTCATCGCACTGCCTCTCTCTCCTCACGCAACAGCGTCTCCGGTAGCGGCAGATACTCTCCCTGGGCCGCCATAACAGCCGCAGCGCGCGCACTCACCAGGTACACAAGAAAGCTCCGCACCGAATCCTCCGGTGCCCCGTCTCTCCCAGCCCGCGCCAACGCCAGCACTGTTCTGCCGAATGGATATCTGCCGCTCGCAATCATCTCCGGCGTCGCACGAACGAGCCCGCCATCGGCCATACGAATCCCCAGGGCCTTCGTGCCCGGCACCACCGCGTCCAACGTCGTGAACGCAATCGCATTCGGATCTGCCGCCACCCGCTCCGCTATTCTTCGCGCCGCCTCCGCCTCGGTGCCCCCGGTCGCCTGTTGGAATTCGCACCTCCAACTCCGGCTTCCATCCATCGCCGCAGTGCGGAACAGCGTTGCCGCGTCCGTGTCTACTCCAAATCCGTAAAGCGCCACCCGCCTCGTGGCCCATGCTCCGCGGCCTCCAAGATTCCCCCACACCACACCGGCATCTCCTTCTCCACCCTTCGCTCCAAACACCCCCGCAAGCTGCGCCAGACTCACCGCATCCACCGGATTCGCCCGGTTTACCAGCACCACCAGCGGAGAGCTATGCCCCGCAACGGACACTCCGCCGCGCATCACCGCCTCCCGAAACGGCTTCTGCCCCGTAATCGCCTGTTGATATCCATCGAGCTCAATGAAAGATGGCTCACGATCCATCAGCGCCACATCCGCCGCGCCGACATACACGGCGCCCAGCGCCGAGCTGTTCCCATTCAGAGCATGCACAAAGCGAGCCCCCGGGTGGTCTGTCGCATAGTCCGCCTCAAGCCGCAACAGCATTCCCACTAGAGGACTCTGCCCGCCGGGCCCTAATCCCGCACCCGAAATCCGGATCGTCCCCCCGCTACCTCCGGCCGGCGCACTGGTTACCTGGGCCTCAGCGAACGGCACCCCACAAACCAGCAGCATCGCAACCCCCGCCCACCCCCGAGCAATCCGTGTGCCGCGATCCTGCATCGTTCCACCGCCCGTTTCGAAAGTTCCTCCGACTACACCACAAAAACTCGCTCCATGCGTAAACCCTTTTTAACTCGCACTTCATGCGTCCTTTACTTGTGAAGCCGTAACTGTGTGGGTCAACAAAACCTCCGGACACCCGTTCTCACCTCCGCGCCGGCCCAGCACGCGCAAGCAGCAACGGACCTTTCGGCGGCACCAAGTTCTTTTGAGAGCCCGCTCTTCCTGGAGGTCGTACGTGAACCCGAACCCATTCTGGCGCGCCATCCTCGTCGCAGGCCTTCTTATCAGCCCCGCTGTCCTTTCTGCGCAGGTCGCAGGCGGAACAATCTCCGGCACCATCACAGACCCCTCTGGCTCGATCGTCCCCAACGCACGAATCGACCTCACCAACACCGCCACCGGCGTGAGCCGCGATGTACTAAGCAATCAGGATGGCATTTATACCGCTCCAAACCTGCTTCCCGGCGACTACGACGTCACCGTTGTCGCTACCGGCTTTGCACCCATGGCCACGCGCCTTACCCTCCAGGTCGGCGACGTCCTCACCCTCCCCTTCGCTCTCAGCATCGGCTCTGTCAATCAGCGGGTCGAGGTAGTCGATGCCCCGCCTGCCATCGAACTCGCCTCTTCCACCCTCGGAGCTGTCGTCTCCGGTCCGGTCATCCGCGATCTTCCCCTCAACGGCCGCAGTTGGACCGATCTCGCCGCCCTGCAGCCCGGCGTCGCCGGCGTCTCCACCCAGGTCGCCTTCGACCAGGGCGCAGGCCGCGGCAACCGCGGCTTCGGCGCCCAGATCTCCATCTCCGGAGGACGGCCCTCGCAAAACAACTACCGCCTCGACGGCATCAGCATCAACGACTACGCCAACAGCGGTCCCGGCTCCGTCATCGGCATCAACCTCGGCGTAGACGCCATCGCCGAGTTCTCCGTCCTCACCAGCAACTTCTCCGCCGAGTACGGCAAGACCTCCGGCGGCGTCATCAACGCCATCACGCGCAGCGGAACCAACCGGGTCCACGGCGCGGCATACAGCTTCTTCCGCAACAGCGCGCTCGACGCCAGAAACTACTTCGACACCGGATCCACGCCGCCGCCGTTCAGCCGCTACCAGTACGGCGCCTCCGCGGGCGGCCCCATCTGGAAGCAGCACACCTTCTTCTTCGGCGACTTCGAAGCCATCCGCCAGAACCTCTCCAACACCGCCACCGCCAACGTCCTCTCGGACGCTGCCCGCGCCCGGGTCACAGACCCCGCCGTGCAGAAGTACATCGGCCTCTTTCCCGTCGCCAACCAGAACACCACCACCACGGGCGACATCGCCCAATACAACTTCATCCGCCAGGAGGTCGCCACCGAAAACTTCTTCACCGTCCGCATCGACCACAAGCTCTCCGCGAAAGACAGCGTCTTCGGCACCTACCTCTTCGACAACACGCCGTTCACCCTCGGCGACGCCCAGAACCTCACCCTCGACTCCTCGAAGACTCGCCGCCAGAACCTCATCCTCGAAGAAGACCACGTCTTCAACTCCAGCTTCGTCGAACTCCGCACGCTTCGGCCTCAACCGCCAGAACGTCGCCAACAACATCGGCGTTGCCGCACTCAATCCGCTCGCATCCGACACCTCCCTCGCCATCATCGCCGGCCGTACCGCCCCCGGGGTCAACATCCCCGGCATCAGTCGCGTCGTCGGCGGCGTCGGCTCCTCGCCCTCCTACCTCTTCCGCTTCACCACCTTCCAGGGCTACGACGATGCCTTCCTCACCCGCGGTCGCCATACCCTCAAGTTCGGCGTCGCCTTCGAGCGCCTCCAGAACAACATCGTCGCCCTCAGCAATCCCAACGGCCTGTTCAACTTTGCCAACATTGCCAACTTCATCGCCAACAAGCCCCGCATCCTGCAGGCCGGAATCGCCAGCACACTCAGCCCGCGTAACCTCCGCCAGTTCCTCGCGGGCGTCTATCTGCAGGACGATTGGCACGCCAGGTCCAACCTCACCGTCAACCTCGGCGTGCGCTACGAGATGAGCAGCGTGCCCACCGAAGTCGCGGGTAAGCTCTCCGCCCTCAGAAACATCACCGACGCCTCACCGCACCTCGGCGATCCCTACTTCGACAACCCCACCCTCAGGAACTTCGAGCCGCGCGTCGGCTTCGCCTGGGATCCCTTCGCCGAATCACAAGACTTCGGTCCGCGGCGGCTACGGCCTCTACGACGTCCTTCCGCTGCTGTACCAGTTCGAGATACTCTCCGTCCTCAGCGCGCCATACTTCGAGATCGGCTCCACCACCGATCCCAACGTCAAGCTCGGCGCCGAGCCCTGCCTACGTCGCAGGCGCCCTCGGCACCAAGGCCAGTGCGCTCGGACAGGCCTACATCCAGCCTCACCCCAAGCGCAACTACGTCTCACAATGGAACCTCACCGTCCAGCACGAGCTGGCCCGCGAACTCACCTTCTCCGTCAGCTACGCCGGCTCTCGCGGCGTCCACCTACCGTACCGCGTGGAAGACGCAAACATCGTGCTCCCCACGAAGACGCCCGCAGGGCTATCTCTGGCCCAGCGCCGGAGGCACCGTCGTCAACCCCAACGCCGGAACCATCCGCGCGCTCTGGTGGATGGCCAAGTCGCGCTACAACGCACTCGAGTCCGACGTCTCCATCCGCAACCGCTTCGGCCTCACCACCAATGCCGCCTTTACCTGGGGCAAAAGCCTCGACAACAACTCCGCCACCATCGCCGGAGACTCCTTCGGCAACTCCGTCCCCTCGCTCGACTGGTACGACACCTCCCTCAGCTACGGCCGCTCCGACTTCGACATCGGCAAGATCTTCGTCCTCAGCACCATCTACACCCTGCCCGATCGCAAGGGCGGCAACGACCTCCTCGCACTCGCCCGCAACGGCTGGCAACTCGGCGGGATCTACAAGCAGAGCACCGGCACCCCCTTCACCCCGCTCATCGGCGGCGACCCGCTTGGCAAGGGCGGAACCGACCCATGGGACTACCCGGACCGCATCCCCACCTGCGACTCCGTCAATCACAACTACCGCACCAACGGCCTCAAGTACGTGAACACCGCCTGCTTCCCGTGCCCGGCGGCGCCACGCCGAACCCCTTTCTGCTTCGGCAACGCCAGCCGCAACGTCATCACCGGTCCCGGCCTCGCGGAGCTCGACACGTCGCTGTTCAAAAACAACTCCGTCAGAAAGATCTCTGAAGGCTTCAATCTCCAGCTCCGCGCAGAACTCTTCAACGTCCTGAACCACACCAACTTCACGCCGCCCAACAACAACAACCAGCAGCTCTACAACGGTTCACTCGCTCCGCTCTCCAGCGGCGGTGTCCTCACCGCCCCCACCGCGACCAGCTCCCGCCAGCTCCAGTTCGCGGTCAAGATCATCTTCTAACGCGCATCCAGCCGCTCCTGCGAAAGGACGCTTCTCGTGCTGCAGCGTCTCTTGCCATGCTGGCGCTCTGCCTGCTTCGCCGTGCCCGCGTCCCTGCTCGGCCAGGCCGCTCCCACGACCTCCGCACGCGACCTCCCGCCCTACATCCCGCCGCGCAGGTCAGCGGCGTCATCCGCAACAACGGCAGCGCATTCGCCGGCCTGCTCGCCGCATGGGAGAAAGGCTTCCGACGCTTCCATCCCGGCATCACCTTCCAGGACTCGCTCCTCAGCGGGGATGCCGCCATCGGCGCGCTCGAAGCCGGCGCCTCCGACCTCGCCCCCAACGGCCGCGAACCCGTCCTGACCGAATTCCTCTCCTTCGCCGAGGTCTTCGGCAACGACGGCCCCTTCCAGGTCACCGTCGCCACCGGCTCCTACAAGGCCCTCGGCCGCACCTGGGCGCAGGTCATCTTCGTCAACAAGGACAACCCGCTCACCCACCTCACCATGAAGCAGCTCGACGACATCTTCGGTGCCGAGCGCACCGGCGGCTACTAGCGGCTACAAATGGGTCGCCGGCCTCGCGCGCCCCGCGTCCGAAAACATCCGCACCTGGGGCCAGCTCGGCCTCACCGGCGAGTGGGCCGACAAGCCCATCCAGACCTACGGCTACGCACCCACCGGCATGTCGAACTTCTTCGAGCTCGCCGTCTTCCACGGCGGCACCAAGTGGAACCCCAACCTGCGCCAGTACGTCGAAACCTCAGCCAAGCAAGCCACGGCGCACTCCGGCACCACCGACCAGATGATGGACGACCTCTCCCACGACCGCTACGGCATCGCATGGGCCGGACTCGCGCACGCGGACGGCAAGCCCGGCGTCAAAGCCCTCGCACTGTCCTCGTCGCCCTCGGGACCCTTCATCGACTGCGCCGAAGCGACGCGTCCGCAACCGCACCTACCCGCTCACCCGCAGCATCTTCTTCCAGCTCAACCGCCCGCCCGGCACACCCATCCCGCCGCGCATCCGCGAGTTCCTGCTCTACATCCTCAGCCGCGAAGGCCAGCAGGCGGTCGCCGCACAGGGCGAGTACCTCCCTCTCACCTTTGCCGAAGCCGAACGCCAGCGCAGGTCCCTGGAGTGAAGCCCCGCGCAGCAGGACAGCCCCCGCAAATGCCGAAGCCGCTCCTCGCAATCGGAAGTGTCCAGCGTCGTGAAGTAGCGACTACTGCTTATCCCGCCGAACACAGCCACAAGAAGATTGTTGACACTGCGGGCCCACAAGTAGATGCTTACACCCTGCATCCGGGAATAAGGCTGTACTTGCTCCGTATCGCCAGTGGAATTGGGCCATTCCGCCCGCAGCGGCTACTCCGACTTCACGAAAAAAAGCTCCATCGAGGCGATATGGCCAACATCAACGGCAAGGTCTACGCGATGAATGTAATCACGCCCATGAAGCCATGGAAGACCTGGATCCTCCGGGCCTTCTTCTTCGTTCTGGAACATGTTAGGTCGCTACAGACCGACCTGATCAATCTCCACTTCATCCAGTTCGCGCGCTGGGTAATCGTTCCGCGCGACGCCTTTCCACATCTCGGGGGAACTCAAAAACAGGAAGACCTGCAGTACGACTACTTACTATTCTTCAGCAATTTCAACGGAACCTGGAATCAATACATCGACGCCTTCTCAGCCGTCCTTAGCCGCGGACTTAATCTTATCTGGCGCTGGAGTGAAAAGTTCCCAGGTTCCGTGCCCGTCACACCCTTCAAGAGTTACATCAATGGCGTCCAATTCGACACGGATTATTTCTTCTCCGCGTATCCGGAAGCCACCATCAACGACGTGCAATCGGCGCACATCGTGCAAGCAAAGCTCGATACGCTCAGCCAGCAGGCAAAGCGCGTCTCTCCCGAACAATTTCGCTCCGCGTACCAACAATTTGTGCTCGACGTTCAGGCCCATCTCGGCTCCACAGGCACGGCCCCGGAAGTCTTCTGATCTCTTCGAGGTTCGCTCATGCCCAGCCAAAGCGGCAGTGTCTATGGTCTGACACTCCTTTGTCCGATCATCAACGACGACACCGCCGTCCCTTCGCACGATCTCCAAATCCGTGACCACTTGTCGAAGCTATCGACCGGCGCAGACGGTCCCTTCGCCACCGCGCCCGGCACTCATCTCGCGCGTCTCGTTGTGCTCGATGACGTCATTTACGTCGGCATGCCCTCCTGCGAGGAGCACCTTCATTCCAAGTACCTCGTGATGGAGTGCAACTGCGACGGCGACCGCGACTCCTACCTCACAGCCCTCGCCCAGCACATTCCCGACCAGCTCAACGACATCTGGCGGCACTGCACCGGGTATCCCGGCACCACGAGACCTCTCCGCGTTCCTCAGCTACATGCAACGCTGCGAGATCGAAACCACCTTTTATTTCGCTCCTGTAAATGACAAGTCCGTGATGCAGACTCTTTCAGCCCTGCAGACCCAGCGCACAGTAGCCGCCTTCATCGCCACCCACCAGGGCTGCAGCGCCGAGGACTTACAGCGCGACTTCAATGTCTTCATTGACCGGCTCGCAAGCGTTCCTCCACCCCGGCCCGCTGCGCACGGGTTCCGACGCGAACTCAAAACAGGAGGTCGCAATGAGTAAGCTAAACGCCAGCGACATCCAGGGCTTTGTGGTCCGCGGTTACAACATGCCGTTCGCCCGCTATTGCTTTCTGCGTTTCACCGCTCCCGAGCGCGCACGGGCTTTGCTGGCCGAGCTTCTTCCACGAATCACCACCGGACAGCTTTGGGACAGAAAGCCGCAAAGCACCGTCAACATAGCCTTCACTCATCCAGGCTTTGTTGCGCTCGGTCTTCCGCTCGCCACCCTCGTCAGCTTTCCCGTCGAATTCCAACTCGGCATGAAAGCCCGGGCCGGCATACTAGGCGATACCGGAGCAAACGCTCCAGAGCACTGGGAAAGCCTGTGGCAGGAAGACAACGTACACGTCTGGCTCGCGGTCAACGCCGTCACCCCCGAATCTCTCGAAGCACAATTCCAGTCCATCAAGGCGCTACTCGACAGCACAAACGGCGCTCTCCTCCTTGGCACACAGGATGCTGCAGCCTTACAAAAAGGTGGCAAGATAACCACCGAGGAGCACTTCGGCTATACCGACGGCTTCGGCAATCCGGACTATCTCGGCGTCTGCCGCAAGACTCAGCCCGGCCAGGGCAAGCTCTCCGCCGACGGCAAGACCTGGCTGCCGCTCGCCACCGGCGAGCTGCTGCTCGGCTACGCGGACGAAGCCGGAGAACTTCCTGTCGCCCCCATACCTCACGCTATTCGCTGCAAATGGTACCTTCATGGTCTATCGCAAGCTGCAGCAACGCGTCGGAACGTTCCGCGACTTTCTCGAATCATTGGGCTGCTCGTTACGGTGCCGGAGACCACTACGCAAAAGAGAAGCTCGCCTCCAAGTTCATCGGCCGCTGGCGCGACGGCACCCCGGTCGAGCTCTCGCCCGATCGATGGACCAAGGCATCGTGCACGATCCTCATCGCAGCACCGACTTCCTGTACGGCGACGATCCTGACGGCATCAAAATGCCCGCTCGGCGCACATATCCGCCGCGTGAATCCGCGCGATGCCTTCGGCTTTCAGGGCCGGCTCATTCATCGCCGGCGCATCTCCCGGCGTGGTCTGCCGTACGGTCCGCCCGCGCCACCAGAGGACACCGTCGAAGGCAAGAACACCGAAGCCCTCGACGCAATCGACCGCGGCATCGTCTTCATGGCGCTCAACGCCAGCCTCTCCCGGCAGTTCGAGTTTGTCCAGCAGCAGTGGATCTCCTACGGAAACGATGCCAAACTCGGCAACGAAAAGGACCTCCTCATGGCCCACCACGAACCCGGAGAACGCTTCGGCATCCAAGGGGACACCTCGCCTGCAAACCCGCCGCTATTCTGCACCGCGTTACCGAACTTCGTAGAACTGCGGGGCGGAGGCTACTTCTTCATCCCAAGCATCACGGCTCTCGCAATGCTTGCGATGAACCTCGTCGATCCACGCTGAACCTTCAAAGGAACCATCGGCCGCCTCACACACGTACAGCCAGCGTTTCGGGCCTGACAGACACACAAATGATCGCGATCGCAACGCTAGGATTGACTTCCTGCGACTAGGATTGCGCCGCATAAACCGCACGAGGTGATTCCGTGGCTAGCAAACCGTTGAAAATCGTTATATGCATTGGAGCCGGGCTCGGAGCCGCCGCTCTGTTACTAAAAATCCTTCGCCGCCCAGCAGTCAAACGCGCTCTCGTCGACCTCTTCAACACCGCCTGCACCACCGTGGACCAGCAGAGAGGCTGGTCCAGTCTGCCCACCCTGGGCGGCTTGATCGACCTCGTCGGCGTTCGTAACACCCTGCGCGCGAAAAACCTGTACGACACCGGTCTGCTCGCAGTCACGCAGCAGAACCCGCTGCCGTCGCACCGAAACGTGGACTTTGGCGCACGCCCGATGGCACATCGAACGACCTGAAGTGCCCGTTCATGGGCAGCGCAGGCACGCGCTTCGGCCGCAACGCACCGCTTCCGATGACGTCGCAGGAGGCCATGCCCGGCAATCATGACTCCCAGCCCGCGCGTCGTGAGCCGCGAGTTGATGACCCGCAGCACCTTCACCCCCGCCACGACACTGAACCTGCTTGCCGCAAGCTGGCTGCAGTTCCAGATCCGCGACTGGTTCAGCCACGGCCAGGCCGTGAAAGACGATCCGTGGATGATTCCGCTGGCCGAGAACGATCCCTGGCCGCAACCGGAGATGAAGGTGTTGCGCGTGATGCCCGATCCCACCCGCACCGCCGCCGAAGCGGGCAACCCGCCAACCCACATCAACACCGAAACGCACTGGTGGGATGGCTCGCAGCTCTACGGAAGCAGCGTGCGTACAGGAACAATGCGCGATCCGGCGTGGACGGCAAGATCAAGCTCGGCAAGGATCATCTCGTCCACCCCGACGCTGAGGCCCTGGTGCAAATGCAGAGCGCCGCGCTGGCAGGCTGGTGGGTCGGCCTGGAGATGCTGTTCACGCTCTTCACGCTCGAACACAACGCGATCTGCGACGCGCTCAAAGCTGCCTATCCAGAGTGGAATGACGACGAACTCTTCGAACATGCGCGGCTGGTCAATGCAGCGCTGATGGCGAAGATCCATACCGTTGAGTGGACGACCGCGATCCTCGGCCATCCGGCACTGCAGATCGCCATGCGCGCAAACTGGTGGGGCCTGGCCGGCGAGCACATCAAGAACCTCTTCGGACGGCTGAGCGGAAGCGAGCTCATCAGCGGCATTCCCGGCTCCGCAACCGACCACTTCGGCGTGCCATACACCCTCACGGAGGAGTTCGTCGCGGTCTATCGCATGCACCCGCTCATCCCCGACGACATCACGTTCTGGTCGGCGCAACGACGGCCGCCAGATGCAGCAGATCGGCTTCCAGGCAATCGCCGGCGACAGCGCGCAGAACATCTGCGATGACAGTCGACAATGACCGATCTTTTCTATTCCTTCGGACTGATGCATCCAGGTGCGGTCACGCTGCACAACTACCCGCGAGCGCTGCAGCAGTTCACACGGCCGGACGGCGTCTTGATCGACCTGGCCGCGCACGACATCATGCGCTGCCGCGAACTAGGCGTGCCGCGATACACGAAGTTTCGCGAGATGCTGCACATGCGGCCGGTGCGCACATTTGAGGATCTGACCGACAACCCCACATGGCGCGAAGAGATCCGCCGCGTCTATGAGGGCGACATCGATCGCGTCGACCTAATCGTCGGCCTGTTCGCGGAGACCCCGCCCAAAGGCTTCGGCTTCAGCGACACGGCCTTCCGCATCTTCGTGCTCATGGCGTCACGACGGCTGAACAGCGACCGGTTCTTCACCGTCCGACTTCACGGAAGAGGTCTACAGCAAGGCGGGTATGGATTGGATTCGCGACAATACGATGAGCTCAGTCCTCCTGCGCCACCTTCCAGGATTGGAGCCAACCTTGCATGGTGTAAACAATGCATTCGCGCCCTGGACGCCCGTAGGAAGCACCACGGCGTCACACTCCGTTTGAGCACGCCCGAACATGTAACAATCGGATATTCCGGAACTGGAGCCACAACAAGATGGAGATTTCTCGTGGGTAAACCGATAAGTGCGCAACGTAAAAAGATTGTCGTCATAGCCGCACTTATTGCAATCATGGGCAGCGTCGTGCTTCCGCTGACCAGGAACCATCGCTACATAGCCTTGTTCTTCATCGCTTTTATGGTGGTAGCACTGGTGTACGTGCTCGCTCAATTGGCTGAACTAAAGCGGAGTGACAGACTTTAGCTCTCGAGCCGCAGTCCGCGCATGTGTACTCCGCAGGAACAGCCTCACGAACGGCTGATGCACTGTCCGCGTCGAGATCACATCTCAACGGCCGCTCCACACAGACCGCAGAGACCAACTCTGCCCCGTCACATCCACCTTGCCCCCGCCCGACGAAAACAGTTCAACGCGGCTCTTCGGCGAGACCGGATAAACCAGGTCAGTCATCGCAATCGTGCCCCCCTGAACATAAGCCTCCACCGAAGAACCATCCACGATCAGCTTCAGATCGAACGGCCGAGCGGGCATCAGCGGAGCCGCAGTCCGCGCAGGGAACTCCGCCGCCACAGCCTGGCTTGCCTTCGTCCGGTCGATATAGAACTCCCCCTGCCTTCGATCAAAACCGATCTCCGTCCAGTGCGCGTCGTCCGAATACAAACGCAACCCGAATATCTGCCCCGGGTGACTCGAGAAAGCTAAATCCAACTCATACGGACTTTGTTGCGTAGTAATAGTGCGGGCAGGGGAAGCGGCGTCCGCAGCCGCTGTAATGGACTTACGATCTGTCTGCAGAGGCGCGACAACCGGCTCTTGCTTCAATGACAAACCTGCGCCGTCGTGCACCAGCGAAAGGCGTCGTGGCAGGCTCATCTGCCCCCGCCACGGAGACGTCGGCAACTTAGCCGCATACTGCCAGTTACTCATCCACCCAATCAAAACGGGCTTTTCTTCACTTGGAATGCCGTTATAACTAATCGCGCAGTAGTCGTCCTTCCCATAGTTCGTCCAGCCATGCGCCCCCGGTGCACTGATTACTTTGAACGTCTTCCCATCGAAGCTCCCCAGAAAATACTGCTCTCCTGAACCCCCTTGCGGCGCACCAGGGTTGAGCCCCACCTTCAAGGCCCACACGCCCTCACCCTTACCATCCGCCGGTGGGATCCGCAGCAAGTCCGGACACTCCCAATCGCCTGCAACATCTCCTGCTGGCCCAAACTCACTGGCAGCAGTCCAGTCCTTTAGGTTCGGCGATGAGTAGAACTGCACCTTGTGTTCCTTCGGCAGCGAAACAGCCATCAGCCACTTACCCTCCTTCGCATTCCACGACACGCTTGGATCGCGGAAGTCAGCCATGTGCAGATCCAGCACGGGATTGCCCTTGTACGGCGTCCACGTGCGCCCATCATCGCCGCTGTACGCAAGGTTTTGATTCTGTAGCGGACCCGTAGCCGGCGTGCTCGACCCCGTGTACACCGCGACCATGCACTCGATCTTCGGAGCGCAAAAACCACTTGTGTTGTCCCGGTCAACCACGATGCTTCCCGTGAAGATCATCACGCCATCTTTCTCCGGAATCGCAACGGGCAGCTCCTTCCAATGGAGCAGATCCTTGCTCACCGCATGCCCCCAGCTCATGTGCCCCCATTCATCGCCGAACGGGTTGTACTGATAGAACAAGTGGTACTCACCGTGGAAGTACACAAGCCCGTTCGGATCATTCGTCCAATTCTTCTGCGGAGAGAAATGAACCTGCGGACGATATGGCTGATCATAGCCGCTGGTCTGTGCTCCCGCGTCGCCGCCCGCAGAGCACAAAACAACCGCCACGAGCCCTTGCGCAAGGCCACTCAAGACACGCTCACTAAGCATCTTCACTCCCTCTCGTACGTCCTACACGAAAGCACCGCTTCGCCCGGGGCAGGGAAGCAGCGTGCAGGCATGCGTCCACGCTCCCGGCCCGCATCTCCGCGGCACGCCTCCCACAGCCCGCACTTCACGTACTGGTATAGTCCCGAATGCCTGAAATGCCTATGGAGTTCTGCGTAGCGGTCTAGGTCTTACGCGTCGCGTCCACCTCGCTACTCGTGCAGCCTGCATCCAATCACCAGCATCCACCCGAAAGAGAGCTCGCAAACATGGCGCAGAAAAAAGCATTGGTGGTCGGCGCGACAGGAATCGTCGGCCTGAACCTCGCTAAGCATCTTCTCCAGCAAGACTGGTCCGTATACGGCCTCGCCAGAACTCCCTCGCTCCCGGCCGGGATACAGCCGCTCCGCGCCGATCTTCTGGATCCCGCAAGCCTCCAGTCTGCCCTCCGCGAAGTCGCGCCAACACACGTCTTCTTGTCCAGTTGGTTGCGCCAGTCCACAGAGGTGGAGAACATCAGGGTCAACAGCGCAATGGTTCGCAACCTGCTGCACGCGCTCGCCCCGCACAGCTCAGTCGAGCACGTCGCGCTGGTGACCGGCCTCAAGCACTACCTCGGCCCGTTCGAGTCCTACGGCAAAGGCACGCTCCCCGCAACCCCCTTCCGCGAAGAGCAGGCCCGCCTCGATATCGACAACTTCTACTACGCCCAGGAAGATGAACTATTCGCCGCTGCCGCCCGGGACGGCTTCGGATGGAGCGTCCATCGTCCCCACACCATCATCGGCTACGCCCTCGGGAACGCAATGAACATGGGCGTAACCCTCGCCGCCTACGCGACCATCTGCCGCGAAACCGGCCGCCCGTTCACCTTTCCTGGCTCGGCCGTGCAGTGGAACAGCCTCACCGACATGACCGACGCCCGCCTGCTAGCCCGTCATCTCACCTGGGCCTCCACCACGGAATCCGCCAGAAACAACGCGTTCAACATCGTCAACGGCGATGTCTTCCGCTGGAGTTGGATGTGGCAGCGCATCGCCCACTGGTTCGATATTCAGCCCGCGCAATTCCCCGGCGAAGGATCACCGCTCGAAACCCAGCTCGCAGACGCAGCGCCCATCTGGGCAGGCATCGCTGCAAAATACAAGCTGGCCGAGCCCAACCTCCGCGTGCTCGCCTCTCCGTGGCATACCGATGCCGACCTCGGCCGTCCCGTCGAGGTCCTCACCGATATGAGCAAGAGTCGCCGCCTGGGGTTCCTCGACTACCAGCCCACAGACGACAGCTTCTTCGACCTCTTCCAGACCCTGCGCGAATCGCACATCATCCCGTAGCACCGCCGCCGCAGCCGTTCAGAACTCCACACGCACCGATAGCTGCCCCGTCCGGTTCCCTCCGAAGTCCGATCCACGTGCCTGGGTAATCTGGCCAAAGTTCGCCTGTGTGATATCAAGCACCGGGTCCGCAAGGTTGGTGTGATTCAGCACGTTCGTAAACGTCGCCTCCGTACGCAGCCGCATCCCTTCCACCATCAGGAACGACTTGCTCACGCCGGTCGACAAGCTCACCGTCCCCGGCCCATGAAGATCGCCCACGCTCTCCGTCCCATACCGTCCGATCGGCAGCGCCGTCGTCCCTACATCGCACGGCGTCACACCATTCACTGGCGCGAGCGAGGCATACCCGACCCGCCCCGGGCAAGCGAACGCATTGTTGTTGAACCAGTGATTCCGATCCCGCGTGCCCGTGTTCGGATTCCCCGTACGATCCGGCCGCTGCGCCGCCCCGCCCACATACGTGCCCGAACCCGTCCCCGAAGGATCGATCGTCCCTGCGGGAAGGTAAGCCGTCAGAAACGTCCCACTCTGCCACAGGAAGATATTGCTCACTTGGAAGCCGCCCACCAGCAGATCCGCAACCCGGTTCATCCCCGAGCCAAATCGCCGCCCCCGTCCCAATGGCAGCTCATACACTGCAGTCGTGAGCGAACGGTGCCGTCGCGTCGCCGCCACATTCCCATAGTCAAGATGCCGGTCGAAGCTGTCCGTCGCGCTATAGCCGCCCTGCTCATCCACAAACCCGGAAGAGTTGAAATTCGCATAGCTCCCCTGGTTATCCGACATATTTTTCGCCAGCGTATACACCGAGCTGAAGCTCAGCCCGCCGCTCATCCGATGATTCACCTCCGCCTGCAGCGAACGGTAGTCGGCCTGGGCCGCGGTGTTGCGATCGGTAATCTGGTAAAAGTTCGGGAACTGATACTCCGTCGCCGCAGCATCCGAAGACCGCCGCGTACTCGACCGCGCAAGCTGGTTATACTGCGGCTGCCAGATCAGGTGCCACGTGTGCAGCCCCACATACGAAACCCGCGCGCCGAAATTGTGACCAAAATCGTGATCAATCGATAAGTCCGTCTGCAGCGAGTAAGGATCATGCCACTTCGTATCAATCGCGCTGTAGAAATAAACGCTGCCGAGCGCAGGCGCAAACTGCCCCGACGCACTCGTGCCGGGAAACGAAAACAGCGGTCCCGACGCCGTATACGCGTTCGTGAACGTCTGGAAATTCTGCTGCAACGTCTGCGCAATCGCGTAGAAAAGCGCGCCCGTCGTCGTTATGTTGTAATACCCCGCACCCCCGCGAATGCTCGTCCTGCTGTTATCGAACGGCCGATACGCAAACCCGAAGCGCGGCTCAAACCGCAGCGCAGGCGTACTCCGGAGACCAGCCGGTAAACCCGCCGCCGTATTTGTAACCACCGGCGTACAACCCACCCCGCCGATCGCCTGCCCCGTAGCATAAGGATTCGTCACGCCCGCGGTGGGACACGCATTAACGTTCGCCAACTCCTGCACATCCAGCGTGCTCGCATATCCAGCCGGATAGATCAGCCGCCCCGTCCGCGGAATCGAAGGATCGAAGTTACCCGTCAGGCCATTCGTCGCCGCCAGGGCCGGATGATACTCATACCGCAGCCCAAAGTTCACATTCAGCCGAGGCGTCGCCTTCCACTGATCCTGCACATAGAACGCATACGCATTCGCTGTGCCATCATTATCCTGCCGAATGCTGTTGCTTTGATTCTGGTACGGCACTCCAATCAGAAAATCTGCAAACTCATTCCCGGTAGCCGATAACGTCGGATCGAAGTAAAAGTTCCCATAGTTGATCGAAGGTGTCGCGCCACCCGCCTCCGTATGCGCCCCCAGGTGCCGTATGTCCGCCCCCACCCGCACCGTGTGCGCGCCGGCCTGCGCTGTCACATTGTCCACATACTGGAACAGCCTCGACCGCTCGTCATATCCCAGCCGCGACCCGATCGCCTGTATCTGCGCATCATTAAACTGAATATGCGGCAGCCCGTTGAAAAACGCCGGCACCGCCAGCACATTCAGTCCCGTGCCTGCCGTAAAGCCCGCCCCGTCAAACGGATTCGTATTGCCATCCTCTTCCACCGTGAAGCCGAATCGAAACTCATTCGCCAGCCGCGACGTAATCGCATAATTCAAGCTGCTCGCCAGGATCCGGTAATGCGCAAACGCTGTGCTGTTCGGAAGCGTGAGGTCTGCCGGCTGCGTCTGGTCGTTGTTCTTGAACGTGTACCGAACAAACCCCACCAGCCGTGAGTTGATCGTCTGATCAACCCTCACATCGAACTGGTTCGAAAAAATATCCTGCCGCCGCGTACTCAGGTAGTTGTACCCGCGATCCGCAATCGCGGCCTGCAACGACAGGCCCGCATTTACGTTCGGATCCGGATAGAACTGCAGAAACTTGGCCGACGCCGCATTGATCGGCACCTGGTTGTTCGCATACGTCGTCCCAGGCTTGAACGGATTCAGCAGCGGCGTACTCGTCTCCTGCGACAGATCGCCCTTCTTCATCCGCACGGTCGGTACCTTCGCCTGCAGCACCTCAGACTGCGGAAACCGCAGCCCCTCATACGCCCCGAAGACAAACGTCCGATCCGTCCCGCGGTACACATGCGGCACAACCAGCGGTCCGCCAAAGCTCGCACCATAGTCGTTCGCTACCTTGTGCGGCTTCGTGCTCCGGTCCGCTCCAAACGGAATCGCATCCAGAAACTGATTCTGCAAGTACTCGAACACCGACCCGTGTACATGGTTCGTGCCGCTCTTGCTGATCGTTGTAATCTCGCCAGGCTGTCCATACTCCGCATTGTTATTCACGCCGTCCACGCGGATCTCCGCGATCGTCTCTGCGGAAGGGAACGCATCGCCCTGGATGTTGTTGCTCGTCTGGTTCTGCGCGGAGATGCCATCCACCGTAGTCTCCGTCTGCGACGGCAGCCCGCCCTGGATCGAAAACCGCACCGAAGGTGCCGGATGCGTCGAAGGCATCGGCGGATAACTGCCTGTGTCCGGCTGCACGCCCGGCAGCGCCTGCACTACGTTCAGCGGCGACGTCGAGCCCGCACCGCGATAGTTCGCCGGCAGATCAAGCACCGCCTGCGGTGTCAGCGCCGACGAAATCTGCGCGTTCTCCGTGTTGATGACCCCCGCTTCACCGGCGCTTCACCGTCACCTGTTGCGTCGTGCCCTCCGGCCGCTCCTCCACGTCATAGCGGAGCTGCTGCCGCGCCTGCACGTTCAAGTGCTGTGCCGTTATCGGTGGAAACCCGATCGCCGTCACCGTAATCTGATACAGTCCCGGTGCCACATTCAGTACCGTGTAGTTGCCCGCGGCGTCCGAGCTCACGCGCGTCTGCGTGTTGGTCTCCTCGCGCAACAGGGTCACGGAAGCGTTTGGCACCACCGCCCCCGTCACGTCCTGCACCGTTCCTGTAATACTGCCCAGCGTCGATTGAGCAGAAGCCGCTTGCGACAGCAACACGAACGGCATCGCAAGCAGCGCGCGAAGGTGCCACGGAAGAACAATAACAGGACGTGATCTCATTGCGTTAACCTCAGGAATTCCATCAGATTTCAAGCGTGCTTTAGCGTGGATGAAGCTGCGGGCAATGGCACCCGGAGTTGCAGCGTGTGTGTTCTGTCTGCGCGTCGCTCTCGGCGCATTCGCGCATACCAGCACACCGTAAGTACTGAGCCCGAACTGACCGAAGCGATCACGCGGCCCCACCACAGCCCGTGCAGGCCGTAGCCCAGCGGAAACGCAAGCAGGTAGGCCATCGGCATCCCAAATCCCCAGTTGCACACCACGGATACCCACATCGGCGTCCGCGTATCGCCCAGGCCCGTCAGCGCGGAGGCAAAGATCACAAACGTCGCATCGGCCACGATCAACAGGCTGCACAGTTGAAACAGCGGCACCGCCGCGGCAACCACCTGCGGATCGTTCGTGTACACGCTCGCCAGCCGGTGCGCAAACACCAGAAATGCAGCCGAAGCGACACCGCCGTATCCGGCCGCCAGAAATAGTGACGTATTCGCCGCCACCTGAACCTGCCGCAGGCTGTTGCGGCCCGCTGCCTGCCCCACGCGGATCATCGCCGCATAGGAGAGCCCCGTCGGCACCATGAACACAAACGCATTCAAATCCAGCGTCACCTGGTGCGCCGCCAAAAGCGTGCTGCCCAGCCGCGCACACAGGATCGACATAAAGGTGGAGATCCCAAGCTCCAGAAAAAACTCCAGCCCCGAAGGCCAGCCCAGGCTCAGCAGGCCGCGCAGCCGCGCCCCATCTGGGCGCAGCATCGCCCACTGCGGCCATATCCCACGCTCACGAAAGCTCCGAGCACTTGCGAACAGCAGAACCAGCAACATCCAGCACCGCACCACCACCGTCGCCCAGCCCGACCCTGCGATGCCCATCGCCGGGATCCCCGCCTGCCTGTAGAAATGGTGCCCATACAAAAATAGCCAGTCAAAGAACCAGTTCACGCCGCTCGCCGTTATCAGCGAAACCGAAATCAGCACCACTCGATTCACCGACTGCAGATAGCGCCGCAACGCCATGTAAAGCATCAGCGGCGGCGTCGACCAGATCAGGGCGCTTAGATAAACGTGCGTGTTCTGCGCAATGTCGGCAGGTGTCCCAAAGTGCGGCAGCAGCAGCAGGCTTCCCATCGTGGCGATCATCACCACCGGCGTCCCCACCAGCACAATCCACATCGACTGCACCAGCATCACCACGCATTCCGAGCGATTACCGCGCCCGGCCGCCTGGGCAATATAGGTCTCCAATCCGTTCAGCAGGTAAATAACAAAGAAAACCAGCGCGTAATAGATCGTGTTGCCCAGCGAAGACGCAGCTATCGGCAGGGCGGAATGCGGCAGCCGCCCGATCATAATCGCGTCGACCAGGTAGGTGGACATCCATCCCAGCTCGCCAAGCGCCAGCGGAATGCCGATCCGCGCAGACTGGCGAACCTCCTCCGGATACGTGGGCGCCACCTGATCTCGAGCCAATGAAAAGATGTTGACCTCACGCAGGCGCGACAAGTGTCGTACAGCCTACAGCACCCAAGTGTAGCCGCGCCACAATCACCGCAAAGTCGTTAACCCTATCCGGTGAACAGACCAGAGCCCACACGTGTCCGACACCAAAACCGTTTGCTGGACAACGCAGGGGACGGGAATTCGCCCACGTCAAAAGGTGCTCGCTATCCATCGGTAGGAGGACCTGGCCAGATGCACGCCACAGCTACCGGACGCCCAAATCTCTCCCATACGTTGATGCGCCGCGCTTCATCCACTAAAGCTGCCCCTCAACACGGGTCAAGGGCTTCCACAACCCCGCCAACTTGTTGTCAAGCCCCCAATCGACCTAAGTATCTCATTCCAAAAGAAATATAGTTGGCCGTTTAGTTTCTCCAATCCGGTATCATTAACTCAGGGTGGAGATAACGGATATTGCGCTAGAGCGGAGTTAACTGCAAGTACACGGTGGCCGTTAATACAGCCGTTACTCCCCTCCGCTAACTAACGTTTTCTCTAGACTTTGCGCAATTGACCAGGGGGAGGGGGTAGACCCGCCACACCGTCCACTCCAAGCCATTCCCTGCATCACCCATATTCGTCATGGCCCCGCCCATAAGCCGGAGAGTATGATTCGTGATACCGGTCGGACACGGCGGCGCGTCTATATAACTCTGCCCCGCCAGCACCACCATTGCGTCGCAGCACAAGTTGCACACGGGAGTGAACTCCGGCCTATGCCTAAGATCTCTAAGATTCTGCTGCTCGCGGTCTCCGTAGTTCTCGTCCTCGCCGTCTTCCTCGGCGTCAACTCCAGCGGAGTCAGCGCAGCCTCGAATCCCGCCGACGGTGCCTACCGTCAGATCAACGTGTACAGCGAAGTGCTGCACCACATCCAGACCGACTACGTCACCGAACCCAACATCCCCGCCGTCACCAACGGCGCACTTCACGGTCTCCTCGAGTCGCTCGACGCTGACTCCAGCTATCTGACGCCCGAAGACTACAAACTCTACAAAGCGAACAGCAGCGGCACCCAGCCCCACGCCCAGGTCGGCATCAACCCGTCCAAACGCTTCGGCTACGCGACAATCGTCTCGGTTGTTCCCGGCAGCCCCGCTGACAAGGCCGGCCTCAACGACGGCGACATCCTCGAAGCGATTGAGGGCAAAGATACCCGCGAGATCCCCCTCGCCATGATCGAGCAGATGCTTCAAGGTGCGCCCGGCACCACACTCACCGTCGGCGTCGTTCGCCCCGGTCGGGCCGCACCTGACAAAGTAGCCATGACCCGCAGCGTCACCGCCATCCCGGCCGTCAAGGACGAGATGTACGAGAACTCCAGCATCCTCTATCTCAAGCCGGAGATCCTGGACCACGACCACGTCCAGCAGGTCGAAGCCAAGCTCAAGGCAATGTCCAAGGCCGGCAACAAGAAGGTTCTGCTCGACCTCCGCGACGTAGCCGCGGGTGATATGGCAGAGGCCGTCCGCCTCGCCAACGACCTCATGAAGGACGGCACCATTGCTACCCTCGAAGGGCAGAAGGTAGCCAAGCAGACCTTTACCGCCGAGCCCGGCAAAGTCATCGCGCCCTCCGCACCCATTGCCCTGATCATCAATCGCGGGACCGCCGGCCCGGCCGAACTCCTCGCCGCCGCCCTCGAAGACAACAAACGCGCGGACGTCGTCGGGGAGCACACCTTCGGCGAAGGCGCCCAGCAGAAGACCTTTGAACTGCCCGACGGCTCCGCCGTCATCCTCTCGGTTGCCAAGTACGCCGCGCCCTCCGGCAAGAAGCTGCAGGACGAAGGCGTCACCCCGACCGTGCAGGTAGCCTCCGGGACCGACGACCAGACAGCCGTCGACGAAGAAGCCACTGACAGCACCGCGCCTCCTGCGCCGAAAAAGCCGGCCCTCCAGGTGGACGAGCAACTCACCAAGGCGCTCGAAATCCTGAAGGCAAAAGCCGCCTGATTTCGCAGCCACCCGAACCGTCCGCAACCGATGTGTCGGCGAGCCGGAACATGCTAAGGTGAAAAGGCCGTGCCGAGCTTATTCCCCAACGAGACCGAAACCCCGGCCCGCGCAGAGAGTTCCACCTCGCCCTGGTGGCGCCGGATCCTCGAATACCTCCGGAACGAACTGCTCCACCACACCGAGTACCCCACCCGCAAGGTAGCCGTACGCGCGACCTTCTTCGTTCTGCTCGGAATGTCGTCGCTCTTCGGCGTCATGTGCGGCCTGCTCGTCGTCTACTCCATCGACCTGCCGCAGATGAACGATCTCATGCGGTATCGACCAAACACCACAACCGAACTCTACGATGTCCACGGCAAGGTCTTCGGCTCCTTCGCCCTCGAGCGCCGCGTCACCGTTCCGTACACCGCCCTAGCTCCTGTACTCCGCCAGGCCATCCTCTCCATCGAAGACAAGAGCTTCGAGAAGAACTGGGGCGTCAACCTGGTCCGCGCTATCAGCGCCGCCTATCGTGACATTCACTCCCGCAGCCGCGCGCAGGGATCCTCCACAATCACCATGCAACTCGCGCGCAACCTCTTCCTCTCCAGCGAAAAGACCTACGGCCGCAAGTTCCAGGAAGTCTTCCTATCGATAGAGATCGAGCGCGTCTTCACCAAGGACCAGATCTTCGAGATGTACGCCAACCAGATCTACCTTGGACACGGCACGTACGGCTTCGAGGCTGCCTCGCTCTTCTACTTCTCCAAGCACGCCAGTGATCTCACGTTGCCCGAGGCCGCCTTACTCGCCGCCCTGCCAAAAGGTGCCGAGTCCTACTCCCCGATCAAGTATCCGGAGCGCGCCCTTAAGCGGCGCAACCTCGTGCTCTCGGAGATGCAGCAGGACGGCAAGATCACCCGCGAGCAGGAGCTGCAAGCCCAGGCTAGCCCCCTCGCCCTCCACATCGAACCGCCGCCGAACTCCGTAGCCCCCTACTTTGTCGAGGAGGTTCGCCGCCAGCTCGAAAAAGAGTACGGCGCAGAGGAAGTCCACGGCGCCGGCCTGAAGGTCTACACCACACTCGATCTCGACCTCCAAACCGTAGCCAACAAAGCGATTCTCGACGGCACCGCCGCCTACGAGCGACGCCACGGATGGAAGGGTCACCTCCAGAACGCGCTCTCAACCGGTGCAGACCTCGCCACCTACCACCACGCGGATTGGGGCGGAGCCATCGAAAAGGGCGGCTACTATCACGCGCTGGTCACAGACGTCACACCCACCAAAGTCGCCCTCCGCATCGGTCCCATGCACGCAGTCATGACTACCCCGGACTGGCGCTGGACCCAGAAAACCTCCGCGGCCGACTTCCTGCGCCGGGGCGACATCGTCTATGTCCGGCTCGACTCCGCCGCCCCCGATGGCACCTTCCACGCTCTCCTGGAGCAGGACTCGGGAGCGCAAGCCTCTCTGATGGCTGTCGACAACTCGAACGGCGAGGTCCTTGCCATCGTAGGCGGCCGCGACTTCGCCCTGTCGCAATTCAACCGCGCCACACAGGCGCAGCGCCAGGTGGGCTCGTCGTTCAAGCCCTACGTCTACACGACCGCGGTTGAAGCGGGTGCCAAGCCTACGGACACAATCGTCGATGGCCCCGTCAGCTTCTACACGCCCAACGGCCCGTACACCCCGCATAACTATGAGGCCGACTACAAAGGCTCCATGACGCTGCTCAACGCGTTCGCCGAGTCGCGCAACATCCCCGCCCTCAAGCTCGCGGATAAAGTCGGGATCCGCAAGGTCATCGAGACCGCCCACCGCTTCGGCATCACCAGCAACATACCGCCGTTCCTGCCCATCGCCATCGGCTCGGCCGACATCACTCTCGCGGAGCAGGTCGGCGCCTACAGCGTCTTCCCCAACGACGGCGTCCGCATCGAGCCCCATTACATCCGCAAGGTCACCCAGGCAGACGGCCTGCCCCTCGATGAGCAGCCGCCGCAGGTCACCGAAGTGATCTCCGTCGAGACCGCCCGCACCATGATGGAGTTCCTGCAGTCCGTCACCCGCATGGGTACTGCCGCCGCAGCCTCAGCCCTTAAGCACCCGCTTGGAGGCAAGACCGGCACCACCAACGACTACACGGACGCGTGGTTCATCGGCTTCTCGCCATCCGTCACCACCGGCGTCTGGATCGGCTTCGACAACCGCGAAACCCTTGGCGAGAAGGAGACCGGCGCCCGCGCCGCGCTTCCTATGTGGATGGACTTCATGAAAGTCGCCATTGCGGGCAAGCCGAACGAAACCTTCCCCAAGGGCGACCTCCCACGCAAGCAGCTGGACGTGCCGTTGACTCAATCGGACGATTCCCCTGTAGTAAAGCAGCTGCCCAAGGAGACGCCCGACACGGATCCTGATGCGTCAGATTCGACAGCCGACACTACGAGCGATCCGAAAGCCGCGAGTCCGCCCGTGTCCTCGTCCCGCCCCGGCGACCAGCTCTTCGGTTCCGCCCGGGGATGAGTCCGACACGCCAGTCCATCCGGCCGCGCCGCCCCCGTAGCAACGTTTGTCTGTAACAAAGATCGGCGACAGTCCACATATAATCGCCGTATCTATGCAGCAGCAAGAGATCTACGCTCAACTCACCGCGATCTTCCACGATCTGTTCGACGACGACACTCTCGTCTTAACTCCGGACCTCACCGCGTCCGACGTCCCTGAATGGGACTCCTTCAATCACATCAACCTGATCGTCGCCATCGAGTCCCGCTTCAAGGTCAAGTTCCAGACCGCAGAGCTCGAGCAACTACACACAGTAGGACACCTCGCCACACTGATAGAACAAAAGCTCAACGCCCAGAGCCGCTAAATCTTCGACAATCCCGGTTCCAACCGTCACACGCCATAGCCGCGCTCCGCCGCAATCATCCCTGCCTCGGGATCTGTGTTCCCGGCCGGCGGCAGAATCAAAGGCACACAGAAACCATAGACCGAGACCGCGCCAAAGCATACGAGCGGGACGATGTAGCCCATCGCCATACTTCCTGTGCTTCGCGCAATGCCTCCGAGCACAAGCGGGAAGAACGCGCCGCCCACAATAGCCATTACGAGGAATGATCCGGCCAGCTTGGTATTTTCGCCCAGGCCCTTCAGTCCGAGCGCAAATATGGTTGGGAACATGATCGATAGGAAGAAGCTGCCCGCCACGATGGCATAGGCTCCCAGCATCCCGGGCCGTGTCACTGCTACAGCCATCAGCAGCACGTTCGCCGCCCCGTAGATCCCGAGCAGCTTGCTCGCCGACACATACTTCATCAGCGGGGTAGAAACGAAACGACCGATCAGCATTGCGATCAGGGTTCCGGTTAGATAGTGCGCCGCCGTCCGTTCGCTCACCGGCGTGTATTGCTTCATGTACAGGATCAAGTTGCTCCACATGCAAATTTGACCGCCAACGTTGAACACATTCGCGATGACCGCAAACCAGAGTTGGGGATAATGCACCAGCGCGCGGAAGCTGCCTTGCCCGCCGCGTTCGCCCTCGTGTTCACTCGCGATCTTCGGAAAGCGCATGCGCGAAAGCACAAGCGCAAACAGCAGCACGGTCGAGCCCAGCCCCAGGTACGTCGGCACCACTCGCATCAACTCGCCGTGCAAATAGCTCTGGTAGGTTCCCGCCGCCTTCATCGCGGCGATCTGGTCCGCCTTCAACTCCACACCGGAGAAGATGAACTGCGCGCCGATCAGCACTCCCAGGATTGTGCCCGGAGGGTTGAACGCCTGGGCAAAATTCAGTCTGCGTTCGCTTGTCTCCGGGGGCCCGAACTGCGCCATAAACGGATTGGCTGCCGTCTCCAGAATGGACGCCCCGCACCCAACGGCAAACAGCGCGACAAGGAACGGCAGGTATTTGCCAGATACCGCCGCGGGCCAGAACAGAACCATGCCCGCCCCAAAGAGGCACAACCCCATCACCATGCCAGCCTTGTAGCCCCAACGCCGCATCACCAGCGCCGCAGGGATCGCCATGCAGAAGTAGCCGGTAAAGTTTGCGGTCGAGACCAGCTGCGCCGAGAAGGTGGACAACTCGAACGACTTGCGGAACTGCTGCACAAGAATGTCCGTCAGATTATTGGACATCCCCCAAAGAAAGAACAGCACCGTCACAAGTACGAACAGCGCCATCTGCCCAGTAGGAAATACTCGGCGCGTCCGACTGCACCCCGCCTTTGCCCATCGACGGTCCCGAAACTTGCATCCGACACACTCCCGGCGTGGTCACGCCACCTGCAACCGCAATAATCGCTTAGGATCTCGCGCCCGATCATATCAGCAGCAAGCCAGCCGAGCTGATTTCCGTCTCACCATCAGGGCATCCCTCCGATCCGCCCTTGTACCCGCGTGGCAATGGTGCGCCGCCTCGAAGAGTAAACTCATAGAAACAAACTTTTCGTCCGCAAGGGAGTCCGTACTACATGTCGAATCTGTTCCGCCGGGGAGCCAACGTCATCCCCCGCTCGCTCGTCTCCCTGCTGTGCTTCGCAACCCTGTCTGTGGCCGCCCCAGCCCAAAACCCCGTCCCGGAGACGCCACTGCAAAAGCAACTCGGGCGCGTCGACTTTGCCGTGTCCGCCGCCGGCTTCATCTCCGATACGGTCTCCGGTACGGAAAAGCGCGACAACACGGCGCTTAGCCTCCACCCCAGCAGCACGGTCGGCGAGCTCGTCACCCTGCGCTACACCGCAAAGCCATACGTGGGGCTGGAGTTCAACTTCGGTAACGCCCGCTTCACCCAGGACTTCCGCTCGGCCCAGAACTATCTGCCCGGCGGCGCACAGACGGGCGTACGCGAGTTGACGCTCGGGTATGTCGCGCATCCGCGCTGGAAGCCGTTTGGAATTCAGCCCTTCCTCGGCGCGGGCGGGGGAACCATCAAGTTCACGCCTACCCCTTACGGCGGACAGGGTCTCCCCCCGCAATACCGCGCAGTGTACTTCTACGATGCCGGCGCTGAAGCTCACTTCCCTGACAGCCACTTTGGCATGCGAGTCGCGTTTCGGCAGCTCGTGTATCTCGGGCCAGACTTCCTTCAGAACTACCTCACCATCACCCGCCGTGTGCGCACGACAGAGCCGACGATTGGCTTCTTCGTTCGCTTCTAGCGGGATCACGCCAGAAGGGCTCCCGCCAACCCGGTGCTAGGCTTGTGGCACATCTTCGGCTCAGCTTGCTGGGCCGTGAACGTCGTATCCAGGACAGTGCCATGCCGATCGTCAGCTTTCCGCTCCTCATACTCGTCGCCATCATCGTTCTTTATATCGTCAATTGCATCAAGATCCTGAAGGAGTACGAGCGGGCTGTCGTCTTCCGGCTCGGCCGCGTGCGGCACGACGCCTCTGGTCCCGGGGTCATCTTCGTCTTTCGCCCGTTCGACCAGATCGTCCGCGTCTCGCTCCGCCAGGAAGCGATGGAGGTCCCCTCGCAGGACATCATCACGCGCGACAACGTCACCCTCAAGGTCAACGCCGTCATCACCCTGCGCGTCATCGATCCCGTCAAGGCCGTCATCGAGGTCTCGAACTACATCTACCAGACCTCGCAGTTCGCCCAGACCACCCTGCGCTCCGTCCTCGGCGAAGTCGACCTCGACGAACTCCTCGCCCACCGCGACGCGCCTCAACCAGCGCATCCAGACCATCATCGACGGCCACACCGCGCCGTTCGGCGTCAAGGTCGTCTCGGTCGAAGTCAAGCAGGTCGACATGCCCGAGACCATGCTCCGCGCCATGGCCAAGCAGGCCGAGGCCGAGCGCGAGCGCCGCGCCAAGATCATCCACGCCGAAGGCGAGTTCAACGCCGCCGCCAAGCTCGTCGAAGCCGCTGCGCTGATGGCGACCCAGCCCATGACGCTGCAGCTCCGCTACCTCCAGACCCTCACCGAGATCGGCGTCGAGAAGAACACCACCATCGTCTTCCCCCTGCCCATGGAGCTGATGAACATCCTGAACCGCACCTTCAACGCTTCCGCTGGCTGCCTCTGTCGGAGAAACGCCTGCCGGCTCTGCACCATCTCCCGCGACTGCGGCGGTGCCCATAGCAGACGCCGATCTAAGATCCCGTCTGCCATTGGCTGCACACGTGCGGCCAAACATATCAACGGTGTTAGGCCGCCGACCCGAACGTTGCAAATTGTTCCACGTGGAACAATTTGCCTCGCTCCTATGCGGATGGAACACGCTCCGTCACCCCCTCCTGGCGTTCAGAAACCCTCGGCGCAGTAGATAATCGTCCCTGAAGAGAACCACCGTGCCCATGAACCACCTCCTCGACCCCGATCTCGACCAGGACGAAGTCGCCCCCGCCGGTGACCGTGAGATCTCCCTCGGACCGGGCACTATTCTCGGAATCTTCTTCGCGCTTGCCCTGCTCTGCGGGGCAGTCTTCGGTCTCGGGTATTCGATGGGAAGGCGGTCGGGCCAGAACGCCGCGGTTCCGGTCATCACAAGCAGCGAATCCCCCGCGGTATCAACATCCGCCTTCGGCAGCAAGCCGGGCGCAGGGAGCGTAGCGCAGCCAATTGCACCCGCAATCCCCGCGGACGTGCCGGCAGCACCGCCGCACGGTACGACACGAAGCAACGTGGCGCCCTCGGACACCATCATCGCCGGAGACAAGCTGCCGAGACCGGCGCCGGCCGCGCCCGAGTCGGCAACGGCTGTGAGCCCCGTCAGCAGCTCGGCTCCTCCGGCGACTGTGGCGTCGGGCAACTTCATGGTTCAGATTGCTGCGGTATCAACGCAGGAGATTGCGGACCTTGAGCTCGCCGCGCTCAAGAAATATAACTACCCCGTCGTCATTCGTCACGAGCCGACCGACCAGCTCCTGCACATCCAGCTTGGCCCCTACGCCACCCGCAAGGATGCGGAGGTCATGCGCCAGAACGTGCAGTCCCATGGCTTCAACGCGATCATCAAGTAGGTTCTGAAAAAACGACGGTCCCTGCCACAAGTAAGCCCTGGCAGATTGACCCCAAGACTGACCGGCCCTGCCACCACTCACCTCTGGGAGGCTGACGGGCCAGGCACAACTAACTCCACAGCAAGACCGACCTGACAGCCGCGTTCACACAGGTCGTGCGCTTAGGCTTTCCAGCGCTGAATACGTCTATGCGGCGGTTTGGTCTTGTGCAGGCTGCATGTTTTCTGGCAAGGCCTCTGCGATCGCGTGCCGGACAGCGGCTACCAGCTCATTGCGAGATCGATAGTTCGCGGCGTCTATCGGCGGCAGGAATGTCACCTTCGCCACGCCTGGCCTCACCACAAAGCTGCCGCGCCGCATCATCCGTTCCGTACCGGAGATAGCAACCGGAACGATCGGAGACTGGCTGTGTTGTGCCAGGAAGAATGGGCCTTTCTTGAACTCGCCGAGGCGCCCGTCCGGGGAGCGTGTGCCTTCGGGAAATACGAGCATGTGCATGCCGGAGGCGAGCACGGCGGAGGCGGCGGCCATTGTGCGTCTTGCGCCCTCCCGGGTGTTGGTTCGCTCAATCGGCACGAATTTGCCCAGGCGCATGGCGGTGCCAAGCAACGGGATCCGCATGAGCTCCTGCTTGAGGAGGACGGAGGTCATCGCCGGCAGTTCCGGGAACAGGATGGGTGGATCAAGGTTGGACAGGTGGTTCGCCACGAAGATGCAGCTCACGCCGACCGGCACATTGTGGCGCCCGGTGACCTCGACGCGAATACCTGCGGCGGATATGCCCGCGCGCATGATGCCCATCACCACGCCGTACAAGGCCCGCAGGTTGCCCGTTATCAGCGAGTAGGGAATACCGACGACGCCCGATACTGTCCCGAGCACAACGAATACCGACAGCATCTTAAGCGCAGCGAGCATCATTTGCAGAATACCGGATTCCCGAGCACGCAATTGTTCCTGCGGATTTGCCGGGCGGGACCTTCCCTGTCGCGGGGTGCGCTAGACGGGGAGTGCGCTGGCCTGAGCCGGCGTGTTCGGAAGCCTCGCCTCTAAAGCCGCAGGCAGCCTGGTGTAGATCGCTCCGAAGCCGCCATTGGACAGGATTGCGATCACATCGCCGGTGCGCGGCGTGGGTCGCGACGGAAGCGACGATCCTGTCGACATCCGGCAGCAGGTCGGCGGGGACGTCACGCATGCGAAGCGCCTCCACCACACGCTCCGGGCTGCAGCCGTTCGGTCGGGGGAATGGCCTCTGACTTGAAGACCTCCGCGATGACGACGCGGTCGGCGAGCGCCAAGCATTCGATGAGGTCATGTTCGAAGACGTTGCGGCGTAGGGTGTTGGAGCGCGGTTCAAGAACAGCCCACAGCCGACGGCCAGGATACGCCGCGCGCAGGGCGCGCAGGGTCTCGCGGATGGCGGTGGGATGGTGAGCGAAGTCGTCGATAACGGTGATGCCGTTGATCTCGGCTCGGATTTCCAGGCGCCGCTTGACCGAGCGAAACGTCGCGAGCGCTTCGGTGATGGCTGCTGCGGAGATGCCCTGGCCAGCCGCCAGGGCAGCGGCTGCCGTGGCGTTGAGTGCGTTGTGTTCGCCGGCCATGGGCAGGTGAAGTTCGGCAAAGAGCTCGCCTGCGCGGAGAAGTGTCCAGTCAGTGCCGTTGTCCCTTGTGGCGCATGTTCTGTGACGCGCCAGTGCGAGTCCGGGATGAAAGCCATACCGTTCAACGGTGCAGAACGCCTTGGAGACGCACTCTGTCACATTTTCGCTGCCATCGAAGGCAACGATGCGGCCGCGGCGCGGAACCAGGTTCACCAGGCGTTTGAACGCCGTCTTCACCGCCGTCAGGTCCGTGTAGATGTCGGCGTGGTCGAACTCGACGTGGGTGAGGATGAGCGCGTCTGGGAAGTAGTGGAGGAACTTGGGCCCTTTGTCGAAGAAGGCGGTGTCGTACTCGTCGCCTTCGAGGAGGAAGGGCGTGGTGCCGGTCTGAACACGTGAAGCGAGGTGCCAAAGTTTTCGGCCACACCCCCGATCAGAAAGGAAGGCGGTGAGCTCCGGATTGGTGCGCGAGGCGACCTCGTAGATCCAGGCCAGCATGGAGGTCGTGGTTGTCTTGCCGTGTGTGCCGGCCACAACCAGGGGCTCGCGCCCGGCGAGGAACTCCTCGTGCAGCAATGCGGCCATGGAGGTGAAGGGGATGCGTTCGTCGAGGACGCGTTCAAGCTCCGCGTTGCCGCGCGAGATCGCGTTGCCGACCACGACGAGGTCGGGCCGCGGGGTGAGGTTGGCTCTCGGCGTAGGGCTCGCGCAAGGGTATGCCAAGCTGAGCCAGCATGTCGCTCATTGGCGGATAAGCCGCGGCGTCGGAGCCTGTGACGCGATGGCCCTGGGCCTGGAGCATGCCCGCGAGCGAGGCCATCGCGGTGCCGCAGATGCCGATCAGATAGATGTTCCGAGGCCGGATGTCAGGGGTCGTCATGAGGTGTGGCAATCCTTGATGCAATTC
Organism: uncultured Acidobacteriaceae bacterium; assembly: GCA_963791875.1. Classification (GTDB taxonomy): domain Bacteria; phylum Acidobacteriota; class Terriglobia; order Terriglobales; family Acidobacteriaceae; genus Edaphobacter. The sequence continues at coordinate 267,681 of CAWBUI010000011.1, forward strand.
AGTGGTGCGGGAAGAGGTGTCGTCTTCACCAGGGTCAGAATGACACACATCGCGATTGGCTGATCAGTCAGCCGGAGACGGCGGGCTCGAGGATGGTGAGGCGGGGTCCGGCCGGGTCTGTGAGGTTCAGGTGAGCCGAGATGCCGAGCGGAAGGGTGACGTTTGGGGTATCGACGTGGCCGGAGCGAAGCCCGATGGCGATCGGTCCAGCGAAGTCCCGCAGCGCATGGCGGATCGCGCCCGCTAAAAGCTCGTCCTGTTCGGCGCGACGCACTGCCGCATGTCGCCGAAGACGATGCCCGGTTACATGCTCGAGCATGCCCGCGTAGCGCAGATGCAGGAGCATGCGGTCCCACTGATAGGGCTTGGTGCCGATGTCTTCGAGGAAGAGGATGCGGGGGCGTCGGCTGCGGCGGGCGGCATGGCGTATGGCGTGCCCAGTGCCTCGGCGAAGATCGAGATGCAGCCGCCGGTCAGCGTGCCCTCGGCGGTGCCGGGCTGCAGCATGCGGAGGCCGTCGGCGGCGGCGAGCGTCCAGGGCTGATGGCCGTCGAGGGCGTGCGGTCCAGCTTGGCAGGTCGACACCATCTGGCGCGTGCGAAGTCGGCAGCGACCATCGGGCCATAGAACGTGACCAGCCCGCACTGCGTGGCCAGACAGATATGTAGCGAGGTGTGATCGCTGTAGCCAACGAAAGGCTTTGGGGTTGGCGCGGATCATTGCTGCATCGAGATGCGGCAGCAGTTCGGCCGATCCCCAACCGCCGCGCGTAGCAAACGATGGCCGTCGATGGAACTGTCGGCGAATGCGGAGTGAAGATCGGCGACGCGCTGCTGGACCGTGCCCGCGTAGTAGAGCGGTCCGGCGGCGAGGGCGCTCGGGATAAAGCACGGGCTGATACCCAAGCTCCGTCAAGACGCGCGATACCGGCTTGGACGCGATCTTCCTTGGGGGTGCTGGCCGGGGAGACGCACGGCGATACGTGCGCCGGGTCGAAGAGCGGGCGGTTTTACAAACGAGCCGATTGCCTGGGTCATGAGGTCTCTGATTCCGTAGCGAAGCTGGAAGCCGGGTACTGTAACGCTTCCCCCTTGCAGATGATTTCAGCGGGGCCCGGTGAGCAGCATCTCGGTCTCGCGGCCTGCCCACGACGGTGCGCTGTGGGCCGCCTTCAGCGATGGCGGTGAGCTCGCGGGCCGTGTCGCGCAGTGCCATCGCAGCCGCGGAGGAGGCGCAGGTGCCGGTGCCCGACGATGTTGTGGGTCCGCAGCCGCGCTCGAAGATGCGGAAGGCGATCTCGACGGGCGAGAGTACCTGGACGAACTCCACGTTGGTGCCGTGGGGGAAGAGCGGGCTGGTGCTGATGGCCGCGCCGAGTTGCTGCCAGGGAAGTCCTTGAGCGCTGAAGTCGTGCGTGTCGACGAAGAGGACGAAGTGAGGGTTGCCAACGTTGACCATCGCGCCGGGGATCTCGCCGACGCCTTCGACGACAATGGTGCGCGGCATGACGCGAGGGACGCCCATTGCGCTCTCGATGAGGTAGGTGTTCTGCCTGGACTCGATGACGCGGCAGGGCGCGGACCGCCGTGGGTGCCCAGCGTGACTTCGCGCAGGCCTTCGCTTGCGGCCAGCCAGGCGGCGACGCAGCGGGTGCCGTTGCCGGAGAGTTCGGCCTCGCTGCCGTCGGCGTTGAAGAGGCGGAGGAAGAACCCACCGTTTGCGGCGTGGTCTAATGGCGGTCTGGATCGCGATCCAGGAACTCGATGCCGTCCGCACCGATAGCAGGTGTTGCGTGCGCAGAGCCTGCGGGCGAGTTCGGCGTGGCCGGTCGGGCGGCGGACTCCTCGATGATGAGGAAGTCGTTGCCACAGGCGTGCGCCTTGACGAACGGGATGGGCCGGGGGAGCCAAACGGGTCAGTCCTCCTGCTCGTCGCGGAAGGCGACCACGTTGTCGGTTGCGTCGCTTGCGATCAGCTCGGCCAGCAGCTGCTGGTGGCCGTATGTGCTGGCGGATACAGTGAAGGTCACGCGCTGGATGCTTGCCCAGGGTGTCGCGTTCCACGATGTTGAGGCGAAGGTGAGCGGTGTCGAGCACGTGAAGCACGGCGGCAAACATGCGGTGCTCGTCGACGCCGCGCACTTCGTAGAGCATGACGAAACGCTTCCACTTGCTTTTGGATTCGAGCACGCCGATGAACTTGAGCGAGGCAAATACGATGACGGTGGCCAGCAGGGATTCGAGGTAGAGCCCGGCGCCGCAGGCCATGCCGATGGCGGCGACTACCCAGACCGTGGCAGCGGAGGTCATGCCTAGCGTGCGGTTGCGGTTATGCAGAATCAGCCCGGCGCCGAGAAATCCGATGCCTTGGACGATGTTCGAGGCTACCTGTCCTCTGTTCGGGCTGTTTGCCCCGGCCAGGAATCCGGAGAGCACGGTGAAAAGCGCCGAGCCCATGCAGACCATCATGTTGGTGCGCAGGCCGGAGGCCTTGTGGCGCCACTCGCGCTCGAGGCCGACGACTCCGCCCATGCCGCAGGCCATCAGCAGGCGTGCGATCGTGCCTTGGGAGACGAGCATCTGGTCAAACGCGCTGAAGTGGATGGGTAGGCTCGGGGTGCATCGGTCCTCGCTGCGATGGTAGCACCGGGGCTAGCGGGGCGTTGCGCCGGCAGAGGGTGAGGCGTGAGTGGTGTCGTGCCAGATGGTGGAGTGGTAGATGCGCGCGCAGGGCTGGCCCGTGGTGCAGATGATCGTCAGCTCCTCGAGGTTCTCGGGGTGCTCAGCGACAGCCTGTGCGACGGCGTCGCCGGCGAAGGCGACGACGTAGTCTGCGTGCCGAGCGGGGTTTTGAAGAGCGGCATGCCAGCTGTAGTATTCGCCTTCGTTGACTGTCTGCTTGAGCGGGAATGCCGGCGTCCTGCAGCGCGCCGACGTGGTCGGAGTTCTGCATCAGGATAGGGACGCCGGCGGGCAGATCACGCAAGAATATGGGCGAGGCTCTCCTCGAAGGGGACGCGCGTGGAGGCGTTCACGACTGCCTCCTTAAGGACTGACGGCGTGCGGTACATCATGCCGATGCAGTTGAGGACAGCGAGGGCGAGGGCAACGGGCTGCAGCAGCCGCGCGGTGAGTCGCTGGCGCGGCGAATCGGGCGTGATTGTTACAGGCGGCGCTCGAAGCAGGCGACGGAGAGCACGGCGTACAGCGCGAGCGCGGGAAGGAGCTCCATTCCGTACCGCGAGTTGTAGTAGGAGTGCGGGTAGAGCTGCGGGATGAAGATGGGCACGGAGCCGTAGGAGATGGAGTAGACGTAGAAGGCGAGCGGCATCCAGAGCAGCAGCGCGGCGGCCGGCTCGAGGCGGCGGCGAACAGCAATCCAGGCGCCCGCGAGCGCGGCGGCCAGGACCAGAAAGCCGGTCTCCCAGAAGGCGGCGTCGACCTGCGCGGTGCGCGTGTAGAAGAGCAGCGCCCAGCCGGGGTTGTGCCATCCGCGATAGTGGCGCGAGCCCGGGGGCGAGGTCTTCTTCTCGATCGCCGGCGCGGAGTAGGGGCCGCGCATGAAGTCGAGCGGGTCGTGGAAGAAGTGCTGGTTGTACCAGAGCCAGAGGAGCGGGCCCGCAGACGGCGAGCAGCGTGAAGAGGACGAAGGCGGGAAGCACTCTGCGGCAACAAGTCGCGAGCACGCCAAAGATGTCCAGGTCACGATGCACCAGGCAGCGGCGCCGAGGATCCAGCCGTCGTAGCGCGTGAAGACGGCGCCGAAAATAAGCAGCCCGAGGCCGATCAGCCGGCGTTGGACGCGGCGCGACTGACGCGGCGCGGATAGCCGCGACAGCACTCAACGGTGAGCAGCGCTGATCCAGATGAGAGCGCGAGGAAGAGCGGCTCGGTCATCGCGGTGGTTGCGAGGTAGAGCAGGTTCGGGTTCAGCCCGTAGAAGGCAGTCGCAGCGAGGGCCCAGCGCGGATCCATCATCCGCCGGGCGAGCCGGTAGAAGCCGGCGGCGCCAAGGATGTAGCACAGCGAGCGACGGCCACGCGCCCGCCAGGCCGTTCTGCCACCAGTCCATGTTCTGCACAAACGGCAGCATCAGCAGGTGCGGCAGCGGCAGCCACACGCCGCCGAGTTGCGGCAGGCCGGGGTTGCGCGAATCGAAGATGCGGCGCGCGATGCCGAGGTGGGCGACGGCGTCGCCGTAGAGCAGGATGTAGCCCTTGGCGAAGCAGACGCATGAGGGACGATGAAAGCCGAGGACAGTGGCGCCCAGGGCGACCGGAAAGATCTCTTCGCGGGTTGCCGGTCGAGCTTCCAGCGATCGCCGCCGGTCGCGGCAGCGAGCTCCGGGCCTGCGGCGTGCCGCGAGGCGACGCCCGAGCGGCCGCGGTTCGCGGTCGATTTAGCGGCGCCGCGAGGTCAAGGTGCGAGATCTCCCGGAAGAGGTCGAAAGCGCGCCTCGATCTCTTCGCGTGTCACGTCCTGCAGCCGCTCGGTGCCGAAGCGTTCGACCGCGAAGGAGCCCATCACGCCGCCATAGAACATCGCCGTGCGGAAGACCGCCGGGCGTCAGCTGCGGGCTGCGAGGCGAGGTAGCCGTAGAAGCCGCCGGCGAAGGAGTCGCCCGCGCCGGTGGGGTCGACGACCTCGGCCAGCGGCAGCGCCGGCGCGCGGAACGGCCGCTGCGGCGCCGTGCCCGGGGAACGATGCGTTCGCCGAAGAACGCGGTGGCGCCGTACTCGCCGTGCTTCACGACCAGCGCCTTCGGGCCCATCGCGAGGACCTCTGCTGCGGCTTGCACGGCGTTGGTCTCGCCCGACAGCATGCGCGCTTCGCCATCGTTGATCAGCAGCACGTCCAGCTCGCGCAGCACCTGGGCCAGGTTCTCGCGGTGTGCGCCGCGATCCAGTAGTTCATCGTGTCGCCGCAGACCATGCGTCACGTTCGGCATCTGCGCTGCGCACGCGGGCCTGCAGCACGGGGTCGATGTTGGCGAGGAAGAGGTACTCGCTGTCTGCGTAGGCCGCCGGAATCTTGGGCGCGAAGGTTCTCGAAGACGTTCAGGTCGGTGCCCAGCGTCTGCGCCTCGTTCAGGGTGCCGCTGTAGGCGCCGGTCCAGTGGAAGCTGAGGCCGGGGGCGTGCTCGATGCCGCGTGTATCGACGCCGCGATTGGTGAGCACGGCCTCGTGCTCGGGCAGGAAGTCCTCGCCCACGACGCCGATGACGCGCACATCCGTGAAGTAGCTGGCCGCCAGCGCGAAGTGCGTTGCCGCGCCGCCCAGCACGTTTTCCGCGCTTGCCGTGCGGCGTTTCGATGCTGTCAAACGCACGGAACCGACGACCAGAATCGCCATGCTGCCTGCCTTTCGTCGCTTTGTGACTCGCTTATGGTACAGAGCTGCGATCGCTGAATGGTTACAGATACTTCCCGATCAGGAGTCGAGCTTCTTCTTCGTCGGCCTCGGGAATCGCCTTGCGGTCCGTCAGGATGGCGTACTTCAGCGCGTCGGCGCAGGCGCAGGTGCGTCTCCGCGGGCATCGCAGCGACCGCGGCCTTGACGACCTTGCGCGGCGTTGCGGCGTTCTGATGCATCACCGCGACGATCTGCTCCACGGTGACGTCGTCGTGGCCTTCGCGCCAGCAGTCGTAGTCGGTCACCATGGCGGCGTGGCGTAGCAGATCTCGGCCTCGCGGGCGAGCTTGGCTTCCTGCAGGTTGGTCATGCCGATCACGTCCGCGCCCCAGCTGCGATAGAGGTTCGACTCCGCGCGGGTGGAGAACTGCGGGCCTTCCATGCAGACGTAGGTGCCGCCCAGCTTGCCCACCACGCCCGCCTCCGCGCAGCGCCGTCGAATGCCTTCGCCGACGGTGGCGCAGACGGGATCGCCGAAGCGCGACGTGCGCCACAATGCCGTCGCCGAAGAAGGTGCCGATGCGCGCGAAGGTGCGGTCGATGAACTGGTCGGGGATCACGAAGTCCGTCGGCTTGTGCTCTTCCTTGAGCGAGCCAACGGCGGACATGGAGAGGATGCGCTCGACGCCCAGCTCTTCATCGCGTAGATGTTGGCGCGGAAGTTCAGCTCGCGTGGGCAGCAGCGGTGGCCGCGGCCGTGGCGCGCCAGGAAGGCGACGTTGCGGCCTTCCAGTTCGCCCAGCACAAATGCGTCCGAGGGGTCGCCGAAGGGCGTCTCCACGCGCTCTTCGCGCACGTTCGTGAGTCCAGGCATGGCGTACAGACCGCTGCCGCCGATGATGCCGATCTCTGCCTTGCTCAAGTTTGACTCTTGCTCCTTGCAGTGGTACGCAGCGCTGCGGCACGCGAATCGTCTACGCTACTGACCCGAAGTATACGCTTCTCGGCTCAGAGCCAGCTCAGCGCTGCAGCGTGCACGAGCCAGCTGACGTCAATGCATCGGCGACTAGCTCCTGCCAGGATCAGCCCGGCTCACGCTGGCGGCCATGCGCACGGCGACCTGCAGCGGGCCTTCGGCCTGCACGCTTGACGATCGCTGTCGCGCAGCTTGCGCGCGAGTCCAGCGGGAAGCCCTCGCTGACGAAGAGCCGCGTGCCTCGACCGCGAGCAGCACATCTCCTTCGTTGGTCGTGTACACCTGCTCGCCGTCGTCCGCTTCGTCCTTTTGCGCTCGGCAAGCCGCGAGTACTTGCGTGGCAAGCTGGCCTGCGTACACGCGCAGAAGCGAACGCGCGGAGTCCTCGTTCTTCCACTTGCGACTCGTACAGGATCGCCGATCGAAGCCGTCGATGAGCTTCTCCGCCGGCGTGAGCGCCGACTTCTTCTGCGCCGCGTAGTAGATGCCGCCCGTCCCACTCCGGCGCGAGCGCATCCGCGATCTGCTGGCCGCCGAAGAGCTCGGTCAGGATGTGCACGTCGAACTCGCCCATCACGCCGACGTCGTACGGCGTCGTACTCCGCGTCGATCAGCGGATGGATATCCGGCATGCGCAGCACCGGCACGGGGCGTGGCGCCATGTAGGCCGCGGGATGCATGATCTCGAACGTGGAGCTCGGCGGATTGGCCAGCACTCCGGCGAATGCGGCGTCCTTGCCGCCCTTCAGCAGCACCGCGTCCTCGAACGCAGGCCCTCGCTGTAGGGAAACAGCAGCGACTGCTGCAGCAGCAGCGGCGCCCGCGCCAGGATCGGCGAGTCGCTGGTGTCGGCGACGGAGTCCTTCAGCTTGTCCGCGAGCTCGGGCGCGTCCGCGAGAGTTTGCCGGTGGCGCGCAGCGTGTAGTCGAGGAAGACGACCATGGCCTGGCCCTCGGCGACGGCATCGCGCGCGGTGTCGGCTTCGTCGGTCTGGATGTGCTGGTTGTCCTGCGCGACATTCTTCGCCACGTCGTTCGAGCCCATCTCAGACCACTTTGTCGAGGTCCACCTTCTGGTCCTGCAGCGCGTGTGTGAGCTCGTGCGCCAGCACAGGCTTCTGCTCGTCGGGCTCGATCCAGTCGAGCAGGTTTACGGTCTTGGTCTTGTTGTCGTAGAAGCCGGCGACCTGCTCGGTGAGCAGCGAGACAGGAAGGCCGCAGGTTGAAGTCGCGATCGAGCAGGCCGAACTTCTTCAGCACGATCTCAGCGCGCTGCATGCGCTTGGCGCCCTCGTCTTCATCGAACTTCTCGCGCAGATATTTGTTCACCTCGTCGCGGGTGATGAGCTTGCGCTTGACGCTGTGTTCGATCGGAAGCTTGGTGTCCGCGCTGACGAAGGAGAGGATGTCGTCGACCGATTTGAAGAGCTCTTTCGCCTGGTCCTTCGTGATGGGCGAGTGCTGGACTTCTGCTTGTCGCCGGGGATGGCCTGGTGTCGTGGGTGCTGCCGGCGGGGCCTGCGGGGGCCTGGCCCCGGGCGGAAGCCAGCGCAAGGTGGAGCAGCAAGGCGCTGCTGAAGATACATCTGCTCGAAGCGCGCGATTGCGCGTCCCCTGACCCAAAGCTACGCCCAACGTGCAGCCCTCCGCGCCCTTGTGGGTCGCTATAATCATCAGTGTACGCAGTTTTGCCGCTGGTTGCCGTTGTTGGCAACTGGAGCTTGCGTACCACCACTTATGACCGTTGCCCTGCCACGTGAGAGAAGTCTGGATGCGTCCTCAGACGAGGGGGCGGAGCTCGCGAGATTGCTTGCGGGTACAGGCTTGCGCGGCTGCAGGATGTGGGCTGGATTCGCGCCACCGGGAGCGACCGTGTGCGTTGGCTCAACGGGATGGTAACGAATTCCATTCAGGCCATTGCGGAGGGTGACGGCTGTTATTGCTTCGTACTGAACGCGCAGGGCCGAATCCAGGCAGACCTGAGTGTGTTTCGGCACGGAGATGAACTGCTGCTGCAGACAGACGGGAACGCATTCCAGCGCTGATGGCGCTGCTGGACCGGTTCATCATCATGGATGATGTGGAGCTTGCCGAGGTGCCCGTCAGCGCCAGGGTTGGCTTGCAAATCGCCGGGGCGGGGCGCGGTTGAGATGCTGAAGCAAGCCGGGTTGGAGCTCGGCGAGAGTGTTGCGATCGCATTGGTGGACGTCGCGTGCCGTGGGTCGGTGGTGTGGATGATTGCTGCGCACGGACCTTTGGTACCCCGCTTCGAGCTCTGGGGCGAGCCGCCCGTGATTGAGGGAATTGCGGCAGCGCTGGTCGGCGCGGGTGCGGCTGAGGTGTCCCGCGGAGGCGTTCGAGCAGCTTCGATGTTGGAAGGCACGCCCCGCTACGGGACTGATATCCGCGATCGAGGACCTTCCGCAGGAGACCGGCCAGACGCGAGCGCTGCACTTCAACAAGGGCTGCTACCTTGGCCAGGAGATCGTCGAGCGCATACGGTCACGTGGGCAGGTTCATCGAACGTTTAGCGGCTTCGAGCTTACGGGCGAGCTTCCGTCGGCAGGAACTGTGCTTGAGGCGGACGGAAAGGCCGTGGGCGAGTTAACCAGCGTGGCTGCGATTCACCATCCGAATGCGCGGAGAGTTCAGCTTGCCCTGGGATACATGCGGCGTGAGGCCGTAGACCGTGGTGTGGCGCTGTCATATCCTGGGGGCACTGCGGCTCCAGTACCGCTGCCGTACACTGGACGATAAGACTTGCATCGCCGTACCGGCACAGAGAGAGTGGACGCATGCCTGAGCAGAACAAACCTTTTGTAGTCACTGATCGCCGCAAGTTCAGCCATGGATGGGACACCGCGTCCGGATGCAGAGCGCGATCCGTCGGAGAGCTCGAGTGCGAGCCAGGCGCCCCAGACTGGCCACACGCCAGAGTCTGTCGAGCCGGTTGCTTCGGTGCCGCAATCTGCGGAAACGGCGGAGGCGTCGGGGCCCCTGCGGGGTCGAACCAGACATGCCTCGCCCCGCCGACTGAGCAGGAGATGGACCAGGCGAATGCGGCGTATCAGCAGACCTCGGAGCGGCTGGATACGGCGGTGCGCGCCGCAAATCCGGGTATGGATCACCCGCCGCCAATGAGCTTTGAACAGATCGTGCAGTCGATTTTTATGTCTGCACTGATGCAGCTTGGTGCAACCGCCCCGAAGGGCAGCAGCCCCGAGTGGATCTGATGGGTGCGCGGCAGAGTATCGATATGCTGGGCGTGCTCGCGGAGAAGACGAAGGGCAACACGACCCCCGCTGAGAGCGCAGCTTCTGGACAACGCGCTGTTCGAACTCCGCATGGGTTTCCTCGAAGTAACACAGGCGCTGGCACGTTCGGCAGCGAGCCGCGTGCCTGGTGCCCAGGATGGCCCGGGAGCGCCAGGACGTCCAAGCATTGTTCGTTAGGGCCTGATGGACGCCACGCTCACGTTTCTCGGTTCCGGCACCTCGATGGGTGTCCCCACGCTGGGATGCGGTTGCGCCGTGTGCGTGTCGGCGACACCTCCGACCGCATACGCAGCGCCGCCTGTGCCGCGGAATCGACGGACGCGGCCCTCGGTGCTGATCTCCTGGGGCGGGCCACAACGTGGTGATTGATACCGGGCCGGACTTTCACGCACAGGCGATTCGCGAAGGCCTGAGCCGGGTCGACGCGGTGCTGTACACGCACGGGCACGCCGACCACGTGCTGGGTATGGACGACCTCCGCCCGCTGACCTTCCATCGTGTCGGGGGCGTTCCGCTGTACGCGGACGATCCCACGGCCGACACGATAGAGCGTGTGTTCGATTACACCTTCCGCAAGCAGAATCGCTACCCGACGTCGGCGCGGGTAAACCTGCACCGGATCCCGTCCGAGCCCGGAGCTGAAATTGAATTGTTCGGGGCGCACTTTCTTCGTGTTCCGGTAATCCACGGCAAGGATGAGATCACGGGATATCGATTCGGTTCGGCCGCGTATTTGACGGATCTTAGCGACGTGCCCGAGGCGGCTTTGCCGCTGCTTGCGGACCTCGACCTCCTGATCCTTGATGCGCTTCGTCCCAGCCCTCACCCCAGCCATTCCCATCTGGCAAAGTCAATCGAGATCGTGGAACAGCTTAAACCGCGTCGCGCCTTCTTCACGCATATGGGACATGAACTTGACCACGATGGAACTGAGGCGATGCTTCCGCCATACATCAGGCTTGGGTACGACGGGCTGCAGTTGCAGTTTGAGCTTGCAGCAGATCCGCTGAAAGCTGCCGAGGTCTGAGACGATGCAAATATTCCGCCAGCTCGATGAGGTTCCCAGCGCGCCGACGGTGGCCAGCATCGGTAACTTCGACGGCGTCCACCGGGGCCATCAAGTCGGTCCTCTCAGAGACTATCCTCCGGGCCCGACAACTGGGCGCCCGTGCCATGGCCATCACGTTTGATCCCCACCCGACGCGCGTGTTGCGTCCCGAGCAGCCTACCGCTTTGATTACGCCGCTGCCGCGCAAGCTTGAATTGCTCGCGGCTACAGGCGTGGACGCAACGCTCGTACTTCCGTTCACGCCGGAGCTCTGCCACACGTCTGCCCGGGAATTTGCTGAGACTGTGCTGCGCAAGCAGGTCGGATGCATTGAGGTCCAGGAGGGCGAGAACTTTCGGTTCGGGTACCAGGCGGAATCCGGAATCGAAGGGGAGAACGGGCTGGAGGCCCTGGGGCGGGAACTGGGATTTGCCGTCCGGGTGTTTGCGCCTCGGACGTTGCGTGGGGGACCCATCTCCTCTTCGCGCGTGCGCAAGTTGATTGTCAAGGGAGATGTGAGCCAGGCACGTGCTTTGCTGGGGCGCCCGTTCTGCGTGGAATCCACGCCGGCGCATGGCCGGGGCTTCGGAACCCGCTATGCGGTGCCGACGATCAACCTCGCTCCCTACGGTGAGCTCCTGCCGGCACACGGGGTGTACATCACGATGCTGGCCGTTGGCACGGTATCGGGGTCAGATGAGGTGTTTGAAGGGGTGACCAATGTGGGGAACAGGCCTACGTTCGGAGAGGATTCGTTTGCGGTTGAGACGCACCTGCTCAACTTCCACCCGATCGCGCTCTCTGCGGAGACGCCGCTGCGGTTGACGTTTCTACGGCGCGTCAGGGATGAGCGGCGATTCGAAACGCCCGAGGCGCTGCGGGCGCAGATCCTACGCGATGTGCGAGGAGCCCAGCGATTCTTTGGACTATGTAACCTCTTGGCGCGTGAACCCGCTGTGTCCAGGCTAACCGTTCGGGTGCAGGATGTGGCGAACTAGAAGTGTCGCAGCGTTTCGACCGGCTTGGCAGCGGGAGGAGGGGTGCGAGACAACGGGTCCATGTCCTCTGCGAAGGTTGAGCGCGGCTCGGCGGTCTTCTCGAGAGAGCGACTGACGAGATCACGGGAGCCGAGACCGACGGCGAGAGAGAGCGTCAGCACGATGCCTCCAAACAGTATTCCGAAGGCGAGTGCCACGATAGAACCGCCCACCTGGAGGTGATCGAGAGCCATAGCACCGGTGAGAACCAGGACCAGCCACTTCACTCCGAGCGACAGGAAGCGCGCGTACTGCATCTGGAGGTTGACGGCCCCGATCAGCACCGAGCGGGAGAGGAACCGCGCGATGATCGTGCCGACGAGCAGGATGATGATGGCTCCAACCGAATGAGTCAGGTACGGGATGAGGAGCGTGGAGACCTCAAAGTTTCCGGGGTAGGAGGCGTCAAAGGCAGAGATCCCGATGATGAGGCCAAGGACGACGCAGGCCCAGAAGACGATGCGGGCGACCAGCAGGGTAGGGGAGTGCGCTGGTGACCAGTCGGCTACGTTGGTGGCCTGATCCGCGAAGCGTTCGTCGAACTTGGCGGCGGTGAGAGCGCGCCGCAGAACAAAGGCCAGCAAGGCTCCGATGGCGGCGAGGATTGCGACAGCGAGAATAAGAGCGAGCAGGCCGGGCAAGAAGCTGACCAGCTTGACGAGCACGCTGCGGAACGACTCGCGAAGAGCGGCTGAGATCTGTTGACCCATCGGGTATCTCCTGGAACTGCGTAGTTCGGGTCCGGCGGCGGCCGCTCGTCAGGGGTTGAAGCGATCGGGCCAGCGCCACCGCGAGACAAGGTAGGGCTTGTCTGCCTCAAACGCGGCGGCGAGTGCTTCGACATGTTTCTCTGGCGCAAGGGTTTCGCGGCCTGAGCCGCTGGTGAGGAGCAGGTGCGAGGCCACCCATGCAAGGTAGAGGGGCGTGAGAGCGCCAAGCAGATGCCCGCGATTAATCGTGCGCAGCCGGTACGCGAGGATGAAGTCGTAGACAATCCGCGCCCACAGCGCGTCGGGCATGCGAAAGGTCTCCGGCGAAAGCAGAGATAGCTTCTTCAAGCCCAGTAGGGAGTTTGGTGGCAAAACGAGCGACCAGATCTCGTGGAGGTTGGAATAGGCGAGCCGGAAGGAGTCCAGCATCGGCTGCGCCTCAGAGACAAAAGCCTCTTGTGCAGCATCGTCGGGGCTGAGACCTGGTGCGGTCTCGACCTGGGTGGCCGCTTGTTTGGGTGAGTACGCAAGCCGCGCACGCTGCCAGAAGCTCGCTTTCGCATCTATCTCGGAGAACAGGGAGCCGGCGACCTGCGCCAGCAAGGTGTTTAGGTCGGCGGCGTCCGGGGGCGGGAGACCGCGAGTGCCGGCAGGAACCTCGGCGATGGACATCCCCGCGGCCGCGGCCTCGCATACCGGCCACAGGAAGGCCGCGTTCTGACCCGTTGCCGTGTAACGCTGTGCGCCCATAGCAAGGCGCTCGGCCATCTTCGCGGATAGTCCGAGATCGATCGCGAGCGGATAACGCGGACGGGTTCCAAACAGCGCACGTGTGACCGGGTAGAGAATGGCGGCATTCACGAGCCCGTCTTTCGGCCCAAGCTCGTAGTGCGGAGTGACAAGATCGGACGTGGTTGCGGTAGTCGCCAGGTTGTGTATGGCCTCAGGATGGAGCGTGTGCGAATCCGCCCCGAGGATTACCGCCGATTGTGCACGGTGCTCCTCCATCAGCTTCCAGGTGTTTACGAAGTCCGCCGCAGTAAGGATCCACGAGCCTGGGGTGGGCGCGGGCTGCGTGTATGAAAGGATCCGAAGAGAGGATGGGGCGGCAACTGCGGGCTGCCCGGGAGCGAGGTCCGGCGTAGCAACCAGAACCTCCCGATCGGGAAACGCCAGGGCCAGGTTGGCAATGGTGAGTTCGAGCGCCTCCGGAGAGAGCCGACAAAGGCTGATGAGGAGGCCAGGGCGATCTGCGCTGCTTTCCGCAGCTACGATTTCGGGCGTGGTCTGGATGGCCGCCATCTTGGTCTTCTGGTTTGATGCAGGCGAAGCAGCTTAGTGGGACAGCCGGCTGATTTCTGATCCGGCTAACAGTGACTGGCGAGAAGCATGCTACTGAAAAGGATGATACAGGTCAGCAGACCCGTAAGCATCACGGAAGCGCAAGGATGCCCGCCAGCGGGATACGGGCCCAGGTCGGGCGATTGTTCAACTCATAGAGCAGCTCGTACAAAGCCTTTTCAAGGAGGTACGCATTCAGGAGACGATTGGCCTGGGCCGGAGGGGGGGCAAGATCAGGCAGAACGGACACGGTCGCATGCCAGCTGTGGAGGAACTCCACACAGACGGCATTTTGCCATAGTTGGGCCCAGGGTTCGAGCGTGCGATGGGTTCCGGGGTGCCGCTGAACGAAGTGGTCGAGGCCGGAGAAAGCAGCATAGGAGAACGACCGAAGCATTCCGGCGACGTCCTTAAGCGGGGATTGCTTGGCGCGGCGTTCCGCGACGGGCCGGGCCGGTTCGCCCTCAAAATCCAGAATGACGTAGTCGCCCCGCGCGCGAAGCACCTGACCGAGGTGGTAGTCCCCGTGAATACGGATACGCAGGCCGGCAAGATCCGGAGGCACGTCGGTGAGCGTGCGGGCGCGATTGAATAGCTCGACGCGGCGCGACAAGATAAGGGCTGCGGCATCGGATGTGGCCTCGTCCGTCATCCCGTTGAAGGCTTGCCGGAGTGCATCCAGCGAGCGTGCGACCTGGGAGTCGATCCGTGCAGCATCGGCGGCCAGCGCCTGGGGGGTAAAGCTTTCGGCGCAAAAGGCTTTGTTGTCGGTGGGCGTTGCAAGGGCGAGATGCATCTCGCCGGTGCGGCGACCGAGGAGTGCGGCGGCTTCGAGGTAGAGGCCGGCGTGCTCGCGCGCAAGTGCCGGCACTGCGGCTGCGAGTTGGAGCCTGGGACTTGGTTCGAACGAGGCTATGGAACCGAGATCGTCCGGTATGGGGCAGGTGGCGACGCTCTCAAAGAATCGACCGAGCTCGTCCAGGGTGAAGGCCCAGCCATCCCCCTCGTTTTCAACGAGCCCTTGCAGCATGGCAATCGTGGTGGGTTCCGCGCCTGTCGTTCCCTGAGAGCGAATCTCCCCGAGAAACGGGGCGATGCGGGGAAAATGGGCAATTTCGGTAAGGAAGCGGCCAATCTCTGTATCGGGATTTTCGCCGGGCTGGAGGCGCCGGAAGAGCTTGAGGATCAACTTCTGGTCGTAGAGGATGGAGGTGTTGGACTGTTCTGCCGAGCCCGTCCGCGCCGGCAAGGATCCAGTACCGCGGGAGGCGTCGAATGCGCTCGACTTGTGACCAACGAAAGTAAGGGCGGAGTTGTCTGGTGAGTTCGGTGATGATGCGAGGGTGGAGCCCGACTGAATCATGGAGAGCAGCGCCTGCCGAACGTCTTCGCGGGCGGTTGCGTCGTGAAGGATCCCAGGGCCGCTCGCCGTGGTCAGCGAGGCGAGAATCGAGCCGGGAGCGTTGGCGCGGATCGCGCTCGCCTCCGCGCCTGAGGTGAAGGCGAGGGGGAGTTGGTAGGTGTCTGCGTAAGTGCTCGTCGCGGCATTCGTCTGCGCCGGCGCAGCGCCGTTGGCCGGTTGTTCGCTTGCGTAGGTAATCTCCAGCGCGACAAGTGCTGCGGGGAGATTGGGCAGTTCGACCCAATTAAGCACGCGGACGGACGAGATGGTCCGGGATTTGGCTCCGAACCACCTCTGGCGCGCAAGGTACTCCGGGAAAAGCTGCTGCAGTAGACCCAGGCCGGGGCCTGTCAGGATGTCGTCCCACGAACCCGTCATGAGGTCGAGGGCTGCTTCTTCGGTTTCGACGAAGGGCACCTCAGGCATCTCCGGGGCATGCTGAAGCTCGAGCCAGAAGAAGGAGTACGGGGTGAGGGTGATGGCGTAAGGCGTGTGATCGATGGGCGGGAATGAGACGTAGCCCAGCATTTCGACCGGGATCATGCCCGCGAACCGGGAGAGGTCAAGGGCGACGGGTTGGGCGAAGCGGGACAGGTTGGCAACGCAGAGGATTGTCTCCTGGGTGCCATCCGCTTCGTTCTGGTACTCGCGGAGGTAGGCGAGCACCTTGCGGTTTTCGGGGTGCAGAAACTCCTGCGTACCGCGGCCGAATACCTTGAAGAGCTTGCGCAGGGCGATCATGTTGCGGGTCCAGTGCAGGAGCGAGGACTGGTCGCTCTGCTGGGCCTCCACGTTGATCGCCTGGTAGCCCCAGATGGGGTCCATGATGACGGGGAAGTAGAGTTTGGCGGGGACGGCCGTGGAAAAACCGGCGTTGCGGTCGGAATTCCACTGCATCGGGGTGCGGACGCCGTTGCGGTCGCCCAGATAGATGTTGTCGCCCATACCGATCTCGTCGCCGTAGTACATGATCGGCGTGCCGGGGAAGGAGAGCAGGAGGGAGTTCAGCAGTTCGATGCGGCGGCGGTTGTTATCGACGAGAGGCGCAAGCCGGCGGCGGATGCCCACGTTGATGCGCATGCGGGGATCGGCGGCGTAGGCGAGGTTCATGTAGTCGCGCTCGTCGTTGGTAACCATCTCGAGCGTGAGTTCGTCGTGGTTGCGCAGGAACAGCCCCCACTGGCAGTTCTCCGGGATGGGGGGAGTCTGCGCCATGATGTCCGTGATGGGCAGGCGGTCTTCCTGGCGAAGTGCCATGTAGATACGGGGCATCAGGGGGAAGTGGAAGGCCATGTGGCATTCGTCGCCATCGCCGAAGTAGGGGCGGACGTCCGCCGGCCACATGTTGGCTTCGGCGAGGATGGTGCGGTTGCTGTATTCCGCGTCGATGACCTCGCGGATCTGCTTGATTTTGACGTGCGTCTCGGGAACGTTTTCGCAGGAGGTGCCATCACGCTCAATCAGATAGGGGATGGCGTCCAGGCGAAGCGCGTCGACACCTAGATCGAGCCAAAAGCGCATGGCGGTGAGGACCTCTTCCATAACGCGCGGATTGTCGAAGTTGAGGTCGGGCTGGTGGGAAAAGAAGCGATGCCAGTAGAACTGCTTGGCCTGCTCGTCCCAGGTCCAGTTGCTCTTCTCGGTATCGGTGAAGATGATGCGGACGCCGTCGTATAGTTTGTCGCTGTCGGACCAGACGTACATTTCGCGCTCGGGAGAACCCTTGGGCGCCTTACGTGCTGCCTGAAACCACGGGTGCTGGTCCGAGGTGTGGTTGATGACCAGTTCGATCATGACCTGCATGTTGCGCTGGTGGGCGGCGTCAAGGAACTGCTTGAAGTCTTCGAGAGTTCCGTAGGAAGGGTTTACGTCGACGTAATCGGCAATGTCGTAGCCGTCGTCCTTGAGCGGAGAAGGAAAGAACGGCAGAAGCCACAGGCAGGTGACGCCTAGGTCCTGCAGGTAGTCGAGGCGCGACAGGATGCCGGCAAAATCACCGATACCGTCTGCGTTCGAGTCCTGGAAGGCCCGGACGTGCAGTTCGTAGATGATCGCGTCTTTGTACCAGAGTGGGTCTGTGGCGCTGCCGGCTTTCTTCACGCTGATGGGTCTCCGAGACTTGTTGGATGCGTCCGGACCGGCGGTTGTCCGGAGCAATGTGGCACCGCATCGCCGACTAGGGCAGCGGGGTCACGCGAAAAACGTGTGCCGGTACAACATCGGGGCGGAGAGCGACGTAGTTCGAGCGATCGTGCCACTGGTAATGGGTGCCGGTCAGGAGATCTTCCACGTCGAAGGTTTCGTTGTGGGCGATGCCAAGTTTGCCGAGGTCCAGGTCGATCCAGCCGGCCTGCTCGTTGTGCGGGTCTAGATTGACGACGGTGAGTATTACGTTCGGTTCGCCCGTCGGAGCCGCAGGGGTGGAGGCAGACGCCGGCGCATGCGCCGCACCGCGATGCGAATGGCCCTGGTCAGGGTCGAGGGAGGTAGGCGGCGGAGGCTTCAGCGTCGACTTCGAATAGCAGAGGATCTGGGGGTTATCGACGTGGTGGAAGTGCAGCGAGCCATCACTCTGAAGAGCAGGGTTGGCGCGGCGGATGTAGTTCAGCCTGGTGACGAGCGGGACGATAGAGTGGCTGGCGGCGCGATCCCATGTACGGATCTGGTACTTCTCACTGTTGAGGTACTCCTCGCTCCCGGGCTTGGCAGGCAGGTTCTCGCCGAGCTCGTAGGCTGGTCCGTAGATTCCGTAACTGGCGGCAAGCGTAGCGGCGAGCACAAGGCGCTGCATGAAGGCCGGGCGACCGCCTGTCTGGAGGGAAGCATGCAGGATATCGGGCGTGTTTGGCCAGACATTCGGGGTGAAGAAATCGGAGATGGGAGGGCGGGTGATCTCTTCGAAATACGCCTGTAGCTCAGCCTTCTGCGTGCGCCAGGTGAAGTAGGTGTAGGACTGCGTGAAGCCACCCTTCGCCAGCGAATACATTATGTGAGGACGGGTGAACGCCTCTGCCAGGAAGATCACACTTGGGGTGTCTTTGAGGATTGAATTGATGCACCATTCCCAGAACGGCAGGGCTTTGGTGTGTGGGTTGTCCACGCGAAAGACGCGAACGCCGCGCTGGATCCAGAATTCGAAGACGCTGAGGAGCTCGTCCCAGAGACCCCGCCAGTCTGAAGACTCAAAGTTGAGTGGGTAAATGTCCTGGTATTTCTTTGGGGGGTTTTCCGCGTATTGAATCGTACCGTCCGGGCGATGAATAAACCACTCGGGATGTTCTTTGACCCAGGGGTGATCTGGCGAGCACTGGAATGCGATATCCAACGCCAGTTCCATCCCGTTCGCGTGAGTAGCCTGCACAAGGTGATCGAAGTCCGCCATGCTGCCCAGCTTGGGGTGTATGGCTTTGTGGCCTCCCTCTGTGGAACCGATCGCCCAGGGACTCCCCTCATCCTCGGCGGTCGCTGTAACCGAGTTGTTCGGACCTTTCCGGAAGGCCTTGCCGATGGGGTGAATCGGGGGGAGGTACAGGATGTCGAACCCCATCGCGGCAATCTCCGGCAGCAGCGCTTCCACGTCGCGTAGGGTGCCATGACGTTGTGGATCAGGCGAGGTCGAGCGCGGGAAGAGCTCATACCAGGAGGAGAAACGCGCCCGGTGGCGGTCGACCCAGAGACTCAGCTCGTGGGTGGACGTTGAAGCGTAGCTGTGGTCCGGGTAGCGGGCCACCAAATCTTCCATTTCGGGAGAAAACGGGTACTCGTAGAAGCTCGAATGGCGTGCCGCCATCCACCGCAGCGAGGTTGAAATCTCGATTAAGGACACTGCATCTGCGCCGCTTGCACGGCCTGCGGCGGCGTCGACCAAATCAGCTCCAATCTCCAGAGCCAATGCGATGTCCTCGGGCGTCGTGATCGCCCCAGCAGGAGCTGGATCGGCCGCGTCCGGGTTCGCTGCGGTAGAGGCGGCGGGATCTGGCGGGGTGGGAGGCCGTGCCTGCGCAGCGAGTCTCTTCTTAAGGTCGGCACACCAGGTCTCGAAGTGGTCCACCCATGCGCGTATGGAAAAGGTCCACATACCGACGCGGTCCAGTTCGAACGATGCGGTCCATAGGTCGTTGGGCAATGCCGTCATCGACATGACCTTCCAGCTGCGGTCACCCTGGTGCTTGTACAGCAGTTGCGCTAGAACGTGATCATGGCCGTCAGAGAAGATGGCCGCGGAGATCGCGACTTTGTCTCCGACGACGCGACGCGCCGGATAGCGCCCGCAGTCTACCTGCGGTTGGATGTTCTCGATAATGACGCGCTTACGGCCTTCAGGTGGTTTCATTTGAAGTTGCGACTCCGCTGGTACGAATGGTGGACGGACATGAAGAGATTCGATGCCCTCCGCATCTTACGGTACACGCAGGACAAACACTGATGGGCCCGGCAGGGCGCATCTGAGGAGAGATGCAGACGGTGCCACAAGCGGTTGTCGAACAGAGCCAGGATCAAAGGTCAACTTCAGCCAGGAAACAGCGGCACGGATCAGCGGACCCAAGCGGGTCGCGCAGAGTAGTCGCAGGCGCCGATGACCGCAACCTGCACGGGGCGCGAATTGAGGATTACGCGGTAATCGGAGACTGTGAGACGGCTGCGCTGGTTTCGCGGGGCGGCTCAATTGACTGGCTGTGCTGGCCGACGTTCTCATCTGCGGCTTGTTTCGCAGCGCTCCTCGGAACGGCAGATCACGGATTCTGGAAGATCGCGCCGACCGGGCCCATCAAGGGGACGCGGCGCGCTTATCGAAAAGGAACTCTGATTGTAGAGACCTACTTTGAGACGAGTGGAGGCGAGGTCTGCGTGACGGATTTTATGCCGCCGCGCGGAAAACATTCGGAGCTGGTACGAATCGTGCACTGCGACCGCGGAGCGGTCGCGATGCAGATGGAATTGGCTATACGGTTTGATTATGGCCGCACCGTTCCGTGGGTGACCTCCGCGGCGGGGACGAAAGTGTGTGAACTCCACGCTGTCTCGGGGCCGGATATGGTGATTCTACGAACGACCGCGGCACTTAAAGGGGTAGACCATACAACGGTAAGCAACTTCAAAGTGAAAGCTGGCGAGAGCGTCTACTTTACGCTTACCTACTGCTCTTCTCTCGAGAAGGTGCCTCCTGCGGCCGATGAGACGAAGTTGCTGGAGCAGACCGAAGCGTTCTGGACCAAGTGGCTCGCAAAAAACACCTACAAGGGGAAGTATGCGGACGCGGTCCAACGTTCGCTGGTGACTCTGAAGGCATTGACCTATCGTCCGACGGGGGGCATCGTGGCGGCAGTCACCACGTCTTTACCCGAGAAGATCGGCAGCGGTCGTAATTGGGATTACCGGTATTGCTGGCTGCGCGACACCTCGTTCACGCTCCTGGTCCTGCTCAGTGCGGGCTATCAGGAGGAGGCGATATCGTGGCGCAAATGGCTGCTGCGGGCGGTCGCCGGAGACCCTAAGCAGGTCCAGACTATTTACGGTGTTCGGGGAGATCGCGAGATGGTGGAATGGGAAGCAGGGTGGCTTCCGGGATACGAGCACTCGACCCCCGTGCGCATCGGAAACGGAGCGGCTGGCCAGTTTCAGCTCGACGTATTTGGAGAGGTCGCCTCAGCGCTGGCCAGGATGCCTGAGGCGGAGGACGACATCCGCGTCCCCGCCTTGGCCGTGCAGGCAGCCCTGGCGGATCACCTCTGTGATGTTTGGACCGAGCCCGACGAGGGCATCTGGGAGGTCCGCGGCGGTGCAAAGCATTTTGTGCATTCCAAGGTGATGGCATGGGTGGCACTGGATCGCACAATTAGGGTCTTCGAGGCTTCGGAAGCGATCAGGAGCCGGCACAAGGTGCGTCGGGAGTCCATCAAGCGATGGCGGGCAGTCCGCGAACAGATCCACGCGGAGGTTTGCGAGAAGGGATTTGATCGCAAGCTGAAGAGCTTCGTTCAGGCTTATGGACCTGGTGCCACGCCGGGGGTACTCGATGCTTCGTGCCTGCGCATCGGACTGGTTGGCTTTCTGCCGATGTCCGACCCACGCATTCTGGGGACCGTCGCAGCTATTGAGTCGCAGCTCGTCAGGGGCGGGTTTGTACAGCGTTACCGGACAGATCAGACCAATGACGGGCTGAAGGGAGGGGAAGGGGAGTTCCTGGCGTGCAGCTTCTGGCTGGTGACCTGCCTCTGTCTACTTGGTCGGAAAGATGAAGCCGAGGCCATGTTTGATCGGCTGCTTGGCCTGTGCAATGACGTAGGATTGCTTTCCGAGGAATACGATGCGCGGGCCAAGCGCATGGTCGGGAACTTTCCCCAGGCGCTCTCGCACATTGCCCTGTTGCACGCGGCGTTTACCCTGGCTGGAGCATGGAAGCCAGCACATTCCGAGGATGCGGACACAGCGAAGTCTGGGCGCCGTTCGGCTGGTGCAACCAAAGGCCCAAAAACGCGCTCTTAAGGTCGATCAAGGTTATGTGCTGCAAGCTCGGCAGGCTGCGTGATGCAGCTTTCGCCTCCCTCTCATTTCCGACGATAAACTCGCGCCGATTCGAAGACATCATGCGCTGATTGCTGAAGAAAACCATGCCTACTATTCCAAGCTCCACATACCGGTTGCAGCTGCACAAAGGGTTCACGTTCGATGATGCAGCTGCCACGGCCGAGTACCTTTGCGACCTGGGGATCTCCCATGTTTACAGCTCCCCATATCTCCAGGCATCGCCCGGCAGTATGCACGGGTACGACGTTGTCGATCACACGCGGGTGAATGAGGAGCTCGGCGGGGCCGCGGCACACGAGCGGTTCTGCAAACGACTGGGCGAGGCGAAGCTGGGTCAGGTCCTCGACATTGTGCCGAACCACATGTCCCTGGGCAAAGAGAACCGCTTCTGGTGGGATGTGCTCGAGAATGGCGAGTCGAGCCGCTACGCGTCGTTCTTCGATATTGACTGGCAGCCGTACGAAGAGCGGCTGCGAAACAAGGTGCTGGTGCCCGTGCTCGCTGACCAGTACGGGCGGGTGCTGCAATCCGGCGCCATCCAGATCTCGCGTCAGGGCAGCCGGTTCGTCGTGGAGGCAGCGGGCCAGGTGCTGCCTGTTGCGCCTCAGTCCCTGCATGGCCTGCTGGCTCGCGCTGCGGAGTACGCCAAGTCCGATACGCTCAGCTTTCTGGCGGCGTCGTATGGCAGGCTTCCGGCGCCGGAATACGCAGACCGCAGAACTATTCTGGGTAGGCACCGCGACAAGAATGTGCTCAATACGCTGCTCGCGCGCCTGTGCTCCGAGGAGAACGGCGTCTGCCAGGCGATTGACCGGTCGGTGGAAGAGACGAATGAGAACAAGGATGCACTCGACGACTTCCTGAATCAGCAAAACTATCGTCTCGCCTACTGGAAGACGGCGGATCAGCAGTTGGGATACAGGCGCTTCTTCGATGTGAACACGTTGGTCGGTCTGCGGATGGAGCGGGAACACGTCTTCGAAGAGACGCACGCGCTAATTCTGGACTGGCTGCACCGGGGCGTACTCGATGGCGTACGCGTGGATCATCCGGATGGTCTTCGCGACCCGTTGCAGTACTTCCGGCGGCTGCGGGAGCATGCGCCCAATGCGTGGATCATCGGGGAAAAAATTCTCGAAGCGGGCGAATTTCTGCGTGACACCTGGCCTATTGAAGGCACCAGCGGCTACGACTTCCTTAATGTGGCGATGCAGGTTCTGGTCGCCCCTGAGGGTATGCGCGAGCTGAACGATATCTATCAGGACTTCACCGGTCAACCTACGGACTTTGCAGCCTTAGCGCACGAGACGAAACTCAACGTGGCCCAGGAGGGATTGGGCAGCGACGTGAATCGGTTGACCTCGCTGCTGGTGGACATCTGCGAGGCAAACCGGGATCAACGGGATTCCACGCGCGCAGAGATGCGCCGGGCCCTGCGCGAGCTAGCCGCCTGCTTTTCGATCTATCGCAGTTACGTGGAACCCACGCGCGGCGAAGTGGATGCGGAGGATCGCGAATACATCGACAAAGCAATTGAGGCCGCGAAGGCGAACCGGCCCGATATCGGCGGGGGGCTGTTTGATTTCCTGCGCGCGATCTTGACCCTTGAAGTTTCAGGCAAGCGTGAAAGCGAGCTTCTGCTCCGGTTTCAGCAGTTCACTCCTCCCGTAATGGCCAAGGGAGTTGAGGACACAGCCTTCTATTGCTACAACCGGCTGATCGCGATGAACGAGGTAGGCGGTGATCCGGGCTCGGATGGACTAAGCGTGGAGGAGTTTCACAACTACCACGCGAGGATGCAACGCACGCACCCGTATACCATGGTGACGCTCTCCACGCACGACACCAAGCGATCGGACGACGTGCGCGCGCGTCTTGCGGTGCTCTCCGAGATGCCGGGTGAATTTGGGGAGACCCTTAACCGCTGGTCGCGGATCAACAACGAGGTGCGATCCGAGCTGTTTCGGGGTGAGTCGAACACCGGTCCGGACCGGAATACCGAATATCTGCTGTACCAGACCATCATTGGCGCATGGCCGATCACAGAAAAGCGGCTGCAGGATTACATGCTCAAGGCGGTCCGAGAGGCCAAGCAGCAGACTTCCTGGACCACCAACAACGCTGAATTTGAAGATGGAATGCACCGCTTTATTGAGGCCATCCTGAAACATGAGCCGTTCTTAGCTGACCTCAAACGATTCGTCGCTCAAATCTCCCACGCCGGGAGGGTGAACTCGTTGGCACAGACGCTCGTGAAACATACCAGCCCGGGGGTTCCGGATCTCTATCAGGGTTCCGAGTTGTGGGACTTCAGCCTGGTCGACCCGGACAACAGGCGACCTGTGGACTACGGGTTGCGGCGAGAACTGCTGCAGGGTATCAAGGGGCTGCCTCTCGCGGAGGCGGCCCGAGAGGCGATGCGCCGCGCGGATGAAGGTCTGCCGAAGCTGTGGACGATTCACCGCGCGCTCAGCCTTCGGCGAGAGCGGCCGAAGAGCTTCGGCGCCGAGGCAGCGTATGTGCCCGTTCCTCTCGCGGGATCCAAAGCGCAGCACGGCATCGCGTACCTGCGGGGCGACTCGGTCCTGACGCTTGTGCCGCGTCTGCCGTATACGCTCAAAGACACGTGGGCAGACACCACGTTCGAGCTTCCGCGTGGACAATGGACGAATCATCTAACTGGATTCACCGCCGCCGGTGGATCGGTAGCCGCCGCAGACTTGTTGCGCGAGTTCCCCGTTGCATTGCTGGTGCGAGAGTAGCTGTTAAGCGATTCACCCGGACCCAAGTGGTAGGACGGATAATAGAACCATGCACGAGTTCAGGGTTTGGGCACCGGACGCCGACAAGGTGGCGGTGAAGGTGGGCGAGGACGTCTTCTCAATGGATGGGCCGGACGATCGCGGCTGGTGGTGCGCGAACGTCGAACAGGCAGGGCCAGGCTCCGACTACGGATTCCTGGTCGGAGATGACCAGGCAGTTTATCCAGACCCTCGCAGCGCGTGGCAGCCCCGTGGCGTCCATGGTCTTTCGCGAGTCTTCGACCAGCAAGCGTTCCAATGGACGGATCAACGTTGGCAGGCCGCTCCGCTGGGGAGCGCGGTCATGTACGAAATGCATGTGGGGACATTTACGTCCGAGGGCACCTTTGACGCTGCGATATCGCGGCTGGATTACCTCCACGACCTCGGCATCACCCATGTTGAGTTGATGCCCGTTGCAGAGTTTGCGGGCAACCGAGGGTGGGGTTACGACGGAGTAGACCTCTTCGCCGTGACTGAGCACTACGGCGGCCCCGAGGCCATGAAGCGGTTTGTCGATGCGAGTCACGACCGTTGCATCGCGGTGATTCTGGATGTCGTTTATAACCACTTCGGCCCTATAGGGAACTACGTTGGGAAGTTCGGCCCTTACGTCACTGACATGCATCGCACGCCGTGGGGCGCTGCGGTGAACTTTGAGGGGCCCGGTAGTGACGAGGTGCGGCGATTTTTCTGCGACAACGCGCTGATGTGGATGCGCGACTACCATATCGACGGGCTACGGCTGGACGCGGTGCACGAGTTTGTTGATCGATCTGCCATGCATTTTCTGGAACAGCTCTCCGCCGAGGTGGAGGTACTCTCGACCACGCTGGGCCGGCGGCTGGTGCTGATCGCAGAGAGCGATCTCAACGACCCGAAGATCGTTCGTCCCCGCGAAGCGGGGGGCTATGGGGTTGACGCCCAGTGGAGCGACGATTTTCACCATGCGCTGTTCACACTGCTGCACGTGGAGGAGAACGGCGGGGGCTACTTCTCGGACTTTGGGACCTTCAACAAGCTGGTGAAGGCATTGACCCAGGTGTTCGTGTACGACGGAGAGTTCTCACGATACAGAAACCGGACTCACGGTCGCCCTGTGCAGGCGCTATCCGCGCATCATTTCATCGGCTTCATCCAGAACCACGATCAGGTGGGTAACCGCGCTACGGGCGAACGCCTGCAGCACCTGGTGGGCTCCGAGAAATCGCGCGTAGCGATCGGCCTGGTGCTGACCGCCCCGTTCGTGCCTCTTTTGTTCCAGGGCGAGGAATATGCGGCCGCCACCTCCTTCATGTACTTCGCCGACCATGAGGATCCCGCGATGGCTAAGCTTGTCTCCGAAGGCCGCAAGAGGGAGTTCGCCGCCTTCGGATTTGATGCGGCTGAAATTCCAGATCCGGAGTCGCCGGCCACCTTTGAGCAATCTAAACTCAATTGGGCAGAGCTGGATCAGCCGGAGCAGGCGAGAATGCTTGACTGGGTTCGTCAGCTGATTCAGCTGCGACGGCACTCCACCTCACTGAATGACGGAGAGATGAAGCATTTGTCCATGCGCTGCAGTGAGGAGGGCCGATGGCTCTCGATGCGTCGGGGGGACGTGGAGGTGCTGGCAAACCTAGGCGCCGCAGCGGCAAACTTCCAGGTCCGAGAGGGATTTCGGCTGGCGTTGTGCTCCCGCACAGGGGTCCTGGTAGCCGCCGGATCGATCGCTTTGCCGCCGGACACACTGGCAATTCTTTCCTCGGAGCCGCTCTAGAGTCTGGGTAGACTTCCATCAGCCCTTCGGCCCTGAACCCCTGAGTGTGGCTTAGTCTGAACTAAGCCACCCTTAAGGTTCGCGCGGTACGCTGCCCTTACGGTTGATCGCCAGCACCCAATGTGACCGCTTCGCGAAACTGTTTGCAGGTTGAAATCGTATCCATCTCAAGTCCTCGCGGGATGGGTGTGTTCAACCGGGTAATGGCCAGATCCGCATGAGAATGACTGCTTGGTGAGGATGCTGTGATGCAGAGAGCATATGGTTCGAAGACAACTGCTAAGAGCTCCCCATTCGGTGAGGGCGCTGCTATGTTTGGTCCCCGTGTGGGACTGATTGCTTGCGCCGGCGTGGCTTTCGCGTTTGTCGTTCTGTCGGGTCAATCGGGTGCCCAGACTCCTCCTTCCCAAACCGCTGCCGCACAAGCGGCCGCCACTCCCCCTCAACGCGGTACGGTGAAAGCGATATCTGGAAGCATGCTCACAGTCGCAACGGACAACGGCGCGACTGTCACGATCACGGTTCCCGAGGGTGCGAAGGTACAGAAGCTGGCTCCGGGCAGCACTGATCTTAAGACTGCCACTCCGAGCCAGATGTCGGACATCTCTGTCGGGGATCGCGTACTCGCGTCCGTTCGGGCGGGAGAGACCCCCGAGGCGTTTACGGCTCGCACAGTCGTTCTGATGAAGTCCGGGGACATCGCAGAGAAAAACGCTGCGGATCAAGCAGACTGGCGGAAGAACGGAGCCAGCGGGATAGTAAGTGCGGTTGACCCTGCCGGCACGATTACACTTGCCGTGGGCGCGCGGAAGGTTGCAGTGGCCACGTCCAGCAAGACTGACTTTCGGCGCTTTGCAGGAGACTCGGTCCAGTTCAAGGACGCCAAGCCAGGAACCCTGTCGCAGATTCATCCAGGAGATCAGATTCAGGCTCGGGGCGCCAAATCTGAGGACGGGCTGACCATTCAGGCGGCGCAGGTACTGAGCGGCTCATTCAAGAACCTGTCGGGAGTGATTGCGTCGATTGATCCGACGGCGGGAAAGATCACTCTGAAGGACCTTGCGACCAAAAAGCTCTACACGGTGGGAGTCTCCCTAAACTCTGACCTTCGCAGGATGCCTCCTCAGATGGCGCAGATGTTTGCCGCGCGCGGCGCCTCTGGAGCGGGCGGGCGGGGCGGAGATGCGACGGCTACAGGCTCGGCCGGCCGTGGAGGCGACGGGAGCGGGTCGGGTTCGAGCCCTGAGGCCAGGCGATCGGCCGGGGCCGACATGTCCCAGATGATTACCCGAATGCCGGCCGCTACCCTATCCGAGCTGAAGCAAGGCGACGCGGTGATGATTGTCGCCACCGAGCCCACGCCGGGTTCGACCTCCGTTACGGCTGTCACGATGCTCTCCGGAGTCGAACCAATCCTCACGGCTAACCCGAACGGTGGCATGAACCTGTCCTCGTGGAGCGTAGGCGGTGGCGGTCCCGAGTAACAAGCTGGAGTTCTTCAACTGTTCAAATTTCTCCGAGGAGTAATGATGTTTCTGCGATTGCGTCTGCTGGTACTATTCTTGGTTTTCGCCGCCGTGGCCCCATTTCCGGCTATGGCACAGGCGCCCGCTCCGGGTGCGGGCGGCGGCACGGTACACGGCCTGATTGTGGATCCGGACGACGCGCTGATCCCGGGTGCAAGCGTCACAATCACCTCGGCTTCCGGCAGGGCGCAGACCGCCACTTCCAAGAGTGACGGCACGTACACGGTCCGGGGCCTCGCAGCAGGAACCTACACCGTAGTAGTCACGGCGCCGGGCTTTGCCCCATATACCAAGCTGAATGTGCGGCTCACGGCGGCGGCAAACATTGCAGTCGATGCCAAACTTGTGATTGAGACTGAGGCCCAGCAGATGACTGTCACCGCGGACGCGGTGAGTCTCAGCGTGGACCCGGAGAACAACGCGAGCTCCACCACCATCTCAGGCGACGCGCTCCAAGCGCTCTCTGACGACCCCGACGAACTCCAGACGGAGCTACAAGCGCTCGCCGGCCCGGCTGCCGGACCGAATGGCGGACAGATCTACATCGATGGATTTACTGGGGGCCAGCTTCCACCGAAGTCTTCGATCATGGCCATTCGGATCAACTCGAACCCGTTTTCTGCGCAATATGACCAACTCGGCTACGGCCGCATTGAGATCATCACCAAGCCAGGGACGGACAAATTCCACGGCAGTGGGAACGTCCAGTTCTCCGACAAGATCTTCAACACCTCAACGCCTTTTCTCGGGGCCTCCAACAATCAGCCGAACTACCATACCCTCTTCAGCTTCGGTAGCATCACGGGGCCTATCAAGACCGGGATGTCTTTTACGCTGTCGGGTTCCTATCGCGATATTCAGAACAACAACATCATCAATCCCACGGCTATCTATGCGAGCTCGGCAACGTCTACAGCGATGTGCCAGCCGCACGATTTGACCTGCAATGCGTTCCCGTACCCCACTTCGGCTCGGGCCGCTGCTGCACCTCAGAAGCGCTGGGACATCAGTCCGCGTATCGACATGCTGCTCAGCCAGAAGAACACCCTTACACTCCGCTATCAATATGAAGCGGGGACCAGCAGGAGCAACGGCGGCGGGAACTCCCTCCCTGAACTCGGCAGCAGTTCCTCGAGCTCTGAGTCCGAAATTCAGGTAAGCGACACCCAGTTGATCAGCAACAAGGTCATCAACGAGACTCGTTTTGAATACCAGCGGGCGCCGTCGAACTCTACCCCGTTCAACCCGGGCACGGGAGTAGCCGTGCAGGGTGTCGTCAATGCCTTCGGCAGTGGCGGCGGGAGCATCAACTCGAGCCTGCAAACTCACATTGAAGTGCAGAACTATACGTCCATCCAGCTGGCCAAACATTTCATTCGTCTGGGCGGCCGACTGAGGACCACAGCTCAGGACATCAGCTCGAACGGCAACCAGAATGGAACCATTCTTTACTCGTATCTCCTGGATCCCTGCACGGATCCGAGCCAAACTAACCGGCCGAGCAATTGTGCGACGGGAACAGGGGTCGGAGTCTGTGATCCGCGGAATACGGCGCCTTCTGCCCTGATCTCTTCCTACCAGTGCGGCATCCCGTTTGAGTTCACCCAGACGACGATCAACAAACCGACCATCCATGCGCGTGAGACGGATTTCGAACCGTACGCGGAGGACGACTGGAAGATCAGCCCGAATCTGACGTGGAGTCTGGGCGCAAGGCTGGAGGTGCAGAATTACATTAACAGCACACACGATTTCGCGCCGCGTACCTCCATTGCGTACGGCATCCCGCGGAAGAACGGAAAGACCACCACTGTGGTGCGTGCCGGGTTCGGCATTTTTTACAACCGCTATGGGCTTGGTCAGATCACCAACCTGATTCAGAACAATGGCCTCAATCAGAACAATCTTCTTTACACCTACCCGGGTGCAGGGTGCACGCCCACCAGCGTAGCTAATTGCGCGGTTGGGACGGGCAGTTCCAGCGGGAAGTCGCAGGTTGCGGTTGGGGGAGCGGGGTTGCGCAGCGCCTACGTCATTCAGTCGGCCGCCACGCTGGAGCAGCAGGTGGGTAAGTGGACCAGCCTCAGCTTCACCTACCTGAATGCTCGCGGCGAGCACCAGTTCCTGACGCGGGTCTTCCCCTCTGGCCAAGGCTTCTGTGCGAGTTCACTGGCGCCAGGCAGCTATGTTGATTGCAGCCAGTCCGAAGGAGTGTTCCGCCAGAATCAATTCAATACCAACATCAACATTCGCACGCCGAAGGGCATTAACATCTTTGGGTTCTACTCGGCCAACTGGGCGAACTCGAACTTAAGCGGAATCACAGACCCCTATCACTCGGCCTTCGACTACGGAAGAGCTTCGTTCTCCGTCAGGAATCGGCTTACGCTGGGTGGAACCATACCGCTTCCTTACCTGATCACGGCGAGCCCTCTCCTGATTGCAAACTCAGGCTCCCCGTATGACATACGCACGGGGCAGGACAACAATCTTGACGGTGTGACCAACGATCGTCCCGCGTTCGCTCCGGGCGTTACCGCTGCAACCGCAAGCTGCACAAACGCTTCCAGCTTTACATCCAGCAAATCGGCAACCTACAGCCCGGGTGAGCCTTATGCAGAAATCCCGGTCAACTTCTGCACTGGCCCGGCAAATATGACCTTCAACCTGCGCCTGAGCCGAACCTTCGGCTTCGGACCTCGCACAGACGCCGGACGCACCCAGCAACGGGGCGCAGGTGGTCCTGGAGGACCAGGCGGCTTCGGGGGTGGCCCCGGCGGCTTTGGCGGCGGCGGTGGAGGCCGTGGCGGGGGTGGTGGTGGTCGCGGCGGCGATGGCGGCGGCGGACGCAGCGGCTCCAACACGGGTCGACGGTACAACCTGTCGATCGGTGCACAGGCGCTCAACCTCTTCAATCAGGTTCCATACGGCACGCCTGTCGGGACTCTTACGTCAAATCAATTCGGCAAGTTCACGTCGCTTCAAGGGGGCGGACCGTTCTCGTCAGCCAACGCGGTGCGGCGGGTCAACTTTCAATTGAACTTTTCCTTCTAGCGCTTTCGAGAAAGTACAAACGGGGGCAGCCATATGGGCTGCCCCCGTTTGTGTCGTTGGGATGCGGAGTCATTGGAACTCCGCATCCCAATGATCTGCCACGTGGCCCATCTGACAAACGGCTAAACGGATGTAGATGGTGCCGTTCCCTCCTGCTGTAGCACGGAACCAAGCTCCTTCGTATTGGCGATAACAGCTTCGGGCTTGGTCTCCGCGAGCAGGACGGTCTTAGCGTTCAGGAACTCGCGCATACCTGCAGCGGATAGTTCGCGGCCGTACCCTGACCGTTTGACACCGCCGAACGGCAGCCTCGGATCGCTGGCCACCGGGGAGTTGATGAACACCGCACCGCATTCAAGTTCCGTCGCGAATCGCCGCTGTTCCAACTGCTTGCGCGTCCAAACGGAGGCAGAAAGGCCAAACGGGCTGTCGTTGGCAATCTCAATAGCCTCGTCGATGTCGCGGACGCGAAACAGCATCGCAACGGGGCCGAAAATTTCTTCGCGGTACACCGATGCTGTTCGCGGTACACCCGCGAGTACCGTGGGCTGGAAGAAGCTTCCTGGGCCAGGTAGGCGTAGGCCTCCCGTCAAGACACTCGCCCCAGCATGCATCGCGGCTTGCACTTGCGCTTCGATCTCGGCGACTTGGGCGCCTGAGCAGAGCGGCCCGACCTCCGTCGACACGAGCATCGGATCACCCACTTTCACGGCTTGCATCCGCGCTACGAACCGGGTCTCAAATGTATCGTAGATCGGTTCTGCGACAAGAAAGCGTTTTGCAGCGATGCACGACTGCCCGCTGTTGATGCAGCGTGCCTGCACCGCTGCTTCCACCGCAGCTTCAAGGTCGCACGAAGGCATGACGATGAAGGGGTCGCTGCCGCCAAGTTCCAGCACCGACTTCTTCAAGAACCAGCCCGCCTGCGCGGCGATCGCACGTCCAGCCGCTTCGCTGCCCGTAACGGTGACCGCCGCGATCCGGTCGTCCGCTATCACGCTCTCTACCTGGGCGGCGTCGATGAGTAGGGTCTGGAACGTGCCGCGCGGGAAGCCCGCCCGCCGCACCAGCGCTTCAATCGCAAGGGCGCACTGGGGTACGTTGGACGCGGGCTTGAGCAGGCCCACGTTGCCAGCCATCAATGCTGGAGCGAGGAAACGAAATACCTGCCAGAACGGGAAATTCCAGGGCATCACCGCGAGAATGACGCCCAAAGGATCCCACTGCACGTGGGCGATGCTTGGGCTCACGTCCACGGGTTCAGGGGCAAGAATCGCAGGCGCGTTGTCCGCGTAGTAGCGGCAGACCAGGGCGCATTTCGCGATCTCCGCGCGGGCTTCGGTGATGGGCTTCCCCATCTCAGCGGTGATGAGAGCCGCAAGTTCAGGAGCTTCAGAGTCGAGTAGGAAAGCAAGCTTCCGCATGCAGAGAGCGCGATGCGCAAGCGGAACATCGAGGTAATCCGTGAAGGCGATCTCGGCGAGGCCGATCTTCTGCAATAATGCTTCCTCGGTGAGCGCAGGGAAAGACCGCTCGAGGGCTCCGGTGGCCGGATTAAAGGACTGAATGGGCATAACACCTCTACTCTGAGGCTAGCTTACCAAGAGCCAAGGCCAGCATACGGGTCCCCAAAGCGATGTCCGCCGGGGAGGCAAATTCGTCCGGCCGGTGACTGACTCCGTTGCGACAGGGGATGAAGAGCATACCGACAGGGCAGAATTGAGCCATGAAGAGAGAGTCGTGATACGCGCGGCTCACCATGCGCTTCGAGGCGACGCCTTCGAGGCGGCATGCCTCTTCCAGTACCGCGATGATGTGAGCGTCACACGTGGCTGGTTGGTCTGCGTTGACCAGTGACTCGGCGATACAAACTCCGCGCTGTCTCTCGATGTCCTTCAGATCGCGCCGCAGTGCCGTCATGACTGACTCGCGTCGCGCGGGATCAATGTCGCGAATGTCCAGTTGTAGGCTGACGAGACTCGGCACAGAATTGACGGCTCCGGGGAAGACATCACATGTGCCCACTGTGCCGACGGTGTCGATAACACCCGTTCCGAGCGTGTGGCGCTCGACGGAAAGGATGGCCTCAGCGGCGGCGCATAGAGCGTCGCGTCGATCGGGCATCAGGAGAGCCCCGGCATGCCCCCCTAGGCCTTCAATGGTGAATCGGTAGCTGGCCGGCGCAGCGATAGCGGTGACGACGCCCAGCGGAATGCCTTCACGCTCCAGGAGGGGACCTTGTTCGATGTGGAGTTCGAGCCATCCCTTGTAGTGGCCCTGCGGGAGGCGAACCGAAGAGAGCGGCCCGGTAAAGCCCGCAGCCTGACGGACAGGCCCCAGCGTCTCATCTTCGAACCCCCGTCGGGCACCACGTAAGGAATCAGCCTGGCTCCCGTCCAGCACACCCGCAAGCAGACGACTGCCCAAACATCCAATGCCGAATCGCGTGGGTTCTTCTGAGGTAAGTAATACCAACTCGAGTGAGCGGTGCGGGCGGAAGCCGCTGCGCTTCAGCGACCGTATGGCCTCAAGCCCACCCAGAACACCGACA
The DNA here is from genome assembly GCA_963791875.1 of uncultured Acidobacteriaceae bacterium. Lineage (GTDB taxonomy): Bacteria > Acidobacteriota > Terriglobia > Terriglobales > Acidobacteriaceae > Edaphobacter. The sequence continues at coordinate 301,039 of CAWBUI010000011.1, forward strand.
GTCCCGTCGTACATCCCCGCGTGTGGGATCGCGTCGATATGCGACCCCGTCGCGACAGCGGGGAGTGTTGCATCACTTCCAGCCCAGCGGAAGAACGTGTCGCCTATAGGGTCAACCCGGACCTCAAGCCCCTCTGCCTCGGCGAGACCCCTCAGCCACGCGCGGGCACGGAGATCCTCCTCGGAAAAGACGACGCGCGTGACCGCTGTACCCTCGGCGGGCTGTTCCACAGAGGTGAAGGTAGCCAAGGTCTGAAGCTCGCGCGCGAGGCGATCGGAGTCGACGTGGACTTTGGCTGGCAATATCTCACTACGCATTGTGCTTCTCCTGCGGGGGACGACTCGCGGATGCCGATCTGGTTTAAAGCATCGGAGGGCGATTGGCGTCTTTATAGATGAGGTACTTGGCGGGTCGCTTCCCGAGCGCTCCAAACCATTGCGGACAAAACGGTGCCATCCAGATAAAGTCTCCTTGAGATACGGAATACCACTGCTCGCTCAGGCGATAGATACCACCACCCTCAAGCATTATGAGGCCGTGCTCCATCACGTGCGTCTCGACCATGCTGAGCGATGCGCCGGGCTGATAGGTCATCGTGTTGACCGCAAAGTCGAACGAAGGATCATCCGGCAGCAGATGTCGGACCTGGAGGTCGGCGTCACCCAGCAGCGGTAGCGACGCGACCGTCTGCTCTTGCCCTACAAGCAGCGGGGGGAGCGACATACGACCTAAGGACTGATACTCCTTTTCGATAATGACGACCCGGCATCGCTCGGAACCGGTGATGACGTGCTGCGAGCCGGGAGGAAGATAGGCGTAGCCGCCGGCTGCGAGAGAATGGAAGCTGGTGTCTGTCGCGAGGTCAAGTGCACCGGACAGCACGTACGCGAACCGTTGGTGGGGAGCAGGCGCAAGGGTACCGCCGATCTCAAGCTCCACGGTGTACTGCGCAAACCCCGCTCCCACAACGGGACTGACATGGACGATGGCGGCGCCGCGATCAATGGTAGGAAGCGTAGTCCGAACAAAGGAGTCAGGAGTCTGGAGGAGGTGATCGCGGCGATTTGAACTTCGAGTCTTTCCTAGGTTGTACATGTTTTCCTGAATACTCCGCCGGGCGCTGGCGCTGCCCCAGTGCGGAACGAAATCGATTTCGCGCCTCTATCCGTCCAGCTTGGTACCGAGAGTATCGCCCAGGATTCGCAGGAACTCCAGTCCGGCGGCGAGCGCCGCCTCAACATCTGCGGGCGTGACGGTTTCATCGGGGTGGTGGCTCAGGCCGCCCGGAGAACGAAGGAAGAGCATGGCGGAAGGGAGGCGTCTCGCAACGATCATGGCGTCATGGCCCGCGCCGCTAGTCAGGATGCGGGGTTGGTCACCCACCGTGGCGCGGACCGCTTCAGCCAATTGCCGCGTCAACTGAACGTCCATCGGGACCGGCGCTTGTTCGAGCGTACAGACGTGGGCCGCTGTGACGCGGCGGCCGGCCCCACACTGGGAAGCGAAGGTAAGAAGATGCTGGACGGCATCGCTTAGAACGAGCGCATCCGCGTGGCGGACGTCAAGCGTTGCCAAGCACTCCCCGGCAATAACATTGCCCGCACCAGGTCGTGCCTCGATCCGCCCTACGGTCGCGACCAGCCCCGGCGTGCGGTTGGCGTACCGTTCCACTTCCGCGATCCATTCGGCCGCCGCGGCAAGAGCGTCTCGTCGAAGCGCCCCCATCGGGGTCGTGCCCGCATGATTGGCCTGACCGCTGAACGTCACCTGGAAGCGGCTCTGTCCGGCGATCGCGTCCACCACACCTAATGCCAATCCATCGGACTCAAGTACCGGCCCTTGCTCGATGTGGAACTCGAGATAGGCGGCTGCAGCAGGATGAGCGACCGCGTCAGGGATCTCTGCGGGATCGAGCCCAAAACTGCGGATCGCCCGAGCGATCGTAGTTCCGCTAGCGTCAGTGCGAGAGAGAAGATCCTCTTTCAACTCGCCTATGAGCGCGAGCGAGCCCAAAAACGGCTTGGCAAAGCGGACCCCCTCCTCTTCCGAGAAGGCGATTAATTCGATAGCGTACGACAGCCGCTCTTCGCCCGCGAGTTCCTCTATCAGAGCAAGGCCCAGCAGGACGCCGAGCGGCCCGTCGAATGCGCCCGCGTTAGGGACAGTGTCGAGGTGCGAGCCTATTAGCAGGCGTCTAGAACCCGCAGCAGAACCAGGAAGGAGTCCGCGGACGTTACCGACGGCGTCCGTATAAACCGCAAGCCCTGCCGACCGCATCCAGCTCGCCAGAAGCGCATGAGCTTTGCGCGTTGCGGGCGAAAGGAAGGTTCTTGTGGTCTCGCCCGGAACGTCCGTGATTTGAGCCAGCTCGCGGCAGCGCGCAATGATCCGATCGGCACGTGCGAAAGGAGCCGTGCGTGTCCTGCTTGGAATGCATGATCCGGTCAAGCGCTCCGCCGTACGCGGGCCTGGATGTGCCCGGCGGGTTCATCGGTAGGCACGAATATCTCATTAGGATTGTCCTGACCGAACCGCGAGAGATCCACCAGCAGGCAATGCTTGTTCGGCATGGTGAGCTCGACGGAGTCGGTGGTTGATGTCGCTTCAAGCGCAGCCCTGCCCATCGCGTACAGTGTTTCCTGTACTGATTTGCTTTTGTGCGACGCAAAGGTTCGCAGCATCGCCTCACGCACCGAACGGCGCGTACCGTCGAAATCGAGCGGGGTTCCCGTGTAGACCCATTCCGCAGTCACTGCCGTGCAGAACAGACGGTCAGCGGTCTCTTTCAACGTGGTCAGCTCGTCCTTTATGTAACCTTCGAATGCAGAGTCTGCCGTCTTCATGATCACAAGATCCCGAAAACCTGAGGTGATCGTCGCCGCCCCACTCTGCATGCGGGTAGCGGTTGTCGTCTGGAGCTCGCCCGAACCGCGCATGAACGCCGTGGGGTGCGGGTCGCAGTCAATAGTCAGGCGCTTCCACATGACTCCTTCGATTGAAACGGATACAGACGAGACTTGGGGATTTCTGCCAAGGAGAAAGTCGATGAGTTCCTGGGCATAGTCTTCCATTGCCGTTGCCTTCGAAGTTCGCGCAACGAAGTAGACGGTGTTCTTCATTGTGTCCGTGGGAAGGATCTTCGAGTTGTCGCCGTCGTAATGTGCGGAGTCGAAATCGCCGGTCAGGAGCACCTGAACCGTCCACTCGCGCAGGTGGTTACCCTCTGCAGTGCGCTTCACCTGCATCAGTCGGACGCGGGATTTCCCGTAACGGTTCTCGGCGAGCTCAATCATTCGTATCTTCCTTGCTAAAGAACTCGGGGCGCTTAGCTTCCCCTGTACGTTGTGTAACCATTTGCGGTCAGCAGCAGGGGAATGTGGTAGTGCGGGAATCTCGTCGTTTGTCCATGTGGACACCTCGAAACACGATCTCGACAAAAGGGTACAGCCCGCTGAGCTGCTCGGCCTCATAGTACGCAGCCGTTTCGAAGTGTATGCGGTAAAGTCCTGGGTCGAGCGGGATGGTCTCGGGTAGGAGATGGCGCGCGCGTCCGTCCGCGTCCGTCCGAACGCCATTCTGGCGAAAGCTCGGTCCATTGATCGCCGTCGCGTCGCGCGAGCGATACCGGGACGTTGGCAGCCGGTCGGCCGAGCGATGTGTCGAGGATGTGAGTGGAGATTCCCATCGGTCAGTTCACCCCCAGCCAACGGCGCAGGCGCAACTGCGTGATCTGGCGCTGCTGCTCCGCAGATTCCAGCATCTCGGTTGCCGGGTCGTTTGCCATACGGCTTCGGCAGTCATTCAGGATCTCGGTCGCTGACTTGCCAGTGGCGCAGACGATAAAGATCCGCCGAACTTGGCCTCGTAGTCACTGTTTGCTGCGGCGAGCGACTGCTTGACTGAATTCATCAGGTGTCATCGCGGCGCGCTGCTCCTCGCCGAGACCAGGCCAGAGATTCGGAGCTAGCTCCGAGCGCGTCATTTTGGCCGATACGGGGATGGCTGTCGAATGCTTCGCGCCAGTCATCTTCCGCCAGGTTCTGCCAGATCGGTCAGAAATGGTGAACAACTCACCGGCGGAGGCAAATGGGCGTCGCGCCGTCACGGCGTCGGCCCATGCGCGCGAGCCGCAGCAGGGGAGGATCTCATTCGCGGCAGCTTCGGCGTCCGCCGAGTTCCATCTCTCCAGGGTTGTGTCGGGTAATGTCGTCACTGGGTTCAGCATAGCCTGTGCTCCCGACCCTCGGCAGCCGCGGGGAACACTGCCCTGGGCGTAAACGGCGCGGCCTCGCAGGTAGGTACTCTCGACCACGCCTTTGAAGGTCTGGTTCATATACGGCGAGACGGGGTGGCGATAGTGGAGCTTGTTGGGTGCAATTGTGTTCTGCGCGTCCGGACTCGAAGACGAGAAATGTCGCGTCCCGACCGGGCGCCAAGGCGCCGCAGCGGTCGTCCAGGCCGGCGAGCGAGGCAGGCGCCGAGGACATCCAGCGGACAATGTCGTCGAGTGTGGAAGCCGCGCGCCTGGGCCGCCGTCCAGACGACCGGTAGAGCGACTGAGAGGCTGGGGATTCCTCCCCAGGCGAGGTCAAACCGACCCTCTTCGTGCCGCTTCATCTCGGGCGGGCAAGGAGAATGATCGGTCGCTATCAGGTTGATTGTGCCATCGCGAAGAGCGTCCCAAAGGAGCTCGCGATTAGTCCGTCCGCGTATCGGGGGAGCGCATTTGGCGAGTGTGTCGCCGTCTTCGATCTCCTCCGCCGCGAAGTGAAGGTAATGCGGGCAGGTCTCGACGGTGATCGGCAGACCTTCCGCGCGAGCCGCCCGCAAGTCCGGGAGAGCCATTGCAGTGGACAGATGCACGATGTGCAGCCGAAATCGGTACATGCGGCAGAGATGAATCATCAGCCGGATCGCTTCGAGCTCCGCCTCGTCCGGGCGTGAGGCGACATACGTACTGTACTTGCGCCAATCCGCGCCGGTGGTATTCAGCAGCTGGGTTGCCTCATCGATAGGGCCGGCAAGTTCCGCGTGGACGAGGAGTGGCAGGCCGGATTGCGGCAATGGCCGGCAGGCTACGCTCCAGTTGATCGCGATCGATCATCGTGAATCCATCGCAACCGGGATAGATCAGGAAGCATTTGAAGCCCGGGACTCCAGCGCGCGCGAGCGGGAGGATATCCGCCTGGTTGTCCGCAACAGCTCCTCCCCAGGCGGCCCAATCCACCATGGCTTTACCGGCGGCAGCGCTACGCTTCTCTTCGAGCGCAGCGACGGTCGTGGTTTCGGGAAGGCAGTTAAGCGGCATGTCGACAAGGGTTGTGAAACCGCCTGCCGCGGCAGCCCTCGTACCGGTGGCGAATCCCTCCCACTCGGTGCGCCCGGGTTCATTCAGGTGTACGTGCGTGTCGACCAGCCCAGGAAGTATCGCACTGTGGCCCAGGTCAATGGCGGTGGTTCCGGCCGGGAGTTCGGTCGCATTGCAGATGGCATGAATCACGACTGTCTGGGCCTCCTGGGCCGTCCCGCAGCAACAAGGCAGCGGGGCGCGTCCCCTGGGGCGTAACGACGCGGGTTGAGAGGTATGCGTGTGCCATAATCCTAAGTGTCTGACTGTACTATCTTCGCTTTCAATCTGTAAGGGTCTGGAACGCTGTGCTGCAACGCTGCAGTGCGGGCGAAGGAGCGGGATGCAGGGCAATCCTGAGTTCATGCGAACAGGCGATCGCTCTGGCGACGGAGAATGTCACCTCCGGTCGCGGCGGGCCGTTCGGCGCTGTGGTGGTGCGGGGCGGCGAGATCATCGCCACTGGCGTAAATCTGCGTGACTGCGACTAACGATCCCACGGCGCACGCCGAAGTCACGGCGATCCGCGCGGCCTGCAAAGCGCTCCGGAGCTTTCAGCTCAACGGTTGCGACGTGTACACAAGCTGCGAGCCGTGTCCGATGTGCCTGGCGGCTATCTACTGGTCGCGCTGCGACCGGATCTTTTACGGCAACACAGCTTCGGACGCAGCGGCTGCGGGCTTCGACGATTCCTTCTTGTATAGCCGAGATGAAGAAGCCGCTTACCCGAACGCGACGCTGCCCATTGAACGGCTGCTCGGCGAGCAGGCGATCGCGAGTTTCGAGGCCTGGAAGCAGCAGGCCGGCAGGATCGACTACTGATGGCGCGCAGAGTCGCACCACTAACGTCGAAAAGCGCGCAGCGCTCAAGAGCGAGCCGCCTTCAAAGCCCGAGGCAACGGCGCGGGGGCTAGGGTGAAGGTTGCGCTGCTTGGCTTCGGCACGGTCGGGAGTTCGGTCGCTCGTGTTCTGGCGTTGTCAAAGCTGCCGGGCGTGGAGCTTAGCCATATCTTCAACCGTGATGTGGCGCGGAAGCGTGCTTCGGAGGCGGCCAAGTGCGTGCCGTCGTCGGCAGTGTGGACCGAGGACTTTAACGAGGTGCTGCACTCGGACGTGGATATTGTCGTCGAGCTGATGGGTGGACTTGACGCCGGCGGAGCGTGGACGCAGTAAGCTGCTGCGCGCGGGCAAGTCCGTGGTCAACGCGAATAAGCAGCTGATTGCGTACCGCGGGCCAGGGTTGATGCGGGTTGCGCGCGGCGAATGGTGTACAGCTTGTGCATGGAGCGGCGGTCGCGGGCGGTGTGCCGGTCATTCCCGGGATCCTGCAGGGGCTGGGCGGCGACCAGGTTACGCGGATCAGCGGGATCGTGAACGGTACCTGCAACTACATTCTGAGCCGGATGGAATCGGGCGCGGAGTACGAGCGCGGTGCTGAAGGATGCGCAGGCGCTGGGTTATGCCGAGGCCGATCCTTCAGCCGATGTGGACGGGTTCGATGCGCGGGCCAAGCTGTGCATCCTGTCGCGGATCGCGATGCATGCGGAGCTCGATCCTGACGCGGTGGCGACCCAGACGATCTCGGCGGTAGAAGCGGTTGACTTCGCCTATGCGAAGGAGCTTGGCTGCACGATCCGGCAGATGTCGCGTGCGCAGATGGATGAGAAGAGCAAGGCAGGTGCACGCGCGCGTCGCTCCGATGCTGGTGCCGTTGAGCTCGCCGATGGCGTGGTCGCACGGGACCCAGAACATGGTGGTGACGACCGGGCGCTTCGGTGGCGACGTGGTTTTTTCGGGTCACGGTGCGGGCGGCGAACCTACGGCGGTGGCAGTGGTGTCTGACATCCTGGCGGTTGCGCAGGGGTGCGAGCCGGTGGAGTTTCCGGTGCGAAAGCGTGCGGTCACGGGCGAGTTCCTCGCGCCGCATTACCTTCGTTTCGTGGTGGACGACAAGCCTGGCATCGTGTCAGCGATCTCGGGCGCGCTGGCGAAGGTGGGGGCGAATATCGACTCGATCTTGCAGCGTCCGGGGTATCCCAAGCACCGGCTGCCCTTTGTGGTCACGACGGAGCCGTGCCTCACGTCGACGATCGAGAAGGCGGTGGCATCCATCGCCAAGATGGATTGCATGCTGGAGCGGCCGCTGTGCGATCTGCAGATTACTCGCCATGGGCGCGAAGCTTTCGAGGATTGCCATTTCGTTGTTTGGGTTCTCCTTAGCCTCCCGATGGTCTTGCCGGTCTCGCGAGGTCGTCCGGTGGAAGCGACGAGGCACCATCAGCAGCCCAAGCGTGTAGCGGACGTAACCGCAGCCACCCGATCACACCGTCGATATGCCGGACTGAGGCGCATGGAGTCGAGGCTGAGCTGAACCTGTGGATCGATGCTGAGGGTGCCATCGCACATAGGATTCTCCAGGGCGGCGATCTGGTACAGAACGAGAAGATTATCGCCGCCGTTCGCAGTATCGGTTCCCCGGCGATGGAGCACGGCAAGCCTGTACTGGTCGAGATGAACATGGAAGTCACTGATTAGGCGTTCCGTAACGTAAGGCTCGTTCCCGGAGCCTCGTTGTCGACCCTGCGACTGAGTCTTAGTACTTCGGCATCGTTGGGTCGATCTTGTCGGCCCAGGCGAGAATGCCGCCGGCGAGGTTGGAGACGTTGGTGAAGCCTGCAGCCTTGAGGGCGAGGGCCGCCTTCTGGCTGCGCGCGCCGGAGCGGCAGTGGACGATGATCTCGTCGTTCTTATGGTCGGCGATCTCACCGAGGCGCTGCTTCGATGGACCCTACCGGGATCAGCGGCGCGCCGAGGTTGGCGATGGGTACTCGTGCGGCTCGCGGACGTCGAGGAGGAAGAAGTTCTCGCTGCGCGTCGCTGCTTGCGCTTGAGGTCTTCGACGGTGATCTGCGGGATGCCGTCGACGATCGGCAGCTTCACCGACGGCTTTGTGCGCGGCGACTTCGAGCGGGCCGGTCGCGTCTTCGGCTTCTCGATGCCGCAGAACTGGTCGTAGTCGATCAGTTCCTTGATCTCGTGGGTGCCGCAGGCGGGGCAGTCGGGGTTCTTGCGCAGCTTCAGCGTGCGGAAGTTCATGCCGAGCGCGTCGACCAGCAGCAGGCGGCCGATCAGGGGCTGGCCGATGCCGAGGATCAGCTTGATGACTTCGGTGGCCTGGATGACGCCGACGAGGCCGGGCAGGATGCCGAGCACTCCGCCTTCGGCGCAGCGAGGGGACGAGGCCCGGAGGTGGCGGCTCGGGGTAGAGGCAGCGGTAGCAGGGCCTTCCTCGGTGGCGAAGACGGAGGCCTGGCCTTCGAAGCGGAAGATGGAGCCGTAGGCGTTGGGCTTGCCGGTCAGGACGCAGGCGTCGTTGACGAGGTAGCGGGTCTGGAAGTTGTCGGTGCCGTCGGCGATGACGTCGTAGTCCTTGAAGATCTCGAGCGCGTTGGCGGAGGTGAGCATCGTGTTGTGCTTGACGATGTTGATGTTCTTGTTCAGGCCCTTGAGCATCTGCTCGGCGGAGTCGACCTTGAGCTTGCCGACGGTGGACTGCGAGTGGATGATCTGGCGCTGCAGGTTGGATTCGTCGACGACGTCGAAGTCGACCAGGCCGATGGTGCCGACGCCGGCGGCGGCGAGGTAGAGCGCGAGCGGCGCGCCGAGGCCGCCGGTGCCGACGCAGAGGACCTTGGCGGCTTTGAGCTTCTGCTGACCTTCCATGCCGACTTCGGGCAGGATCAGGTGGCGCGAGTAGCGGGAGATTTCTTCGTTGGAGAGCTTGGGGAGCGCGGTCGGTTCGGTGCAGGGTAGCGGATGCCATGGATGCGATTCCTTCAGTTTTCATTGGATGTGCTGCGGGGAACAAGGATGCGGTCAGGCATCCAGGCCCGGTTCACCCCCCTGAGGGTGTCAAACGACGTTTTGTTCAAAGAAGAGGACTTAGCGGAGGGGAGTGACGCTTTGATACATAGGGTGGTTAATCCAAGGCGTTTTAACTTTCGGTCAGCGTGCAGGCTTCGAAGTTCTTACCTCTAGTTCCAGTGTACTGGATGGAGCATATCTAAACAGCCAACTATTTTGAAGAAATATCTTCCTTGTTTTGTGCGTGTTAGCCTAGATTTTGGCACTTGCGGGGGCCTTGACAGGATTGTTTCGGCCAGTGAGCGGAGTGGAGCTGGCTTCTCGATTGGGGACGGGCCGGAGGCGGTTAGAGGCCGCCGGCGATGGAGGGGATGATGGTGAGTTCGTCCTCGTCGGTGGCGGCGGTGGCTTCTTTTTGGGAGGTAGCGGACGTCTTCGTCGTTGAAGTAGATGTTGACGAAGGAGCGGAGCTTGCCGTCGGGGGTGTAGAGGTTGCCCTTGAGCTGGGGATAGGCGGCGGTGAGGTTTTCGAGGGCGGCGGCGATGGTTGCGCCGGGGACGTCGACCGTTTCCTCGCCGCCGGTGTAGGTGCGCAGGGGAGTGGGGATGTGAACCTTCATTGTGGAGCTCCTACATTGTGGGTTCGGTGGCGGAAACGGTGGGTGCAGTGGCGAGTTGAGGTCGGGCAGTCCTGCGAATCCGCTTCGCTCCGCTCAGGATGATGCTGATGCTCTGAGACGCTGTGCTCAGGATGGACGTGTCGCCGGGTTCAGCTCTTTGACCGGATCTCGATGGGTTCGTCGATGAACTGCTTGTCGTCTTCGCTGGTGCCGGTGAGGAGGAAGGAGTTGGTGATCGTCGGCTTTGCCCTGGGCGACGGCGGTGATGACGTAGGAGCAGCCGAACCAGTGGGCTTCGGCGAAGTCGGTTTTGGACCACAGGGCGGGGTGGTCGGGGTGGGAGTGGTAGAAGCCGACGATGTCGAGGCCCTGCTTGCGGGCTTCGCGCTGGATCTTGACCAGTTCGATCGGGGCGATGTTGTAGCGGTTGTGGGCGGAGTCGGTGCGGGTGTTGCCGGCGCGGACGGTGGAGTGGACCTCGTTGCCGTGAGCGGGTGCTCTTGCCGAGCAGGACGCCGCAGCACTCGTGCGGGTAGGTTTCTTCGCCGTGGGCGCGGATGGCTTCGTAGGTGGCGAAGCTGAGTTTCAGCATCTGGGTCAGCCCTCCGTCCAGAAGCGTTCGCTGAGGTACTTGTCGGCTGCGTCGCAGAGGATGGTGACGATGACGGCTTCGCGGCCGTGCGCGTGCCTCCTTCTTCGGCGATCATGAGCGAGGTGGCGACGGCGCCGGCGGCGGAGACGCCGACCAGCATGCCGTGGTTGCGGCCGAGCTCGCGGGCCATGGCGTAGGCGCGTTCGGTTTCCATGAAGATGGGCCTGGTCGGCGATTTCGGGGTCGTAGATGCGGGGCACGATGGCGGTGGCCATGTGCTTGAGGCCTTCGAAGCCGTTGAAGGGCGAGTCGGGCTGCATGGAGATGCACTTGATGCTGCGGGTTGAGCTCGTGGAGGCGGCGGGTGGTGCCCATGAAGGTGCCGGAGGTGCCGAGGCCGGCGACGAAGTGGGTGACTGGCCTTCGGTCTGCTCCCAGATCTCGTTGGCGGTGCCGCGGTAGTGGGCCAGCCAGTTCTGGTCGTTGCCGTACTGGTCGGCGTAGAAGTAGCGGTCGGGGTCTTCGGCGACGAGCGAGCGGACTTTGCGGATGGCGCCGTCGGAGCCTTCGGCAGGGTTGGTCCAGATGACGTTGGCGCCGTAGGCGGCGAGGATGTTTTTGCGCTCGGGGGAGACGTTGGAGGGCACGCAGAGGGTGACGGGGAAGCCGAGGGCGGAGCCGAGCATGGCGTAGGCGATGCCGGTGTTGCCGGAGGTGGCGTCGATGAGGGACGGCGGCGCCGGGTGCGGTGGCCGAACTCAGGAGGCCGCGGCGCTCGGCGTCGATGACGATGGAGGAGGCGGCGCGGTCTTTGACGGAGCCGCCGGGGTTGGCCCACTCGGCTTTGCCGAGGATCTGGATGCCGGGGCAGCTGGGGCGTCAGGCCGCTGAGGCGCAGCAGGGGCGTGTTGCCGATGCGTTCGAGGATGGTCGCCCCAAGGGCGCGGGCCGTGGCAATCATCGATGCAGATCCTTATGTGAACGTGGGCGGCTGCCGTGGTGGGGTAGCCGTGCTGTTGAAGGCCGCCGTTGAGATATGCGACAGTTAATCGAGTCTAATCTTACCTAAACTATGGCAAAAAAGTTCACACCCCGAACGTTTCAGGATGCGCTCGCGACGCTTGCCGGACATCAGTTTGATGTTTCATCGGCCCGCGACGGTTCAGGGCGCGGGCGCGAAGGCGTTCCAGGTGCGGAAGTATGGCTGCGCGGCGGAGATTGGCGGCGGCGCCGGACGGCACGACGATGGTGCTGGCGCGTCCGGGGTGGCTGCTGGCGGGGCAGATCGCGCGGCTGGTGGACAAGGGCTACCAGAAGTTTCTGAAGACGCCGAAGCTTGAGATCCCGGCGACGGCGGACCATCTGCGGGCGATCCACGAGTTCAGCGAAGAGCTGAAGGAGGCGGCGGGGGCGACGAGTATGTACAACGAAAGTCTGGGTACGACGAGCGACCGGTACGTGTACGATCGCGTCAAAGGCAGGGAGTAGAGGGACGCAGCAGCTCGGGTTGCCGGTTGCGAGGGGCGCGCTGGAGAGATGGGCCGGGACACAAGTTGAAGACGAAAGGGGTTTCACCGGATGAGGTTGGACCGTACCCGTTTTGTTTCCCTGCCGCGCTGCCGGTTTGGCGGCGCTGCTTGTTTCGGTGGCGTTGTGTCCGGTGCGGTCGTGCGCGGGGCGTCTGCTGCGGATGGGTCTCCGGGGCTGGCGAGTGCCGACGGATGGACAGCGGGTTCATGCCGGGGCCGTCGAATCCGGCGCCGCCGTTTCCCGCGGAGCTGGTGAGCCAGCCGACGGACAAGCCGCAGCTGCCGTCGGTTCCGATGCCGCAGGATCGCGCGGCGGATTCGTACAGGATTTATAGCGTGCTGATGCCGGTGGGCGAGCTTGGGAATCCGGGGTGGCCGCGGCGAGCTTTGGCTGCTGTCGGACACGACGCTGTCCCTTGTGCCTGCGGACCAGCCCTGCCTGACGCACGAGACGGGCGATATCGACATGAATCCGCATGTGGCGATCGAGGCTCCGGCGGAGCGGAAGCAGGAGTTCGCGGAGATGCTGGAGGACTTCGACCTGCGCTGCCATGAGCGGATCCGGCTGACGACGGAGTCGTTCAACCTGGTGGTGCCGCTGAAGCTGATCAGCCAGGCGGAGCAGGATGAGTTTGTGCGCAAGCGATTTGACCCGAATGCGGGGGACGAGGGCGACGTGCTGACGGCCAGGTACAAGGGTGCGCCGGGGCTTTCGCGGTTCAGCCAGGTTTACTTCAACGCGCACCACACGCTGGCGATGGTGTATGCGAATGCGTGGTGTGGCGGGTTGTGTGTGCAGAGCTACTGGCAGGTGCTGGAGCTGAAGGATGGCGGGTGGAAGCGGCTGCCGTGGCAGACAGCTGGTGATGAACTGAGGCGGGTTGCGTTCAGGGCCGGGTGGTGAGGGTGGGCCTCCAGGGAGGGGTGGGGGAGCGGCAGCGCCTGAGGGCTTAGCGGCCTGCGTCCACAAGGCGGGGGCGCTTCTCGAGGAAGGCGCGGTGCCTTCGCGCTTGTCCTCGGTGCCGCAGAGGCGGCCGAAGATCGAGGCTTCGAGGGCGAGGGCCTGGTCGAGTGGCAGGTCGGCGCCTTCGGTTGACGGCCTGCGAGGCTGCGGCGGCTGGCGCAGCTGGGGCGAGTCGGCGGTGCATGGCGGCGCTATCTGGGTGGGGCAGCTCGCGTGCCCGGGGCATGAGGGCGTCTTCGGTGGTCGCCGGGGACGACTTCGTCGAGGAGGCCGATGCGGAGGGCTTCGGCGGCGGTGATGATCTCGCCGGTAAGGATGAGTCTGAGGGCGGCGCTGCGGCCGACGAGGCGGGGGAGGCGCTGGGTTCCGCCGTAGCCGGGGATGACGCCGAGCTTGATCTCGGGCTGGCCGAGGCGGGCGGCTGTCGGTGGCGAGGCGGAGGGTGCAGGCGAGGGCGAGTTCGCAGCCGCCGCCGAGCGCGAAGCCGTCGATGCAGGCGATGACGGGTTTGCCGAGGGTCTCGATGCTGGCGGAAGACGCGCTGGGCGCGGCGGGCGAGCTGCTCGCCGGCGTCGGCGTCGGCGGCGGCTGCGAGTTCGGCGATGTCGGCGCCGGCGGCGAAGGCCTTGCCGCCGGCGCCGCGGAGCAGGATGGCGCGAACGGCCGGGTCGTCGGCGAAGGCGGCGAAGACGGCGTCGAGCTCACGCAGCATGTCGGCGTTGAGGGCGTTGAGGACCTTGGGGCGGTTGAGGGTGACGGTGGCGATGGGTCGGTCGATGTCGACGAGCAGAGGTGTTTCGTACGGTCATGGTGTGGCTCCGCTCGAGGGTGCGAGGGCTGCACTCTCTGAGACGATACAATCGAACGGTATGGTCAAGGGAATAACAGTGGTGACGCGGGTGGCGTCGGACCCGATGTGGAGCGCGCTGGGCGGGTCTGCTGAGCGCGCTTGGATTTGAGCCGGGCAAAGGGCTGGCAGGACGAAGGAGGGCAGGGGCGCGGCGTTTCTGGCGCCGCTGGGAAACCTGGAGCTCGTGACCGGGCGGCTGCCGGGGGATGGCGGATGGGAGACGGGCTCCGGCGCTGCTGGTCGAGGTGGCGCATCTGGACCAGGTGCGGCAGATCGCCGCGGAGTGGCTGGAGCCGAACGGGCGAGCTCGGCGGAGACGGTTTCCGAGATCGGCGGCGACGCACTGGAACTCGCCGCTTGTTTACGCGTGATGCGTTGCGGCACGAAGGCACCACCACTGGTGCTGGGCTTCTGGGAGTCGGAGAATCCGCTGCATGGACGGCCGGCGGCGGTCGAAGGTGATCTCTAGGCGGCGGGGATGCGGTTTGCGATCGTGGTGGCGCGATGGAATGCGGTGATCACCGACCGGCTGCTGCAGGGTGCGCTGGATGCGCTGCACCGCAGCGGCGCGGGCGGGCGGACATTCAGATCGTGCGGGTGCCGGGGGCGTGGGAGATTCCGTCGGCGGCGCGGACGCTGGCGGAGATCGAAGCAGTACGACGCGATTGATGACGCTGGGCTGCCTGCTGCGCGGCGAGACGGCGCACTATGAGGCGATCTACAACGAGGTGGCGCGGGGCATCGGGCAGTCGCAGCAGGAGACCGGCGTGCCGCATGCGTTTGGCGTGCTGACCTGCGAGACGCTGGAGCAGGCGCTGGACCGGGCCGGGCGTGAAGGCGGGCAACAAGGGATTTGAGGCGGCGATTGCGGCGATCGAGATGGTCTCGATTCGGCGGAAGCTGGCGGGCGACGGCGCGACCGCAGACTGTGGTGAGCGAGTAGATGGGCACACGGCGGAAGTCGCGCGAACTGGCGATGCAGATGCTGTTCCAGGGCGACCTGGGCAAGCAGACGCCGGAGGAGGTGCGGAAGCTCTTCTGGGATGTCGCGGGACGACGTGGATGACGAGACGCGGGGCTTTGCCGAGGACCTGTATCGCGTGGCGACGACCCGGCAGGCCGAGGTGGACGAGCTGATCGAAGAGCATGCGCAGAACTGGCGGCTGGAGCGGATGCCGGTGGTGGATCGGAACCTGCTGCGGACGGCGGTGGCGGAGATGCTGGCGGTATCCGAACACGCCGGCGGCGATCGTGATCAATGAGGCGCTGGAGATCGGGCGGCGGTATGCGGCGCCGGAGTCGATCCAGTTTCTGAATGGGGTGCTGGATGCGATTGCGCGGAGCGCTGCTGAAGCGGCGCACTGGGGGTACAGGGCTCGGGCCGGGTCGGGTCGAGCGCCCAGAGTCAGGAGCTCGCCTGAGGATCACTAGGTTGAGGGTTTGCTTTGAACTAAGAACACCATAAGAGGCCGCTCCGCGAGAACGGCCGCCCAACGTGCCCTGAGGGCTGCCCTACTCTGACTGTGGCAGGACCTGTTCTTCGTCGTCAACCCGAACCCTGAGCCCTGCTTTAGGTGGTTTTGCGGGCTTCTGGGCGAGCAGGTTGACGGGGACGGGGTTGCCGTTCGGGTCGGTCAGTGCGGGTGCGATGGTGGAGGTGTCGGTGAGGCTGCTGCGGGTGATGATGTGGACCAGGTTGTCGCCCGACGTGCCGACGTAGAAGCTAGCGTTGTCGGAGCTTTCGATGCCCGAGATGGGGGCCGTGGCGGTGCCGGAGAGCTTGATTAGGTCGTCTGCCCGGGCCCGCTTGTGGCCGGGGTGTAAGCGGGGAGGATGCCGCCCGTGCCGGTGTAGGTGACGAAGGCGACGGAGGAGTCGGTTGTGGGCGAGACGCCGGTGATCGCGGTGGCGTTGATGCCGGGGAGCGCGATCGTGGCGGGGACGCTCGAGAACGTTTGCGTGCCGGTGAGGGGGCAGGCGCCAACGGGAACGGTCACCAGCAGGTCATGAGCGTCGGGGCCGGTGTAACGGTGGCGCCGAGGATGTGCTTGCCGTTGTTGGTGGCGGCGATCCGGTCGGTCTGCACGGGTGCTTTGTCTGCCAGAGGATAGAAGGCGTTGGATTCACTGATCACGCCGTTTGCGGTGGAGGGGGTGCTGATGGCGCAGTAGCTGCGGCCTACGGTGTTGGGACCGGCAAAATATGCGCCGACGCTGGGTACGGTGGAGGTGACGTCGGAAGCAGGCACGGGATCGGTGACCGGGGTCCATCCGGTGAAAGTGGAGTACACGAGCACCTGGTTGGACGGCGCGATAACTGCCGGTGTTGTGGCAGTTGCGGGCGTGGTGACTGTGCCGGTCGTGACGTAGACGGTCTGGCCGTCGGGCGAGTAGACGGCGTGCGTTCCTATGCCGCCGAAGGTCGTCTCGACGGTGCCGCTGGAGGACTCGATGGAGATGGTCTGGCGGCTGGCATCGGTGAGGATGATGCTGCTGTTATCCGGTGCGACGGCCAGAACGACGCCGGGAGAGGTGATGTCGGTGCGCGTGAGGCTGAGGGTGTTTACGGCGCTGACGACCATGAGGGCGTTGGCGCTGCCCAGGTAGAGGGTGGAGCCATCGTTACTCAGCACCATGGAGTTGGGCACATAGGGCAGGCGGAAGGGCTGGCCGGTGGTGTTGACGGTGAAGTCGCGCGGGACGATGTATTGGCTCTGCGTGCTGGCCATGAACAGGACGGTGCTGTTGGTTCCCGCGGTGGTGATGTTTACCGGGTTCGAGGTGACGGGCTTGCCGTTTCCGTAGAGTCCGATCTGGCTATAGGAGGCGGGATTGCAGGAGGGCGGCTGGCAGATTGCGGAGACCGAGGCGGCTCCGGCGAAGACCGGGGTGACGCTGCCGGTGGAGCTTGCCGGGATGCTGGTGGGAGCAGTGGAGACGTACTCGAGGGTGAGGCCGGTGAGGCTCTTGCCGTTGGTATCGAGAACGGTTGCGGTGAGGGGCTGGAGGTTATTGAGGTTGACGGGAACGGGGTCGGACGTGGCACCGGCGGCGACGAGCTTGATGGAAGCGGGTGGGCAGGTGGAGAAGAATCCGGCCGAGCTGGCGGCGTTCGAGATGTTGGCCGAGATCAACGTGGAGCCGGGCTGCTGGGCGGTGGCGACGCCATTCTGATCGATGGTGACGATGCCATTGGTCTGCGGGGTGAACTGCAGATGGCCCGCGAGGAGGCTGATATTGGTCTGGTTGGCTCCGGTGCCGGAGTAGACGCGGGCCAGGAGCTGGGCGGTGGTGTTCTGAGAGAGGCACGCGTTGCCGAGGAAGGGAGGCGCGGTGACGCCGCCGGCGGTGGCTGCGGAGGAGCAGGCGGTGCTGGGATCCTTGACGCAGTCTTCGGCGAAGCCGTTCTCCGTGGCGGAGCCGTTGGCGTGGGTGAAGCCGGGTATGGTGACGGTGAACTGCGTGGGGGAGAGGCCGGATGCCTGGACGACGGCGTTGTTGATGCCGTTGAAGAAGGTGCTGGTGGGGAAGGAACTGAGGGAGACGATCTCGCCTGGGGTGAAGGAGTTCTGGCCCACGAAGGTGGGGGTGTTGGAGGCGATGGACCAACTGGTTATGGGGGCACTTGTCCCTGGCGAGACTCCGAGGACGATGCTGGTGACGACCGGGTGAACGAAGACGGGGAGGGGGTTGCTGGCGACGCCGTTTGCACTGGCAGTGACGTAGACGGTACCGGACTTTCCGGTGGCGTTGCAGACGGTGTAATCGGGGACGCCACCGCCGGAGTTGCGGTTCCAGGTGCCGCCGCAGAGCCTTCCGTTGTTGGGCTCGACGTCGGCGATGGTCATGTCGGAGGTGCTGTAGGAGTAGGCGCCGACGGACGCGCTCGAGCCTTTGCAGTCGGTGGCGGAGGGGGCGCCGATCTGGCCGATCTCGGCGTAGTTCAGGGAGACGCCGTAGACCTTGGGCAGCAGGGTGATGGTGGTTACGACGCCGGTAGTGACGCCCGAGTCGCCACCATTACAGAAGACGGGCGCAGCGTTTTTCGAGCAGCCCGAGATCGAGACACCGAACGGAAGCGCACACAGAAGCAGGACCAACAACGAAAAAAACCGACGCATTCAACCTCCCCGTCCGAAGCCAAAACCGGCTGGACGGTCCATCCGCAACAACGAAGTCCCGGTGTGTATCAGTTTAGAAGCGGCAGGGGCAGGACGCAAATGAGGCGCGCCCGGGAGATGAAGCAGCGTATGACCGCGGAAGGGGCTGACCGATAGACTGCGCCTGTGTGAATTGGCTTGCTGCGGTTGGGCTGGCGTGCGCCTGAGCCGGGAACGCGCCGGCGGTCTCCTGCTCGCCGTGGTGCGCCTATTCTCCGGTGCGTAAGCCCTGGGTTTCGGGCATTTGGGTTTCCAACCATTCCAGCGCGCGTCGGAGGACGTCTTTTTTATGGCTGGGGTCGACGAAGTGGTGTCCTTCGTTGGGGTAGACGACGAGTTGTGTGGGAACTCCCTGGGCGCGCAAGGCATGCCAGAACTCGAAGCTCTGCGGGGCGGGGCACTCGCCGTCGCGGTCGCCGACGACGACGAGGGTAGGGGTTTTGACGTTGTTGATGTAGTTGATGGCGGAGCTTTTGGCGTAGACGGCGGGGTCGTCGTAGGCGGTTTCTCCAAAAAACGGGACCATCCACTGGTCGATCGAGTTTTCGCCGTAGTAGGAGAGCCAGTTGGCGATGCCCGCGCCGGCGACGGCGGCGTGGAAGCGGGTGGTCTGGGTTACGGCGAACATGGTCATGAAGCCGCCGTAGCTCCAGCCTGTGAGGCCTTCGCGAGCCTTGTCGATGGGGAAGCGCTTTTCGAGGGCGTCCATGCCGGCGAGGACGTCGCGCAGGTCGCCGTAGCCGAAGTCTTTGATGTTGGCCTCGGTGAAGCGCTCGCCCTGGCCGTAGCTGCCGCGCGGGTTGGGCAGGAAGACGAAGTAGCCGAGGGCGGAGAAGGGGACGGCACCGTAGGCGGCCTCAGGCCAGCGGGGCGTGACGGCGGAGGAGGGGCCGCCGTGGACGGAGACGATGAGCGGGTACCGCTTTGCGGGGTCGTAGTCGGCGGGATAGAGCAGCCAGCCCTGGTTGTGGAAGCCATCGTTGGTCCATTCGATGGATTCGGCCTTGCCCCAGGCGGGCTTGAGGGCGTCGTTGAGGTGAGTGATGGGGTGGGGGGCGGAGTTGTTGCCGGCCCAGACTTCGGGCGGGTGGGTGTAGGAGGAGAGGATAAAGGCTTCGCCGGTTTTTGAGAGGGAGAGGCTGGACGCGAGGCTGTCGGCGGAGATGGTTCCGGGGAGATCGAAGCCGTTTTTGGGATCTATGGCGCCGGTAGAGGCGTTGAGGAAGCCGATGTGCATGAGGCCGCCGAGGTGCTCGGTGAACTCGATGGTTTCGGGGCCGGTCCACGCGAGCCAGGCGGGGCTGCCCTTGTGGTCGGGAGTGAGGTTGCGCGGGGCAGCCGGCGTGTCTGTGGGGTGAGCGGGGATGAGGTAGATGTCGCCGCCGGTTGAGCCCTGGTCGGACATGAGGCCGCCGATGAAGGCGATCTGCCTGCCGTCGGGGGAGAAGCGCGGGACGGCGATCTGGAGGCCGTGGAGTGGGCCCGGGATGGTGGCGGGGTTCAAGATTGAGGTGGCCTTTTCGGCCACTTCCATGTTGACGCTGCCGCTTCGGCCACCGAGGAGCCATGGTTGGGTGTAAAGCTGCGCGACCCACCAGCTATTTTCTCCCGGCGGGGCGGCTGCGACATAAGCCACTTGGTGAGAGTTCGGTGCCCAGGTGAATTCATACACGTGCAGGTTCGTTGGGCTGACGAGCCATGTGCCGCCGGTCGCGGGGTCTGTGATGGCGAGCCTCTCCACCTCGACGCCGTCTTCGCCGATGACGCCGGAGGGTGGCTTCATGGCGTCGAGCGCACCCGCGCGGCGGGTGGCGTTCTCGACATAGAGGCAGCCGATGGATCTGCCGTCGGGCGACCAACGGAGATCGCTCACAACTCCGTGAAGATGACTGATCTGCCTGGTGGAGTTTGATGCGGAGGTCCAGACCCAGATGTTCTCCTGCTTGGCAGGGGCGGGCTTTCCGGTTTCGTCGGAGCAGTTCGAGAGGAAGGCGAGTTGGGTGCCGTCGGAAGACCACGTGGGGTGGCCGGCGGTGCAGGCTCCCGGCTGGGTGCGGGTCGGATCCTTGGGGGTGTCGGGCGAGAGCACGCGGTCCGGGTCGGTGCTGGATGCGGTCGGGGTGAGGTGCAGCTCAGAGCCGTGCGCGCCTTTGTAGGCCCAGGCGACGAGAGCGCCGTCGGGGGAGATCGCCGCGGTGACGGGGGTCTTCACCTCGGAGAGGGCGTCGACGAGGCCTGAGACCCGTGCTGCCGCGCTGGTTGCGGGGGTCTGCGCACGAGTTGAGGGGCAGAGACACAGCGAGATGAGCAGCACCATCAAGGCATCGGCGGGGGTGAGATGAGGCGCGCGCGAGACTCTTTTCGGCGTGGGGGGAGGGATCATGGGAGAAGGCTAGCATGCACTGCTCGATGTTTTTTCGAAAAGGCTGACAGCACTATTGACCCGTACTCCGGCGGTTGCTATTGTTAGAAGGTTCCGTGCGTATCAGGAATCCGCTGCTGCGGAGGCTTCACTGCAGACACGGCCAGTCGCAGACAGGCTTTGCTGTTTGCGTTATACTGGAGAAGTTGGTACGTTTCAGCCGCAGGTCCATGCATGGTTAGCATGGGCTAGTTACGCAGCGGCACCTCGCAATCGCACCTGCGACACCCTCCTACCGCTTGTTCCGGGATGTAAACGGGGCTTCGGGGTCCAAAGGACGGCTATGCAGGGCGGAACAGTTTGAAACGGAGTCAACTCCACCTTCCAGGTTTTCTGGTGTTTACCAGGGGAAGCAAGGGACGCTCGACCACCGTCAACTGTTGTTCGTCTGAGTTCTGTTGTCCAGACGGGAAGCAAGGGACAATCTCGCGTTGAGGCACGAATCGTGTCCTCAGCTTTTCGTGCGTACTGTGCGAGAAAGCGCGAGATGACATCCTCTGACACCCGCCTGAAAAGGTTTGTTTGTCGCTAAGAGAGCGACTTTCGGCTTCGGTCGAAGGTCCGGATTGAAGGAGTTCGAGTGCCTACGTTTCATCAGCTCGTCAAGCAGGGCCGCACGCCCACTCGTTATAAGACCGCAAGCCCCGCGCTTCAGGGTTCGCCTCAGCGTCGCGGCGTTTGCACCCGCGTCTACACGCAGACCCCGAAGAAGCCGAACTCGGCGCTGCGTAAGGTTGCGCGCGTTCGTTTGACCAACGGCATTGAAGTCACGACCTACATTCCAGGCATCGGCCACAACCTGCAGGAGCACTCGATCGTGCTCATCCGCGGCGGCCGTGTGAAGGATCTGCCGGGTGTTCGGTATCACGTGGTTCGCGGCTCGCTCGATTCCGTGGGCGTGGCCAACCGCAAGCAGAGCCGTTCGAAGTACGGCGCCAAGCGTCCCAAGGCTGCTGCGGGCAAATAAGCTCTAGGTTGTGAATCCGAGAGCAGTAGAAGTCTCCCGCACAACAGGCTCAGACGCGTGAGAAGTCACCGCACTGAGGGAAGACGAGAAGGAAGAGCAATGCCGAGAAAAGGTTACATCGCCAAGCGTGAGGTCGCAGCTGACCCGGTTTACAACTCCACCCTGGTCACGAAGTTCGTGAACTCGATGATGTGGGGCGGCAAGAAGTCGACCGCGCAGGGCATCTTCTACACCGCCATGACCAACCTTGAGCAGAAGGGCGGCGACGAGGCGCTCAAGCTGTTCAAGAAGGCGATCGAGAACTGCAAGCCGCTGCTGGAAGTGAAGACCCGCCGCGTCGGCGGAGCCAACTACCAGGTGCCGATCGAGGTGCTGCCGGAGCGCCGCACATCGCTGGCGATCCGCTGGCTGGTGACCTACGGCCGCGCACGCGGCGAAAAGGGCATGGTCGAGAAGTTGACCGCCGAGCTGCTGGATGCGGCGAACGGCCGTGGCGCCGCGATGAAGAAGAAGGAAGACGTTCATCGCATGGCTGAAGCCAACAAGGCGTTCGCGCACTACCGCTGGTAAGGCAGGCATCGGGGCCTCGGGAACAAGGATTCGGCCCGCTAAGGCAAGACGTAACCGCAGGGGAGACTCTGCAGAGTGAGAGACAGGACACCGTGGCACGCACTATACCGCTGAATCGTTGCCGGAACATCGGAATCATGGCGCACATCGACGCCGGAAAGACGACGACGACCGAGCGCATTCTCTTCTATACGGGCATCACGCACCGTATCGGAGAGGTGCACGAGGGCACTGCGACCATGGACTGGATGGAGCAGGAGCAGGAGCGCGGCATCACGATTACCTCCGCGGCGACGACCTGCACCTGGAAGAATACCCGCATCAACATCATCGATACCCCCGGCCACGTGGACTTCACGGCCGAGGTAGAGCGGTCGCTGCGTGTGCTTGACGGCGCCGTAGCCTGCTTTGACGCGGTCGCTGGCGTTCAGCCTCAGTCTGAGACTGTATGGCGCCAGGCGACAAGTACCGTGTGCCGCGAATTTGCTTCATCAACAAGATGGACAAGGCTGGCGCGGACGCGGTGTATGCGACTTCGACGATCGTTGATCGACTGGGCGCCCGAGCTGTGCCGATCAACATTCAGATTGGTGCAGAGGCGAAGTTTCTCGGCGTCATCGACCTGGTCACGATGAAGGCGATTCTCTGGCACGACGAGACCATGGGTGCGGAGTATTCGGTTGAGGAGATCCCTGCCGATCTTCTGGACAAGGCGAAGGAAGCCCGCGCGCACCTGATCGAGGCAGTTTCGGACTCGGATGACGAGATCATGCACATGTACCTCGAGGGCCAGGAGCCAACAGAGGCACAGTTGAAGGCCGGCATTCGCAAGGCGACGATCGCGATGAACATCTTCCCGGTGCTCTGCGGTTCATCGTTCAAGAACAAGGGTGTGCAGACGCTGCTTGACGCTGTGGTCGACTACCTGCCGAGCCCGCTCGATATCCCTCCTATGGTTGGGCACGACCCGGACAACATGGAGCGCGAGATTGTCAGGAAGGCAGATGACAACGAACCGCTCTCGGCGCTGGGCTTCAAGATCATGACGGATCCGTTCGTCGGGCAGCTCATCTTCATCCGGATCTATTCGGGCGTTCTCAGGACCGGCGATACCACGTTGAATCCGCGTACCGGAAAGACAGAGCGTATCGGCCGCCTGTTGAAGATGCACGCCAATAAGCGCGAAGAGATCACTGAAATCATGGCGGGCGACATTTGCGCGGCCGTCGGGTTGAAGAACCTGATTACGGGTGACACGATCTGCAACGACAAGTATCCCGTGGTGCTTGAGTCGATCGACTTCCCGAAGCCGGTTATCGAAGTTGCGGTGGAGCCGAAGACCAAGGCGGATCAGGAAAAGATGGGTGTTGCCCTGGCGAAGCTGGCGCAGGAAGACCCCACCTTCAACGTGCGTACCGATGTGGATTCGGGCCAGACGATCATCGCCGGTATGGGCGAGTTGCATCTCGAGATCATTGTCGACCGCATGATGCGCGAGTACAAGGTCGAGGCAAACGTCGGCAAGCCGCAGGTGAACTACCGCGAGACGATCCGTTCGAAGGCCGAGGCGGAAGGCAAGTACATCCGTCAGACCGGCGGCTCGGGTAACTACGGCCACGCAAAAATCCGGATCGAACCGAATGAGCCGGGCAAGGGTTACGAGTTCTCGAACGATACCAAGGGCGGCACGATTCCCAAGGAGTACATCAAGCCGATCGACCAGGGCATCCAGGAAGCGATGCAGGGTGGTGTTCTGGCTGGTTACGAGATGGTGGACGTGAAGGTCTCGCTTTACGATGGCAGCTACCACGATGTCGATTCCAACGAAATGGCATTCAAAATCGCCGGCTCGATTGCTTTCAAGGAAGCGGCTCGCAAGGCCAAGCCTGTGCTGCTCGAGCCGGTGATGGCTGTTGAGGTCACAGTGCCCGAGGACTACATGGGTACGATCATCGGCGATCTGAACTCGCGCCGAGGACGGATTGAAGGCATGGAGATGGTCGGCAACACGCAGGCCATCCGTGCGACGGTGCCGCTATCGACGATGTTCGGCTACGCGACTCACATGCGTGGAGCTACCCAGGGCCGCGCGAACTACAGCATGCAGTTCAAGCAGTACGAGGAAGCGCCACGGTCGGTGTCGGAAGAGATAATCACCAAGGTGCAGGGTAAAGACGGCAACAGGTAACGAGCATTCGCGCCTGTCCGGCGGCCGGCGCAACGATATAGCTACAACGCAGTAGAGGGTTTCAGGAGAAAGCATCATGGCGAAGGAAAAGTTTGACCGGTCTAAGCCGCACGTAAATATTGGGACGATTGGGCATATTGATCATGGCAAGACGACGCTGACTGCGGCGATCACGAAGGTATTGTCGAAGCACAATCCTTCGAACAAGTTCCGTTCGTTTGACACGATTGACAATGCTCCTGAAGAGCGCGAGCGCGGTATTACGATTGCGACCTCGCACGTGGAGTATGAGACGGCGAACCGTCATTATGCGCACGTCGACTGCCCGGGCCATGCGGATTACATCAAGAACATGATCACGGGCGCGGCGCAGATGGACGGGGCTATTCTGGTCGTGGCGGCCACCGACGGGCCGATGCCGCAGACCAAGGAGCACGTGCTTCTGGCGCGCCAGGTCGGCGTGCCATACATCGTGGTGTTTCTGAACAAGTGCGATGCGGTTGAGGACGAAGAGCTGATCGAGCTGGTGGAGATGGAAGTTCGTGAGCTTCTGTCGAAGTACGACTACCCCGGCGACGACACACCGATCATCCGCGGCTCTGCCCTGGGCGCGCTGAACGGCGAAGCCAAGTGGGAGGCCAAGATCGACGAGCTGATGGATGCGGTGGACAAGTTCGTCCCGCAGCCGACGCGTGCGATCGAGCTTCCGTTCCTGATGCCGATCGAGGATATCTTCTCGATCTCGGGTCGTGGCACGGTGGTTACGGGCCGTATCGAGCGTGGCAAGGTGAAGGTTGGCGAGGCGTGCGAGATCGTGGGCTTCCGCGAGACGCGCCAGACGGTCTGCACGGGTGTCGAGATGTTCAAGAAGCAGCTGGATGAAGGTCTGGCGGGCGACAACGCGGGGCTTCTGCTGCGCGGTATTGCGAAGGAAGATGTGGAGCGCGGCATGGTGCTGGCGAAGCCGGGTTCGATCACGCCGCACACGCAGTTCAAGGGCGAGGTGTACGTGCTGAGCAAGGAAGAAGGCGGACGTCATACACCGTTCTTCAACGGCTACCGTCCTCAGTTCTACTTCCGGACCACGGACGTCACGGGCTCGGCGCAGCTTCCGGCAGGCACGGAGATGTGCATGCCCGGCGACAACATCCAGCTGGATGTGACGCTGCATACGCCGGTGGCGATGGAGAAGGGTCTGCGCTTCGCGATTCGTGAGGGCGGCAGGACCGTCGGCGCAGGTACCATCTCCGAGATCATCAAGTAGTTCAAGAACAACGAGGGCTGCCGCCCGGTAAGAGGCTGATCGGCGGCAGCTACTCCAAGCGATCTTTGCGCAACAAGGAAGAGACATAACATGGCTGGACAGAGAATCAGAATTCGCCTGAAGGCATACGACTACCGCGTGCTTGACACCTCCACCGGCGAGATCGTGGACACGGCCAAGCGTACGGGCGCACAGGTTGCCGGACCCATTCCGCTGCCGACGATGAAGAACAAGTACTGCGTTCTACGCTCGCCCCACGTGGACAAAAAATCCCGAGAGGCCTTCGAGATCCGGACACATAAGCGTCTCATCGACATCCTCGAGCCAACGCAGCAGACGGTGGACGCGCTGATGAAGCTCGACCTGCCGGCCGGTGTAGACGTAGAGATTAAGACGGTACAGAAGTAGCCTCACATTTAGGAATGTACCGGCAGTGCCACGCGAGACGCTCGGCATGATGAGGAAAGGAAATCAAGATGTCCGTAACAGGAATACTCGGCAAGAAAATCGGCATGACCCAGATCTTCGACGACCGTGGCGATGTTCATCCGGTCACCGTGTTGAAGGCTGGTCCCTGCGTGATCACTCAGTTGAAGACTCTCGCGAAGGACGGCTACGATGCCGCCCAGATCGGCTACGTCGATTTCATCAAGGCGTCCAAGATCAATAAAGCGATGACCGGGCATTTTGCCAAGTCGAATGTGCCGCCTGTCCGTGTGATCAAGGAAGTGCCGGTTGAGGCAGCCAAGGAAGGCGATGAGACCTCGGTCAAGGCTGGTGACCGCGTGCTCGTCGACATCTTTTCGGATGATAAGTTCGTGGACATTATCGGCACCTCCAAGGGCCGTGGCTTTGCTGGCGTGGTACGCCGTCACCACTTCGGCGGCGGTCCGAAGGCTCACGGGCACATGTTCCAGGTTCAGGGTTCGATTGGTGCCTCGTCGTTTCCTTCCCGTGTCTTCCCGGGCCAGCGCATGCCGGGTCACATGGGCCACGCGCAGATCACCGTCCGTAACCTCCGGATTCGCGGGATTGATCTTGAAGACAACCTGATCCTGGTCGAGGGAGCTGTACCCGGTCCGCGTGAAGGGTATGTGCTTATCTCGAAGGCCAAGGCTCCGCCGCGGGAGCGCCGTGGATTCGCCGGTGCCGCGACGAAGGACGCGCTCAAGGCTTCGAAGAAGGCTGCACCGAAGAAGAAGTAACCAGTTCCGCTTGGAGTTGAGGACAAACCGCTGCGCGGAAAGCATACCGGGAACGCAGCCTAACACCAGAAGGGCACGCCGCATCGATGGCGTGCACGAAGAGAGAAGAAGCGATGGCAAACATCAATGTAGTCAATCTTGGCGGGGAGAAGGTCGGAGAGTTCGAACTCCTCGACGACGTGTTCTCCGGCGAGATCAACGATGGGCTCCTTTGGGAGGCGGTCAAGCATTACCGCGCCGCTCTCCGCCAAGGAACTGCATCGACCAAGAACCGCGGCGAAGTCTCGGGCGCAGGCAAGAAGTTGTGGAAGCAGAAGGGTACTGGTCGCGCACGTGTCGGCTCCATTCGCACCCCGGTATGGCGTGGCGGCGGTACGGTCAAGGGTCCAAAGCCGCGCAGCTACGACTACCAATTCCCGCAGAAGAAGTTGATGGGCGCACTCCGCTCTGCAATTGCCGCGAAGATTGCAGATCGCAAGTTCACCATTGTTGAGTCCTTCTCGGTGGCGGAGCCCAAGACCAAGCTGTTTCGAACCGCGTTGACGAAGTTAGACGCCGGCAAGACGACACTGCTTGTTGAATCCAGCCGCAAGCTGGAAGAGAAGCTTTACCTGGGCTCGCGGAACCTGGCAGGCGTTGAGCTTGTTCTCAGCTCCGAGGTCCACCCCTACGACCTGCTTCGCTACGAGCACGCAATCTTCTCCAAAGACGCGATCGAAGCATTGCAGGAGACGCTGAAGAAGTCTGTTTCCAAGCGCAGGCATGCAGACGCCGCGCAGAAGGAGGTCGCGTAATGCCGACCCTCTACACCGTAATTCGGCGCCCCCTTATCACCGAAAAGGGTATGGGCGTGAAAGAAACGCAGAACACACTGGTCTTCGAGGTTGAACTTGAAGGCGACCAAGACTGAAGTCAAGCAAGCGGTCGAATCGCTCTTCAAGGTCAAGGTCAGCGGCGTTCGCACTGCGACTGTTGAAGGCAAGGAGCGTCGCCGGGGCAAATTCTCCGGCTACCGCCCTGACTGGAAGAAGGCTTATGTTCGCCTGATGGAAGGCGAAAAGATGCCGGAGTACCTCAACAGCCTGTAACCAGCACGTGGGCGATACAAGCAAGTTCAGCCGTAAGCGAGACTCAATATGCCGATCAAATCCTTTCGACCGATTACCCCGACGCTCCGCTTCCAGACGAAGCTGGTCAACGATGACCTGACGACGGACAAGCCCCACAAGCCGCTGCTCGCAGTCAAGCAGCGCACCGGTGGACGCAGCTCCACGGGCCGCCTCGCGGTTCGCCACCAGGGTGGCGGTCATAAGCAGAAGCTGCGTATCATCGACTTCAAGCGCGAGAAGTTCGGGATTCCGGGAACTGTCGCTACCATCGAATACGACCCGAACCGCAGCTCCCGGATTGCCCTGATCCATTACGCTGATGGCGAGAAGCGCTACATCATCCAGCCCGTCGGGCTCAAGGTCGGACAGGTCATTACGAGCGGTCCGGAAGCCGACATCCTGGTTGGAAATGCGCTGCCGCTGAAGAACATCCCTGCGGGAACAACGGTGCACAACATCGAGCTGCGTCCGGGCAAGGGTGCCCAGATGGCTCGGTCGGCCGGTTCTCAGGCTCAGTTGGTGGCCAAGGAAGGCGTCTACGCTCTCCTTAAGCTGCCTTCCGGCGAAACCCGGCGTGTGCTCGTCGAGTGCATGGCGACTGTCGGCCAGGTCGGAAACACCGATCATGAGAATGTGACTATCGGAAAAGCTGGACGCAATCGCTGGAAGGGCATTCGTCCTGCCAACCGCGGCGTCTCTATGAACCCTGTCGATCACCCGCACGGTGGTGGTGAAGGTAAGACCTCCGGAGGACGGCACCCGGTTACCCCGTGGGGCCAGCCGACTCGCGGATACAAGACCCGTAACAATAAGCGGACGGATACGTTCCGCGTCAGCCGCCGCAGCAAGTAACTGGCGTCGCAGTAAGCAACCTGGAATTTTGGAGTCAACACGATGGCACGTTCCGCAAAAAAGGGTCCCTTCATCGACGCGCATCTTCAGACGAAGATCACGGTTATGAACCAGACCAACGACAAGAAGGTCCTGCGCACCTGGTCGCGCCGCTCCACGATCTTCCCCGACATGGTGGGTCACACCATCGCCGTGCACAACGGGCGCAAGTTTATCCCCGTGTACGTCACGGAAAACATGGTGGGCCACAAGCTGGGTGAGTTCTCCGCGACGCGCACCTTCAAGGGCCACTCCGCGCGCGCAGCCGAGAGCGCAAAACCGAAGTCGTAACACAGCATCGGCCGCAAGTGCGGCCAGGTTCAAGTTTCAGTCTCTGAAGGACGGATGGTATGGCGAAGATCGCAGTTGACAATGTTAGGGAGTTTCGCGCCGAGGCAAGGTTTCAGCGCACCAGCCCGCAGAAGGCGAAGCTCGTCCTCGATACGATCAAGGGGATGCGCGTGGAGCAGGCACTCACCACAGTGCATTTCTCTACCAAGCGCATCGGCCCGGTGATCGAGAAGGTGCTTCGCTCGGCCATCCAGAATGCGAACTACGTGTCGCAGGAGCAGGGGCTCGATGTCGATGTCGACAACCTCTACGTCCGCACGGCTGTGGCCAACGAAGGCCCGCGCATGAAGCGGATCCGGCCCGCCCCAATGGGACGAGCCTTCCGCTACCAGCGCAGGATCGCCCACATCATCGTGACGGTCGCGGAGAAGAAGACCCAGGGTGCCGTTGCATCAGCAAAGGGCTCGGCTGGCGACGCTGCGGGTAAGTCTTCTTCCAAGAAGGCCGCTGCGAAGAAGGCCCCGGCCAAAAAAGCGGCGGTCAAGAAGAACGCTACGAAGTAAGGCTTCGCGCGACAGGCAGGACCGGGAATGTTCCGGTAAACTTAAGGTTTGGCAGGAAGGCCCTCCCGGCTCAACCGGAAGACGGGCGAAGTAAAGGGAAGCTATGGGACAGAAGGTCCATCCGTATGGTTTTCGCCTCGGCGTCAACAAGCCGTGGAAGTCGCGCTGGTTTGTCGAGCGCGGCTACGACAAGCTGCTGGTCGAAGACGTCAAGCTTAAGGCTGAGCTCCGCGAGAAGCTCAAAGCTGCAGGCGTCAGCTCCGTCGAAGTGGAGCGTCCCGGCAACAAGCTGCGGCTGATCATCCGCACCGCGCGACCGGGCATCATCATCGGGCGCAAGGGCGCCGAGATTGACAAGCTCAAGGCGGACATCCAGAAGCGCACCAGCCGCGAGGTGTTCATCGATATCCTCGAGGTGAACAAGCCAGAGTTGGACGCGCAGTTGGTCGCTGAGAACATCGCGCTGCAGCTTGAAAAGCGCGTCAGCTTCCGCCGCGCGATGCGCAAAAGCGTCGACTCCGCGCTGCGATTCGGCTGCAAAGGCATCAAGGTTCGCGTCTCCGGTCGCCTGAACGGTAACGAGATCGCTCGTTCCGAGTGGTATCTCCAGGGCCGGCTCCCGCTGCACACGCTTCGGGCCGACATCGACTACGGCTTCGCCGAAGCGCACACGACCTACGGCATCATCGGAGTCAAAACCTGGGTCTACCGCGGCGACATCTACGAGCAGAAGAAGCGGCGCGACCAGGGCACTACTACCGGCGTGTTCTAGGAATTCGCACCACATCTTTCAGCTCACCCTGGAACGCAGCTAACAGCAAGAGGGTTCTTTTATGTTGATGCCAAAGAAGGTCAAGTACCGCAAGCAGCAGCGCGGTCGTATGAAGGGCAAGGCCTGGCGCGGCTCCGATCTCTCCTTCGGGGAGTACGGGCTCAAGGCGCAGGAGTGCGGGTACATCACGGACCGCCAGATCGAGGCCAGCCGCATCGCCATGACGCGCTTCATCAAGCGCGGCGGCAAGGTTTGGCTCCGCTTGTTTCCTGACAAGCCGATCACCAAGAAGCCCGCCGAGACTCGTATGGGTAAGGGCAAGGGAGCGCCGGATCATTGGGTCTGCGTCATTCGCCCGGGCAAGATTCTGTTTGAGATGGAGGGCGTGGCTCCCGAAGTCGCAAAGGAAGCCATGCGGCTGGCGGCGCACAAGCTCCCGCTGAAGACTGCATTTATTCAGCGTCACGACGTAAAGGCGACGGTCGCAGCCAAGTAAGCGCGCCCAGATTTCGTACCGAGAGAAGACACCCATGGAACTCACCAAGATCCGTAACCTTTCCGACGAAGAGCTCGAGAGCGAGCAGGCCAAGGCTGGCGAACAGCTCTTCCGCATCCGCTTCCAAAAGAGCCTCGGCAATACCGAGGGCATCAAAAGGCTGCGTCTGCTCAAGCTCGACATCGCTCGCATCCAGACCGTCGCGCGCGAGCGTTCCCTCTCGGCGGAAGCGGCCGCCAAGCCCGCGGCCCCGGCAGCACCCGCGCCGTCCACCCGCAAGAAAGCGAAGAAGGTCTAACCCATGGCAGACACCACTACAAGCACAGCCGCCCCCGAGGCGCCGCTCGACCCGGCGCAATGAAAAAGTCGGCGTTGTCGTCTCGACCAAGATGCAGAAGACCATCGTGGTCGAGGTCGAGATGCGCAAGGCGCACCCGAAGTACAAGCGCGTGATGAAGTCGAACAAGAAGTTCTATGCGCACGACGAGCAGAACTCGGCGCGCGTCGGGGATGTGGTTCGCATCCGCGAAAGCCGGCCGCTCTCCAAGCTCAAGCGCTGGGTGCTCGAAGAGATCGTCCGTCGCTCCGCGCTCTCGCAGCTTGACGAGGTCAAGACCGCGGCTGTGGCGTAGTTGAAGTACGTGTTGTAGGCACGACCAAGATTTTGTGGGGCTTGTGAGCCCCAGGGCTTGCTGCCCAGGAGAACGAACATGTCAGTACAGATGAGAACCATGCTCGAAGTCGCCGACAACTCTGGCGCGCGCAAGCTGCAAGTGATTCTGCCGCTTGGCGGAGGCTTGGGCAAAAAGGCTGGTCTCGGCGATGTTGTCACGGCTGCCGTAAAGGAAGCATCGCCAGACGGTACCGTCAAGAAGGGTAAGGTTGTAAAGGCCGTGATTGTGCGACTGCGCAAAGAGAAGCGCGGCGCCGGGACGGAACCTACATCCGCTTCGACCAGAACGCAGCGGTGGTCATCAACGATGCTATGGAGCCCGTCGGTACCCGCGTATTCGGTCCTGTGGCTCGCGAGTTGCGCGAGAAGCGGTTCCTGAAGATCGTTTCGCTCGCTCCAGAAGTTATCTAGTTCAGTTACGGACTCCGGCTCCGTTCGATCGCCGAGGCAACAAGGAGAAATTATGCCAACGAAGTACAAGCCAGTCACAAAGAGCAAGATCAAGATTAAGCGGAATGACATGGTTATGGTCATCGCCGGCAAGGATAAAGGACCAAAGCCCCACCGCGTGCTGCGCGTGATTGCGGACCGTCAGCGGGTCCTCGTGGAGGGCGTCGGAATGGTCAAGAAGCACGTGAAGCCCAATCCGCAGCGGAACATTAAGGGCGGCATTGCCGAGCAGGAGTTGCCGATCCACATCTCGAACGTGATGCTGGTTGACAGCGAAGGCAAGCGCAGCCGCATTGGCACACGGGTCGAGGGCGACAAGAAGGTGCGCGTGGCACGGTCAACCGGCAATGTCATCGCGGAAAAGAAGAAGTAAGGGCGGCCGACGAACGTCGGCGCAGGGCAACTAAACAGGTTTACCCCACGAATCGGTATACGGGCCCTCAGCCTTCTGAGACAAGCCCACCCCGGCGACCGTGGAGAAAGCGAAGTACCCAATGGCTGCACGATTCAGAGAGAAGTACACCAGCGAGATCCGCCCGGCGATAGCGAAGGAGCTCGGCATCACCAATCCTATGGCGATCCCCAAACTCGAGAAAATCGTCATCAACATGGGTCTGGGCGAAGCCACCCAGAACGTCAAGATCATGGACCCACTGCTTGCTGATCTCGCCTCGATCGCGGGTCAGAAGCCTGTGACCACCAAGGCGAAAAAGTCCATCGCGGCGTTCAAAGTCCGCGAGGGCATGCCGATTGGAGCAATGGTCACGCTGCGGGGGGACAAGATGTATGAGTTCCTGGACCGGCTGATCTCCATTGCTCTGCCACGAGTTCGCGACTTTCGGGGAGTCTCCTCGAAGAGCTTTGATGGCCGTGGCAATTACACTCTCGGGTTGCGGGACCAATTGATCTTCGCGGAGATCGACTACGCGAAAGTGGACAAGACCAAGGGTATGAATGTCACCATCGTGACGACTGCGGCTGACGACAACGGTGCTCGGACCCTTCTCAAGGGCTTTGGCATGCCCTTCCGCGTTGGCGCTTAATCGAAGTAAACGGATACTAGAAACGCGTTGTAACCAGATAGAGAGCAAAACACTATGGCAACTACTGCAAAGCGCGTCAAAGACGCAAAGAAGCCGAAGTTCAAGTCCCGACAGCACAACCGGTGCCAGCTCTGCGGCCGCCCCCGCGCATTTCTGCGCAAATTTGGGGTCTGCCGTCTCTGCTTCCGCGGTCTGGCGCTCAAGGGTGAGATCCCGGGCGTCGTCAAATCCAGCTGGTAAATGCGGAGCGTCGAGCGTCCGCTCTTCCCGGCTGATATACTCAATCTGTTGTTGTATAGATCTGCACCTTCCAGAGACCTCATCGTGTAGCCAATCGGTGCAGACGTCTGGAAGCTCAAAGTCACTCCGGTCCATTCGACAAGCTTGGCACCCGCAGCATTATTAAGCTCAGACGAGCAACATCCCGCAGGTCACTTGTCCATTCAGCGGCGAGTGAACGGGGTGAAGGAGAAGGAATGAACCTGACCGATCCCGTAGCCGACTTCTTGACGCGTATTCGCAACTCGATGCGCGCACGCCACCAGAAATTCGATGTTCCCGCCTCCCGCCTTAAGGCGGAGATCGCTCGCATTTTGAAGGAAGAGGGCTACATCGCAAACTTCAAGCCCACCGAAGAAGGTGGCATGAAGGTGCTTCGGGTGTATCTGAAGTACGGACCCAACAACGAAGCCGCTATCCGTGATCTGCACCGTGTTTCTCGTCCTGGGTGCCGCGTGTACCTCGGGCGCGACGAGATCCGCCGCGTGCAGGGTGGCCTTGGCATTTCAATCATGACCACTCCAAAGGGTGTTATGACCGGACGCCAGGCTCGTCGCGAAGGTGTCGGCGGCGAAGTCCTCTGCGAAGTGTGGTAAGTGAACGTCGGGGTGAGCCCGAACACAGCGTAGCGCTTCTTTCGACCTGTCCTGCGGGTTCAGCCACACGACAGAGAACAGCACGATTCGATCTATCCGGCTGCAGTGGAACGAAGAGTAATTTCTTCGGGACTCGCAAGCCCTTCAAGGATTTTTTATGTCACGTATCGGCAAAAAGCCCATCCCTATGCCCGCAGGTGTCAAGTACACGGTAGCCGACGGGGGCACCTCGGTCATCGTTGAAGGCCCGAAGGGCAAGGTATCGGCGCTGCTCCCGGGCGGCATCACGCTGGTCCAGAAGGACGGCCAGTTGATGGCGGAGCGCGAGAACGATAAACAAGCGGCCTTTCACGGTCTCGCGCGCGCGTTGGTTTTCAACGCAGTTACTGGCGTGACCACGGGTTGGACCAAGGACCTGGACATCGTTGGTATCGGATACCGTGCCGAGTTGAAGGGCAAAAACACGGTGGTGTTTACGCTCGGCTATTCGCACCCGATTGAGTTCCCTTTGCCGAGCGGCATCGATGTTGCAATCGATCCCAAGCAGACTCACCTGACTGTCTCCGGCATTGACCGCCAGAAAGTCGGACAGGTGGCGGCGGATATGCGGTCGCTTCGCAAACCCGATCCATACAAGAACAAGGGTGTGCGTTATACCGGAGAGAAGCTCAAGAAGAAGGTCGGAAAGACCGGAGCCAAGTAACCTAAGGGCGGCCGAAAGGCCCGCCCTTGCATTCAACCGAACGTCCCAGGCACTCCGGGGACGCCCCTAGGAAGGAACAAAACGCATGATCAATCCCCGCCAGCGCAACGTAATTCGTAAGCGTGTTCACACGAGAATTCGCGAAAAGATGTCCGGCACGGCCCAGCGCCCGCGCCTCAATGTGTATCGCTCGCTGAATCACATCTACACTCAGCTGATCGACGATCAGAACGGCGTTACCCTGGCCTCCGCCTCCTCCTTTGGCAAAAAGACAGAGGAAGCAGCTACGGCGGCAACATCGAGGCCGCAAGAAAGATCGGTACGCTGATCGCGGAGCGCGCGCAGGCGGCGGGTATCAAGAAGGTCGTGTTCGACCGCGGCGGATATCTGTACCACGGCCGCGTGAAGGCTCTTGCCGAAGCGGCCCGCGAAGCCGGACTCGAGTTCTAGTCAACGTGTTTTGGCTCGTCCTGACGGGCAGCCGGAAAGATGGAAGCGAATATGGCAATTCAAAAGAAGCGTGTTGACGGCAACCGGTTGAACCTCAAGGATGAGGTCGTCGCGATCAACCGCGTGACCAAGGTTGTGAAGGGCGGCAAAAACATGTCCTTCGCGGCGCTCGTCGTTGTGGGAGATCCCGGCGAGGGTGTCGTGGGCTATGGTTCCGGTAAGGCGAAGGAAGTTCCTCAAGCCATTCGCAAAGGCATCGAGGCGGCCAAGAAGAACCTGTTCCGAATCAACCTGACGCAGACCACGATTCCGCACCAGGTGCTTGGAAATTTTGGCGCTGGACAGGTGATGCTCAAGCCTGCACCGGAAGGAACCGGCGTCATTGCGGGTAAGACCGTCCGTGCTGTGATGACATCCGCCGGTGTCCAGAATGTGCTTACCAAGTCGTTGGGCTCCGCGAATCCGCACAACGTGGTCAAGGCGACATTCGATGCTCTGATCCAGTTGCGCAACAAAGAAGAAGTAGCCGCACTTCGTGGCAAGTCGGTCGACGAGCTGTAGGTATCGCACACGGCCCCGGCGCTCAGCTCCGGGGACACGACCTGCCTCAGATTTCCCGCCACGCCCCGGGCGCACGCACTTTACGTTGAACAGGAGTTTCACCATGGCAAACGAAACCGCCCAAGCTACGATCAAGCTGCAGTACTTCCGCTCGAAGATCTGCACCCCGGTCAAGCACAAGGCTGTGATTAAAGGTCTTGGATTCACCCGGCTCCATCAGGTGGTCGAGCGAGAGGATACGCCCTCCGTTCGGGGAATGGTTGCTAAGGTTCCTCACCTGGTTCGCTTCGTCGATTAACGTCCTGGGCTCCTCTCGTCCGGCAGCACGCGGATAAGAGTCCGGGGACACCCACAGCAACACATCACCCAAAGCGAGTCGCGCACCCGACGTGGTGCCCGGCGTTATAGCGAGGAAACAGCAATGGCAATCCGCAATCTGTCGAATCTACGCGCCCCCAAGAAAGCAAACGAAAACAAGAAGCGCGTCGGCCGCGGTATGGGTTCTGGCATGGGCAAGACCTCGACCCGGGGTCACAAGGGCCAGGGTTCGCGCTCGGGCTCTTCGCTGATGCGAGGCTTTGAAGGGGGCCAGATGCCCCTGCACCGCCGGCTCCCCAAACGCGGGTTCAACAACATCTTCCGCACGGAGTACACCGTGCTCGGGCTTGACCGTATCGCTGAAATTGTCGCCTCTGCACCGGAGACGGAGTTCACGCTCGAGACCATCGTGTCCCTAGGCCTGCTGCGCAAAAAGAACGGCCTGATCAAGGTGCTGAACAATGGCGAGATCGGCGTCCCTGTGACCGTTCATGCGCACAAGTTTTCGAAGACCGCGCAGGAAGCCATCGAGAAGGCTGGCGGCAAGGCGATCCTGATCGGCTAGTTTTCGGCCGTGCATTCGCCTTGTGAATTCAGCTAGGATAAGAGTTTACCCCAAGAGCACAGCGGCTAGCGTAGCCGCTGTCTTAGCACTACCAGAGGTTCCCGCGTGTTAGAGAAATTCGCCAATATCTTCCGCATCCCGGACCTTCGCAAGCGGGTTCTCTTCACTCTTGGCCTTCTTGCCGTCTACCGCCTTGGGGCGTTCATTCCGACCCCGGGCATCAACGCGGACGCGCTGGCGCAGTTTTTCAATGCGAATTCTGGTTCGGCGCTTGGCCTGGCGGACCTGTTCACAGGCGGCAACCTTCGTCGCCTTACCATCTTCGCCCTAGGCATCATGCCGTATATCACAGCTTCCATCATCTTCCAATTGCTGACCGTGATCTATGAGCCGCTCGCGAAGCTGCAAAAGGAAGGGGAACTCGGCCGCCGCAAGATCACGCAGTGGACCCGCTACGTCACAGTCCTGCTCGCGATTGTGCAGTCGTTCGCTATTGGCCTGACGCTCACAAACTCTGGCTCGAACATGGTCAACATCCCGCGTGGCGCCTTTCTGCCCATGTGCGTCATCACGCTGACCACCGGCACCGCCTTTATCATGTGGCTCGGCGAGCAGATCACCGAGCGCGGCATTGGAAACGGCATGTCGCTGCTGATCTTTACTGGTATCGTGGTTGGCCTGCCCCGCGGCATTATGGATCTTTATGCCAAGTTCCGCGACAATACCTGGGGCGCGCTTACCCCCCTGGTATTGGTAATCTTGATCGTCGCGATGCTTGCTGTCGTGGCTTTCATTGTCTTTGTGGAGCGCTCGGAACGCCGGATCCAGGTGCAGTATGCCAAGCGCATCGTTGGTCGCAAGATGATGGGCGGCCAATCGACCCATCTTCCGCTGAAGGTCAACTCGGGCGGCGTTATGCCTGTCATTTTCGCCAGCTCGATTCTGTCTGCGCCGCTGCTCTTCCAGAACATGAGCTTCTTCGGCTCCCCTAAGCTGGTCGACACCACCTTTCTGGGCCCGATATTCCGCGCGATCGCCCCGGGGAGCCCTGGTACGTGATTCTGCAGATCGCCGCGATCATCTTCTTCGCGTACTTCTACATCTCGATCGTATTCCGTCCAGACGATATCGCCGATAACATGCGCAAGTACGGCGGCTTCATCCCCGGTATCCGACCGGGCGCCGCACCTCGGACTTCATCAATGACGTGCTTACTCGTATCACGCTGGTCGGCGCGCTGTACCTGATTGTCATCACGCTCATCCCGACCATCCTGATCAGCGGTATTCACTTGAACCATTTGTGGCTTATCGGCGGCGCGTTCGATCGCCTCCCGACTTTCGTGACGCAGGGTTTTGGCTTCAACTTCTACTTCGGCGGCACGTCCCTTCTGATCGTCGTTGGCGTCGCTATGGACACGGTTCAGCAGATCGAATCGCAACTGATCATGCGCCATTACGAAGGCTTCTCCCCCAAGAGCGGTCGCATCCGCGGCCGGCGTAGCTGGTAGGTCGATCATAGTGAGTACTGCTCCGGCATCCCACAGCGAGACTCAAATCAGGTCCGCTTTTTCACCCGGCCCCGTTCTACTACTCGGGGCCCCGGGAGTAGGCAAGGGGACACAGGCACAACTTCTGGTGACGCAGTATGGGATCCCGCAGATCTCGACCGGGGACCTGCTCCGTGGCAACATTGCCCGAGGGACTCGCCTTGGCCTCGAAGCGCGAGAGGTCATGGACAGCGGCTTGCTAGTCTCCGATGCCTTGGTGAACCAGATGGTGCTTAGGCGTTTGGATGAGAAGGACACGGGACGCGGCTACATTCTTGACGGGTACCCGAGGACGCTGGAACAAGCGAGCTTCCTCGACGAGACACTGAGTGCCTCTGCCGCCCTGCCCGTCGTCGCGGTGAGCATTCTAGTCTCGTACGACCAGTTGCTTCGCCGAATAACCGGCCGCCGCATCTGCCCCATCTGCAAGAGCATCTACAACATGTACTCCAATGCGCCAATGGTACCCGGGATCTGTGATCTCGATGGTGCGGCGCTGATCCAGCGGCCCGATGATACGGAACCGGTGTTCGCCGAACGTATGAAGGCATTTGAGGAGCAAACGGCCCCCGTGATCGACCATTACCGCACGCTCGCCCGGTTCGCCGAGGTAAATGGCGATCAGCCTGTAGACGCCGTCGCGTTCGCGATAGATGCTGCATTGCACCGTTTGCGGGCCTAGGCACCAGCGAGCCCACTGTCACTGGCTTTCCCGTTCACACCTGCCCATGCCTATCTTCCTAAAAACCGCAGCCGAGATCGAGAAGATGCGCCGCTCCGGTGAAATCCTTCGCCAGGTCCACGACGCGATTCGGCCCGTGGTACAGCCTGGCGCGACGACCATGGATCTGGAACACGCGGCGAACGCGAAGATTTCCGAGTTGCGGGCCGTGGCCGCATTCAAGGGGTACCACGGCTTCCCGGCGGCCCTGTGCACTTCGGTCAACAACGAGGTAGTCCACGGCATTCCCTCCGCCAAACGCGTACTCAACCACGGTGACATTGTCTCGATCGACTGCGGCGTGATTGTCGATAGCTTTTATTCGGACTGCGCTGTGACCTACCCGGTCGGCGAGCCGAGCTCGGCGACTCGCAGACTGCTCGACATTACACAGACCTCACTCGAGCGTGCGATTCAGGCTGCCGTACCTGGCGGACGTTTAGGAGACATCTCCTTCGCTGTTCAGGAGATATGTGAAGCCGCGGGTTTTGGGGTCGTCCGCGAGTTCGTGGGCCATGGGATTGGTCGCGCCATGCACGAGGACCCGCAGGTGCCAAACTTTGGTACACGAGGTAAAGGGCCGCGTCTCAAAGCCGGCATGGTGCTCGCGATTGAGCCGATGATCAACGCGGGAAAGCCCGAAGTAAAGGTGCTGCCGGATGGCTGGACTACGGTCACGGTCGACGGAAGCTATAGCGCGCACTTTGAGCATACCGTGGCCATCACGAAGGAAGGCCCTGTCGTCCTCACCCGGTAGTTCGGGCCTAGTGCAGTGCTGGTATCGCGAGGCAGCGAGTGCGTCTGGGTGCAGATATCTCGTCAAAGGTGCCGGTTTGAGGTAGTATAGACAATGGTGCTACGAGTGAGCACCGCAACACCCAAGGAGCCAGTTTGTCGAAGGAAGATGCAATTGAAGTGATGGCTACGGTCGTCGAGACCCTGCCGAACGCGCTGTTCAAGGTTGAGCTTGAAAACAAGCATCAGGCCCTTGCACACGTCTCTGGACGTATGCGCAAGAACTTCATCCGCATTCTCCCCGGCGACCGGGTCGCGATTGAGCTTAGCCCCTACGACCTCAACCGTGGACGAATCGTCTACCGCTACAAGTAGACAGCAGCATCAGCCTTAGCTACAGGCATCCGCTTCTAGCTTTCCGCTGGACAGAGACACCCATGCAGTACGCATGCCGCATGCCCTCAAGCTCCCCCGTTGATGGCGATCTGCTTGCGGCTGCTTCTTAGGAGTATGAAATGAAGGTCCGCGCCTCAGTTAAGAAGATTTGCGACAAGTGCAAAGTTATTCACCGCCGCGGCGTTGTTCGCGTTATCTGCGAAAACGCCAAGCACAAACAGCGCCAGGGCTAGTACGGCCCCGCACCACCGGCCCGCCAGGCTAGTTAGCCGAAGTCAAGGCTTGCGTTGAACCTGGCGACCTTACCGGAGACCCACAACCCCGCTCCCAGGCCGTCAGCGCCTCTGAGCCACACCGAAAAGGAACCCACATGGCACGTATTGCCGGAGTCGATGTTCCGAATAATAAACAGGTTCGCATCGGACTCACCTATATCTTCGGAATCGGCGACTCGCGCGCGGCCAAGATTCTCACCGCCGCCGACGTTGACCCATTCGCCAAAGTCGGAACCCTCGACGAAGACGCGCTAAATCGCATCCGTCAGGTCATCGAGGTCCAGGGCGGCATTGAGGGCGATCTCCGCAAGGACATCTCGCTCAACATCAAGCGCCTGATTGAGATCCAGTCCTACCGTGGCCTTCGCCACCGCCGTTCGCTGCCGGTTCGCGGCCAGCGCACCCACACCAACGCTCGCACCCGCAAGGGTCCCCGTAAGGGAACGGTTGCCGGCAAGAAGAAAGCGGTGAAATAAGTCATGGCGAAGACCCAGAACAAGGCAGCCGGAGCCAAGACCGCCGGCAAGAACAAGAAGTTCAAGAAGCGCGAGCGGAAGAACGTTCCGTACGGTCTGGTGTTCATCCAAGCCAGCTTCAACAACACCATCGTTACCATCACCGACCAGCAGGGCAACACGCTGTCGTGGAAGTCGTCGGGCTCGCTCGGCTTCCGTGGTTCGCGGAAGGGCACTCCGTTTGCGGCGCAGCAGGCTGCGCAAAACGCAGCCACAGCGGCTCGCGATCACGGGCTCCGTTCGGTTGACGTGCGCGTCTCCGGTCCCGGCTCCGGTCGTGAGTCTGCAATTCGCGCCCTCGCGACGGCCGGCATTGACGTACGCTCCATCCGCGACGTTACGCCAATGCCGCACAACGGCTGCCGTCCGCCCAAGCGCCGCCGCGTCTGATCGTTTCCAGTTGCTTGTTTCCGCTGTCCGGTGCGGAGCAGTCTTCGCCGGACAGTGGTCAACGCAGAACGGACAACGTTACCACCACCGGATCGGGATGACCCGCTTCCCAGCGCGTAAACCGATCGTCACCTGAACCAAGGAGAATCACATGGCACGCTACACAGGACCCGTCTGCCGCCTTTGCCGCCGCGACGGTACCAAGCTCTTCCTCAAAGGACCTAAGTGCTTTACCGACAAGTGCCCTGTCGAAAAGCGCAACTTCCCCCCTGGTCAGCACGGCCAATCCCGCAAGGTGAAAAAGGTCGTCGGCTACGGCCTGCAGTTGCGCGAGAAGCAGAAGGCAAAGCGCATCTACTTCACCCTTGAGACACAGTTCCGCGCCTACTACCAGAAGGCCGCAAATAAAACAGGCGTTACCGGCGAACTACTGCTGCAGCAGTTGGAGACTCGTCTCGACAATGTCTGCTACCGCCTGGGTTTTGCGTTGTCACGCCGCCAGTCTCGCCAGCTTGTTCGCCATGGACACATCAAGGTCAACGGCCGCAAGGTCAACATCCCGTCGTTCCAGTGCAAAGTCGGGGATGAGATCCAGATCCGCGAAGCATCCAAAACGCTCGGTATCGTCGAGGAGTCGAAGAACTTCGCCAGCGGTCAACGTCAGGTCCAGTGGCTCGATATCAATCGCGACGGACTCACCGGCAAGATTCTTGCACTTCCGAGCCGCGCCGACGTCAATCTGCCAGTGAACGAACAGCTCATCGTCGAGCTCTACAGCAAGTAACCCTGGAGATACATCTTTTGGGCGCAGCGGAGGGCTCCTTCGCTGCGCCCGAGGAATGCTGAAGCACCCTTCACAACCAGCTCGCAACTGCATCACCCCGCCCGTCCGCAAAATGCATCGCGGCGTGGTCGGACAAAGGAGAAATACATGCTTTGGAGAGGTTTCCAGAAGCCCAAGCGTCTTGCGGTCGACACAGATACGCTCACCGAAAAGTACGGCAAGTTCAGCGCCCAGCCCTTTGAGCGCGGCTTTGGTACAACCATCGGCAACGCGCTACGCCGCACCTTGCTCTCGTCTATCGAAGGCGCGGCTGTTACCGCCGTTCGTATCGAAGGCGTCCTGCACGAGTTCCAGTCGATCTCCGGCGTCGTTGAAGACGCGACCGACATCATCCTCAACCTCAAGCAGATTCCATTCAAGCTTGCAGGCGACGGCCCTAAGGCACTGTATCTGCGCGCGGACCAGGCAGGCGTCGTAACCTCCGGCATGATCGAAGCGGACGGTGATGTCGAGATCCTCGACAAGGACGTCTACATCTGCACCGTCTCCGAAGGTGGCAAGATCGACATGGAGATGCGTCTCAAGCGCGGGCGGGGCTATATCTCTGCGGATAAGAACTTTGACGGTGACCTCGGTCTCGGATTCATCCCGGTTGATTCGGTCCACTCGCCCGTCCGTAAGGTCAACTACCTCGTTGAAGCTGCGCGTCTGGGTCAGATCACCGACTACGACAAGCTCACCATCGAGATCTGGACCAACGGCACGGTGTTCCCTGCGGACGCTCTCGGCCTTTCGGCGAAGCTGCTCAAGGACCACATGAGCATCTTCATCAACTTTGAGGAAGAGATGGAGGCTGGGCACGACTCGCACGACGGGCCTGCCATGCGCAACGAGAACCTCAACCGCTCGGTTGAAGAGCTTGAGCTCTCCGTGCGCAGCTACAACTGCCTTAAGAATGCGAACATCGCGACGATCGGCGAGCTGATCCAGAAGACCGAAGCCGAGATGCTGAAGACTAAGAACTTCGGCCGCAAGTCGCTCAATGAGATCAAAGAGATCCTCGCGCAGATGGGGCTGTCCCTCGGCATGAAGATCGACGAGAACGGCAACCCGCAGCCCGGACCCACCTCGGTACTTCCGGCGGCGACTCTCGCCGCGAGCTA
This sequence comes from uncultured Acidobacteriaceae bacterium, assembly GCA_963791875.1. Lineage (GTDB taxonomy): Bacteria > Acidobacteriota > Terriglobia > Terriglobales > Acidobacteriaceae > Edaphobacter. Next base: position 343,868 of record CAWBUI010000011.1, read on the forward strand.
CGGCTCGTTTGACGATGACGATGACGAGGATGATGACGAGGAAGAACTCGACCTCGAGGTCCACAACGAGCCCGAAAACTTCTAGGCAGCGGATCGGGTCCGGAGTCGTTACGCGACGGCTCTGGGCTCCGTTCCTGTTTGCAGGGGACAACCGCAAAGACTTACCTGCCTGATTGGGCTCAGCATTCTGGAAGCTCAAGGGGCACAGCAGTTCCGATTCGCCGAGAACGGCCAATCGAAGGAGACCACCATGCGTCACCGCAATGCAGGATACAAGCTCGGTCGCAACACATCGCACCGTCGCGCTGTTCTACGCAGCCTCGTCACCTCGGTCATTCTTGAAGATCGCATCGAGACCACCATCACTAAGTGCAAAGCCATTCGGCCGCTGGTCGAGAAGATGATCACTCTTGGCAAGCGCGGTGACGTTCATGCGCGCCGGCAGGCTCTCGCGTATCTGATGACCCCGGCATCAGTGGATCGCCTCTTCACCACGGTCGCTCCGCGCTATGGTGCGCGTAATGGTGGCTACCTCCGGATTGTTCGCGTGGGTGCACGCAAGGGTGATGCCGCAGAGATGGCCTTCATTGAACTTCTCGGGGCCGAGCACGAGTTGAACGAAAAGGCTCAGAAGCGTGCGGAAGCGCGTGCCAAGAAGCGCGAGGAGATGGCCAAGCAGATGGAAGAGCAGAATCCGGGCGAAGCCCCCGATCCAAACGCCGAGCCATAGCCATTCTGACAGTCCGCGAAACCCCGGCCCAGACATAGCTGTCCGTCTGTGACGGGGTTCTTGCGTTAAGCTCACCCACTGCAATCTTTTCAGACGCTTAGCTCCAGGCGCAGTTCCCGGGCGCTGACAGCACAATTTTTCCCTCTAGCCTTCGCGCTGTAGAGTGCCTCATCAGCCCGGCCGACAAGCTGGGCCGGATTTGCGCACCACGGCATCAGACCTGCGACCCCAAGGCTCAGCGTGACGGCGCGGTGAGTCCAACCTGCTGCGGCCAGCGCACGCTGCAGCCTTTGGCACCAACCGAGCGCACTTGCTTCATCGGTTTCTGGCATGAGGACGGCGAACTCCTCGCCGCCGAAGCGCACGGGCGTGTCCGTCGTGCGGACCATGGCCTGCAGGATCCGGGCAAGCAACTGCAGCACCGCGTCCCCCGCCGCATGCCCGAAGTCATCATTGATCTTCTTGAAGTCGTCGGCGTCAGCTAAGACCACGGAAAGCTGCCGGCCTTTGCGCCGGGCCATGGCGAACTCGAAGTTCAGCCTTTCTTCGAACGCGCGGCGATTCCGTAGACCCGTAAGCTCGTCTGTGGTCGCGAGACTGCGAAGGGTGTCGTTGGCTTGTTCTAGCTGGCGCTGATACTCCACCAGTCCCGCCGCCATACGGTCCTTCTCCGAAATGGCAGCCGCAATAGACCTCTGCTGCATGCGGAGTTCGAACCGCGCGGTTACCTGCCGGGCAAGAACACGCAATGCGTTTCGCTGCTGCTCGCTCAGCGTACGTGCGCGGCCATCGAGGACGCATAGCGCTCCAACGGCGAAGCCCTCGGGCGTGTGTAGAGGCATGCCAGCATAGAACTGAATCCCGGGCTCGTCGGTGACCAAAGGGTTTGTGGCGAAACGGCTGTCCCGCCGCGCATCCTCTACCACAAGCAGATCAGACCGGCAGATGGTGTGTTCGCAGAATGCGAATGCCCTGGGCGTTTCCTTCATGGGGAGACCTACTGCAGCTTTGAACCATTGGCGTCTCTCGTCCAGCAGCGTGATGGCGCTCATCGGGGTACCGCATATTGCCGCGGCCAAGTTCGGCAATCTTGTCGAACTCAGCCTCGTCCTCGGTGTCGAGAAGTTCCAGCGCGTGCAGTGCTCGGAGGCGGTCCGTCTCAGAGCAAAGAGCCCATCGAGTTTCGAGTTGTTCCTGAATCAGGCCGGTCATACGGAGCAGTGTGCCTCGAAAGTGATCCTCGTCTTCCTGGATCTCTCATCGGCACGTGCGGCCCATGTCATCAATGGATTCGTGACAAGCACACGGCTTGCGGTGTTCTGGTCAGTGCTTGATCAACCACATCACCCAGCTCGCCGCGATCGTGCCGCCCACAAAAAGGACGAAGCAGTAGGCCCCGAAGCGTAGCATCATGCGCGGCTCGGCACGCTGGGTGATCCCAAACACTACGGACGTAAACAGAGAAAATAGCAGCACCGCGGAAAAATGGGTCAAGGTCACGAGCGCTTCCTCCCACTGGCCAGAGAGTGCGCATCCACAGCAGCCACGATGTTCAGCAGCCCCGCCACAACCACAAATTTCGTTCCATAGTCTGCCACAGCGATCTGCACCTGGGACGCGCCCCATCCGAAGATGCGGGCTAGGCCATACAGCAGACCGGATCCGAGGTCGCCCACGAAGCCAAGCATGTCCAGGGGATCGCCTGTATTTGGCGTGTACACCTTTCCGTTCAAAGCGATGCCGATCGCAAACATGCAGAAAATGGAGAGTGCCAGCAACGCCGCACGTCCCCACTTGCCCAGCAGCAGATGCCCCGCACCCGGGACAAGCCAGCCCGCAAGCAACGCAATCGCGGGAGCCACGCGGCCCTGCGCCCCAATCCCGGTGCGCACACCGGTCACCTCTGCACGAGTCGACATCCCGTTCATCATACCAGCGCCGCCGCTCGGGTCCTAAATGCGCACGAGATCCGTCGCCAGCCGCCCCGTCACCTCGGCTTTGCCCGGACGGGTGATCATGTTGATCTCGTTCCGGACTCCAAACTCACCGGGAAAGTACACGCCAGGTTCGATGGAGAAACACGTTTGCGGAAGAATGAGCCGCACATCGTGGGTCTCCAGGTTGTCGAGATGCGCTCCGCTGCCATGGATCTCCGCACCGATGTTGTGCCCCGTCCGGTGCGTGAACCATTCCCCGAACCCAGCAGCGGCAATGACCGAGCGGGCAGCATCGTCTACCTCCCAACCGGCCAGCGGCTTGCGGGCCGCGAACCGGTCTTCTACCAGCCGTATCCCGGCATCGCGAGCATCCCGCACCGTCGCGTAGATGCTCTGCTCCCGGTCGGTGGGCTCACGGCCAACCACGCCCGTCCACGTGATGTCGTAATAAACCGCATTCGGGCGCTGTAGCTTTCCCCAGAGATCGATCAACACAAAGTCGCCCTGCCGTATTGCGCTCGAGCCCCCCTGCACGGGCTCGTAATGCGAGTCCGCCGAATTGGGCCCGCAGCTCACATTAGGCCCATGCTCCCATACGAGGCCCTCACGTCGCATCGCCTCGGATAACCACTCCACCATCCCGTACTCGTCAGTGCCCCCGCCGCGGACACGGGTCCCCATCTCCTTCCACCCCGCGGCGAGAACGCGATCAATCTTCTCGCCCGCAGCATAGTGGGTGGCGATCTGCTCGTCAGTCAACACGGCTTCAAACCGGCTTACCAGGTCGGCCGAGCTCACAATCTCCTTGCCCCACGCGCGCAGTACCTCAATCGTGCCGGCGTCCACCATCGACACATACATGATTGCGTTGCGTGGGGAGTACTGCATGGCGACTCGCTGCACGCCGCCCAGCAACGCCTCCAGCTTGCGCTCAAGCTCCTGCCAGGAGCTATAGTGCTCCTTCGGACCGGGCAGCGTGTCCAACCGCCCCGCTTCGATACGATGTACGAGCTTCTGCGGCGTGCCTGACGCGGGGATCAGGTAATACCACCGGCGCGTGACATGCATGCCGGGATCCAGGCCGAGGATCCCGTACGCGAGCGGATCCCGTCCATGATGGTCGTAGAATAACCATCCATCCACACCTGTTTCCCGCAGCGCCGCCTGTATTGCCTCAATGTCCATCCCGAGATTCTACCCGCCCGGCAACTCAGCACGCCCCTGGTCCAGAACCACATCATCCCGCCGGAAGAACTTGATCCAGGCCCTACGTAGCAGCCGCACACTCACCATGACGGCGGCAACGGCACCGACCGCAAGCACCGCCGTTACGCCGCCGGCGATCAGTGGATGGTGGGTTGCAGTCCACGTCAGCCCCACGGCTAACGCATCTTCGGACGTACTGAGCGCAATGTTGGACACCGGCTCGGGACTTGGTGTGACGGCGGTTCGCAGGGCAGTCTTCGAGCCGTGCGCCAGCATCGCCAGTGCTGCCCCTGCGCACGTGGCCAGCACTTTCAACTCAGGGGACAGGTGCGAGCTTGCGGCGTACGCCAGCAGGGCCGCTACCGGAATCCGCACAAACGTGTGCAGTGCATTCCAGACCAGATCAATGCCAGGGATCTTGTCCATCACGAACTCGCCGGCAAACAGCGCCGCACTAGCGCCGATGATCCACGGGTTGGCAAGCCCTTCCAACCCACCCGGCAGCATCACCCAATGCATCTTCGCCAGTACACCGAGCGTGAGCACGGTGGCATAGACGTTCAGGCCTGCCGCAAAGCTCACCGCAACGATGAGTGCCGCGACATTCGCCGCCGATATCCCAAGCACGCCCATGCTCAAAAGCCTAGCACCGACCGGTCTCCTGCGCAGCTTGCGCGGCAGACTGCGGCGAACCATGATCCAACCTGGAAGTACTTTGCTGGAAGCAGGCTAGGTGAGCAGCTTCATGTACTCGGCGTCCACCTTGAGCGACTCTTTCCACGGCATATCAAATGCCTCCTGCTCTACGAAGGCGTGGAGGATGGTCTGGTTCTTCTTTGCCTGGGCAAGGATAGGCTTGTAGTCGATGTCGCCTCGACCCAACTCTGTCACTTTCGGATCGTGGCCCTGACCCGCCCCAGCTTGCGTCATATGGAAGTCCTTCACGTGCAGCATGGAGAAGCGGTACGGGTGCTTCTGCATCAGATCCACGGGTTCTTTCCCAGCGACGCGTGCCCAGCCACAGTCCAGCTCAAAGGTGACTTTCTTGGGATCGGTGAGCTTTAGCAACTCCTCATATGGTAGAACGCCATCCACCATGTCGAACTCATGAACATGGTTGTGATATCCGAACTGCATGCCGACCTTGGCCGCCCTGTCCCCAAACTCGTTGAACCGGTCGGCGTTGTAACGCCAGTCCTCGAGGGAAAAGGCGTGTGCACCGCCGGATTCTGGAGCAGACGCGTGATGGCCCGGGCTCGCACAGATAACGTACTTTGCTCCAAGCTCCCTGTCGTACGCGGCCGCTTCATCGAAATGAGGCGCCAGATCAGCCCAACCATGATGCGCGCCGACACACCGGAGCCCCGCTCGGTCGAGTGCGGCCCGGACCTCTTTCGCGCTCCTCTTGGGCAAGGCGGCTGCCTCCACTTCGACGAATCCAGCGGCGGCAACAGCGGCGAGCGCCATGTCCAAATCTTCGGCCATCTGCTGACGAACCGAGTACAGCTGAATGGCCAGTGGAAGCCCCAGCGGATTGGCCAGAGCCTCCTTCGCGAAGAGCGCGAAGGCCGTCGCAGAAAGGGTCGTAGCGATAAAGTCGCGGCGCGTCTGTCTCATTCGGAGGATCTCCTAAACGTTTCCCTTTTTCATCTCATCTGCCAGCCGCTCGGACGCGCGCATCGACAACGACAGAATGGTCATCGTTGGGTTCTGCCAGCCTGAGTTGGTAAAGCCCGCCCCGTCTACGACCCATAGGTTCTTGTGGTCGTGGCTCTGCGACCAGCGGTTCAGAACGCTTTTCCTGGGATCGTCACCCATACGGCATGTACCCACCTCGTGGATACTGTAGCCAGGCGGGTTGGGCATTTTATTTTGCGCCAGCACCTCGAACCCCGCGGTGCGGACCAATTCACTCATCGTGTCCACCGCGTCGGCCGCCATGTTGTATTCATTGTCCGTGTACTTGGTTTCGATGTGCAGTACCGGGATACCCCAGGCATCGGTCTTCTGCTTGTTGATGCGGACATGATTTTCATACCGCCCCAGGACCTCTCCCATGATGGTCATGTGGAAGCCACTCCCGGCATACTCCTCCATCTTGCGATCGAGTTCTTCGCCGTACGCCGCAAAGTTGCCGGCTCCCAGGGGCCAGCTGCGCTTGTCACGTTGAGCGCATACCCGCGCAGGAACTTATCTGACTTGCTTGTGATGTTGCGGAACCGCGGAATAATTGCCGAACCCCCCATAAGGTTCTTGTCTCCGTTGCCGCCCCGCGCTTCCGGAACGCTGCACACCAGACCTGCGCCGTAAATCTGATCGACAGATAGTGGCCCATCAGACCGCTGGAGTTCGCGAGTCCGGAATTAAGCAGAAGTCTTGTGCTCTCAAGCGTGCCCGCAGCCAAGACGACCACTCGCGCCTTGATAGATAATTCTCTGTGCGACAGGCGGTCGATGAAGAGGCATCCGTCCGGCTGACCGGTGTTCTTGTCGATGGTGATCTCGGATACTACGGCGTTCTGTATCGAGGTCAGATTGCCTGTCCGCTCGGCATCCGGGAGCAGCAGGTTGACTGAGCTTGCCAGGCCGTCGCGTCCGGCTGCGCGCCTTTGTTTGCAGACTGGCACGTCCATCGGTTTGGCAGCGGTGATGAAGCGCTGCATCGATTCGCTCCACGGCGCGTCGTCGATGACGAAGTTGCCGTCGGGCATCTGCGGAGGTCCGTCTAAAGCGCCGGTGACCTGGAAGATATCCTCAACGCGGGAGTAGAAGGGCGAAAGCTCAGCATGGTCTATGGGCCAGTCTTCGCCAAAGCCGTCATGCGACTTTGCTTTGAATTCGTAGTCGCTCATCCGAAAGGATTGCCGGGACCAGAAGAGTGAGCGGCCGCCGAAGAGTCTTACGCGCACCCAGTTGTATGGGTTCGCGGGGTTGAACGTGTACGGCACCTCCGTCTCGTCGACCCAGACATTTGTGTTGAATTCGTTCGCCTGGAACACGTGCTCCAATTTCCCGGGAGGCTTGAAGCCTCGGAAGGGAAGTTCAGACGGGGATGTCTTGCGCGCCTGCCGAGTGACGTCTACGGTGGGCCCGGCGTTCAGCATCAGGCAACGAATGCCACGTTCCGTCAGGATCTTTGCCGCCATGCCGCCCGCGTGGCCGGAGCCGATAATCAGTACGTCTGCAGTGTGCGTTGTCATGAACTTCTCACTCCGGGTAAGAACGGAGTTGGTGGGAGGCGCGTGGAGGAGCAATGCTCTGCGTCGGTCGCGTATGAACGCTGGTTGCACGCTCGGCATAGATGTCCGGTTCGATCGGCGACCAGTAGAGCTGAGTTGTGCGCTCCCGCCCTCGCGAGTCCAGGGCTTCGAACCACACGTGCGAGTTCACCGTCGCCGTGCGAATGTCCGCGTGGACGATGTTGACGAAGTCTGCATGCGTTTGCGTCGGGGGATTATCGGTCATCCAGGTACGCAGCCACGGCTTAAGTAACCTATCTGCCTGCGCGGTTTCGAGCAGCGCGAACGGCTTCTTGTGCGACAGCTTCGCCTCGGCATCCAGCCAGTTCAAACCGCTGGTGTACAAAGAGCCCCGCACGGCGGGCGAGTGTCCGATGAGGAAATCGAGAAATGCGGGGGTCTGTGCATCCAGCGCTCCGGGATGGTTCGCGGTGCGCGGCAGCATCAGGTCAGCGAGGCGGTTGAGTGTCTGCATCTGCGGTGCGGAGAAGAAGAGTGAGACGGTCTCGCCCGCGGTGTCCGGCGCGGCGGTGTGTGGCAGCGGGGTGAGTGGATTGAGCCCCAGCGTCCATGGCACAGGGGCCGGTAGAGCAGGTGCGGCCTCGGTGTTCTGCTGCGCAAGCAGCCACTTCGGGGTGGCCGCGAGTATCGCCAGAGCACGCAGAACTTCACGACGTTCCATAGACCTCCTGGCCGGAAAGCAGAAACGTACACTGCCGGCCACGTGCTCGTCCAGTAGGAAACCACAGATAAACGAGGACGGCGCGTATATCTGCGGTGCGCTTGCTTCGGGGTTAGCCGTCGGACAAGCGGCAGTCACGAATACGTAGCTTCACGATCAAGCCTGTTCCAGAGGCTGCTGGCTCGCGCTGCACTCCGCAGCGGGTAACTACAGCCCCCACGGTCTCCCCAGCATGGTTGTACGGTGGAAGTCGGCACCGAGGAGGTCGAAGAAGCGGCGCAAGTAACCAGGCGATCGAGCAGCAGCTACGGGTGCAGTTCTTAGAGGACCTCTTCGGGACTGCACCCGCCGCAGCGAGTAGATGTGGGATGAGGCCGCGCCTCTGCCACCAAAGCACTTCAAGGAACTGGCGGAGGGAGAGGGATTCGAACCCCCGTTGGCCTTTCAGCCAAAGCGGTTTTCAAGACCGCCGCAATCAACCGCTCTGCCATCCCTCCGCGGGCGACAACTCTCTTGAGAATATCAGCAAGCGGGCATGGTGCAGTCAGGCGAGAGCCGTGCCCTTGGTCTCAGGAATCCAAAACCAGCAGACCGCAGCGATCAGAAAGGCTGCTCCAGAGACTGCGAAGGCTGCACCAAATCCATGCTTCTGGGTGACACTGCCGGCGGTGAAGGGCGCGACGGCGGAGGCAAGGCGCCCCACGTTGTAGGTGAGGCCCTGGGCTGTAGCGCGGACCCGGGTCTCGTACAACTCCGCCGTGACGGTCGCAAAGCCCGAGAAGTAGCCGGTCCCGAAGAATGCGAGGAGCGGGCCGAGCAGCACCAGCAGAATCGGCGTGTGGATCCGTCCGTACAGCACAGCCAGAACGGCAGCCGTTCCGAGGTAGACAAGGTAGCAGCGCTTGCGGCCGAAGGTCTGACTGAGAAAGCCGAACGATACGTAACCACACCACATGCCTACCTGCATGACGATGATGATTCCTGACATCATGCGAACGGAGAGACCGATGCCTCCCTGCTCGGGTGGCAGCGAAAGATATGCGGGTACCCAAAGGTTGAAGCCCCACCACGCGAACAGAGTGCAGGCGTTCATGGCGGTCACGGCGATGGTGGTGCGCCGGATTTCCTTGCTGAACATGGTCAGCAAGGCGCCGCGGATGTTCAGCCCCCTCTGCTTGTGGGGCCTGTCTTTCCATAGTTGTGGCTCGTCCACGTTGCGCCGGATCAGCAGAGTGAGGACTGCCGGGAGGATGCCAACGAAGAAGACGACTCGCCAACCCTTCCAAGGAAGGAGGATTCCAACGACCAGAGCGGCGAGCGCATAGCCGATCGCCCAGGAACTCTGCATGATGCCCAGAGCTTTGCTGCGATGCCGATCCGACCATGTTTCGGCCACCAGAGCTGCGCCACTGGCCCACTCTCCTCCCATGCCAAAGCCAAGGATGGTCCGACAGATCGCAAGTTGGGCAACGTTGTGGGCGAAGCCGCAAGCGGCGGTTGCGAACGCATAGATGAGCACGCTGGCGATAAGTGCACGTGTGCGTCCGAACCTGTCCGCGATGAAGCCGAAGATCACTCCGCCAACCGCGGCCGAAACTAACGTCAGAGAACCCAGAATGCCTGCTGTCTGGCGGTTGAGGCCGAGATCAAGCATGATGGCCGTGAGCACCAGCGCATAGAGCATCACGTCGAAGGAGTCGAGCATCCACCCGAACGAAGCAGCAAGCAGTGCGCGGCGCGCCGCAGCTGAGGATTCGCGCCACCAGGCAAAACGAGCTTCCTCTACTCCGGCCGCAGGCACTAACACGCGTCCCCCGGCGGCGTCCCGAATCCCCCGCCGCCAGGCGACTCGATGCGCAGCCGGTCTCCTGGACGGAGTTCGAGCTTCACCTTCGCGGGCACCTCCTCCGAAGCACCATTCGCGTGGAGAACAGTATTGCGGCCAGAACCTCCCGGTGAGCCGCCCTGCACGCCGTACGGGCGGGTTGTGCGGCGCTCGGTGAGAAGAGTAATGGAGGTGTGGGCAAGCATCTCGTATTCGCGCAGTATGCCTTCGCCGCCGGCGTAGCGCCCTGACCCACCGCTCCCGCGGCGCAACCTATAGCTGCGTACCCGAAGAGGCAGGTGATGTTCGATGGCTTCAATCGGTGTATTTCGTGTATTGCTCATGTGGGTGTGGACACCGGATAGTCCTGGCAGACCATTCCGCCCTCCCATGCCTCCGCCCATCGTCTCGTAGTATGCAAACGGGGTCCCGTCCGGGCGGGCGCCACCCAGAGTGACGTTATTCATCGTCCCCTGGCTGGCCGCCGGGATGCGCTCAGGCAGCGCCAAAGAGAGCGCACCCAGAACCACGTCTGTGATCCGTTGGGACGTTTCCACATTGCCGCCGGCGATTGCAGCGGGATGGACTGCATTCACGACAGAACCCGCGGGTGCAATGACCCGTACCGCTCGCCCGATCCCAGCGTTGTAGAGAACGTCCTCCTCTACCAGGCACCGGAAACAGTAGAGACACGCAGAAAGAGTAATGGCCAAGTTGGCATTCACTCCGCCGGCGGTCTGCGGGTCCGTGCCTGTGAAATCGACTTCGGCACCGTCGCCGGCGATGCGGACGGCCACGCGTATGGCGATTTTCTGGCGCCCGAACCCGTCGTCTTCGAGGAAGTCTTCGAAGCGGTATTCCCCGTCCGGTACGTCGGCCAGGGTGTGGCGCATGATGCGTTCGGCATAGTCCTGGACCGCACGCGAGTAGTGCAGCACGCGATCGACTCCGTAGCGCCAGACGGCCGCGAGCAGCCGAATCTCACCGATACGGTTTGCCGCGATCTGTGCGCTCAGGTCCCCTTCGCGCTCGTCCGGCGTCCGCACGTTCGCAAGGATGAGCGCCAGGATGTCCCCGCAGATCTTGCCCTTCCGCAGCAGCTTGATTGGCGGCAGTGATGAGGCCTTCCTGGAAGATCTCGGTCGCGAGTGGCATCGAGCCGGGGCTCATACCGCCCACGTCCGAATGGTGCGCGCGATTGGCGACATAAAAGGCGGGACGGCCACCTCCTTCGAGGAAGATCGGCTGCACTAACGTGATGTCCGGCAGGTGCGTGCCGCCGCGAAACGGGTCGTTCAGAATGACCACGTCACCTGGATCCATCGCGACGTGCGCGATCGCTGCTGCCACGGAGAGCGGCATGGCGCCAAGATGAACCGGCATGTGATCGCCTTGGGCGATAGCCTGACCTTCGCCGTCGTAGAGAGCGCAGGAGTAGTCCAGGCGCTCCTTGATGTTCGGAGAGAAGCCGGTCCGGCGCAGTGTGGCGCCCATCTCTTCGGCGATCGAGACGAAGAGGCTCTTGAAGATTTCGAACTCGATCGGATCATGCGCCGGTGTGTTCATCGGTCTCGGGAGTCCTCTGACTGCGCTACGGCAGTTGCGCTGCGGGTCACGACCAGTGTGCCTACTCCGTCGACCTTAAAGCGAAAGCCGGGCGTGATCACGACCGTCGCGTTGGCGCCGCTTATGATTGCCGGTCCGCACTCTGACATGCCCGGCAGCAAAGCTTGCCGGAGGAAGAACTTCGTGTCTCGAAGTTCTCCGGCGAAGTAGGCCTGGCGCGTGAATACGGGCGGAACGCAGGCCTGCGGTGGAGCTTCGGGGGAGGGGAACACGTGCTTCTGCGTGGTGCCGGAGGCATCCAGGCGTACGTTCACGATCTCTGTCGCACGGGCCGGGTTCGCATGGCCGTATAAGTGCCGATGCTGTTCGTGGAAGCTGTTCTCGTACTCAGGCGTGAACGGCACATTGATTTCATACGACTGGCCACGATACCTCACATCGAGAGACGGTCGCAGCACAAGTTCTTCTGGTCCAAAGCCCTCGGCGCGCAGTTCCGCCGTGGCACGCGTAACGAACACAGCGAAGTGTTCCTCAAGCACCTGGGAAGAGACGGTAGCGCTTGCTTGCAAGATCGTTTGAACGTAGTCCTTGCGTACGTCGGCCAGCAGCATGCCGAGCGCCGAGAGCACACCCGCGTGCTCCGGCACCAGGACTGTGCCGATGTCCAGACTTTCTGCAATTTCGCACGCGTGCATGCCGCCCGCGCCACCGAAAGCAAGTAGCGCACAGTCGCGCGGATCAGCGCCGCGTTCGACAGAAACCCGGCGAATGGCGCGCTCCATGTTTGCATTCGCAATGGCGACGATGCCTTCGGCCAGCCGTGTGGATGTAACACCGGCGCGAACGGCCAACTTAGCTGCGCATTCGGCCGTTCTTGCTGCGTCGAGCACCATGCGGCCGCCGAGAAAGTGCTGTGGATCGAGCCGGCCGAGCAGCAGGTTGGCATCTGTGACGGTAAGCTCCCGCCCTTCGCCGTAGCAGACGGGACCGGGCTTGGCGCCTGCGCTCTGTGGACCTACGCGCAGTGCCCCGCCTGCGTCCAGTCGCGCAATAGAGCCGCCGCCGGCGCCCACCGTGTGGATGTCCAGCATCGGGATACGCACGGGGAAGTCGCCGACCATGGACTCCGTCGTTGTGCCGAGCTCGCCATCAATCAGGCTCACGTCGGTTGACGTCCCGCCCATATCGAACAGGATGACCTGATCGAACCCGGACGCGCGTGCTACAGCATGCGCTCCTACTGCTCCGGCGGCCGGCCCGGAGAGGATCGTGCGCACGGCAGACCGGCTCGCCTCCGCCGCCGAGATGGAACCACCGTTCGATTGCATGATACGAAGCGGCGTTCCGTGCAGCCCAGTCTCCAGGGAGATGAGGTAGCGGGACATCAACGGTGTGATAGCAGCGTCAACAACTGTCGTGCTCCAGCGCTCATACTCCCGGTACTCCGGCAGCACGCTGTGAGAGGTAGAAACCAGAAATCCTGCCGCGGAGAGCCGTCGCGCGATCTCGTCCTCATGGACGGGATTGGCATAGGAGTGCAGCAGGCACACTGCGACGCTCTCAGCCGTTGCAGAATGCAATGCCTCCACCAGCCCGTCCATCTCTCCACGATCAAGGGGCTGCACCACCTCGCCGTGCTGGTCGAGCCGCTCACCAATCCCAAACGTCAGGCCGGGTTCCACGATCGGTCGCGGCAACGGGATCATGAAGTTGTACAGCTCGCTGCGCGCCTGACGCCCTATAAGAAGTACGTCTTCAAAGCCGCTGGTTGTGACGAGCGCGACTCGGGCGACCTTGCGTTCGAGTACAGCATTGGTCGCCACTGTGGTGCCGTGAACGACTTCGCCGATCCGGTCTCCGGCGGCAAGCTCCGCAATCCCTGTCAGGATGGCCCGCGAAGGATCATCAGGTGTAGATCGCACCTTGTGGACAGAGATGGAACCGCCGTCCAGGCGCACCAGATCGGTGAAGGTGCCGCCAGTGTCTACCCCGATCCTAATCATCTGGCCCCTTCATTGGAGACGCCGTGCGCGCGAAGATTGTCAGGCGTGTCTAGAGAATAAGCCCGACCGGGCATCCGAAGCGGGATCCCGAACCCGTCCGAAACTAGAGTCTGCAGATGAGAAGTTCCCGCTCGTAAATCATCTCCGGAGGAAGGTGATCATGCAGCAGCAGGAAGAGCTCTTCGTGTCCCATCACTTCACCCTTCCATTGCGCGCGATCTACTCTGCTGTAGTTCCTCAAATGTGGCGCGAGGGAAGTCGAGACCTTGCCACTGGATGTCGTCGAAGTGCGGGGTCCACCCGATCGAGGTCTCCTTGCCCAGGGCACGCCCACGGACGCGGTCCACAACCCACTTCAGCACGCGCATGTTCTCGGAGTAGCCTGGCCAGAGAAACTTTCCGTTCGCGTCTTTACGGAACCAGTTGACGTGGAAAATGCGCGGAGTGACGGAGAGCGCACGCTGCATCTTGATCCAATGGCGGAAATAATCCCCCATGTGGTACCCGCAGAAGGGCAGCATCGCCATCGGATCGCGGCGGACCTTGCCCACCGGAGCGCCGGCCGCAGCGGTCGTTTCAGAGCCCATCGTCGCGCCCACGTACACGCCCGAAGACCAGTTGAACGCCTGATAAACCAGAGGCATCGTCGTGGGCCGGCGACCGCCAAAGATGAACGCCGAGATTGGCACGCCGGCGGGGTTTTCCCAGTCCGGATCGATGGTCGGACACTGCGAAGCAGGTGCCGTAAAGCGGCCGTTCGGATGGGCCGCAGTGCGGCCGGATGCCTTGCCGATCTCCGGAGTCCAGCGCTCACCGCGCCAGTCCAGGCACTCGGCTGGTGGTTTGTCCGTCATACCTTCCCACCACACGCCGCCGTCTGGAGTAAGCGCAACGTTGGTGAAGATGGTGTTTCGCGCGAGTGTAGCCATAGCGTTGGGATTCGTCTTCGCGCTTGTGCCCGGCGCGACACCGAAGAAGCCCGCCTCCGGGATTGATCGCGCGCAGCTGCCCGGAAGCATCAGGCCGTATCCACGCGATGTCGTCGCCGACGGTCCAAACTTTCCATCCTTCGAAACCCGCTGGCGGAATGAGCATCGCAAAGTTCGTCTTGCCGCAGGCGGACGGGAACGCGGCGGCGACGTACGTCTTCTCGGTCTGCCCCGCGCTGTCGGGGGGCGACTCCACGCCCACGATCAGCATGTGCTCAGCCATCCAGCCCTCATCGCGCGCGATGTTGGAGGCGATCCGCAGGGCGAAACACTTCTTGCCCAGCAGTGCGTTGCCGCCATAGCCCGAGCCATAGCTCCAGATCTCACGCGTCTCGGGGAAATGGACGATGTATTTCTCATCGTTGCATGGCCAGGGCACATCCTGCTGCCCGGGAGCAAGCGGGGCTCCAACGGAGTGCATGCAGGGCACGACGCGCTTCTCGTCCTTGTCGATCTCCGCGAACACCGGCGCGCCGATGCGGGCCATGATGCGCATGTTGACAACCGCGTACGCAGAGTCGGTGAGCTGCACGCCGATCTGCGACATGGGCGATCCGATAGGCCCCATGGAGAACGGCATGACATACATCGTGCGACCCCGCATGGATCCCCGAAAAAGGGACTTCAGCTTCTTTCGCATGACGAATGGATCTTCCCAGTTATTGGTCGGGCCGGCGTTGTCCTTCGAGAGCGAGCAGATGAACGTCCGGTCTTCCACCCGGGCTACGTCGTTCGGCGCCGAACGAGCATAAAAACATCCCGGCCACAGCGTGTCGTCTAGCGGGAAAAATGTGCCGGCGGTCACAAGCTGGTCGCAGAGGTGCTCGTACTCGGCCTGTGAGCCGTCGATCCAGTGGATTGACGACGGCTGACATAGGTCTGCCATCTTTTCGACCCAGCGGATCAGGTGGCGATTGGTTGTTGGTAAAGCGGTTAGCGTCTGGGACATAGGAGCTCTTCCTCACTCGCGTCCCAATTCTAGCGTTGAGAGCTCCGCTGCGCTTGAACGTGATTTAATGCTGCGCCAATATCGCCCAGGCCGACCCACTCCGGTGCGAGCGACGGCCTGGTTCCCCCCTCATCAAGCTAAAGGCCACTCACCCCGCGCGGTTTTAACCTTATGCGGTAAGAGGTGCTTTCAGAAGATCCTCGATCCGCACCGGTAGCCGCCGCACGCGTATGCCTGTGGCGTGATACACCGCGGCCGTGATCGCCGGAGCCACGCCAGCAAGACCGATTTCTCCAATCCCCCTCGCGCCGTATTCGTTGAGGAGCGGGTCGGGAATGTCGAGGAAGTGAACGTCGATCTGCGGCGAATCGGCAATCGTAGGGACAAGGTAATCCGCGAAGTTGTCGTTGATCGGATGCCCGTTGCGCGGGTCGTAGACCGTCTCCTCAAACAAACCCATGCCGACGCCCATTACCACTGCACCAGCGACCTGGTTTGTCGCTGTGTTCTTGTTGATGATGCGCCCGCCATCGATCACGCTCATGACCCGGCTCACACGCAGGCGCGCGATGCCCGGGTCCCATTCCACTTCAACGAACTGCGCGCCAAACGAGTGGGTAGAGAAGTCCCGTGCCCTGGGATCGGCCCCAAGCCCGCCGCTCTTTCCGTCTCCCGATGCTGCTCCCAGATTAGCCATTCGAAGAACTTCACTGAAAGGGACACCACTTGCCGCAGACTGGTCTTTGGCGTGAATGCGTCCCTCCGTGAACGCGAGCGAGGCGGGCTCTTTGCCGTGGAATGGGGACCCTTTCGTACTGGTCGCAGCCCCCAGTAGTACACGTACGGCAGAGTTGGTCGCATCGATCACTGCAGGCAAAAGGGTAGCCGTGGCGGTGGAGCCGCCAGATGTCGGCCCCGGAGGCAGGGAACTGCTTCCGAGCACCACGTCGACCTTGGCCGCTGGAATCCCGGTCTTGTCCTGAAGAACCTGCGCGATCACGGTATACGTGCCGGTGCCGATGTCCTGTGTTCCGCAACTCACCCGCGCTGTGCCATCACAGCGCAAACTGACGGAGGCCTCGCACGTGCCGCGACTCGCACCCCACGAAGCAGCCGCCACGCCCCACCCGAGCACAAGATCGCCCTTGCGCATCGAGCCCACCGCCGGTGAACGGCGCGCCCAGCCAAACTTCTCCGCTCCGACTTGCAGGCATTCCTTCAGATGACGCGACGAGAACGGCTTGTTCTTCTCTTCGTCGACCAGCGTATCCAGCGAAAGCCGCAGTGCCACCGGATCCTTCTTTAGCTTGATCGCAAGCTCATCCATCGCAGACTCAAGCGCGAACAAACCCGGCACCGCGCCTGGACCACGCATGGGCGTGGGCGTGCCGACGTTGCGCCGAACCAGCGCAGACGTCACCTTCAAATTGGGTGTGGAATAAAGGAAGGGCGTCGCCTCCCCGCAGTTCTCGCGTACGTCATCCAGAAGGCTGGTGTGATTGCGATAGTCCTGCTGCAGCGAGACGAGCTTGCCGTCCGCGGTCGCTCCCAGTCGCATGCGCTGCTCGGTTCGCGGGCGATGGCCGGAGTTGGAGAACATCATCTTGCGGCTAAGCGTCAGCTTCACCGGGCGGTTCAGGCTCTTGGCCGCCGCTGCCGCGATCGCCGAATGCGGCCACGGAAACAGCTTGCCGCCGAAACCCGACCCAATATACCGGGAGATGACCTCAACATTCTCCTTTGGCTCGCCGAGCACCTGTGCAAGCACCGCCTGGTGGTTCATCACACCTTGCGACGACTCGTAGAGGGTGAACTTCTTGCCGTCCCACACCGCCACCGTGGCGTGCATTTCCATCGGGTTGTGCGTCTCAACCGGCGTACTGTAGACCTCATCGACCTGCACCGCGGCGGACGAAAATGCGCCTTCGGGATCTCCGCGATGACTCAACGTTCGAGGACCGCCCGGCTGGTCGGTCGCGGGAAGGGAATCCGCAAGCGAAGGATTCACGTTGAAGGCATCCGCGGAGTAGGCGACGCGAACAGCAGCCGCAGCGGCCTGTGCCTGTTCAAAGGTTTCTGCGACCACAGCCGCCACGTACTGACCCCAGTACGAAACTACATCGTCCTCGAAGGGCGGTCGGTTTTCGCTGTTCCGCCCGCCCGACGCGTTCCGATAGAGCGGCATCACCTTGCCGTGATGCATAACAAGCAGCACGCCGGGCATCGCCTCCGCAGCCTTCGTATCAATGCTGCGGATGCGACCGCTGGCGACGGTAGCGCGGACCGGCACCGCGTACACCAGGCCTGGGAAGTTATGATCCGCGGCATAGCGTGCCGTGCCCGTGGTCTTCAACGGGCCATCGATGCGTGGAAGTGCCGCTCCGATAATCGCAGAAGGACCAGCGGCCTGCGGGTCTCTTGCCTTGGGGGCAGAGCCGTCCTGCGCACCGATGAATGCTTCAAAATCCTTGAACATCATGGCTTGCATCTCCTCTGCAACGTGCCGATGGCTGATTCTTCAGTGCCGCTCTCGATCATTAGCTATTCAGGCGGGCTGGGCGGAAAGCATCAGTGCGCGCACCAGGCACCGTGTTGCCAATTCAACCTTGAATCCGTTCTCCGTTGCAGGCTGCGCGCCAGCCAAGGCTGCTTCCGCAGCACGGCGAAACACCGCCGGCGTTGCAGGCTGCCCTTCCAGCGCATGTTCTGCCTCCGGCGAACGCCACGGGACTGTACCCACGCCGCCAAGTGCAATCCGCGCATGCTGAATGGTGCCGCCACTTCGTCGTATGACTACCGCCGCGGAGGCTAGCGCAAACTCGTATGCGGCGCGGTCCCGCAGCTTCAGGTACAACGAGCGGGAGCCCGGAGCGGGTTTGGGAAGCGTTACGCTAACGATCAGGTCACCCGGTCCAAGCACCGTCTCGCGATGCGGAGTGGAGCCGGGCCTCAGGTAGAACTCGCCAATCGGAATGCTTCGGTTCCCGCGTGGTCCCTGCACCTGTATCGTCGCTTCGAGCGCTGTGAGCGCGACATTCTGGTCCGACGGGTTGCTGGCGATGCAATCCTTGCTCGTGCCCAGAATCGCCAGCATGCGGTTGTGCCCGCCAAGCGCTGAGCAGCCGCTGCCGGGCTCCCTCTTGTTGCATGCGTGAGCGCTGTCGCGGAAGTACACGCAGCGGGTGCGCTGCAGCAGATTGCCGCCCGTCGTCGCCATGTTGCGCAACTGTGGCGACGCGCCCGAGAGCAGCGCCTGGGACAACACGGGATACTCTCGCTGCACGGTTGGATGGTGTGCGACGACGGAGTTCCGCGCCAGGGCGCCGATCACCAGTCCGCCTCCTTGAGCAGGCTGGACCCTGTCGAGAGGCAGCCCGTTGAGATCGACAATGTGTCGGGGCCGCTCTACATCCAGCTTCATCAGATCGACCAGCGTAGTGCCGCCGGCGATGAACCGAACGTCCGTGGAGCCTTGCGCGCCGCCTGAGGCGGCTGCCGTCTGGAGCGCGAGGTCCACCGTGGCCGGGCGGCTATATTGGAAGGTCTGCATCGTCTCCTCCGAACTTCAAGCGTGCCGGCGGCCAGCCTGAACCGCCGCGACTATGTTGGGGTATGCGCCGCAGCGGCAGATGTTGCCGTACATCGCCTGGCGCACGTCGTCGTCACTCGGACCCACCGGCTCTTTGGTTACAGCGACAGCTGACATGATCTGACCCGACGTGCAGTAGCCGCACTGGTAGGCATCGTGCTCCACAAATGCCGCCTGCATCGGGTGCATGTGCTCTGGCTGGCCCAGGCCCTCAATTGTGGTGATTTCATCCGCCCCGTGCATCACCGCGAACGAGAGGCACGAGTTTACTCGGGCGCCGTTGACGTGCACCGTGCAAGCGCCACACTGGCCGTGATCACAACCCTTTTTGGTCCCGGGCAGGTCCAGGTTTTCTCGCAGGCAATCCAGCAGGGTCGTCCTCGGATCCAGCCGAAGCGCGTGGCTCTTTCCGTTTACCTTCAGCGTCACTGGAATTGCGCCGGCGCTTGCGGAACTCGGACCGCTGGCCGCCTCACTGGCAGCCGCAGCAGGCGCCGTCGGGGCGGTCGCCGCGAGTACCGGAGCAGCCGAAGCTGCCAGGCCGGCGGCTCCCAGATGGGACAGGAAGGAGCGCCGCGTAACCCGCGCCCCGAAAGGCTGTTCCGGGGCCGCGGGCGCTTCAGCGCCGTTCGTCTCATCCCGTAGCACGGGAGTGTTCTTAGAATCAGTGGCCAAGTTTCACCTCTGGAGCGTTCTGTCGTTGTCCGTGCGTCGCGCAGGAAGCTGCGACGAAGCCGGCGATGCAAGTTGTGGATATGTGTCGGCTACCCGGCACCAACAGGAAAATCGTAGCACTCACCCTCAAACAGAACAACAAGGCGGCACGTGCCGCTTCCGGCAGAGTGAATCGTAAAACTCTCAATGTGTGCCATGCGGGATCGTTCCCTGTCCATCAGACGTAGTACCGGGCAAAGCTCGTATCCGTCTCAAACACTGTGCAATCTTTCACCCGTACGCGGCCCGAGGTCAACTCCAGCAACTGCGCGGCGGTCCGCTCAAAGAAGTAGTGGGCGAGGTTCTCAGCCGAAGGGTTCCTCTCCGTGAAGGGCGGAATGTCGTTGATCATCTGGTGATCCAGGGTATCGACAACCGGGCGCAGCAGCGTCTTGACCAGCTTGAAATCGAGCAGCAAACCGGTTTCATCCAGTTCTTCGCCGACCAGGGTAACCAGAACCCGATAGTTGTGGCCATGAGGGTTTTCGCACTTGCCGTAGTAATTGCGAAGGTAGTGCCCGGACGAGAAACCCGCCTCTACAGTAACCTCGAACATCCATTGCCTCCGGAAGACCTTTCTACCTATGCAGCGCGTGAGCAGGCCGCCGGCTGAGAGCTTCTTTAAGACCGCCGCCGGCGTATGCGCCGCTGCTCTTCATTGCGCCGCTCCGCTTGCTCAAACAGGCTCGACAGTATGCCCCCAAGCGCGGAGACCAGGGCAATCACGAAAAGAAACAAGCCCATAGTGCGCCACAGCGAAGAATCCCCCGGTGAGCCCGGCTGGTCGGCGACATTGGTGTACGCCAGCCCGCAGGAGAGCAGCGCAAACAACATCAGCGTTGCGGCCAGAATGTAGAGGTTACGCCCCATCGTCCTACCTAAGGATACGGTATCGCGGTCGTGGGAGTGGGCCTGCCGTTCCAGACGGTTGGTGCCGCTCATCTATCTCCGCTGAAATCGTTCCAGCACATCCTCGAGCGACACCGTGCCCTCCAATGCCCCCCGCACGGCACGATTCGTGACTGGAAGCAGCGGCCAGCGCTGCAGGTGGGGCAGCGCAGAGGACAGGGGTAGATCGGGAAAGAGCACAGGCGTGCGTTCCGGTCCGAGCTGCTGCTCCAGACGCTGCGCAGAGCTGGCCAACGTCTGGGCCGGCGTTTCCGCGCCATCGTTTGCGCCCGCAGCAGTCTTGAGCAGCGCTTCAATCTCTCCCGTAGCGGACACATACCAGAGACCGTCGCTGCAATGGATCAGGACGGCAGGTACGTCACGTAAATCGCCATAGCGCGCCAGGGCGTCCGCAGCGGCGAGCACAGTGTCCGAGCCCTGCAAGACCGGCGCCGTCGTGGGGTGAAGCGCATCCTCGAGATGGAGATTGCTCTCCTCGCGCTGCTCCTCCATCGAAGGAAGGTCCAAGCCATCCTGGTGCGTGAAGATCTCGAGAATAGGCACCGGCTGCAGGGCACGCGAGAACAGGTACGCAATCGTGTTCGCCAGGATTACGGGCAGCACAATGGCATAGTTGCCGCTCACCTCCAGCACCATGAAGACGCTGGTTAGCGGAGCCCGCAGGAAGGCGGCAAACAGCACTCCCATACCAACCAGAGCATACGACCCAACCGACCCGGTAAGCTGCGGGAAAAAGTGATGTTCGAACGCTCCTACCGACCCGCCAAGCATCGCCCCGATAAACAGAGTCGGCGCGAACATGCCACCCGGCGTTCCGCTCGAAAACGAAAGCGTCGTTGCGACGATCTTGAACACGGCAAGCAGCAAGAGCATCTTCCAGGCAAACTGGCCATGCATGGCCTGATCGATGCTGTTGTAGCCCGCGCCCATCACCTGCGGAAGCCCGAAGTAGCCGATCGCTCCCACCATCAACCCGGCCACGGCTGGCTGCGCCAGCTGCCACGATGCAGGCTGCCGCCGCAGCATCGGCCGGAGCCAGCCCAGAGCGCGAGTAAAGATCAGTGAGGCGACTCCGCCGACGACCCCGAGCACGGCATACGCCATCAGCTCTCGACCATCGAGAAGCGTGACCGGCGGAATACGGAACATAGGTTCCGACCCCCAGAATGAGCGCGCCACAACCACACCTGAGATTGCCGAAAGCACGATCGATCCCAGTACCGCCGCACTCCAGTTTCCGATCACCTCCTCGATAACAAAGAGGATTGCTGAGATCGGCGCATTGAACGCGGCGGCGAGTCCTGCCGCAGCGCCGATCGGTGCAAATAGCCGCAAACGGGCACGAGACAGATCAAAGCGCCGGCTGATGGCAGAAGCCACCCCGGCGCCGATCTGCAGCGAAGGATCTTCCGGGCCCAGTGAAAACCCGGAACCGATCGCCAGCGCAGAGAGCAGGAACTTACCGATGACCGTCCGCGTCGAGATATACCCATTGCGGATGTAGAGCGCGGCCTTCGTCTGGTTGATCCCGCTGCCCCGCGCCTCGGGGAACACATAGCGGACGAGCAGCGCGATCACAATCCCCGCCAGCGTAGGCCGTATCAGCAGATTCAGCTGATGCGGCTGCGGCGATGAACCAAGCAGCAGGATGCCGAGCCACTCAATGGCCATCCGGAACGAGACCACCAGCAGCCCAGAGATCACGCCAATAAAGATCGACAGCAGCAGAAACAGCCGCTCTTCACGTGCGGCCGACATCCGTTCGCCGACTTCTGCTGCAGCTCGTGCCGCAACAGGTCCCTTCGCAGATCGTCGGGCTACGGACAGTATTTTTTCGCCGAGGAAGCTCATGGTTTGGCCGCAACTTTTCCGGACGCGGTGTCCAACTGAGCCTCACTCGCAGGCGGTGTCGCCGCACGCGCGGCCAGCAGTAGAAGGGCATCGTCTCCTGTCGCGGGCGTGCACAGCGTCTCGGCCGTGCGTTCAGTGTCATAGACGAGACGCATCGCGCTTTCCTGCAGCGCAGGGTCACGCAACGACGCCACCCCAGCCGTCCCCTCCGTCGCGCTCCATCGCGCCGTTACCCCCTGGAGGTTTGCCCGGAGTGACCCGCCGGTCAATTGGGCGGCACACGCGTCCAGTCGGGCCTTTGCAATCTTCCGGACTGCGACTACGCGCGCAGCATTATCCCGGGCAGCAAGGGCAGGCTCAGGTAGAAGCTGTGTAATGCGCGCGGCGTTGTCGCGAACTAAGGCAAGCCCCGCATCTGGTGCCTCATGGCTCGCGGCGCGCGCTGCTTCTGCACGCGCCAGCAAGCGGTGAGCCGACACAAAGTCGGCACTCTGATACGCATGGCGTCCAGCCGCTTCCAGCACGGCGGCATCGCGCGGAGCAAGCGCGATCGCCTTCTGGTAGTAGCTCCACGCATCCGTAGGGTCCCGCGACTGATCCAGCAAAACCGCAATCGTCAGGTCGAGGCGGGCTGTCTCTGGCGAGTTCCCAGCCGCGATCAGCAACTCCATCCTCGCGGGGTCGAAATCCCTGACTGCGATCAAATACCGTGCTAATTCCAGGCGCACCTCCGCCCGTCGCAACACACCGTCACCCTCCCACGTGCCGTAAATAGACGCTCGGTAGAACTCCACAGCCGCCGTTTTATCGCCCCGCTTCGCCGCCAGACGCGCCAGTTCCAGATTGATAGACCCGCTTCCCGGTTGGCTCTCCCATAACGTCATGAAATACGCGTAGCTCTCGTCCGTTCGCCCTGCCTCGCCAAGGGCCTGCGCAAGCAACTGCTCGTAGCCGCGATTGTCCGGCGCATAGTTCAGGGCCGTGCGAAGGGCACCAATCGCCTGCTCCGGATGCCCACTCCGCATATTCTGCGCTCCGCGATCCGCCCACCGTGCGGCCAGCTGATCCCGGTGACTCGTGAACGAGCGGAAGAGCAGCAACGTCACTCCAAACAGCACGGCCGTCGCCGCGACCAGGGTCACGAACCCAATCGAATCGCGCAGCAATAGCCTGCGCCTGGCGAGCGCGCCCTCGTCTATCTCCGTCACCATATTCGGTTCTGATGCAGTGTCCGCGCGCAGCAGCACTCCTTTCTAATTCGGCCTGCGGCCAGAGATCGGCCCGGCTCTAACCCTGCAACTCCGGCGGCCGATTTGCGGGCAGGTGCACCCCTGTGGCTCCAGCCCTGCGGCCCTCGACACAGTACGACACGATTCGCGCCGCAGCCTCGCCGTACCCGAGCCCCTCTGTCCTTATATTAGACACGCAACTTCGCTCCGCATCGGTTGTACCCACTCGCGGCTTCCAGGTGATATACGCCCCCAGCGAATCCGGCGAACTCAGCCCCGGCCTCTCCCCAAGAAGCACAACTACCGCGTCCGATTGCATGGCCTGTGCCACCGCGTCACCCAGGGCGACCCGAGCCTGCTCCGCCAGAACGATCGGCGTCAATGCCCACTCCTGCTGAGAGTCGGCAGAAAGCTCGGGCGAGCTCAGCAACGCATCGACGACCGCAAGCGCATGGCGCTCCGCGGCAAGAGCAGAAAGCCCATCGGCGATCACAACCGTCAGGCGAGCCGGGCTTTGTCCCAGCCCATCTACGGCTCGCCCTCCGCTGTGCGCTGCCAATAGCTCCGCGGCACCCGACGCGAGTTGCCGACCCAGATCGGGCCGCCGCAGATATTCCGCCCGGCTCGTCACCCCACTCCTGACCGCCACCCCCACCAGGTTCCGCTCACGCAACCCCGCAAGCAACTCGGAGACCGGCAACACCGCGTGAACCGCATCGCGCGCCAGCGAGTTGGCCTCCGCGAGATCGAGGGCATGCTTCGATGCGAGGCTTACCCCGACCGTCTCCAAACCGATTCGTGCCGGCGTCAACGCGCGTGGATCGAGCGGCAGTGGTCGCGCAACGTGCGCATCGAACTTCCGCCCCAGAACGTTCTCGGTCATTGTGCCAGCAGCCCTCTCACAGACAGCTCCCTACCAGACAGTGTCTCGAGCCACGCTTCAAATTCAGGTGCCGGCCTCAGTCCAAGCACATGCCTTAGATACAGCGCATCATGGAAGGACGTGCTCTGGTAGTTCAACATCACATCATCTCCGCCAGGAACCCCCATGATGTAGTTCACTCCCGCCGTGCCCAGCATCGTCAGCAACGAGTCCATGTCGTCCCCGTCCGCCTCCGCGTGATTGGTATAGCAGACGTCGCAGCCCATCGGCAGCCCAAGCAGCTTGCCGCAGAAGTGGTCTTCGAGCCCCGCCCTCACAATCTCCTTGCCAGTCGCCAGGTACTCCGGCCCGATGAACCCCACCACGGTATTCACCAGCATTGGACTGTATCGCCGCGCCACTGCATATGCGCGTGCCTCAAGCGTCTGCTGATCGACAGGCTCCCCGCGGGCACCCTTGTGCGCGCCAGCCGAAAGGCTGCTACCTTGTCCCGTCTCGAAGTACATCACATTCTCCCCGCCAGTCTCCTCCGCCAAGCCTCCGCGTTTGAGGTCCCGCGCTATCGCGTGGGCCTCATCCAGGAGTCCGAGCGAGATGCCGAACGACCGATTTGTTCCTTCGGTTCCTCCGATCGACTGAAACACCAGGTCCACCGGAGCACCCCTCCGCATCGCCTCCATCTGCGTCGTCAGATGAGCGAGCACGCAGCTCTGCGTAGGAATCGCAAACCTCTGTCGCGCTCCGTCTACAAGCTCCAGGAGCTCGATCACGGTCTCTACAGAATCCGACGCAGGGTTGATGCCGATGACCGCATCGCCCGATCCAAGCAGCAACCCGTCCACAATCGCCGCCGCTATGCCCGCAGCGTCGTCCGTAGGGTGATTCGGCTGCAGCCGCGTGGAGAGCCGGCCACGCAGTCCAACGGTCGTGCGAAACCGCGTTACCACCTCCACCTTCCGCGCGACCAGTACCAGGTCCTGCAATCGCATCAGCTTTGAAGCGCCCGCCACCATCTCCGGGGTAAGTCCCGCCGCCACCTCTGTCAGGCGTTCTCCTGTCGCGCCGTCCGAAAGCAGCCAGTCGCGGAACTCGCCTACCGTCAGGCTCGCGATTGGCGCAAACGCCGCGCTGTCGTGCCCATCGACGATCAGTCGCGTCACCTCATCGCTCTCGTAGGGTAGTACCGCCTCATGGAGGAAGCTCCGCAGAGGCAGGTCGGCCAGCGCCCGCTGCGCCGCTATTCGCTCGGCTGCGGATGTTGCAGCAGTACCTGCCAGCATGTCGCCGGACCGCAGCGGAGTCGCACATCCAAGGAGCCGCGCAAGGGAATCAAAGCGGAACCGCACACCCCCGACGGTATGGGTACAAACCATAGTTGTTCCCTGCGCTGGTGAGCTTCGCGGCGGCTGCCGCACAGGCCGTGAGGTCACCGTCGCCGGTGTCCCGACGGAAGATGCGGCTTGCCGTCCAGCCTAACTGGAAACGCTTGAGGAAAACGGGCCTTCGGATACCCCAAACGTAACTATGTCTGCAACCTTTGTGTGTTACCCCTCTTCCCGAGCCCACAGTAAGGTGGGAACACGGAAAGCCAGAGCGGCACCTTCAGCCGACGACGCAGAGCGGGCCTTCGTCCTCACATAAGCAGTTGACCCTTCTTCAAGCGGAGTTTCCGAAATGAACGCCTTCCGAGTGCACGACCTCCGAGCCTCTGCGGTTCTGCTCCTTGCAGGCCTGCTGAGCCTGGCCGGAATGAGCGCGCAGGCACAACTCGCGGGCGTAGTAGCAACCGGAACGCGCTATGCGGGTAACAGCACTGGCTCGAGCGGCTTCAGCAGCGACACCGGATCGGCCTCCTCCGCCACGCTCAACTCCCCCTCATATGCTGTGCTCGACGCGTCGGGCAATCTCTTCGTCTCTGACACCCAGAACAACTGCGTGCGCAAAATTGATCCCGCAGGAAATCTAACAACCGTCGCAGGCCTCCGCGTAAACGGTGGACCCGACACATGCAACGCTTCGCTCAACGCCACCCCCACACCTGTGCAGGGTCTGCTTGCTCCCACCGGCCTGGCACTCGATTCAGCGGGCACGCTGTACATCTCAGACGGCCAGCACAACTGCGTGCGCTCCCTCGCGCCTGGCGCCATCGATAGCTTTTCGGGCAACGCACTTACAACCGTTGCCGGTACCTGCACGGCGTTGGACACGGCCTCAGTAACTCCCTCGCCGAACGGCGTCGCCATCGACGCCGGCGGTACTCTCTATATCTCAATACGTGACACTGCGATCCCCGTGAACCAGGTGCTTCGTCACCGCGCCGGAGATCCCGCAACTACCGTCTGCTATCTCGCTGGTCAGGCTTCCGCGAATGTGCCGAATGCATGCGGGGGTGTCACGAACAGCGTCACGCTGGCGAGCCCCGCAGGTCTCGCGCTTGATCCCACCGGCAACCTCTTCATTGCGGACACAGGCAATAATTGTGTGCGCGAGATCGCAGGCCTCACCACGATTCAGACTGTCGCCGGGCAGTGCACCAGCGACGGCTCTGGAACGAATCCCGCGGCCCTGCAGAGTCCGTCCGGCCTTGCAGTCACCCCAGGAGGCGCCCTGCTGATCAGCCAGTCGGCGTCTGGTCAAAATTCGATCGTCAGCCTTTCACCCGGAACAGGGAAATTGCTGCAACTCGCGGGCCTGCCCAGCGGCGCCTCAGGCCAGTACTCCTCCACACTCGACGGACAATCGGCACTCAGCACCCCCCTGGATGCGCCATTCGGCCTGACCACGGATCCTACGGGAAACATCTTCGTCGCCGATTCGCTCAACAACGTGGTCCGTAGGTTCAGCACCAATCAGACCTTTCCGGCCGCTCCCATCAACGCAACGGGAGCCTCTCAGACCATCACCTTCGTCATTGACCAGACGGTCAATCTCTCCACAGTCGTCGGCGCAGATTACACAATCGCCGCCAGCACCTGCACGGGCCTTCTCACTGCCGCCCCCGCCAGTCTTCCGCCAAACACCTGCCAGGTCACCGTCACCTTCAATCCCTCGCGTCCCGGCGCTCGCACCTCTGCCCTTCAACTGAAGGACGCGAAGAGCGGCGGCATCGTCAGCATCGCGCTGAATGGCACCGGCACGGGCCCGCTCAGCCTCTTCACGCCAGGGACCGTCAACACCTTGGTCCGCGGCCTTCGTACACCCATCGCCGTCACGGTCGACTCCGCCGGCAACACCTACGTCCTCGAGCAGGGCAACGCCCTCACCAACTCCGACGTCCTGCTGATCCCTGCAGGCGGCGGCGCGTCCTACACCGTGATCGCTCAGGGCGCAGGCATCAGGACACCGACAGCCATGGCAGTAGACGGCGCCGGCAACATCTTCATCTCCGATGCCGCCACAAACACCATCTCCCGGTTCGGTGCGGACGGCAGCGTCGACCTGACCTACATCGCCGGCCTGACCAACGTCAGCGCCCTCATCGTGGACTCGTTCGACAACCTCTACATCGCCCAGGCAGGCTCCGTCCACAACGTCATCGAGGTCTACGCCGGAGGCACGACCCGCATCATCGCAGGCAGCGGATCCACCGCGAACGCGGACAACGTCGCCGCAACCTCGGCCCTCTTCGTGAAACCCAGCGGTCTCGCCCTTGGCCCGAATGGCCTCGCCATCGCAGACGCCTCCGGTCAGCGCGTGTACACCGTGGATTCAGCCGGCACCATCCACATGGTCGCCGGCAACGGCACCTCAAGCTCCACCGACATCACCCAGGCCACCGGCACCGCCTTGCTCTACCCCGTCGGTCTCGCCTACGACGCAGCCGGCGACCTCTACATCGTCGATGAAGCCGCCGACCGCGTCTACGAGGTGTACCCGGTCCAGAGCAGCGGCTCCAATATCTCCACCCCGCTCGGCTCGGGCGCAACGGGCTACACCGGCGATGCCGGCCCCGCCCCCCTGGCCACCCTTCAGGCTCCAATCACCATCGCCCTCGACGGAAGCAGCAACCTCTACGTCATCGACTTCGGCAACAGCGCCGTCCGGGAAGTCGCCTACTCCACCGTCCGAAATATCAACTTCGGCGACGTCATCCTCGGCACCAGTCCCGTAGTCACGCAGACCATCGCCAACGCCGGCAATGCCAGCCTGGCGATCACCACTCCAATCACCACAACCGACACTCACTACAGCACCTCCGGCTCAGCCACCACGTGCACTGGCCCCCTCTCCCAGGGAGCCGTCTGCAATGTCGGCTACACGTTCACCCCAACGGCCCTCGGCACCGTCACCGCCCAGTCGATTGTCACTACCAACGCGTACGATTCTCCGCAGACCGTCAATCTAACCGCTTACGGCCTCACCACCCAGAACCTCCCATACACCCTCGCGCCAGAGACCGAGGTATACGGCCAACCCTTCGTCCAGACCACAAACCTCAGCGTCGTCTACCCCGACCTTCCGCCGAACGGCACCATCAGCTTCACCATAGGAGGCGGAGCCAACGGCATCGGAGAGACCACCTGCTCTACCTCCAGCCCCTTCGCCGCAACGATCAACTGCAACGCGCCCGAGAGCGGTCTGGGCGTCGGCACCTACACCGTCAATTTCGTCTTCAATTCGTCCGACCACAGCTACTTCTCAACCGTCGGTACAGTCCCCCTCATCATCACGCCGGGCTCTCTCTCGGTCACCCCGGGAAGTGTCACCAAACCTTACGGCGCACCCATCCCGTATCTGCCGGGAACAATCGTCGGCGCAGTCAACGGTGACGTCTTCCTGCTCTCCGACAGCACGACGGCCACCATCGCCTCGCCCATTGGTACCTACCCGATCGCCGGCACCCTGACCTCTGTCGGCCTCGCCAGCCTCAGCAATTACAACGTCACGTACAACACCGGAACCCTGACCATCGCCGCGACGCCGCTCACGGTGACCGTCATCAACGCCTCGCGCCCGTATGGGTCGGCCAACCCCGCCTTCACCAGCACCATCGCGGGCGCGGCCAATGGCGATACCTTTACGGTTACATACTCCACCCCTGCCTCCACAACTTCAGCCGCCGGTAAGTACCCAATCACGGCCACCATCACCGGCCCAGCCCTGGCCAACTATGCTGTCACCGTCGTAGCAGGCACGCTGACCGTCACTCCCATCCCGCTTACCGTAACCGTAGCGAATGCGGCACGGCCGTACGGCGCCGCCAACCCCGCCTTCTCGGCCTCGATCTCAGGCGCCATCAACGGCGACACCTTCACCCAGAACCTCACCACAACCGCCGCCCCCAACTCCACCGTCGGTGCCTACCCCATCAACGACGCGATAGGCGGACCCGCAGCCGGCAACTACACCATCACCGTACTCCCCGGTACACTCACCATCACCCCAGCCGTCGTTGTCCTCGGCGTGTCTGCAAGCAGCGCCTCCCGCCTTTACGGCGCTCCCAACCCCGTGTTCACCTCCACCATCACCGGTGCACTCTACGGGGACACCTTCGCCATCACCTATGCCACTCCCGCGAACGCCACCTCGCCGATCGGCACCTATCCTGTAACTCCTATCGTCTCCGGTCCCGCCGCGGCCAATTACACCGTGGCTCCTGTAAATGGCACGCTCACCGTCACGCAGGCGCCACTCACAGTCGCGGCGAACAACACGACACGCCAGTACAACACCGCCAACCCGATATTCACGGGAGCTACCGCAGGCCTGCTCAACGGCGACGTCCTCTCCATCAGCTACTCGACCCCGGCCACCCTCACCAGCCCCGTCGGAAGCTATGCCATTGTGCCTTCAGTCTCCGGCGCCGCACTCTCGAACTACCAACTGACAGCCAACAACGGCACACTCACAATCATTGCCTCCGCGGTCTCTCCGCTCACCGTCACTGTGAACAGCGCGACGCGACTCTATGGATCAACGAACCCAACGTTTACCGGTACCGTCACAGGCCTGCTCAACGGGGATCTCGTAACAGTCACCTATAACTCTCCAGCGTCCACGACCTCAGTCCCGGGCACCTATCCCATCACGGCCACTGTCGTCGGAGCTGCCGCCGCCAACTACACGTTGAACATCGTCGTCGGCACGCTGACGGTAACGCCCGCTCCGCTTGTCGTTACGGCCAACGATGCTACGCGCCCGTACGCCAATGGCCTGGCCAGCGGTTCCTCGGCGGGCAACGCTGGCTTAACCGGCACCACGGTCGGACTGCTGAACGGAGACACGGTCGCCGTCACCTACTCGACCACTGCAACAGCCCTGAGCCCTGTAGGCACGTACCCCATTATTCCTGCGGTATCCGGGGCGGCGGCAGCGAACTACGCGGTTCGCACAGTAAACGGCACCTTGACCATCATGGCCTCCGCCACAGCGCCGCTGGTTGTTACTGTAAACAACACCACACGCCCGTATGGAACCGCCAATCCTGTTCTCACCGGGACTGTTTCTGGCCTGGTCAACGGCGATACCGTCACCGTTACATATTCAACAACGGCAGGCTCGTCGTCCGCCGCCGGTTCGTATCCCATCACCGCAACCGTCTCTGGAGCCGCTGCCGCCAACTACGTCATCAACGTAGTACCGGGAGCCCTGGCGGTCACCGCTGCAGCCACCAGTACAACGCTCGCAACCTCCGCCTCGTCCATCTTTTCCGCCACCTCGGTCACCTTCACCGCCACTGTCACCTCGTCGGCGGGAGTACCGGGCGGCAGCGTCACCTTCTCAAACGGGAGCACAGTCCTTGGCACCGCGACGCTGGATAGCTCGGGAGCCGCTACGTTCGTCACATCAGCCCTGCTCCCGGGCAATCTCACCATCACTGCCAGCTATACAGGCTCTGCGAATTACGCCTCAAGTGCAGCAAGCATCACTCAGGTCGTAAGCGCGGGTTCTTTCACCCTCGTGGCAACGCCCGGCAGCCAGTTTGTCCGCGGCGCAGGCAGCACTACCTACACCGTCACCGCGACGTCCGCGCAGGGGTTCGCCGGTCCTGTCACTCTCTCCTGTGCGGGACTTGCTGCAGACGCAGCCTGCACCTTTGCTAGCCCCACGCTCACCCTTACCGCTGGCGGGACGAACAGCACCACATTCACCGTCTCCAATACGGCCGCAGACGCAAGGCTCATAACCCCGCCGGCACCGTCGGCGCCGGCAAGCCGCTTTGCTCCCATCGTACTTGCAGCCACCCTCCCCTTCGAACTAACGGGCCTGGGCGTCCTCTTCGGCGTCCGTCGCCGGCGCAAAGCCATGCTCGGGTCGCCCAGGCTCCGCCTCCTTCTGCTGTTGCTTTGCAGCGCGGGCATCATGGGTTTGGCTGGCTGCGCATGCTTTACCAGCGTGTACCAGAACTACACGATCAACATCACCGGCACGACGACAGTGCCAGGCGTCCCTTCGCAAACTACATCCGTGATCCTGTCCGTGGGGCAGCAATAACATGCCCATCTTTCGCGATAACGCACCGCGTTCGCGCGCTGACCACAGCGCAGCCTGGTTTGTAACAGCAGTGTGGAGGATTCAAAGAATGCACCGGCGCTCCCCCCGGGCCATCCAGGCGCTCCTGCTGCTCACGTTCTGTGTGACGGGCGCCCTTATGCCGTCTGCCTGTCGAGCACAGGCGAAGCCCGTCGGCTCACGCATCCCCGGACCATCCCGGTTTGAAGTCTTCGGTGGGTACACCTACTTCCATCCTCTCGGGACCATGCTCGAAGGGACTGCTTATCAGCCGATCCCCGAAGGCGCGATCGTAAGCGCGACCGGATTCTTCAACCGGCGCGTCGGCTTGCAGGCTGAGGGCCAGTTCTCCCCCCACGGGCCTGATGATTGCGTCTACGCCGCGCAGGGTGGTCCTGTCGTCCGGTTCCAGGTTGGCCGTCTCGTCCCCTTCGGTCACATTCTCGCCGGACGTACGCGCGTCGGAGGGCCGCTTGAGCAAGCCTGCACGTGGGGCCTCGGTGCGACCGCGGGACTCGGTATCGACTACGTTCTGCCCAATCCATTTCTCCGCAACCACCTCGCGATCCGTCCCATCCAGGCGGATTACACGTACTCGCATGTGGACTTCGGGCCCAGCACACCGCCCGTGTACCTGAACGGCGGCCTCATCAACATGAAGGCCTATCGCCTCTCCGCAGGCGTGGTCTTCCGCCTCGGAGACATGCAGCCCGAGCACCCCGCCGCCTATGGCTGCGAGGTTCAGCCCGCCAACGTATTTCCCGGTGATCCCGTCACCGTGACCGGTCGAGCCATCAACATGGACGAAGGCCGAAAGCTGCATCCTGTCTACACCTGGTCCTCCACCGGCGGGAAGATCTCCGGCAACACCGAAACAGCCACGGTAGACACCGCCGGCCTCGCGCCCGGGGACTACACCGTGACCGGACGCGTAGCCGAAGGCAGCCGCGCCAATCAGCACGCCGAATGCTCTGCCGGCTTCCGTGTCCATGCCTACGAGCCGCCCACCATCACCTGCTCCGCAAACCCAAGCTCCATCATGCCCGGCGGTGTGTCCACCATCACCGCGCAGGCGGTCAGCCCGCAGAACCGGCAGCTCAACGTCTCCTACTCCGCGTCTGCCGGACAAATTGTCGGCAGCGGCGGCACCGCGACACTATCCACCCCAGGCGTAGGCCCAGGCACCATCGTCATCACCTGCAACGGCGTGGACGACATGGGCCACTCAGCCTCCGCGACCACCGAGGTCACCGTCGTCGAGCCGCCTCCGCCGCCTCCTCCGTCCGCCCGGCCGCTATGCTCGGTGTCCTTCGAACGGGACCGCCGCAGGCCCGTACGCGTCGACAATGAAGCCAAGGGCTGTCTCGACGACATCGCGCTCGAGTTGAACCGTGAGCCAGACTCCATCCTCATGATCATCGGCAAGCACGATCCGCAGGAGAAGCCCGAGGCTGCAGCGGAACGGTCGCTCAACGTCCGCCTCTACCTCACGAACGAGAAGGGCATCGACCCCTCGCGAATCCAGCTCCGAACCGGGGAGTCCACCGGCCGGGCCGCAGACAATGTCCTCGTCCCGCCCGGCGCAACTTGGGATCCGGGTGGCACCACCTCCTTTGACCCCACGCGGGTCCAGCGCCACGGCGAGCCATACGCCCGCCCGCTCCGCTGAGGATGATCTCCCATCACGAACAGTTCTGCGGTGCCGAACTATCCCGCTTGCATCCTTAATCCGGCGGCCCGCAGAACGCATCCCGGTGGGACTGATACCAGCCGCGGCCGCGGCAGCAGTACGATCCGCGGGCCGCGGCATGCGCCGGACACGATCGCTAAGAAGGAACCGTCGTCCACGCAGCCCCCCTAACTTCTTCCCAAGTACCAGGACGTTAACGGCGGGCGCCATTCCACAGGACTTACAGCTCTATTCTCCAGCGAAGGTGGTTACCCGCCCGAACCACGACTGTGGATTCACGCGTACTTTCCAGTTCGCAGACTTGCTGATCACGCCGGATTGTTCCACGTGGAACAATCGTGAAGGACTGTCGTTCGCTAATCCCGAGGCGAGCACCGCGCTCGGTGAAGCCAGATGGAAGCAAATTGTTCCACGTGGAACAATTTGCCTCGCCCTATTTACCCGTGAAGCTCGCCGCGATAGGCGTCAGCGCATCGAAGCTGTCCGTTCGGAACGGAGCGGCGGGCAGTCCGGCTGAGTTGTACAGGTTGGCGCCCTCCGGATATGCATCCCAGGCGTAGCGAACAGCGGTCGGGGAGGTCACCGTCGGGCTCGACACGACCACAGAGTCACCTTCAATCTTCGCGTCGGCATCCACAAACGTTCTGATCCGTGCCGGCCACCTGGAACCACTTCAATGGACCGTCCTTCGACATGAGGCCCGCGGCATGGGTGAACCGCACGCGAATCGCTCCGCCCTCGACCTTCATACCTGCGTAGACCGGCCCGGAGTATTCGATCTTCTGGCCGTACACGTTGGCGAGCGCGAGGGCGGTGAGTCGCTGGCCCAGCGGTTCCTTGTTCTTCGGGTGGACGTTGGCGGGGTCGCCGATGTCGATCGTGATCGCCAGGCCAGTGTTGGGCAGCGACAGAATCTTGGCCTGTTGTTCACGGACCATTGGGTTGTTCGAGATGTTCTTCAACGCGGCGAGCTGCACGGCGTAGAAAGGGAAGTTGCCCTCGCCCCATTCCTTACGCCAGTCGGTGACCAGCGTCTCCATCGTGTGCGAGTAGAGCATCAACCCAGGGGCACCGCCGGCGATCGACTCACCCTGGTACCAGATCGCGCCGCGGATTGCGTACGGGATGACGGGCGCGATCATAGCGTTGTAAAGCACGGTCGGCTGATGCTGATCCTGAGAGGGATCGCGCAGTACAGCGGATGTTCCCGGCCGCGGCGGACGTGAGTTCAGCATCTGGGGCGCGGGTGGTGCGTCGGCGTCCGTCGCGCCAGGGTGAGCTTTGAAGTAGGCTTCGCGCGCATCGAGCTTGTCCAGGAACGGCTTGAGCTGCGGGTCTGCGGCGAGCACCGGGCGGGGAACCCAGGCCTCGGCGGTGCTTGCTCCATACGCGGAAAGGATGACCCCGACCGGCTGCTTGAGCGCCTGGCTGAGGTCGCGGGCGAAGAGGTAGCCGACGGCCGACCAGTCGCCCACCACGGCGGGTTTGCAGACCTGCCACTCGCCCTGCACATCGGACTGGACGTCGAGCGCCTTTGTAGGCTTCACGGTGAACATCCGCACCTCCGGGTAGTTGGCGGCGGCGATCTCCTTCTCTTCGTCGAGCATGCCGGCGTAGGACGCGTGCGCCTTGGACACTGTGAACTGCATGTTGGACTGTCCGGAGCCGAGCCAGACCTCGCCGACCAGTACGTCGCTGATGGTGACGGTGTTCTTGCCCGCGACGGTCATGGTGAACGGGCCGCCGGCTTTGAGCTTCGCGAGCCGCACGATCCACTTTCCGTTCGCGCCGGCCGTTGCCGTCCCTTTGGTTCCGTTCAGAGTGATAACGACCTTCTCGCCCGGATCGGCCATTCCCCAGACGGGTACCGCCATGCCGCTCTGGAGGACTGCGTGGTCGCTGAAGAGGGCGGCAGGCTTGACATCTGCGTAAGCCGCGACGGCAGGGCTGGCGAGCAGGAGGGCGAGTGCTGTACGAAGGCGCATATGTGGAATCCGATAGAGAAATGATTTTTGCCGGCCACAGGAGGGTAGAAGATGTGGTCCGATGTGGTCAATGGAATTCGGGACAGGAGGCCGGCCGGGCGGGCGCTGTTACAACCGGCCGAATCAGAAAAATCAGTCACGAACCGCTTCGACGGGTACAACTTTCGACCCGCATGATCAAGGTGCGCTGTGCTAGAGTCTTCGCCAGCAGGCCTGTATTTGGGCAGAGGTTTTCGCAGAGTGACACAGCAGAGTTTGAGTGGTCCGCGTGGTGTCTCGCGCCGGTCCGTAGTGGTGTCCGGTGCGGGGCTCGTCGCTTCCTCCGTTGTGGCGAGATTCTGCCCCCGTGCCTATGGCTTTCAACGTCGCGGGCAGACCGTGCAGGTATTCGATGCGCTAAAGTTCGGCGCGGTTGGAGATGGAAAAGCTCTGGATACGGCCGCGATCCAGCAGGCTATCGACTGGGCCGCGGGCTCCGGCAACCGGGCGCAGGTGCTGCTGCGTGGCGGTCGGCGGTACCTGGTGGGGACGCTGGAGCTGAAGGGCGGCATCGATTTCCACCTTGCAGATGACTGCGCAGCTTGTGGTGAGCACACGCCGAGAGGATTACCGCGGCGGCCTGGCGGGTTCCGTCTCAGGCGACACGATGGCTGCGGCGGCGGGTGGAGTGATCACCGCGAACGGAGCGCAAGGGTCTGAACGATCACGGGGACTGGAACGTACCAGGGGCGAGCAAAGGAGTTCATGACCCGGTACGACCCGGCGGGCGAGTTGGTGGATTCCGGGACCCTTCCGGCCGAAGATGTTTGTGCTGACCGAGTGCCGCGACCTGGAGGTACGTGACATCACGTTTGCGGAGGCGCCGAACTGGGGTCTGCATATGCTGGGCTGCGAGGGCGTGCTGGTGGACCGCGTGAAGGTGCGCAATCTGCTCGACGTGCCGAACTGCGACGGCATCGATCCGGACCATTGCCGGGATGTGGAGATCACGAACTGCGACCTGGTGTGCGGGGACGATGGCGTGGTGATCAAATGCAGCAGGCAGCCGAAAGAGTATGGCCCATGCGCGAAGATACGCGTGTCACGACTGCACGATTGAGACCCAGGATGCGGGGCTAAAGATCGGCACGGAGACGGCCGCGGATATGCACGACGTACGGTTCGAGCGCTGCACGATCAAGAACAGTTCGCGGGGTTTGTGCATTCAGCTGCGGGACGAAGGCAGCGTCTTCAACATTGACTTCCGCAACATCACCTTCCACTCGCACTACTTTGCAGATCCCTGGTGGGGGCGGGGAGAGGCGATCTCGTTCACGGCGCTCCCGCGCAATCCGAAGACGACGCCAGGTACGCTGCATCACGTGACAGTTACAAATGTGACAGGGACGGCGGAGAACTCGGTTCGGGTGGCCGGGACGGCGGCGAGCCGGGTGCACGATGTGTTGTTCGATCGCGTGTCGGTGACGCTGGACCGAACGACCAGGTACCCCGGAGCGTTGTTTGACAACCGGCCCACGACGGCGATGGCGGGGATTGAGCCGCATGGTACGCCCGGATTCGCAATCGAGCACGCGGAGAACGTGACGCTGCGCCACTGCAAGGTGACCTGGGGCGCAAACGTGCCGGAGACATTTACCTATGCGGTGGAGGCGAAGGATGCGCCGGGGCTGAAGGTAGATCGGGCCTGTGGGCGCGGCAGCGCGCGCGGCTGTGGGCAAGGCATTTCAATCACATAGAGATGAAGGAAACAATGACGAGAACCTGGGCCCTTGTTCGAAGTATAGCGGTGGTCGCTGTTGCAGCAGCGAGCGGTTGTGTTTGGGCCCAAGCGCCTGCGGCAGCTGGTCCTCCTGCGGCGCAAGGGACGCCGGCGACAGCCGGTTCTAAAGGTATTTCAGTTTCCGGCGGACAAGATTCCGCGGATCGATGGCGACGATGCTGGACTGGGCGATGGTGCCGGATAGCTACGCGGTCACGCTGGCGCAGATGCATGATGACGAACACAAGCATGCGGCGCCGGACCCGAAGGACCTCGACATCAAGGTCAAGGTCGGCTGGGTGAAAGGGTCTGAACCGGCTGTACTTTCTGTACGAGGCGTACGACAACTACTGGGACTTCGCGGACCCGGGGCTGCACAACGACACGTTTGAGATCGTGGTGGACGGCGACCGATCGGGCGGGCCGCTGATTCCGCGGTTTCGCAACAACATGGATACGACAGACGAGTGGGACGCGCATTTCTCGATGCATGGCGTGCAGGCGCAGAACTACCACATCTTTACGCCGTCGGAGGGCAAGGAGTGGGCGCTGGCATGGGGTTGTCAGCCCTGGGACAAGGACCTGCCGTATGCGAACCATGCGCAGAAGTACAACTTCAAGCCGGGCGAGAGCGGGAAGTATGTGCTGGAGTTCTACATCACGCCGTTCGACTATGCGGGATGCGAAGGGCCGCAGCGCGCGGTCGAGTCACAGCTGACGGAGAACAAGCTGATCGGCCTGTCGTGGGCGGTGATTGACTACGACGGCTCGCCGACGGGAAGAACAACGGGTTCTGGAACCTGTCTGCCGAGCACACGATGTATGGGCAAGCGAACTTCCTGCGCGAGTTTCGGCTGATGCCGCTGGAGCCGCAGCTGAAGAAGCCAATCGAGGCGCGGTGGAGCTTCAAGGTGCTGGATATGAAGCGGCGCCTGGTGGCGTTTCAGGATGAGTCCGTGGGCAAGGTCACGAGCTGGAAGTGGGACTTCGGCGACGGTACGGACTCCGGCGACCAGATCCCGGTGCATCAGTACAAGGCGCCGGGGGAGTACGTCGTGGTGCTGTATGTTGAGGGCCCGCCGGCAAATCGCGGCTTGTCGAAGATATGGGATGTGACGTTGCGCTGAGGCGGGACGCAGTCACAGGAGGCGTGCCAGTTGCTGGGCGATAACCTGCGCGTTTTGAAGATGGTCCAACCACACTCGCGCAGAGTAGTCCGGAAGTTGTACACTTCCGGACGCTAGCGAACTGCGCAGTTTCGAAAGGGTCCGGGATGACGCAGGAGAGAGGCATGCATGACGCATATGCTGATTGGGTCCTGAGACCAGCCGCAGAAAGTTCCTGAAGACCGCCGGCGCGGCCCTTGCCGTTGCTGCCACGCAGTCCGGCCCCAGCTATGCCCTGAAGGCCAGCGCAGCCAGCTACGCCAAGATTCCCGGCGCCAACGACCGTGTGCGCACGGGCGTGATCGGGTGCGGCGACCGCATGCTGGGCGGCGACATCCCGGCCTTCATGAGCCATCCAAAGGAGATGAACTTCGAGTTAGTGTGCGTCTCCGACATCTGGAAGCGGGCGCGCGAAGACGGGCGCCGCGAAGATTGAGAAGCTGACCGGAAGCAAGGTGGACTGCGTCCGCAACAACGACGAGCTCTATGCCCGCAAAGACGTCGATGCGGTGCTGATTGCCACGGCGGACTTCCAGCACGCGCGCCATGGGATTGAAGCCGTGAAGGCGGGACGCGATGCGTATGTGGAGAAGCCGACCGCGCACACCATGGAAGACGCGCGCAACTTCCGCACAGCGGTCCACGACAGCGACCGCATCATCCAGATCGGAACGCAGCGCCGCAGCACGCCCAGCTACATGAAGGCGGCGGAGTACATCAAGTCGGGCAAGTTCGGCGACATCGTGATGGTGGAGATGAGCTGGAACGTGAACCAGCCG
Source organism: uncultured Acidobacteriaceae bacterium (assembly GCA_963791875.1). Lineage (GTDB taxonomy): Bacteria > Acidobacteriota > Terriglobia > Terriglobales > Acidobacteriaceae > Edaphobacter. The sequence continues at coordinate 382,999 of CAWBUI010000011.1, forward strand.
GGCCGCTGGCGGCGGCCTGACGTGGTCCCGTTGCTGAAGGAAGAGGACACGGACTGGAACCGCTACTGCATGGGCGTGATCAAGGATAAGTTCGACGCGCGGAAATACCTCGAGTTCCGGCTCTTCTGGCCCTACTAGCTCGGGGATTCCCGACCAGTGGCTGGTCCACCAGATCGACACGGTGCACTGGTTCACCGGGCTGCCGCATCCGCGCTCTGTCGTGGCCAACGGCGGAATCTACCACTGGAAGGATGGGCGCACCAACTGGGACACCATGACCGCCGTGTTCGACTACGGCCCGCTGGATGACCTGACGAAGGGGTTCCAGGTGCAGTACACGTCGCGCTTCACGAACTCCGCCGGCGGCGTGAAGGAGATCTACTACTCCAACGCCGGCACAATCGACATGGACAAGCAGACGGTGTCACCCAACGGTGGTCTGAGCGCGAAGTCCGCGGCGGAGATGCAGATGCAGCCTAACCTGCTGGAGCCGATGAGCCTCGGCAGGGCGGTCGAGAAGGTGGCCACCGACGCGAATACCAAGGGCGATCCCCAGACCAGTGCCAACATGCGCAACTGGATGGAGTGCGTGCGCTCGCGCAAGACACCAAACGCCAGCATCGAGGCCGGTTACAGCCACTCGATCGCGCTGTGCATGAACGTCGCGGCGATCCAGACGGGCAGAAGGTCACATTCAACGACAAGACGCAGCAGGTGATGGTCGGGAGGTAAGCCGTATGAGCACTGCGTAAGCTGCTGGCCTTCCGCTGCTCTGCTTGGGCTTGCACGCTGATGGGCAGCGGGCTCGCGGCGAACGCGGACAGGAAACGGAGTTGTGCTCACAACGGACGACGCCGCACACCCATCGATGTGACCATCGATGGGAAGCCGTTCACCACATTTATGTGGGAGACCAACCAGCGCAAGCCGGTGCTCTACCCGCTGATCGCGCCGGACGGAACCACTGTAACGCGCGGGTATCCATTCCACATGCTGCCGGGCGAACGTGTGGATCACCCGCACCATGCGGGGCTGTGGTTCAACTATGGCAATGCTAATGAGTTCGATTTCTGGAACAACTCGGACGCGATCAAGCCGGCGGACCGCTCGAAGTACGGGACGGTCAAGCTGGACAAGGTCGTGTCGTCAAAGTCGGGTGCCAACTCCGGCGAACTGGTGACGGAATCAACCTGGATTGCGGGTGATCCTGCGGCCGGCAATACGAAGCCGATCATGACGCAGACGACTCGTTACGTGTTCTCAAAGACCAGGTCGCGAGGACAACCCGCACGTGCGGTCGATCTGGTCGTCACCTGAAGGCGCTGACCCCGGTGACATTCAACGACGACAAGGAGGGTCTGCTCGGCATACGGGTAGCGCACTTCCTCGAGTCTCCTACCGAGAAGGGCGGCACTTCATGGACACGAACGGGGTCTGCGACCAGGTAAAGGCCGCGGATACTGCCGGCGCGACCGGGCGTGTATCACACCAGCGAAGGCAAACTCGGGCGAGGCGGTCATGGGGCACGCGCGGCAAGTGGTGCTGGCTCACCGGCACGACGCCCGACGGCAAGGCCGGAAAGCCGATGGCGATCCTGGATCACACGGGCAATCCTGGATATCCAGCTTACTGGCATGCTCGAGGCTACGGCTTGTTCGCGGTAAATCCGCTGGGCGCGCACGTATTCGATCCCAAGGCAGCGCCGATGAACTTCTCCATCGAAAGGGTGAGACGGCGACGCTTCAAGTACCGCGTGCTGGTGATACTCTCCGGCACGCCCACGGAGGGTGAGATGGACCAGGCAGGCTTCAACGTTCGATGCGCAATATCGCTGAAGTAAGCGTCCGATGGGCTCACGAAAGCCCCGAGGCGCGGGGCGATATACGTTTGTGCCCTTCCTGTTCGGCTCGGATCTAGAAAATCTGCACAGCCTTGGGCACGTCTTCTCCATCGCTGAAGACCATCATGGATGCGCCGCCGACGATCACCTTGTCAGCGACCTGGCCGTCATGTGGAACGGGTCATCGATGTTTTCGGTGTCCATGACCTGGTCGCCAAGGCGATCCGTTGGGAACAGGCGGAAGGGTGAACTCCACGCCTTCGTGGAACGCGTTGACAAGGATGAGGAAGCTGTCGTCAATGAGGGGGTTGCCGTCGCCGTCACTGGCCTGCAGGGTCTTGCCGTTGAGCATCAGCGCCAGGGAGCGAGCCCAGCCGGAGGTCCAGGTTTCTTCCGGCATATCTTTGCCATCGGCGCCGTACCACGCGATATCGCGTACGACGGAGTTGCGAATGGTGCGGTCCTGGAAGAACTTGCGCCGATGGAGGTTGGGATGGGCGCGGCGAAGCTTGACGAGCTTGCGGGTGAATTCCATGAGCCGTGTGCGCGATTCATCAAGCTGCCAGTCGTACCAGGTCAGTTCATTGTCCTGGCAGTAGCAGTTGTTGTTGCCCCGCTGGGAGCGGGCGAACTCGTCGCCACCGCAGATCATGGGTACACCCTGGCTGAGCAGCAGGGTTGCCAGGAAGTTCCGGATCTGGCGCTCGCGCATGCCGGTTGATCTCAGGGTCGTCCGTTGGCCCTTCCGCTCCCATGTTCCAGGAGTTGTTATGGCTTTCGCCGTCGTTGTTGTTATCCCCATTGGCTTCGTTGTGCTTGTCGTTGTAGCTGACGAGGTCGCAGAGGGTGAAGCCGTCGTGCGCGGTGATGAAGTTGATGCTGGCATAAGGCTTGCGCCCGTCGTGCTGGTAGAGGTCGCTTGAACCTGTGATGCGGTAGGCAAAATCGGAGAGGGTGCCTTCATCGCCCTTCCAGAAGCGGCGTACGGTGTCACGGTATTTGCCGTTCCATTCAGCCCAGAGGACGGGGAAGTTTCCGACCTGGTACCCGCCCTCCCCGACGTCCCAGGGCTCTGCGATGAGCTTGGCTTGTTCGAGAGTGGGATCCTGGTGGATGGTATCGAAGAAGCCGCCCAGCTTGTCGACATCGTGGAGTTCGCGCGCCAACGTCGCAGCCAGATCGAAGCGGAATCCGTCGACGTGCATCTCGGTCACCCAATAGCGAGGCTAGTCCATGAGGAGCTTAAGCACCTGAGGGTGACGAACATTGAGCGTGTTGCCCGTGCCGGTGTAGTCCATGTAGTAGCGGGGAGTATCCTGCACGGTTCTGTAATAGGTATGTGTTACAGATTCCCTTCAGGCTAAGCATAGGCCCCATGCGGTTGCCTTCGCAGGTGTGGTTGTAGACGACGTCGAGGATGACCTCGATGCCCGCTGCATGCAGCGCCTTGACCATCTCCTTGAACTCGACAACCTGTTCGCCACGGTCTCCGCTTGAGGAATAGCGCTTGGCGGGGGCGAAGTAGCCGAGAGTGTTGTATCCCCAGTAGTCCTTAAGTTGCGATCGACAAGATGTCCTTCGTCGACCATCTCGTGAATCGGCAGCAACTCCACCGCAGTGACGCCAAGTTCCTTCAGGTACTCGATGCTTGCGGGGTGCGCGAGACCGGCATAGGTGCCACGAAGTTCTTCGGGCACGGCCGGATTTCTCTTGGAGAAACCTTTGACGTGCACTTCATAGATGACGGATTCGGAGAGTGGGGTCTCCGGCGCAGTGTCGTCTCCCCAGTCGAACTTGCGGTCGACTGACAACGCTCTTGGGGACGCCGGGGGCGCTGTCCTCGGTTGAGAACGTGGTGTCGTCGCCACTCGTCACGTCGTACGGGAATACCGGCGCCTTCCAGTCCAGATCTCCTGAGATGGCTTCGGTGTATGGATCCACCAGCAACTTATTCTTGTTGAAGCGAAGGCCCTTTTCGGGCTCCCATGGCCCATCAACGCGAAAGCCGTAGCGCTGCCCCGGCTTCACGCCGAGGATCGTTCCATGCCAGACAAACGCGGTACGCTCCTGGAGCGCGATGCGGTCAGTCTCGCGGTCTTCTTCGTCGAAGAGGCACACCCACACGGCGGTGGCGTTTTCTGAATAGACGGCGAAGTTGGTACCTCTGCTTAAAGCCTTAGAGCCCAGCGGGTAGGGTCCGCCGGGCAGTAGCTTCCGGTCGTTGCTCATCGTTCTCCTTGCTTTGCAGCACTTGTATGGTTACACCACTGTAGGACGCCATCGCTCAGGGGCGAGTTGGTCTGTCCGACCTGCGCCGGCTGCTTGTGTTTACGGGGCGACAGATATGACGGCGGAACGCGTTCCTGTGAATGCGGACCGAATGGCCGGCTTCTAGGTTCGGAATACACTCACGCTTTACGTCGTGCGGTGACCTCGAGGTACTGGTTCTGAATGAGCGTGTGTTCAGCAGGGTTGGGCGATGTATTCGCGCCTGCCCACAACGCTTCGAGGTCTGCGGCGAAGGCTTGCTGACCTTGCGGATCGAGACGGCTGAAGGCCATCTGGGTGGGTCCGAAGTAGCGCCGAAAGAAGGCGACGGAACCCGCGGCATCGGTGGGCATGTCGAACTCGATGGGGATGAGTTCGGTGCGGATGTCTGCGAAGAACGAGCCGAGACGCTCTCGTACGGTCGCGTCATCGCCCCACAGGACGGGAGGCGGGACGCCGGGCGGTCCCGAGACATGCTGCGCCCCCACGCGGAACATCTTGCCGGTGAAGCTGGCCGGGTTCCAGTTGGCCATGGCAAGAAGTCCGCCGGGCCGGAGCACGCGTGCGAATTCTGAGGCGACGAGTTCCGGACGCGGGGCGAACATGGCGCCGAACATGGTGACCACGGTGTCGAAGGAGGCGTCGGGATAGGGAAGCTGCTCGGCATCGCCTTCGTCGAAGGTGATGGAGAGGCCTTCGGCGGCGGCTCGATCGCGTGCCTGCTCGAGGAGGTTCGGCGCTATGTCAACTCCAATGACTGTGGCTCCGCGGCGTGCTATCGGAAGCGCGAGATTGCCGGTGCCCGTAGCGACGTCGAGGACGCGCTCGCCCGGTGCGATCGCCAGGCGTGCAGCGAAGGCTTCTGCGCCGCCGGCGATGGTCTTGGCGACGACGCCGAAGTCGCCCGCCATCCACGTGGCTCGCATTCCCTTCTTGATCTGTTCGATGGAAGGTACTGTAGCGGTAGTCGCGGAAGAGCTCATGCTAACTCCAGATTGCGTACATCCTGAACTGAGCCCGGTGAGGCGAGGATGCTTGAGCCAGGTGCCTGGCGTCAAGTTGCGGCCGCGGGATGCAGGGTTGGTTTGCAGGGCGTGTGTGCGACGGGCGCGGTACCATCGGGCTATGCGCTTCCAGTCTGCTTTGTTTCTCCTCTTCGCGGTGGTGGTTGGCTGCGGCAGGCTGCTGGCGCAGCAGCCGTGTGCGCCGAGCGCGGTCCCGATAGAGATCAGGGTTGTTGTGATCAACATGTTCGAGCAGGGTGCGGACACGGGCGATGTTCCGGGAGAGTACCAGTACTGGGTGGAGCGGGAGCACCTGGATACGGTGCTGCCGTTTCCGCAGGGTTATCACGATGTGCGGGTGAATCCGAAGACATGCGTGCTTGGGCTGCTGACGGGGATGGGCACGGCGCGCGCTGCGGCTTCGGTGATGGCGTTGGGGATGGATCCGCGATTCGATCTGACGCATGCGTACTTTCTGGTTGCGGGGATCGGCGGGATCGATCCGCAGATGGGGTCGCTGGCCTCGGCGGTGTGGTCGGAGTGGATTGTGGACGGTGACCTGGCGCATGAGATTGATGCGCGTGAGATTCCGCAGGCGACGGCGAAGGATCGGGCGTTATGGACTACGGGGTACGTGCCGCTGCGGAAGTCTGTGCCGTTTGAGCAGCCGGCGTATCCGCTGGGGGTTGGGTCGGCGGTGTTTCGGCTGGATCCGGGGCTGGTGGAGTGGGCCTTTCGGTTGACCAAGGATGTGGAGCTTACGGACACGCCGGAGATCAAGGCTCGGCGGATGGAGTTTGCGGGTGAGGCGGCACATCGTCCGCCGTTTGTGTTGAAGGCGGATAGTCTTTCGGCTTCGACGTTCTGGCATGGCAAGCTGATGAATCAATGGGCTCGCGACTGGGTGAAGTACGAGACCAACGGTGCGGGGACGTATGCGATCTGCGGCATGGAGGATACGGGCACGATGCAGGCGCTGACGTTTCTTGCGGGTGCGAAGAAGGTGGATCTGCGACGTGTGCTGATGCTGCGGACGGCTTCGAACTTTGATCAGCAGCGGATCGGGATCACGGCTACCGAGTCACTGGCCGAGACGAAGATTGCGCATTACAGTGCGTATCTGCCTTCGCTTGAGACGGCGTACCGGGTGGGGCACGTGGTGGTGGACTCGATCGTGGCGAACTGGGGCGAGGATCGGGAGCGGCTTCCTGCGGCGAAGTAATTCCGGCTGTCGCGGTGGCATGGTTGGACCCCCTCCCCCCATACTGTTTGCGTGCAAAGTATCTCATCCAGAGGACTTAGGCCTGGACTTAGGTCTGGACTTGGATTTTCTGTTCGTCCCCGTGCTGGTGGGCGTTCTGGCGATCATTGTGCTGCATGTTCGACCCTTGCCCTTGCGCTTAGCCGAACCTGTGGGAGGGTACGGGTGCCCCCCGTGCTTTTCTGCAAAGTACTTCGTCTAAAGGGTTTAAGTCCCCGAAGTCTACCTTGCTCCCCCTGACTCTGCGGTTCTGATCTCCTGGGCGGATCACGAAGGCCTCAGACTTTAGAGCTGTCCAGTCGTTCTCCGGCCCCACACAGAAGAATTCCGGAGCGTTCTTACCACCTACTTCTATTATAACGTTTCGTTGAAACTCAATGATCATCGGTATGTCCAACAATGGACAGCACTTAGGTGGCTTGGGGGATTGACACGGTCTTTGGATGCAGGACGCTCAGCCGGAGGTGTAGGAGCGGCTTTTCCAGGTTACGCGGGCACCCGCGAGGGTGCGGGCGAGGGCGTACCACTGGAGCGCGAGGAGGGTCAGAATGCCGAGGGGGTGGAGGAGGGCACTGAGTGCCGGCTGCTGGAAGCGGCGGATGGCCAGGATGCGGGGGAGCCAGGCGAGGCAGCAGGCGAGCAGCAGGAGTGCGGTGAGCCACGGGTGGGGCACGGCGAGGATCGGCAGGTGTGGAACGTCGCCGGCGGGGGACAGGAGAGCATGGCGGGGGACGGAGGCTGCGGACCGGAGGAGGTCCGCGAGGAGAAGCGCGAAGGGGATGACCTGGCCGAGGAGGAGGAAGAGGGTGGCGGGCAGGATGGCGGCGGGGGCGGCCATGCCTTCCGTAGCGTTTTTGGCGAGGCCGTTCCAGACCTGCGTGGCGTTGGTGTACATGCGGCAGGTGGCGAGCGGGGTGAGGTCGGCGAGGTCGGTGCGGAAGCCGTGGGCGCGGAAGAGGCGGGGGAGCTTGATCCCGTCGTGCATGGTGGCGCGGATGCCGGCGTGGCCTCGGGTGGCGAAATAGGCGGCGCGCTCGACGAGGAGAAACTGGCCGCAACCAGCGGCGTAGGCGGGAAGCTGCCTGCTGCGCATCTGGGGGATGGGGAGGTAGCCAAGCAGGACGAAGTGAATCAGGGGGAGGAGAAGCTGTTCGAGCCAGGTAAGGGTGATCTGGCGGGGGAAGCCGCTGACGAGGCTGCTACGGGTAGAGGCGAGGAAGGCGGCCATGCGGGCGACGGCTTCGGGGGCGAGGCGGACGTCGGCGTCTACAAAGCAGAGGAGGTCGTGGCGGGCGACGTTGGCGAGGGCCCAGCAGGCGTGTTGTTTGCCATTCCAGCCGGTGGGGAGGGGAGGGGCTTGTTCGAGGCGGAGGGCTGGGTTGGTGGTGGCGATGTCGCGAACGATGGCGGCGGTGCGGTCGGTGGAGTTGTCGTCCATAACGATGACTTCGAGGAGGACTCCGGTGGAGGCCAGGGCTGCGTGCACGGCCGCGGCGATGCCGGACTCTTCGTTGCGGGCTGGGATGAGGAGGGAGAGCATCGGCAGCTGGGGCGGCGGCTGGGACGCCAGGGCGCTGGTGTCAGGGTGTAGCTGGTCGCCGTGCGGTGGGGGCTGGTAGGCGCGGAGGTTCAGACAGAAGATGGCTGCGGGGAGGATGGCGCAGAGCAGGCAGGCGATTGTGAGGAGGGTCATGGGGCGTCGTGGATCGCGTTGAGGAGGGGATCGGGCGGATGTTCGTCCCCACCGATGCGCGATGGGGCCACGCAAGAATGGGGCACCCGGAGATTGGAGGTTTGGAACGCAGATTCGCTTCGGGGATGAGAAAGGAGGGGGTCGGGTTCCGGTGGGGCCGATTCGGCACCGGCGGTGGCCTCGGGGCGAGCTCGTTCGGGGGTGTGGTCGGGGTTGTAGGGTTGGCGCAGGAAGGCGCTCTTGAGGCGCTGGGCGAGGGCGTAGAGACCGCCGGTGCCTCGGGTTCCGGAGATGATGGTGCGGAACGGGGTGGGGTTGCGGTCGGTGGCGAGGTGGGCGAGGACGTCCATCTCGGCGGTGAGGGCGGTGCGGAGGGTGGCTTCCAGCGTTTCGGGGTCTGCGTGGGGAGGAACCGCGATGGGAGCGCCCAGGCGGAGGAGGCACTCGGGGAGGCGCTCGTCCCAGAAGGGGTACTCGATGGCGAGGGGAAGGAGGGTGCAGTCGCCGAGGCGGGTGGCGGTGCGGATGGCGAGGGCAGAGAGGCCGGGCTTGAAGGTGAGCGGGCGGGCGCGGGGGTCGGCGAAGCGGCCCTGGGGGGTGATCCAGAGGACGCCGTTGGCGGCGAGGATGGATTCACCGGCGCGGAGGAACTGGACGGCTCCGCGAGGAGAGTTCAGTTCGACGGGAAATATGCCGAGGCGGGTGAGGATGCGGTAGCGGGCGAGGGCTGTGGCGTCCATAGGCGCGTAGTGGGGGCGCCTGGGGAAGAGTTCTTCGGCGAGTAGAAAGGCGACCATGGGGTCCCACCAGGAGCTGTGGTTCGCGTAGACGATGAGGGGGCCTTCGATGGGAGGCGAGGGGGTGGCCGTTGAGGCGGACGGCGTGGAAGTGGCGGCGGAAGTAGCGGCGCACGATTACTCGGAACCAGCGGAGGAGCGGGGTCGAGATCGTGGGGATAGGCATGCTGGGTATTGTGGCAGATGGGTTGTTGTAGGCGTATGTGTCGATAGATTTTTGCAGGTGAGGCTTGTGGTTGGCGGCCGCGGGGAAGTTGGAAAAGCAGGTCCTTCGCTTCGCTCAGGATGACAATTTCTGTGGGGTGTGGAGCGGCAGATTCGTGCCGCGCACCGATTGGGTTATAGCGCTGCGAGGATTGGGTTATGCGGGGACCTTGGCGCCGGCTTGATGGAAGTCCTGGTCGAGGGAGTCGGCGGCGATCCAGCCGGACATGAGGACCATGGGCATGCCGGGGCCGGGGTGGGCGGCGCCGCCGGCGAGGTAGAGGCCTTCGAGTTCGCGGGAGCGGTTGGCGGGTTTGAAGGCTCCGTTGAAGACGCCGTGGGAGGAGATGCCGTAGATGGCTCCGTTGAGGACGCGGTAGCGGTCGTGGATGTCCTGCGGGGTGAGGGCGCTGCTCGAAGACGATGCGGTCTTCGATGTCGGTGAGGCCGGCGGTGCGCTTGAGCTTGTCGAGGATGACCTGGCGGTAGGCGGGGAACATTTTGGACCAGTCGTGGTGGGGGCGCAGGTAGGGCGTGTGGACGAGGACGTAGAGAGCTTCGCCGCCGGCGGGCGCGGAGGCGGGGTCGGTGGCTGCGGTGGCGGCCAGGTAGCAGGTGGGGTCGGGTGCGGGCTCGCCTTGGTCGTAGATGGCGTGGAACTCCTCGTGGGGGTCGCGGGAGAAGACGAAGTCGTGGTGGGCGAGGTGGTCGTAGCGCTTGTTGAGGCCGAGGTAGAGGACGACGCCGGAGCAGGCGGGCTCGTAGTTGCGCTTGTGGTCGAAGTGTGCGGGCGGCCGCTCCGCCGATGAGTTCGCGATGGGTGCGGACGGCGTCGGAGTTGGAGACGATGGCGTCGAAGGGGTGAAGCGGCGCCGTCGGTGGTGGTGAGGCCGGTGACGCGGCCTGCGCCGGGGGTGTGGCGAGGCGAGTCGGAGTTGATGCTGGCGACGTCGGTCGAGGGGTGGAAGATGACGCCGAGTTCGGTGGCGAGTTTGACGAGGCCCTCGGGGATGGCGCGGGTGCCGCCCATGGGATACCAGATGCCCTCTTCCATCTGCATGTGGCCGATGGAGCAGAGGATGGCAGGGGAGGCGTCGGGCGAGGAGCCGACGTACTGGACGAAGTGGTCGAGCATCTGCGCGGTGTTGGGGTCAGGGATATTTTCGCGGATGACGCCGGAGACGGTTTTGCCGAGGCGCATGCGCATGACGTCGCGAAGGACGGCGAGGTCGAAAGCGCCGCGGACGTCCATGGTGTCGCGCATGGAGCCGACGGAGCGCCAGAAGAAGAAGCGGTCGCTCATGGAGTGGAGCTGCTCGGACTGGCGGAGGAAGTCGAGGTAGCCGGCGCCCATGCCGGGCCAGATGGCTTCAAGCTGGGAGGCCATGGCGGAAGAGTCGTCGAGGAGGTCGAGCTGCCTGCCGTCTTCAAAGAAGCAGCGCCATTGCGGGCTGAGGCGCATCATGGGAATGTAGTCGTCGAGGTTGCGTTTGGCTTCGGTGAAGACGCGGCGGAGGACGGAGGGCTGGATGAGGATGGTGGGGCCCATGTCGAAGCGGAAGCCCCGCTCGTTGAGCTGTGCGGCCTTGCCGCCGAGCCAGGGATTCTTTTCGAAGACTTCGACTTTGTAGCCGCGGGCGGCGAGGACGCAGGCGGTGGCGAGGCCTCCCAGTCCGGAACCGATGATGCCTACTCGTGTGTCGTTCATGGGTGTGTGTTTCTCCTTGGGCTCGCGCGCGTGTGGGCGAGCGTGGTGCTTATTTCAGATTGCGTGCGGCGGCGAGGAAGTGCCGGAGGCCTGCGAGCGTTGAGGCCAGGTGGCGGCGTGAGAGATGCGGATCATGCCGTCGAAGAAGGCGGTGTGGTCGGGGCCCGGTGGGCTCGTAGTGCCGGGTGCCGGTGCCTGTGCGGGCGATGACGGTGCGGGGGGCGGTCATTTCGAGGAGACCTTCGGCGCCGCGGGTTGTTCCGAAGCCGCAGGAGCGGCGACCGCTGAAGGGGACGCGGGGGTCGGCGGTGGGGACGATGAGGTCGTTGATGAGGACGGTGCCGGCGGTGAGCGAGCGGCGAGGGTGCGGGCCTCGGGCTTCGTCGCCGAAGATGGAGACGGTGAGGGCGTAGGGGCAGTGGTGTTCGGCGGCGAGGAGGGCGGCGGTGTCGGGGACTTCGAGGATGGAGAGGACGGGAGCGAAGATGTCGGCGCAGGTGATGGCCATGGCGGGGGTGGCCTGGGTGATGAGGATGGGGGCGGTTTGATTGAGGGTGGCGCCGGGGTGGGTGATGGTGTGGATGGTTGCGCCGTGGCGTTCGGCCTGGTTGAGGAGCTCGTGGAGGCGGTCTGCGGAGGGGCGGTCGAGTGTGATGGGGGGAAGGAGGGCGAAGGCGTCTTTGAGTTGGGTGAGGAGACGGTCGCGATGTCGGGGGTGAAGCCGAGGAGGAAGAGGCGGCGCGGGGCCATGCAGGTGGCGGAGCCGTTGAGGCGCATGCCGAAGCAGAGGGCCTCGACGAGGCGCGGAATGGCGGCGGAGGGAAGAGCGATGACGGCGTCGCAGCCGGAGAGTTCGGCGACGCAGGGGGTGAGGGAGTCGGCGAGGGTGTGGAGGATGGCGCGGCCGGTTTCGATGGAGCCGGTGAAGATGACTTTGGCGGGGGCGACACCGTTGATCGCGCCCTGGAGGGCCTGCTGGCCGGCGGCGATGGATTCGTCGGCGATGGTGAGGAGATCGCGGGGGAGGCCGGCTTCGTAGAGGGATTGCGGCGAAGAGGACGGCGACGGGGCGGCCGCCGCGGCCGGGCTTCCAGACGACCGCGTTGCCGGCGGCGAGGGCCTGGAGGGTTTGGACGCCGGGGAGGAAGAGGGGGTAGTTGGCGGGGCCGAAGATGAGGATCTGGCCGAAGGGGACGCGCTCGACTTGGCTCGACGATGCCGGAGAGCCACCAGGGGCGGCCGTGACGGCCGAGGTGTCGGGTGCGGAGGATCCGGGCGGCGTTGCGCTCGAGGAAGCGGCAGGCGTCGAGCAAGGGGAGAAGTTCGGCGACGAGGGTGTCCGCTGGTGTGCGGGGGAGGTCGGGGGAGATGGCGTCGGCGAACATTTGGGCGCGGTTCGCGATGAGGTGGCGGGCGCGTCGGAGGATGGCGAGGCGCTGGTGTATGGGGCGGGCGGCCCAGGCGGCCTGGGCCTGGAGGGCCTTCGAGGCGTTATGGGCGTCGTGCGTGGCGAAGGTGTTCGGCTCGGGCGCGGAGGTGGTGTGGGCCTGGCGCGCGGCGGAGGAGACGGGCTCAGGGGCGGTGGCGGTATCCGCCCTGGGCACGGCCGGGGTGTGGGGGCTGGGCGCGGTGGAGGCGCAGTGGGGGTCGTGAGCGGATTCGGCCGCGTTCTCGATCGGAGACCTCTCAGCTACCGCAGCTCCCATGCTACGACGCTGCCCCGACGAGGCCACTCTGGCGGAGTGCGTCGGCGACGGTTGGGGCTGCTGCGCTCCATTGGGGGTCTACCTGGAGATCCTGGAGGAGGAGGCGGGAGGTGATGCGGGCGGACTCGAAGATTACGGGGAGGCCGCTGCCGGGGTGGGTACCGCCGCCCACGAGGTACATCGCGTCGACGTCTTCAAAGCGGTTGTGGGGCCGGAGGTGGAGCATCTGGTCGAGCGAGTGCGTCATGCTGAAGGTGGCGCCCTTGTAGAGGTCGAACTCGGCTTCCCAGCCCTTGGGGGTGATGACGTGCTCTGTTCGGATGCGGCGTTCCACATCGTGCAGACCAATTTTTTCCAACTGCTGGAGGGCGAGGGTGCGGAAGCGGGGCGTCTCGGCGGGCCAGTCGACGGTGCCGGTCTCGTGGGTGACGGGGAGCAGGACGTAGAGGGTGCTCTGGCCTTTGGGCGCGAGTGTGGGGTCGGTTACGCAGGCGTTCTGGACGTAGAAGGATGGGTCGACGGAGAGCTGGTGGAGGTCTTCGATGTCGCGGAGGTTCTGGCGGTAGTCCTTGGAGAGGTAGATGGTGTGGTGGGAGACGTCGTCGAAGCGGCCGTCGATGCCGAGGTACATCATGAAGGTGGAGCAGGAGTAGCGCTTGCGTGGAGAGAGCCTTGTCGTTCCACTTGCGCCGGTTGTGATTGGGGATGAGGCGGCGCATGGCTCCGGCGAAGTCTGCGTTGACGACGACGGCGTCGGCTTTGAGGGTGCGGGTTGCGGTCTTGATGCCGGTGGCCTTGCCGCGTTCGACGAGCACGCGCTCGACGGGCTCGTCGAGGAGGATCTCCACGCCCAGCTCTTCCGCGATGCGAGCCATGGCGCGGGTGACTGCGCCGCAGCCGCCGACCGGGTGGAAGACGCCGTGCTCGTATTCCAGGAAGGAGAGGATGGAGAAGAGGCTGGGGCAGCGGAAGGGCGACATGCCGAGGTACTTGGATTGAAAGGAGAAGCCGAGGCGGATGCGCTCATCTTTGAAGTGCACCTGGAGATCGCTGTCGAGGGATTTCCAGGGAGCGAGCAGAGGAAGGAGCTTGAGCATGTCAGGCTTGGCGAGGTCGCGCCAGCTTTCGAAGGGGGATTGGAGGAAGGGGAGAAAGCTGGGCGAGTTTCTCGCGATTGCGTGTGAGAAAGAGGCTGGAAGCGGGCGGCATCTTCGGGTGAGATGGCGGCGATGGCCTGCTCCATGCGGGCGACGTCGGGGGTGGCGAGGAGTTCGCCGCCGGAGCCGAAGACGAGGCGGTACTGGGGGTCGAGGCGGACCATGGGTACTTCGGTGGCGAGGTCGTACCCGACGGCGGCGAAGATCTCTTTCAGTACCTGGGGATAGAGGAAGAAGGTTGGGCCGATGTCGAAGCGGAAGCCGTCCTGCTCATGGGTGGAGGTGCGTCCGCCTACCTCGGGCCGCTTCTCAACGACCGTGACTTTGACGCCGGAGCGTGCGAGGAGAAGAGCTGCCGCGAGTCCGCCGGGGCCCGCACCTACGATTACTACACTTCGTTGCGTCTGGGACATTCGATCTAAGCGCCTTCCAAACCACCGCGAAACAGTGCTGATTCCTGCCTGTTATGACGAGAGTACAGAGAACGTAAGGCCTGCAGATTGTCGCAAACAAGGACAGTTTCGTCGAGTGAAGATTGGGGTGGCGGCTCGATAGTGAGACTGGAACCGACCTGGACGATGCGGAGGTGGGCGCGAGTGGGCGCGGGCATTGCGGCTCGGACGAGGGTTTGTGGCGGGGGCGCAAGTGCAACGGCAAGGGCTAATGCGGGGGTCTCTCCACTTCGCTCCGCTCCGGTCGAGATGACGGATTTTTGGTAGGGGGGAGTGAGTGGGGTGGATGCGGGTGCGGGGTACGGGGATGCGGGTGCAGGTGCGGGTGCAAGTGCACGTGCAACGGCAAGGGCGAATGCGGTGGGTCTCTCCACTTCGCTTCGCTTCGGTCGAGATGACGGATTTTTGGTAGGAGGGAGTGAGTGGGTCGATGTTGGTGCGGGGTACGGGCGATGCGGGTGCGGGTCTGGGTGCAGGTGCAGGTGCGACGGCAAGGGCTAATGCGGGGGTCTCTCCACTTCGCTTCGCTTCGGTCGAGATGACGGATTTTTGGTAGGGGGGAGGTGCGGTGAGGAACAACGGCAAGGCACAGCAGCAGGCCGGGTCCAACGCACCGCAAACCCCACCGCAACCAGGAAGGATGTTCGAGGTTGCGGCGGGGTTTGGGTTCGGGGTGGGTTTAGAGGAGCTTGCGGACTACCCGGCGTACGTTCTCGGCGACGACGCCGTAGACGACGTGGGTGCTGAACTCGCTGGCGCGCTCGCGCATGGTCTGGTCTTCGGGATCGGCGGAGAGGCGAAGTGCGGGGAGGGCGCCCTCGTGCATGAGGCTGCCGAGAGCTACGCCGAAGCTGGCGCCGTCCTTTGCGGTTGCCGCGGGGTAGAACTCGGCGAGGGCTCCGTAGGCGGCCCCGGCGACGGCTCCGAAGGCCCAGTGGATGCCTTCGGTGGCGAAGGCGTTTTGCTGGCTCGTGAGGGGATGATCGAGGTGTTCACTGACCTGGTCAGCCAGGACTGCGGGGGGCTCGGGCTCACCGTGGGTGCGGGGAGGAAACATTCGCTCAGCGAACGTCTTGGCCGCGGTGGCTACCAGGCCGCCGATCAAACCTGCTACCAGACCCTTTGCCAGAGACTGGCCCGTCAGCTTCGCGTGTTCCGTTTCACTCATCGTTCGCTCCGTGGTGCAATCCACTGGTGAGTGTGATGCATGGGGCTGCGCGGGCGATGGCAGAGGGGCGCTTTCGTTCGGTGGGGCGATTGAGTGCGGAGCGGAGGGGGATGTGGAACGTGTGTCGCTAGCGCACGGCTTCGGCGGCCCTGGTGTGCCTGGTGCTTGCGGCGCGGAAGATGGGCGTGAGGGCTGCCGAGAGCGCGAGGTTCAGCAGGAGCGCAGGGACGGCGGCGTACAAGGCCCATGTGGAGCCTCCGAGGGCGGCCGGGAGGTGGATGGGATAGACGGAACTCTTGAGGCCAAGCGACCAGGCCATGGCGGTGCCGGAGACCATGCCGGCGGCCCAGCCGGCGAGCAGCGCCCAGGGGTTGAGCCAGCGGGTGAAGGCGCCCAGGACGACGGAGGGGAACATCTGGCCGATCCAGATGCCGCCGAGGAGCTGCATCTCGATGGCGTAGGTGGCGGGCAGCTTGAGGACGAAGATCAGCGCGCCGAACTTGACGACGAGGGAGACGATCTTGGCCATGGCGGACTCCTGCTCGGGGCGTCATGGGGGTGCGGACGAACTCGCCCCAAAGGTTGCGGGTGAAGAGGTTGGAGGCGGCGATGGACATGATGGCGGCGGGGACCAGCGCGCCGATGGCGATGGCGGCGAGGCAGAAGCCGGCGAACCACTCCGGGAACATCTTGAGGAAGAGCAGGGGGACGGCGGCGTTGGGGTCTTTGGTGGCGATGCCGGCGGCGAGGGCGACGTAGCCGAGCAGCGCGATGAGGCCGAGCAGAAAGCTGTAGGCGGGAAGCAGCGCGGCGTTGCGGCGGACGACGTTGGCGCTCTTTGCGCTGAGGACCGCGGTCGCGGTGTGGGGGTAGAGCATCAGCGCGATGGCGGAGCCGATGGCGAGCGTGGAGTAGCCGAGGTACTGCGAGGGCTTGAGGAAGATGGAGGCGCGGGGTGTGCGGGCGGCGAGCGCCTGGTTGGCGGCGGCGAAGACGTGGGCGTAGCCGCCGAGCTTGTGGGGAAGGATGATGAGCGCGGCGATGACCATGAGGTAGAGCATGACGTCCTTGACGATGGCGATGACGGCGGGGGCGCGCAGGCCGCTCGAGTAGGTGTAGGCGGCGAGGATGATGAAGGCGGCGGCGAGCGGCCACTCGCCGTGGACGCCCATGCGCGGCGATGACGACGCGGATGCCGACCAGTTGCAGCGCGATGTAGGGCATCAGGGCGAGGATGCCGGTGAGCGCGATGGCGACGGCGAGCCAGCGGTTGCCGTAGCGTCCGCGCACGAAGTCGGCGAAGGTGACGTAGCCGTGGCGATGGCAGATGGTCCACAGGCGCGGGAGGACGAGCATCATGTAGGGATAGGCGAGGACCGCGTAGGGCAGGGCGAAGAAGCCGATCGCGCCGGCGCCGTAGAGCGCCGCGGGGACGGCGATGACGGTGTAGGCGGTGTAGAGATCGCCGCCGATCAGGAACCAGGTGATCCAGGTGCCGAAGCTGCGCCCGGCGAGGCCCCACTCTTCAAGCGAGTGCATGCCTGCAGCGGGCCGGCGCCAGCGCGCGGCCCAGAAGCCGGCGGCGGTGACCAGCGCGAAGAAGACGCAGAAGACCGCCAGGGCTGTGGTGTGCAGGTCTGCCATTGAGATAGGTTGCGACGGGGACGAGACGATGATAGCTCAGAGGCGCGTTTAGGCGGCGGTGCGGCGGGTGAGGCTTTAGCGGATCTCGCCGCCGATTTCGTTCCACTCGTAGACGACGACGCCGAGGTCGCCGAGGGTCTTCATGGCGGCTTCGACGTTGCGCCGGACGGCGGGGCGGTCGGCGGCGGGGGCGTCGTGGGCTTCTTCGACTGCTACGACGCGACCGTAGGGCCAGGCGTTTTCGGGGATGGCGTTAAGCGAGGCGGGCAGATCGCTGACGCGGACGTTCAGGACCTGGCGCCGGGCGCCGACGGGCCGCAGCAGGCCGCCGACGCCGAGGTCGCTGCGGTTGGCGTCGGCCAGGGTGACGTGGAGGGTGACCATGTTTTCCTGGACGGTGAGGTATGGGTTCTCCCAGCGCGTCGAGGCTGTGGACGGCGAGATAGCGGTTCTTGGAGGGCGGCGGGATGAGTTCCATCTGCTGGCGGGCGGCTTCGATCTCGCGTGGGTTGGAGACGGCGACGGTGGTGCCGGCAGAGGCCCGGTTGCATCCGGCCAGAAGCAGGGGCGCTGCGAGGGCCAGCCGCGGCGCCGAGAAACGGGAGTGTGCGTCGAAGGGAGACGGCGCGGGCGGGCGGCAGGAGGCGAAGGCGCATGTTCACGGTAGTAGGATACCAAGACCGGGGTTCGGTTCCATTTGGAGTCGCGTGCGCGGAGTTAACGGCTGCGCTCGCGTTGGAACTCGCGGTAGGCCTGACTTTTGCCCATGCCGCGGGCTTTGGCGACTCGCTTGAGGGCGTCCATTTCGGAGAGGCCATCCTGCTGCATGGCTTGACTGACCTGGGCGGCGATGCTCTGGGTGCCGGTGTCGGGCTGGTCGTGGGCTGCGCGGTTCGGAGGGGGCGAAGAGGAGAACCATTTCGCCGCGGATGGAGTGGCGGGCCGCGAGTTGCGCGCGCACATCGGCGACGGGGCCGCGCAGGAACTCTTCGTGGATCTTGGTGAGTTCGCGGGCGAGGACGATGGGACGGGCGGGGCCGAAGATGGACTCGATGTCGGCTAGAGCTTCGAGGATGCGGTGGGGCGCTTCGTAGAAGATTTCGGTGGTGCCGGTGTCTTGCGAGGCTGTCGGAGCGGAGCTGCTCGAGGGCGGTGCGGCGCGGGCCTTCTTTGGCGGGGAGGAAGCCGTGGAAGCGGAAGGTGCCGGCCTGGTCGGCTGTGCCGGCGAGGCCGCTGGCGGAGAAGGCCGAGACGATGGCGTTGGCTCCGGGGATGGGATAGACGGGGATGCCGGCGTCGATGGCGGCCGCGGCAACGAGCCCGCCGGGGTCGGCGATGCCGGGCGTGCCTGCGTCGCTGACGACGGCGATCCGGGCGCCGGCTTTGAGGTCGGCGACCAGTTCGGTGGCGCGGCCGGCCTCGTTGTGCATGTGGTAGCTGAGGGTAGGTGTGGAGATGCCGAAGTGGTTCAGCAGCTTTTGGGTCTGGCGTGTGTCCTCGCAGGCGATGCGATCGACGGAGCGGAGGACACGAAGGGCGCGGAGGGTGATGTCTTCGAGATTGCCGATCGGGGTTGCGACGAGGTAGAGGCCGGGCGCCAGAGGTTCTGTGCTGCTGCTGCCGGCATGGTTTTGGACCTCATCCGCCGTGCTCTGCTCTTCAGCCTGCCGTCTATCCGCCATGCTCATCCTTCGGGAGAGTATAAGCGGTTGAGGCTCAGGAGGCGCGTGCTGCTGCGGCTCTTCCTGCCTGGCTTCGAGCAGGTCGTTGACCATGGTGAGCAGCTGGGCAGGGCCGTTCTGCGTGTGAAGAAGCTGACCGAGGATACCGGTGGGTGAACGTCCGGTGCTGCCCTGCAGCGCGAGGTGCTGGCAGCCGGGCCAGCGGCTGCGGGAGATGGCGATGGCACCTTCGCGCTCTTCCGGTGAGAGCGAATAACAGAGCATGACGAGGCTCACGGTTTTGGTGCGAGGAATGGACTCGAAGGCTGAAAGCGACTCGGTCGTGATGACGCGGTAGCCGCGGCTCTGAAGAACCCACTGCCTGGTTTCCAAGAGGGGTGCATCGTGGCCGAACATGAGGATCAATGCCGGCTCCTGTTTTGGTCCTACTCTGGGTGCACCTTTCGGGACTGTACGCACAGTGAGCTCCTTTCCGGAGAGCGTTAGCGTTCTGCGTTTCGTTAGCGTTCTGCTTTTACGAGACTATCGGCAAACCGCAGCCGCGACGGTCTCATGCATGACATTGCTTTGTGTCAGAGCAACAAATCGGGGGCGCTATGTTTCCATGCGCCGAATGCGCCGACGTTGGCTCAGCAGGCCCATAGACAGGGAGAGGTTCTGGGGAGTAATGATGCCGACAATTCGCTCGCCGTCCATTACAGGAACGAGCTGCGCGCCGTGATCCCCCATGATGCGCCGCAGGGTTTTGACGAGCGAGTCATCGGGCTGAGCGGTCTGGAAGCTGCGCGTCATGACGCCCTGCACGTAGCTGTTGCCTTGCATGGCGAGCGCCTCGACGATGCCTTGTCGAGAGACTGCGCCGACCAGAGTGCCGCCACGTACGACGGGGAAGACGTCCTGCAGGGTGTGAATGGAGCGTTGCAGTGCGTCTTCCAGGGTGTCGGAGGCGGAGAGGGTGGTGAACTGCGTGAGCATGACGTCCCGCATGCGTACGGCATCGACGTCGGTCTGGATGAGCAGCCCCTGGTTTTCGATATGGGCGCCGAGGAGGATAAGGGGCCCGAGGAGGACGAGCCAGGTATTGCCCACGATGACGCCGGCGACTACAAGGGTGACGGCGACGATCTGGCCTATGCCGCCGCGCAGTCCGCCTCCGCCGAAGCCGCGCGTGAAGCCGCGGCCCAGAGCGAGCGCTCCGCCACGCAGGCGGGTGGGGGGCTGGACGTCCTCGACGGGTGCGTCCGGCGAGGCGAAGAGGCGTCCGCCATCGAGGGGAAAGGCCGGCAGGACATTGACGAGGCCAAGCAGAAGATTCAGCCAGACCATGGCCCGGAGCAGATGGCCCGGGGAGATCAAGGGGCGCGCGAGGAGATTGACGCCCGGGGCTACGGTGAGCACGATAGCGGCGATGATCAGACCGAAGAGGAGACTGGCCACCGGGCCGACGGCGGCCATGCGGCGCTGCATGGCGGGCTGCGCGGCGCGGTCGGTGGCGTCGATGCTGGCGAAGGTGACGAGACCGCCGGTGGGAAGCAGCAGAAGCCCACGCAAGTCCAGGCCGAACCAGGCCGCGGCTACAGCGCGTGCGGTCTCACGCACCAGCACAGCCATAAGCAGCATGAGCCAGAGGACGAGGACGCGGGAGACGCCGTAGCCTGCGGCGGAGCCGAGAGCGACCATCGCGAAGAGCAGCAGCAGGAAGAATGCGTGGAGACGCACTTCAACTCCGAAGATCCGTCCGAGTTGGAAGCTCCATCTACGCATAAGGATGATTGTATGCGTGTGGGCGAGACACTGGCGGGCGTGTGCTCCGAGACTGGCGGAAACGCGTCATACTGTGACGCATGCGCGTGATTGCCGGCACCTTCCGTTCGCGGCTGCTGGTCGCCCCAAAAGGCATGGCGACCCGGCCTTCGAGCGACCGTTTACGGGAGACGCTGTTCAACGTGATTGCTCCGCGTGTGCAGGGCTCGCGGTTTGCGGATCTGTATGCGGGATCGGGGGCGGTTGGGATCGAGGCGCTCAGCCGCGGGGCGCTCCATGTGAGCTTCGCCGAGAAGGCTGAGCCTGCGCTGGCGGCGATTCGCGCGAACCTGAAGACGTTGGGGATCGGGCGGGGGTTCACCGTGGAAGCGCGCGGGGTTGCGGCGCTTCTGAACCCGTCGGGCAAAGCGGGGGCGGGACAAGGGCGCGCGGCCGCCTTCGATCTTGTGTACCTCGACCCGCCGTGGGAGGCCGCGGCGGAGTACACCGAGACGCTTGCCCTTTTGGGAGGCGCGCTGGCTCCCGTGGTGCTTGCACCGGGCGCGCTGGTGATTGCAGAGCATGCCGCGCGCAGTCCTTTGCCGGTTGCCGTGGGTGCGCTTCGCCAGACCAGGACGTTGAAGCAGGGCGATGCGTCACTGAGCTTTTATGCGGTTCCGGAACCGGATCGTGGAAGTGCGGGGTCTTTGCAGAATCCGCCGCCGCGGTGAGCGCCTGTTCTGAGATCGACTTCGAATGCGACCTCGCGGTCGGTGTGAAGGTTCCAGCCAAAGCCGCAGAGGTGTGTGTCATGGGTGCCGGTGAGCCGCAGGCCTTCCCAGCTGAGGCGGCCGGTGCGCCAGGCGAGCCCGTCCGGACCCCATGCGGCGAGCCGATCGAGTCCCGCGAAGACGAGGAGGGCGTGGTCAGGGAGAGGAAGCAGTTCGGTGACCGGGCGCATCTCCAGAAGGTGCGCGCGGTTGGGGTCGGCTGTGTCGATCAGGTACGCGTAGCCGCCTGCGACGGCGCAGAGGTCCTGCGGACGCGGGCAGGTCCAGATGCCGCTGGGCAGGCCGGGGCTTGTGAATCCGAGGGCGAAGGTGGCAAGAAAGCTGCCGCCGGAAGCCGGCTGAACCAAGACGCGGAGGGCTCCGCGGGCCAAGGCGTCTTCTTCACCGGCGATCTGCTGGGGGTAGACGAACTGGCGTGCGGGCGCGATCAGCGGCGGGCTGGGGAGGACGTCTGCACGCCAGGAGGGCGGGAAGCTGCGGTCTGGCGTGGATGCCGGGTTCAACGGGGTGTCGGCTCGAGGGTTTGTGCTGGTGGGTGAATGCCGTGTGCTGTTGGCAGACCTTCGAGAGCCTGAGCGGCGTCGGCGAGCAGGTCGTCTGCAGATTCGCAGCCGGCGCTCATGCGGATGAAGCCTTCCGAAACGTCGTCTCCACCCCAGCGGGCGCGGCGCTCGGCGGTGGTGGAGATGCCTCCGAAGCTGGTGGCTTCGGTGATGAGCCGGGCTCGGCTCAGGAAGGTCTCGGCGGCTTTACGGCTGGTGAGTTCGAAGCCGAGAGCGGGGCCGAAGTACTTCATCTGCCGGGTGGCGAGGGCGTGGTCGGGATGCTTTTTGAGACCGGGGTAGAGCACGGTTGCGACCTCGGGCCGGGTTTTGAAAAATTCTGCAAGGCGCAGGGCGTTGTGGCAGCTTCGTTCGAGGCGCAACGGCAGGGTTGCGATGGAGCGGAGAGCGAGCCAGGCTTCCATGGGACCCACGATTCCGCCGGTGAGGGTGCGCCAGCGATCGAGTTTTTTGTACAACTCGGGGTCGCGAACTGCGACGTGTCCGAGGAGCAGATCGCTGTGCCCGGTCATGGATTTGGTGTCGGAGGCGACGGAGAAGTCGGCACCGAGAACGAGGGGCTTCTGGCCGAGTGCGGTGGGTGTGGTGTTGTCGACGGCAACGAGGACGCCGGCGCGGTGGGCGCGTTCGCTGAGCGCGGCGATGTCACAGAGCTCCATGCCTGGATTGCTGGGGGTCTCGAGCCAGAGGAGACGAGCGCCTTCGAGCAACTCGCCCTGGGCATCGGCGGAGGTGGGCGCCTGGCGGATGGTGACGCCCATGGCGGCGAAGTACTCGCGCATGAGCATGCGGGCGGTGTAGTAGGAGTTGCTGGGCATGACGACGACGTCGCCGGGGCGCAGGACGGCTCCGAAGACGGCTGCGCAGGCCGCGATGCCGGAGGCGAAGATCAGCGCCTGGGCCTCAAAGCTTTGGCCGTCGGCGGAGTGGCCGGATTCCATTGCAGCGAGTGCGGCTTCGAGGTGGGTCCATGTGGGGTTGGTGGAGCGCGCGTAGCTGTACTGGGTGTTCGCGATGTCCCCGGGTGTGTGATACGGACCGGCGAAGACCGGCCCGGCGTGAAGGGGCTCACCGGATTTAGCAGGGGAGAGGGTGGAGCGGATGATTCTGGTGGACTCGTGGAGAGAGGATTCGGGCAGCGGGAGTTCGAGCGACTTGGAATCGTGCAAAGGGGACTGGCCTCCTTTGTTGCGGCGAGTTGGTGTCATTCTAGCTGCGGCCGGCGAGATGCTCCCACCCGCCGGGGCGCAGGATACGTCGGCGGCCTGCGGGATCGATGAGTGTGACGGTGGATTTTGCCGGGTTGGACTGTGGCAGGAGCCGACCGATCCTGGATATGAGAACGCCTCCGATGCTGCGCGGGAGGGCGGTGCGGGGCGGTGCGGCGAAGAGGAGTTCGTAGTCTTCGCCGCCGTTCAGTGCGAGGTTGAGAGCGTGCTTGCGGTCCGCGGAGCCGGCGAGGGCGAGCGGGTGGAGTGGGAGGGCAGCTTCTTCGATCGCGGCGTCGAGGTGGGACTCGCGGCAGAGGTGGGCGAGGTCGGTGGAGAGGCCGTCGCTGAGGTCGACCGCTGCGGTGGCGAGTCTTCGGGTGACCAGCGCGCGGCCGAGGGAGAGGCGGGGCTCGGGGAAGAGTTGCGGGTGCTGTCCGGGGACTGTGGTTGGGGCGGTGTGCCTGGCCGGGGCGGTTTGCCGGGCGGGGGTGGTCTGCCGGGCGAGGGCCTGGAGTTCGGCGGCCGCGCCTCCGAGGGTTCCGGTGACGTAGAGGAGGTGTCCGGGGCGTGCGGTGCTGCGGCGGAGGGCGCGGCCGGCGGGGACGGAGCCGATCAGGACGATGTCGGCGAGGATGAAGCTGGCGGGGGACTCGGCGGTGTCGCCGCCGGCGAGGGTGACGCGTGAGCGTTGGGCGAGGGCGTGGAGGCCGGCAAAGAAGCCGTCGACCCAGGCGCGGCCGGCGCGGGTGTGGAGCATGTCTGGCGGGAGGGCGAGGGAGAGAAATGCGGCGAGGGGGCGGGCTCCCATGGCGGCGAGGTCGCTGAGGCCGCGGGCGAGGGCCCGGTGGCCGGCGGACTGCGGGGTGTGCCAGTCGCGGCGGAAGTGCCTGCCTTCGAGCAGCATGTCTGTGGTGACGGCGAGTTCGTGGCCTTGCGGTGGGCGGAGGAGGGCGCAGTCGTCGCCGATGCCCAGGATGATGTTTCGGGCCGATGTCCGAGGGGCGGCTGCGGCGGTGGAGCGGATCCGCTGGATGAGGTTGAGTTCGCCGAAGCGGGTGGCCACGGACTCAGTCTAGCGCGGCGGTGTGGCGGTGGGCGGCAGTTAGAGGCAACGCGAACTCCAACTGCAGAAGCAGGTCCTTCGCTTCGCTCAGGATGACAATGGGGAGAGTTGGGGTGGGGGCGGCGGTATAGAGGGTACGGGCGGCATGGAGGGTACGGGCGGCATGGAGGGGGAGGAAGGCATTTTGGTCGAAGGGGTAGGCCTACCACTTTCGGTGCAAATCGGGCGGTTAATGATTGCGTCACCCATCCCACACTAGTAAACTCAAAGAACAACGTCCCAGAGCAAATGGGCGTTCCGGACTGCCATTCGCCGAATCGAAAGTTCCGAATGCGATTGCATCTGCTGATTCCGGAACCGCCGTTGCTCCGTGTCGCTTCTGCTCCATAGCTTGGGGTTGGGACGGCCAAAGTCCGGACGCAAGGTCGTCCCATTGAATCTGAAGAAGCGCTTCTACATCGTGCTCGTGAGTCCGAAGCAGGATGGCACGATACGCAAGATCCCGATTCCGTTGCACTACGCGTATACGTTTGCGGCGGCGGCGGTGATTGGTGCGTTTACGGTAGCTGGGCTGGCTGGTTCATACTCGCGGATGCTGATCAAGACGGCCCGCTTCAACCAGTTACGGACGGACCACGACACGTTGCAGAAGGATTACGCGCACCTTGAGCAGGAGGCGCACCAGAAGGACGTGCAGGCGGCGTCGCTGGGGTCGCTGGCGAGTGAAGTGTCGGCGATTTATGGGTTGACGGCGAGCAAACTGGCGCCGCACGGGCATGTGGTGGCGGTGGTTGCGCCGGCCGGTGCCAAGGCCGGAGCAGGCGCGCTTGAGGCGGATGCATCGGCACCGTTTACGGCGGAGAGCTATTACAAGTCGCTGGACACCTTTTACAGCTTGCGGGATTCGGCTGTGACTGGGGCGGCGGCGCATGCGCTAGGGACCGTGGGTTCGGTGACGGCGGCGCGACTGAATTCGTTCGCGGGGCTTGGTGGGCTGGCGAACGTGATGAATGCCCCGTCGCTTTGGCCAATTATCGGGCCGATCCGGTCGTCGTTCGGGCAGCGGGAAGACCCGATCAGCGGCAACGGAGAAGGCGAGTTCCACACTGGGATAGATATTTCATCTCCGATTGGGACCCCGATTCATGCGGCGGCGGATGGCGTGGTGAAGTCGGCTGCGATGGTGAACGGGTATGGGCGCGAGGTGGTTCTGGACCACGGGGATAACGTGGAGACGTGCTACGCGCATATGTCGGGCTTTACGGTAATTGCGGGGCAGCCTGTGGTGCGTGGGCAGGTGATCGGATATGTGGGGGTAAGCGGGCGCACGACGGGGGCGCATCTGCACTACGAAGTGCGGATCCGGAATACGCCGGTTAATCCGCATAAGTATTTGAAGGATATGCCTGCGGGGATGGAGCCTTTGAACGCCGGGCTGTAAGGTTGGCGCGGGTTCTTTCCTATTGTCCCCATGCGACTAACGTGTGCTGGGTAGGTACATGGGTACGCCCAATTCACAGAGAAGTGCTCGACGCGAGCGGCGGACTCCTAGAGGGTTTTCAGGAAAGCGATCAGGTCGCGGCGCTCGTCGGAGGAAAGGTCGAGGCCGTGTTCGTGGCCTTTGATCGCACCGGGCCAAGGTGAAATCCCTTGGGGACATAGCCGGGCTCAAGCCGCGCTGGATCAA
The DNA here is from genome assembly GCA_963791875.1 of uncultured Acidobacteriaceae bacterium. Lineage (GTDB taxonomy): Bacteria > Acidobacteriota > Terriglobia > Terriglobales > Acidobacteriaceae > Edaphobacter. The sequence goes on from CAWBUI010000011.1 coordinate 408,641, forward strand.
ACCATTCTTCAAGCGTTTCCGCCTGGCCGCCGTGGCCGAAGGCGCTGCGGAACCAGGCTCCGCGCAGGGACGGCACCTTGTAGAAGCCGGTTCCCCGGCGAGTTTCGAGCGCGAGGGTGGGAGCCGTGCCCTCGGTGAAGCTCATGACAGCGTCACTCTTGCGCAATTCCTCGGGAACTTTGAAACCGACGGCGGGGCTCAGCTTGTTGTTCGAGTAAAGGGGCGGCGTGTCGCAGACCGGACAATCCTCCCGCCTAATCTCTTTGAATGCCACGTCAAGATGATGGCGAAATGATTCGATCAACGCGGGCGTAATCCGCGGACTGGCCAGTCCTGTGCCCCCTCGAGATAGCTACCATCGGGCAGGACGCGGGTATGGCATCCGGAGCAAGCATTCCGTCCTACGTCCAGCACGCCCTTCTTGCGGATTTAGTAGTGGAGAGCGTATTCCATCAGTACGCCGTCCTTCGATACAGGAAACTAACTCTTCGCCGCCACGGGCGGGTCCGGTGCCGGGGAGAAAAGGATGTCCGATTCAAACACCAGCTTGCCGGCCGCAATCCAATCCTCTTTGGTGTGGAGCTTGGCTGGATCAAAGACGATCTCCGGCTCTTTCTGCATCAGCGACTCGCGATATCCCGCAGGCTCGCGGTCCTTCGCGTACATCCGATAGGAACGGTAGATCGGCCGCACCTTCATCGCGTAATACTGCTCCGCGGTCGGGTAGCGGGGAGTGCGGTCAGCCTGTGCGCGCGGAAGCTCGAAGGCTGCCACCTCTTTGTCATCCCAGGCTTTCGGAATGACAGGACGAAAGGGTGGTGGAGCGATCGCAGCGTGAAACGCGAAGTTCGTGAGAACGAGGACGCAGGCTGCAATTCTCAAGGTCGCACCTACGGAATGATTGTGTAGGTTTCCGGGGGCCTTTGGCGCGCTCCTATTATGCGACGGAACGCAGGCAAATAGAACGACACGCGGCTTCTGCGCCGGACTTTCGAGGGCAGGCAGAGGATGACAGGTGATCACTTCACTGCGTAGATTTCTGCCCGTATAAGCAGCCCACTGGGACACGAAGCCGGTATCTCGGACATGCAAACCATCGCAAGTCCACCCCTTCCGGTGGGGCTGAAGGGATGGGCTACTCGGGTTCAAGGCCATGAGGTTTGTGTTATTTGCCGGTGTAGGTGACGTGCCAGACGGAGCGGGTGCCGTCGTCGGTGACGAAGAGGGAGCCGTCCTTGGCGACGGCGACGCCTACGGGGCGTCCCCAGACCTGGCCTTCGCGGGGTGACGAAGCCGGTGAGGAAGTCGTCGTATTCGCCGGTGGCGTGGCCGTTCTGCATGGGGATGTAGATGACCTCGTAGCCGGCGCGATTGGCGCGGTTCCAGGAGCCGTGTTCGGCGGCGAAGGCGCCGCCGTCGATAGGCTGCAGGGAACGTCGCCCGGCTGGTGGGGTAGAAGGTGATCTCGAGCGAGGCCATGTGGGGCTGGACGAGGACGTCGGGGGTGCGGACTTTGGCGGACAGGTCGACGCGCTTGCAGTTGGCGGCCTGCTCGGCGGTGAGGGGCGCGGCGAGCTGCGGGTTGGCGGCCGGAGCCGTTGGCGCAGGGCTCGGGGAGGCGCGGGTCCTGGTGGCCGCCCATGTAGTACCAGGGCCAGCCGAAGAAGCAGTCTTCGGGGACGGAGGTGACGTAGTCGGGGACGAGGTGGTTGCCGAGGTTGTCGCGCTCGTTGGTGGAGCACCAGAGGTCGCCGGTGGTGGGGTTGATGGCTTCGCCGACGCAGTTGCGGATGCCGGAGGCGTAGACCTCCACGAACTTGCCGTCGGGGGTGTACTCGAGGACGTCGGCGCGGTGGAACTCGCCGCGGGTGGGTGTCGGGGTCGTCGACGTTGGAGCCGGAGCCGACGGAGACGAGCATGTGCTGGCCGTCTTTGGTGAAGACGACGTCGCGGGTCCAATGGCCGCCGCCGGCGAGTTGGGCGAAGCCGGGGAGTGTCGGGGACGATGGTCTCGGCGGGGCCGGTGGCGTGCAGGTCGCCCGCGTGGTAGGGGAAGCGAACTGGACGTTGGTGGTGTTGGCGACGTAGACGTAGCGGGGGTTGTCGGCGGGGAAGAAGGCGATGCCGAAGGGGTGGTCGAGGCCGGAGGCGAAGGTCTCGATCTGGGCGGCTTTGCCGTCGGGGGTAGACGCCGCGGAGGACGATAGATGGGCCGGCGCCGGAGTCGGCGAGGAAGAGATCGCCGTTGGGGGCGGTGCGGATGAGGCGGGGTTCGGTGAAGGTGCCGCCGGCGTTGGCCATGTGCTCGACGACGTCCGCGCGCTGGAGGGGGCCGGTGTCGCCGCCGGCGTAGAGGGTGACTTTGAATCCGGGGGGTGCGATGGGCCAGGCGTCGGCGGGCTTCGGGATGAGGTGCGGCTGGTTCTGCACGGACTCTTCAGGCTTGGGCGCGGGGAGGTCGGCGAGGGTGAGTCTTATGGCGGACGCCGGGCTTTTGCTGGTTCCAGTCGGTGAAGGCGGACTGGCCGGTGAGGAGGGGTTCCTGGGACTGAGCCGGGGCGGGGAGAGGAACGGCGAGAGTGAAGAGACTGGCGGCTAGGGCGCCGAGTGTCAGGGAGTTGTGCCTGGGCATGCGGGAGGTCTCCGAAAAAAAAATTGCGTCGTGGAGATGGTACTGGGGGAGATGTGGGTTTGTCGCGGGGGCGGGGGAATTGTATTTGGTGTGGGGAAAGTAGCGGCAGGGCAAGCGCAACGGCAGGCTGATGCGACAGCGGGTCCGTCCGCTTCGCTGCGGGATGAAAAGCAAAGGAGCAGGCACCGGCAAGTGCACGCGGAAGTACGGGGGCATGGCGGCGGGGGGCACTGCAGACTACGGGGTGGGGTGTATGGGTTCGAAGGTGCGGGTGGTGATGTGCTCCTGGGCGAGGGCGGTGACCTTGCCGGCGGCGAGGCGGAGTTCGAGGACTTCGGTGTTGGCGATGGGTTCGGCGTCGTTCAGGCGGCGGCTGGCGGACATCATGGACTGATCGGTCAGTTCGGGAAAGAGCAGGAGTAGGCGGACGGCCTGCATGAAATATCCGTGGGTGAAGATGGCGACGCGCCGGCCACAGGGGTGGGCGGAGAGGCGGCGGAGCGTGTCGCGGACGCGGTCGAGGAAGGCGGTGAAGCTTTCAGCGGAGTCTGCGGCGCGGTAGTCGGGATCGTTGCGGCCCCAATAGTCGGCGTAGAAGGGATCGCGCTCGGTGTCGTTGAGGCCGTGGGTAGCGACGGGGTCGAGGTAGGTGAACTCCTGGACGGGCCAGACTTCGGAGGGGACTTGAGGAAAGCGGCGGAGGAAGGGCTCGGCGGTTTGCCGGGCGCGAAGGTAGGGCGAGAGCACGATGAGGGTGGGCGGGTCAGGGGAGAGCTCGTGGAAGCGGGCGGCGAAGAGCTCGGCTTGCTGGTGACCGCGTGGGGTGAGGGCGATCTGGCTGAAGCTGGTGACGGGGCCGCCGGCGTTGGCGACACTTTCGCCGTGGCGGATGAGCCAGGCGGCGGAGGAGGGCTCGAGAGCGGGAGATGTCATGGGGTGGTGTTTGGGGGCTGCGCGTCGGCGGGGGCTGTGAGGCGACGGATAAGCTCCGTGGGGACGGAGGCGGTGAGAATGGCGCGGTCGTGCTTTTGTTCGACCTGGATGGAGCGGGTGAATTCGCGGATTGCGGCGGCCTGGGCTGGGTCGGCCTGGGCGTCGACCTTGGGCTGGATGTCCTGGACGAGGTGGATGAGGGCGGTGAGGGAGTCGGCGGAGCTGGCGGCGTCGGCTTCGGTGGGGGCGATTTGCTCGATGCGAAGGTGGACGGCGCCGACGTAGCGGAGGCTGGCGACGAAGGTGGTGTCTTCGGGGAGGGGGAGGCCGATGCCGAAAATGGTGATGCGGCCGCGTTCGGAGAAGGGAAGGCCGACGTGGCCGATACCCCAGGCGGTGGCCAGGATGGGGACGTCGGAGTAGCGGGCGGCGAGCAGGGAGGAGCCGGCGAAGGGGGAGGCGGCCGCGCGGTAGCGATCGAGCATGGCGTGGATCTGCTCGGCGGTGGGCATGTTGGAGGCGGCGACGGTGTCGTACCCGAGCTGAGCGATGCGGAGAGCGCGGCCTTCGACGGGCACGGTGTAGACGATGTGGCCGGCGTAGTCCTCGTGTGCGGAGGCGATGCTGGCGAGATAGCGGTTGAGGCGGGCGCCGTCGAAGCGGCCTTCAAAGACCTCCGAGTAGGCGACGGGGCCGTTGGGGCCGCGGGGGTCGTCCATGCGGTGGAGAGCGAAGGCAGCGGCGTCGATGTCACGTTCGGGGATGATGCCGGAGGCTTCGATGAAGTGGGCGAACTCAGGGCTGCGGGTGATGGGAGTACGGTCGAAGTGAGTGGCGGCGCGGAGGGGCCGGAGGTTGGCGTAGAGGATGGCGTCGGATTCGGGGAGCAGGCGGGCGACTTCGGGGGGCGCGGTCTTGCGCAGGATCACGGCGACGACGAGCGCGGCGACGAGCGCGAGCATCAGCAGAAGCGAGTAACGGGTTCGCTTACGCATGGCGGCGTGCAGGGACGGGAGAAGGGTGCATGCTAGGATCAGCTTAGCTCAGCGACCTGCAACGTAAGAGGTCTTGCACCAGTTGGGGCACTGGTCTTGCACCCTTTCGGGGTGCGTGAGGGTGCCGGGCGGGATGGATGCAGGATCAGCGGGCACAGAGAAGCAGCAGACGCGATGATCACACAGCAGATGCGATGAACAAGCAGGCGATTTGGGTGTCGCTGCGGCGGGTCACCTCTGGCGGACGATATGTTCCGGAGATTGATGGGCTGCGGTTTGTGGCGATTGCGGCGGTGTTGTTGTACCACCTGGGCATGATGTCGGAGATGAGCTGCTCGTTTTGCGCGCCGGTCACCGGGGGCGTGGCGGCTGTGTTCCACATGGACCGGGGGGTGCCGATCTTTTTTGCGATCAGCGGGCTCGTGCTGGGGCTTCCGTTTGCGGGGCAGTATATTTCGGGCGGTCGCAAGGTCGGGCTGAAGGCTTATTTTCTGCGGCGTGTGACGCGGCTGGAACCACCGTACATTGTGAATCTGCTGCTGCGGTTTCCGCTGGTGGTGTGGCTGAAGCATATTGCACTGGCTTCGGAGTTGCCGCACCTGGTGGCGAGCCTGTTCTATGTTCACTGGCTGGTGTATGGGATCTATCCGACGGTGCATCGACCGAGTTGGTCGCTCGAGATCGAGGTGCAGTTTTATGTGTTGGCACCGTTGATTGCTTTTGTATTTTTCCGGCGGACGGCGTGGATCCGTCGGCTGCTGCTGCTAGCTGCGATTGTGGGGTTCAGCTGGGTGGGTGCGGGGGTTCCGCCGCTGGCGCAGACGCGGTTGAGCTTGTCACTGGCGTGTTATGCGCAGTATTTCCTGGTGGGGCTGCTGCTGGCGGACGGGTATGTGACGCTGCTTCCGCGGCTCAGGATGAGCTGGATGTGGGACGTGGTGGCGGTTCCGATGTGGTGCGGCCTGTTCTTTTTGAGCGATACTGTGGCGGCTTATTTGTTACCGCTGATGATCCTGGTGATGTTTCCGGCGGCGTTTCGGGGAAGGCTGCTGAACTGGTTCTTCAGGCAGCCGTTTGTCGCGACTGTGGGCGGCATGTGTTACAGCATTTACCTGACTCACTCACTGGTGTTGCAGGGGTGCTATGCGGTACTTGCGAGGCTGCACCTGCTGGGGGATTACACGCGATCGTATGCGCTCGGAGCGATGGTCGGGTTGCCGACTGTGCTGCTGGTGGGCGCGGCGTTCTTTGCCCTGATTGAGCGGCCGTGCATGGATCGAGAGTGGCCCCAGAAGCTACTTCGCGTGCTGCGGGGGCGCGATGCGGTCGGGGCTGCATCTTAGGCTTGAGGCTCCTACCGTGCGGAGTGGGTTGATCTTTTGCGGTCCACCGGGCTGCATGCTAAAGTTGAATTGCGCTGTTCTTCGCGAAACGAATCGCGTTGGCAGCGCGGTTGGCTGTTTGGGCTGGCGTAGCTCAGCTTGGTAGAGCATCTGATTTGTAATCAGAGGGTCGGGGGTTCAAGTCCCTTCGCCAGCTCCAGGCTTTTGCCCAGCCTGAGGATTCACAGCAGTTGCTGTAGGAACGGATTTGGATGTTTTCTGCGCGCCTGCGGTGTGCAGCTCTTACGCCTACTCCTTTGCGACAAACTCTCCGGAATCCCTGAAGGATTCCATTGCGGGGCTTGCCGGGTGGATGGAACGGTGGATAAGGGTTGTTTTCTCGGGCGAGCAGCGGGATGCACAGGTGGCCGAGTGGTTAATGGCAGCAGACTGTAAATCTGCCGCGTTATGCGCTACGGAGGTTCGAATCCTCCCCTGTGCACCATACATTTTGCGTGTTGGTGTTGTGACGCAGAGGAGGGGTCATCATGGAGATGAGTCCTCAAAGCAATGGTCGACTGGTCATTGGGTTCGCGATACTTGCCATACTGGCAGTTCTTGTATGGCGAACTATGGAACCTGGTTCGTTTCGACTGGTGGCGTGGTTGATGCTCGGATTTTCCGCGTTTCGGATGATGATTCTTCGGCTCCGTTCGCGGTACAGTGGTAGTGGTTCGATCGGGCGCACGTTGGAGTAGCCAGGCGGACAAGGAACGCTGGCGTAGCTCAGTGGTAGAGCACTCCCTTGGTAAGGGAGAGGTCGAGAGTTCAAGCCTCTCCGTCAGCTCCAGAATTTAGATCGGAATGAAGCGTGACACGGAGGTATAGCTTTCCGGATCGCGGGTACGGGCGGGAGTAACTCAGTGGTAGAGTCACAGCCTTCCAAGCTGTTGGTCGCGGGTTCGATTCCCGTCTCCCGCTCCAGAATACTTCGGGTCCCAGCACCAGCAGGAGAGATGGATTGAGCGCTTTGCATGAGCAGGCAGTACTCCCGGTGGCCGATCCCAAGGCTTTTGGCGCGGTTCGATCGGCGATTGACACGGCGTTTTCTTCGGCACGGATCAGGGAATTTCTGCGCGGGATGCAGCGCACCGGGCTTCGCATTCGGGACTTCGAAGCTGTGCTGCGGAATGGTCTTCTCGGTACTCCAGCAGCAGCGGATTATGCCCGCCTGAATGATGGCGATCAGGGTCAGATTCGGGAGCGGTACCTGGCCACGCTTGAGAAGGTTTCGCCGGAGTTGCGGGACGAGTTCTTCAAGCTTTACGCCTACTACTGAGACACGCCAGACAGATTGGATTTGCACGAATCGCCGGATTGCGTCCGGCTAACGAAGAGAGGAAAGCATCATGGCGAAGGAAAAGTTTGACCGGTCTAAGCCGCACGTAAATATTGGGACGATTGGGCATATTGATCATGGCAAGACGACGCTGACTGCGGCGATCACGAAGGTATTGTCGAAGCACAATCCTTCGAACAAGTTCCGTTCGTTTGACACGATTGACAATGCTCCTGAAGAGCGCGAGCGCGGTATCACGATTGCGACCTCGCACGTGGAGTATGAGACGGCGAACCGTCATTATGCGCACGTCGACTGCCCGGGCCATGCGGATTACATCAAGAACATGATCACGGGCGCGGCGCAGATGGACGGGGCTATTCTGGTCGTGGCGGCCACCGACGGGCCGATGCCGCAGACCAAGGAGCATGTGCTTCTGGCGCGCCAGGTCGGCGTGCCATACATCGTGGTGTTTCTGAACAAGTGCGATGCGGTTGAGGACGAAGAGCTGATCGAGCTGGTGGAGATGGAAGTTCGTGAGCTTCTTTCGAAGTACGACTACCCCGGCGACGACACACCGATCATCCGCGGCTCTGCCCTGGGCGCGCTCAATGGCGAAGCCAAGTGGGAGGCCAAGATCGACGAGCTGATGGATGCGGTGGACAAGTTCGTCCCGCAGCCGACGCGTGCGATCGAGCTTCCGTTCCTGATGCCGATCGAAGACATCTTCTCGATCTCGGGCCGTGGCACGGTGGTTACGGGCCGTATCGAGCGTGGCAAGGTGAAGGTTGGCGAGGCGTGCGAGATCGTGGGCTTCCGCGAGACGCGCCAGACGGTCTGCACGGGTGTCGAGATGTTCAAGAAGCAGCTGGATGAAGGTCTGGCGGGCGACAACGCGGGGCTTCTGCTGCGCGGTATTGCGAAGGAAGATGTGGAGCGCGGCATGGTGCTGGCGAAGCCGGGTTCGATCACGCCGCACACGCAGTTCAAGGGCGAGGTGTACGTGCTGAGCAAGGAAGAAGGCGGACGTCATACACCGTTCTTCAACGGCTACCGTCCTCAGTTCTACTTCCGGACCACGGACGTCACGGGTTCGGCGCAGCTTCCGGCAGGCACGGAGATGTGCATGCCCGGCGACAACATCCAGCTGGATGTGACGCTGCATACGCCGGTTGCGATGGAGAAGGGTCTGCGCTTCGCGATTCGTGAGGGCGGCAGGACCGTCGGCGCAGGTACCATCTCCGAGATCATCAAGTAGTTCGGCGTGGTTTTAGACAGCGGCTCCCTTCGGGGAGCCGTTTTCTGTTTGCATGCGTGTCCTCTGTTCTGAGAGGATGGCCGGCGCCACAGGGCGACTGTACCCGCCGCTGGAAGGTGCGTGTATGGACCGGTCGCAGATTTGTAACTGGAACCGTTGCTGCCGCTGCTGCGGCGTCATGCTGCGCAAGACTCTTCGCCTCCGCGCAGGCGGGTAGTCGAGCGGGCGAAGCGTTTCCGGATGGCTTCCTGTGGGGTATCGCCACTGCGGCGTTTCAGGTGGAGGGAGCCTGGAATGAGGATGGAAAAGGGGAGTCGAACTGGGACCGCTTTTCGCACCAGCAAGGGAAGATTCGCGGCGGGGCGAGGGCCGATGTGGCGTGCGATGACTACCACCGCTTTGCGGAAGACATTGCGATCGTCAAGCGCCTGAACCTGAAGAGTTACAGATTTTCGATTTCGTGGCCCCGTATCCAGCCGACCGGCGTGGGACAGGCAAATGACAGCGGCCTTGATCATTACTCGCGCCTGGTTGACACGCTGCTGACCGCGGGGATCCGACCATTCTGCACGATGTACCACTGGGATCTCCCTCAGGCGCTGGAGGACAAAGGAGGCTGGCCGAACCGCGATCTGGCCGGATATTTTGCGGAGTATGCGGGAATCCTGGGGAAGCGTCTGGGCGATCGGATTACGGTTTGGGCGCCATTCAACATGCCGTGGACCTTTACGTATCTGGGCTATGGCGCGGGTGCGTTTCCTCCGGGGAAGGCTGATTACGGGCTTTTTCTGCGGGCGGCGCATACCGTGAGCCTGGCTCAGTCGGAGGCGCAGCGGGCGCTGAAGGCGGCTTCTGCGAAGGCTACGGTGGGAAGCGCATATGGCATGGCGCCCGCGTATGCAAAGACAGCGAGCGTAGAGGACAGGGCTGCGGCGGCGCGGTATCACGCGGCGAACAATGTGTTCTTTCTGCATGCGGCGATGCATGGGGAATATCCGAAGGCGTTTGTGGGTGAGGTTCCGTATGAGCGAATGGGGTTCCGGGCGGGAGATGAAAAGACTTTGAAGGCGCCGCTTGATTGGGTCGGATTTCATTACTACACGCGTCGTGTAGTGTCGGCTGTGGGGGCCGGCGGAGGGAGGGCGGGCGCGCGGTTCGGGACTGAGACGGAGCTGGATAGCAGTGACAGCGCGGGGCGCGATGACCTGACTCGGTTTCATACGGAGATGCCGACCGAGGGGCCTTTGACGGATGCGGGGCTGGAGGTTTATCCGCCGGGGATGTACGACCTGGTGATGCGTTTGTCGCGGGAGTACGGGCAGTTGCCGATCGAGATTACCGAGAGCGGATGCAGCTACCTCGATGCTCCGTTTGCGGGCGAGGCGGGCGGGGTGCCGGACGTGCGGCGGATCGAGTTCTTCCGGAGCTACCTTCTTGAAGTGCGACGTGCCATCGCGGATGGCGCGAAGGTGCGGTCGTATCATGCGTGGACGCTGCTGGACAATTTTGAGTGGGCGGACGGCTTTAGTCAGCGGTATGGATTGACGTATGTGGATTTTCGCGATCAGCGGAGAACGGTGAAGGATTCAGGCCTTTGGTACGGCCGGGTGGCTGCGACGAATCGCGTTCCGAGGGGTCCGTCGACGGCGTAGCTGGACGGCCTCGATGAGGCTTCCGTTTTTGCCGTTCTTCATGGATAATAGGTAGGGAAGAGTGTCGCCTGACCGCTCTTCATTCCGTACGCACCGCAGCACAATTCAGGATACGGCAGCAGGGGCCGAAAGCCCTGCGTCGCGGCGTGTCGGTTCATCAATGCCGACTGCTGCTTGCCAGCCGAGGTGGCTGGCCACGTTAGAACGAGGAGAACAACACAATGCGCGAGATTATTACGCTCCAATGCCCGGACTGCAAGAACCGGAACTATTCGACCACGAAGAACAAGAAGACGACGACGGGCCGTCTTGAGATGGCGAAGTTTTGTAACACGTGCCGGAAGCACACGGCGCACAAAGAGACCAAGTAAGGAGCCGCCCCCGGCCGCCGGCTTTTAGCTCGAGCTAAGAGCTGACGGCTGGAAGCGAGGGGCTCCCCCGGGGGAGTAAGCTCAACGGTTAAACTGTCGGTCTCCAAAACCGAACTTCTCGGTTCGAATCCGAGCTCCCCCGCCAGTTCCGGCTTTTTGTTGTATGGAGCTGAGAAGACAGACAGCAGTCGATCAGTACGGCAGGCGATTTCCTTAGAGGCAGCACCATGGCGAAGACGATCACAGAGACAGCAGACGGGCAGACGACGGGCCTGGACCGTGTAAAGCGCGGCGGCTCCACCGAGAGTGGCACTTCGAAGGGCCTGGCCCTCGGAGGGCAGCCGGAGCGGCTCCGGAGCTTCCTTACAGATGTGCGCGCAGAGATGCGCAAGGTGGTTACGCCGTCTCGTGACGAGGTGCGGTCGACGACGACGATCGTGGTCGCTACGGTATTCCTGTTTGCAGGGTACTTCGCCATTGTGGACTACGTGGTTGGGCAGGGGATTACGCGGCTTATTCAGCACTTTACCGCGCACTAAGTTCGGGTCGGACACGCAGAGTAGACAGAGACGGGCACCAGAGTTTGGACATGCAAAAAGAAGGCACACTTACGATGGCCGCAGAAGAGCAGCTTCCGGACGGGCAGAACCCCGACGAGCAACCGTCGGAGCAGCTTGCTCCGCCGGTAAACGAGAATTTCAAGTGGTACATCATCCATGCGTACTCGGGTTTTGAGCGCAAGGTGCGCGAGTCGCTTGAGAGCCGCATTATGGCGTTTGGACTCCAGAACCGCATTGGCCGGATCATGATTCCGACTGAGCCCGTGACGGAGCTGCGCAACGGCAAGAAATACACGATCGAGCGCGTGTTTCTGCCGGGTTATGTACTTGTCGAGATGGAGCTTGATAACGACTTGTGGCACGTGATCAAGAACACGCCGCGGGTTACGGGCTTCCTCGGTACTGGCGATAAGCCGGTCGCGCTGTCGGAGCAGGAGGTCAGTTCGATTCTGTTCCGTTCTGAGAGCTCGAAGGACAAGCCGACGCTCAAGGTTAAGTTCGAGAAGGGCGAGCAGGTCCGGATCAACGAAGGGCCGTTTGCCAACTTCAATGGCGCTGTGGACGATGTGAACGAAGACAAGCAGACGCTGAAGGTAATGGTTTCTATCTTTGGCCGGTCCACGCCCGTCGAGATCGAGTTCTCGAAGGTCGACAAGATGACGGAGTAGGGCCCAGGCGCGGAGTACGGGTAGCAGGAAGCGCGCGAATTTTGCAATATCACTCAGCCGCCGCAGCAACGGCCGCGGCTAGAACGAACTAAAGGAAATCCCCATGGCACCGAAGAAGGTTACAGGACAGGTCAAGCTTCAGATTACGGGCGGTAAGGCAACGCCCGCGCCGCCGGTTGGTCCGGCTCTTGGCCAGGCACAGGTTAACATCATGGAGTTCTGCAAGCAGTTCAATGCGCGCACCTCCACACCCGAGATGACGGGCATGACGATCCCGGTGGTCATCACGGTTTATGCCGACCGCAGCTTCACGTTTATCACCAAGACTCCTCCTGCGCCGGTGCTTTTGCTGAAGGCGGCTGGCATTGATAAAGGCTCGGGCACTCCGAACAAGGAGAAGAAGGGCAAGGTCACGGAGAAGCAGATCATGCAGATTGCGACTCAGAAGATGCCGGACATGAACGCCACCACGGTGGAAGCTGCGGCGAAGACTATCCGGGGCACTGCGCGGTCAATGGGCATTGACGTCGTCGCTTAGGGACTCGTCCACAGGCCCACTTATTGCACCTTCTCCAGTTGTAAGAGGGTGCCGATGAGATCACCGGTGGGTGGGGCACGCCCAAGTGGTAGCGCCCTGGTTGTGTTTGCCGCGGTAGCGGCGACGTTGATCTATCTGCTTCCGCTCCATGTGCCGGTCAATCCGGCCGTGTCAGAGTCGTATGTGTACGGCTTCAATAACCGGGTGTCGCTGGGTGCGTTTCTTTGCTGCGCCGCGTTCTGGGGGTGGTGGGCGCGGGGGCTGGATTTTCAGTTTCCCGCCGTGCAGGAGTCCCGCACCGCAAGCCGGCGGCCTCTCTATGCGGCTCTTGTGGTCACCGCTTTCTTCACGACGGGCACTTGGCTGTTGAATCGGCAGATGGGTGCCTTTGATGAGGCGGTGTATGGCCTTACCCGGATGCAGGAATACATGGCCGGCGGGAGCCTCTACCACGGCGTCGAGTACATTTACGGGCCATTGCTTTTCATGCCGCCGGTGTGGGTGGCGCGGCTCTTCCACCTGTCGGGTCAGAACGCGTATTTTTCGGTTTGGGTAGTTGAGTGGGTAGTCGGCGTCTGGATGCTTTGGAAGACCATCTACCTTGCGGTACCGCAGCAACAGGCGCGCACTGTCTTTTTATGGTTTACCGCGTTCTACCTGCTGACTTTGGAGGTGGTCTTCGGGCATAACTTCACTCCACTGCGGTTCATGCTTGCCCCTCTCCTGTGCTTCGCCATCTACCGCGAGTACAGGCAGCCAGCCCCTCCTCTACGGATCTTCGGGCTGGCATCTGCGGGAACGTCCATCACCGTGTTCTTCTCCCCGGAGCAGGGTCTGGCATTGCTGGTGGCCACGATCTTCTTTTTTGTCGTCTGCCTTCGCAAGGTTGATCGATCCTACCTCGCCGGGTATCTGATGTATGGCCTTACGGCTGCACTGAGTTTGGTCGCGCTTCGTCAGATGGGTGCGTTGGCAGGCGCGTCTGCTGTGGGCGGTGGCGCACTCAACATGCCTATTTTGTTCTGTCCGCAGAACGCGGTGGTCTTCGCGTTCCTGATGGTACTGACCGTGGCGCTGAATCGTGCGCGGATGGACGGCCGGCTTGACCATCCGCTGGTGTACCTGTGCAGCCTGAGCGTCGTGTTGCTTCCATCAGTGTTTGGACGGTGCGATATCGAGCATGTTGTGCTCGGGACAACGCCTGCCCTGCTGGCCGCGTTCGCAGTTTTTTCCCGTTCCGACAGGAGCTGGAGGGTAGCGCGAGCGGCATTCGTTTTTGGAGTGCTCGCGCCCGTGATTTTGTCTCAGTTGCGTATCACGAGGGGTTTGTTTCTTGGCCCGCTGAAGCCCCTGGTGTATGCACTGAGCCAGGAACATCCGAGCCTTAAGGAAGCTGAACGAAGGATGATTCGGCTCGTGCTGGGCCGCTCCAGCGGGGACATAAAGATTGCGACTTCACGAGAGAAGCTGCTGCTGGGGGAGCAGGTCAGTCCGGTGCCAGACGCGGTGCTTATGGCGCCGCTCTCGTACCGTCCTCCCGTTAGGTTTCGCGAGGATCTGCCGCGGGTCGACACTGGAAAGTTCAATGGGCTGGAAGATGTGGTGACGACGGCCGCAGTGGACGAGAAGATAGGGGAACTTGTGGAGCGGCCGGAGAGGGCACTCCTCCTCCAGGCAGAGTGGCAGAGCTCCTGTGAACTGGATGGGGGCGGTGTCGATCAACTGATGAAGGTGACTTTCTTTCCGGTACACGTGCCTGCGCAGCGGCATACGGTGAAGGTGTTTGAGCCGCTGTGCGGGTACATTGCAGCCCACTACCGGATGCGATCGCCGCTGTCGCCTTTCGCGGGGTACGGCGTGTGGAGCCGCGAGCGCTAGACGCGGTGGGCCGAGGGTGGTTTGACTGGGACGGCACGGTGGGTCGAGGCGGGTGCCGTTAGCGGGCGCGCGGGGTTGGTGTGACAAGTTTGACTGAGTCGAACGGAAGGAAAAGTGCGACTACGGTGCCGCAGGATCCGGTGCGCTGGCTGCTGCGAACGCGTATAGTGCCGCCGTGCCGGTCTACGATCTCGCAGCTGATCCAGAGTCCAAGGCCCGTTCCGCCATTTCCTTTGGTAGTGAAGAAGGGCTCGAAGATTCTCTTCACTGTTTCGTGGCTCATTCCCGGGCCTGTATCGGCCACGGTAAGGACTAGTCCGGCTTTCCCGGTCTTCGGATTCGTACATTCCCGGCTGCGGAGAAGGAGGCGGCCGCCGGTGGAGTGCATGGCGTCGATCGCATTGCTGACGAGATTGTTGAGAACCTGGCGGATCTCGCCGTCGAAACAGACGACGGGGTGAGGGGCGCGCAGACGCTTTTCAACCGTGATCCCTGAATTGACGATGCGGCCCTGATAGATGGAGAGGCCACCTTCGATCAGTTCTTCGCAGGAGATCGCTCTGGGATATGTGGCTTGCTTGTGAAAACGCAGTGTCTGGTTTGTGATGGCCGAGACGCGGCGCAATTCCCGCTCAGCGGTTTCGAGATAATCCTGGACGTCTTCGGAGACCTGCTGGCCGTTGCGTGCGAGGTAGATGCAATTTGTAACAGCTTCGAGTGGGTTGTTGATCTCGTGTGCGATGGAGGAAGCCAGGCGGCCTACAGCGGCGAGCTTCTCGTTCTGCATCAGCGCGGCCTGCGCCTGCTTTTGGGTCGTGATCTCGATGGAAGAGCCGACGATCACTTCCACTTTCCCTTCCGCAGAAAAGACGGGGATGTATTCCACCTGCCACGCCCGGTGCACGCCTGGGCTGTTGGACAGCCCTCCTTCGAGGATTTTTCCCAGGACCGGAGTACCTGAGGCCGCGGTGAGCAGGGCCTCGCGGAGGCCGGCGACATCACTGGCCAGATCGAAGACGGGAGTGCCGATGATCTGATCGACGGGGAGGTTGAGGAGTTCTCCGAGTTTGGGGTTGCCGCGGAGATAGCGGAACTCGATCGGATCGATCATTGCGAGGGCGACGGAAGACGTTTCATAGATCGCTCTCAGTTCGATGTACTGACGGTCCAGTTCACGCTGAAGACGTTCCCGATCGCGCTCTGCTGCGCGGCGTTCTGTGATGTCGCGGAAGACGAGGACAATTCCGGTTAGATCACCCTCATCGTTGCGAATCGGGGCGCCGCTGTCGTCGATGTGCGTTTCCCCACCGGTGCGGGATTTCAGCACGGTGTGGTTCGCCAAACCTACGATGCTGCCGAGCCGCTTCACTTTGTCGGCGGGGCTTTCGACCGGCTTGCGCGTCTCCTCATTGACGATGTCGAAGATCTCGGAAAGGGGACGGCCCAGGGCTTCTTCTTGGCGCCAACCGGTTAGAGTCTCCGCGACGGCGTTCATGCGCATTACGTGGGACTCGGCGTCGGTAACGATGACAGCGTCCCCGATGCTTTGGAGGATGCGAGATGCGCGTGCTTCGCTTTCGAGCAATTGAGAGGCGGTCGTGACCTCGGCGGTTGCGTCCTGCAGCGTACCGAATACGCCAACGATGTGGCCGTCCTGGTAGACGGGGCTGTAGGAGTAGGTGAGGTAGGACTGCTGTACCTGGTCATTCCGGGCGATGGGTACCAGGAGCTTGTCGTAGTAGCCTGTTACGCCGCTGGTGAAGACGGACTCTATCTGCGGCCCTACGACGTGCCAGGCCTCGGAGAATACCTCACGCGCCGGCTTGCCGAGGGCGGCCGGATGGCGGGCACCGGCGAACTCACTATACGCATCGTTGTAGA
Organism: uncultured Acidobacteriaceae bacterium; assembly: GCA_963791875.1. Lineage (GTDB taxonomy): Bacteria > Acidobacteriota > Terriglobia > Terriglobales > Acidobacteriaceae > Edaphobacter. The sequence goes on from CAWBUI010000011.1 coordinate 424,668, forward strand.
TGAGGATGAGTTCGCTACCCCAGAGGAGCCGGGTGGGCATTGCGGAGCAAAGGGTGAGGTTGACGATGGCAACAACTTCGGGGGACCAGGCGTCTATGGGGCCGAGAGCCGTCGCGCTCCAGTCGTATTCGCGAACCAACGCGGAGGTTTCGCTTGAGCCGACGATGGTGTTCTTGCGCGCCAGAGTTTGCCCTGGGGAGCGTGTGAGTGACGGGTTCAAGCCTGGGCCTCGTTAAAGTTTGCCCGATAGCGCTGGCCGTATGCACACAACGTTGCTATTCGGACGGTGCCGGAACTCGACCGATCTTACCGACTCAGCAGGGCAGGGCAAGCAAGGTTGTATTATCTCAAGAATTCGAGGACTGGCGGGGGTTGGGCAGACGTTTTAACCGCGATCTAATTCGCGCAACTTCGGCATTGGGCGAACAACGTGCCGTATGAAGTGGCAGTATGGGTGAGTGTCTTGCACTCATGTCTGTGGCCCAGCCTGCGAACCTACGCAGATGATGGTGGTCAGCGCGAGACTAGTTGGGGTAGGTAGAGACTTCGTAAGTGGGTCGCGAACTGTCCGGTGCATTGCCAGAGTTCCTGCCTTCACAGGTAAGACAGAATCGCTGCAGGCAAGATGAGGACGTAAATTGGAAAGCCCGCGATGAAACAGATTGCGGCGCACATCTTGAGCAATCCCGACCGCAAACATCGGCTGTCCTGGAAGGAGGAATTCTTCTCGGAGTGAGTATTCCTCCTTAATAGCTGTGCTTTGGTGTGGACGGAGCAGCCGAGTTTGAATAAACCGAGCGCTACTATGATCTGAAGAACAGGAAGTAAGATTCGCGGACCGCCTGCGCTGTCGCCAATGGGTCGGGCGATTTACTGGCCGGCTGCGGAGGCGGGCTGGAGGTTGGGATTCTTGCCGACGCTCAGTAGATTGGCCATGATGCGGAAGGAACCGGGGACGCCTTCGGGCATCTCGCGGAAGAACGCGAAGGCGAGATAAACGTAGGTTCCTTTGCCGTAGCGTGCGTAGAGGAGTCCACCGTGCTGGGGGTCCTGGTCCACATCGTGGAGTTCGATAGGAGCTTTGTACTCGGGCGCCCAGGTGCGTGCAAAGCCGTGTCCGCGCTCCTCGACCCAGCCGTTGAAGTCGGCCGCGGTGATTGTGTTGGGCCAAGAGAGGACGGGGTCGTGCGTGAGAACGCTGACTGCGTTGTCTTCTTCGACGACCTTTTCGGGGTCGTTGGAGATGGACAGGGGGAACGGGCCGTAGTTGCCGTCGTACTCGGGGGTCTGGTACTGGACGATGATTGTGCCGCCGCTGTGGACGTAGTCGAGTATGCGCGAGTTTGAGGTCTTGAGCTCCGGCCGGGCTGCGTAGCTGCGGATGCCGAGGATGATGGCGTCGTAGGCCGAGAGGTCTCCGGTCGCGATGTCCTGCGGCGAAAGAAAGGTGACGTTCACGCCGAGGTCCTGGAGGGATTCCGCCACCTCGTCGCCGGTGCCGTTGACGTATCCGACTTTGAGCCCGGGTGCGATCTTCAGGTCGACGCCGGTTGTGCGATAGCTGGCGTCGCGGTACGAGGGGTAGGGCCGGATGCCGGGATAGCCGGTGGTGGCAAACCCTTGCGTGAAGCTCTGGCCCTTCCAGGTGGCAACGGCGGTGATGGTGTAGGGCTGGGGCTTGACGGCTGTGGGCATCACGTCGAAGGTGAGGGTCTGCTCATCGCCATCGTTTGCGACGTTGAACGGTGCGCTTGCGGGTTTGGAACTCCAGCCCTTGGGTAGCTGGAGCGACACCTCGCCTTGCGCCGGGCCTTTGACGCTGCTTTGTACGGTGACCTGGAGGTGCAGCGAGGTGTGCGTTACCGGGATGACGCCAGCGTGCGGCGAGACAGTAACAGAGATCGCAGGAGCTACGAGGAGCGGTTCGGGAAGGGGGCCTGGGCCTACGTAGCGGTGGATGGTTTGCACGACTCCTTCGAGCTTTGCGGGGACACCGTTGAAGGTGTAGTGGAGCTCCGCAGTGAGCGGGTACGGAGTCGTTGGAAGGCCGAGATCCTGCGGAACACGAATGTCGTAGAAGGGCTGCTCGAGACTGGGGCGGGAGAAGTACGGCTTGGTGACCTCGGCCGTTGCCGGGACCACCGTGGAGATCGTCTGGTCTTTGGCGTCGCCGGGGGCGAGGGTTCCTTTGAGGGAGGACTGCGGAGTGAAGCTCCATCCGGCGCCCGCGTGGGATACGAGCTCGGTGGAGGTGATCTCGATGGGTAGCGTGCTCTGGTCCGACACGTGGAGGTTTACGTTAAACTTCTGTCCGGGGATGACGGTCTGTGCGCCTGGCTGACCGGAAGCGTCGCCGAACGGGCCGGCACGGCTGGCACCGGGGCCCGGCACTGTGGCAAGAATGGTAAGGCCGAGCGCCTGGCCGATGGCGTCATTGAACTGTGTCTGCTTGATGAGCAACTCGTGAGTCATGTTGTAACGGGCTTCCGCGGGCAGGGAGCTAGCGACGATTTCCGCGAGAAGGGCGTTAGTTTGTGCCAGCCCTTTGGCGAGCAGCGGCGCCGTGGCCTCGGGCTTGGTGGCGTCGAAGGCAGAGGAGGCTGCCTCGACTGTAGTGTTGAGCTCAGTGAGGCGAGCCTTCCACAGAGCCTGCTGAGCTGCTGGCGCGTAGAGGGCGATAGCCGGCAACGAGGTGTCGATGCCGTCAAAGTAGGAGGACTCCTGCGTGGGCGGAGTTTTGGTGACCCGCGTCGCGTAAAGATGGTAGGGCGAGGTGAACGGACGCGGCGCAGGGATCGCTATGCCGCCGTTCTGGGACTTCTGCTCGGCGAGGCCCTCGCGCGAAAGCGTGACAAAGGAACGCCCGATCATCGGGTTGTACTTGCTTTCGGGGATGGTTAGGGTCGCGGTGGGGACACCCTCGATCCAGGTGTTGTTCGTGTAGTTCTTGAAGCGGACGGGGTTCTCCCAGTGACCGGTGGCGTAGTCGTAGATGCCTTTCTCGGTGACGCGGGCGAACGGAACGCGGGCATAGACCTTGAGGGGGGCCCAGGGAAGCAGGCCTTCCTTGATCTGTTCAGGAAACATCTTGGGGTCTGCGGCCGCGTTGAAGACTTCTTGCGCCATAACTCCCGCGGTTTGATGATGGCCGTGGCCGTCGGAGACGTTGCCGGCGAAGACGGAAGCGACGACGAGAGGGCGGGTGAGGCGGACCTGGCGGACCACATCGCCGAGTACGCGTTCGTGGCCCCAGTTTTTGAGTGCTTCGTCGAGGGTCTTGGAGAAACCGTAGTCGGCCACGCGGGTGAAGGCCTGGTGGACGCCGAAGTAGTTACCCGCTGCGAGGAGCTCCTGCGTGCGGAGCAGACCGAGCTGGTCCCAGTAGTCGGAGGACATGACGTTCTGCCCGCCTTCGCCCCGGTTCAGGGTCAGGAGCGTGGTATCAACGCCTTGATCGCGAGCTTCATAGGCAAGCATGCCCGAGTCTTCGTCATCGGGATGGGCGACGACCAGGATGAGGCTGGCGCGTGTGTGCAGCTTCTGGAGAGACTGCCAGACGGCAGCGGCGCCGCGGTCAATGGGGAGTGGCGCGGCGAAGCCCGGGTTGTAGGCGACGGGGGACTGGGCAACGAGGGGAGTGACCAGGAGCATAGCTGATAGCGCTACTCGGAGAGCGCCCTGGACAAGGGAGGAGCGGGAGCCCGCGAGGCGAAACGTGGTGCTTCGAGGTGCATCCATACGCATGAGACGACTCCTGAGGTGTTCCACCTGAAGGCAGGTTTTTGCGGTGCCTTGGCACCGGGCGGCGCGGGTCCTGGGTTGATGGATACCATGCTGCCATGGCTTTGTAAAGGTTCCTGAGATAGTTGGAGTACTATAAAGAGCGCACCCGCGGACCAGGAGCAGCAGCCCAGCCAGCATGCCCAGGACCTTTCCTTACTCTTCATCGTATACGTCGGGCACGATGCCGTCGCGGCCTTCGCAGTTGCGGCAGATGAATGCTCGCGGGTTGCTGCGACTGCTGCAGAAGCATGCCCCATGCTCGAAGGCGGACCTGGTGCGGTACTCGGGGCTAAGCGCGCCTACGGTGTCGAGCGGGGTGGCTCAACTAGAAGGCCTTGGGCTGGTGGAGCAGATCGGGGACGGGGAGTCGAGTGGCGGCCGTCCTCCTGGGCTGTTGCGCTTCAATGTGCGCCATGGCTACGTGGCGGCGGCGGACATCGGCGGGACGCGGGTACGGATGATGCTGGCCGACCTCGGAGGTGAGGTGATTACGCAGTCGTCTGTGCTTCTCGGCGCAAAGCAGAAGACCCCGGAGGGTATTTGCAGCCTGGTTGCGGAGGGTTTGAAGGGTATGTGCCGCCAAAGCGGTACACCGGTACGGAAGGTGCTGCACCTGACTGCGGGAGCGCCCGGGATCACGAATGTGGATACGGGCGTCGTGGTTTCCGCGCCCAATCTCGATGAGTGGAACGACGTGCCTTTGCGCGCCCTGCTGGAGAAAGGAGCGGGCATTCCTTGTCATGTGGATAACGACACCAACCTGGCAGCTGTGGGCGAGTACTGGCGTGGGGCGGCCCAGGGTGTGCGGGACTTTGTGTTCATCGCACTGGGCACGGGCGTGGGTGCGGGAATCTTCCTCGATGGGCGCCTGCATCGCGGAGCGCGCTGGAGCGCCGGCGAGATTGGATACCTGGGGGTGAGCGGGAAGAAGCGCAGGCCGATGAAGGTGCGGGAGCTGGGAGAACTGGAGCAGGTGATTGGGGGCGAAGGAATCGAGCGCGAGTGGCGGAGGATCCTGGACCGGGAGGGTCGAGTGGACAGCCGCAAGGGGAAGGAGACTACGGGCGAGGCGCTGAGGAGTTTGAAGGCGACGGGGATCTTCGACCTTGCGGCGGAGGGGGATCGGAAGGCCGGGCAGGTCGTCCGGTACACTTCGGGCTTTCTGGCGGAGGCGATTGCGGATATTTCGCTGCTGCTCAATCCGGAGGTGGTGGTGTTGGGCGGCGGTGTGGGATCGCATGCGGAGCTTTGCCGTGCGACGGAAAAGCTGGTGCAGCGGCACGAATTGGCGCAGCCGTCGCTGCGGTCGAGCAGTCTGGGGACCCAGGCCCAGTTGCATGGTGCCGTTTCGTTGAGCCTCGCCGCAGTACAGGAGACCCTGCTGGCGGTGTAGGCATGGGGCGGGTCGTCGGGGCTTACGGGCGCGGTACCTGCTGAAAACTAGATCCGCTTTTCTGTTGACACGGGGTGACTTGAGGCCATAGCCTCTCTGCATTCCGGACTTTTTAAGCGTGTATTAGTAAGTCCTCTCTTTTCTGTTTGTCGGTTCAGGATGTCAGGGTTTGCGGGACACCGGCCAAGATGGGCCCGCAACCATTCACCAGGAGGCTGTTACCGTGCTCTTCGATATTCGCAGATCCATCGTGTCCGTCGTTCTGGCCGCAACTCTGCTGGGGGCGTCGCCGGGTGCGGCGGCGGCGCAGTCTGAATCGATCAACGGAACGATCCGTGGGCGTGCTGCGGATCAGTCGGGGGCGTCGCTTCCCGGGGCTGTGGTGTCGGTAACGAACATCGATGTGGGGTACTCGAAGACAGTTACCGCGGACGAGTCGGGGTCCTTTGTACTGCTGAATCTCCCGCTCGGGACGTACAAGATTTCCGTGACCAAGCCGGGCTTTTCGAGCGTGGACTACCAGTCGATTGTTCTGAATGCGGGCAAGGAACTCACCCTTGACCCGACGCTGAAAGTCGGGGCCACGACGACGGAGGTGGAGGTCACAGCAGAGGCGGGAGGCATCGATCCTTCCACGCTGAACCTGCAACGGACACTCGACACGCGGGAGGTTCAAAACCTGCCATTGACGTCGCGGAACCCTTACAACTTCATCCTGTTTCAGCCGGGTGTGAGCGGACACCCTAATCCCGAGTTGGGCATTCCGCGGACGATCAATACGAACGGACTGCTCGACCGGATCAACTACCAGATGGATGGGATGGTGAACACGGAGAGCGATAGGATCGGTCTGCGGCTGTTCCCGATCGCGGATATTTATGTAAAAGAGGTGCAGACGGTCTCGAACAGCTTCGCGCCGGAGTTTGGGTGGACCTCCGGGAACGTGTTCAACGTGATCTCGAACAGCGGAACAAACTCGTTGCACGGGATGTTTCAGTACATCCAGCGATGGCAGGATGCGTCGGCCTACCAGTTTTTCGCGAACAAGAGCCTGCCTAAGACCAACCTGGAGCTTGAGGACTATTCGGCGAATGCGGGCGGCCGGATCATCAAGGACAAGCTATTCTTTTTTGGCGCGTATGAGAAGGTGACGCGCGGTTCGCCGGCGCCGGTGACGATTACGCCGGCCAATATCGCTGCGCTTTCCCTGAGTGCGCAGCAAGTGGCGGCTGCGCCAGGGCTGCTGCACGGCACGTTTGCCCTGGGTCGAGCGGACTGGATTATTACTCCGAAGAATTCGCTGTTTGTGCGCTACAACTACTTCAAAAACAACTTTCCGTTTAACACGCAGGTAGGTGGGCTCAATGTGCAGAGCACGGGCGTGGACTTTCTGGATCGCGCACACGTGATCGGAGCACAGTTGATCACGACGGTGAGCGATCATGCGATCAACGAGGCACGTTTCTCTTGGCCTTACCGTACGAACTCGCACTTCCCTGGGCCGAGTGGCGGAACGGGGCCGGCGATCGTGATCACGTCGGTCGCGAACCTGGGCGCGTCGTATAGCGGGGGCGATGTTTTTGTTGACAAGGTGCCCAGCGGAAACGAGAACTTCAGCTACGTCGCGGGGCGGCATACGCTCAAGGTGGGCTTCAATCTTTCCAAGATCGAAAATCGTCAGCGCCTGCAGAGCTACAACCGATATACCTTCAGCGCGACCAGCACGGCGACTGCGCTGCAGAACTATCTAAACGCGAAGAATGGTGTGGACCCGTACGCGTACACCACGTTTGACAGCCAGCAGGATGCGTCGGGGCTGGGCTATTCGTCGTTGTTCATGGGTGCTTACGGGCAGGACACGTGGCAGGCAACAAAGAACATGGTAGTAATTTATGGTTTGCGCTATGACCGGTTCAAGAGTCCGAACGCGAATGCGAACGCGCCGTTTGTAAACTCTCGAGTGTTCCACACACCCAACACCAACTTCGCGCCGCGGGTGGGTCTTTCCTATCGTTTTGGCGAGAGGACGGTGGTGAAGAGTTCGGTAGGGATGTTCTACCAGGCGACGCCGACCAATCTCTGGTTCAACGCGTTGAATCTGGATGGCTCCAACCGCATCAGTGCGTTTACCTATACGATTGCGCGCAACTCGGCGGGCGTGGCCACCGTTCCGGCGGGCGCGCCGGCATTCCCCGGAACGCCTTCGTCGACGGGTACTCCACCGGCTCAGAGCGTCACAACCGTGTCACCGACGTTCAAGAACGAGTACACGTGGAACGCGACGCTGCAGCTCTCCCAGGAGTTCAGTCGGCGCGATACGGTGACGTTCGGATACATTATGGCGAACGGAAGGAATCTGGAGTATCAGCACAACATCAACCTGGTGAATCCGATTGGGACCCTTTCGGATGGCCGTCCCATCTTCAACCCGGTTGCGAGTGCGGCGACGCGTCTCGATACGCGGTTCAACCAGATCAATCAGGTGGAATCGGGGGCGAACTCGAGCTTCAATGCACTGGTGCTTAACTATGTGCATTCGCTCACGCGCGGGATTCAGTTGAACGCCAACTACACCTGGTCACACACGCTCTCCGATGCGCCAGAGGTCAATACGTTTGAGCAGAGCGTACCGATTGAGGATACGACCAACCTGAAGCGAGATCGCGGCAACAGCATAGTGAATCGGCCGAATGCATTCAATATGACAGCGGTTGTCGAGCCGACATTTTCGCTCGACCACCGGCTGATCAACGAGGTCGTCAATCACAATATGGTCGCGTTGCTGGCGAATGTGTCGTCCGGCGATCAGGCGACTGTCCTGACCGGGGTCTCTGTGAACGGGGATTCTTCCGTGTCCGGTGTAAACCGACCTATCGGGGTGGGTAGAAACACGTTGCGCTCGCCGAATGTGTACCAGGTCGACGGGCGCTTTACACGCACCTTCCCGATGATTCACGACCGGATTGGAACCACGCTGTTCGTAGAAGCAAACAATCTGTTCAATCATACGAACGTGACCGGAATCGCTGTGACGCAGCCGGTGTTTGGTCTAGCCGTAAACAACGGCGTGGTGACGAATGCCGGCACAGCGGGTACGGCGAACGGGCCGGCGAACGCTCCGGTGCGCAGCTCCGTGCTGGAGGCACGCATCGTGCAGTGGGGCGTCGCCGTTCGCTTCTAACTTCAGGCGCGCGGACGAAGGGCGTGGAACTGGACCATTTGCCGTCCTCCATCCAGCGCGTGCGTAGCTTTGGTGGTCGATTCGAGAGGGGCATTGCGTTGGCAGACGCGTCACGCACGTCGAAGTTCCCGGCACCGATTTATCGCGACACAGTGCTGGCGCAGATCTTCACGGACGCCAAGAAGTACTTCCTGACGCCTTTGCTGGCGATTCAGTACGCGCACATTTTGATGCTGGGCAAGCAGGGGATTATGACCCGGCGAGAGCTGGCCGCGGCCGTGCGCGCGCTCGACAGCCTAAACCTGGACACGATCCGCAGCGCAGAGTTCGACGGAAGCTTTGAAGACCTGTTCTTCTTCATGGAGAGGGAGCTTGCATCAGCGTGCGGGGCGGAGATTGCAGGCAGGATGCATACGGCGCGCAGCCGGAACGATATCGACCTGACGCTGTACCGGATGGTACTGCGGGAGCGGCTCGCGGGGACAATGACGCATCTACTCGCGGTGCGCAGGGAACTGACCGGGTTGGCATGGGAGCACCGGGCGAGCCTGATGCCGGCATATACGCACAATCAGCCGGCGCAGCCCACGACGCTAGGACACTACCTGATGGCGATAGTGGAGTGCTTTGAGCGGGATTTTCAACGGCTACGCGAGGCAATGGTCCGAGTCAACCGGTCTCCAATGGGCGCCTGCGCGATCACAACGACCGGCTTTCCAATTGATCGCGAGCTGGTGGCGTCCCTGCTGGGGTTCGATGGTCTGCAGTTGAACTCGTACGGCGCGATTGCCGCGGTAGATTACATTACCGAGAGCTGCTCAATGCTGGCTGTGTGCATGCTGAACCTTGGACGCCTGTCGCAAGATCTGCTCCAGTGGAGCAGCGCGGAATTTGGGTACATCCGGCTGAGCGACGGCTATGTCCAGATTAGTAGCATTATGCCGCAGAAGCGAAACCCCGTGCCGCTTGAGCATGTTCGGGTTCTGGCCAGTAAGGCGATGACGCAGGCGCAAGCGATTCTTGGGAGTCTGCACAACACGCCGTTCACAGACATCAACGACAGTGAAGACGACCTGCAGCCGATGGTGTACGGGGCGTTTGAAGATGCAGAACGAGCGCTGCGTTTGCTTGGTGGCGTGCTTGGAGAGATCGAGTTTCTAACGGAGCGGATGGCAACGTGCGCGAATGCGAACTTCCTGACGGTAACGGAACTGGCTGACACTCTGGTGCGGGAGACAGGTATGAGCTTTCGGACGGCGCACGAGGTGGTCTCGCGCGCCGTGAAGGCACTTGACGGCCGGTACGATGACGCCGCTATGGCCGATCTAGTGAGGGAATTGATGACCGCTGAGCATCCGCAATATCCCGTTCCAAGACTGGAGGTGTTACGCCGGTCTCTGGATGCGGCACACTTCGTGGCAATACGGACGATCCCCGGAGGGCCGGCGTTGGCGGCACTTGAGCCGGAGATCGAGCGTTCGCGCGGGCTGGTGGAGGCGGATGCTACATGGCTGACGGGGTTCACACGTCGGTGGGAGGACGCCCGGGAGCGCGTCGGAATTGCGGCGCGTGCGGCGGTGCAGGCAGTTGTGGAGGGTTGATTCCTGCCGAACATTAGGACAGCGGGGCACCGGATAAGACGCCTGGCGGCGGTCCCTCCGGCGAAGAGGACTGGTGCAGGACTTGCTAAGTCAGCGATGTCGCGACGGGTTCTCCCAGCTTGCCGTCGATGAGGCCCACGTCTGTCAGATAAGGGAACGGATTGCACGCCAGAGACATGCCTTCAAGTGATTTGAAGATCCAGTAGGGCGGCTTCCACTCCGCCACTTTGCCGGCAGCCTCTCGCACAGCCTGGAACTGCCTGGCTACTTCTTCGGGCGGGTCTTCTGATAAGAGTCCGGCGATGGGATAGCGGATTATTGCGAGTAATTTTCCGTCCTGCGCCACTGCTGTTCCTCCTCCGCTCGCGATCAGCGCGTCGGCAGCTACCTTCATGTCTTCGGAATTACCTCCAATCACAAATAAATTATGAGAGTCATGAACGTAGGTTGTGGCGAGGGCACCACGGAGCTTCGGGAGTCCTTCCTGCAGGGCCGTATGGGAACCATCGTTGTGCTTGCCGTGGCGGTGCTGCACGTAGATTAGATTAAGGTCGTCAGGCAGTACGGCGAAACCGTTACGAGCCTCCACCTCGCGCTCGCTCCACTCACTGAATCGCACCCCCAGGATGGTCCTGACACGAACGTTGCGAGCTGCCGTCCCCACTTTCAACCGGAAATCGCCAATCTGAGTCAAACCAATTTTCATGGTGTCTTCGGGATGCGAGATGGTTGGAGCGGATAATTGCTTCATCATTTTGCCGTTGGCCACGTGACTACCAGATACATAGACATCCTCGACTGTGAGTGCGTTGAGATCTGAGAGGACCAGAATGTCGGCAATCCGGCCGGCGCAGATGACGCCCAAGTCGCGCCGGCCCAGGTGAAGAGCAGCATTGAAGGTCGCAAACCTGATCGCATCCGTGGGTTTGAGGCCATTCGCGATGAACCGGCGAATTACGTCGACCATCCCCCCGCGTTCGACGAGAACGTCTGGAGGGACATCGTCGGTACAGAACATGATCTGCGATGAGAGGTGAGGCAGCTCAGCGAGTACTTTTGTGACCGACGGAATGACGTAGTCATGAGACCCGCGGACCTCGATTGCGAATCCCGAGCGTAGCTTTTCCAGCAGGTCCTCTCCGCTCGTAACCTCATGATCAGAGCCGATACCGGCGGCGGCGTACGCCTGCAGGCGAGGTCCGGTCAGCCCGCGCGCGTGTCCTTCGATCAACTTCCTTGCGGCGCGGCCTTCTTCGGCTATCGCTACCATACGCGTGGATTGTCGTAAGACCCCATTCATATCCATCATCTCCGCGACACCTAAGACCTCGGGCCACGACATCATCTCGCGCATCTCAGCCCGATCAAAGTAGGCTCCTGATACCTCCAAACCGGGCGCGGATGGCACCGAAGACGGGGCCTGACAGAGGAATCGTAGCGGCAGATTTCGACTTGCTTCGATCGCGTACCGCACTCCATTAACGCCCAAGACATTCGCCAGTTCGTGTGGGTCATAGAAGACTGTTGTCGTTCCTTGTGGGACTACAGTCGCGGCGTAGTGATGCGGCAACATATGCGAGCTCTCAAAATGCACATGCGCATCGATGAAGCCTGGTGATAGGAATTTGCCCGTCAGGTCGTGCACAGTTTTGGAATCGGTACGCGCGCCGGGCTCATGAACACTAGAGATTATTGAACCGGTTATACCGACATCGGCGAATCGGAGCTCGCCGGTAATGACGTCGACGATCTGTCCGCCTCGCATTAATAGATCGAATGGACAAATCCCTTGTGCCGCATTCACTGCACGTGATCTCGTATCCGCATCGATTTCGAACTGCCAGGGTTTCGAGCTCATCTGATTATCGGTTTGCCTCTCGAGACAATCATCAGACTACTTTTCCGGCGGAAGTGGCACGGCGGCATGGGAACCGGGAGTGGGTGCCGATAACAGCTTGAGAAGCAGGTCGTTCAGTTTTACCGAGTCGATGTCCAATTGGAGATGCGCTCGCTGTAACGTGACCGCAGGCCTGTCGTTATCTTCGTAGAGCAGAACGTCGCCGTAATTCGGTCCGTGGTCAGTGCTGACGTCAATGTATTGGTACCGCTCCTTGGAAGTGATGCTCGGGTCGATCCAGGTCGCAGCCGCGAGCTCATCCCACAGATAGCCGCCGACGCCGGTTGGGTTGGGCCGGGTGAAGCGAACGATATACCTGGCGACCAAGTTATCTGACTTGGAGAGTTGGGCTAGGAACTGTGGTGTAACGCGCGTTTTGAGGGAAGAGTCGATGGTCGTGATGCTGATCTTGGGCCAGTGCGCCTGTAGTGCGATGCTGGCCGCCTCTGGATCGAACCAGAAGTTAAACTCATGCCGAGGGGCGTTGACCCACTCCTTCTCAACGGTAATGGGAGTAACGCTGCCTCCCATCAATACAAGTTCCTGCGCCAGCTCTGCAAAGTGAGGATCCAACCGGATCGCGAGGGCGATGTTGGTCAGCGGACCTGCGGCATAGATCGTAACCTGGTGCGGATGCATGTGAACCATGCGGATCATGAAGTGCGGAGCGTCTTCTTCGGCTGGCTGGGTGGTAGGCGCGCCATCACGGAGGTTCGATATGTCGTCCCAAGCACTCTTGCGGGTGTCAGACCAGGCTCCTTTGTACGTTGCTTTTCCGTAGAGGGACTCGGCGAGATGCGTCCACTCCTGTGTTCGAACCAGGGGAAACGCGGCGCCTGGATACACTTTGATGTCCGTGCGGCCGACGAACTCGAGAAGTCGAAGGCTGTGTGCTACCTCTGCATCGCGCCAGCTATCCCCAGTGACTACCGTGATGCCTAGAAGGTCCACGTTCGGCGCCTGGAGCAGCACCAGAAGCGAAATCATATCTGATCCGCCAGGACCGGATGCGTCCTGATCAGCGATGATTAGGCGCTTCTCTGCATGCAAGGCTACCGACAGCGTCGCAGTAAACATTGCGAGTGACGCCGCACGGGCAAACCCGGAGCGTCGGATGGCACCAAACATAGGATCTTCCTCGAAGACTGACGTGATTGGGTACTTCACTGCACGCTAGGCGCTAAGTTGCGGCATCGCGCAGAGAGTCAAAAACGATATTTCAAGGCGAACTGCACCTGCCGATTTTCGTGAACGGTGGCAGAAATCGCGCCGAATGTTGCATTGCCGAACCCGGTGTCGGGCGTATTGAACTGGGAGTGGTTCAGGATATTGAAGAACTCTGCTCGGAACTCAAGCTCCTGCCTCTCGAACAGGGGGAACTTCTTGTAGAGGGAGAGGTCGACGTTGGTACGGCCTGGGCCATATCCGTAGGAGCGGCGTGCATTGCCGAATTGTTGTGCAGCGGGAACTGCGAAGCAGGACGTGTTGATCCACTTCGATATAGTCTTAGCCCCAGCGTAAAGCCCGCAGTTAGGTAAGACATCGGGACGGTTGGTTATACCTGCACCTGAAGTATTCGTCGATTGTGTGAAGAGAAGCGGATATCCGCTATGAGAGATGACGATCGTATTTACCTGCCATCCTCCGACCGCCTCGTCCACAGCGCGGTTTGCGCTATTCAAGAAGCGTTTGCCCTTACCAAAGGGGAGGATGTAGATCGCGCTGGCGCTAAATGAGTTGCGCAGAGTCAAAGAAGAGTCGCCCCGATCGTCCAGCGCACTAAGAGGCGTCGTGCGTCCCGACACTGGTATATTTGGACGGATCGTGAATGGGAAGTATGGGGCGCCCGCTCCTGCGCTCACGCCCTCAACGAAACCGTTGTTGATACCCTGGCTGTATGTGTAGCCGCCAAGCAAATACAGACTGTGGGTTCTGTGCTCGATTTTCGCTTGAAGCGAGTTGTACACGAGCCATCCGTTCGCAACTAGATAGTTGATTGTTTGATATTGCGGATACTGGCGTCGGGCTGCAGGGTTGTTGCCACTCCCGGGAGGCGCAGCGTTGTAGTTTGCCGAGCTGTTGAACAGGCGCGAAGCGTGCGTCCCGGCGTACGCCACAGTGATGATAGTTCCGTCTCGTGCTGCGGTCTGCGCGTTGATATTGTACTGCTGAACTACACCCTGCTTGAAATCACGCTGCTGCGCAACCAGGCTGCCGGCGTAGGTCGCGGGATTTTGCGGAGCGCTGTTGTTGGGGAAGCCGTTGTTCGGCGCTCCGGGAATAAGTACACGACCGTTGTTAATACTCGGATCAAGATCATTTGACTGGAAGGTAAAGGTGTTTGTGTACGGTGGGTTCTGGTGAATTCCGCTTGAGATTCCCAGATGAGAGACATCGTGGAAGATTGCATACCCGCCACGAAGAACGGTGTTCTTCTTCGGTCCTAAGGGACTAAGTGAGAACCCAAATCGCGGTTCAATGTTGGAGAAATCGGTACGAATGCCTGCGTATTTGTCGGATTGCTGCACAGTAGCGGAAGGCGCTATGCCGTTACCAGCCACATAGAAGTTTCCGGTGACCACATCAAAGTTCGAGATACGGCTTTTTGCTTCGCTTGTCGGAGTATTAACGCCGTAAGCTATTCCCAAATTCAGTGTTAACGATGGGGTCAGCGCCCAGTTGTCCTGCACATACCCGCGATACTCTTTCCATCGACGGCCGATGATGCCGCTATCAACCTGGTTTGAGCGGTTTCCATTGTCGGGAAGGCCAAGCAAAATGCTTGCGACCGGGTTGCCGTTCGCGCCCGTAATTCCATTGTCCGTGATGCTGGCTGGAAAACTGCCATTCGACGCGACTTGCGCTGTGAAGTTCTTCGTAAAACCCATCTGCCCGTGGAAGTACGTTTCTCCGAGACCGTTCATCTGCTGTGGCCTGAAGTCAAACCCGACTACAAGGGTGTGATTGCCTTTCACGAGCGTCAGGGAGTCAAAGAAGTGGTAAATGGACGTGCCACCCTGATAGGGAGAGTAGTTCCGGTCTCCGATTGGATTGAAGCCTGTGATTGAGATGAGGGTCATCCCGGAGGTGGTGACGTCTCCCAGGTTAGCTCCGGTAATGCCCAGGTCTGACGCTGCGTTCGTGCCGTACCCAATGCCGCGTATGTAGTTGAAGTCCTTGTTATAACCGGCGGTCAGCTGATTGACGAGACGGGATGAGAAGACGTGGGTCTCGGACAGAGCTATGTTGCGGGCGTGGGTTGTGAAGTTGGTCGTACTTGCGAATGTACTCCTCGAGCCGAGACCTGGCAGCCCTGAAGGATTGAACTGATTCGCATTGTCCCAGCTGAACCGCGCGAATAAACGGTCGGCGGTGCGAAGTTGATTATCCACTCGGACGTCCCACTCATCATCGTTCAGCGTGCGGGTTGGACTCGAGCGGTAGTTGAAGCCCGCGGGAAAACCATTCGTTCCGGGGAGGGGTGCGCCACGCGGATACAGGTTGAGAATTGCCTGGCCGATACTACTGATCTGAGACGTTGGAATCTGATACGCGCTGATCGAGGCGTTGTAGTAGCTTGCACGCGTTCCCGACCCATACGGCAGGGGATTGAAGATGGGATTGTTGAAGATGTGTTGTTGCGATTGCGCGTCAGTCGGGATGGTGCTCAGAATCGGCGCACCCTGTCGGACTCGATTGCCTTGATAATCAAGGAAGAAGAACATCCGTTCCTTCCAGACCGGTCCGCCGACTGAGCCGCCGAACTCGTTTTGCCGGTATTTACCTTTTTTAGCCGGGTCAAAGTAGTTGCGGGCGTCAAGAAAGTCATTGCGGATGAACTCAAACGCAGTGCCGTGGAAGGCGTTAGTTCCCGATTTCGAGCTCACGAGGACAGTACTACCTCCACGGCTACCGTATTGCGCAGAGTAGTTGTACGTGAGCACGTTGAACTCCTGGATAGCATCGATCTGCGGTACAAAGCCAACGCCTCCGGCGGTGAGTTCGTTGTTATCGACACCATCGTATCTCCAGTCGTTTGTGCTTTCGGGCATGCCCTGCACAGACAGGGAGACAGAGCCGCGGAAAGAGACCTCGCTGCTGGTGCCGGCATTGAGAAAATCGCCTGGATTGTCGCTCTTAGTTGTGCCCGGAGTCAGCAATGCGAGCTGAACAAAATTTCGGCCGTTGAGCGGCAGATTGTCCACTTGCTCCGCGTGGATCGTCTGGCCTAACGTGGCGTCTACGCGCTGCACTTCGGCAGATGCTCCCGCGGTTGTCACATCTATGGACTGGACAACCGAGCCCACGAGCAGCTTGAACTCCAGCCGGACGTTCTGCTGACCTTCCAGGACAATGTCCTTCAGAGCTGTGGGCTCAAATCCGGTCTTTGTCACCTTGACTGAGTACGTGCCGATTGGAAGCAGCGTGAGGGAGAAATAGCCCGCACTATCCGCTATCGCCGCACGATCTACGTTGGTGCCCTGGTTTGTGACGATGATTTGTGCTTCACCAATTGTTGCGCCGGTGGCGTCCACGATCAGTCCAGAGATCGATCCGGCAGCCTGCGAGTAACTTCGTGCTGGGAACAGCGAAAGAACGATGAAGATCACTCCAGCTAAGCTGCGTTTCATCTTACGCTCCGTGAGCTACTTTGAAACGTTTCAGGCGCACGCGAAATGTACCGCTTTCCTAAATCAGTCGTCAACAAAAAAGTGGTCTAGCGAGTCGGGTTCCGGTAGCGTATAGGTTTCCGAGGCAGTGCGGGGTGAGCTCTTCCGCTCATTCGATAGCAAAGGGTAGCTCTAAAAGAAAGCGCAGAATATGCCGGTCTTTCGCAGCGGGTTAGGGAACTCGGCTGCCTGCTAGTCAGTTGCTTCCGCCAACCCTGACTGCCGGCAGCGGAGGAAGGAGCACTCGATGTCTCAAGTCGGATCAACTAACCTGCCGCGGCGTACAGAACGGCTTTCGGGATGGTTGGACCGATCGTTCAGTGTGTCTGAACGTGGCTCCTCTGTCCGTACCGAGGTTTTTGCGGGCCTGACCACGTTTACGACGATGTCCTACGTACTCGTTGTAAACCCTTTGGTGCTGTCTGGGGCAGGCATGGATCGGGGATCTTTGATCACTGCGACGGCTGTAGTTGCGGCTCTGTTCTGCGTAGTGATGGGCATGCGGACGAATTACCCTCTGGCGATGGCACCCGGCTTGGGTACGAATGCTTATATTGCTGTCCAGGTATGCGAGGGAATGCACATACCGTGGCCCGCAGCATTGGGGTTGGTGTTCTATGCGGGTTTATTGTTCCTGTTCGTTTCCGTCAGCGGCCTACGCCGAGCCATCATCGCGGCTTTTCCCGCTTACTTCAAAAAAGCAGCCGGCGCGGGGATTGGGCTATTCATCGCGTTTCTTGGCCTCAAAAATGCGGGCATCGTAACGTCCAATCCGCGCTCTATGGTTGCGCTTGGCCACATATCGTCCCCAACGGTTCTGCTTGGGATTGGAGGGATCATTGGAGCAATCGCGTTGGTCCGTAGGAAGGTTCCTGGCGCCTTGATGTGGTCCATTCTGGCGGTCACAGTGGTCGGGATGGTACTTCCTGGTGAGATAGGGCGTCGACGGATAACCTCAATTCCGTTACATATCTTTTCTTGGCCGAATTCTATCGCCGCAGTAGCGTTCCGGTTGGATCTCGGCTGGTTCTGGCATCATCTTGGCCAATCCATTCCGATTGTTATGGCTCTGTTCTTTACTGACATCTTCTCTGCGATGGCAGTTCTGTTCGCGATTGGAGAACGTGCCAACCTGAATGATGCCGAGGGTAACCTCCCTAAATTGCGACAAGCACTGTCAGCGGACGCACTTGCTGCTTCGGGTGCTGCCCTGCTCGGCAGCACTACCGCCATCATCTACCTGGAGTCTGGCGCCGGGGTTGAGCAGGGTGGTCGGACCGGCCTGGTCAGCCTCACGGTTGGCATTTGCTTCCTGCTGTCTCTTTTCTTAACACCCGTCATTTTCATTATCCCAACAGTTGCCACGACGCCCGCGCTGGTTGTGATCGGCGCGTTCATGTTGCAGGGTTTGGCTGATATCGACTTGCGGGACACACTGGTCGGAGCGACTTCTCTGCTAACAGTCCTGCTGATGACGGTTACGTCGATCAGTGACGGATTGGCGCTTGGCTTTATTATGACCACCGGGGTGATGGCACTAGAAGGGGACATCAGGAGGATCAAGCCTGTCGCCTGGGCGCTTGTTGCCTTGTTTCTTCTCCATTATCTGGTCGGTTGCCACAGTGGTTAGCGCCACGTGGGAGCAAGCGCGATCAAGCTCAGGCCGGCAATGAACAACACGAACATCAGGGGAAGGAGGACGTTCACAGCCTTAGGCGCATTTCGGAATTCCCTCCAGATGAACACGCCCCACGCAGCGGAGATCATGGTCGCACCCTGGCCAATTGCATAGGAGACGGCCGGCCCCACCATTTGCGCACGCGATGAAATCAGATTCGCGGTTAGGCCCGCGCACCAGATGAGACCGCCGAATCCGCCCCAGATATGCCAGACCCGCCGGGCAGTCAGGTAGTTGGACAAGTCCACGGGAACGCCGGAGAATGGCTTCTTCATCAGCCACCAGTTGAGCGGAAGCGCGCAAAGTGCTACCCCACCGGCAAAATACGGGACCGCTGTGTACGCATCGAGCGCTTGGGCACCTTGCATGGCTCTCGTCAAGAACGGATAGAAAACCCCCATCAGGACACCGCAGAGAAGGCTGATGTAGAGTCCCTTCTTCGAGACGGCTGCGCTACCTAGTTCGCGCTGTCGAAATGCCATCGCATCGACAATGATTGCAATCACTACTAACACCACGCCTGCGAACAGGAGGACGGGATTAGCTGCCGGAGCGAGGATGTAATTCAGCAGCACGCCGATCACAAGCGCGAGGCCGATACCAATCGGAAACGCAACGGCCAAGCCCGCAAGGTCGATTGCGGCAACTAGAAGCTCGTTGGCGGCGTTAAAGATCGCGCCGGAAAGGAGCGCATAGGCGATCGCCAGGGCAGACGGGGTGCCTAGACGATGCCAAAAATCAGCGCCTCCGCCGAGAGCGGTGCCGAACGCCAGCGAGGCTAGGAACAGTCCAACGACATAGTCCCAGTAAAAGGATTGGAAACGCCAGCCGGGGGTCAGCTTCAGAGTATTGGCCCATGACCCCCAACAGCACATGCTCGTGATCATCAACGCGAGTTGGACGCCGTAGGTTTTCGGTTCGAACATAGGCCTCACTTGCCGGTTTTTGAAAGCTTTCAATCGATACCAAACCGCTTGTAAGTTGTCAATCTGTTTCCCGAGTTGCTCTGGGAGCACTTACAAGAGCGAGCAAACTGAGTTTCGAATGCGCAATTCGGTGGGAACAATCCGCTTTTCTGGCGGATGGTCCGATCCACGAACACGGCTGAGTAGCATTTCGCAGGCGAGCACGCCCATGTCATACGCTGGCTGGAACACCGTCGTGAGTGATGGCTGGGTGACTTCCGAAAACTCCAAGTCGTCGAACCCGACGACGCAGACGTCCTCCGGGCAACGAAGTTTCAACTCCTGGACCGCTGCGAGCGCACCGATGGCTAGTGTGTCACTTGCAGCAAAGATGGCCCTTGGCATCGGAGACAGAGAAAGCAGCCGTAGCGCAGCGGTATAACCGCCCTCTTTGTTGAACGCCGCTTCTTGTACGTATTTGGAAGGGAGCTTCACCTTGGCTTCTGCAAGAGCGCGACGAAAGCCGCACAGTCGATCGCGTGCGGTCTCAACATTGTGCGGACCCCCGATTGCAGCCAATGACGTATGGCCGATGCTGGTGAGATAACGCCCGACCTGGTAGCCACCGTCCTCATTGTCGGCCACTACAGCATCGCCGGACCACCAGGCGGGACAGCGATCGACGAACACGATCTTGAAATTGCCACGCGGGATATCCTTCTCAATTGTGCTCGCTTCGGACGGAATTACGATGATCCCGGCGGGGTGAAATGAGCGGAGATCATTGAAGTAGCTTACTTCTTTCTCTGGGTCATTGTCGGTATTGCATAAGACGAGCCGGAACCCCTCTCTGTAGCCGACATCCTCAATCCCGCGAACGACTCGCGGGAAATAGGGATTGGTGATGTCGGGAATGATCACGCCCAGCAGGTCTGTCGACCGGCGACGAAGGCCCCGCGCTAACTGGCTCGGCTGGTAATCAAGCCTGCGCACGACCTCATGGACTCTCTTCTGCAGTTCCTTGCTAACACCGGCAGAACCGTTCAGCACATGTGACACTGTCCCGACAGAGACTCCTGCGAGTTCTGCAATGTTCTTTGTGGTTATTGCCCTTTTCACGTATTAGGGTGCCCGCGTTCAGAGAGATAGCCTTATTGTAGCTTCACGATTCTTCACTCTCGCTTCACCGAGGTCGGCATGTTCGCGATGTGCATCCATCGCTGCCACAGAGGATAGGCGAGGTCGAAGCTGCGTAGGACATCAAGGACGCCTAACGTTTTGTGACCCTCGCGATAAACATCTTCAGAAAGCGATCATTGTCGACGTCAACCTGGATCGGAACTTTGACGCTGGTCTCCCCGCCCTCCCAGATCCTCGTGCCGCCCACAGTTGTGCCATAGTCCGGGCCATGAGTGGTGATTACGTCCAGGTAAACGTCGGTCGTCTTCACCAGTGTCGGGTCGATCAAGCTTGCAACGGTGAGCTGGTCGTACATGCTGCTACGTCGAGTTGGATCTTTTGCATACATCGGCTCCATGCGCTCCTTGATCAAGCGAGTAATAGGTGTATCGATCGCCACAATTCGGTCATATGCTTCCTTAGAGAAGTTCGTTTTACTTGTTACGTTCAATGGGGTGAACACCATCGGGATTCCCGAATGAATAACGGTCCACGCCGCCTCGGGATCGACCCAGATGTTGAACTCCGCATTGGGCGTTAGATTGCCTCCACCGCCAGGTAACGATGCCACTGCACCGCCCATAATCGCGAGCTTCTTGACGTTTCGAGCGAAATCCGGATCCTGGCGTAGTGCCATCGCTATGTTGGTCAACGGCCCTAAGGCCAATATCGTGATCTGACCCGGGTTTGCATTCACAGTGCGAATGAGAAAGTCCACGGCCGATTCTTTTTCAGCCTGTCTTTTAGCGAAGCCTCCTGGCGGCACAGGCGGCGGCTCGTCTGACCACCACTTCCCATGTACGGTTGTCGCCCAGTCTGACTTAATGTGGAGCAAGGGGCGGTTCGCTCCCCGGTAGACGGGCACGTCAGTGCGACCTGCTATCTCAAGCACGCGAAGCGCGTCTGCGGTACCGCGCTGAACTGTGTCGTTACCTGCAACGGTCGTGACTCCTAAAATTTGTAACTCCGGTGAATGCAACGCAAGGATCAAGGCTGTGCCGTCGTCCTGCGGCGGAACGACGAAGTCCGTGTCAAAGATCACCTTTATGGCTGGCCTCGAGCCTATCGGCGGCATGGCTTGTGCGAGCGTTCTTTGGGGGACGCTACAGACAAAGACCAGGACCGTAACCGGCGAACAAAGATTGCGGATAACTTTCACGTATACACTCCGAACCGCGCCATACTGAACCATCGGACTCTTCACGTCTCCACCTATTCCGCACTGGGTTTGCCAGAACCAGAAGGGGCAGTCATGAGTTGCACGTACATGTCGTAGAACTTTTTCGTATCCAAGTCGAACTGGACCGTTGTCAACCGCCACCACGACGGGACTTTGACTGTCTTATCCACGAAGATCGTCTGCCCGTAGCTCGCGCCGTGGTCGATATCAATATTGACGTAGAGTTCCTTCTGCTCGGTTATGACGCTGGGATCGAGCATTGCAGCGACGGCGATCTCGTCCCACATGTACCCGCCTGGCCGAGTGTATTGGGCCAGGTAGTGGGTCAACGGAGTATCCGCTTTAGAAATTCTGGTCTGTAGCTCCGCCGAAAGGGTGGTCTTGATTGAGACATCATTGGGCGTCATTGTGATCTTCTTCCACGGAGCACTCATGACAATCCGAACGGCTTCCGGGTCAAACCACCAGTTGAATTCCCGCCTACCGTTCTCACGCTGGATTCCTGCCAAGGCCACGTCCAGTCCGCCACCCATGAGGATCAACTGCTTCGATAGAGGGACAACCTGGGGATCCTTACGAATCGCGAGCGCGATGTTGGTGAGCGGGCCCCCGGCCCATATGGTGACCTCCCCCGGATATTTGTGGACCATTCGAATAATGAAGTCGACAGCATGCTCGTTCACTGCCTTCGTGGCCGGAACTCCCTCTTCTAATTCCGGCACGATATTGGGTGCATGATAGGACCGAGGTGTCCATGCTCCTTTGAAGTTCAGTGTGCCGAATTGCTGCTCCCAGGCCTCCGACTCCTCCTTTGAATTAATGAGTGGCCCCTCTGCCCCGGGGATAACTGGGATGTCTGGCCGTCCGGCTATTTCCAAGGCGCGCAGCGTATGCGCGGTTTCCTCCTTTACCCATTGGTCGCCGGTCACGATGGTGACGCCGAGGACATCCACATCTGGCGACTGGGCAAACATAAGGATCGAGTTCATGTCTGTAGACGCCGGACCTCTCGCATCCTGATCGACGATGACTTTCAGCCTTTGCGCCCCAAGCGGCGCGGCCAAGTGGGACAGAAAGATCGATAAACAAAGAGATACCCTAGAGAGCGTCACTGGAGCGTTTCTCGCGCTTGGAATCTTTCTTCTTTGAAACGGTTCAAACTTGATGACGGTCAGCGTACACTTCACCAGTGTTGGTGTCAATCGGATTGATAGGCAGCGTTCAGCACGAGCACAATTGCGGAAGCCAGCAGCTGAGGCCATCGCGTGCGTAGCCGAGGTGTGCGGGAACTAGAGAGCAGCTAATCAGTGTGATTCGGAGAGAAGAAAGATGATTGCAGAGCCGATTACGATCATGGGGATTTTTGTAGCCGATGTAGCCTTCCGCACACCTAAGCTTCCGGTCTGGGGAGAAACCATCCTCGGTTTGGATTTCAGGCTGGGTCCCGGTGGCAAGGGGTCGAATCAAACCGTGGCTGCAGCTCGGCTGGGCGGCAACGTAGCGTTTATCTCGAAGATCGGTGATGACGCGTTCGGCGGCATCGCCAAAAACATGTACGCGGCGGAGAACGTGGACACACGCTTCCTAATAACGTCCCCCGATCACGGCACGGGAGCGGCAGCCATCATTGTTGACGACGTAAGTGGTAACAACGCTATCGTGGTCACGCCAGGCGCAGCTAATGCTCTTACTACAGAGGAAATCGATGCGGCAACTGAACAGATTCGCCGCTCCTCGGTCTTTATGACACAGCTCGAGCTGCCGGTTCCGATTGTGTTGTACGGCTTAGAACTGGCTCGCCGGCTTGGCGTGAAGACAATCCTAAATCCCGCGCCTGCGTGCAACCTTCCCGACGCGGTGCTCAAGTTTTGCGACTTCCTTACTCCAAATGAGACGGAAGCGGAAGTTCTGACTGGCAGGCGTATCGAGACATTGCAGGATGCAGAGGACGCCGCGGACCTTCTCCTCAGACGTGGAGTTGGCACTGTGATACTTACACTGGGCGCCCGAGGTGCCCTTATAAAAAACCACGAGACTCTTCAGCATGTTGCGGCTATCGACGCAGGCCGGGTTGTAGATACAACAGGTGCGGGGGACGCCTTCAATGGTGCACTTGCGGTTGCACTATCGGAGCACCAGAGCATCGTTGATGCAGTCAGTTTCGGGTGTACCGTGGCCGGCATATCCGTGACTCGCCGTGGAACTGCACCGTCTATGCCCACGCGAGCTGAAGTGAATGCCGTCACGTCGCACAATGAAGGTGTTGGCGGCCGCACCCAGCGATGAAGGCCTAGCAGGTGTGCGAGAGAACCTGCTAACTCATTTGTATTTCGTATTCGAGCGTTCATCGCCGCCGAAAACTTTGCCCGAGACCGCCGCCGTATTATTAGGAGCCATTCGTTTTGATATGGCGTAAACATGGGTGAACTCGGCTCCAAAGAAGAAGATTTGCGCGGAGTAGTAGATCCAGATCACGAGGACAACAAGTGACCCTGCTGCCCCGTACGCCGATCCCGGGCTGGCCTTTCCGAGATAGAGACCCAGCAGCGACTTGCCCAGTGTGAACAGCAATGCGGTTGCAATCGCGCCGATTCTAACGTCGCTCCACCGAACCTCAGCCTCAGGCACGTATTTCAGGATTAGAGCAAACAGAATCGCAATTCCGACGAAGGAGACGAGGAAGTCGAACGAAGCAAGGATGAAGGGTGGTAAGGGGACAAGGCCGCCTAAGAACTTGGTCAGAGCCGCGAGTCCTGCGCTCGCGACCAGCGAAACGAGCAGGACGAAACCGACGCTAAACACCATGCCAAACGAAAACACACGTTCCCGTAACATGCCCCAGATGCCGGCATGAGCCTTCGGATCGGCGTCCCAGATTGTGTTGAGTGCCGACCGCAACTCGCCAAACACCCCGGATGCTCCGAAGAGTAACGTCACAAGCCCAATGAGTGTCGCCGCGATCCCCGAGGATGCCTTTCCTCCGCTCACCAGCATGGATTGGACTGCGACTCTGCCATCAGTACCCATGAGGGATTGCACTTGATCGAGCAGGTGCGTCTGAGCGCTCGCTCGATCGAAGACGAAAGACACAATTGCAATCACAAGAATGACAAGGGGCGAGATGGACAGGATGGTGTAGAAAGCGAGGGCTGCACCCAGGCGGGGGGCGTTGTCGTCGTTCCAATCCGTGAAACTCTGCTTGAGGGTCGAGACTAACATCTTGATATCCACGGGTCGCCTCCATGATGAAGGATGTACCCGTTGGATGCGGCTGATGCCCAGTAGTTTGGTCTGGGCGCGCCTCAGCCCCTTGCCTCTTGAGTGAGGTAGCTACCTCACTCAAGAAGGGAGGAGAAGCGGTGTCAACGATCTTTTGCGGGTGGGGATCGGTGCGGCGTCTAATTCTGAGCGTGGATGCCGCTGATCTGGACGAGTGTCGTGGCCGGCGGGAGTGGGTAGGGGGCTGTTCGAGCTTCGGATTTGGCGCAGTCTGCGGTGGACGGCCCGCGCATATTGCCTTCCATGTAGGCGAGACCAGGGCAGCGCGTGCAGCTTGCGACGTGGCTGCACTTGGAGCAGGTGGGGAGGTCGCGGACCTGGACGGTACGAAGTTCGGTGAGAGCGGGAGACTGTTTCCAGACCTCGTCGAAGCGTTGCGTGCGGAGGTTGCCGCAAGGCATCGGGAATTGGACGCAGGGGAAGACGTCCCCGAAGGGAGAGATGTATACCAGGGTGTGCCCAGCGCTACAGCTGTAGCCGTCGAGCACGTCGTCGTCGACGGTGGTAGTGGGGGCACAGTATTCGCCGACGCTGCCGACAAACTCTTCCGTGTGGAAGACGTCCTGGAGGTCCTTGCCTGAGATACCGAGGTCCATGATGGAGCGGTCGCCGTTTAGCTTTGGCGTAATGGTTGGGTCCATCACGTAGGCCACTCCGAGTTCCTGGGCAAGTGCTTGGACGCCCTTGGCATTTTGGAGGTTCTGCTTCATCAGGACGTTGGTGATGGAGATCTTCAGGCCCTGGTCCGTGAGGCGCCGTATGGCTGCAATGGAGCGGCGGAGCGATCCAGGGAGCTTGGTAATGGCGTCGTGGACTTCGGGGCGGTCGGAGTAGATGCTGATTTGTATCTGCTCGATGCCGAGTTCCAGCAGGCGGGCGGCTTCTTTCGAGCCGATCATGACTGCGTTGGTTTTTAGTTTCACATTGAACCGCAGGGCTCGCGCGTACTCGAGGATCTCGAAGCAGTCTCGCCGCAGGAGGGGTTCGCCGCCGCTGATGCTCAGGAAGAAAGTGCCACTTTCGGCGAGTTGCTTGAGAATGGATTTGATCTCTGCGGTGGTCATCTCGCCGGGGGCGTCATGGTCGAGATAGCAGTGGACGCAACGCTCGTTACAGCGCCACGTGATGTCCAAGTGGGCGCTCAGCGGGATGCCGAGTGCAGTGGCTTTGTGGTTCATCTCGTCAAGCAGACTCATACGGCCTCCTTTTGCTGGATCGGGAGATCGGAGACTAAAAGGATGCCATGTTCTGCGAGGGACTCGACGAATGCTAGGGCATCCAGGCGGGCTTCGTCTGGACCGACCGCGAAGGTTGCACAGACTTTTTCCTCGATGATCGACGAGAGTGGAGTCTGGCCGTCGGCCGCCTCCCAAATAACTGTGCCTGTCGCGTTCAGGGAGAAGAGGGTAGAGTCCACGGTTGACATGATGATGGTCTCGTCGCCCAAGAGGCGAGCTGCGGTGGCAGGGCTCTTGGCTATGTAAGAGCCGCTGGAAAGTGCCTTCGTCATCCGATGAGCTCCCAAACGCGTTGGTCAGGAAAAAATGAAAGTTGGTAGATAGGCACGGCTTCTACGAACGCGCACACCGACGCGAAAACCAGGTGCACAAGTTCTTTGTCGTGCGCAAAGAAGAGTACGTTACGCATAAGTCTCCGGATTGCTTCCGCAGGGTTCACTGTTGAGATTGTGTTTTCGGACGCCTTCCGTAGAAGGTACAGTGCTGCGATTGGCGCCGAAATGTTCTGGCCGGGCTCGCCAAATTCCCCTGCAAACGGGGTGCCGTAAGCAGTGTACTGTGCATCGATCTTGCGTATGTAGGACACCTCGTCGGTCAGCAGTGTGACATCGGAAGGTGCAAGGCGCGCCATCGTCGTTTTGCCGGCTTCCGACACTCCAGAGAAGAGGAAAGCCTTGCCGTTGCGGATGCCGCTAGAGGCGTGCAGCAGGAACCCGCCTTTCGGGGCGAGCAGCAGGGTGTGGACAAGGCGAAGAACGGAGTCAATGGAGTGCGGGTTGGGAGACTGGCGGATGAGGCCTTTGCGCTCCCTTGGGTTCCAGCGTGCTAGAAAATCCCCGCGCTGCATATGCCACTCCCCGTTGTCGAGCCAAACCTCTGCGTCCGCATCAGGATCAAATTGGTCCGGTGGTACCAAATCCATGAGGAACTCAAACTCGGGCGTTGCTTCAGAGGTGAAGAAATCGCCGAAACGAGACTGGAGGATAGTGATGAACTCGGGATCGCTGGTTGTTAGGCGGATCGGAATGCCTCCGATCTCGATAATAGCGTTGTGGCGAGTTCCACCTGGGGAGGTTTGCATCGTTGCCTTTAGCTTACCGGAATTGCTAGCAAGTGCCTGCAGGTTTGCCTTGATGTATTCGGAACGCAAACAACTCTACGCGAAGGTTCGCTTGAGTACGCGAAGCGGGTTTGCAGTATGGCGTGCCGCCGCCCGTTCGCGAGTTGCAGCCGTGTTCGGGGCGCTCCAAAGGTCGCTGCCGATGCGCAACGTCATCCGGGCCAGTAGGTCGGACCTCCGGATGAGGCAGGAGACCACGCGATGCCGAGTGGAGCGCGTCAGCGAGACCGGCTGGCCCTTGCGTTGAATCCCAACCACCTGGCCAATGACTTGGGAGTGTGGCAAAGGTTCATCCGTTTGAGAAAGTGAATCCCCGCGCATCATAAGATGGGTAGGGGACAGGCGCTTGACGCGGTGAGCGATAAGGGATCCTTCCCGGTGGCAAAGGACGATGTTTCCCGGCCTGAGATCAACTAAGGCGCGGCGCTTTACCGTAACTACATCACCGGGCCACACCGCTGGAATCATGCTGGTCCCAAGGAGTTTGAGTTGCGCTTCGCCGGACGTACGAACTACATCCAATGCTAATTCACAGCATGCACTACGCCGCAAGTCCACCTGTTTCACCTTGTCCCTACTTATGAAGATTTCCGATTGCGACGGCAGCTTCCTTGGGTTGCCTGGACCTTACCGCACGAGAGCGCCATCGTTTCGAACACGCGCTCATACTTCGCTTCGGGCTTCTCGTAGGGCTTTCTGTTTGCGGCATCCTCTTCGTTATCGGGTGTAGCTCCGTGGTGGTCATCTAACGAATTCATGCAACTCTCTTCCCGGTAAGAAACTCCCCCTGCTGGGGAACCACCTTCAAAGTACTGCCCGGGGACACGAGGTGTCGTTACCACTTCCGGGTCAGGAAACGCCGGCCTGTGGGACCCACGCTGTGCGCGTGGCCTCCGTTGTGAATAAGACCTAGCCGGGTTGTCGCAAGTACGTACGCTGTTGGGGGGAGGTGGTACTACGGAGGTGTTATACCGTGGACGATAGTCCGCGGTTACTCTGATATCGAATTCGGCACGAACAGATCAATCTGTTCCCCTTGGCCTCCTGAGCAATGGTGCTGGGCTCAGTTTGGATACAGACCTTTACTCCAGATTCAGGAGCTTCAAAGAATGAACCGCAGGACACGCCTCTCGTTACCACGCACACTTGCCACGGCAGCTCTGTCGATCGGCTCCATCTGTTCAAACGCCCAAGTGACTGAGCAACACGCTCCTCTTGGCGTGGTGGCCGATTGGACACACCACCACCTGGTGCACTCTCATCCCACGAACTTCATGGACATGGCGGGCATACAGAATGACCCGCGTTGGGCGCACGAGTGGTACATTCGGCACCCTGAGGTATGGTGGAGGGGGCACCCGCGGCCCAACGCGAAGACAACGAAAGGTGCTGCGGAACGAGACTGGAATGTCACGTTGGGCTCTACCAGCTTTGATCCGATCTTCGACTTCTCGTTCACAATTGGTGTGGAGTCGGGCTATGGCAACCTTAAATACTGTGGACCAACTGAATGGAACCTACGCTGCTACCATAGGGACGCTTACGGTTACAGCGGGCCAGGATATTGGTTCGTACGTGCTTTACCCCGCAAAGGCGCCCTATACGACTCCCAGTAATTCTCCGAGCGGATACTTTAGCTATAACAACTTGCTGTATCCGACAACTAACCCTTTACTGGATGGGCAGGGGCTTCTCTTCCTGAATTCCACTCTAGAGATAAATCTTTGGGGTAACAGCGTAAACAATTACGAGTTTTATGACAATACCGGACGAACTCTGACCGGTTCTCCCGCTTCACTCACGCCCGCTCCGGGAGGTGGCATCACATACCCCGCTAAGTTCGTCTTCGACGTTAATGCGACGCCAAACTGCGTCAGCGATTATGTTGTTATGGGGATACAGGCAAACGGTGTTTCCGGCGGGCAGGCTAATCTTGTTGGATACAACAACATCTACAGCGCACCAAACGGGTCCGGATATTGCGCTGTTATTGCGCCTACCGTAGCGTTCTCGTACGCGTCAGGCTCTGGGCAGGTGCCGGCCGACGTGTCAATCTCGCAAGACGGCAAGCGCCTGGCGTTTGTGGAGAATATCGGGAGCGGGAGCTCTTACTTTCATAGCCTCACTTTAGGAACCACCGGGATAAACGGGACGAGTCCGACGGCTGCTGCGGTTCCCGGCACCGGTAACAATGCGGTCGATCAACGAGTGCTGCTCTCGCCGGACGCCGGAGTTACAACACAGAGTTCGACGACTGCGCCATTTGTCGTCTTCAGCGCGAACGATGCAAGCGATGTTGCTTACGTTACGACATATAGTAGAACCGGCACCGGCTCGGGTTACCTTTACAAGATTGGTAACGTTTTCAGCGGCACGTCGGCTCCTGCGATCGTGTGGAGCATAGCAATCAACGCTGTTCCGTCTACACCGGTGTTTGACTCAGTCTCGAAGAAAGTGTTCTTCACTGACAGCAATGGACGGATTGACTACGTCCTGGATAGCGGGACTTCGGGTGCCATCAACTACGGAACTGTGGTGGGTTCTGGGGCGACATCAGAAAACGCTGTCGTGTTGGATAGTTCCGCCCAGATGGTCTACGCTACGTTCAATTCAAACGGCACGAATGCCATCGTGGTGCAGACACCGACGACGTTCAAAACGAGCACGTCGATCAGTGTTGGGACGGCGAATACGACCTACTCCGGGCCCTACACTCCGGACTTCAACAATGCGTTTTATACAGGAACGGGAATCCCGCAGATGTATGTTGCGGGGACCGGCGCCACTGGAACGCAGCCTACTCTTTACGGCATAGGGTTCAACTCCGGACGAATCACTGCGACCGGAGAGACCAACGTAACGTTAACTAGCGGCGGCAGTGCGGATTCCTCACCTGTGACCGAGTATTACAACTCGGCGCTGGGCAAGGACTTCCTCTTTGTCGGCGTAACGAATCACTGTAAGGCAACGATCCTTGGATCAACGGCGGGTTGCGTGATGAGCCTTGATATCACGAACGGCTCGCCTACCGTCACTGCTGTCACGACTGCACTTCCTGCGGCTGGGGGAACTACGGGCATCATCGTGGACAATGACAGCAGTCTCAGCCAGGCATCCAGCATTTACTATGGCACTAAGGCGGGGGGGACGCTGGTGAAAGCCACGCAAACCGGCCTGAACTAGCCGCGATCCTGAGGCATAGAACGCGGGAATCTCCACAGAGTTCTATCGGCCGGGGAGATTCCTGCTTTCAAGCATGACTTCACTATTGTTCAGAGTGCCGAAGGTGAGGGCGGGTGAGGGCGAGTGAGGACCGGTTGTGCGATTCTGCCAGAGGCGAGCGACGGTAGCTAAGATGCTTTGCGGTTGCGGCGGCAGCTGCCTTGCGTCGCCTGAACTTTGCCGCAAGACAGGGCCATAGTCTCGAAGACGCGCTCGTACTTGGCTTCCGGTTTTTCGTAGGGCTTCTTGGCTGGGCTTTCGCCCTCTGTGGGCGAATCCTGTTGACTGGTCTGTTCCGGTTCGTTCATTCTAAGCCCTCGCTTTTACCCGACCAACCGTGAGTAGCTCGCACATGCAATGTGCGCGGCATTTATCTAACTGTACGAAGAACCCTTTGAGTATGCAAGGCCGCTAACCATGACCCTCTCGGAGGAACCTGCATAGACATTGGCTGGAGGGATTGAGCCAGCAAAGCGATTCTCCGGAAGAAGCCGGAGAATCGCTATTCGTTCCAGATGCCATGATCGGAGGGGCTTGTGCAGAAGGGCGCCCCGCAGGTGACAGTCCGGCGCATGCGCGCTTTAGTCGCTGCATCCTTCCCCCAACGCATCCTTCGCAGTGCTTGAAAGATCGACGATCATAGGGCGGTGTTGTCTGGTTCAGGGCCGTTCGGGGGGCGGATCGCGTTGCAAATGAGCCGGATCGGACGAAGTAGCCTTACCTGCCAGGTTCGATGGCAGCCAAAGCGGGCAGCGAATTGATAGTCTGGTCCGATCAGACGCCCGAGCAGGATGCGCGCGTGTCTGATGCGGCGATGCAGTCGCCGGTCCGGGTCCTCGACGGCCAGGTAAAACCCGTGGAGCGCCCGCCAATCCAGCGGCTCGGCCGTCTGTGTAAGCATACTCTGCCAAAGGCGGTCGCTCAGAGCAGCCAGCCTGCTCGTCCCTGGAGGGGCAGCCCGGACCGGCGAGGTGAACTCTCGCTCAGGGTGCAGGTGGCGTGCCATCGCAACACCGAGCGTTAGGAGACTGCATCGCTCGGGGTCCGCCAACGCTTCAGCCGCTATCTCTATGAGGTTCATCGTTTTCAACGCCAGGCAGAGGTCGAGGACCACGCTCAGACGATCGAAGCGGTGACGCACGGCATGGAGACAAAGGAACGGCAGTTCGTCCGTCGCCGCTAACTGGAAACACGGCTCGCCCTGAAAGATCGCAGGCTGTGCTCGCCGCAAAGCATCTGCGGTATGGAAGTTGAACGCAAGAGGGTTGGCGACCTCATGGTGAAGCTCGACAGTGGTTGTGCCTCTGAACCACTGCCGGTGATAGTCATCAGGCCTTCCCGGAAGGAAGCCGATGTCGGCGAGAACGGCTTCGGCTTGAACGATACTTTCTGCCTGGACGAGAAGATCGAGGTCGTAGCTCACGCGTAAGGCGGCATCCCCATATAGCCGTTCCGCCAGGAAAGGGCCTTTCAGGGGAACTACCCGGATCTGTTTTTGGTGGAATGCTCGGAGGATCAGCTTGAGTTCCGAACCCCAGTAGAACGCGGCTATAGTGGCGTCGCGCTGGATGTGCCTAAGACGAGGTAAGAGGCGCCCCGGTGTGGATTGGTGCTGCGAAAGGAGATGCGTAAACCAGGGCAGAATGTGCTCCTCTTCAGCTACCGCGAGCGCCTGCTCCCATTGCGGACTATCATCTGGCAGATCCGTGGAGTGGCTCCGCAAAATCGCGAGCAGGAGATGCATTCCCGCTCTCATTGAGCTGCTCTGCCCCAATTGGATCCTCCGAGGCAAGTATGCAGCGAATCTGTGCCGACTGCCTCAGCAGTTTGGGAAGAATCTTGAGCGGATGCCGAGCACTCCCATCGCTAAGGGCTGAAGGAGGGGCTTGAACCCCCTGGTCATGGCTGGACCCGGTTCAAGCACTTCGGAGGCCTGGCTCTTTATGAGCATCCTGCCGATTGGGTGTGCGGTGCGCATCCGTCAGGCATGGGCATGGCGCTTGGTTCGGCAGGCAAGTGTCTCGCCAAACCGCCCCCCGTAGCTGCTAGTCGCTCCACGCCGATGCGGGGAGGGGCTGCGGCGGTCTTCGCATCGCTTGCCTGGGACCCGCGCACTGATCAACCAACCACTCATAACCGCGAGAAGACGTGGCTGGACGCTAGTGCCTGCGGGTTCGTCGTATCCGTCTACCAGTTAGTAGTCTCCACCATCTGTGCATCGGTCAACCTCCTGGTCTGCGGCTTGCTTTGTGTACTTCAGGCGAACAAGAGCTGCTGGCCGCTGCCGTGGATACCGTGCGGGGGCTTGCGATCGAACGCGGCCACCTGGTTCAGGGCGGCTACTGGGTTCCCATCGAAGGGCGCACCGGGCGCGGTACAGAGTTCCTGCCTTTTGCGAGAGTTGCCTGTATATCGGGGATCCAGGTCACGGGTAAGCAGTGCGTCAGTGGAACGCTGGCGAAGCCCATACCGGCGGCAAGCTCTCGCGACCGAAAGCGCGAGCTGCCGCCGATACGGTGGCGCGGCAAAGTCCGCCGCACCGAACCGTCGTTCATAGTCTTCGACAAGGGAAGGGAAGTGCTCACGGACGAAGCTCAGATAGGTAGGGCGTGAGCAAGATTTGAGAAATAGTGGATTGGCAGCGAAGAAGGAGGCGCCAACTGCCGCCGAGCGGCGCGCCATATCGTCGAGGGCTTCTTCGGAATCCGTGATCCCGGGAAGGATGGGGCAGCACAGTACGCCGACTTGCAGACCGGCATCGCGAAGCCGGCGTACGGCAGCAAACCGTAGGTCAGGACGCGGCGCGCGGGGCTCAAGCTTACGCGCGAGGTCAGCGTCAGCCGTGGTGATGGTGATGTGCACAACCAGGTTGTTGCGACGCGAGATCTCACGCAGGAGGTCGATGTCTCGCTCGATGAGGCGAGACTTGGTGACGATTCCGAGTCGGAGGCCCTGCTTGCGGGCGAAGACTTCGAGGATGCTGCGGGTGACCAGGGCGCGGCGTTCGATTGGCTGGTAGGGGTCGGTTGCGGTGCCGAGGGCGATCTCGAGCGATGGGTCCACTCGCCTCAGTTCCTGCTCGAGCAGCCAGGCGGCGTTTTGCTTCATAAAGATGACCCGTTCAAATGTTTCCGGGTCGCGGAAGTTCACCGGCTCCGGCCCGGGCACCCATCCCGGTCCGGAGCCAGCGCCACGCACAGCACCCGCCGCGCCATCTAGTTGTGCCAAAGCTTCCTTCGGCGCAAGGAACTCGTGGGTATACCGCGCGTAGCAATACCTGCACCCAAACTCGCAACCGCGGTAGGGATTGATGGAGAGGTCAAGCGAGAGCTGCCGCTTGGACACGGAGCGGTTCAGGATGCTGCGTACGTTGAGGGTGCGAAATTCGACGAGGTGCCCGTCTTCCGCATGCTCTCCTTCGGCTGCGATTCTGGCGAGCCCCGTGAGCCGCTCGGGAAGAATGGGAAAAAGAGTCGTGCTGGACGCTGGTGTGTGCTCCATGGCTCATGCTCCATTTCGCCTAATATTCGCTTCTGCTAAGGAGGACGATAGCGGTACCTAAAGACGAAGTCAACAAGTTTCGCTTTTTATTCGTGCACGGTTCGCTGGGCGAGTTGGATTGGTGCTAATTCGTTCTAAGCAGAGCGGCAAGGCTGGCGCAGATCTCTATGGGTTGGCTGCGGCTCGGCTAAAATGACCCTGTGGCAATTGAATGCATCACGAAACCAGGGTTAGAGGCGGCGGGCGGCTTGCGGCCGGTGCGGCGCGCACTGCTGTCCGTGACGGACAAGACGGGGCTGGTGGAGTTTGCCCAGGCTCTGGCGGCGGCCGGGGTGGAACTGGTTTCGACCGGAGGCACGGCGCGGGCCTTGCGCGACGCGGGGCTGGCTGTGCGCGATATCAGCGACTTGACGGGATTTCCCGAGATGCTTGACGGGCGTGTAAAGACGCTGCACCCCCGGGTCCATGGCGGGATACTTCACGTGCGCGACAACGCAGAGCACGTGAGCTCGGTGGAAGCGCACGGGATCCAGCCGATCGACATGGTGGTGGTGAACCTGTACCCGTTCGAGAAGACGGCGGGTCGGTCGGGCGTCGCGTTCTCGGAGGTGATCGAGAACATCGATATCGGTGGCCCGTCGATGGTGCGGTCCGCGGCAAAGAACTTCGAGGATGTGGCGGTGGTAACTTCGGTCGACGACTACGGACCGGTAGCCGAGGAGATGAAGGAGCACATCGGGTGCCTGAGCCGCGCGACGCGGTGGCGGCTGGCCAAGTCGGCGTTTGCGGTGACGGCGGCGTACGACGCCGGGATAGCCAATGCGCTGGAGCAGATTGCGGAGCCGGCGGCGGACGGCGGCGCGGCTGTCTGGGATAACGCGGCGTTTTCCTGCCGCGGTGCGGGTAGTGAACCCGCTGAAGCACGTGCTTCGCTACGGGGAAAATCCGCATCAGGCTGCGGCGTTGTATGTGGATGGGACCGACACTGGGATGGCCTCAGCGGTGCAGTTGCAAGGTAAGGAGCTCAGTTACAACAACATCGTGGACCTCGATGCGTGCTGGGAGTTGGTGAGGGACTTGGATGCCAAAGATGCGGCCGTGGCGATCATCAAGCATACGAATCCTTGCGGAGCGGCGACCGGAGCGTCGGTGCGCGAGGCGTATCTGCGGGCGCTTGAGGCAGATCCAGTGTCCGCGTTTGGCGGTGTGATCGGCGTAAACCGCGAGGTGGACGGGGAGGCGGCCGAGGAGATGGCGCGGCTGTTTGTTGAGGCCATTGTTGCGCCATCGTTCACGCCGGAAGCCCGGGAGCGCTTCGCGGCGAAGAAGAATCTTCGGCTGCTGAAGATTGTGCCCCAGGTTGCGGCCGAGGGCGTCCGACAGCGAATGCTGAAGCAGGTCTCCGGGGGATTCCTGATGCAGGATGCAGACACGGCGAGACTTCGGGACGCGGAGCTGCGGGTGGTGACTGAGCGCAAGCCGACGGCGGAGGAGATGCATGCACTGGAGTTTGCGTGGACCGTCTGCAAGCACGTGAAGTCGAATGCGATTGTGTATGCGCGACCCCGGGCCGCGGCTGTGGGTAGGGTCTACGGCCAGACGGTGGGGATCGGTGCAGGGCAGATGAGCCGCGTAGATGCGGCGAAGTTCGGTGCGATGAAGGCGGTGCTTCCGCTTGCAGGGACGGTTGCTGCGTCGGATGCGTTCTTCCCCTTTCCTGACGGGCTGGAGGCGGTCGCGGCAGGCGGGCGCGACGGCGGTGATTCAGCCAGGCGGGTCGGTTCGCGATGGCGAAGTGATTGAGGCTGCGAACCGGCTTGGGGTGGCGATGGTGTTTACGGGTGTCCGGCACTTCCGACACGGATGAGCCGGCCGCATCCAACTTCCGGGGTCTATAGACGGAGCAAATCCTGGGCTATACTTGCGGGACTTGGCGGCTATCGACGTTTCAGCATCCAAACCGGGTACCGCATCGTCTAAGATATGCGGTTCGCCCGCACCTTCGCCGGACAGGATTTGCCCAACCTATGACTATGTTCTTGCGTGCTTCCACGTCGAGCTCCTTCCGGCTTCTTGCTCTGGCGGCAGTAGTTGCTAGTGGCGCCCAGCTTGCTGGCTGCCCCCCCCGCCCCTGCGAAGAAGGATCCGGCATCAGTAGTGGCTGCACTGCCCGACCGGTCCGGCGCGTACTACCACTATGGGCTCGCGCACCTCTACGAAGAAATGGCGGTGAGCGCTGGGCGACCCGATTACGCCACGCAGGCCGTCGAAGAGTACAAGCTTGCGCTCTCGGCCGATCCTCAATCTCGCATGCTGCAGGACGGGCTGGCGGATCTTTACTTCAAGATCGGACGAATTCGCGAGGCCGTTTCAGCCGCGCAGGAGCAGGTCAAGAAGAACTCCTGACGACCTCCAGGCGCATGAGCTGCTGGGCAAGGTGTATCTGCGCTCGCTAGGCGACATGCAGGGCGCGCAGGCGGCGGAGATGCTGAAGCTTGCGATCGGCGAGTACGAGACGATTGCGAAGCTGAAGCCGGACGACATCGAGACGAAGTTGCTGCTGGGGCAGCTGTACGGCCTGAACCACGAATCCGGCAAGGCGGAGGCGCAGTTCAAAGAGGCGCAGAAGCTGGATTCGAACTCGGAAGAAGTTGTGCTGAACATGGCGCGACTCTACGGCGAACAGGGCGACGCCCAGCGTGCGGCGGACACGCTTTCCGCGGTCCCGCAGGAAGACCGCTCCGCTCGGGTGGAGTTCGCGCTCGGTGCAAGCTACGACATGTTGAAGAAGCCAAAGGATGCAGCGGCGGCTTACAAGCGGTCGCTCGATCTTGAGCCGGATAATCCGGATGCGGAGCGCGGGCTGGCGAATGCGCTGCTGCTCGACAACCAGCTGGATCGCGGCGCTGAAGGTCTATACGCAACTTGGCCGCGGCCGACCCGCAGGACGCGCAGTCGCAGATCCATATCTCTGAGATTGAGCGTCGGCAGGGGCACTATGAAGAGGCGCTGGCGACGCTGCAGAAGGCAAAGACGCAGCTCCCGGATTCCTCTGACCTGAAGCTGGAGTTGAGTTATAACGAGGCGCTGATCTACGACGCGCTGGGCAAGTTCGACCAGGCGCCAGGGCGTGTTGACCACGATTCTCGCCTCTACCTCGCATCCTGAAGGCAAGTATTCGGATCAGGAAAAGGCGAACCGCTCGCTCTTCCTGGACCGGCTCGGGAGCATCTACCGCGAGGAGAACAAGACCACCGAGGCCGTGGCCGCGTACAAGCAGATGGTGGACCTGGGCGGGGACTATGCGGTGCGTGGGTACCAGGGTGAGGTGGACGCCTACCGCGACGCGCACCAGTGGAAGGAAGCGACAGCGGTGGCGGCAGAGGCCGCGAAGGCGCTGCCCAACGAACACGGCTGTGCAGACGATGTATGCCGGGCAGCTTGCCGACACGGGCAAGGTGGACGAGGCGATTGCGCTTGCAAAGGCGCAGCTTCACGGCGACGACCGACGATCGCGACGTGCAGATCGCGCTCGGCCAGATTTACATTCGGCTGAAGCGCTTCAAGGAAGCCAGCGATCAGCTGGACTTGGCCGCGAAGACGGCGACCAAGCCCGAGGACAAGCTGTACATGTTCTTCCTGCGCGGCGAGCTCTTTGATCGCGAGAAGATGTACGACCAGGCCGAGGCGCAGTTCCGCCAGGCGCTTGCGATCGATCCGCAGAACGCGGCCGTGCTGAACTATCTTGGGTACATGCTGGTCGACCATGGCGAGAAGCTGCCGGAGGCGCTGGGGATGATTCGCCAGGCAGTGGATCTGGACCCGCAGAACGGCGCGTATCTGGACTCGCTCGGCTGGGCGTACTACAAGACTGGGCAGTATACGCAGGCGGAGGACAATCTCCGCAAGGCAAACGAGCGCATCAACACGGACCCGACTGTGCACGACCATCTCGGCGAGGTATATGAGAAGACCGGCAAGCTGAAGACAGGCGGTGGCGCAGTGGGAGCGTTCGATGACCGAGTACGCGCATTCGCTGCCGGCCGATGCGGACCCGAGCGGACGTGCAGAAAGTTCAGCATAAGCTTGAAAACGCGCGGGTGAAGCTGGCTAAGCTGAACACCGTCGCGAGAAGGAAGCCAAGTAGAGCCACGGGGCTTCCGCGGTGAGCCTGTTAGGGCCGCGGCACGCGTCAGCCGCACGATACACTCGAAGGGTGATCGTGAACGGCACAATGAGGTCCGACCTAGAGGTGTGCGCTGTCTCGGCGAACCCTGAAGACCTGTTGCGCACGCGCGTCTATGCTGCGCCGGAGCGGCCGGGCGAAGCGCGTTCCAGCGTGACCGGGAACGCATCGTCCAGGCGCGGGCGTTCCGCCGGCTTGCCGGGAAGACGCAGGTCTTCACCAGCCGCGCCTCCGACCACTTCCGCAGCCGGCTGACTCATACCATTGAGGTTCAGCAGATCGCGCGGAGCGTCGCTGCGGCGCTGGGTTTGAACGAAGAGCTTGCGGAGACGCTGGCGCTGGTGCACGACATCGGTCACCCGCCCTTCGGCCACGCGGGGGAACGTGCGCTTGACGAGTGCCTGAAGCGGCATGGCCTGCGCTTCGACCACAATCTGCATGCGCTTCGAATCGTCGAGCACTTTGAGCAGCGATATGCCGCGCATCCGCGGGCTGAACCTGACGCTCGGAGTTCGCGAAGGGATCATCAAGCACTCGCGGGACTACCGGGCCGAGGAGCATCCCGAGCTTGCGTACTATCTGCTGGGGCAGATGCCGCCGCTTGAGGCGCA
Organism: uncultured Acidobacteriaceae bacterium; assembly: GCA_963791875.1. GTDB lineage: Bacteria > Acidobacteriota > Terriglobia > Terriglobales > Acidobacteriaceae > Edaphobacter. Next base: position 463,292 of record CAWBUI010000011.1, read on the forward strand.
GATTGATCGACCTCGCCGATGAGATCGCTTACCTCACGGCCGACCTGGACGACGGTGTGGAATCGGGGCTGCTGGAGATCGAGCACATACGGCAGAATGTGGAGATTGTTGCCCGGTGTTATCGCCAGGTGCAGCGGGAACACGCGGGCGTTGAGCCGAAGTTCCTGTTCAACGAGGCGCTGCAGTTGATGCAGAACGTGCTGACCGATGATTTGATTGCGACCACATATGCGGCCGCCGAGGCGATTGGTGCATGCTGCCTTGCGGACATCCGCAACCAGCCCGACGCGGCTGGCGATTTTTCGCCGGACGCTGAAGCCGAGCGGCAGCAGGAGAAGCGATATCTTTACGACACGCTCTACACCTGCGATGCGCTTTCGCATCGAGCACGACAAGGCCGAAGAGGTGGTGACCGCGCTGTTCGATTTCTGGATGAGGTATCCGGAGGAGCTGCCCATCGGCTACTTCGAGGAGATGGAAGCGGAGGGGCAGGCACGGGTGGTGGCCGACTACATCGCCGGGATGACGGATAGTTACATCCTGCTGCAGTACGCGCAGATCAAGCGAACGGTGCGGCGGTAGATCGCAGACGCGGGACGTGGTTCTATACTGGCTTGCACTCCTGAGAGACCCTTTCCATGTTGATGAAGCCCCGCCTAGCCACTGTACTTGCCTTTGCGCTCTTGAATGCGTCAGCCTTGGCTGCAACTCCACAACCTGACTCTACATTTTCCCTCGATGGCACTTGGAAGTTCTCGCTGGCACCCACGCCTGCCGATGCGGAAAAGCTGGAGCATTTCTATCAACCGGGATTCGATACCGCCGGATTCAAGACCATTGCGGTGCCCTCCAACTGGGCATTGAAGGGGTTCGAGCGGCCGACGTATGGTCAATTCAAGGGTGATGCCGGCGAAGGCTTTTATCTCGACGAGTTCCGGCCGCCTGCAGCGTGGAAGGGTCGGCGGCTGCTGCTTCATTTCGGTGGGGTTTGGTCTTCGGCGGAGATTTGGCTCAACGGTCAGCCAGTCGGACGGCACGACACAGGCTTCAACAGCTTCTCCTTCGATGTGAGCTCCTTGGTGCGTTACGATGCCCCCAACGAGCTTGCCGTGCGGGTTCGACAGAAAACACACGACTACGTCTTCGACACGAATGATGACTGGGCGCTCGGCGGAATTTATCGGGATGTGTCGCTGGAATGCACGCCTGGTGGTCGGTGGATCGATCGCGTGGATACCACGACGACCTTTGACGACCAGTTCCGTGACGCTGACTTGCACATACGCGTGATGGATAACGACACGCGGACGCGACAATCTCAAGTCCCTCCTGGGCTCCGGGCTGCCTCGCAATCTCCTCCGCCGTACGATCTGGTTCTTACCTTGACCGACAACAAGGGGAAAGAGATCCAGCGGCAGTCATTGAGTATTCCCGCACACCCGCGCACCGGGCACGACAGTTCAGTGACCATGCATGTGCTTGCTCCGGACCAGTGGACCGCCGAGACGCCGAACCTCTACACGTTGCGTGTTGACCTGGTGGAAGAGGGCAAGTTAGTGCAGACCCGGGCGCAGGCGGTGGGCTTTCGCCAGATTTCCACGACTGGCGGAGTTTTCCGCATCAACGGCCAAGCTGTCAAGCTGCGAGGGGTTGATCGCCACGACGAGGCTCCAGCGGTAGGCCGCGCTACCGGGCCAAAGGACTGGCTGCAGGACCTGCAACTAATGAAGGCTGCCAACATCAACTTCATACGGACCTCACATTACCCTCCTGCTGAGGGTTTCCTCGACCTCTGCGACTCGATGGGCATGTACGTCGAAGACGAGGTGCCTATGGGCTATGGTGGCGATCACGCCGATGACCCGTCGTTCGCGGCAACCGTGGCCGAGCGTTCGTACGAGACGGTATCCCGGGACATCAATCATCCCGCCATCGTGATCTGGTCCATCGGCAACGAAGACCCGCTAACCAGTCTTCACGTCGCAGCGCTACGTATGGTGAAAGGGCTCGATCCCACGCGGCCTCTGCTGATGCCGTGGCACGCGGAAGAGTCGCTTCCGCCCGAGATCGACATCCTGGCTCCACACTACTTCACCGCGACGCAGTACGATCAGCTTGCGGCTCACGCCACTCGGCCCATCGTGACCACCGAGTTTACGCATGCGTTCCAGGAGCAGGGCTTTGGCGGCCTGGAAGAGCGTTGGACAGCGCTGACAAAACACCCCGCTGGGGCAGGTGGCGCCATCTGGATGTGGGCCGATCAAGGCTTGATCGTCGACGGCAAGCTCCTGCTCGTGCCGGATGGAAGCGACGGGATCGTCAACTCAGATCGCACTCCACAGCGGGATTATTGGGAGACGCGCGCTGTCTATTCGCCTGTGGCCTTGGGCGCCACGCGTCTTGAGTTTGTACCGGGTGACGCGTCCGTCCGGGTGCCGGTCAGCAACGACTTCGACTTTACCGATCTGAATACCGTGCTAATTCGTTGGAAGCTGATGGAAGATGGACGCGAACTCTCACATGGCGAGCAGCATGTTGGAGGTAAGGCGCACTCGACCGAATGGCTGGAGCTGCCGTTGCGGGAGCTATCCTCGGTGCACTCAGGGTCTACGTATTACGCGCAGTTCACGTTTATTCGGCCGGATGGATCGGAGATGGGAACTCGCAGCCTGGAACTCCGGCCGCGTACTCCTGTGGCGCGGGACGCCGCATCTCTGAAGACATGGCCGATCACGGTCGCAGACGGGCAGGGCGTTAAGGTGACCGTAGCAGATGCGAGCTACACGTTCGACCCGAAGACGGCGGCTCTCACGAGCGCTGTTTTCCGGGGCACGCCCCTCGTCACAGGCAGCAAACTGACAATTTGGAGAGATCTAAATCCTACCGAGAAGCTACTGTTCGGGCGCGACGGTCGCCCGGGGGACCTCCCGGACATGAACCAGTACCGCACGACTGTGCGCGTCTGGAGCGTGGACAAGACCGACGCCGCGGTTCGCATTACGGCGGAGATCCAGAACGTGATCGACGCGCAGGACTCGTTCACCGCAAGGATGGTTTATACGATCCTGAACACAGGCTCATTGTCGGTGCACTATGTAGTGGAGCCGCATGTGCGTGCGCCGTGGCTGCCCCACGTTGGAATTTCCCTGCAGACCGCGAACCTTGGCAGTGTGCGGTGGCTGGGCCTCGGGCCCATGGAGTCGTACCCGAACGAAAAGGAGGCGTCCATCCTTGGTGTCTGGTCCGGCAAGATGGACGCCGCCGAGATGAACGGCATACGAACCACGCGGTGGGAGGAACTCGCGTCGGCATCGCATGGTACCGTGCGCATCGAGGGCGCCCCGTACATGCAGGTGACCGCGGATCGGGTCGATGTGCTGAGCGATGTGGTGGGTCGTCCTGAGAAGAACCGCAGACCCAGTGATCCGGATCAGAGACTTGACACGACGCCCGGCCGCAGCTTCGCCGGGGAGTTCACGGTTCGTCTCGTGCAGTGACAGCAGATCGGCGGTTAACATTGAACTAACGCGCCCAGCAGTACCTTCAATCTCGAGGTGCTTACGGCGAAGACTTCAACCATGTTTGTGAGGGGGCCGGAAAGGCAGGAGTTAGGGGCTCCACATAGCGTGTTATAGCTCGTGATCTCGAGGTAAATACCTATGCTTCTTGTACCTCGCTGGGAAACCCGAGCGTCCTCTAGCATAGTCGGTGCTCAACAATCCCGGCAGCCTCTCAGCCGACCAGGATGATTGGAAGACCACGGCAGCTAGGAGCAACGCCGTGCCGCTTCCTGTAGCCCTTCAAGTTGAAGGGGATCTTTCGGCTCCAATCCTCCCGAAACGTGTACCAATCGATACGTCCTAACGAGGAAAACTTGTGTGAGCGAGTACCTGATCAGCTTTTCCACAAGACGTGGGAACCTACTGAACGCTACGGCTCGTGCGAGGCATACGAGCATGGAGCACTTGTGTGCTCAATCAGCACGGGGGATGTCAGGACTAGAGTCCTTGTACAGACCTTGATCCGAACCCAGTCGAGGCTGCCAAGGTCGTGGTAGATAGTTGGAGATCCATGACCCAGGAAGAAATGCTGAAATCCATGAGGAGCTCAGATAGCCCAGACGAAGTCGGGGTACGCCGGGGCTGCTGCGTACCGCGTTCTCGGCCCCGCGTGGGTCGAAGCTTACGTCGCGGGGTGGTTCACTCTGCCGCACGTCTGACGATGGGTGGCTGGCACTAGTAGCGGAAGACCATCAGATATTAGGTCCATGCTTTGGAGTAACCCATCACATTTCTACTAATTACCTAGGTAAGCGGTGGCGCGGTTGCGTGGTGGACCTGCTCTGCGGTAAGACTTCGCCGTGGACCATCCGAGGCGAATCCCCCTGTGGCTCCTGTCCGTCAAGATGCTGGACGACCCTACCGTTCGGGGCTCAAGCCATCTTTGATGGCAAGAAAGAACAGTTGAGGTTACACGAGGCCGTGCTTCTCTTTTGGCAACTCTACAAACCGGAACTGGTCGCCACTGCTCGGGGACTGCTACTTGAACTCGCAGGTGTTTCCACAACTTACCCAACCCGGCGAGGGCGGAGCGCATCTTTCATAAGGTGACGTTCTCGATTGATCGAATGAAAGTTTGATTTCTGCGAGTCCTTCCCCGGCCTCTTTCCAACCGGCTCCCTTGTTAGCACCAAAAGTGTTCAGCGGCCGGGGTAATCTCGAACGGATTCCGGGATAGTGTTTCGAGATTGAATACCGGGTCCGTGGCACCGTTGGATGTCGAGAGTTGTTACACCGGGCCTATTGTTAGAACATCATCGCCGCTGAATCCCACGGAACCGGAACGTCGATTTCAGCCGCGCTGCTGATAGGTATGTTGGGTCCCTCGTTATAAACGACGACTTTCGGAGAAAGCCCATGCACCTGAGAACCGCAATTCAAAGGAAATATAAATTCCCCCTCTTGGGGGCCACCCTTTTCGTCACACTAACCGTAAGTGCTTACGGGGATCCGGTTACGTTCTATACGTCTCGTGCAAGTTTCGACACCGCAGAGCCGGGCCTGCCAGTTGAGGGTTTCGAGGCAGCCCACGTGGCAGCCCCGACTTTGGCTACACAGACCGCACCGCTTAGCAGCGCCACAAACAACATTATTTTCTCTTCCGGAAGCATCCTGCCAGGGTTGTCAATCAGTAACGACCCTGCCGCAAACACGCCAGGCCTCATTGTTTATCCCAGCGGGTACATATCGGGCTCCTCCAAAGCAGTAGGCACGAACTGGTTTGGGGACACGCTGCTGCTTGGCTTTGGTCCCGGCGTTACAGCAGTAGGGGCCGACGTGTTCGCGGCAACGGGGCAGGGCACTACACTTCCGGGGTCCTTTTCCGAGCAGGTCTTCGACGGCGCAACGCTTCTCGGTCAGACCACGTTCAGCGAGGCGCTAGGAGGATTCGGTTTTTTGGGTGTCTCATCCACATCACCCATCACAACCATACGTCTTCTCTATACTTCGAATGACGCGTCCACATTTGTGGACAATATCGCCTTTGGCGGAGCCAGTTCCTCGCCGACTCCCACTCCGACGCCGACTCCGACTCCGACTCCGGATCCAATCCCAACTCCCACTCCGACTCCCACTCCGACCCCAGATCCAACCCCGGCCCCCGTCCCCACGCCGACTGCCGCAACTCCAGAGCCTTCGACAATAACGTTGGTTGCACTCGGCAGCGGGCTGGTTGGGTATTGCCGTCGAACTATGCTTCGATGCCGGATGCCCGCCTAGTAGCGTGAAGCGATGCGGGGTGATCGAGAGATTGCCTCGCCTGCTTCAGGCCAGGAGCCTAGGTGGCGCAAAAAGGGGAAGGGCTAGTCCGCTCCCTGCTCAGACGGATAGCTGCCGTTTCGCACTGCGGGGTCAAACTTCAACGCAGATGACGGGCGTTGGTGGCTGGAGGTTGTAATAGGGGATAGCGTGAGCACAATCCCGTCGTCAACGCGGACGGCCCTAAGGCGGAGCTTGCCAGCTAAACCTGCTTTTTGGCCAATTTCCACGTCAGTCATCAGCGCTTCACCGGTAGTAACCACCTCTCTCAACCGGTCCAGCAAAGTATCGTCGCAAAGCCACGGTAAGAGGTACGATATTCTGCCGCGGAGCAGGGATTCTGGACTCATGCCGAGCTGATAAGTGAAGCTTCGATTCACATAGGTGAACGCGAAGTCCTCAATTTGTCCGCGTTTATCGCGCACCGGTTCGCAGATGCAGCAACCATCCATGATCGTGTCGAGCACGGCTGCGATCCTGTCACGTTCACGCCTGGTAAGGGCTTCTGCGCGACGTAGCGCATCGTTCCTATACTTTCGCTGCGTGATGTCTTGAACTACTTTTGCAAACCCGAGCAGCTTCCCTTCGGGGTCTCGCACCACTGTGACTTGAAAGCTAGCCCAGAACGGCTCTCCATCCTTCTTGATGAGCGATGTCTCGCCTGCGTAACGACCTGTCCGCTCCGCCAAGCGAAGCTCGGTGTCCGGGATGCGAGCCTCAATGTCTTCGGGCGTAAACAAAATTGAATGATGCTCCCCAATTATCTCTTCTTGGGAATACCCCTCGCATTTCTGCGCAGCGGGATTGCGGCCGATGACTCGGCCTGTGGAGTCCAGCGCGTAGAGCGCGTAACCCTCCACGGAGCGCATGAAGGCTCCCCAGTGCTGTTCCGTCGACCAAGAGTGCTGAGCCGCTTTGGCGGCGCGCAGCCTGGTGCCCGCCGCGTGCGGCGGTTGCTGCTCGAAGGCTAACGCTCGCGCGCTCAGGCGATAACCGGTCCGTGGCAACGTTTCTATTAAGGATCCGCCATTGGGTAAAGTTCCGAGTGCTCTTCGAATCAGAAAGACGGTTTGAGTGAGATTGCTTTCCTCGACAACAGATCCGGACCAAATCCTGTTTAAGAAAACTTCTTTCGGTACGACTCGCCCTTGCGCCTCCGCCAGTACGGCAAGAACCTGTAGTTGACGGGCGGTAAGCTTGAACTGTTTTCCGCCTTTCCAGAGTTGGAGGGGTCGGAATTGGAGTACGTATTGTCCGAAGGATAAGACGTTCTGTCGAGACGTATAGGCAGGCGAATGTCTTTCAGTGTGCAACATTTTATGGGTAAGTACGGCTGAGTTGCGAGAGTGGTTTGCCTCCCTATTTACAAGTGCGGAGCCTCTGCAACCCGATGCTGCCCCAGCATACAGAGATTTGCACAGTTGTCTAGCCGGAATTGGTAATGTACGAAAGTAATCTCACGGTAATGTCGTTAACTTGTTCTTGTAGAGACTCGTCTCCCTTGAGAAATCAATTTCTGAGTTGCTTGAGGACTTTCGCCCGCTTCTAGTCGACAGTTGAGCGTCATTGGGGTCAATGTTTGAGCTGCGCGTGGCGATTGCATGGTTTATGGGATCCCACGAGGTTATTCCTCTTAGGGGGCCAACAACGTGCTAACTCGAGCAGCCGCACCATTCCCCGTACTAAGTGTGCTTCGTCTCCGTCCCTTGTCCAGGCTTGCCCCCCAGATAAGCTTGATATCGGGGTCCGCTCTCTTTGCTGGTCTGAGTGAGGTCGAGTATGAAGTGCTGGCGCAGACTGCTCGTACGCGCACGTTAGGGCGACGTCAGTGTCTGTTCAAGCAGGATGAGCCGGTGCGGAACCTATTCTTGCTGGAAGACGGCACACTCAAGCTTACCCAGCTTAGCGCCGGCGGGAGTGAGGCAATCTTATGGCTGGTGGGGCCCGGGCGTGCGGTAGGCGTACTAGGTATGCCGTGGCAGATGAGACATACCTGTTCCGCGTGGTCTATTACAGACTGTAGGGTTCTTTGCTGGGATTGGACGCGCCTGGAGTACAACATCCGGAGTGATCAAATTCGGAAGAATCTGAGTACGATTACCACGCAGGCAGTGATTGAACTGGAGCAGCGGTTTCGAGAGGTCGCTACCGAAAAGGTCTCTGTTCGTGCGGCTAGTGCGCTTGTGCGCATGCTTACGCAGGTGGGTCGAAAGACGGAGCTAGGATACGAGGTTTTCCTCTCACGCGAGGAACTCGCGCAGCTGACTGGTACAACCCTGTTTACGATTAGCCGGCTTGTCTCCAAATGGAGCCACCGCGGATTCGTCGTGGCGCGACGCGAGGCGATCGAAGTGCTTGCTCCTGAGCAGTTATTGGAGTTTGCAAGCACGGAAGAGTAACAACCTCCCGTATTATTCGCTGATGGACGTCGCTGAACCGCGCGTCTGCCTTTCGCACCTACGGCTGAACGGCGCATTTCGCACAGCTTACGTTCTGCCTCATAGCTATGGTTATTCTTTGATGAAGTGGATTGCCTGTTGTCGTGTTTGCGTTTCCGCAAAGACACACTTTTGCTAAGGCCTAAAGATCATCCTGCTTTCCCCAGACGGCATTGAGCCTGTGCAACGCGAGTGTTTACGCGTGCGGGGTAGTGCTGCGTCAACGTTGCTCACCGGAGGTGCGCATGGTACGTCGAGTGATCCGTACGGCTTTCTTTTGTGGAGCTTTATCAGGTTGTGCCCACCTCGCAGGAGCTCAGGCGTTTCGTGTGCAATGTCCTGCAACGACTTCGCTCCATCCAACACTGGGAACTGGGTCACCCACGGGTGAAGGCGCCCCATATACGGGACCGACAAGCGTCCCGGACACGACGACAGGCCTGACATACGTCAGCAATGGTGGGGTCGTGCGTTGTCAGCAGGTCTCGGGCGGAGACGGCTACGCCACGATGGCGGACGGAACGCAGATCTACCTGTTTGCGTTCGGTCCGTTATCTGGCCTCGCAGACATTGCGAACGGGTTGCCGGGCACAGAAACTGCAAAGGATTTCAACACGCTTCCACCTTTAACGCTCACGCTCGCCCCTGGTCTTCCGGCGACGAGTGGGGGCGCCATGGGGTGGAACGGTGCTGTCGGACTGGCGCCGGACCTGGACGCCGGAGGCATCATCGACGGTCACGTAGATCCGCGGCCGATTATGGATGTAGGCGTGATGAACGGGAATGAGCCTGCGCCATTAATGGCGATTGATGAAGATGACGAATTCTTTCTGACGCTGACGAACGTGGGCATGCTGATGCGCCCAGATTTGTTTGAACAGCACACAATCCATTTCCACGGTTATCCGAACGCTGCGTCGTATTACGACGGTGTTCCCGATGCCTCAGTTGCGGTGAACATCGGCGGCAGCATGACCTATTACTACCTCGCGCCGGATGCGGGTACCTACTTCTGGCACTGCCATATCACGCCACCGGAACACCTGCAGATGGGCATGGTCGGACAGCTCTACGTGCGGCCGCGCCAGAATCGGGTGCCTATGGGCGACAGTCTCTATCAAGCGCTCCAGTCGCAGCAAAAGGATCTACGAACAGCTTCGAGTTGCAAATCGGACATTCTCTGCACGACGCCTGTGCCTGCTACTGCGAACACTGCGGTCCACGCCGCGAACACGAGCGGCAAGCCCACCCTCTACGCCTACAACGATGGGGATGGATCGACGGCTTACGACGTTGAATACCCACTCCAGATCCACGGATTCGACCCCAACTTTCACTTTGTAGGGATGACCTTCAATCCAGAAGGTTTTGCCGATATGAAGGACAAATACTACCTCCTGAATGGGCGCAGCTATCCCGACACGGTGAAGCAGGGCACGATGCAGACGCCCTCCTCCGATGGCACGATGCACGATTCGCAGCCGATCTCTTCGATCATCAATATCCCTGTGAAGGGCAGAGCTTTGCTGCGGATTTCGGACCTGGATGTGACCGAGTTTCAGACGCTGGCCTCGCTTGGGATCCCGATGACCGTGATTGCGCAGAACGCAAGACTGCTGCGCGACCAGGCGGGAAACAACCTGTATTACCAGACGAACTCGATCACCCTCGGGGGCGGCGAGTCCGTGGATGTGATCCTCGACGCCTCCAAGATCACCACGGCCCAGAAGTTCTACCTGTATACCCCCAATCTCGATCACCTGGCCAACGATGCCGAGAACTTCGGCGGACTGATGACAGAGGTGAACGTATGCAATGCGGTCGACCCGACGACGAAAGCGTGCAGCTAGAAGGCACGAGGGAGAAGAGCGATGAAGAACGTACTTTTAGAATTCGCTATTCGCATGGCACGGCTGGTCATAGCTGCGGCATTAGTGCTGGTGCCGTGTATCGACGCCGGGGCTGCGACGCCAGGAATCAAGGGCCCCACGTTTCACCTGACGGCCCAGGCGAGCTATATCTCCCAGCCGGACGGACAGGCAATCTACTCGTGGGGTTACGGCTGTGCGAGTGACGCGGCGCCTAAGTTCCTTCCCGCCATGACGGATAACGCTTGCCCAACCATGCAGATTCCGGGGCCAACGCTGATTGTGCAGGAGGGCGAAACTGTAACAGTCACCCTTACAAACAACCTTCCCAACGCTGCCGGGAACACGTCTATTCTTTTCCCCGGCTTTCAGGTAACTACTACCGGCGGAACAGCTGGGCTGCTCACACAGGAAGCAGCGCCGGGCACGAGTGTGACTTACTCGTTCCAGGCAGCTAGCCCTGGGACAAGGGCTTATTACAGCGGTTCGCAAGGGGACCTTCAAGTCGAGATGGGGATGTACGGAGCCATCGTGGTGGTACCTACGCAGACCGCCACGTTCAAGGCTTGCGGAAATGTAGGCGACGCGGCTTCGACGCCCACTCAGATGGCCAGGAAGTTCAACAAAGAAACCGACTTCCGGCTTGCTCCGGCGGCGTACGACCATGCCGAGACCTGTTATGACCGTGAGTATCTCTTCCAGTTTTCCGAGATCGATCCGCGAATTCATAGTCAGGCTGAGCAGCTTGTAGGCGCAAGTACTTGCCTCACCGCCTGCCCCCCGTTGAATGTACAAACCGAGCCTTACCACCCGACTTACTTCATGGTGAATGGGAGGTCGATGCCGGACGACATGGACCCAAACTATGCGTGGGCCTACCCGCATCAGCCTTACAACGGCAATCCGCACATGCATTCGGGGGAACTGGTTCTGCTGCGCGTGATCGGCCAAGGGCGTTGGCAACACCCATTCCATGAGCACGGCAACCATGTGCGGGTGCTTGGGAGAGATGGAAATCTGATTGTGAGCCAGAGTGATCCGACGATGCTCGCTGGGCCGCTGCTGTTCACCACGACGACGACGCCGGGCTTGGCAATGGATGGAATCTTCTACTGGACGGGCAAGGGACTCAACTGGGATATGTACGGGCACAAGTCCGCGGATCCGACAACCGGAAGTTCTAATCTTCCCTGCACGCCGGACGTGAACGGCTACAACACCGGTGGTACAGCCTATCAGCAGATCAACTTCTTTGAGTGGTGTGCAGACCACAATAAGCCACTAGAGAAAGCGCCATTCGGGGACGTTGGGGGAGCTGGGCCGGCGACGCTGCCCGATGCGAACTACCTGACGAATGGGGCCTGGTATGGGGGAAGTGCGTACCTTGGACCGGATGCGACCACGCGTGCGGTTGGACCGAAAGGAACCACCCCGCCTTCCGGAACTCTGGCGAATCCTCCGTCTACGGAGGCCGGATTTGCCTTCATGTGGCACTCGCATAACGAGCGTGAGATTACGACTAACAACGTATTTCCTGGGGGAATGATGATGATGATGCTCGTCGACTCCCGCGAATTCCAAATCGATGAAACGAACTGAGTAACAGGGGAAAAACAATGAAGCTCAGCCTGGCAATTCTGACGTCCGCTGCAGTACTTTTGTCCTTGGGATCCGTGGGTTCTGCGCAATCGGTGAACCTGGTCGCGCAGCCTGCAACCGCGATTCTTCCCGATGGCCAGAGCGTACCGATGTGGGGGTATTCGTGCCAGGGCGTAGGTGCGGCCCCCGCGGCCTGCCGGGCGGCGAATCCCAACGCGGGTGCGGGATGGTCTCCGGTTGTCATCACGACGACGCCAGGTAGCCTGACGATCAACCTGACCAACAAACTGCCTGTGCCTCCGGGCGCCGCGAGCGGTATTCCAACATCGCTGGTGATTGTGGGGCAGGTTGGCGGCGGTCTCGGTGCACCGCCCAAGACCGTAACAAGCCCTACGCATGCCACCCAAGGTTCGACGTGGTCGGTTGCCAACACCCCGGGCGCCACGTTTAAGCCACCAACTCAACCTGATCGTGTGCAGTCGTTTGGGACAGAGGTGCCGACGGGAACGAGTGCCGCGGCGTTGACCTGGAGCAATCTTCGACCGGGCACATATCTGATCGAATCGGGCACACACCCGTCGATTCAGGCCGCCATGGGCTTGTACGGGATCCTGGTCGTGACGACACCTCCCGGGACGGGGACCGCCGGGACCGCGTATCCGGGTGTGACCTATAGCGCGGACGTTCCGCTGATTATGAGCGAAATCGATCCGGTGCAGAACGCCGCCGTTGCGAAGGCTGTCAGCACGACCGGCTTCTCGGAAACAAAAGTCTGGTCGGGGCAGCCGGGCGGATGTGGCAATCCTGCGACCACTGACTCTGGTAACTGCTACCCGCCAGTGGTGAACTATTCGCCGCTCTATTACCTGATCAATGGAGTTTCGCTGGACCGCTCGAACCTGAGTAACTCAACGTTTCCGACCAGCCCGGCAACCGGCGTAACAGGGTCCGTGCTCGTGCGCCTTGTGAACGCGGGGTTGCGTATGCACGTACCCTCGATCGTGAATGCGACGACTGGCACTCCAGCACAGTCCGGTTTTTCATTGATTGCTGAGGACGGGAACCCACTTCCCGGATTGCCGCGCGTGCAGAACGAGGTGTTCCTTGCCGCGGGCAAAACGTACGACGTGATGATCAACACCCCCCCCTCAACTTCAACGGCGGCGCTGGCGATCTTCGATAGGCAACTGAGCCTTTCGACGAATAATCAGCGCGACGGCGGCATGCAAGGATACATCGGCGTGAATGGCTCCTCCGCACCTGCTGCTTCGCAGCCCGCCGCTCTTGCGAAGGACGACAAGTACGTCGTCGTCCCGGGGAACCCGCTCGCAATCTCAAGCCCTGGTTCGGGGGTCATTGCGAATGACCTAGGTGTGTACGGTGTGGCAGTAAATGCTAACCCGAAATACGGCAACTTGAGCTTGAGCCCGGACGGCACGTTCACCTATACGCCGGATGCTACCTGGACGACTGCAGTGAGCCCGACAACAATCGACACCTTTACATACGTCGGAAACGGGAACCCCGCCATAAAGGCTGTGGTCACGCTTACCGCATGTACCGGTGCATGCAAAGGCGCCCCGCCCACCGTGAAGGACCTTTCGTACACGAGTGATATCGCTTCGCGGTTCCACATGGGCCCTCCTGGTGTGCTGATCGGGGCGACCGACTCGCAGGGCCATCCCATGACGGCTGCGATGACTGGAGCGTTGGGCGGCAACGTTACCGTGAACGCTGACGGTTCTTTTACCGCGAGTCCCGCCAGTGCTCCCAAGGGCAACAGTACTGCAGTCGTGACCTTCACCTACACGGCCAAGAATTCGCAGGGTACGACCAGCCAGCCTGCGACGGTGTCCGTCACGTTCAACGGGGGAAGCGGGCTGGCCGTGAATGTGCTGGATGCTCCGGTAGGCCACATCGGAATAGGCACCCAGACTGCCACCGCGGCGAAGATTTCCGATTACCGCTGGATCATCGAGGAAGATCGAACCTTCCAGGTGGATCCGTCGAAGGAGAACACGGGCCCGCCGACCGTTCAGAGTGAGGGCACGAACTTCCACACGAGCTATATGCCGGTCGTGGCATCCGGCTGCGTCGGGACGATCTCGTGCGAGTCAGGGCAGACAGTCTTTGACCCGAACAAGGCTTCACCCACATACGGCCAGCACGTAGCGGCGGTATGCGACATCGGCGATGGCCAATGCAGAACGAACAGTGGGCAGCAGGATCCGGTCGACCCAAGCATGGTCCACCTCAACCCCTTCAAGCACTACTACATTTCTATCCTGCCCGGCGACGCCGGCAACACGCTGGGGAACGGCGCCGGTGCGCCGGTTAGCGATGCTAATGCGCCCGGTGGCAAGCGGCAGTTCAGCATTCCGACTGATTGCGGTGCATACACCCCCGGCGCGGCGAACTGGGCTCCGGCAACAGGTTTGTGCGGCCATGGAATGGGCGGAGCGCCCATTGCACCGGCGCAGATGACCGTGAATGTTCTGCTGCAGGAGACTCCGTTCCAGCCTGCCAAGATCTCCGTCTTCGTGTACGAGGACGACTTCCCGCTGAATGGCGAGAACGATGCCGGTGGCGGTGTCGACGTTCTTGCTCCGTACGAGCCCGGCCTTTCTGGCTTCGAGATTCGTTTGTGGGATGACGCAGGCGGCACCGGAGCGGCAACTGGACAGATGACGTATGACATGTTCAACATGCCGTTGTCGAACAGTCTGGCCGGCACAAAGGACCCGGTCACCAATCAAGACGCGTGCCCGATTACCGCTAACAAGGACGGGATTTCAGGCAGAATTGTGACCTGTCCCAAGTACGAGGCTGATGGCAAGACCCTGTCACCTTTGGCGGGTCAGGCCATTATCGCCAACATGATGCCGGGCAGATATGGTGTGCAGGCAAATCCAGGCGCAGATCGCATGGCGCGCGGCGAGGAGTGGCTGCAGACTAACACCCTTGACGGCCAGAAGGCACACGACTCGTTCATCAAGGTGGGAGGTCCCGCGTACTTCCAGGAATATGGACCGGCGGGCTTCCATGTCACCATCGGTTTTGCCAATCCGGCAATCATCAATAACCGACTAAAGGGAGTGTGCGCCGGAACCGACATCAATGTCACCGGGACTAACTGCCACAACACGGTGACGGGAACGATAAACGGGATGCGCCAAAGCCACTCTCCCGACGAGCGGCTGTACCCAAGCGGTGATAACTCCGCTCTGGGCTTCACACAGTGCTACGCAAGCCTGGGCGATGTTGACGGTGAGGACTTTGCGTTCGCCAAGTGCGATGCCAATGGCAAGTTCACCATCTCGAACGTACCGGACGGCGACTGGCGCATTACTACTTTCGATCAGTGGAATGACCAGATCGTGGATGGGCTCTCAACCCCGGTGCGCCTGACCAACGGCCAAGGATACGATTTCGACAAGAATGGCGGGCTTGCGGTGCAGCAGTGGCATACAAACGTCGCCACCAGCACCTTTTTCGACAAGAACGGTAACGGCATCCGGGACAAGGATGAACAAGGGCTTGCTCTTGTGCCTACGAACATCCGTTATCGGGATGGCAGCTACTCCAACCTGAACAATACGGACCTGAATGGATACGCGCAGTTCAACGAAGAGTTCCCTCTATTCAACTGGTACGTTATCGAGACCGACACGACGCGCTACAAGCCCACCGGGATACACGTGGTGTATGACGCCGGCGGCCCGGCGAACAAGACCAAAGGCTCCATTGCGCAGAACCTCGCGGCCACTAAGGAGATCACGAACCTTCCCACCGACCTGCGCTTCCCGGGATCTGTCTATTGCGGGGATCCTGATTGCACAGACGTTCCGACGGGCACTAAGGCTGGACCTGGCGCGAGTGCGACGACACCTTCGACAGGACGGGTCGACCCGCCCTGGGTAAAAACCGAGGGATGGCAGGGCTTTATTGGACAATATGAGTTCCTGGAGTTTGGCAAGGCACCGTTCGCTCCTACTGAGAACGGCGGGATTCATGGTGAGGTCGTATATGCTTCGACGCGACCCTTTGACGATCCTTCGCTTCTAGCGCACGCCTTTTGGACGCCCAACGTGCCGGGCGTCACGGTCAATCTGTATCAGGAGACGGCAGCGACTGACGGTACCACGGGCCTTAAACTTGTGGACACTACAAAGACGAGCAGCTGGGATGATTGGGCGCAGGGTTTCCGTTCCGATGGCGTGCCGAACATGAACTGCCCAGGTGAGGTATCCGGAGCTGGGGCGGCGGACCCATTCTTCTTCACTCTGCAGAACACGCCCTATTACCTCGATCAATACAACTTCACCTTCAACGGTGGAAAGCAGCACACGATTCCGTATAACTCACAATTCAAGTGCTACGACGGATTACATAATTTCAACCAGGTGCAACCGGCTCCATATGACGGCATCTACAAATTCCCGAGCGTCACGTCACGCGATCCGAAATCGGGCGTCGAAACGGGCACAGACTGCACGATCTGTGTAGCAAATCCGACCGGGGACGGCACCAAGATGCTTCCTGCGGGCAAATATGTCGTTGAGATGGTCACCCCACCGGGATATGAGCTTGTGAAGGAAGAAGACAAGAACATTCTGATCGGGGATAACTTCATCGCGCCCGTGACCCAGGAGTTTGGGTCGTTTGGCAATGTCTTTATCCTTCCCGACCAAGCCGCAGTGGCTGCCTCGTATAACAGCAACAACGCGCAGAACTCCACGTCGGATCTCGGCAGGTCAACTCCGGCCACATCTGGAGACATCGCTGAAGGCCAGGAGACCTTCTGGCCATGCGTGGGGCAGGCCCGTGTTGTCCCTGACTACATCAGCCTCTTCCCTGGGTCCAAGCAGGTATCGCCGTTTGCAGGCGCAACCCGCAACCTTTGCGACCGGAAAGAGGTCACGCTGTCGAACCAGACCTCTGTAATGGCGAAGTTCTGGGTGTTCAGTTCTACTCACGTTGCGGCGCACTTCACGGGATTCATCCTGGACGATCTCTCGGCCGAGTTCGATCCCTTCTCTCCTCAGTTCGGTGAGAAGTTTGCGGTTGCCAACCTTCCAGTCTCGATCAAGGACCATGCCGGAAACGAAATCGAGCGGGTCTATTCGGACCAGTGGGGTATCTATAACGGTCTTACGTACTCGACGTGGGAGGTCAATCCACCTAATCCGACCGGGTATGCACCGACGATGATGGTGGCGTGCATGAATGATCCGGGCAATGGCATTACGCCTGATAAGTATTTTAATCCGGCATACAGCCAGTTCTGCTACGAGATTCCGTACATGCCGGGCCAGACGCAATACATGGATACTCCGATTGTGCCCACGTCAGCGTTCGCTGAGGGTTATAACCCGCCGGATTGCAGCTATCCGACTGCAACCCCTGCCGTTGCTTCCGTGATTGGAAACGATGCCGCGGGGGCAGTGTCCGGCGCGAGTGGGCTCGGTCCGTGGGTCAGTGCTGCGGGGACCGGTCACACCCTGACGATCAACGCTTTGGGAGACAGGCAGGTGCCTAACCCTGCTTACACAGGTCCGCAGGCCACAACGGCACCGTATAATCAGAAATTCCTTACCCGGCATTACGGCTTCGGCACGCAGTGCACTGCGCTCGGGGGAAGCTGCACGGCGGTCTCAAGCGTCGCGATTGGCAACGTGGCGAATGCTCCCATCGTGAGTTGGAGCGACAGCCAGATCGTCGTTACGGTGCCCGCGGGCGTGAATGGGTGCCCCTTGCAGCAGATGAATGCTCCGGCTGCGCAGTGCGGTCAGCTTGTCATCACTGCGGGGAACAGTCAGAGGTCCATTGATGCGATTACGGTGACGATCGGGGGTAAAGCGCCAACCTACGTCGCGGCGGAGAATACGACCAACAACGCGATCCAGACGGCTCTTGATAATGCAACTCCCGGTGATCTTGTCCTGGTAGGCCCTGGGACGTACTTGGAGATGTTGCTGATGTGGAAGCCTGTGCGGCTGCAGGGTGTAGGTGCCGCCACCACGACGATCAACGCGAACCCGCATCCTTCGGGCAAGATGGACCCCTGGCGCGCGCAAGTCAGCTGCCTCTTTGGCCTGGCGAAAAACGGAAGCCTTCTGAGCCAGGGTAACGTTTTCGATGCGACGGGGCAGTACAGCTGCCCCGGGAACATGCAGGGCGCAGTGGATCCGCTGCCGCTCGAAGGCATCGTGGGCTGGGACACCACGCTCAACGGAAACCTGGCACAGTTGTTGCAGGAGCCCTCACTGATGGGCGCCTACGAAGGAGCCGGGGTCACGGTCCTCGCCAAAGGCGAGAACATGAGCATCGGCCAGGGTGCACTTGGCGGACCCGGAACTGAAGGAGATTTCCCCGCCGGTTCGCGGAGGCTTACGAATAGCGCTGCGGATTGCCAGGCGTTTCCCAGCAATTTCTGGTGCAATCCTTCCCGGATCGACGGGTTGACTATCACGAACAGCTCGCAGGGAGGCGGCGGTGTCTTCGCGCACGCCTGGACGCACAACCTGGAGATCTCAAACAACCGCGTCTACGGAAACGGAGGTACGCTCTCGGGCGGTCTGAATATTGGGCAGGGTGAATCTCCGGACGCTACCTTCAATCTGATCGGACAACAGGACGGCTATGCCTTTGAACAAAACGTCCAGGTCCACAACAACTACATAACGGCGAATACCTCTTATGGTGATGAGTTGTTCTCAGCTTCACCTGCGGCTGCAGGGGGTACGACGTTCTGCAGCGGTGCCGACCTCTACCACTTCAACTACAACTGGCTTTGCGGCAATCTTAGTACCGGCGACGGCGGCGGGCTGGTACATGTGGGCTTTATATTAAATGGGGACATCTCGCACAACTGGATCCTGTTCAACCAGACAAACAACATCAGTGTGCCGACCAACGGCGGAGGTATTGCCGTGCTTGGCGCCGCTCCAGACGGGCTTACAGTAACCGGCTTGGAGTGTGGTAACACCGTAGCCGATGCGGACTGCGCTCCTGGCCTGAGCGACGGGACCGGGCGGAGCCTAACGATCGACAGCAACGTGATCATCGGCAACACGGCCGAAAGCGGAAGCGGCGGAGGCATCCGTCTCCAGACCATTAACGGAACGGACGTCGTTCGTATGCCGATCCTCTCGGAGTGGTGGAACAGCGTCACCGTGACGAACAACTTGATCGCGAACAATGTGGCCGGATGGGACGGAGGCGGTATCTCCCTGCAGGACGCTCTGAACGTGTACATCATCAACAACACCATTGTTTCGAACGACACAACTGCGTCCTCTGGTGTGTTGTTCAACACCATCGGGGCACCCCTTGTGAGCACGCCGGGTCCCGCCAATGTTTTCAAGTCAACGCCGCAGCCCGCAGGCCTAGTTACGATGCAGAACACGGCAAACCTGGCCGGGCAGATCCCGAAGACGGTTCTGTGTCCCCTCGGTCACCCAAACTGCAGGGTCATTTCGTATCCCGTGCTGATGAACAATCTTTTCTGGCAGAACCGCGCATTCAACATCTCCGTCGGCAATCCCGGGGCGGGCAATCTTAGCCAGCAAAACCTCGTCAGCCTGTTGCCCACGGTCACACAGTCGGCCACGGGGCAGTGCGCTTCGGGAACCAACTTCTGGGATATCGGTATAAGGGGGGACACGGGCCCAACGGATCATTCGTCCACGTACACACTCGCCCCGACGTATTCCATCATGACCAGCACCGCGGGCTATGATTCGTCGAACATTGCCGCAAACCCGAACGTCGCAAGCCAGTACTGCAACGGTTCGCGCACACCTCCCGAGCTGAACGGGACTTCCAACCCCATGGGGTATACGGTGCCGCCGGGCATCGCGGATGCCACGGTACCGAATCCTCCGTTCAACCTGACCCCCGCTGCCACGGTAGACGAAGGGAACAACTGGATCAATATGGCGTACGGTCCCCTCAGTCTATCTAACCCGACCGTTGCGCCAGCGGCGGTCCCTGGAAGCACCGGCACGGCGAACGGGGATTACCGGCTCACCTCCAATTCGCCTGCCATCGGCGCGATCAAGCCCCTGCAGGCTCCCTTAAACTGGACTCTCGCTCCCGCGAACGATCTGCTGGGCAATCCCCGTAAAAATGGGGGGTCTGCGGTCGACATTGGGGCATTCCAGTACGTCACGCCACCTTACCCGATCGTAACCGTCGCTCCCACAACACTCGCCTTCGGGAACGTGGGCGTCGGGACTACGACGTCAGCGAAGAACCTGACACTTACCAATACCGGAGGATCCAGCCTCACCGGTCTTACACTTGCCTTTTCAACACCCATGTACGCCCGTGCAGCAGGAGCGGCGGGCGGTACCTGCACTACCAGTCTTGCAGCGGGCGCAAACTGCACGATCGGTGTGGTCTTCACACCGTCGGCCTCGGGGCCGGATAACGGAACGCTTACTTTGACTGGAAGCGCGCCCATATCAGGCTCACCAGTGCAGTTGACCGGCACAGGCGCGGCAGCCACCTTCACCGCGAGCGTCACCCCAACGTCGCTGGCATTCCCGAACACGATTGTGGGCTCCACAAGCGCAGCCTTGACTCTGACAGTGACAAATACCGGATCGGGAGCACTGGCTGGCGGAGCCTTCACGTTCGGCGGCGGCACACCACAACCCTTCTCCCGTTCAACAACATCGCCTGGCACCTGCGGAGCGACACTAGGCGTCGGAGCTAATTGCACGGTCAACGTCGTGTTCGCACCCGGTACGGCCACCGCCTTCAGCCGCACGCTCACGGTGGCATACACCGGCGCGACGGTGACCCCGGCATCCGTTACGTTGACGGGAACCGGCCTTGCCTCAGTGACCACAGCTACTTTGACTCCGACGACGTGGAGCCCCTCCGAAACGCGAACCTGCCCTGGCAACTTTTTGCAGGCAATTGCGTGCGCTGCCGGTCCAACGCAAACCTTCACCCTCACCAACACTGGCAACGTTCAGATGACGGGGATTGCCCAGGGAGTGCTTGGGGGTACCAGTCCAGCTGATTACGCCATCGTTCCCTTCCTGTCGTCGTGCGGGCCAGCCGGAGGAGGGCAACTCGTGAGCACAACCACTCTGACCCCGGGTGCCACCTGCGCGGTCACGGTGCAATTCAAGGCCAGATTGGTCGACCCGGCGAACAGTGTCCGGAATGCAACCATTTCCATAACCGACAGCTTCGGCACGCAATCCGCAATCTTAACCGGACTCGCCAAATAACGGTTTCGCAAACTTGGTTGAACGCACCTGGGGAGCATACGTGAAGCACACGGGACAAGAATCGCAACGACTGTCTGGGAGGCGGCTCATCTGTTGGGCCGCTCTCCTCGCCATCAACACTTCGGCAGCCGGTACTCTCGCTCAGGCCTCGGCTGCACCCCCGGCCCCCAACCTGTCTGGCACGACCGGCCAAAGTTCCATCGCCCCGACCGGTTATCGCAGCAGTTCCGCTGCTTTGCTGCGGCGGGCGCCGGAGATGCCTCCACGTGCGCGGCAACACTACCAGTTGCTTTGGGGTGTCGATAGCCTCGATGTGAGGGCGGTCGAGTCGGGGCAGATGATCCGTTTCAGCTACTCCGTACTTGATCCGCAGAAAGCAGCGCCGCTCAATGACAAGGTCGTGAACCCGTTTCTCATCGACGAACAGGCAAGGGTCAAGCTGGAGATTCCGACGATGGAAAAGGTCGGTCAGCTACGCCAAAGCAGTACGCCTGAAGCAGGGAAGACCTACTGGATGGTGTTCTCCAATAAGGGTGCCGTGGTGAAGCCGGGCGACCGCGTGACTGTGGTCATCGGGCATTTCCGTGCCGATGGGTTATATGTCCATTGAAGCTCCTGCCAGCACGCAACAAGTTGAGCAGAATTTAGTGATGGAACAGCAAAGGGTCAAGAGGAGCAAACAATGTTTCGTAGATGCGTCGTCGTTCTGGCCTTAAGCGTTTTTGCAAATACCCTTCCGGGGCTAGCGGCCTATGCCCAGCGGCCCGCGATGCTGACCGCAACTCAGATCGTGGACAGAAATGTTGCCGCGCGTGGAGGTCTTGAGCAATGGCGCGCGGTCGAGACGTTGATGATGAGCGGGACCATGGAAGCCGGCGGTAATAGTCGGACCGCGCTCCCCATGCCGGGCCGTAAGGATAGAAGCTCAATGCCTGCAGCCAGACCGACAGAACAGGTGCGGCTGCCCTTCGTAATGGACCTGAAACGTCCGATGAAGACCAGGGTAGAGCTGGACTTCAAAGGTCAGACTGCACTGCAGGTCTACGACGGTGCACACGGATGGAAGCTGAGGCCCTTCCTGAACCGGCGCGAGATAGAGCCGTACACAGAGGACGAGATTAAGTCGTCTGCCACGCAGGCTGAACTCGACGGGCCGCTAGTCGACTACGCCAAAAAAGGAACAACCGTCGCGCTGATCGGCACCGAGAAGGTGGAGGGGAACGATACCTACAGGCTGCGGCTAACGTTGAAGTCCGGGCGCACCCAGGATGTCTGGATCGACGCATCCACCTTCCTGGAAGCCAAAGTGGAAGGAAACCCCCGGCGCCTTGACGGACGGGAGCACCAGGTAGAGGTGTTTTATCGGGACTTCCGCCTCGTAAGCGGGCTGCAGCTCCCCTTTGTCCTGGAGACACGGGTGCTTAATGGTCAACCGCCGCAGGATACGCTGTATCCAACGGCAACAGAGCAGATCCACCTGGACCGCATTCAGGTGAACCCGAAGCTTAACGACGCCCTGTTCACCAGGAATGCGCTGGAAGCTGCCGCGGCGGGAGCACCACTGGCGGCCGCGCAATAATTACCGTTCGAGTTGAGGGCCCTCCCGTGAAAAGAACATCTGCTCTACTAGGTGCCTGTGTTGCTGCTGTTGCAGGCTTCGCGATCGGATACCTGCCGCACGCCAATCATGGAAGCGCAAAAACCCCTTTGTACTTTGTGGACCCGATGCATCCCGGGTACCGGTCAGCTCATCCGGGCAAAGCGCCCGATTGCGGCATGGACCTGGTTCCCGTCTTTGCGGAGGACGTGGCAGGAGAGCTTCACCGCGATGGGCATACTCCAGGCGTGCTTGACGTCGATGCCGCCACGTTACAGCAGTACGGCGTCAAGCTTGCGCGGGTCGCTGCGATGCAGGGCAGCGGCTCAGTGCACCTCTTTGGCCGCGTGGCTGCGGACGAGACCCGAGTCTACCGTGTCAATCTAGGCACGGACGGGTACGTGAAGGAGACTCACGGAGACGCTGTAGGCAACCTGGTCCACAAGAATCAGCGTTTAGCGACGGTTTACTCTCCGGAATTTCTTTCGGTTGTGGGAGGCTACCTTTCCGCGAACGAGCGGACCACCGGTTCCGGCCCCAACCTGGGCCCGGGAAACATGGCGCCCACTGCGAATGCAGCCAGCGCACAGGCGCGTGCTGACCGGCTTCGAAATCTGGGTATGAGCGAGGCGCAGATCGAGGAGATAAGTGCAACACGCAAAATCCCGGAGGATGTCTACCTTGTGGCTCCCAACGACGGCCTCATCATGGGCCGCCAGATCTCTCCGGGTTCACGATTCGACCGCCACACTGATCTGTACACCATCGCTGATCTGAGCCGGGTATGGATTGTCGCGCAGGCGTTCGGTGCGGAGGCCGATTCGCTACGGCCCGGAGCCATCGCGAGAGTTCGGCTGCCGGATACAGGTGAAATGTTCCAGGCGCGGGTGAGCGACGCCCTTCCAGAGGTGGACCCGGCTACCCACGCGCTTACGATCCGTCTCGAGGCGGCGAATCCGCGGCTACGCCTAAGGCCTGGCATGTTTGTCGATGTAGAAAATGTAACGCCCCGTGCATCTGCACTGCTGGTACCTGCAGATGCGGTAGTCGATTCGGGCACATCGAAGCACGTTTACGTCCAGACCTCGGATGGCGTATTCCAGGCCCGTGAAGTGCGGACAGGCCCTGCGTGGAAGGACGAGGTTCGCGTGGTCAGCGGACTCAGCGCAGACGAGATCGTGGCGTCCTCCGGCACCTTTCTTCTGGATTCAGAAAGCCGGCTTAGAGTTCCGGCTATCACGAACCTTGCGCTGAAGAACGCTTCGGAGCAACAGGCACCTGCCGCCATGTCCGCAGGCGGCGCAAGATGATCGCACTACGTCGCAGCATCCTCGGCGCTCTCGACTTCTCTGTTCGAAATAAGGGTCTCGTGTTTGCGCTTACTGCGATTTGTTGTGTGGTGGGCTACTGGTGCATGGTAACGATGCGCCTCGACGCGCTGCCCGACCTGGGTGAGAAGCAGGTGATCATCTACTCGCGGTGGGAGCGCAGCCCCGAACTCATCGAAAACCAGGTCACATACCCGATCGTGACGGCTATGCTGGGAGCCCCTCATGTCAAGGCGGTTCGAGGACTCTCTGACTTTGGCTATTCCTACGTTTATGTTGTCTTCGACGACAACACTGACCTGTATTGGGCGCGCAGCCGCACCCTTGAATACTTGTCAGGCGTCCAGACCCAGCTGCCGGTCGGGGTGAAGACGGAACTCGGTCCCGATGCGACAAGCCTCGGCTGGATCTTCCAATACGCGCTCGTCGACACTACCGGGCAGCACAGCCTCGCCGATCTGCGGGCTTATCAGGACTGGTATCTGCGGTACTATCTCCGCTCTGTTCCAGGCGTAGCAGACGTGGCTCCGATTGGCGGGTTCAGCAAACAATATCAAGTCAATCTGGATCCCAATCGGCTGCGCAATTATGGGATCGATATTGCGCAGGTTACGGCCGCCGTCCGCGAGGGGAATGTGGAAACGTCGGGCCGGTTCCTTGAGTTCGGCGGAACGGAGTACATGGTTCGAGGGCGTGGGTACGCCACCTCTCTCGAGGACTTCCGCAACATCGTGGTAGCTCCACAGGCGGCTGGAACCCCCGTGCGTGTCGGCGATCTCGGAGAAGTAGTCATGGGACCTGAGCTTCGTCGTGGCCTGGCCGAGATGGACGGCACGGGCGAGGCGGTATCCGGCATCGTCATCATGCGGGCGGGGGAGAACCCTCTGGACGTGATCGAGCGCGTAAAGGCAAGGCTCAGGGAGATTGAGCCCGCGCTTCCCCCCGGCGTGAAGGTAGTGCCGGTCTATGATCGCGCGGAGCTGATTCATCGCACCGTCCGCAACGCTCGGACAACGGTGTTGCAGATTATTGCCACGGTTGCGCTGATCATCCTTGTTTTTCTCTGGCACCCCGCGAGTGCACTGGTACCGCTGATCACTATGCCTGTCGCGGTGGTGCTGACCTTTATTCCACTTCGGCTGCTCGGGATTAGCGTCAACGTGCTGTCGCTCGCCGGCATCGCGCTTGCAGCCGGGGAGTTGATCGACGCCTCCATCATTGTCGTGGAACAGAGTCACAAACGGCTCGAGCAGTGGGAGGATTCCGGCCGTCGCGGGTCGCCGGCGGCCGTTGTGCTGAAAGCGATGAAAGAAGTCTCTACATCGATCATCTTTTCCTTGCTTGTCATCGCTGTTTCGATACTTCCCGTGCTCGCTCTGGAGGCCGAAGAGGCACGCATGTTTCGCCCTTTGGCCTACGCGAAAGCTTCTGCGATGCTCGTCGCGGCTCTGCTCGCACTTACGCTTGATCCGGCACTCCGCATATTGCTTGCGCGGAGAACCGAAGTCCAATTCCGCCCACGTTGGGTTGCGAAACGTGCGAGCGCATTGTTCGGTAGACGGATACAGCCAGAGCGGGAGCATCCGATCAGCGGGCCGCTCTTCCGGCTGTATGAACCAATCGTGGCGTGGACGCTGCGACATAAAGCCGCGGTGATGGCGACGGCTGGCGTGCTGGTTCTACTCACCGTGCCTGCTTTCCTTTCGCTGGGGACGGAGTTCATCCCCACCATGGATGAGGGAACGATCCTTTACATGCCGACCACAATGCCTGGCATCTCCATCGCTCAGGCGCGGCAACTGCTGCTTGGAACCGACGCAGTGCTGAAGCAATTCCCCGAGGTGGAGCATGTCCTCGGCAAGGCGGGTCGTGCAGAGACACCGACCGATCCTGCGCCCCTCTCGATGCTCGAAACGCTCATCACCCTGAAGCCACGGACCGAATGGAGGCACATACCCACCTGGTATTCGGGCTGGGCGCCCCGTTGGGGTCTACCGTTGCTTCGCCACATTACTCCCGACACGATTTCATCCGAGGAGTTGATCCGCGAGTTCGATAACGCGGTACATGCCCCCGGGCTAAGCAATGCATGGACGATGCCGGTGAAAGGCCGCGCAGACATGCTGAGCACGGGAATGCGTACGCCGCTCGGATTGAAGATCTCCGGCAACAACCCGCAGACCATCGAGGAGATCGGGAAGCGTATTCAGAACCAACTGACGACGGTGCGGGGAACCCGTGCAGTCTTTGCAGAGCAGACGAACTCCGGATACTTCATTGACATCGGGTGGCGGCGCGATCAGCTCGCCCGATATGGAATCACCATGCAGCAGGCGCAACGAGTGGTAGAAAACGCCATTGGCGGAGATAACGTCACCACCGTAGTCTCCGGCCCTGAGCGATATGCGGTTAACGTCCGCTACAAGCGCGACTTTCGCAGCGATCTGGATGCGCTTGGCCGCGTCCTGGTCCAGACCGGACCGCAACGACAGACGCCGGTTGGCGAACTCGCAACGATCCAGGTCAGTACCGGGCCAGGTATGCTTCGCGACGAGGGCGGGTTACTAACGGGGTATGTGTACGTTGATCTTGCAGGTCGCGATCCGGGAAGCTATGTTCGCGAGGCCGGCCCGCTGCTGCGCCGGAATGTTGCCTTGCCCCCTGGGTTCGCGCTGACGTGGAGCGGCGAATACGAGGCAATGCAGCGCGTCGACCGGAGGCTACGGGTTGCCATCCCGCTTACCATCGCGGTGGTTCTGTTCCTCATCTACTGCAGTACAGGCTCCCTGGCAAAGACGACGATTGTTATGCTCGCCGTCCCTTTCTCTGCAATCGGAAGCATATGGCTCCTTTATCTGCTGCACTACAATCTCAGCGTTGCTGTCTGGATCGGCCTCATAGGCCTTCTCAGCATCGATGCGGAGATGGGGGTGTTCATGCTGCTTTACCTGGATCTCGCCTATGAGGAGGCGAAAGCCGCGGGCCGCCTGAACTCGCTTTCTGAACTGCGGGAATCAATCGTTTACGGTGCTGCAAAAAGGTTGCGGCCCAAGTTCATGACGTTTGCCACTACATGTCTGGGATTGTTTCCGATGATGTGGTCCTTTGGCACCGGATCCGAGATTATGAAGCGGATCGCGGCGCCGATGATCGGAGGTATCTTCACTTCATTTCTGCTGGAGCTGCTCGTTTACCCGGCGGTTTACGAACTGTGGAGACGGCGTTCGCTTCCCTACAGCGAGGACCAGATCTACGCAAACCCATCTCTCGTTTCGTCAGGCGCGGTAGCCGGGCCCAAAGAAAGCCTCGCTTTCACGGCGGAGGCGGAGTATAGATAGACAATTCGAAGTGGGGCTCGCCGCTGAGTGAAACCGCCTTTGCTGTCTATGGCGAGTGACTGGCCTCCGAGTTCGGGATTGGAGCTGCTCGATATGAACCGCACAGCCCGCCTGCTGTTCGTTGCTTTCAATGGTGCGGGTCTATGGACTGCGTCCTCTATTGGGCAGCAACTCCCCGCGCAGCAGGCGGTGCAGGATCTATCGACGACAGCAACGGCCCCCGCAGTTGAGCAGGTTTCGCCCCCCAATGCGCCCGTTGTCACCTGCAATGGAGACCAGATCACGATCAGTGCAGATAACTCAACGATCAGTTCGATCCTCACACGAGTCCAAACGTGCATCGGAGTTGAGCTTCAACTACCGCCCGGATATCAAGACCAACGGACCTTCGTTCACCTCGGGCCCGGCGGAATCCGGCAGATACTCGACGATTTGCTGGATTCCACTGACATGAACTACATGATCGCGTCTTCCAACGCAACGGCAGGCAAAATCCTATCGGTCAGCCTCACAATTCGGCCGCTGAATCCAGGCTCCGGCGAGAAGAACGACGGACCGATGGCGTCGGACGGTACACTCACTCCCGCACGCCGCGCTTGGCTTGCGGGCCTTAACGCGCTAAAGCGGGGTGCCCCGCTCCCCGACAATGAAGAGCCGGGCCGTTCGCCGGAGGCCGCGCCCGAATCAGCCAGCAGCCTTCCCGAGCCTGCCCAGGACAGCGCGAAACCCGCTCCCGCTTCCGTTGATACTCACCCGGCCGATCATGCTGAAGCTGCGCCGCTCGGCGGATCCCCGTCAACAGGCAGCAGCCAGGCCAGTGCCGCCACGTCAACGGAACCTGCAAGTGCTGACGCAGCGAAGCCGCCCACGTCTGCCGCGGATGCGAACACAAGCGTGGCTGCGTCTCCCGCGCTCAGGAAGCAGATCGATCAGATGCAGCAGATGTTCCAGGAACGCAAGAACATGATCGCCGATCACGGCAACTCGTCACAACCCAACTAGCCCCGTCCAGCCGGGACCAACCTGCCCGGATATGCTACCGGATGGGGGCTGCAGGCGACGCGCTGGACGTCTTCGTAGGTGCGATCTCAGAGGCGGGCTGAATGCGCGTCGGTACCGCGGGAGAGCTGTTTCCTTCTTCCCCCGCGTTCGCAGTCCGGTACTGAACGGAACTGCCGCTGCCGACATCTACCATTCGCTCGCCTCCGTCGGTTGATTCGTTGCCGCGGATAATGTGGGGTGTTATGGCGAATACTATCTCGCTTTGCTGACGATCCTTATTCTCCTGTCCGAACAGATACTTTAGGATGGGAATTTTGGCCAGCCATGGATAGCCGCTCAGAGAGCGAGACTCAGTGTCTTGAAGGATCCCGCCAATCAGGTTGACCTCACCGTCCGCCAGGCGGACCTGGTGGTCGATGCGCCGTTGCCCGATGGTCGGCTCCGTTACACCGTCAACCGACTGCTCCCCCGTGACCGAGGAGACTTCGAAGGACATCTTCAGCGTGACCTCGCGGTCCGCATGGACGTAGGGGATAATATCGACGTTCACTCCCACGTCTATATATGTGAATTGCGTATTTACTCCGGTGGTCAGCCCGCTTTGATACGAGCCCGTCGCCACGGGGATGCGATCTCCGATCTTTAGGGTCGCCTTCTCGCTATCCATCGCCCGGATCTGCGGTTTTTGTAGTACCCGTGTGTTGCTGTCCGACATAAGCGCTGTCAGCGAGGCACCGGGGATCGATACGAGCACGTTTGATGGACCTATAGTTGAAAGGGAATTCAGCGCAAACGTGTTTCCCGTCGAGCTACCGGAGCCTCCGGTAGTGGATGAACCCGCGGTACTGCTTGGAACGAGCGAAGCCGTCACGGTTGTCGGCGGGTTTATACCCAGCGTGGTGATCTTTCCCCGGCTCACCTCAAGCACGGCAATGTCAATCATGACTTCAGCTCGCGGCTTGTCGACCTCGTCCAACAGCTTCCGGGCCAGAACAATCTGGTCCGGGGTTGCGCGAATTGTCAATGAGCGCTGCTCGGGAGTGATCTGAATCCGAGTTATGTCCAGAATGCCTTTCAACGTGGCAGCGACCTGCTGCAATTCGGTGGGCGTGGATACGTTCCGCAGGTAGAACGTCGTTACAACGTTCTGCTCAAGATCCTTCCTCTTCGCGCTGCTGTCGGCCGTCACCATGATCGTATTCGAAGACACCGGCCTCCAAAACGTCTTGGACTGCAAGGCCACCATCGCCAGTGCGTCAGACAGGTTCACGTCCTTTAGGTCCAACGTAAGCTTCTGTGGCCTGTAATCGGGATCCATCAGGACATTAATCCCGGCCAGCTTCGCGATGGTTTTATACACCACGTCGGCGGTCGTCACCACATGAAGGCTAACGGTCTCGTTCGGCAGTACCTTGAGAGACACAGGGCCGGCGGCGGATGCGGATGCTTTTGAGATTGCGGTGAGTTGTAGCTTGGCGGGCAGCGGTTGGTCGCTCTCTGTTTCCCTTCTCCTGATCAGATCCGTAGTCTTCCGTATTTCCTGCAAAGCGGCGAAGTTGCTGCTGTCGATCTCGGCCGCTCGCTGGAACTCCGCCATCGCTTCTTGCAGCTTGTACACATCCCGCAGAGACTGGCCCTTCTGAATGTGCTGCGAGGAGGCATATAGGCGCGCCTTGAGAAAGGCTGCGGTATATTTCGGATCGCTCTGGTTTTTCTCATGCGCACGCTTATAGGCTTCGAACGCGACATCGTAGTTGCCGCGTGCTTCTGCCTTGGTTCCAGCCTTGAACGAAGATCCGGCACTTTGCCCAAGAAGGGAAATTCCGCTAAGCCAAAGCAAAGTGAAACAAAGAAAGAGTGCGGAACGCATAATTTGCCCCGGGCGCCGCAAACGTTACGGTCAGAGAACTCTATCTGTCGGATGGTAAGCCGTGTTTGCTAAAAGACAAACAAGGACTGGCGGCGGGCTAGATATCAGTAACCAATCGTGCCGGTACTACACGCCGCGCCCCGCCAAATATGGTGGCGAAGATTCCGGAGTCGGCGGATGGAGCCTGCGAAAGGCTCGGCCGACCCGGACTGCCCCGGGCGCCGCATAACCCATTTCAGGCGCTACTCCTTGCATTGCATGTCGCAATGGGGGAAGGACCCCAGTTTGGGGCGAGCTTCCCGAGACTCAACGAGGGAGATAGCCGCATCCGACTTGCAGCCGTGATGGCAACCCGCGGAGTTCCTCTCGATGATCCCAGGAATCACGGTCGGTCGCACGGATCGGCGGTTTAGGGCACCTCAATGAACTTCAGCACCTGGGGCAGGCGACTTTCGAACGTTCCGCGCTCCTGCTCACCGAGCCAAGTGTGACATCGAACCGCGCCGCCTCTGCTATGGACGACGGGCTCGGATGCGGTGGAGTTTACGTATAAAGAGGCCCAGAGACCACTAGGAGACCATCAGAATTGCCGCTTTCCGATTCAAGAGAATGGCTAAGCAATGAGGCAGTCCACCGCCGAGAGTGCCACGGCACAGGAAGTGAGAGCGATCTCCGTCAAGCTGACTGGCAAGCTACTCCCGCGTTCTCACGGAGATTGAGGATACGGGCGTCGAGCGGCTGCCACTTCGCTACGCCGGACCAGCGGCAAAGGTTTCGAACTCTGCTGTTCCAAGGCGGTAGTGTACTGACCCGAGCATGCAGTTTTGACTGCTCTAACTCGCGCTGTTCACGACGTTTGGGGGCGGTGGGCGATACAACACCTGAAGTTGGCGTCCCCAACGGGATTCGAACCTGTGTTGCCGCCGGGAACAGGCGGAGTCCTGGGCCACTAGACGATAGGGACGCGGTGCTGAACTTAAGAATAGCATCGGCTTACCAGAGCCGCCGTCGTGCGCGATGCGCGGCAATGCTCAAGTGATCGGTGCGGGGTTGAAGAGGGAAATGTCGTTGTTAAGCTTCCAATGATCGGCCCAGGTTTGCTTGCGCCCGCTCGCGACGTCCAGAATGTAGCGGAAGATCTCGGTGCCAACCGACTCGATAGTGGCTTCGCCAGTGGCGATGGTTCCTGCGTCGATGTCGATCAGGTCATGCCAGCGGCCGGCGAGCGGCGAGCGTGACGACACCTTAATCACGGGTGCCATGGAGAGCCCGTATGGCGTGCCCCGCCCTGTGGTGAAGACGTGCATGTTCATCCCTGCGGCGAGCTGCAATGTTCCGCAGACGAAATCGCTTGCGGGAGTGGCGGCGAAGATGAGGCCTGGGCCGCGCACACGTTCTCCTGGGCCGGAGACGCCGGAGATCGCGCTGCGCCCAGCCTTCGCGACAGAGCCGAGGGCCTTCTCGACGATATTGGTGAGGCCACCGCGCTTATTGCCCGGGCTCGGATTAGCGCTCCGATCCGCACCCCCCCGGCCAAGATACTCGTCGTACCAGGCCATCTCACGGACCAGCGCGCGCGCGACATCGACGGTCTGCGCACGCGCGGTGAGCAGATGTATCGCGTCGCGGACCTCCGTCACCTCGGAGAACATGACGGTGGCACCTGCACGAATAAGAAGGTCGGAGGCGTATCCGACTGCCGGATTCGCGGTGACACCGGAGAAGGCGTCGCTGCCGCCGCACTGCAGGCCAACGACAAGGTCCGATGCGGGCCGGGTGGTGCGGCGGCGCCGATCCAGTTCCTCAAGGCGACGCTCGGCCATCTCCATGATCGCAGCCACCGTTTCGCCGAAGCCGTGGTGCTCTTCATCCTGCATGCGAACGACGTACGGCATGGAACTGAGGATGGGAAGCGCGCTCACAGGTAGCATCTGCGCCGGCTGCAGCTTCTCGCAGCCCAGGCTGACAACCATGGGCGCGCCGCCGAGGTTTGGGTGCAGGCTGAGGTTGCGGAGGGTTCGGATCGGGATCTCAGACCCGGGAGCATTGATCGCAACGCCGCAGCCGTAGGTGTGGTTAAGCGCGAGGACGTCGTCGACGTTGGGGTAGCGCGGCAGCAGTTCGGCCTTGATGCGCTTTACGGCGAAGTCGACCGTGGCGGCCACGCACTGCACCGTCGTCGAGATGCCCAGCACGTTTCTGTGCCGACGGAGCCATCCGCGTTGACGAAGCCTTCAAAGGTATGACCCTCGAGGGGTGGCAGCGGCGCTGGCGTTGCAGACGCCATGGGGACTTCATCCAGACGCGGCGGCGCGGGCATCCGCATGCGCTCTTCATGGACCCAGCAGCCGTCCGGGATGGCCGCCTCTGCATAGCCGATCACAGAGCCGTAACGGAGGATGGGCTTGCCCGCGGCGATTTCGCAGAGAGAGAGCTTGTGTGCTTCGGGTATGTCCTCGCGGAGTACGAGCCCTGAGGGGAAGCGCGTGCCTGCGGGCAGGCCACCTTCGTTGACCACTATGGCGACATTGTCTTCGGGCTGAACGCGCACATAAAGCGGACGGAGTGGAGAGTCACCAGGCATGCAAATGGTCTCAAGGGGCTGGCGCCGCAGCTAGCGCACCAGGCAGGGGCGTTTGGGATTGAAGGTCCAGCCAGGCACAAGGAACTGCATGGCTGCGGCGTCGTCGCGTGCGGCGAGCCCGAGGCTATTGTAGAGCGAGTGCGCCTTCTCAATCTGCTTCAGGTCGAGCTCGACTCCAAGCCCGGGTCGCTCGGGCAGAGTAATTCGACCGTCCGCAATGCGAAGAGGATCGAGGGTAAGGCGCTGACCGTCCTGCCAAATCCAGTGAGTGTCAATCGCCGTGACCCGGCCGGGCGCTGCCGCCGCGACGTGGGTAAACATCGCGAGCGAGATATCGAAGTGATTGTTGGAGTGCGAGCCCCAGGTCAGCCCCCACTCGCGACAAAACTGCGCCACGCGAACGGAGCCCTGCATTGTCCAGAAGTGTGGATCGGCCAGCGGGATGTCGACCGCGTGAAGCTGCGCTGCGTGGCGGAGCTCGCGCCAGTCGGTCGCCACCATGTTGGTGGCGGTAGGCAGGCCGGTAGCCTGGCGGAACTCGGCCAGGATCTCGCGGCCCGACATTTGGTGCTCCGCGCCACACGGATCTTCCGCGTAGGCAAGCACCTGGTGTTTGCCTACGCAGAGGCGTATGGCTTCATCGAGCGACCAGGCTCCATTAGGATCAAGCGTAATCCGTGCCCCGGGAAACCGGCTGGCGAGCGCATCGATCACCTCCATCTCGTGTGTGCCGTCCAGTACGCCGCCTTTTAGCTTGAAGTCACGGAAGCCGTAGCGTGCGTGTGCGGCGTCTGCAAGGCGGAGAATTGCCTCGGTCGAAAGGGCAAGATTGTGACGCAGTCGCAGCCAGGGGTCTTCGTTGGCATCGTCTGCGAGGTAAGGAAGATTCGTCTTGCGGCGATCGCCGACGAAGAACAGATAGCCCAGCACCTCGACCGTGGAACGCTGGCGGCCTTCGCCGAGCAGGTCGGCGACTGGGACGGAGAGGAACTGCCCCATGAGGTCTAGCAGCGCAGACTCCACTGCGGTGACGGCATGGACGGTGGTGCGGAGGTCGAATGTCTGAATGCCTCGGCCGGCTGTGTCGTGCCCGGCGAAAGTGGTGCGAATAGCATTGAGAATTGCACTGTGTGCGGAGAGCGGCTGGTCGAGAACCAGCGGGATGGCCTGCTCCAGCACGCGGCGAATCGCTTCTCCTCCGGGTACCTCGCCAGCGCCGATCTTGCCGCTGGTATCCGTGAGCAGGAGGACGTTGCGGGTGAAGTACGGGCCGTGAGCACCGCTGAGGTTGAGCAGCATGCTGTCGTACCCTGCGACAGGGATGACGCGCATGCTCGTGATGCGCGGCGTAGATTCACGCTCAGAGGGCAGAGCGGATGTATGTGTGATTGTCGAAGTTTCCATCATGATGTTTGAGGCTGAGGTCGCAATTGGACCCGTTTGATCTCCCCGACAATGAAGACGTAGCTGAAGATTGCCACCATCGCCGTCAGGCCGACGAAGATTAGCGCGTCGTTGAAGGATCCGGTCTTCGTCACGAGAAAGCCAATGATTGTCGGCGTGGTGATGGTGGAAAGATTGCCGAACAGGTTGAACACTCCTCCGTTCACGCCGACAAGTTCCTTTGGTGATGTGTCTGCGATTACGGTCCACCCGAGGGCACCGAAACCCTTCCCGAAGAAGGCCAGAGACATCAGCACGATCACCACGGACTGCGTGTTGGTGTAGTTGCACCCGATCATAGTGACCGACAACAGCATGCCAGCGATAATAGGCGCCTTACGCGCAAACGTGAGAGAGGTGCCGTGGTGGAGGAGCCAGTCGGAACAGAAGCCGCCGAGGATTCCTCCCACCGATCCGCACAGCGCAGGGACGGCGGCGACAAAGCCCGCCTGGAGAATGCTCATGTGGCGGGCGCGCACGAGATAGGACGGAAACCACGTCAGGAAGAAGGTAGTCAGCGTATTGATGCAGAATTGGCCGAGATAAATGCCGACCAGCATGCGTTGGCTGATCAACTGCTTGAAGGTGGACCACGTGAGCGGATTGCGGCGCGGAGCGGACGAGCTGTCCACGCTGACGAGACCGCCTCCGCGTTCGATGAATTGAACCTCCGGGCGCGAGATCATCGGATGTTCTGTGACGTTGAAGACGAGCTTCCACCAGGCAAAGGCCAGGACGAACCCGCCGAGACCCATAAACCAGAAGCAGCTTGGCCAGCCGTAGCGATGCGTCAGCCAGCCGAAGAGCGGCGCGAATGCCACGAGGGCAAAGTATTGCGAGGCATTGAAGATAGCAGACGCCCGGCCGCGCTCGGCGGTAGGGAACCATGCTGCGACAATGCGACCGTTGCCGGGAAAGACTGGTGACTGCGCTAGTCCCGAAAGCAGGCGCAGCAGAAAGATCGCGCTGAACATCCAGGCTGCGGTGAGGTATCCCGTGAACCCCATCACGAATGCAAAGGTGGACCACAGGATGATGCTGATGCCGTACACGCGCTTCGAGCCGAAGCGATCGAGCAGCCCGCCCGAAGGAAGCTGCCCAACCACGTACGCCCAGCCGAAGCCCGAGAAGAGGATCCCCATCCTGTTCGCGCCGAGCGTCTTCTGCATCACGGCGCCTGCGACAGAAAGCGCTGCACGATCGCCGTAACTGAAGCAACTGGCGATGAACAGCATCGTGATGATCAGGTACCGGACCCGGGTCTGCCTGTCTTCGCAGGGCCGACCCGCTCATCGCGTTCACGAGCGACCCGCGATCAACCTGCTGAGTGCCTCCATCTCGTTTGCGTCCAGATCTGTCAGGGGTGTACGCACAGGTCCGGCGGGGCGTCCGACGGCGCGCATGCCGGCCTTCACAATCGAGACCGCGTACCCTTTGCGTCGGTTTCGGATCTCGATATACGGGAGCACAAACTCGCGCAATCCACGGAAGACGGTCTCGTGATCTCGCCCGCGGACCGCGGCATAGAAGCTTTGCGCGAACTCCGGCAGGAAGTTGAAGATCGCCGACGAGTAGGTCGTGACGCCGATCTCAAGGTACGGGAGGGCGAAGGTCTCGGCCGTGGGAAGGCCGCCGATGTAGGTCAGGCGGTCGCCGAGGCGGGCGTAGATGCGGGTCATCAGTTCGATGTCGCCGTGGCCGTCTTTGAAGCCGACGAGGTTGGGGCAGCGATCGCAGAGGCGTTCGAGCGCGGTGTCGTTCAGGATGGCGTTGTCACGGTTGTAGAAGATGACGCCGAGCGTGGTGGCGGCGCATACAGCTTCGACGTGGGCTGCGAGACCGGCGGGACCGGAGTTGACCAGGTAGGGCGGCAGCAGGAGAATGCCGTCTGCTCCTTGCGCCTGAGCGGCGCGCGCGAACTCGCAGGCCATGGCGGTACCGTAGCCGCATCCTGCCACCACCGGGACACGACCCGCGGTCTGCTCCACCGCCGCGCGTACAACGGTAGTGAATTCGCCCAAGGTCAGTGAGAAGAACTCACCTGTGCCGCCCGCAGCGAAGAGCCCGGCGGGAGCGAAGCTGAGGAGCCACTCGATGTGTTCGCTGTACGCCCGCTCGTCGAAGGAGAGGTCCTCACGGAAGTGGGTGACCGGGAACGACAGGAGGCCGGCGCCGATCTTCGAGGCGAACTCCTTGGGATCCATACGAACCATAGTCTTTCCTTTGGGATGCCGGTTGGTGAGTTGGCTTCAAGCGAGAGGCCACACGCAACACTATATGGAATTCGGGCTCAGATCGTCATCCGTATGGAGCGTCGGTGGAACTACTAGCCGTCTGTGACACTAAAGTTCCATAGACCAGGGGTTACTGTTGCGGCACCCTTGTCTGGACGATATGCATCACAGAATGCAGACACCTTGAGTCACCAACCGGGCAAGGGAAGGTAAGTCATCATGCACCGTTTGATCCCAGCACTTCTTGTAGTAGCACTTACTCCCGCCCTGCAGTACGCCTCCGCACAGGGTCCAGGTCGCTCCCTTCACCAGCGTGAGATTCCATGTCAGGCGCAGTATGCCCAGGCTGTGCAGACGATCGGCATGGCGCGGTGGACGGCGCCAGAGCCCGAGCGTCCTGCTATCGAACGTTTACTGAACGCTGCCGCAAAGGCCAAGGAACTAGTGGATTCGTCGTTCCTGCAGTGGGAAGCTCCGCTGTGTTCTGCGGAGACACTCGTCCGGCTGCATACCTCCGTCGAACGTTTGCAGTTAAATCATTGGCTGCCTGAGACTCCCGAGGACCAGCGGGCCGCAGAGGCTGCAGCAGCGAACGCGGAACTGCTGAAGGCGATGGACTCCGGGTTCGACGAGCCAGCAACGACTTCTTCGAACGTGGGCGCGCCGTCACACGATGGGAGCGGACTGCAGCGTCGCACTTCTGCCAACTAGTTCACGGTACTTCCCCTCACGCGTTGTTCGCGTACTCTGCGCCTGCCGGTCACGGACGTAATGCCGGGTAAGATTCATTCCCGCACAACGTCAGGTTGCGAGGCTGCCGGTAAGGTCTGCTGCGCGCACTACGCCATGAGTGCTGCACCATTTTCGTAGTCCGTTGGCGATGTTTTCTACGGCTCGCGGGTCGGCATAGGTTGCCGTTCCTACCTCCACGGCGGTTGCACCGGCGAGTAGAAATTCCACGGCGTCTTCCGCCCGGACGATGCCGCCCATACCTACGACGGGGATTGAGACTGACTTCCAGGCTTCGTGAACCATGCGGACGGCGATCGGCTTGATGGCTGGACCGGAGAGGCCGCCGGTTATGTTTGCGATTCGGGGGCGGCGGGTTTCTACGTCTATTGCGAGGGATACGAAGGTGTTGACGAGGGAGATGGCCTGGGCGCCCGCCGCCTCGGCGACTCGTGCCATGCCTGCGATGCTGGTGACGTTGGGCGACAGCTTTACCATCAGAGGTCGTCCTGAGGGTTCGGTGGCGGCGCGGGCTTTCGATACCAGTTCGAAGAGGGCGTCGGGGTCGGTGCCGAAGACCATGCCTCCGTGGCTGGTGTTTGGGCAGCTTGCGTTGAGTTCGTACATCGCGATGCCAGAGGCGTCGTTCAGGACCGCGATGACGGCGAGGTAGTCTTCGATGCTGAAGCCGAAGACGTTGGCAATGACGACGGCGCCCTTGATCTCGCGGAGGCGGGGTAGTTTGTCGGTCACGAAGGCGCGTACGCCAACGTTCTGCAGTCCGATGGCGTTGATCATGCCGCCGGAGGTTTCGACGATGCGCGGCGCAGCGTTTCCAGCCATTGGTTCGCGGGACAAGCCTTTGGTGACGAACGCACCGATGCGGTCGAGGGAGACGATCTCCTCGAATTCGACGCCGTAGCCGAAGGTACCGCTGGCGGCGATCACAGGCGACTGCAGTTCCACGCCGGCGACGCTGACGCGCATATCAGGCTTGCTCAAGTGTTTGTTCTCCAGGGTGGGGGTGCGGGGAGCCGTGCTGTGCCTTGTGTTCAGTTTAGCGGTGGCTCCGTCCGTTCTATTTGCAGCGTGCTCTGCGCGTCGTCTTGGTACCCCCCGGGGGGTGTGAATCCATGTTGTGTTCATTCTGCTGGACTTAGGGAAGGGGAGTGACGGCTTAGTAAAGGGCCTTAGTTATCTGCCGGTTAACAGCGGAGGCCCGGCGCGAACGCCGGGCCTGTTGGTTTGCCTACTGTTTTAATTGTAGCGGATTGGACCAAACTAAACGGCCAACTATTTTAGCGAATTATCCTATTTGTATTGTTCGACTTAGTTCATTTTGGGAGGCCGGAGGGGCTTGACAGGTTTCGGTGTGAGTTGGCGACGAGGCGCGAGGTGACATCCCGGACGTTGTCCGAGCGCCCTGGGTGTTGGACGGGTGGAGCACTCTCCGGCGCGCCGCTTTGCGAGGTGAACCCCTTGCAAGTGAATCCCTTAGAATGGCTCCATGCTGGATTTGGCGTTTGTGCGGGCGAACCTTGGCCTGGTGGAAGAGAAGCTGCGGAGCCGCGGAGCGGACCCGGCTGTGGTGCTGGCGGGCTTCGGCGAGATCGACCAGAGGCGGCGGGAGTCGATTACGCAGGCTGAGACTCTGAAGTCGCAGCGCAACAGGCTTTCGGAAGAGATTGCGACGCTGCGGCGGGCGGGCGGCGATGCGACGCAGCAAACGGAGATGACGCGGGAGCTGAAGAGTCAGTCGGAGTCCCTGGAGGGGGCGGCGGCCGCGGCGGATGAAGCCCTCCGGGAGCTGATGCAGGCGGTGCCGAACCTGCCGCAGGACTCGGTCCCTGTGGGGCGAAGTGAGCACGACAATCGGGAAGAGAAGGTTTGGGGGGCGAAGCCCGAGTTAGGGTTTGCGGCGCTGCCGCATTGGGAGATTGGCGAGAAGCTTGGCATTCTGGATTTCGAGCGGGCGGCGAAGATTTCGGGGTCGCGGTTTGTGGTGCACTTCGGCCAGGGGGCGCGGCTGGAGCGTGCGCTGGCGAACTTTATGCTGGATCTGCATACCGGGGAGCATGGCTATACGGAGGTTCTGACTCCGTACATGGTGAACTCGAAGAGCCTGTTTGGGACGGGACAGTTGCCGAAGTTCGCGGAGGACCTGTTTCGCTGTACGGAAAAGACGGGGGACGACAAGGGCGGGTATGAGGCCGGGAAGTACCTGGCCTCCGACCACTGGATGATCCCGACGGCGGAGGTTCCGGTGACGAACCTGTTCCGCGACGAGACGCTCGAGGAGTCGCAACTGACGACCAGCTTCTGCGCGTATACTCCGTGCTTTCGGTCGGAGGCGGGCAGCTATGGGAAGGATGTGCGCGGCATGATTCGCCAGCACCAGTTCCAGAAGGTGGAGTTGGTGAAGTTTGCGCGGCCGGAGGACTCGACTGCGGAGCATGAGCGGCTGACGCGGGATGCGGAGCGCGTGCTGGAGGTGCTGGGGCTGCCGTATCGGCGCATGCTGCTGT
Organism: uncultured Acidobacteriaceae bacterium; assembly: GCA_963791875.1. GTDB lineage: Bacteria > Acidobacteriota > Terriglobia > Terriglobales > Acidobacteriaceae > Edaphobacter. The sequence continues at coordinate 502,914 of CAWBUI010000011.1, forward strand.
GCACGGGGGATATGGGTTTCGCGTCGGCGAAGACATATGACCTGGAGGTGTGGCTTCCGGGGCAGGCGTTGTATCGCGAGATCAGCTCGTGCTCGAACTTTGAGGCGTTCCAGGCACGGCGGGCGAACATTCGCTACCGGCCTGCGGGTGGGGCGGCGTCTAAGGGCAAGAAGAGTGAGTTCGTGCATACGCTGAACGGCAGCGGGCTGGCGGTTGGGCGGACGTACCTCGCGATTCTTGAGAATTATCAGCAGGCGGATGGGACGGTGCGGATTCCTGAGGCGCTGGTGCCGTATATGAATGGCGAGACGGTGATTGGAAGGCAGGAGAGGAGCGCGTCGCGTGCTTAAGCTGCTGCGGAGCTATGTGTGGTGGACCTATGAACGGGGGAGCGTCCACTACGACGTGATGGTGACGCTGATCCTGATGTTTCTGTTTGCGGCTCCTCGGTTTATCGATTTCAAGGACCGGCCGGTGGAGACGGTGGCGCTGCACGCGAGTGAGGTGCTGGTGAAGGAGGCGGGGCGGAGCGGGGAAAACAGCCGCTTCCTGTTCCAGATTCGAGCCGACCAGGAGGGTGGGCCACAGGTGAACCAGACGGAGGAGGAGCGGCAGGCGGCGATTCTGCGGGTGGTGGAACCGATCTCGGGCGAGGTGACGCTGGAGCACTACGAGCCTGTTCTGGACTCTGCGAAGCGGGTTGTGGCGTATAACGCCTGGGTTGTGCGCTGAGGCGACATGCGACGATGCGCGTGCGCGTCCAATTGCTGGAGTGTGTGTTTGTACTGGCAGGGTAGGCGGAGGTCAGGTTTGCGGATATCGGATGGACGTTTGCTGATGCGTTGGACGGCTGCGATTGCGGTGGGGCTGGGTGCAGTGGTTTGTTCGCTGCGTGGCGCGGCACCGGTGTTTGCGGCAGGGCAGGGGCAAGGGGGGCATCTGGAGCAGGTGCTGCACCAGATGGACGTGGCCAGCGCGACGTTTCAGAATGCACAGGCGGATCTGCGGAAGGAGGTCTTCACGAAGGTGGTGAACGACACGACCGAGCAGAAGGGGACGGTGTATTTCCAGCGTAAGGGCGGGAATACGCAGATGGGGATGAAGCTGACGACGGCTCCGCAGCAGACGGTGGAATACAAGGATGGCAGGGTCCGGGTGTTCAATCCCGGGACAAATCACGTGGATGAGGTTGGGGCGTCGGCGGCGAACAAGGGCCGGTTCGAGACGTTTCTGACGCTGGGGTTTGGCGGGAGCGGAAAGGACCTGGAGAAGGCATGGACGATTGACGACCAGGGAGCGGAGCCGTTGAGCGATGGGCAGAAGACGATCACGACTGAGAAGCTGGATTTGGTGTCGAAGGACCCGGACGTGAAGAAGAATGTGACGCACGTGGTGGTGTGGGTGGATCCGGCTCGGTCGGTGAGCTTGAAACAGGTGCTTTACTTCCCAAACGGCGATACGCAGACGGCGTACTACACGAATGTGCGGCTGAATGGGAAGGTGGACCTGGGGCAGTATGCGATCCAGTGCAAGGGGAAGTGCAGCTGACGATTGCGGGGGCTAGGCTTCGAGGTTGCGGTTGCGTTGCGGCATGAGTGCACCGGCCCAGAGGAAGAAGACGGGGAAGAGTTCGAGGGTGTAGCGGGGCTCGGAGTTATCGAGCGTAAGCAGAAGTGCGAGACGGAGCAGGACGGTGGCGGCTGTGGCGTAGAGCAGGGGCCTGGCGGTGGGTTCGGTGGGGGATCGGCGGAGCCAGGCTGCAAATCCGGTGAGCGCGAGGGCGAGATATGCGGCGTTGACGGCCGCGTAGAGCAGGGAGAAGGCTCTTTGGCGGGGGGGAGTGGGCGCGGCCCACCACTGGTCGGGGATGGGGAGCAGTTCGAGCCGCGGGCGGAGGAGCATGTTGAGCACACGCGCAACGGGCAGGCCGATGGCGTAGCAGAGCGGAGCGGCCTGTATGCGCTGGTGGGCGAGTTCGGCGAAGCGGGTGTCGAGAGCGGGAGGTTGTTGTCGGTCTGGTTGTAGTCGTCCAGCAGTGCGGTGGTGGCGGCGTAGAGCGGGAGCGACCGGCGCGGGAGATTGCGCGGGGCGGTACAGCTCAGGGCGAAGGCGCGGTCGGGGAGGGTGTTGGGCGTGATGTCTTCGCCGTTGATCTTCCAATAGACCTGGTCGGTGGACGCGAAGTCGATGCCCCAGGTGCGGAACCAGAGGTTGAAGCCGGTGGGCGGGATTTCGCCGGGGTCGCATGCGGAGCGGGGCGCGAGTGGCTGGAAGCTGTGGAAGGTGCGCCAGTTGCGGGCGGTCCAGGGGAGCAGGGGAAGGATGATGCAGAGGGACGCCGCGAGTGCTGGGCCGGTGGAGGCGAGCAGTCTGTGCGGGGTGGGCGGGGTGGTGCGGAAGGAGATCCAGAGGACGGCGGGGAGGAACGCGGCGGCGAGGAGGCCTTGTTCGGGGCGGAGGAGGAGGGAAGCGGCGAGGGAGGCGGCCAGAGCCCAGAGCCAGCGGGTGTAGCCGCCACCGGCGGCCTGCCAGCGGGCGAAGGAGTACATGGCGAGGGCGATGGTGGTGAGGACGAGTGTTTCTGTGATGGGTGTGGCGACGTAGTTTGCGGTGAAGGGGCAGAGTTCGGCGAGCCAGAGGACGGCGAGGGCGGCGCGGGGGCCGAAGAGTCTTCGGGAGAGCAGGGCGACGAGGACGCAGGTGAGGGTGTCGGCGACGAGTTGGACGTGGAGGACGGCGGCGTAGTTTTCGATGCCGAAGAGGCGGAAGCAGGCGGCGAGAAAGAGGGGGTATCCGGGGAGGCGGATGAGCGTGGGTGGGAAGGTGAGTGCGCCGAGTGAGGTGGTCTGTTGATCGAAGCCGTAGACGCCGTGCTGGAGGAGGTTGCGGGCGATTGCGCCGTAGATGAGTGCGTCGCCGGCGAAGGCGGGATGGTGCGCGACGAACCAGAGGCGCAGGGCGAGTCCCAGGATGAGCGGCGGGAGTGCCCAGAGCCAGAACTGAGGTCGCACTTCCGTCATTCCCGGCATCATACAGCGTGAGCGGGCCGGGGCGGCCGCGCGTTGACTCGTCGGAATTGGCTGCTTAGGATGAGGTCAGGGCAAGGTAAATCCTGCGCAGGTTTGAGGAGAGTGACGGGTTCGGAATCGGCGTACCGAGATTCGCGATCGATCAGCTATGAACAAGCAAGTTTTCTTCGATCCACAACGCAAGCGGTGGAAGCGCTTGCGGCGAATCTTCGACGTTGTGGCGCTGGTCGGGCTGGTGTTGGGGACGATCTTTGTGATCGGGCTGCTGCGCACCAGGCCGCTGCCGGAGCTTGTGCTCGGCGCACAGAAGCGCAACTACAGCGCGCTTGCCGGTGAAGAACCTGACGTCGGCGGCGACGAAGAAGAAGCGGTCGGCCCATCGCAGAACGGATCGGAAGCCATCGGAGATAACGCTGAACTCGGGCGAAGGTCTGCGCGCGGCGTACTACGTGGAGGACGATCCGGCGAGCTACTCGTCGTTGAAGCAGCACATTCACCAGATCGACTTACTGTTTCCGGAGTGGGTGCACGTGGTGAGCGCGGATGGCGCGCTGACCTCGTACACGATTGATAACCGGCCGTTCGCGGTGGTGGATGGCGGCGGTGTCCACAGTGTGGACCACGAGAACAAGGTGGCGCACGCGATTGCGGAGAACCAGGACCAGACCCCGGCTGAGATCTTTCCGCTGGTGAACAACTACGACCCGGTGCAGGGGCTGTTTCTGCCTGCGATTGGCGGCTTCCTATCGAACCCGGATGCGCGGGCGAACTTTGTGCGGCAGGTGGATCGGTTTCTGGGCGCGAATCCGTCGTATCGCGGATTGTCGCTCGACTTCGAGGATGTGCCAACGGAGGCGCAGCAGGGTTACATGGCGTTGATCTCGGCGCTGTATAGCGATTTTCATGCGCGCAATCTGCGGCTGTATGTGAACGCGCCGGTGGGCGACGATGACTGGGACCTGGCGTTCATCGCGCAGCACTCAGACGGCATTCTGCTGATGAACTACGACCAGCACCAGACGGAGAGCGGCCCGGGACCGATCGCGGCACAGGACTGGTTTGTCGACAACCTGAAGGAAGTGCTGAAGACGGTGCCCAAGGAGAAGCTGATCTGTTCGCTGGGCAGCTACGGGTATGACTGGACGATGGCTTTGCCACCGGCTGATCCAAAGCACAAGGGTGCGCCGGCGAAGGCTCCGCTGCAGGGAGAAGCCGGTGCGCGGTGGTGGAGATGTCCACGCAGGCGGCATGGCAGGCGGCCAGCGATGCCGAGGCGCAGATTGCAGCTTGATCCGGATTCGCTGAACGTGCACTTTGCGTATGACGACAACGACGCGCATGTGCGTCACCAGGTCTGGTTTCTGGATGCGGTGACGATTCTGAACCAGATGCGGGCCGCGCGTGCGCTGGGGATTCAGACGTACGCGTTGTGGCGCCTGGGCTCGGAGGACGATTCCATTTGGAAGATGTGGGATACGCCGATGAGTAGCGATCCGACGAAGACGCTTGCGGATGTAGGGCCGGGGTTTGATGTCGACGCGGAGGGTGAAGGCGACATCATGCGTGTGACGCGGAAGCCGCAGAATGGGCATCGCGCGATCACGATGGACGACGATGACTCCGTGCCCACGCAGTTCCGCGACGATTACAGCGGAGACGATGGATCCGTATCCGCTCTCGTACACGGTCGAATTACTTTGGCTATCACCCGCGCCAGGTGGCGATGAGTTTTGACGATGGGCCGGATCCGACGTGGACGCCGAAGATCCTGGACATTCTGAAGAAGTACAAGGTGTCGGCTACTTTCCTGATGATCGGGCAGGAGGCGCAGAATAACGTTCGGCTGATGCAGCGGGTGTATCGGGAAGGCCACGAGATAGGAAACCACACGTGGTCTCACCCGGACATCAGTGAAATTTCGAACGGAACGTTGGACCTTGAGCTGAACCTGACGGAGCGGCTGTTCGCGGCGAAGCTGGGCGTTCAGCCGGTCTATTTCCGGCCGCCGTATTCAATCGATCAGGAGCCTGACACCAACGACCAGGCTGCGCCTGTGGAGCGGGTGCAGGAGCTTGGTTACATGATCGTCGGAGACAAGATTGATACCAACGATTGGGACGAGCATCCGCGCAAGACTCCGCAGGAGATTACGGAGAGCGTGTTCCAGCAGATCTCAGTGATGGAAGCGCAGGCCGTGGATGCGCGGTTCGATGATCCTGATGCATGATGGCGGCGGTGACCGGTCGGCATACGATTGCGGCGTTGCCGGTGCTGATCCAGGCGTTGCGGGATCGCGGGTTTGAGATTGTGCCGGTCTCGCAACTGATGGGAAAGACGCGTGACGAGGTGATGCCTGCGCTGAACAAGAAGCAGCGATGGCAGGCGCGAGTCGATTCAGTGGCTTTCTTCGTGTGGGCGTTCTTCAATCATTTCGTGATCTTTGTCTTCTATATCGGCGACATTCTGATGTCGTGCGCGGCTCATCATCATCGGGCTGTTCGCGACGATTGATCGTTTCCGAAAGCGCAACGAACTTCGCGACTCCGGACTATGCGCCGCGGGTAGCGGTTCTGATCCCGGCGTACAACGAGGAGAAGGTGATCGTTCGCACGATCCGTTCGGTGATGATGTCGAATTACAAGAATATCCGCATCATCGTGATCGACGACGGGTCGAAGGACAACACGTACCAGGTCGCAATGGACGCGTATCCGGAGGACATCGCATCGGGCCGCCTGACAGTGATGACGAAGCTAAATGGAGGCAAGGCCGACGCACTGAACTACGCGTTGGAGCGGATTGAGGAGGAGATCTACATCGGGATCGATGCGGACGGGGTGATCGCGCATGATGCCATCAGCAACCTCGTCTGCCACTTCGCCAACCCGAAGATGGGCGCTGTTGCGGGCAATGCGAAGGTCGGCAACCGGGTGAATCTTTGGACCCGCTGGCAGGCGCTCGAGTACATCACAAGCCAGAACTTCGAACGGCGTGCACTGGATCTGTTCGACGTCGTGATGGTGGTGCCGGGGGCGATCGGGGCGTGGCGGACCTCGGCTGTTCGGGCAGGCGGCGGGTACCACCCAGACACGGTTGCTGAGGACGCCGACCTGACGATGAACCTGCTGGAGCAGGGATACGAGGTGATCTACGAGGACCGCGCGCTGGCATTTACCGAGGCCCCGGTGAACATGGATGGGCTGATGCGGCAGCGGTTCCGGTGGTCGTTCGGCATTCTGCAGGCGCTGTTCAAGCATCGCGGCGCCATCACGAAGCGGCGTGCGATGGGTTTGTTTGCGCTGCCGAATACCCTTGATTTTCCAGATCCTGCTGCCGCTGGTGTCTCCGCTGATTGACCTGATGTTTGTGGCGGGCGTCTTCCAGTACCTGTATGACACGGCACTTTCATCCGGAGGCCGCATCCGCTCAGCGCTTTGAGAAGCTGCTGACCTTCTTTCTGGCGTTCCTGATTATTGACTTCACGGCGTCTGCCCTGGCGTTTGCTCTGGAACGCAAACACCCCGCCAGCAAAGGGGATGCGTGGCTGTTGTTTCACATCTGGATCCAGCGGTTTACGTATCGCCAGGTGTTCTCGGTCGTGCTGTTCAAGACGCTGAAGCGGGCGATCGACGGGAAGCCGTTCAACTGGGACAAGCTGGACCGAACGGCAAAGATGTCCGAAGCAGACGGAGAAGATAACGCTGGGCGTTTAGGATATTCGGCTTGAGGCCAGGGTGCTGAACGGTGCAGACGCAGACTTGCGGCTTCTTTGGCCGGGCGCGAACAGGTAGAATGAAGATGGAATCGGGGCGTAGCGCAGTCTGGTAGCGCATCTGCTTTGGGAGCAGAGGGTCGGGGGTTCGAATCCCTCCGCCCCGACCACATACAACAATCAAGCGTCTGGCACACCTCTGCGCGGGTGGCGTGCGACTGATCTTGCACTTTTTAGTGCGTAGGAGCCGGCGATCTCAAAGTGCCGGCTCGGTGAATTGAACTTGAAGCGGAACTCTACCTGTTACTGGTGACGACCTGCCACATAAATCTCGTTGCCGGAAATTCTTGATCTGCGTGGCGACAATCAAAGCGAAGCTCGAGCTGTTCTTTGGAAGCAGAAGAATGAGCGAGCAGTCTACTGGCGAGAGACTCCCATGCATGGCTGCTAAGGGGATGTTCGGAGGCATCTTCCGTCATACTATGACCTGACGTGGAGCGGGCAGGGGCGGCGAATCAGAATGTATCTTGGCATTGATTGCGGAACACAAGGGACGAAGGCGCTGCTGGTCGACGAGCAGGGCGTTGTGCTGGGGCGGGGCTATGCGCCCCACCAGTTGGTCGAGAAGCCGAACGGGGCACGGGAACAGGATCCGCGGTGGTGGATCGAGGCGCTCATTGCTGCGGTAGAGGGCGCGACTTCGGAAATCTCGGGCGACGTCACGGACGTTCAAGCCCTGGCGGTATCGGGCCAGCAGCACGGCCTGGTGGTGTTGGACGAAGCCATGGAGGTGATCCGTCCCGCCAAGCTTTGGAACGACACCGAGACGGCACCACAGAATGCAAAGTTGATCGATCTTCTAGGCGGGCGCGAGGCGTGGCTGGACCGGTTCGGAATCATTCCACTCACGGGGTACACCGTGTCGAAGCTGCTGTGGCTTAAGGAAAACGAGCCCGCGAACTTTGCACGGATCAGGCACATTCTCCTTCCGCACGAGTACCTGAACTGGTGGCTGACCGGAAGGATGTGTGCCGAAGCAGGAGATGCTTCGGGCACTGGCTTCTTCGACAACCGAACGCTGCAGTGGACGCGTGAGGTGCTCGATACGATTGACGGCGGGTCTGGCCAACTCTTCGCGGCGTTGCCTAAGTTGATTGGACCGGTCGACGTGGTCGGAACGCTTCGGCCCGCAGTCGCAGAGCGGATGGGCGTATCGGCAGACTGCCTCGTGGCGGCGGGCGGCGGGGACAACATGCTGGGCGCGATCGGTACGGGCAATGTGAGCGAAGGCGTTGTGACGCTGAGCCTTGGGACTTCGTCCACCGTTTACTCGTACTCGGACAGGCCGGAGCAAGACAGGAGCGGCAACGTTGCCCCGTTCTGCTCGTCGTCGGGAGGCTGGCTTCCGCTGGTGTGCACAATGAACGCGACCAACGTGGTAACTGCGACGATCGAGTTGCTCGGCAAGAGCCTGGCGGATATCGAAGTGGCACTTGAGAAGACACCGCCGGGTGCGGATGGCCTGGTGTTCCTGCCGTTCCTGAACGGCGAACGCACGCCGGATCTGCCGACTGCGCGCGGTACCCTGACGGGCGTATCTTCGACAAACTTTACGGCGGACCACTTGATCCGTGCGGCGGTCGAAGGCGTGACGTTCGGGGTGCTGGAGGGACTTGACCGCATCCTTGCGGGGAGAGGCGCCAGCGTTCTGCAGGTGATCGGGGGCGGCGCGCGTTCGCCTGGTTGGAGGCAGTTGCTCGCGGATGCAACGGGGATCCCCGTGCAGGTTCCCGCCGAACTGGAGTCAGGCTGTCTTGGGGCGGCCATCCAGGCGCGCGCTGCGCTCCGTGCTGCGCGCGGTGAGGCACTTACGTTTGCCGAAGCTGCGGCCGACTTCCTCCGGGTCGATCCGTCAGCGACTGCATACGGCCAACCTGAGCGGATGCGGCATTATGAGGCGGCACGGCAGGTGTACCGCACTTACCTGAAGAAGGTGTACGGCGTCTGACGCTGCGGTGGCCGGACACGTTATGCGGGTATTGAAGGCTGCAGTTGGGGTTCGTGAGATTCCTGGCTGCTTAGAATATGATCTTCAACGCAAACTGTGCCTGACGTGCACTGGTGGAGGTGGCCGTAAGCGAACCGGCAGAGGAGATCGGCGCGCCTACGAGGCTTGGAGTGGGATTGGCGGCGGTGGGAGCCGGCGCAGCTCCGAAGAGCTGGGTGGAGGCTTTGAGGGGATTAGCGTAATTCACCCGGTTAAAGATGTTGAATAGTTCAGCCCGGAACTGGATATTGAATGTTTCTCCGAGCCGCGCAAAATGATTATTTTTGACGAATGACATGTCGAAGTTTTGCAACCCGGGCCCGTTGATTGAGTTTCGCCTGGAATTTCCAAGGATCGGATTGTATGCCGGTGTGAGTGCAGGATAGGAATAGCACGCTGCGTTGATGTAGTGGAATCTATTCTGCGGATTAACGGGATTGCAGTTAGCGATTCTGTTCGGGAAGTCAAACGTATCTGAGCTGCGTAGCCCTAGCGGATCGCCGCTGATCAGAGGGGTAATCGGCAGGCCGGAACTCAGTTGGAAGACCCCGCCGTACTGCCATCCGCTTAGAAGTCCACGTACCGGCCCCAGAACTCTCGGGCCGTTGGGAACAAGGATCAGGTAGTTGAAGACAACGTTTTGGCCGATATTAAAGTCGGATGGGCCGTGACGATCATCCTTGGCGAAGAAAGGCAGACTGCTGACTGAATTTGCGAAGGAGTCGCCGAAGGTGGAAGACGATCCGTCGTCGAGGGACTTAGCCCAGGTGTAGGAGGCCTGGACCTGAAACCGGTTGGATAAGCGCTTGATAATGCTGGTTTGCAGCGAATTGTAGTTTGAGCCGCCCGTCGGCAGCATTGCGCTGATCTGCCCTACGTTTGGGTTGAGCCGCAGGTTTACGGTCGAGGGCTGAATGTTGTTGAGCAGGCTAGGAAACTCGTAGTTTCCTCCGCCGAGGTTCGCGATGGGCTGTACCGTGTTGATGTCGTCCTCGCGATAGGCCAGATGGACACCGTGCGATCCCTGGTACCCGATTTGAACGACCACATCTTTTGACATCTGCTGTTGGACGTTTGCCGCGTACTGCTCCACGTAGCTGGTCTTGGGATTCTGCGGAGTATAGCTGTATCGGAATGTGGCCGGGCTCAAAAGAGGATAGGCGTTCTTTGGAAAGGTTCCCACCAGCGCGCTCGCGGTACTCACGCTGCCTGATTGAAAGAATGGCGCGGAGAAGATGCTCAGACCTTCGAACAAATAGTTGAGCGGCAGTGCGTCGTAAATCCCGAACGCCGCATGGAATACCGTCTTGTCTCCTGCAAACGGCGCGTACGAAAACCCGATTCGCGGTTCGAAATTACGTTTGGTGGGGTTGGAGAAGTATGGGCGAACCAAGCTTCGGCGTGGCAGCCGTCAGTGTGGGTAGATTTGAGAGGCGGCCTGCGGTCTCGGTTGGAACCGTCGCAAGTTCATAGCGAACTCCAAGGTTCACCGTGAGTTTTGCCGAGACGTGATAGTCGTCCGTGACATAGCCCGCAATCACGGATTGCCGCAGGTCCTTCGGCGACGTGGTCTGCCCGATGGGGGCGTTGAATCCGGTGGGCTGATTCTGGAGAAATCCCGCCAGGTTGCCAAAGTTGAATTGGCCGTTCGGGTTGGATGTACCCATCTGGTTGTTCTGCAGACGCTCAAATGCGAAGCCCGCCTTGATGCTGTGCTTTCCATGGCTCCAGTAGGCGTCGTCGTAAGCCTGGTAGGAGTTGTAGTGGAACAGGAACTCGCCGACGGCGTGCAGACCGCCGGTGAAGTTGCTTATACCGCCGATGTTGATCAGTCCTACTGGAAGGTTGGGAACAAAGCCCAGACTCGTGTCGGATACGGGGGCAAAGATCGCATTGAGAGTCGTTGGCGCGTCGGAGACGACGCGGCTGTACCCGAAGTGGACTGTGTTTAGCAACGTAGGTGTAAAGGTATGGGACAGGCTGAGGGACGCCATCTGCCGCTTGTCGATGTTGCCGGTAACCTTCTCGTTGAATCCGTCCGGCGAGGTCAGCGTGCCGCTATCCCAGAAGTAGGTGCCTGCGAGCTGATCGCGGCCTGAGATTTTATGATCCATCCGAACAGTGAAATAGTTCTCAATGGTGTTGAACGGATCTGCAAAGAGGAACGTCCCGGTGTCCCCGTTTACGGTGCTGTTTGGCAGGGGATAGAACTGCAGGTAGGGCTTCACCGCGGGGTCTATCGAGTACTGTTGTATGCCGGTAGATCCTGCCGACGCCTGGCCCCCGCCTACGGAAGACAGGCAATTAGGATTCTGCGGCGCACCAGTAGCCGGTTGCGTGCAGACGAGCAGCCCGTTATGGGCGTTCTGCGAGGGAACGATGCTGTTTGCGCTGGTGCTGTTGAACCATCGCAGCCCCTCGTAATCCCCGAAGAAAAAGGTGCGATCACGCATGATGGGGCCCCCAGCCGACGCGCCAAACTGATTGCGACGCAGCGGAGGAATCCTGGCAGGGTCAAATTCGTTACGGGCGTCCAGCGCACTGTTTCGGAAGAACTCGTACAGATCCCCGTGGAAGTGATTGGCCCCCGTACGAGTTACCGCGTTTATGATCCCGCCCGCAGTTTTACCGTAGTCCGCTGTCGCATTCCCCGTAATTACGGAAAACTCCTGGATGGCATCTACTCCGAGATTGCTTCCAATGACGCCCCCGGGCCCGCCATTCGAGTAATCGTTGATGCTGATGCCGTCGATGCGGTAGTTGTTCATCTGTGGCCGCGCCCCGCTGACGGTAAGCTGATTGCCGACGCCGCGGTTTGCCCGTTGATTGCTTACCGCGACGACGGACTGGGAGCGCACGGAAGAGACGCCGGGCTGCAGGTTTGCCAACGCAGCCCAGTCACGGCCGTTCAACGGTAACTCCACAATCGTCTTCTCATTGACGACCGGCATTGTCACGGCGCTGACCAGGTCAAGCTCTGGGGCAGCGGCAGTGACCTCTACCTTCTCTGTCGCGGAGCCTACACGCAGGGAGAAGTTGACCGCCTGCTGCTCTCCAACATCCAGCACCACGTCTGACACGACCATGCTATTAAACCCACGCGCCATTACGGCGACCTGGTAGTTGCCGGCCTGCAGATTGGGAATGGTGAATAAGCCACTGCCGTTCGACTGCACCACACTGGCGATGTTTGTACCGAGGTTCGTAGCCGTTATGCTAGCGCCTCCGACGACTGCCCCAGACGGATCCGTCACCTCGCCCGAGATGGTTCCGGTTGAAACCTGGGCAAAAGCCGTGTATGCGAAGGCAAGGGCAAACACCAGGAGCAAAGCGACTCGAACGTGCTTTGAGCAATGCGACATGATGTGCCCCTTTCCAGTTGCGAAGACATGCAGCAGTTACGCTGTGAAACGCCGTGTGTGTTCCGTCAGCAGTCAGTAAGAGCGTAGAGTCGGGTTCTGACGGCCGTAAATTAGCGCTGATTGGCGGCACTCATCGACACTCATATTTATGGTTCACGGAATGAAGTGCTTCTAAAGATGACATAAAAAAACCTTCACCTGGTTGCGGGGTGAAGGTTACAGCGGACTTGCCCTGTTGTCGATAGGGGCAAGGGAAAGCCGGCGATAATCCGCCTTGCTGGCGGTGTTACGCCGATGATTGTTGCCGCCACCCAGCCTCACTTCACTTCGTACGTAAGCACCTTGGCCATTGACTTCGTGTCTCCAGGCGAGACCGCCAGAAACAGCCGGTGGAGATCTGGCAGCAGCAGCGCTGTCTTCGCTCCAGCGGCGGTCGGCACCTTTTCGATCAGCTTCAGGTGGTTCGCATCGCTTGTGTCATAGACGCCCATGTAGCCTTCGCCGCCCGGGACGTAGAGCCTATGTGCGCCTGCGTCATACTGCACCTCGTCGGAGCGCAGCGGGGCGGGCTGAGTGGCTATCACGGAACCATTGTCGGAGTTCAACACGGCCACCATGCCAGGGGCTCGGCACACGACGTACAGCCGGTGCTGTGCCGGATCAAACGCCACCATCGCGTTCTGCTGACAGGATGGAACCGGCCATGTGGCCAACACCTTCATTTGCTTGCGATCCACCACGGCGAGTTTGTTCGTTTCGGTCAAATTGATAAAAAGCCGCGGATCAGACGGTTCAAAGGCCATCGCTTCCACATGGTTGTCAGCAAATGTGATCGATCCGAGTTTCTTTCCTGTGTCCGGATTGAATGCCTCCAGATTTGCGGTCTTCATCTTGACGTCTTTGCCTCCCGTCACGATGAAGAGTGTATTGCTCGCCGCGTCATACTTCGCTGTATCGGAGCCAGGCGTCATCGGGACTTTCTGCTTGAGAGCATAAGTCTCAGCGTCCCGGATCGTGGGGCCCTCCTTCTCACTATCTGTGATGAAGACATTAGGCACTCCGCGCCGCACCAAAATACTATGCGGCGCGCCGAATCCGGATACCGTGCGCAGATGCGAGCCAGACTTGAGATCAAAGACCTCAAGACTGCCGTGGTCCTCCGCCGCGAGCAGCAGCCGCCCGCGGTCGAAATCAACCGCGAAGTGGTCGAAGTCTCCGGTATAACCGGGCAGATCGATGGAGTGAATCAGCCTAAGGGAGGACGGCTGCTGCCCGGACATCGCGCCCGCGGCTAGCCCGACAAACAGCACAACAGAGTAATAAACGCGGGACATCATCATGGATTCTCCTGTGTGTTTGACGACGAAGCTATCAGGCACCTGCAAATAGAGCCGCACGATTTGGTAATTGCGCCTGCATTTCCGCCGCAATCTGCTCGGCAACATGTTGATAGGCTGCCTTGTCGTCACCCGCCTTGTAATTGAACACGACTCCTAACGCGCCTACGGTCTTGCCTGCTTTATCCTTCAGGGCGAGTTCGGCTTCGAAGTGGACTCCCTTTGGATCGACCTCTAGGTTCGGTTTGCCGGTGTTGATACAGCGCATATCATCCTCATCTCCGATCTTTCCGATGCGCCCAAAATTCGACGCCACGATTACGTTTTTGTGCCCTGGCGGCTGCGCATGGAGAGCCAGCAGGATCACCTCTGGATGCTTTGCGAGGGCTTCATCAATCAGCTTCTGCGCCATGGGGGCAGGCTTGGTGTAGGTGGGGTCCATCTCTTTCGCGTCGACTTTGCGCATCCCCGCGATGGCCTCTTCGCGGGTCTGTTGTGCCGCCGTGGAAAGAGTCGCCGCGAGCAGCGCCGCGGCAAGACCGATCATAGAACCTATCCGCTTCATACTTCCTCCGCTAACTGATTTCTGTTGTGACCTGAGAACGCAACTACAGAATCCGTGGACATCAGGGCTAGATGCAACTATTCCCAGCGCGCATGAGCCGCAACTGAATCAAAGGTTAAAAAACGTTCGCCAAGCGTGCCTGGCATTTCGGTACTATGGTGGCCACGTCAGCATCGCGACACTACCTCGCCGGCCACGAGTATCCGATTATGCGAATTCTGATCATCGAAGATGAGAACAAAGTATCTGCACTGGTGAAGCGTGGCCTACTCGCCGAGCACTACGCCGTCGATGTCACAGCAGATGGTCGCTCCGGGTTGGAATATTACGAAGCCTTTCCCTACGATATGATTTTGCTCGATCTCATGCTTCCGGGGATCTCTGGCGTGGAGGTCCTCCAGCGTATCCGCCGCGCAAATCAATTTGTACCTGTTCTGGTTTTGACTGCCCGCGATTCGATCGATGAGAAGGTACGCCTGTTTGAGATGGGCGCCGACGACTACCTGACGAAGCCGTTCGCGTTTGCCGAACTGTTAGTTCGTGTCAAGGCTCTCCTGCGTCGTGGTCCTATCAATCGCTCCAGTACCCTGCGCGTGGGCGATCTCGAACTCGACCGACTTACCAAGCAGGTGAAGCGGGCTGGCCGCCGCGTTGAACTGACAGCTAAGGAGTATTCCCTTCTCGAGTACCTTATGCAGAATCCCGAGCATGTGCTCTCCCGCAACATGATCATCGAACATGTCTGGGACCAGAGCTTCGATGGAGTTACCAATATTGTCGATGTGTATGTGCGGCATCTTCGCAGCAAGATAGATGACGGTAACCCAGTCAAGATGATCCGTACTGTACGCGGTGCAGGGTACACGATTCGTGGGGATGGCGCGGAATGATGCTGCTTGGGCATGGACGGCAGGGTATCTCGCTGCGTGCGCGCGTGACCTCGTGGTATGTGGGGCTGCTTGCGCTTACGCTTATCGTCTTCAGTGCTGGCATTTATGTGGGTATGCGGTCGTACCTGAACCGCTCGCTGCAGCAGAGCCTGGCCAGTACCGCAGCTTCGATCGGCTCCAACTTCCTTGCGCTGCTGCCGGAGAAGGGGCAGGCCTGGGTGTTCGGCGAGATCCGCGAATCGTACCCCGCAACAAGCACAGACCGTATCCTCCGGGTCTCCAGCGGCGGTGTGCCCCTGTACGAATCCGGTGTGCTTGATGGAAACCCTGCGCTTCTGAGGTCGATCCCGATTTTGGCTGCGGCACCCAGCGAGGCGGAGTTTCGCAGCTATCACATCGGACGCACAGACCTGATGGTCTATGCGGTTCCGTTTCATGGCGCGGGTGGGCGGGACTTTCTTGTAGAGGTCGGCGGCTCGCTTTCGATCATGTCGCAGACGCTTCATTCGCTCGCGCGGCTCTTCTTTATCAGCACGCCGCTTATCCTTCTCGCCGCCGCACTCGGGGGCTATCTGATGATGCGGCGTCCTCTGCGACCGCTCTTCGTTCTTACAGAGAAGGCTGAAAGCATCGGCCGCAATCATCTCGGGGAGCGTTTGCCGATCCTGCGTACGAACGACGAGTTGGAGCGACTGACTCATTCCCTGAACCGGATGATTGACCGTCTTGAAGAGGCGCTCTCTCACAACTACCGCTTCTCCGCCGACGCGTCACACGAACTTCGCACGCCTCTGACGATCATGCGCGGTGAGTTGGAAGAACTCGTGCAGCAGCCCAACATGCCTCGACAGGCCATCGAGAACCTGATCAGCACACTGGATGAGGTCGACCGCATGTCGCGCATCGTGGATAGCCTTATGGCGATCACCCGACTGGACGCGGGGGGCGAGCGCATGGCCATGCAGAAGGTAGATCTTAGCGCTCTGGCACGCACCACCATTGACCACATGCGGCTTCTTGCCGTCGAGAAGGAAGTACCAATTGCATTTGAGGCGGCCGGTGACGTCTGGATTGTCGCAGACCCGCTCCGGACCAAGCAGGTGCTGGTCAACCTCATCGACAACGCAATCAAGTACACGCCCGGGTACGCGGGATCTGCCGGGGTGCGGCGTGACAGGGAGCCGCAGGGGATAGTAGTCAGCGTAGTCGCTGCAAGAGGGCACGCAGTGCTCAAGGTGTCCGATCACGGCATCGGTATTCCTTCGGAAGCCCTGCCACATGTGTTTGAACGCTTCTACCGCGCCGACCTTGCGCGGAGTCGAGGAAGCGGAAGCGGTGGCGTGGGCCTTGGCCTGGCTATCGTCAAATCTATCGTTACGGCACATCAGGGCACGGTTGTAATCAGCAGCGTCGAGGGCCACGGGTCGACCGTAACTGTCGAGTTCCCGCTCGCCAAAGCTGTGGAAGAAGCAAAGCAGTACGCCCTTACCTTACGGTAAGAAGAGCGGCAACCCCGCTGAAGCTCACGTGTGAAGTTTATTCTGCGCTGCACTTACTCCCATCGCTCTCAAGGCTTAGGCGCAACGATGCACATTTTGCGGTGCATTCGTGGGTTGACATCCACATAGGGATTAAAGCGAAGATAAGGCGAAGAAGTGATGCCTTCCGCCTCTACAGTCCGGGTGCAGGTCGAAGCCGCACTCGCGCGCAGAATTCCATCTGCGCTCACGCCCGCGACAAAGGCCATACGCCCCGTCGTGGCCACCGGAGTCGAGCCTCTCGATCAACTTCTCCGTGGGGGTTTTCCCATCGGTGCAGTTACGGAGATCGTCGGCCCGGAGTGCTCTGGACGTACTTCGGTCGCGCTCTCCTTTGTTGCGCGGCTTACCCAGGGTGGCAAGGTTTGCGCCTGGATTGATGTGGGCGATGCGTTGAATCCGTCGTGCGCGGCCGCGGCCGGGCTGGATCTCGAGCGCTTACTATGGGTCCGCTGTGGCGTGCCGTCCCGCAGCGCTCCCCTGCCGAACAGCACGTTCTCTGTGCCTCGCGAGTACCTTATTCCTCGTGCCGCAAAGAAGGGGTTGCACGGCGGAGGATTCGGACCGCATCCGCGCAGCGAAGCCAACGGTATATCGAACGCAATCGGCAGCCTGTTCCAGACTAAGCCGGCAGAGCACCAGCCGGTAACGGCGCGCTGTGAGGAGCCGCACCCTCGCCTGCGCACAGGTCAACAAGCGATCGGTGGAGTAGCTTTGTCGCTGGCCACCAATCCTCAAGCCCGGACGTCCACAAGGCCCTGGTCGCGCATCGAACAGGCGCTCCGCACGGCGGATTTACTCCTGCAGGGCGGCGGCTTCAGCGCAATTGTGATCGACATGGGCAGCCTTGCCGCGGAGTTCGTCTCGCGTGTGCCGCTCGCGACCTGGTATCGCTACCGCGCTGCTGCCGAACGAACGCAGGCCAGCATCGTGCTGCTGACGCAGTACGCGTGCGCGAAAAGCTCCGCGGAACTTGTATTGGAACTGCAGCCACCCCAGCCGCTCAACGATGAGCCGACGATCTTCACCGGTATACGGCCGCACGTGCAACTCGCGCGCCGACGTTTTGCGGATACCCCAACCAATGTCATTCCATTGCGCAAGCCGCCGCAGAGCGTACGTGTCGCATCCTGGCGGAGCCGCACCACATGGGCAGGCAGCCGATGACCGGACCATCAATGGGGAGGACTGCTGCAACCGGGTCAGCCGAGCTGTATGTGTGCCTGTACGTGAAGCAATTTCCCGCGCAGGCGATTCTTCGCTTGCGGCCCGATCTGCGCGATCAGCCATGTGTCGTATTTTCGGGCGATCCACCCCTTGAACGCGTTTGTGCGCTCAACACCAAAGCACGTTTGCTGGGCATGGACACGGGCATGACACGCGTTGAAGTCGACACATTCCCAAACCCTACTGTCCTGATGCGCTCTCTGCCGACAGAACAATCCGCACGAGCCACGCTGCTCGAATGTGCTGCTGGATTTTCGCCTCGCATTGAAGACCGGAGCACAGAAACTGAGTTTCTGTGTGTCGTGGACATCGCCGGCACGCATACCCTGTTTGGCCCGTCGGAACAACTCGCCAGGTGTCTTCTCGATTGTGTTCGCCGTCTTGGCTTTGCCGTGCGCATCACTGTGAGTCGCAATCTCCACGCTGCGGTTTGTATGGCTAAGGGTGCGTCCAGCCGTACGGTCAGCATAATCCCGTCCGGGAAAGAATTATCTGCTCTGTCACAGCTGCCGTTACATGTACTTCCGCTCACTGAATTTCAATTCGGGACTTTGAATGCCTGGGGTATTCGAACGCTTGGCATGCTTGCAGCGCTGCCTGAAGGGCAGCTGATTGCGCGCATGGGGCAGGACGCAAAACGCTTGCGCCAGCTTGCATGCGGAGAGCTGCCGCATTTGTTCCAGCCCATCGCGCCCGCACTGACTCTTGAGGAGCACATCGAACTCGACTGTCCAGTTGAGCTTCTGGAGTCTCTCCTATTTGTCGTCGCAGTCATGCTGGACCAGTTGATTGTGCGCGCACACGCACGCATCGTGTCCTTGGCGTCATTGTCTATCACCTTGCAGTTGGAAGGTGGAAGCACCCACACGCGGACAGTCCGACCTGCTCTGCCTTCTACAGAAAAGCAGCTCTGGCTGAAGCTCGTGCACCTCGACCTCGAAGCTCATCCTCCGCAAGCTGCCATCCTTGGCATCGTTCTCCACGCGGAGCCCGGAAGCACAAGCAAGGTGCAGCTCGGCCTCTTCTCGCCGCAGGTTCCGGAAGCCTCACGTCTCGATGTGACACTCGCTCGCATCCGCGCCATAGTAGGCGAAGACAACGTCGGTCGTGCCGTGCTTGCAGACACGCATTCCCCGGATAGTTTCCAGATGGAGCCCTTCACTGTTCCGGCAGCTACCAGTTCCGCTATGGGCCCCATGCCACCGCAACGCATAGCCATGCGGCAGGTGCGCCCTCCCGAACCTATCTCCATTACGCTCAACGGCGCTCTGCCCACGGCCTTCTTCTTTCGCGGACGCCGCTATGCCATTGAGAACGCCTATGGTCCGTGGCTCGCCTCCGGCGATTGGTGGACACACACTCTTTGGGGAGCCGAGCAGTGGGATCTGATCGCCCGTGCACCCGGTGGAACCGCACTCTGCTGCTGCGTCACACACGATCTCCTGCAGAACACATGGCAGATGTCAGGATTCTATGACTAGCTCGTACGTAGAGCTCCACGCAGCCAGCGCGTTCAGCTTCCTTGAAGGTGCGTCGCAACCGGAGAAGCTGATCGAGCGGGCCTTTGAGCTCGATATGCCGGCGATTGCACTGCTTGATCGTAACGGCGTCTACGCCTCGGCACGCTGTCATACCAGCGCCAAACGTAACGGCATCCGTGCGCACGTTGGGGCGGAGATCGCCGCTGCAAGCTTCGGCACGCGCCTTAGACCACCCGCGTGGCTTCCGCATCGCCAGGTCGCGGAGCCCGCGCGCATACCTATCCTCTGTGAATCGCGCGAAGGCTATCAGAACCTCTGCCAGCTCATCACGCGCTTCAAGATGCGCGAATCCACAAAGCAGGAGGGCCACGCGACCGATGACGATCTCGGCCGGCACGCAGCAGGCCTTATCTGCCTCACAGGCGGTGACGAAGGGCCACTTGCTGCAGCACTTGCCTCCGGCGGTGAAGAAGCCGGCCGCGTAGTTGTCGAGCGCCTCGTGCGCATCTTCGGCCCCCGCAACGTCTTCGTCGAGCTGCAGCGCCACCATGAGCGCGAGGAAGAGTGGCGCAACCAGGCCGCACTCCGTATCGCACACTCTCTCCATCTGCCCGTCGTCGCAACCAACGGCGTCCGGTATGCCTCTGCGTATGATCGCGAACTGCTTGATCTGTTCACCGCCATTCGCAACCACACTCAACTCGATCAGGCAGGGCGTCTCCTTGCACTCAACAGCAGACGCCATCTCCGCTCCGCAAGCGAGATGACGCAGCTCTTCCGCGACATCCCCACAGCCATCGCAACTACTGCAGAGCTCTCGTCCCGCCTTACATTCCAGCTCGACAACCTCGGCTACGAGTTCCCACGATATCCCGTTCCAGACGGCGAAACGATGGACAGCTTTCTGAGCAAACGTGTCGCAGAAGGAGTGGCGCGCCGCTACGGACCCAAGAACAATGCGTGCTTGCTCGACCGCGCCCAGCAAACAGATTCAGCACGAACTCGCGCTCATTGAACGTCTCGGCTTTGCAGGCTACTTCCTCATCGTGTGGGACATCGTGCAATTTTGCAAACGCAACAACATCCTGATCCAGGGGAGAGGAAGCGCGGCGAATTCTGCGGTCTGCTATGCGCTCGAGATCACAGCGATCGATCCCGTGGGCATGGAGCTTCTCTTCGAGCGCTTCTTCAGCGAGAGCCGCGGCGAGTGGCCCGACATCGACCTCGACCTGCCCTCTGAAGACAAGCGCGAGCAGGCCATTCAGTACGTCTACCAGCGCTACGGCGAGCTTGGCGCCGCCATGACCGCCAATGTCATCACCTATCGCGGCAAGTCCGCCGCACGCGAAGTCGGCAAGGCTCTCGGCTTTGATCAGGAGTCTCTCGGCCGCCTATCCAGCCTTGTCAGGCAATGGGAGTGGCGCGGCAAGAATGACACCATGGCGCATTCGTTCCAGAACGCCGGCTTTGACCTTAAGCATCCGCGCATCGCAAAGTATCTCGAGCTCTGCATGCGCATCCAGGATCTGCCGCGTCATCTCGGCCAGCACTCCGGCGGCATGGTCATCTGCCAGGGGCAGCTCAATCAGTCGTTCCGCTCGAGCGCGCCTCCATGCCCGGCCGCACCGTCGTCCAGTGGGACAAGGAAGACTGCGCCGACCTCGGCATCATCAAGGTCGACCTCCTCGGCCTCGGCATGATGGCAGTCATCAAAGATTGCCTCGAACTAATCCCCGAGCACTACGGTGAGCAGGTCGACCTCGCACAGCTTCCCCGAGGACCCCGATGTCTATCGCACGCTGCAGCGCGCCGACACCGTAGGGATGTTCCAGGTCGAAAGCCGCGCGCAGATGGCCTCGCTGCCGCGCAACAATCCGGAGCGTTTCTACGACCTCGTCGTGCAGGTCGCGATCATTCGCCCCGGCCCCATCGTCGGCAAGATGATGCATCCGTACATGCGCCGCCGCCAGAAGAAGGAGCCCGTCACCTACCCGCATCCTTCGCTTGACCCTGTGCTCGAGCGCACGCTCGGCGTCCCGCTCTTTCAGGAGCAGCTGCTCCGCATCGCGATGACGGTCGCCAACTTTACCGGCGCTGAGGCCGAAGAGCTTCGCCGCGCCGTCGGCATGCGCCGCTCGTGGGAGCGCATGAAGAGCCTCGAAGCTGATCTCCGCGCCGGCATGACTGCCAACGGCCTTACGCCCGCGGTGCAGGAGACGATCATCGAAAACATCAGCTCCTTCGCACTCTACGGCTTCCCGGAGTCGCATGCCGCCAGCTTCGCGCTGATCGCGTACGCCTCCGCGTATCTGAAGGTGAAGTACCTGGCAGCGTTCACATGCGCCATCCTCAACAATCAGCCCATGGGCTTCTACATGCCCGCTGTGCTGGTAAAAGATGCGCAGCGCCACGGTTTACGTATTAAGCCGATCGATGTCCAGATCTCCGAGTGGCCTTGCACCATCGAGCACGAACCCGACGGCACACTCTCCATGCGCCTCGGTTTAGGCTATGCCAAGGGTCTCCGCAAGCAAACAGGCGAGGCGCTCGCGGCTTCCCGCAACCAACGCGGTGCCTTCCGCTCGACAGAGGATCTCGTTCAGCGCGTGCCCCAACTAAACCGCAAGGAGCTCACCCTGCTCGCACGCGTCGGTGCACTCAACACGCTCGACGGAGTAGCCCATCGCCGTGATGCGCTGTGGCAGGTCGAGCGTGCCGGCCGCCCCGAGGGCCCGCTCCTGAGCCAGCAGAGCGAGTGGCTCCGCGATGAAACCGACGCGTCGCCTCTGCAGCAGATGGATACGCACGAGCGCCTCGTCGCCGACTACGCAGGCACCGGCCTCACCGTCGGTCGTCATCCGATGCACTACCGCCGCGCAGAGCTCGCGCGGAGTCGGGTCCTCTCCGCGCAGCAACTGCGCACCTGCATTGACGGAGAGATCGTCCGGACCGCTGGCTGCATCATCGCCCGCCAGCGCCCCGGAACGGCCAAAGGTTTCATTTTTCTGTCAATGGAAGACGAGACCGGCATCGCCAACGTCATCGTCACGCCAGACCTTTATGATCGCGAGCGCGTCCTGGTCACGCGTAGCAAGTTCCTGCTCGCCGAAGGTCCTCTACAAAATCAGGATGGCGTCATCCATGTCAAAGCCACGCGTCTGGCCGCACTCTCTGACCATGCCATTGAGATGCGCTCCCACGACTTCCACTAGCCGTTCGCACGCACGCCCAACGCATTCGCAAGCACATCCGTGTACTTGTTACCCGAGCCCGTGTTGAACAGCACCACGCGATCCGACTCCTTCAGGAACCCTGTGCCCAGCAGGTGATCGTACGCGGCCGTCGCTGCGGCACCCTCGGGCGAAAGCAGTATGCCCTCATGCGATGCCCAGTCCCGCAACGACCGAAGAATCTCCGCATCGGTCTGCGCCACTACCGTGCCACCCGACTTCCGCACCACGTCGAGAATGATGTAATCCCCATACGGCTTGGGCACGCGCAGCCCCGAAGCAAACGTAGCCGCATTGGCGAACATCTGGCTCGCTGTTGCGCCTTCGTCATACGCCTTCGCGACAGGCGCGCAGCCGGCAGCTTGAATTGCAACCATCTTCGGTCGTTTTCCGCGCACCCACCCAAGCTGCTCCATCTCTTCAAACGCCTTCCACATTCCGATCAGCCCTACGCCGCCGCCCGTCGGATAAAACACGGCATCGGGGTACTCCCACCCAAGCTGTTCCACCAACTCGTAGCCCATGGTCTTCTTACCCTCCACGCGGAACGGCTCCTTCAACGTGGACATATCGAACCAGCCCTCACTCTCCTTGCGTTCGCCCACAATCCGCGCACAGTCGGAGATCAAGCCATCGACCAATGTCATGTGCGCGCCGTACGCGACGCACTCGACCTGGTTGGCGAGGGGCACATCCTTCGGCATAAAGATGTGCGCCTCAATTCCCGCGGCCGCCGCATACGCAGCCACTGCGCCGCCCGCATTGCCTGCAGAAGGTACCGCCACCTTCTTGATCCCGTAATGCCGCGCCATCGTGATCGCCAGCGCCAGCCCTCGCGCCTTGAACGTTCCCGTTGGATTCGCGCCCTCTTCCTTCAGGAAGACGTTGGGGCGCCGTCGGCTCTGCAGCATCGGCGTCCAGCCCTCGCCAAGGGTTACCGGGTCGATCGACGGCAGCACCGCCTGGTAGCGCCACATCCCCGACCAGCGTTTGTCCGCCACCGTTGTACCCATGGCATCGCGCGCCGTCGCGCCCACCGCCGCTGAAAGGTCATACCGCACATAGAATGCTCCGGCACACTTTGGGCACACAGTCTGGGGAGTGGAGGCATCGACGCGAGCGTCACAACGGGAGCATTCAAGAAAGGAAATCTGGGGCATCGCAAGTACTATCGTACATGCCACACGGCAGCCCAAAGTCTGCTCCAGGAGCCCGCGCGACACCATGCCAACCCGCTCTCTTCCTCCTCGCGCACGTCTCGCATTCGCGTCTGCCGGGCTGCTCGTTTACATCACAGGCATAGTCCTCGCAACTCACGGCTCAGTTGCGATTGCGCTTCGCCTGCTCGGACTTGCCATCCTCGCTGTCGTCGCGATAAACCGCCCGTCGATCACGAAGTGGACCTTCTTTGCCATCGTCGCCGGGGCGGAGCTCGGCGCGGACACTCCGCACATCGCAGTTCACCTTCACGTACTCGCGGAGATCTTTCTCCGCCTGGTGCGCATGATCGTCGCTCCCCTGATCTTCGGCTCGCTGGTCACGGGCATCGCCGGCCACGCTTCAATGCGCAGCCTCGGCCGCATTGCGTGGAGAACGTTTCTCTACTTCGAAGTGGTCACTACCTTCGCCCTGCTGCTCGGCGCCATCGCGATCAACATCAGCCGCGCCGGCGAAAGCGTCACGCTCGCCGCTGTGCCCTCCAGCACGGCACAGGGCCCAGCCTCGCAACCTGGCTTCGACTCGTTCCTCCTCAACATCTTCCCTGAGAACATCGCACAGGCCGTTGCGCAGAATCAGATCCTGCAGGTCGCGGTCTTTGCCATCCTCTTCGGCGTCGCTCTTTCCATGCTGCCTGCCGAGTCCAAGCAGCCCATGCTCACGGTGCTCAAGTCGCTCACTGAGACAATCTTCCGCATGACCAAGATCATCATGCTCTTTGCGCCTGTAGCCGCAGGCGCTGCCATGGCGTTTACCGTAGGCAGTACGGGCCTCGGCACACTGCTCCCGCTCGGCAAACTGCTTCTCACCTTCTACGCCGCCGCCATCGCGTTCGTCCTGCTGGTGCTGCTGCCGATCGTTCTCGTCATGCGCATCCCGCTGCGCCGCTTTCTTACAGCTATCAGCGAGCCCGCAGCCATCGGTTTCGCCACCACGACGTCAGAGGCCGCGCTGCCGCTCGCGATGGAGCGCATGGAAGAGTTCGGCGTGCCGCGCTCTATTGTGGCGTTCGTCATCCCCTCCGGCTACAGCTTCAACATGGATGGCTCCAGCCTATACCTCTCCGTCGCCGCGCTATTCGCCGCGCAGGTCTCTGGAGTCCACCTGTCCATTGGAGGCCAGGCAGCCATGCTGGGCACGCTTATGGTCACGAGCAAAGGGATCGCTGGCGTACCCCGCGCGGTACTCGCAATTCTGCTGGGAACTGCCGCGGCCTTCCATCTTTCGACCGCAGCCATCATGATGGTTCTTGGCGTCGACGCGCTGGTGGATATGGGCCGGACGTCCCTCAACGTAGTGGGGAACTGCCTCGCCTCCGCCGTAGTCAGCAGATGGGAAGGGAACCGCCTCGCACCGTAGCGCAGAGGAGGGTCAAGTTAGCGCAGAGCAGGGTCAAGTCACTCAGCGCGCGCTGAGTATGTGCCCGAGATGCACCGTAGCCCATCCAAAGAACAGCAGAGGCAGCACAAGCATCGCCGCCAGCACGACGCACAAACCTGCGAAGAAGAGCCAGCTCCGGCGATTCACGTCGTGCGGAGCCTGCAGACTTCCCGTGAGCAGTGCATAGTTCCGGCGGTTCGCCTTCCACCCGATGTCGAACAGATTGCCCAGGAAGGGAACTGCGCCCAGCACCACCTCGATGCCCCAGTTCGCCAGCATCCGCGCCAGCGTCACATAGGACACGCCGCGCGCCCACGCGGCGACGATGATGATGCACGATGCAATCCCGCCGATCGCATCCCCAATCCCAGGGATGAACCCAACAATCCCGTCCAGCCCGAAGCGGATCGACGTGCCCGGAATGCGAAACCAGTCGTCCAGCAGATGCGAGAGGATGTCCAGGCTTTCGTCGTCGAACGCGCGTCCGCCACGCCGTATTCGCGGGGAAAGGATCTCAGGCTTTGCCGTCAGTTCCATCGCAACTCCCTGTGTTCCTTTGGTTAGACGCGGAATTCCACCCGTCGACCGAAGTGGGTCACACTCTTCTCGTAGGGGCCCACGGAACTGGTCCTCCGGCGCGCAGGAATGCGATATACTGAAGACGATACGGCGGCTATAGTTCAGTGGCAGAACGCCGCTCTGTGGCAGCGGATGTCGTGGGTTCGAACCCCACTAGCCGCCCCAATCACCTTCTCGGCACGATCCTCTTCCCGAGTCCCGCTTGCCCCGCCAAAGTACATCCCTCACGCCCGGCTCCAGCGCCTGATACCACCACCCGCCCCTTTCCCCGCAATCTCTTCATCGGCACCTCCGGCTGGGCCTACCCCACCTGGAAGCCCGGCTTTTACCCGCCCAGAACTGCCCGCCAAAAGCTTCCTCCAGCACTACGCCTCCCGCCTCACCTCGGTAGAGGTCAACTACACCTTCCGCACCCTCCCTACCCCGCCCATGCTCGAAGGCTGGCTCGCAGCCACGCCGGCCACGCTTCCGCTTCAGCTTCAAAGCGCCCCAGCGCATCACCCACTTCAGCCGTCTGGTCGATTGCGCGGACCACGCCGATCCGCTTCTGGAATTCGCTCGCCCGTGTGCACGCCGCCGGCCGCCTCGGCCCTCTCCTCTTCCAGCTTCCGCCCAACTTCAAGGCCGACCCTGCGCGTCTCGCCGCCTTTCTCGCCAGCCCCGCGCTGAGCGGCCCGCAGGCCCCGAAGCTCGCCTTCGAGTTCCGCCATGAGAGCTGGTTCGCCGAGCCCATCTACGATATCCTGCGCGGGCACAACGCCGCCCTCTGCATCGCCGAAGGCGACGACCCTGCAGACACCCGAAGTTCAGTGCGCCGGGACCCATAGCTGCTACCGTCTGCGCCGCACCGGAGGCTACACCCAGCCCGAAATCGCCGCCTTCGCCGCAAACGTTCAAGGCTCTCGCGCAGCACCGCGAGATCTACATCTATCTTCCGCCACGAGGATGAGCCCACCGGCGCGCTCAACGCGGAAGCGCTTCTGCATGCATGCGCGGAGGCCGCACCCGCATGACCTCCGCAGATCTCATCCAGACCCCACTCCCAAGCGCCGCCGACATTGTCTCCGAAGCGCCCGCCGCGCAGTTCATCCCCACCCCGTTCATCCCGCGGCGCCTGCTGCGCAACCCCCACCTTCAAACCATCGCCGGCAACTTCCTCCGCCGTACCCACGCTCTTCCACCCGCTACCGCTGAACTGGTTGAGGTCTCTCCCGCCACCGCAGCCAGAGCTCCAGCCAGGTCCTCTGCCACTGCCATTGGCAGCCTGCGCGACGTTCGCTGCACCCGACCCACCGCCATCGTGGTTCACGGCCTTGAAGGCTCCTCGAACTCGCAGTACGTCGCCGGCAACGCCAAAAAGCTCTGGCGCGCCGGCGCCAACGTCATCCGCATGAACATGCGCAACTGCGGCGGCACCATCGGCGGCGAGTACGACATGGCGCGCTCACCCCCACGCTCTACCACTCCGGCCTTTCGGGCGACGTTCAGCGCCGTCATGCGCCACTTCATCGAGCGCGAGCACCTCCAGAGCGTCTCCCTGATCGGCTACTCCATGGGCGGCAACCTCGTCCTCAAGCTCGCCGGCGAACTCGGCGCCGGCCGCTCCGCCCGAGCTCAAGTCGGTCATCGGCGTCTCCCCCGCCGTCGGACCTCGGTCCCTCCGCCGCCGCGCTGCACCTGCCCGCAGAACCGCCTCTACGAACGCCGCTTTCTGCGCGCCCTGCTCCGGCGCTATCGCCGCAAAACCATGCTCTTTCCCCGCGCCTACGATCCCAACCGCGCCACCGGCATCAGCTCCCTGCGCGACTTCGACGACCGCATCACCGCGCTCTACTCCGGCTTCGCTTCGGCGGAGGACTACTACTATCGCGCCGCCGCCGCCCGCGTCTCGATCGCATCGCCGTCCCCACGCTCATCCTCCACGCCCTGGACGACCCGTTCGTTAACATCACGCCCGCCACACGCTCGCGCCTGCGCGCTAACCCGCACATCACCCTCATCCAGACCACACACGGCGGCCACTGCGCCTTCCTCGCCGCCCCGTCCCGGCGACGGGCAGACGATGGTTACTGGGCAGAGTCCACGTTGCTGCAGTTCGTCCTCGCGCACGCTTAAGTGCTAAGCATGGCGCATCCCATCCCTGAGATAATCTGTTCATGCTTGCAGAGTGGTCCGCCGAGTGCTCCGCCGATGATCCGGTCCTCGTCGTCCCCTGGAAGGATCCGAGCACGGGCCCGCGCAATTCATCGACCTCCGCGCCAGACCCTACGAACTCTACCTGATCCCGGAAGCCGAGACCACCCTCCGCTCCTGCAGGCCCTTCGCGCCCTCAACGCCGCCGTTCGCCCGTCTTCACCGCAAAGTGCGACATCTGGACGCTCGACCCTGACGAACTGGAGAACCTGCGTCTCAACCTGGAGCTGAGCCGGAATTTGCCCAGGCCGGCGTGGTCAGCTACATCGACATCCTCTGGCGCGACCGCGCCGTCGCCGCATCCAGGCCGCGCCAGGAGCAGATCCTCGACCGGCTGGTCCGCCTCGCCGCTGCCATACCCGAGCCGCTGCGCGCATATGGAGTTGGTCCTCCGCCCCGCTGTCGTCGACCTCGAGAGACCTACGAAGGCTTCGCCATCACCCTTTACGTCAAAGCCGCGCGGCTCCGACCTGGAGCACGCGCAGACCGAGTGGGGACGCGGCGCTCAGCGAACTGGTAAAGCTCCTCCGCGGCAGCAAATTCGGCGGCTCCCGCTGAACGCGCATCCGACAACCCCGGACGGGCGATACTTCGTGGTGCGAGGACGCCTTTGGCGCTGCTCAAACCCCTTATTGGCCGCTGAGGAAAGGCAGCATTGGACCGATGCCCTGATGCGGGCTCGCCGCGCCAAGGGCGCCGCGATGCGTCAGGGAGACAGGGAAGCACGGGAGACGGCGCGGCAGCGGGTCGACGAAGCCAAGAACGCGCTCGGAGAACGGGGCGACCGTGGTGGTCCGATGGGCTCCTGACTGGAACCGGCGCATGGCAAAGAACACGCCCTATGCGGAATGGTTCTGCTCTCTGACGGGTGACTGAGCGGGGGGCTGGCCCGAGTCGCTAGCGCTGAGGCTCAACTGCGCGGGACCGATCGCGTATTGGTGGGCGAGGCAGGGCTCGAACCTGCAACCCCCGGCTTAGAAGGCCGGTGCTCTATCCAATTGAGCTACTCGCCCGTGTATTTGCCCGCGAACCTCCGGGCCATCTGCAATTGTAGCGGAGCTCCCGTTGCTGCCGGTCCAGATGTCCAGCACCGCATCCGCCGTAGTCGCTTCGCTACCCGCCGGGTGCCGCGTCTCGGCATACCGCGACCCGACCGCATGCCGCAGGGCGCCCAGCGAAACCAGCCCGACTGCCAGCGCGCAGACCCCGTTCCATCGCCAGTGCACCCACGCCAGAGTCGACAAGGCCGACCCCGCCGCCGCACCGGAGAAATAGGTCGTCATATAGACGGTGTTGAGCCGGCTCCGCGCGGAAGGCACAAGCCCGAAGATCCGCGTCTGGTTTGCCACCTGGGCCAGTTGTGCGCCCATATCGAGGACGATCACGCCCACTACCAGGACCGCGATGTGGACCGCAAACGGCACCGCCGCCCGCTCGCCCTCCCAGAGCATTCGGTAGGAGATAGCCAGCAGCGCCATCGCCGCCGTGAGCACCCAACGCGTGCCGCGCCTGTCCGCCATCCGTCCGGCCAGCGGAGCGATCAGGGCCCCCGCAGCTCCTACCAACCCGAAGCTGCCGGCAGCCCCCGCGCCCAGCCCGTAGTGGCTCCCGAGGAGAAACGCGAGCGTCGTCCAGAAGCAGCTGAAGGATGCGAAGACCAGCGCCCCGATCAGGCACGACTCCCGCA
>CAWBUI010000012.1:0-70991 GCA_963791875.1 uncultured Acidobacteriaceae bacterium
TCGGGATTGCTGGAGCCGACAGCTTCCTCGACATGCCTGGTTGGCATCGCTCCCGCGATCTTCTGGATCTCGCCGAATGGATCGTCGTAAGCCGCCCTGGCTTCTCGCTTGCCGACATTGCTCAAAGCCAGCGCGGGAAGTACGCCGGATCGAAGGTACACCTGTTACAGAACGTCCATAACACCATATCTGCTACACAACTGCGCAGAAGGCTTTCTCGCGGAGAGGACTGTTCCGACGCGGTTCCCGCCCCGGTACTGCAGTACATCCGGGAGAACAACCTCTATAGGCCTTAGGCCATCCGAGCCTCACCCTGAAGGCAAGCGGTACCATAACCGAGAAGGAGCTTCATGCCGACCATCGAAAGCTATCAGCTACTACTAGCCGCGGCCGCGGCTTGCGAAGATAAGAAGGGGGAAGATATCCGCATCCTTGCTCTTGATCCACACGAGAGCGGGCTCTGCGACTACTTCTTGATCTGCAATGGAACCAACGATCGGCAGAATGTCGCGATTACGGACGAGATCGAGATCCGGCTGAAGCGAGACTTCGGTGTATACCCCAACTCGGTCGAAGGACGTCGCCAGGGCGAGTGGATTCTGATGGACTACGTCGATTTTATCGTTCATGTCTTCTCCGCCGAGAAGCGTACCTTATGGCCTGGAGCGACTGCGAAAGACTGCTGTGACGGTCAGTGTCGCTGATCTAAGCATCGAGTTGAAGCATGCCACGGCGACGAAGATCTCAGCGTCACGTCAAGCACCTACCAAGGCGTCCACGAAGAAGTCGGCTAAGCTCCCCTCCAGCGATGGCCCGACTCCCAAGCAGAAACATGTGGTCGCAAAAGACGGCGCGGAGAGATCGAAAACGCGGAAACCCGCTGCCGCTACCAAATCAAAAAAAACCGCTGCCTCGACTAAAGCGCCAAAGGAAGCTGCTGTAGGTGACACACCGGGGTCCGGCAGGAAATCGCGAACAAAGGCTTAGCGGTTCCCAGCACCAGACGCAAAGAAGGGAGGTCGGAGCCTCCCTTCTTTTGCAATCAGCAGCTAAGGTTAGAAGTTCAGCTTCAGCTGAAATTCGGCTGAGCGGGCCGCCCCTGATCGAAGGTTCCTGAGCCGCGCTGCGTACGTGAGGAGTTCAGCACGTCATACGTGTTCGGTCCAGTGAGGTAGCCGCCCGTGGTGTTTATCGGCCCACCGGTATCAGCCTGCGTACGAAGCGTGCCAAGTCCAGTTCCGTCGAATTTCCGAAGTTCGTGACGTTGTAAAACACAATCGTCGGCTCAAGGCTCAGCCCCTCGTGTATCCGATACATCCGGATGGGATACGAGAAGTTCACGTCCAGCGAACGGAAAGCCGGATTGTTAAGAGCTGTTGCCTGCCGGAAGGGCAGCAATCGGCTGAATAGTGGCGCCGGGATCACATTGAGCTGTGACGGGGTAAAGAGTCCGGCAGCTACAAGGGCCTGCCCTGCTGGCGTAAGTCTCCCCGCCTGCGTAGAAGTTGAAGTTCGTTTACGTATTGCTGGTAAGGTTTGTTGCCCTTGATTCGGTGCATATAGTCCCCGGGCAAGGTGTGCCAGGAGCGATAATCACCAGTCGGTGCGTCTCCGGTGATGTCCGACTGAAAGATGGCCCCGGTCGGACTTTCAATGCTGAGATTCAGGCTGGTCGGAGGCGCGGAGTAGAAGTGACCAATGAGCCCGATCGTCGGGCCGTACTTGGCCGTGAACGCTCCCCCGAATGAAAGCTCGTTCGTATGATCAAGTCCCGCTCGGCCAATGAACTGGCTGGGGTTGTCGTTATCCGCTGCAGCTGAACTGAAGAATGCATCCGAGCCGCCCTGAAGTCCGTTGGAGCCGGTAGTTACGATCCGCGATAGTGTGTACGAGGCTTGGAAGTTCATCCTCTCGAGACCGCGTAGAGGGTGAGCAACAACCTCTTTGTAGACAACCTGTAGGGCGTCGTACCCACTTCGGCCAATTGGGAGGATGAAGTTGCCGCTACCCAATAAGGGGTTCTGACCGGGGAAGGCAGCGCCCGTTTCCGGGGTGAGGCCATTCTGGTTGTACGTCGCTGGCAGGCCACCAAGGTACTGATTTCCTAAGTCCAACCCGTTGCCTGCGAACTACCCAGATTAGCTCCCGCCGCAATGGCGCAGTTGATGGCAGCCGCACTGTAGCCACCTGTGCATCCCGCAGCCGTAGTCGTTGCGGCTATAGCATTCTGAGCTGCGGCCGTGTTGAGGTAGCGCGCGGCGCCAATGTGGTTCTGGTCTACGTACTGACCGATCTTCAACGTTGCGTTGTGCACGTAGTCAACGCTCAGAATGGAGCCTTTGGTGAGCTGCTGCTGAATGCCGGCATTCCACTGTTCCGAGTAGGGTGTGCGATAAGGAGCGCCGTAGATGTTGTTAACAGATAGGTTGGCACCAACGAAGTTTGCATTGGGCAGAGATGCATTCGCCTTCGCATTTGCCTGGAAGTCTTTTTGGAGCCCAACAAATGCCGGACCCGAGATCGATAACGGCGAGAAGCAAAGCTGCTTGAGAGAAACACCGTTGTATGAGGAGACCGTGCTGCCGTCGGCGAAGGTGACGGAGTACGTTCCACCCCCCGCACAGAATGGCGGGTACTCGTTGAAGGCACCCTGCTTCAGCAATGGGGAGCGAGCGTTGCTCGTATTGTTGAAAACGTCTCCCTCAAAGAAGATTCCCACGCCAGCACGGATCGACATCTTGTGATCTCCCGGGCTGAAGGCGAAGCCTAATTGCGGTCCGAAGTTGCCGTAAGACTGGTGAACCTTTGCTCCCAGGATCGGATTCCACTGGGCGAACAAGGGAGTGCTTCCAGTGCAGGGAATCGCCCCCGAGAAGTTGTCCATAATATCGGAGCACAACGGTGTGGCCAGATCCTGATTCGCTCGCCCGGTGTCAATGCTCCATCGCACGCCAGCCGTCAACGTGAAGTTAGGGTTGATCTTCCAGTTATCTGAAAAGTAGGCGCCCTGTCTCCAGTCGGACAGACCGCCGCCGATCAGACCAAAGCCAGGTGTCTCTGTCGAAGCGCCGAGTCCATTGCCGAGGTACGCGGTATTTGCGTGGTACCCGTTGATCGGATCATTCGGGCAAGGAGCAGCGCCGACAACGCCACCACAACCATATCCATAAGGATTGCGTGTCGCGTTCACCGCCCCTGTAAGGAGCGATGTAGAGCTTTCGGATGCTCTCGGTCCCAGCCCGAAGAACGATGCGAAACCACCACCCTGAATCCTGTTCATCGAGTAGCCGTAGCGGATGTTATGTTGGCCTTTGGTCCAGCTGCCGTCATAACGTAACTGCTTGTCGACTTTGAAACGTCTGCTGGGGAGCGTTGTCATTCGGGCCCGAGAAGAGGTGCTGCGCATTGTTGTAAAAGGCCAAGCCCGGGATACCGTTATAGATCGAAGAATTCCCGGCCGTTTTGTCGGCAATCAAGTTGTGGAACTTCTCGTAGCTGCCACGGAACGAATGCGTAAACTGCCCGTTTTGAAAGTCGGCGCCGCCGGCCAGTCCGGGGTGTTGTCCCGGTTAGCGTAAAGCCAGTAGCCGTTCCGAAGTTCGATGCCAGCCGAGTTAACGTTGTAGCTCGCACGCACAAAGTAATGGCCGCCGAAGGGTCCGTTATAGTCAATGCGGGCTGTGGAATACGTCTCGCGGTAAGGCGTAGGAATGAGTGGAAACTGCGCTGGCGATCGCCGAGAAGAGAGATCCCGAACCCGTCGAGACAGGAGTCACACTCGCCGAGTCCTGCTTGATACGCTCCGCGTTTCCGAAGAAGAACAGCTTGTCCTTAAAGATCGGACCGCCAACGCTGCCACCAAACTGGTTGCGCTGGAACTGCGGATCCTGGCCGTTCTGGGCGCGCGCAAACAGAGCACGGTGATCCTGAAAGTTGTAAAAGAGCTGGCCGTGGACGCGTGTTGGTTCCGGAGTTGGTGGACACAAGTACCTGACCGGTGGAGGTTACCTCGCCAGACACATCCTGCGTGGAACGGTTGAGCTGGAACTCGTTATTGCACCCTGTGAAACGTTGAAGATCGTGGTTCCGACGGTCTCATCCGTGATGTCCTGGCCATCAAGCAGGATCCGGGTAGTACGTCCGGAGACGCCCGAAACCGAGATCGCGGAATATCCCGCCTTCGTTGGATCGAAGGTCTCGCCGGACTGCAGAATCACCCCTGGCTCGATCTGAGCGAGGTCGAGGAAGTTCCGCCCGTTGACCGGCAGACTCCTGATCTGTTCTGCCGTAATAACGTCAGAGACACCTGCCTGCTCCGTATTCACCTGCAATTCGCCTGCGTTTACCTCCACAGTCTCGGACGACTGACCCACCGTGAGCTTGAAGCTGCCCGTGGTGGCGGTTCCGGTCCGAACTACTGTGGCGACAGAGAGCTTTTGAAACCCGGCCGCAACAACAGATACTTGGTAGCTCCCCGGGTTCAGCGGGCCGACGCTATAGAAGCCCGATGGATCCGTTGTCAGGGTCTTGGTCGAGCCTGTCTCCGTTCCAACAATCGTTACTTCCGCGTTTGGAACGACAGCGCCGGTGGTGTCGGTAATCGTGCCCTGGATGGATCCACCATTGACCGACACAGCCTGACCCATGCTCATCGAGGTGATGGAGAAGATGACGAGCACAAGTCCGAGTAGCTTCTTCATGAAGTAAAGCTCCTTGATATACAAACGCTTGAGGGAGGGGTACGGAGGCCATCGGCCTGGGGGAAGGAACCGCACAACCTCATCAGGTGGGTTTAGTGCAATTGTGGGACCAAAGTTGTTGCTCGCAGGCCAGAAATCGTTAGGGGGGGCCGCACCGAACCTGCGCTCAGCTTCGCGGCAAAGTGCTTCGTTTTCAACAGTCCAGTATTTGGAGCGAAAGCAAACGTGACTCTACCCTGACAATGGGATCGCAAAATGTCAAAGTTAGCGCCTATCGGATGCGCGGGGATGTGAGATCCCGGAGATGAATAATGGTTTTACGTAGGCTCTCCAAGGTAGCTTGCGTAATCTTCAGTCCTTCGAAGCTCAGGATGAGGCAAAACTTGTGAGAATTACCCTGAGCTCCATCGGCGCCAAAGCCGGGCAAGGAAAGCGCGAAGCAGCAGAACAGCTCGCGGCGGACTACCTCAAACGTGCCGCCCGCTTCAGTCCAACAGATGGAACGTGGGTCGAGACTGAAAGCGCCTTTTGGGAAAGGGTCGCTGGCCTACACGGAAGAACCGCAACCAGAGTCATCCTGATGGATGGGGCCGGGCGAGCCCTATCCTCCACAGAGTTCGCAGAAGCACTCCGTGATCTTCGGGACCGGGGTACACAACAGGTAGTCGTTGGCATAGGTGGAGCCGATGGGTGGTCGGCGGGGTCTCGCAGCCGCTCCGACCTGCTGGTCTCCCTCGGCCGCTTCACGCTCCCGCATGGCCTTGCCCGCGTCGTAGCAGCCGAGCAGATTTATCGTGCGATGACAATCCTGGCCGGTCACCCATACCACTGCGGTCACTAGCACTAGTCGTACCCGGGATCCCCATGATCTCCTAGCAGCTATGAACGAGTCGCTAGAAGTATCACGCCGGGGGCTGATCCTCATAAATACCGGTCCCGGAAAAGGCAAGACCACTGCGGCTTTAGGAACTGCCTTTCGCGCAGCAGGTAACGGAATGCGTGTGCTGATCCTGCAGTTCTTAAAAGGTTCCTGGCACTACGGCGAGTTGGATTCAGCAAAGGTGCTGGGACACGACTTCGTCATCCGGCAGATGGGCCGCGGGTTCGTCAAGGTAGGAGGCGCCGAGACCGATCCCGAAGATACCCGGATGGTGGAGCAGGCGTGGGCAGAGGCCGTCAGCGCGATCAGATCGGGTGAGTGGGACCTCGTCGTGCTCGACGAGATCAACTACGCCATTGGGTACAAGATGCTCGACCCGGAGAAGGTCGCGAAGGTACTGCAGGACAGACCCGAGATGGTCCACGTCATCCTCACAGGACGGAATGCCCACCCGTTGCTTATTGAGCTCGCCGACACTGTGACCGAGATGCGGGAGGTCAAACACGCCTATCAGAAAGGAATCCTGGCGCAGCGGGGCATTGAGTTCTAGCCCTGATCCGGCCGCGCACATCCACCTCACACTGAAAAGCTGTCCCGGCTAGGTCAGACCCCGCCATGCTCGCACGCTACCGGCTACTTGCGAGTCCCACCTTGAAGACATTCCGCAGCCGCTACAATAAAATCTGCGTGACTATATGAGCTGGTTCAAACGCGAAGCGCACGAGATAATCAACACGAATGAAAAGACCGTCCGCACCGAGGGCCTGTGGGTACGCTGCGACGGGTGCGCGCAGGTAATCTGGAAGGCCGAACTCGCAGAGAACCTGCAGGTCTGCCCCCGATGCGGCTACCACTTCAAGTTCGACGCAAGATCCCGCATCGCCAGTCTTCTAGAACCGGGCTACGAGCTTGTCGACCTTGACCTGCTCTCGACCGACCCACTCAACTTCACTGACCTGAAGCCCTACAAAAAGAGGCTTCGAGAAGCGCAGGCGAAGACGGGACTGAACGACGCGATCGTCAACGCAATCGGTATGCTGGGGTCCCGCAACGGTCGTCCTCAGCTGCATGGAATACGGATTCATCGGCGGCAGCATGGGTGCAGTCGTGGGGGAGACCATCGCTCGAGCGGTTGATCGATCGCTCGCAGCACGACACCCACTCATCATCGTCTCCGCCTCTGGCGGAGCGCGCATGATGGAGGGCATCGCAAGCCTGATGCAGCTGGCAAAGGTCTCAGCAGGTTTGGCCCGAATGGACGACGAGAGGATACCGTATATATCGATCATGACCGATCCGACCACCGGTGGCGTAACAGCGAGCTTCGCGATGCTGGGTGATCTCAACATCGCCGAGCCCGGAGCTCTGATCGGCTTTGCAGGTCCGCGCGTCATCGAGCAGACGATTCGCCAGAGGCTACCCGAAGGCTTTCAGCGATCCGAGTTCCTTCTCGAGCACGGCTTTCTGGATGCGATCGTTCCGCGAAAGTCCCTGAAACCCTACATCGAGCAGGCACTTGGCTGGATGACGGAGCGCAAGGCAAGCTGAATTGCATGACGCGATGCCATCGCGGACAGCC
This sequence comes from uncultured Acidobacteriaceae bacterium, assembly GCA_963791875.1. GTDB lineage: Bacteria > Acidobacteriota > Terriglobia > Terriglobales > Acidobacteriaceae > Edaphobacter. Next base: position 7,160 of record CAWBUI010000012.1, read on the forward strand.
CTGCGCGTAGCCCTGCGTCGGGCGGCACACCAGCTCTACGACACGCCACCACTTGTCTTCGAGGATCCGCTGGCCGTGCGGATCCTCGGTCCGGACTACACCGAGGACCTCAGAAAAACCGGAACACGGATGGCTAAGCCGTTCTCCCTCTCCCTGCGAGCCTTCCTCGTAGCCCGCAGCCACTACGCGGAGGTCTGCCTTCGGCAAGCGTTTTCCTCCGGCGTGAGGCAATACTGCGTCCTCGGCGCCGGTCTGGACACACTTGCCTACCGAAATCCGCACCCTGGGCTGAGGATCTTCGAGGTGGATCACCCGGCTACCCAGGCATGGAAGGTTGACCTGCTTCAGAGAGCTGCGATCAACAAGCCCACCAATCTCACCTTGGTACCGGTAGACTTCGAGCGGGAAGATCTAGCCACTCGCCTGCAAGAATCAGGCCTCGATCTTGAAGCGCCCGTCTTCTTCGCATGGCTCGGTGTCGTGCCCTACCTCACCCTGGACGCCTTCCGAAACACCCTACAATTTATCGCGAGCCGCCCTATTGGCAGCGGGCTTGTCATGGACTACGCCCAGCCGAAGTACGTGCTTCCGCCGCTCGAGCAACTGGAGCATGAGTCACTCGCCTCCCGCGTGGCTTTGGCCGGCGAACCCTTTCGTCTGTTCTTCACACCCGCGCAGATCGCAGCCGAGCTCGCCGCCTTCCGAAACATTCACGATCTCGGCCGGGAGAGCTCAACCAAAGCTACTTCGACCGTCGCCTCGACCATCTCGCATTCTTGGTTCAGCAGCACGAATCGTCTGCGAGTGGATCGGTTCGTGCCCAGGGACGAAGAAAGAGCCCGAGCGAAACATCGCGCGACCGGCCGATCAGTGGTGGAGCTACTGCGTTGCTCCCGGCTTTCCACTATCGGGCGGAGGAACCGCATTCGGATAGATCCCCGGAATCGGCGCGCTCAGCTTCTGCTCATTCTCAGGATGCGGAAACGGCTTGCGCGGCATCATCGCCTCACGCTGCGACGTGTTCCACAGGAAGATCGCCTCGACGATCGCGGCCTGCTCCAGGTCGACGGGTGCAGCCGATCGTACGTGTCCATATCCGAGTGGTGCGTCCGGGTCTCGTAGTCCATCGGGTCCTGTATGAACTGGAACCCCGGCAGACCCACCGCGTCGAACGCCAGGTGATCGGTCCCGCCGGTATCGCGATAGCTGATCGTCGAAACGCCCAGGTCGGCCAGCGGCGCAATCCACTGCTTGAAGATCGGCCCAATGGCCCAGTTCTGCTGCGTATACACGCCGCGAACTTTGCCCGTGCCGTTGTCGAGGTTGTAGTAGGCGTCCAGCGTCTCCCACTCCTTGGTCGTCTTCAGCGGCCCCTTGTTGCGGCTCATGAACGCAGGGTGTTCCCGGCGGATCGGGCACAGTCGACTTCGCAAAGTCACCAAAGTGCTGCTTCACATAACCCAGCGAACCGAACAGCCCTGCTTCCTCGCCGCTCCACAACGCAATGCGGATCGTCCGCTTCGGATGCACATCCAGCGCCTTCAGAATGCGCACCGCCTCCATCGCCATGATCGAACCCGCGCCGTTATCGGTCGCGCCCGTTCCCGAAATCCAGCTGTCGAGATGCCCGCCGACCATCACCACCTGTTCCTTCAGCTTCGGATCGGTGCCCGGAATCTCGGCCACGGTATCGAACCCATGCTCATGGTCGCCCGTGAACTTCGCTTCGATATTCACTTCAACCGTCACCGGCACATGGTTCGTCACCAGCCGTGCCAGCCGGTTGTAGTGCTCGATCATCATCACCGCATTCGGAATCGTGACCGCATTCTCGCGCATCTGCGCATTGCGAGCCAGGTTCGCTCCATTGTCGTCGAAGATGATGCCCGTCCCGCCGCCGTTCCCGCCATCGCGGCTCGGCGTAATGATGGAGGCCACACCCTCATCGGCCATCATCTTCAGCGCCTTCGTGCGAAGCTGCGACAGCCGCAGCCGCTCCGCAATCAACTGCTCGAATGTCACGTCGGTGCCCCGGCGCGTCGCGGCACCGTTATCCTCGAAGCTCTCCATCTCCTTCAACTCTTCATCCGTGTAGCGATGAAACAGAGGCTCGGTAATATCCGGCGTGGGACGCATCGCTCCCAGCAGCACGATCTTGCCCTTCAGCGTGCCCTTCAGCTTGTCCAGATCCGCTGTCGCCAGGTCGACATAAACAACCTCGCCAGTCACGGCCCATTGGTCGCCGGGCTCCACGGAGCGGCCTGCAGCCACAGCGGTTCCGGGTCAGGCGACACCATCCGCCCCCACGTATTGATCTGCTGCCACCCCATCCCAAACTCGCCCCAATCCTCCAGGTGCGCGTTCGAAAGCCCAATCGCCGACAGCGTATCCCGCGTCCACGCATTGGCCTTCGCCATATTCGGCGACCCGGTCAGCCGCGGCCCAATCCCATCCGCCAGCGCCCCCGCAAACTGCATCACCTTGCCATGCGTAAAGCCTTCGTCCGAATCCGCGAGTACATCGTCAGGTCGATGCTTCGCGGCAGGCTGAGGACCATAGTAGGAGGTCTCCTTCTTGTCAGCGCAGGCGGGATGAATCAGGCAGGAGCGGCCGCGGTGCAAAGACCCCAGCGTGCAAGCGCGCGCACGAGTGACATAGGGTGAGATCCTCCAACAGCTAAATGTTTGGAAACAGCAGCAACGGTCTCACTTCCATCTCGACCCGGAAACCCGCTTGGCAAACAGCGGCTACCGGAACCGACTCCAACCTATGCGCGACTAACCTGTCGGCGAACCCACAATGTACCCAGAAACCCCAGCGCCAGCACCGCCACACCCATTCCGATCGGAAATCCGATACGCCGGTAACTGATTGCGAAATCCACAGCATGATGTCCAGCCGTGTTGTAGATAGGATCCCCATAATCCCGAGAAATGTAGGCTCCGAGAAGAAAGTCTGCAAATACCGGACGCAAACCCCATCAGTAGGCTCTGAAACCACCCCAGATCGCCAACCGGAACTCCAAATAAAAAGCCGGCACCGACGGACCTGCGCTGCTGGAAAGCTCCGCTCGACATACGACCGGGCGGCAACGGATTCTGCGACAGGTTTGGCATACATGGATAGAATACTGCGTTATGGCAGAAAGCGTTCCCATAGGGCTGGTGCAGGCTGAGCAGGTGGCCCGTGACACCGCAACGCGGAGATCCTGAACGGCGTCGTGTATGCCGCGTTCGGCGATAACCGGCTGGATGCGCGGGAGTTGGAGCGCATGGTGCAGGCGGTTCCGGCGACGATCGCCGGGGCACTGGCCGATACGGCCTACTATTTGTGCCGCTGGCGATGAGCGATGAGCGGGAGAGGGGCAGAGGCCGGAACGCAATGCGACGATGGTGGCGCCGGAGTACACGCCGGAGCTGGGCGATCGTGCGATCTGCCATCGCAATGTGCTGCTGGGCAAGACGGATGCGGTGTTTATCTCGACGCGGCTGCTGAGCGATCGGTTCGCGCTTTCGTTTGAGTTCTTCATCAATGTGGGGCATGCCTTCTCCGATATTGCGGGTGTTCCGGAGAGCTTCGCCGAGTTGGCATGGAAGCAGGCGCTTGAGGATGTTCGGGGCGAGACCAGCCAGGACGCGTGGGAGAGTCGGGGGCTGGCGCTGGCCGGCATGCGCGAGGGCGGCGACGCGCTTGCGCGTGGATGAGAAGGCGCGATCGCGCTTCGGCGAGGCGGCGTTCGCGGATGCGGTGGCAATTTACCTGCTGTCGCTGTCGGTGGACTTCGACTACTCGGAGCTGCGCGAGCGGGAATATCCACTGCTTGCGCCGCAGGCCCTGGCGGAGCGGCTGCGGCATGTGGCGAAGCTGTTCCCACCGAACGCGGGATATGAGTTCGCGATCAAGTACCGGCGGCGGGCGTAGCGCTTTTCCTAAGACAGAGGCAAAACAGATTTCGTGCGGGAATGACAGACAGAAAGACAGGGGCAAGATGGCTCCCCTGCGGAGGAGCTTTGATGGCAGGTTCGCGCAGACGGTTTCTAAAGGGTGCGTCGTTAAGGCTGGTGGTGCATTGCAGCGGGCTGTCACAAGGATAGCCGGGCGGGGACGGCCGAGCAGCGGGGCGGAACGGCGGCCGGCGGGGCGGCTCCGGCGGGGATGCCGCCGGCGTTTGGGACGGCTCCTGCTGTCGGCCCGCAGGTGAGCAAGGCGACGTTCGCCGAGGCGGAGAAGCTGGTGCAGGTCGAGATGAGTGATGCGGATCTGGCGGAGGCGGCCGGCAACTGGCGCAGCGCGATGGCGCCGCTTTACGAACGGCGGGTGGGTCCGCGCAAGGTGGCGATCGAGGCAACAGTAGCGCCGTACACGGTGTGTGATCCGGTAAAGGTGGCCGGCGGAAGCCGGGGAGCCGCGGACCGACAGATTTGTGCGCCGCAAGGTGACCGAACTCCGGAGCTGCCTGTAAACGACAGCAGATATTGCGTTTGCGCCGGTGCCGCAGCTGGCACATTGGATTGAGGCGGAGAAGATCACGTCCGAGCGGCTGACCAGCATCTATCTCGACCGTATCGAGCACTTCAACCCGACGCTGCGCTGCGTGATCACGCTCACGCGGGACCGTGCGCTTGAGCAGGCCCGCGCGCGCGGACGCGCGAGATCGCCGCGGGCCACTATCGCGGCCCGCTGCACGGCATTCCGTGGGGCGCGAAAGATCTGCTGGACACCGCGGGCATCGCGACCACCTACGGCGCCGAGCCCTTCCGGAACCGCGTTCCGACAGCAGGATGCCGCCGTGGTGCGAAGCTTAACGAGGCAGGCGCGGTGCTGGTGGCCAAGCTCAGCCTGGGCGCGCTGGCGCTGAACGAATCTGGTTCGGCGGGCAGACCATGAACCCCTGGCTGCCGGAGGAAGGCTCCTCCGGATCGAGCGCCGGCCGGGTGCCGCGACGGCCGCGGGGCTGGTCGGCTTCGCCATCGGCAGCGAGACCGGCGGCAGCATCGTGAGCCCGTCATGCGCTGCGGCGTCACTGGTCTGCGGCCCACGTTTGGGCGCGTGCCCCGAACCGGCGCCATGACGCTCTGCTGGTCTCTGGACAAGCTCGGTCCGATGGCGCGCGGCGTCGAAGACACCCTGCTGGTGCTGAAAGCGATCTCCGGACGCGATCGCGGGCGACGCTCGCCAGCGTGCCCAGCGAGCTGGACTTCGATGCGGCCGCGCCTGTCCAGGCCTGCGCGTCGGCTACTTTCCCGGGTGGATGAAGGAGAGCTCCGGCCACCGATGTCGACCGGGCCGCGCTTGAGACTGTCAAGCACTGGGCATGACGCCCGTCGAGGTGGCCTGCCCGACTGGCCCTACGACTCGCTGCAGCTCATCCTGTTCGCCGAGGCCGCGGCCGCTTTTGAAGAACTGACGCTGAGCGGCGGCGACCACGAGCTCAAAATGCAGGTGCCGGATGCATGGCCCAACAGCTTCCGGCAGTCGCGCTTTCTGTCGGCCGTGGATTTTGTGCAGGCCGACCGGCTCCGCCGCAAGGTCGCGCTGGAGATGGCGCGCATCATGGCGCAGGTTGATCTGCTGCTGGTGCCGTCGCTGCGCGACGAGATGCTGACCATCACGAACTTCACCGGCCATCCCTCGCTGACGCTGCGCGCGGGCTTCGTCGAGGTGTCGGAGGCCCGCAGCGATTGGGCTCCCGATCCCAGCCGACCCGCTGCCGAAGTTCTCTCCGCCACGCCGGGTTCCGCATGGCGTCACGCTGATCGGGCGGCTATTTGACGAGGGAACAATCGGGCGCGTCGGCCTCGCGTTGGAACGAGCGTTCGGCGTGGCGGGGGCACGGCCAGCAGGCTTTTAAGCGCGCTGTTCCCAAAGGTTCGCTGGCCAGCCCGTACCTTGCTCAGAGACGCGGGCAACCAGCACCTCAGCCGGTAACAATGCCAAGCGCGACGAACGACAAGAACAGGGTAATCCCGTCTTCAATCACCGCTACCCGCCAGTCAGGCCACCCGGTACGCTCAACCGCGATACGGCGCAGATGATATCCGCCAAACGCACCCAGGGCCGCTCCAATCACTCCGAGCAGGATTCCCTCTACGACCGAGCCGATCAACGCCGTCGCAATCACGGCTCCGACCAGACCTCCAAAAGAGAGTCGCGCAAGGAGCGGAAACGCGGAAATCCGCGACAGCGTCTTCGGCAGCTTTCCCCCACGTATTCACCCGCGGCAAACAGCGTGAAGACTCCAACGGCAATGGCCGTCGCAACCCAGAACGCCCAGGTCCCGCCAACTGGAAGATAGCCAAGATGGGCATACCAGCACACAAGCGCGATTGGGGTCATCGTCCGGAGTCCCGTGCACATGCCCAGCAGCGGTATTGCGATCAACCAGGACATCACTGCAATCGCCATCGTCTTCGCTCCTCTGGATGCCATTTACCCGCAACTGTCTCGATCATATGGATGCAAATCTCTCATCCTTAAACTGTCTGTCCGTAGCCGTTCTCCCGGCATCCGCGAGATCGTACACGCCCCCGATACGCTCATGCACGACGGCTTTGCGAGTCATGAGACAACAGGGTGCAGAGCGCCGGATCGTCATCCACGGAAAGAGAGGCCATGAGATCATTCGGGTGATCGCGTAGGTTCCTGTTTATCACGTCAGTTCCCGTGGTTTATCCAGGTAGTCCGCACACTCAAAAAAACCTCTCCGGCGTTCCTATGCGCCAACACACATCTAATCGCAAAGCAGGAGATCTTCTGACATACTCCAGTTCGCCGCAAGACACACTCAAGGACACAATGACCCGCAAAGCACCTGAAATTTCCATGAGTCGCCGCCCTGGCCGCACAACCTTACTCCGTTCTCTCCTATGTGTCTTGACCATCCTCGGTGGAATCGCAGCCCACGCCCAGGACCTTTCAACTCTTCCTTACGAGAAGAGCTACACGCAGGAGCGGCTCTCCTCCACTGACCTCACCGGCGGAAACGACGACGGAGGTCGGGCCAATCCCATCAAGCCGGGCGAAACGCGCACTCTTGGCGAGGTCACCGGCCCGGGGATCATCACCCATATGTGGTTCACCATCGACTCCCCGGAGCACTACCACCTCAAAAAGATCGTGCTTCGCATCTACTGGGACGACGACCCGCTCCCCGCAGTCGAGTCTCCCATCGGCGACTTCTTCGGCCTCGGCCTCGGCGAGTACTTCACCTACCAGTCAGGGCCCCTCTCCGTCGGCTCCCAGAAGGCGCTTAACTCGCTTCTTCCCCATGCCATTCAGAAAGAATGCCCGTATCACCGTGACCAACGAAGGCCTCATGCCGATAAGCGCCTTCTACTACAACATCGATTGGCAGAAGCACGCCCAGCTTCCCCCCGGCATGTTCCACTTCTTCGCCGAGTACCACCAGGCTCAGCCCAACAAGGGCACCACCGACGACTGGAAGCAGAACAGCGACCCCAACGTATACGGAGCGAAAAATCTCGACGGCGCCAGCAACTACACCATCCTCAAAACAGAAGGTCCGGGACACTATGTCGGTGTAACACACAGTGTCCTGCAGAATCAGGGTGACTGGTGGGGCGAGGGTGACGAGATGATCTTCGTCGACAATAAGGAGCGGCCCAAAATCGTCGGTACCGGCTCGGAGGACTACTACCTTGGCGCTTGGTGCTACGGAAACTGCGGCATCAATCCCTTTGGTTCAACCCACCCCACCTTCGCCTACCAGCAGTATGGCAATCCGATGAACACTGGCGATGATCGCGGCTCGAAGTGGATGGTCTACCGCTTCCACACCGACTCCCCCATTCCCTTCAAGAAGTCCTTCAAGATCTCCATCGAACACGGCCACGCGAATCATCGGTCGGACAACTTCTACACCGTCGCGTACTGGTACCAGAGAGATTCACACAAGCTCCGTCAACCCCTGCCTCCTGTCCAGGATCGCGTTCCAGCCATGGTCAATACCGGGGGACCCACCATGGGCAAGCAGTGAAGCCTCTGCTGGCCCCCATTCCTTTGGCACGGACTTAGCTCCGGTGCTGGACCGGAGCACGACCCTCTCGGGTCCAGCTCAGAGGTACCGCCATCACGCTAAAATCAGAGCCATCCGCTGTGCGGTGATAAACAAAGCAGCACATCCGCAGCCCCCCTGCGGGGTGCCCTGCCGAGGGCCCGGTGACACGCATTTCATCACAAGAGCCGTCCTCTACCAGGAACCAGGCCTCCTCGCGTAGCACCTGGCCCGCGTGCCTGTGCGTCTGCGCCGCAACAGCGCTCTTGGTCTTCGTCGTCCCGTTTGCCATCCCGGTTCAGTTCCAGCCCACCGTATCAGCCTCTTACGTGGCGGGCTTCAGCAATCGCACCGCAATCCTCTCAGCAGCAGCCATCTCCGTTGCCGTTCTCTTTTGGAGCTGGCGCCGCTCGCTCAAGCACACCTCGAAATCGATCGCGCCCCAGGGTCCCCACGCCCGGCTTGGTCCGGTCTTCGTTGCCACGGGCAACCTCGCAACCTGCGCGGTCTTCGGCGTCGCCGAATGGTTCATCGCACACTCGCACCTGCGCTACATCGCCGATGCGGGTTACTTCATCGAGCAGATGTCCTCGCACGCCGAGTACGGCCGCTCGCTCTACACCCAGCTCGAGTTCGCCTACGGACCTCTCCTCTTCTACCCAACAATCCTGCTGCATCAGGTCCTCCGCTGCAGCTGGCTGGCTGCGTATTTCCTCACCCTCATGTTCGACCAGTCCCTCGGACTCGTGCTCTTGGCGTACGTACTCAACGAGCTCCCCATTCGCGGCGCCGACCGGCGCATCGGCTTCCTCCTTCTTGCTGTTGGCTCCATTAACCCGTTACTGGGCTTGAACTACACCCTGTTTCGCTTCATCACGCCTTTCGCAGTTCTGCTCTTCGCCACGCGCACTGGGTCCGTCTGGCTCATGACGCTCCTCCTTGCAGCCGGCGAAATCCTCCCTCTCGGCATCTCCCCAGAGCTCGGCTTCGCCTTTGTCTGGCTACCATCGTCTACGCAGGTCTTCGAGTCTGGGCGCAATGGGCCCCGGTGGCTCCTTCTCACCACGGCGCCTGCTCTGGGCGCAGCCGTGTTCCTCCTCTTTGTCGGACGAGGCGGAGGGCGGCGCGCTTAACTCGTTCTCGCACGGGGCCCTCAACCTCCCCGTCGCTCCATAACCGCACATCCTCGTCTTCGTGTTTGCGCTCGTGTGGATCGTGCCTCGTGCACTGGGCGCCACCTTCCGGCAGAACGACGGGAAGAGCACACGTATGCTCGCCTGCTTTGCTCTCGGCATCGCGTTTCCCCCCGCTGCCCTCGGTCGCTGCGACCCACTGCACGTCTTCTTCAACGGAGCCGGCATCCTGGTTCTCTCTCTCGTCGGCATCAGACCTCAGCCGCGCGGCCTGCGCGCCTCATGGCTTGCAGCACTGGTCGTCTTCATACTTTGGGAGCAGTCGATTAACAACACCCTCTATCTCGATCGCACCGCCGACACACTCAGACTCGCACTGATGCCTCGAGTTCCACCCAGTCTTCGGGACCGTATTCTCATCACCGTTGATCGGCACAACTCCGATCTGGCCGATCGCCTCCGGCCAACCGCCGCCGACGCGGTCTACCAACTCGATCTCCCCAGGCTGCAGCACTTCGTAGGCAATAGCAAAGTCGCTACGCCGCTCGAGATCAGCCCCTCCGTCGAGGATGCACTGAAGTCCGCCGGGCATTATCGGCCCGAGTACTACAGCTTCTTTGTGGATGTCCTCAACGACACAGGAGAAGCAGCAAAGATTCGCGAGTTCAATCAGGCCGAGTGGGCGCTTCTCCCTGCCGAGCCCGAAGATCCCTTCTTGGAAACCCCGCGCAACATCGATGGTGTTCAGGGATTCGCCTTCCCTTATCCCCTGCGCCACCCTATCCCCTACGACCTCGGAAGTGACTTCAGCGATAACCTGGACGGCGCGCTGGACCGAAACACAGCATTTCGGGCCATACATCCTCTACAAGCGGCAGCACTCGACAACGCCGTAAGTCTGGTGTTTCGATCTACGGGCCGACTTAGGAACGGCCTATACGGGGCTCTGATCTCCCCGGATCGCCTCCTGCATCTTCTCAAGCGACACCCGTGCGGTCTCCGGGTAGTAAAAGAAGACCAGTACAAAATCCACGACCATCATCGCTGCGAAAAAAAAGAACGGCAAGGACCCGGACCTCATCGCAAGCAGCGGGAATACCAGCGAAATGACGGCGTTTGAGATCCAGTGAGACGAACTACCCAGACTCTGGCCCTTCGCTCTGAGCCGCGTGGGAAAGACCTCGCTGATATACACCCAGACCACTGCCCCATGCGAAACAGCAAAGCATGCGATGAATGCCATCAGCAGCCAGACCAGAAGACCTAAGTGCTGGCGCGTCTAAAAAATTATAGCCGATGGCCGAGAGGCAGATGTAGACCAACCGTACCGGTAAGCACAGCTTCTTACGGCCGAACCTGTCGATGATTGACATTGCAGCCAGCGTGGCCACAAGGTTCGTCGCACCGACCGCGATAGCCTGGAAGTGCTCGAGAGCTTGACGGCCCCGCAAGCTAAAAGATATTGTTCAGGTAGTAGAGAACCGCGTTGATACCCGTGAGCTCGGAAAACATCCCGACGGTAATCGCAAGAAAAACTGGAAGGCGATACTTCCTGGGCGTCAGGGAGTCGCTCGGGCCAGTGCCTTCCTCCTGCAGTGCCGGCGACGATGGCGTTCATCTCGCGCTCCGGGCTCCGCGTGGCCACCCGGCACCCGAGCACCTCGAGCGCTTCGTCATTGCGCGCTTGGGTGAGAAGCCACCGTGGGCTCCTCGGGATGAAGAAGAGCGTAACGAGAAATCCACACGGCGGGGATGGCCGAGATGCCGAGCTGCCATCGCCACTCGACGGCGCCGAGATGCAGCGTGCCGAGAAAGGCGTTCGAAATGTAGGCGAGAAGAATGCCGACGACGATGTTGACCTGAAAGAAACCAACCAGTCGTCCGCGCCACTCGGCTAGGCGCATCTCCGCGATATACATCGGGCCGAGAACCGATGAGCCGCCGATACCGAGGCCGCCAATACCGGAAGAATCAACGACGGCAGATTCCAGGCCAGCGCGCAGCCAAGCGCGGAGACCACATAGAAGGCCGCCATGACGCGAAGACTGTCGCGTCGGCCGTAGCGCTGGCCCGGGATGCCGGCGAAGATCGCGCCCAGCACCGTACCCCAGACGCGCTGGCAACCGTAAAGCCGAGCGCCCCCTGGGAGAAGATGAGAACTGCTGCGTGAGCTGCGCCGTTGTGCCGGAGATCACGGCCGTGTCGAAGCCGAAGAGCAGGCCGCCGAGCGCGCCGACGATCGTGCACTTGATGACGTGGGACAGATAGCTTCATGTCTTTCCAGCTGGTGGAATGGCGTGTGGTGGACTATGGCCCTGCACGTTAGTCGTGCGAGATAGGTCACCTGTGTGCAGACCGTCAGGCGAAGCTGACGTCGCCGCATAATGGACGTGGATGCCGAGGGCCTGGAACATCGTTGCCTTCACCGCGAGTGCCCTGCTGTCCGGCGCGTAGGCGATGCTGACATGATTCGCGCGGTGTCGTGCCATGAGAAACGATCGCGCGAGATGCCGTCGAAGGACGAAGCTAACAAGGGGCCACTGCGGCGTGGTGTTCTGCCAGCGACGCGCGACCTCCTCCTCCGGTAGCTCGATTACCGGAGCCCAGCGCCGAGATCCACGTGAGAGCCGCCGCCTTCGACGAAGACCCGGCTCCAGACCACCTCGCCCGGCTTGCAGACGCCCTTCAGCGTGCCGCCGCCCAGAGCGGAAGTACATCGGTGGCTGGCGCTCGCTGCTGCGCCTTGGCATATCCGCCCGCAATGTGCGACGGCGGCACGGCGCCGGAGATCTGAAGCACCCACACAAAGTCGTCGATGCCTCGCCCTTGTAATGCTCGCCCCAGCGAACGTCGTGCAGCGTGGTCGCGGGATCCAGGCTGCATTGCGGTCAACACGCGATTGGTGATCACGCGCGTCCACGCCCGGCGCACTCGTCTACCTCGTTGAAGTGCGGCAACGGCTCGCCCGCGTAAAGCTCCCTTGCCCGCCGGCTTCGCGAACACGGCGGACGCTCGGCATTGTTCAGCAGCCCTTCGACCAGATCCGACGCGGGCAGCCATATCCTTCAGCCCCTGCTGATACTGGATGCCGATCGCGTCGCAGCCGAAACTCGTCCGCAATGCGCACGCGCGGCGATATACATCCTGCACTGCTCGCAGAATCTGCGCATCGGTCAGGTCCGTCGTCTTCGGATTCTGCCCGGTCGAGAACTTCATGCCTTTCTTGTCGAGCCAGCGACGTACCGCTTGCGCCTCCTCATCGCGACACCGTGCGCATCGCGGCGACCAGTGCGGACTGGCTCAGGCGCTCCTTGAAGACGCCGGCAGTGTTCAGCAGATCGTCGTCGATGATGGCGTTATACATGCCCATGCAGCCTTCGTCGAAGACGCCCAGGATGGCCTTGCGACTCTTCAGCTCGCTGCGCGAGCGCGCTCGCCGAGTCTCCTTTCTGCCTCGGCAGAGCGGCCAGGTCCAGCGCGCGAACGTGGCTGGATCATGCGTGATCTTCCCCTCGCTTGAGCCACTGGCGAAGTCCCTTGACGGAAAAACTCGTCGTGAAAGTCCTTGCTCCATAGCGTGCTGAAAGTTCACGCCTGATTTGAGCAGGCGGCCATTCAGATTCAGCAGGCCGACCAGCCCAGGCCACTGCCCCGACCAGTTCGCCACAGTAAGGATCGGGCCGCGATGGCTGCGCAGCCCGGCAGCACATGGTGGCTGTACTGCCACGCGGCTTGCGAAGACCAGGTTCGCGTCCGGATCGATGCCGTGAACATATCCATGCCCATCCGCTGGCTGGAGATAAAGCCATGGCCCCTCACCGCATCAACGGGAAAGGCGCGCCGTAGCTGGACTCCTTCGCGTGCGAAGCCGTTCGATCAAGCTCTTCCAACATCTTCTGCGCAGGCCAGCAGGCCTGGTTGGCAGACTCGCGCAGATCGCCGCTTGTGATCAGGACGGCTTCTTTCATGGGTGTCAGTTGAAATGTTCGGCGCATGTGGCACTCTCTCTCTCCTTGAATCAAGGGAGATGCGGTCGTGCTGGGCGATCGGCTCAACGCCGGGACCCAGGTGTTCAGGGTCGATGTCATGCGGAATGCGCGTGCAAGCGGACTTCCGCAGCAACACGGCGATCGCGGCGGAGTCGCGTGTGAGCGGCGCGATCAGGGAGCGTGCCCTGTGCATCCTCAGAGCGTGCGTTGGTAGTCGCCAGGGCCTGCGCCATGGCCGGACGTATCGCCCAGAGTCCGGTAGGCACGGGAGAGAGAGTAGTAACGCCGCGGAGTATTCGGGCGCAGCTCGAGAAAGTGCTGAAGCAACGGAACGGCCCCCTTCGCATGACCCTGTGCGAGCAGCGCCTGCCCATCAGAGGTAAGCCTCCTGCTGGTGGCTCCGGCAGCTTCAAAGCCTCCCGGAGTGAGGCGGCACCCGACGTGTCATCACCCATCGCAAGCTCCACCCGGGCCCTTTCGGTCAACACGTGCGCCGAGCGTGGCTGGAGCCTCTGCTCGGCCTCGAGCTCACTCAGCGCCTCCGCAAAATGCCCCCCTTGCATCAGGCATCGGCTTATCGCCTCATGAACACCCGGCAGTGTTGGGTTTCTCCGGAGAACCTCACGATACTCCGCGAGGGCCGCCTCCTGTTGCTCATGCGCCACAAGGACGTCTGCCGAGATCTGGTGTGCGCGATAGGAATCCGGCGCGCCGCGCAGCACGGCTTGAAAGGCCTCCTGGGCCTTCGCTTCCGCATCATGCGCCTGCAGGTAAAGCGTCTTCTCCTTGTCGATCGCCGCGCCAGGCGCTTCAGGTTGCTTGGCAGCTTTCTCGGCCGAAGCCTGGAACGCACTGGCTGCGCGCACCGTGTCTCCACTCATCTCGTACTGCTCCCCTGCTAGCTTCAGCGATAGAGCTCCGTTCGGCGCCCACAGCGCGAGCTCCTTCGCGCGCCGCCGGCCCACCTCAAGATAGCTCTGGCCCAGGGCATACTGCGCGTCCACGTTACCGGGGTCCAATCCAGTGACCCTCTCGAACTGCTTGATGGCAGCTTCGTATTGCTGCTGGGAGACATAGGTATACCCGAGCCAGAGATGGCCTATCGGATCCGATGGCTGCATCGTCACGAATCTTTCCAGCTCCTTTGCGGCAGTCGACATATCCGACAAGAGATATGTGGCAAGTCCCAGGAACAGGTGGGGTGCCACAAGGTCAGGAGCGAGCGAGAGCGCCTTGCGAAGGGCAGCGACAGACTCAGGAAGCTGCCCGTCGCAATAGAGCGCGATTCCCTGGTTGCTTCGCAGCTCCCCACTCCTGGGTCTGAGATCCGCAGCCCTCCCGTACTCCAGGGCCGCGGTATGACAATCCTGTTGCGCTTGCGCTCGCGCGGCAGCCGCCAGATGTTGATCGTACGCAGGCGCCGGGCTCTGGGCCGACGCCTGCGTATGGAGAGCAAGCACCAGGAGTATGAAGCGAAGCCCGTTCATCCAGCCTAGAACTCCAATTTCAGCGCGAACTGAATCGTCCTTGGACCGTTCTGCTGGTCCGTCATAATCCCAAACACAGAGTTAGAGTTCGCAAGTGAATTGTTACTCAGGTCCGCCGGGGCGTTGTTGAGAATAAACGTATTCGCATTGCCCCCGTTTGAGAACACCACCCGGTTGAACGCGTTGAAGAAGTTCGCCTGGAACTGCATGTTGGCTCGCTCATAGACCTTGAATCGTTTTGAGGCGGACAGGTTCTCGTTGAAGTACCAGGGGAGCCGCAGAGCCGAAAAGAAATGCGGCGCATTGCCAAACTCGCCTGAAGGAGGAGCCACGAAGGCGGCAGGATTGATGTAGAACTGGCAGGATTTCGCCCGGCCGTCGTCTGCACTGGACCGGAGCAGCTCTGCCGGTACGCAGGATTCTTGAATGGTTGGCCGGGCACGATGTTTGGACGGAAGCTGAATCCGTCTGTGCCGCGAAGTAAGGGTTAGATGCACCAAAGGCGTCGTACTCGATGTGGATCGGACGTCCACTCTGGTATTGATGGATGCCGGAGACAGACCAGCCGCCGAGCAGGGCGTTCCCGACACTCCACCACGGTTAAGAAGCGCTTTGCCTGCCCAATCGGCAACTCGTACGTATAGCTCAAGGCTACAACGTGCGGGATATCCGAGCTGGTTACCGAACGATCGCCCTGCGGGTTGTAATAATCCTGGTAGAAGGATGCGGAGTACTGCGCATTCTCCGCCCCGGAGCTGGCGCCGTTATTCGAATCCACATTGCCGATCGTCTTCGAATACGTATAAGCGAGGAGGAAGGTCAGCCCTTTGAGAGAACGGCGCTGCAGGCTGGTCTGCAGGCCGTTATAGGAGACACTTCCGATCGGATTGATCGGATTATCCACGCTGCCGTACTGCGGAAACGGTCGCAGGGCTTGACCGACCGTGGCGCCATTCGCCCCAACAGCCGCCGTGAATCCCGCCCACGGCTCCTTGATCCCCGCGCTGATCGCGGCCGGGTCGCTGATCGGGAGCGCCAGGAACTCGTTCAGCGGCAGGTTTGCCTTCGCAGCAGCGGGCGCGTACTGCGCCGCGACATTCGGATTGATCTGGTTCGGCTTCGACCACACGCCGATGTGATACGAATGCGATCCCACATATCCGATCGTCGCCACCATCCTGCCCGGCAACTCCTGTTGCACCTGCAGGCTCCAGTTCATCTGCATCGGTGGTATCCCAGCCTTCGGATAAATAATCACGGGATTCGTTAGGCCGACAAGAATGCCCGGGTTGATGGTAGCTCCAGTAACGCCCGACTTCGGAAATCCGTTATCCCAGTAAAACGCCGGTGAACCGGCGACGTCCCCGGGCTTGCTCGCAATCGCCGATCCGGAGTATCCGATACTGTACAGCCCCGACCCGATCCCGTTCTCCAGATTGTCGTTCCCCGTCGGCCGCGTAATCGCGAACCCACCCCGCACAGCCGTGTTCCTGTCTGGATAGGGAGTCCAGGCGAAGCCCACGCGCGGCTGGAACGCCTTGTAGTCGATGTCTCCAATACGCACTTTACCGTTGCGGCCCGCTCCCTGCCCATAGAAGGTATACGCTCCGGGAATGTTCCCCGCGGCCGGGTTCGGCAGGTTCACGTCTACCGTGGAGGCATATCCGTTGACCTCAGTTCGCGGAACCTGGATGTCGTACCGAAGGCCGAGGTTCAACACCAGGTTCGGCCTCGCCTTCCAGTCATCCTGGACATAGGCGCCGGTCTGCAACCACCGATACCCCTGTGAGATCGGGAAGCTGGCGTTCGAGAAGTCAACCGCGCCAAACAGAAAGCTCGCACCCGAGTTCCCGGTACCGACCGGGATCGAGACCGGGGTTCCGTTCGGAGATCCCGCGAACCCAATTCCGTTCAGCCCCGATTCCGTAGGATCGAAATTGAACGCTGGCGTACCGACACCAACCTCGTTGCGCTGCAACCGGCGGACCTCTCCGCCCACGGTCAGGTTGTGCTTCCCATAACTCAGGGTTAGGTTATCGCTTACAACGAAGCGGTTCTCAGCCTCAACCGTGACGCCGCCCGAACCGATGCCCGTCGAGAGTGCGCCCAGCAGATTGATGATGGGATAAGGTGCGCTGCCCGCAGCGACCGGAAGACCGTTGATACCGAGAGCGCTCAGACCAGGTCCATACGTACTTGGACCTCCGTTGAACTTGTCGCGTAAGAACCCGGCGTTTAGGTTGTTACTCACCCGCGGCGAATGCGTGTAGTTATAGGAGAATCGGACCTGCGTCGTCGGCGCGTCCACAACGGAACTGCTGAAGGTGTTCAGATTTCCATTGTTTCCATTGTTATAAGTACCGAGAAAGACGCTTCCAGAGACGTTATGTTTGTCCGTGAAGTTGTGATCGATCTTCGCTACAAGCCTGTGCTCGTCGTTCTTGGTGGATTGAACGCGGAAGTAGTTGTTATTGATCGCATCACTGTTCGCTATCGGAAAGGACTGCAGCACCGTTTGCGACACGCTGCTGATGTCCCCCGGCAGAATCTGATTGTTCACGTACGGGTCGCGAACCATGTAGGACTTTCCATCCGGCCCTACAACAGCATGGTTCGACTTCGGGTTGTAGATCTCTCCGGCATAGATCGGCCGTCCAACCGCGTCAAAGATAGGAGCACCCGCCGCCGTCGTAAGCTGCGGTCCAAGTGCCTGCGCGAAGTTGCCCGTCCTGTATTGATTCGGAAACGTCGTCAGGCTGGCGTTATTCGCGCTGGGCCGCCAGGAAAACTGCGTGTACTCCACAAAGAAGAACGTCTTATCGTGCCCGTTGTAGAGTCTCGGGATGCGAACGGGCCCGCCAAACGTCCCGCCATACTCGTTCTGTTTCAGAGGCGCTCGCTTCTGGCCAAGCGCGTTGCTCACATAGTCGTTCGCATTCAGTTTGTCGTTCTGAAGAAACTCAAACAGGCTCCCGTGATAATCATTGGTGCCCGACTTGAACGCAAACGAGACCGCGCTGCTCGCCAGGCCGTACTGCGCGCTCTGGTTGTTGGTGACGATCTTAAATTCGCTGATCGCGTCGATCGGCGGATGGTTCAGGGAAGTATCCCCCGCGAAAGCCGTGTTCACAATCGGTATGCCGTCGATGTAGACCTCGTTCGAGTCGCTTGGCGATCCGCTTATATGGAGGCGGTAGTCAGGGGATGCACCTGGCTGAGAGCCGGAGACGCCCGGAGTCAACGTGACAAAGCTGAGCGGGTTCCGCATGTCGTTGCTCATCGGCACCGGCAGGTCCGCAATCTCGCGCGGTGTGATCACCGTTCCAACTTCCGACGTCTGCGTGTCCACTCCGTTGTTGCTGGAGGTGACCGTAACCACCTGTTCCACGTTTGCCGAGTGGAGCGTTATGTCCAGCGCAACCGTCGTTCCCACCGTCACCTGGATATGCTCTTGCACCGACGCGCCGAATCCTGCTGCCCTTGAAGTAAGCGTGTACCGGCCCGGTGTTAAATTCACAAAGGTGTACTCGCCGGACGAGAGCGACATCGAGTTCAGCACCACGCCCGTGTCCTCGTTCTTCAGCGTCAACGTTGCGTTCGGTGCACCTGCGTTCTGCTCATCGTGTACCTGGCCTTTGATAGAACCGCGGTCCGCCTGGCCAAGGCCAGAAAGGGGCATCATCAGGATCGAAATCGCAAAAACTCGCATAGCCGCTTGGAAACGGTTCATCATTTGGTGCTCCAGATTTAAACCTTTAAACTTCGAGGGATATACAAACACTCGCGAAGTATCGTTGTCAATGCATTTTGAGGAGCTTCGCGTTCAGCGCGCCCGCTGCGTCAGCTTCATCTCCGTTAACGTGGACGCGCGAATTACCAGCTTCGGCGTCACCCTCACCACCTGCCGATCAGGCCCCAGCCGCCCCTCGATCCTGTCCATCAGCATCGATGCCGCGCGCGAGCCGATCTCGTAGCTCGGCTGAACCACCGCCGTCAGGTGAGGCTGGAACGAGTGATCGACGGACACGTCGTCGAACGTCGCAAGCGCCACATCGCGCGGACACGTGATCCCCAGATCCTCAAACGCCTGCAAAACTCCCATCGACATCACGCCATTGCAGACAAAGATCGCCGTAGGCTTCGATCGCTGCTTCATCAACCGGTCGCCACCCCGTCTGCCCGACTCAAACCGGAAATCGCCCTCGAAGATCATCTGCGGCTCGTCAGCAATCCCAGCGTCTTCAAGAGCCATCCTGTATCCCTGCAGCCGTTCGTCACCCGTCTGCAGGTGCAGCGGGCCCGTGACGATTCCGATCTTGCGATGACCCTGCTTTACCAGGTGCCGCACACACTCCCGTGCACCACCCACGTTGTCCAGCAGTATCGCGTCGGTTGCAACATCCGCCACCGCACGGTCAAGACACACCACCGACACCCCCGCATCAACCAGGCCCGCAATATGGCCCGTGTCATGCCCCAGCGAGGCCTCCGTCGACGCCAGCAGAATTCCGTCAACGCGATACGACCGCAGCGCACCCACGATGCGCCGTTCTCGCCCAGGCTGCTCGTCCGTGTTCGCCGTCAACAAAAAGTAGCCGCGCGCAAACGCCGCGTCTTCCGCTCCGCGGATGATCTCCGGAAAGAATGGGTTGGTGATATCGGGAAGCACCAGCACCAGCATCCGCGTCTGTTTCACCTTCAAACTGCGCGCAATCTCGTTCGGAAAGTAATTCAGCTCGCGAATGGCCGCCTGCACCCGCGATGTGCGGTCCTCGCTCACCTTGCGGGTTCCGCGAATTACGTTGGAAACGGTAGCCGTTGAGACCCGGGCACGCTTCGCTACTTCGACGATCGTTGACATTCACGACCCAGTCTATGCGAAGCGGCGCGAGCCGCAACCCGGACCCGAACTTTCTCGGGCCACCTCGGTCCTTTCACGCCCCCCCGATCGCACCATCCCGGCTTCGCCCCTCCAGAGACTCTCCAACCATCGCGCCCGTGATGATCCGCACGCGGAAGTGTAACGGTTAAATCTTGTGAGAGAATCGTCCTGATTTTCAGGATGCCCATCCATGACGCAGCTAGTGTTCTCCCCGTGCAGGCTCCACCGAACCCGCCGCCTCTCAGCTCTCGTCCGCCGCGCCGCTCTCACCATCGCCATCGCCGGCGTCGCCGCCTCCGCAATCGCGCAGGAGTCCCCGTGGATCAGGCCTGCAAAGCCCGGCGACCCGCTTATCTGGGGACGCCGTGACGGGGTCGTCTTCGGCCTCCCCTCCGAGGGTGGCATCAAGGGACCACGCGGCCTCATCCGCATCGGCGTCCCCCAGACCGGCGGCAACGCCCCGCAGCTGCTCAACTTCATTGCGGTCGAACCCGTGATCGCCGGTCCGGGCCGGCGCTTCGACCGCCTGGCATTCAGTGAACTCGAGATGAGCGAACTCGACCCCGGACAGCGTGGAAAGCGCCTATGGGTTCATCCTGACCCGCACACCGACGTAGCCAACGCCGGAACCCTCAAGACAATTCACGCCGGCAAGGCCACCGTGGAACGCCTGTCCGTGCGAATCGATGTTGAAAAATTCTCCGCAAACGGCGCTCACGTCTACCTCGTCGCGTCCATCGACAGCGATCACCCCGGCGATCTTCGGCTCAACGTCTTTCAGGAGGCCGACAGTCCGCAGCTCGAGGAACTCACCGTCACCGCCACCATGGGCAACTACGAGCGCCTCCGCCTCCTCTGGCTGAAAGACCACGTCGAAGACAGCCGCAAGGTCTTCGCAGACTACGGCGGCGAGGCCTTTACCGAACAGGAAAGCTACCCCCTCAGCGAGATGCTTCGCTCAGGCGATGGCGACGCCATCGTCTTCTGCACCTCGGACGAACCCGATCCGCAGACCACTGCCGGGAACGCCACCGCACACTGGCCCTATCTGCTTCCCAAGATCACGCAGTACTGGCTTGTGCCAGGCCACGACATCGAGCCCGATCTCCGCGTCCGCTTTAATGCACGCCGTGTCTACTGGGCTTCCACCGTTCCTGTCCTCGGTGGCGTCGCCTTCGAGAACTTCGAGGTACGCCAGCGGTTCGTCCAGGGACAGACCTTCGTCTACGGCATCACGCAGAAGGAGCCCTGGCTCTTCTACAAGGGCCTGTCCCACCTGAAAGCCGAAGATCAGCTCGGTAAACCTTCCAAAAGGGAACTCGCCCATGAATCGAAGAGCCCGCTTCGCCCTTTCCGTCCTGGCTCTCTCCGCACCGCATCTCCTCATTCGAGCGGAGACGATAGCTGGGCCATCCGTGCGCATCGAAGCAGCTACCGGTCCATCCCAGGCCACCGTGATCCTCTCGGCAAAGGTGGGCGACGCTTGGACGCCTGTACTCGACGCCTCCGCCCTCATCCACGTCCAGACCGACACCGGGGCCCACATCTGCGTTCTGGGGCGAGTGATCCCCATCGAGCACGGTCTCCTTCTAACCGGCGATTGCAGCACTCTCGGCACCTTCGAGCAGCGATTCATCCTCTCACCCGAAAACGATGTCGTCGAGGTCGCAACACGCTTCAAGCTCGCAAAGGGCGTCCCCGAGCGATCCTTGCACTCCGTCGAAGACCGGTACGACTTCCTCCCGCCCCGAAACGCCGTCACCGGCCCCCACACCGGCCCCCTCGACTTCGTCTGGTCGCAAAACATCAAAAGTGAAGCCGGGGACCTCATCCCTACCAACGGCTTCAAGTCGCCCGTCGTCATGCTGCAGCAGGGAAGAGTCTTCGCCGCGCTTATGCCGCATCTCAACGAGCGCCACGCCGAGGTCCGTGCACTCGATCTCGACGTCACCTCCGGCCCCCACCCATGGCTCGCATACGGTGACATCCCCTCGCAGCCGCACGGCCACAGCTACTTCCGCAGGTCGAGAGAGGGCAGACCCGAAATCATCGATGGCTCCGTCGCCTACCGGTACTCCGTCATCCTCTCGTCCGAGCCGCCCAGGCTTGGGTATCGCCGCGTCGTCCACCGCCTCTGGCAGCAGATGGGGCACTCGGCCCTGCTCGCCTCCGCCGACGAGCAGCAGGACGTCCTCCGTCCGGAGCTCCGTTCCTTCGACTCCTGGCGTCAGGAGGCCTGGCACACCTACGCGGATCGCGTCTACACCGGCTTCCCTTGCGGCGGCAAACGTTGCGGCACACTCAGGAGCGATCGCAACTCCACGGGTGACTGGGAGCATCCCGAGCCGGACGCCTGGTTCAACGCCTGGTTTCAAACCCTCCGAACAGCCTACGGCTGGTACCTCTACGGCCAGGCCGCGCACGACCCCGCCATGACGGCCAAAGCAGAGAGCGTCCTAAACCTCATCCTTACCTCGCCCAGAGATCACGGCGCCTTCTCGACCATCTATCTCGTCAACAAGAACAAGTGGATTCCCGGTGACGGCTGGGCAAGCTACGCCGACAGCTACCACGCTTTCTCCATGTCCTGGACCGCCTACTGGATGCTCCGCTGGGCCGACGACCTCACCCCCAATCGCAAATCCGAGATCCTCCAGTTCGTCAGGCCCTACGGCGACTTCCTCCTCGCGCACCAGCAGCCCAGCGGCAACATCCCCTCCTGGTACCGCTCCGACACCCTCGAACCCCGCTCCGAGTTCCGGGACTTCAACGCCGAAACCGCCGTCTCCGCTCTCCTGCTCACCACCCTCGGCACCAGCACCGGCGACCCCCGCTACCTTGCCGCCGCCGAACACGCCATGAACTTCGTCACCGCCGAAGTCCTCCCTCGCCAGCGCTGGTTCGACTTCGAAACCTATCTCTCCTGCGCTCACAAAGACTTCGCCTTTTACGACTCCTGGACTGCCCAGTTCCCGCAAAACAACCTCGCCGAGATCCAGGCCGTGCAGGCCATGCTCGCACTGTCAAAGGCCACCGGAAAGCCGCAGTACCTCCAACAGGGAACCGAAATGCTCGACTACCTCCTTCTCACCCAGCAGGTCTGGAACAACCCCCTGTTCACCCCGAGGCTGCTCGGTGGCTTTACCACCCAGAACACCGACGCCGAATGGAGCGACGCACGTCAGGGATACGCCGCCGTTCTCCTCGCTGACTTCTATCAGGCCACCGGAAACATCGAGTACCTCGAGCGCGCAGTCGCCGCCTCCCGCTCCACCCTCGCCGTTGCACCATGGGAGAACTGGGCCCACACCGGCTACCGCGACGAGCCCGGCGCCCTCACCGGATTTCACTGGGGAACCGGCAGCGCCATGACCTCCGTCGAACTCCTCGCACCCACCCTCGGCGACGCCTTCATCGATCTCACCGCCAAACAGGGAGTCGGCTTCGACGAGTGCTCCATCACAGACGTCGACGTACGACCCGGGGAGGTCTCCTTCCACATCACGTCCCCCGCCAGGCAGCGCCGCTTCCTCATCCGCTTCCGCGGTATCGAGCCCTCCCGGAACTACCGGATCCGCTGGAACAACGGTCCAACGGAACAGGTCGCCGGAACTCAACTCATCAGGAATGGTCTTAGCATCGGCCCTCTCGGCTAGAAAGCTCGTCTGCCGTGAGACAAGAGGCTCCGCATCAAGTACCAGCACCAAGGAGACATCCGCATGTTGCGTGGAATATCGCCCCTCATCAGCCCCGACCTCCTCAAGACGTTGCACGAGATGGGTCACGGCGATGAACTCCTGCTCGCCGACGCGCACTTCCCAGGTCACACCCTTGGACGCCACGTCCTCCGCGCCGACGGCCTCACCGTGACCCCTCCTAGAAGCCATCCTCCCCCTCTTCGAACTCGATCAGCCCGGAAACCCGCTCGCCATGATGGAAGTCGCAGACCCTGCAGCACTCGATCCCGAGGTTGAGGCTGACTACATGGGCGTCGTCCTGCAGCATCTTCCCCAGGCCGATCCACCCCAAAGAATTGCCCGCGCCGACTTCTATAACCGCGGCAGGCACGCCTTCTGCATCGTCCTCACAGGAGAGATCCGCCCCTACGGCAATCTCCTGCTCAGAAAGGGCGTCACCTCCTCCTAGCCCGTCACTGCACCGGCTGCAGCTTCAACTCACCCGACGCATGGATCTTCGAAGCCAGCTCCAGCTCCCGCTTCGCCTCCTCCGCCCTTCCCATCCCGCGATACGCCTGGCCCAGCAGCGTGTGCGTGATCGGGTTTCCCGCATCCATCTTCTCCGCGTGCTGCAGGTACATCGCCGCCGTCTGCGGATCGTTCTTCTTCAGGTAAACCTTGCCCATCTGGATAAACGGTCCCGTACTCGATCGATCCAGCGACAGCGCCCGCGTCAACGCCTCCTGCGCCTCCTGGAGCCTGCCCGCCCGCGTATACACATCCCCCAGCCGGTCATACGTCGGCGCGTACCCCGGGTTCATCTCCTGCTCTCGAAGAAACTCCGCGAGAGCCGCATTCACGTCCGACTTGAACAGCAGCACCTGCCCCAGCATAAAGTGCGCCAGCGGAAGCGATGGGCTGACCGCAACCGCCTTCTGCCCCGCAACAAGCGCCAGCTCCGGCAGGTTCGCCTGCAGCAGCATATTTGCCATCAGCAGGTATGCCGCTCCCGAGTCCCGCGCCACACCGTACTGCACCGCAAAGGCCGCACGCGCCTCGTCGTACCGCCGCGCATTCAGATAGCACAACCCCAACACGTAATTCGCATCCGCATTCCCGTTCGACGTCCACTCACGCACCTGCTCGAGATACGGAATCGCCGCCCCCGGCTGCCCCAGCCGGTACAGTGTCAGCCCGCGCAGTTGCACCGACTCCTTATCGCCCGCATCCTCCTTCATCGCCTGCGCAAACGCCGCCTCGGCATCCACCAGCTTCCCCGATCGGTAGAAGACCAGCCCCAGCTCGTGCGCCAGCCCCTTTGTCCCCGGCTGCTCCCTGCGCATCCGGTCAAGGATCGCCATCGCTCCCGCTGTGTCGCCATGCTCAAGCTTGGTCTGCGCTGCGGGCAGTCCTTCGTCCGCGACCGAAGCCGGAGCCGGAGCTCCCACCTCCTGCCCCGCAAAACCCGGCACAGACGACATCAGCAGAACGAGCACGCAGCACACAAGACGCATCCGTCAAGCCTACTATTCCCACCTGCCCCAGCCTTCAGAGCACCACGGGCCGGTGCTAGCATCGACAGGGTGCATCAGCCTCAAAGATCACCAGGCCTGGCCCTCCTCTTAGCGCTCGCCGTAGCCGCCGCGGCCCAGACCCCGCACACGCCCTACCCCTCAACCAAAGCCCACCCGTCCCCAGCCTGGTTCGTCGACGTCGCCCCCGAGGCCGGCCTCTCCATGCTCAACGTCAACGGCGGCGTCGACACCAAGAAATTCATCATCGAGACCACCGGCAGCGGAGTCGCCGTCCTCGACTTCGACCGCGACGGCTTCCCCGACCTCTTCTTCGTCAACGGCGCACCCGAAGGCACAGGCCGCACACCTCTCGTAGGCGGCCCAACCAACCACCTCTACCGCAACAATCACGACGGCACCTTCACCGACGTCACCCACAAGGCCGGCCTCGACCTCGCCGGCGGTTGGGGCCAGGGCGCATGCGTCGGCGACTACGACAACGACGGCTTCCCCGATCTCTACGTCACCTACTACGGCAAAAATCGCCTCTTCCACAACGAACGCAACGGCACCTTCAAAGAGGTCGCCGAGTTCGCCGGTGTCGCCGGGACCGGCAAGGCCTGGGGCACCGGCTGCGCCTTCGTCGACTACGATCGCGACGGCAAACTCGACCTCGTCGTCGCCAACTACGTGGACTTCGACGTCACCACCGTCCCGAAACCCGGTCAGGGAGTCATGTGCATCTGGAAGGGAACACCCGTCATGTGCGGCCCCAGAGGCCTGCCCTCCACCCCCAACATCCTCTACCGCAATCTCGGCAACGGTAAGTTCGAGGACGTCAGCGAGCGCAGCGGCATCCGCAAGACCGACGGCCACTTCTGCTTCTCCGTCTCCTCCCTCGACTACAACGACGACAGCTGGCCCGACCTCTACGTCGCCTGCGACAGCACCCCCAGCATCCTCTACCGCAACAACAAGGACGGCACCTTCACCGACATCGCCGCGGACGCCGCCGTAGCCTTCGACGAGGACGGCCGCGAACAGGCCGGCATGGGCTTCACCATCGCGGACTACAACGGCGACGGCCACGAAGACATCTTCAAAACCAACTTCTCCGACGACACCTCATCCCTCTACAAGAGCAACGGCGAAGGCACCTTCGCCTCCCAGATCTTCGAGTCGGGCCTCGGCCTCAACACCCAGTACCTCGGCTGGGGAACCATGTTCCTTGATCTCGACAACGACGGCCGCCCCGACCTCCTCTCCGCCAATGGCCACGTCTACCCCGAGGTCGACACCAGCCATCTCGGCTCCACCTACAAGGAGCCACGGCTCCTCTACTGGAACGCCGGAGGTGGGAAGTTCAAGGACATCAGCGCGCATCCGGCCCCGGAATCTCCGCTCCCGCCTCCAGCCGCGGCCTCGCCACCGCCGACCTCTGGAACGACGGCCGCGTCTCCGCCGCCATCAACAACATGAACGCAAAGCCCATGCTCCTCGTCAACCTCGCCCAAAACCCAAATCACTGGATCGGCATCGCCACCGTAGGAACGAAGTCCAACCGCGACGGCATCGGCGCCAAAGTCTCCGTTATCGCCGCAGGCAAGACCTACGTCGCCGAAGTCCGCAGCGGTGGCAGCTACATCTCCGACAGCGACATGCGCCTCCACTTCGGCCTCGGCGCCGCCACCACGATCGACCGCCTCACCATCCGCTGGCCCACCGGCATCACCGAAACCTTCTCAACACCCACCATCGACCGGATCGTCACCCTCACCGAGGGCACCGGCACCCCCAACAGCCATTAGTCCTCATCGCCCACCCCTCACCGCTCACCTAAGCCAGGTTCACATACAGCGAATACACCCGCTCCCCCACGTCCGTAAACGGCACCATCACCCTCATCCCCGTCGGACCCTTCACATGCCACTCCCGCCGCCCCGTCCGCTCCGCCCCAAGCAGGGCATCGCTCGAGAGACTAAGCGGCCCAACCTCCCCCGGCTCGCGCAACGCAAACAGAACCATCGGCCCCCACAGCAAAGCCACCGTCTGCGGATGCGCCACGGCACCATCCGACGGCAGCGGCTCCAGCCGCAACGACATCGGCAGCTCCAGCTCCACCACGTCGCCCGTCCGCCACACGCGCTCCACCGTCGTAAATCCCTTGGACACCGCGATCGTCGCCGGCCGGCCGTTCACCCGCAGCGTTGCACCCTCCCCGGCCCACCCAGGAACCCTCAGCCGCAGCGCAAACGCCACCGGCCGCGAAGCCGTCAACTTCAGCCGAACCTTCCCGTTCTCCGGATACTCGGTCGTCTGCTCCATCGCAACCGCGCTCGATCCCTCCGACCACCGCAGCTCCGACGGCTGGTACAGGTTTATCCACACCGCCCCCCGCTCCCGCAGGTACCCGTTGATCCCGTAGTCCGCCACCACCTGCGGCAGCGTCCCCGAGCAGCACGGCCACGGATGCACCGAATACACCCGCTTCGCCACGACGTTGTAGTCCGCGTAATAAAACGATCGCCCATCCGCCTGGAGCGGCATCGCGCCCAGCACGGTATTCTGCAGCACCCGCTCCATGCTGTCTCCATACCGGCCGTCCCGCGTCGCCCGCAGCAGGTACCGCGTCAGCTTCATGTGCGCATAGCTCCCGCACGGCGTCTCAAAGGAGTTATGCGTCGTAAGCAGGCTTTTCGCGACCTGGTCGTACCCCGGCTTGCGCAGCAGCTCATCCGGCCCCCACCCGCCCGTCGCAAAGCTCTGCGCCTCCACCATCGCGAACCCGTTCTTCGCCGCCTCGAAGTGCATCGCACTCCCACCCGTCAGGTACGCCTGCATCCCTGAGCACAGAGTATTCACATAGCTGTACGCATGCCTGTCCGCAAGCGCATTCACACCCCGCGACAGCGGCTCGAAGAATGTCTCGTTCTCGAGGTACGCCTCCGCCATCCGCCTGTACCGCGCACCCGCTCCCATCGCAGAAACCAGGTAAAAGTTTTCCGGCAGCGTGTAGCTCTCATCCCACATCCACGAAACATCCGCACCCATCTTCCACTGCACATCCCTCTGCACCGCTCGCCCAGGCAACGAAGGCTGCGCGGCAGCCGCAACCTTCTCAAGCGTGCCAAACGCAGCCCCATCTCCCGCCAGCCGATGCGCATCCATCAACCCGCAAAGGAGCTTGTCAAACGTGTAAGCAGGGAAGCGCGTCTTCTCGAAATACCCCGGCGCAATCACCTCGGACATCAGGCCGTTCAGCCGCACCGCCCGCTCCCCCATCTCCGACCCACCCGTGGCTCCGCCAAACCGCGACCCCGCACTCAGCCGCGCCATACCGGAAACCCACTGCCCAAAGGTCGACGCCGGAGCAAACCCCGCCTCGTCATGGTGAAAGTCGTACGCAGGATTCCACGCATACCACCCGCCCAGACTCACCCCCGGCCCCGGCTGTCCCGCCATCTCCCGCATCGGCTTCAGCAGGCTGTCTTCGTTCAGCCCCAGCAGCACCGCGCTCACATTCTCCCGCTGCGCGACCTGCCGCTCCCCACGGACCACCACCTGCTCGTAAGGAAACTCCTCAAGCGGCCGATCTCGAGCCGCACCCTCGCTCGCCAGGCCCGAGCGCTCCAGCATGGCCATCGACCCGGCAGCAACCGCCCCCTGCAACAGACCCCTTCGCGAAACCCCACCGTTCATCCGTGCCGTCACCCTTCCTCAGCTGACTCGCACCCAGGCGCGGTAGTCGCAAACACAGCCTACGCCCCGCCCCCTCAAAGCTCCATCCCCAAAGCTCGCCCCGCAGGCCAGCCTTCACCCCCAGGCACGAGAGCTCTCGACCCCAGGCACCACAAACGGCGGCGGTCACCCCAGACAGACAGGGTGGCCGCCATCCGGAGCTACCGAGGCAGTACATTCATTGCAAGTTCAACATCGGACGGAGCAACCGCGTTCTTTGCAATCTCCTCCGTCTGGGCCCGCTTTTCGGCCTTAGTCTTCACGCACTCAAGGCCGGTATTGCTGCCAACAAGCCAGACCTCGTGCAGAAAGTACCGGTCGCCATACTTCCGGAATGTAATCTTGCTGTTCTTGGCCGGCGTCCTGCCTCTTCCGGAGTCGTCATCGCAAAACCGCCGTCGGAAAGCCCACGAACCAGCAGGACGTGCTCCGAGTTCATCGAGACCGTATATTCGCCCGCCGGCAGAATCTGCGATCCGTTGTGGAAGGGGAACGGCACCTTCACCGTCATCTGAGGCGACTGCGCAATCGCCTGGGACGTCGACGCCATCGCAGCCATCGCAAACGCACATGCAAGAAAGCCAGAGCGAATCGTTCGTACCGAAATCGTAGTCATGACCGTGTCTCCTTTGGGAAGGCGTCTGTTCAACCGCCTTCACTCAGTAACGCGGAGCCGCACCACAAAAGGTGCCACGATCCAAAACATTTCTCGGTCAGGCCTGCGTCTGGCTCACTCTCCGGCCGCAGCTCCTTGAACAGCCACACCCGAGCCACCGCCCAGTCCCGCTTTACCGACCGCGAAGCAATCCCCAGGACACCCGCAATCTGCTCCACCGACAAACCCCCGAAGTACCGCAACTCCACCACCCTCGCCTGCCGCGGGTTCACGTCCGCCAGCCGCCCAAGCGCCTCATCCAGCAACAACACCTCCTCCGTCCGCTCAGGAGAGATCGCCAGCCCCTCCTCCAACTCCACCCTCTGCAAACCGCCGCCCCGCACCTCCGCCTTGTGCGCCCGCGCATAATCCACCAGCACCCGCCGCATCACATGCGCCGCCAGCCCAATGAAATGCTCACGATTCTGCCAGTCCACATCGTCCCGCGCCAGCCGCAGGTAAGCCTCGTTGATCAGCGCCGTCGCCTGCAGCGTATGGTCCGGCCTCTCCCGCCTCATGTAAGACTTCGCCAGCCGATGAAGCTCCCCGTAAACCAGCGGCAACAGGGTCTCCGCCGCGCGGGCATCTCCCGCCCGCATGGCCTTCAGTAGTTGGGTAACCTCGCCAGCATCCTCCGCCATAACTCCGCGTCCTCCCGCTCACCGCCATTCGCTTTGCCTGCAACCTTACCGCAACAGGATCGCCACCTTCAAGAAACTGCCAGTCCGACCTTCCCATCGACCCAACCCTGCAACTCCTCAGCTTCCCCGATGGCACCTTTCCTCCCCGGAGCACGCCATAACCAGTAAGCCGGGGCTACCGGCGATAAGCGACTGGTTACCGAAACGTAGACTCCAACCGGCTATACCGTGCTATGATCTCGCCGTCACGACCGAACATTTGCGCATCTTTTAGCGCCGCCAGCGTCCTTTCACCTCCGGACGAAACTGGCTCGGTTCTCTCGTCGTCCCCCCGGCCCCCGCTCAAACGAAACCCTGCTCCCTGCAACCGTCATTCCGGCACTGTCGTCGTGATCTCCTTGTCCTCCGTCGCGCTTCGCCTGGGGTTAAATAATGGGCACTCAGCAACAATCCGCAGAGAAACTGTTCCTCGCCGCACTCGAGCTCAAGCCCGCCGAGAGGCCCGCCTATCTTGATCACGCCTGCGCCAACGCACCCGGCCTCAGGGGTCTGGTCGAAGAACTACTCCTCGAGGACGAACGCGCAGGCGGGCAGCTTCCTCAAGCGGCCGCTCTTCGAGCCCGTCGACAGCGAACGCACCGCCGAGATCCTCCCCGTCTCGAACGGCTCCCGGACCCCAGCCACACCGGTAGCCCCACGCTTTCAACCCGGCGAAGTCCTCGGCGACCGCTTCCCCGTCGCCGCTTCATCGCCCGCGGCGGCATGGGCGAGGTCTACGAAGTCGAAGACCTTCCTCCAGGGCGCCCACCTCGCCCTCAAAATCGTCCTCCCCGAATCGCCGCCGACCCCGCCCCCAGCGCTTCAGCAGGAGATCCTCCTCGCCCGCAAAGTCACCCATCCCAATCTCTGCCCCATCTACGACATCTTCCACCACCAGCATCCCGCTCCGCGCTTCCTCTTCTTCACCATGAAGCTACTAACCGGCGAAACCCTCAGCGCCCGCCTCAGCAAACGGAGCCCCTCCCCTCCGAAGAAGCCATCTCCATCTCCGCCAGGTCGTCTCGGCATCACCGCCATCCACACCGCCGGAATCATCCACCGCGACATCAAGCCCACAACATCATGCTCGACGGCGTCGGCCCCAACCTCTGCGTCTCCGTCATGGACTTCGGCCTCGCCCACCTCCACCAGTCCGACGCCACCATCATCAGCCCGGCACCTGGCCGGAACCCTCGGCTACATGTCGCCCGAACTACTCCGCGGCCATCGCCCCTCGCAAGCCACCGACATCTTCGCCTTCGGGGTCGTCCTCCACCAAATCCTCACCGGCAAGCGCCCCACCGAAACCGCCGCCAAGGCCGCGGGCTCCCTCCCCGTCCCTCGCCATCGCCAACCTCCCCTCCACTACACCCACACCGTCCGCGAACTCATCGCGACCGCCCCGCAACGCCGCTGTCGCGCCTTCAACCAAAGCCAGGCCAGCCTCGATTAGCGCACCTCCCATCGATCCCCTCCATCCACCCCGCACCAAGCCTCTGGACCCGCCGCAACTTCGCCATCGCCTCGGCCGCGACCTCGCCACCGCAGGGAGGTCGCCTGGAACCTCGACGGACACTACGACATCCTCCACCCCCTCCCCACAAAAGCGCTTCGTCGCCCTCCTCGGCTGGCCCCCGACCAACGACCCCGCATAAAGCCCATGCTCAGGGGCGTCATCGACGCCATCGCCAACGAACTCCCCCGCGCCGAAGCCTTCGACCGCAACTTCTCCGTCACCGCGCAGGCCCCACCACCACCTGACCACCGCCGCACAGCTCAACGAACTTCGCGAATCACTCGGCGCCAACCTCGTCCTCGCCACCTCCGCTATTCCCACCGCCCACAGCCTCCAAGTCTCGTTTCAGGTCCTCGATCCCAACTCCCCCCACCCCCTCCGAATCCGGAGCCTCCACGTCCCCCTCGACCAGCAGCTCTCCCTTCCCGAGAAAGCCGTCCGCACCGCCGCCAATCTCCTCGACATCACTCGTTAGAACCCAACGAGAAACGCGCACGAGCCGGCACTCAAAACCCCGAAGCCCTGGCCGCCTTCCAAGCCGCCGAAGCCCTCATGAAACATCCCAACGACACCGGCCTGAACGCCGCCATCGAAAAATACAAGCAGGCCGTCGATGCCGACCGTCACTTCGCCGTGGCCAACGCCGTCTTGCCCTGCCTACCTTCGTCTCTACGCCCTGCACCTTGACCCCAGCTCCGTCACTCTCGCCCGCGCCAACGCTGATACCGCCATCTCGCTTGACCCCGACTCCTCGGAAGGTCACGTAGCCCTCGCCTCCTTCTACTCCGAGACAGGAGCCCAATCCCAGGCACTCCATGAGTACGGGGTCGCGCTCTCCCTTGACCCCTCCGACACCCGCACAATGACCTACCAGGCCCAGACCCTCTCCGACATCAACCGCTGGAACGATGCTGAAGAAACATACAAACGGATCATCCGGCTTCGTCCGAACTACTGGCTGGCCTACAACGAATTGGGCAACAACTACAACGCACAGGCGAACTACGTCGATGCCCTTGCGGCATATCAAGCGGCCGCTGCTGCGGCACCCGGACGCGCAGATCCCTTCAATAACATCGCATCGATGTACTTCCAGCTTGGTGACTTCAAAGAGGCTCTTAGCGCGATCGATAAGGCCATCGCATTGGCTCCGAAAGACGGTTTCTACCAAACCCGCTCTGATATTTTGCGCGCACAGGGCAGGTATGCAGAAGCCCTGAAGTCTGCCTCCCAAGGTGCAAAGCTGAATCCCGATGAAGCCGACAACTGGCTGGAAGTCGGGGATGCCCTAAGTCTCCTTCAGCATCGCGGCAGGAGGCCGGAAGCATATCGGCGTGCCGCAGAAGCACAGAAGAAGCAGCTCCAGATCACAACGAAAAACGGGCCGGGATGGATGCTCCTCGCCCTCTATCGCGCTAAGAGTGGTGACCCTGATTCCTCACTCGTCCTTATTAGGAAGGCTGAGTCCTTGGGCGCCGCCGATATGTACTCCCAACTGTATAAAGTTCGCACCCTTGAGATCCTCGGCAGACGAGACGAAGCGCTCTCCACCTTGGCTACCGCTATGCGCAAAGGCGTTACCACCTACCAAGTGGAAGCCACTCATGACCTAGATCCTCTGCGCCGCGACCCGCGCTTCCCCCAGCTGACTGCCTCCAAATCATCCGTCCCACAAACTCCCGAAAAAAAAGGAACGTCATGAAACTACTGTTGACTCCAGTTATTGCTCTTGCCTTCCTTCTCCTTGATCCAGAAGGCTGTGAGCATAAGAATAATCGACTCCGCCACCTCAACCTGCGATTACCAGAACCATTCCGCTAGATGAAAACGCGACACTCCCGGATGTATATCCCGGTGACACTCTGGACTTTGTTCTGCCTAATACTCCGGACCGGCAGAAGTATTGGGTGGAATTCAAGAGGATCAATCCATGCGAAGAAGGTTCTCCCCACAAACCGTACGAAGGTGAAACCAGTGCTGCTCATCCTAAGAAGCACGCCAGTTGCAAGATATCTCGCCACAGCAGCACAGATACGGCGCACGACATCACCTGGGGGCTGGGGGACCCGCCGCCCCTAGTTCCGCCGTCCCCAGTGCCGGTAACACCGTTCAACGCCATCATATGCAGGCACTGCTAGATACAAATCTTGAAGCAGCGAGCAAACCCTAGCCAGATTGCCATCTGCTTCCCGTCGCGCCACGCACACCCTCACCCACCAACCCGCCCCAAAGCCCCACCAAGCGTCCGGACCACACAGTCCGGACGCCCGCTCCCAAACCGCTCCCCTAACTCCCCCATATCCTCCTCCGCGTTCCAAAGCCCCACAACCACCCGGTTCTTCTTCATCTCCCCCCGCACCCGCTGGCAGATCGCCTGCGCCTGCGCAAACGCAAACGGAGGCAGCGCCGAGATCACCACCACCGTCCCAGGCTCCTGCGCCAGCCCCGCCAGGATCTCGTCCGATACCGCCTCGCTCGACAACATCAGCGTCGGATGCCCGGCACGCTCCATCAGCTGCGTCAGCATCACCGTCGTCAACTCATCCGCCCGATCCCCGGCCGACACACACACCACCGCAAACTCCCCCGTCCTCGGACCTTTCAGCTCATCCAGCCGCATCGACACCTCCGACTTCTCCGGTGCCGGTATACCTCGCTGCCGATACCCGCTTAGCCTCGCCACTAACTCCCCCACACTCAAAAATACGAAGTTGGACCGGGCATCGGTCAAACCTCCCTTGTGCCGGTCCTCCTCCGCCATCGCAAGCGCCGGAATAATCACCTCGTCGTATAAGTCGACCAACGGTCTTCCTGAAAGAAATCTCTCTGCAATCTCACGCGCGCCCTTCTCATCCATCGCCAGCAGCCGCTCATAGTAGTGCGCGCTCGGAGATAACTCCGCATTTGTCCCCAGCAGAATATTCAGAAATCCCATCTGCGGCACATACCGCCCCATCACCACCATGCAAACCGTCAGGGGTGTCGATAACACCAGGCCAGGCCAACCCCACAACGTCGTCCAGAAGATCGCCATCCCCAGCAGCGCCAGCGACGAAATCCCCGTTCGCGAGCTGTAAAGCCACGGCTCGACAAAGTTCGCGGCCGTAGTCTCCAGCACAAAAAACACCGCCAGCACCAGCACCGGCGGCCACCAGCCGGGCGAGATCGCAATCGACACGATCAGCGGCAGGATCAGCGCGACCGCCGTGCCCACATACGGCACAATGCGAAGACCCTGCGATCACGCCCCACAGCGTCGCGTTCGGCACCCCCGCAAGAAACAGACCCGCCCCAAAGAACAGGCCGTAACAGGCATTCACCTCGATCTGCATGATCAGGTAGCGGCTCACCCGGCTCGTCGCATCCTCGATCGCGCGGCTCATCAGGTTGATGTGGCCCATGCCGGCCAGCAGCAGAAGCCTGTGTCGAAGCTCCTCCCGCTTCATCAGCATGTAGATCGTGAAGATCAAAACAATCCCGATCTCCCCAACCGGCTTCACGACCTTCACCAGCAGATCGCTGGCCGCAGCCAGCCCACCTCGTCTTCCATCCACCACCCGCACCGGCAGCGCGTTCGCCTCCGCGGAATTCGCTGGCCCCCTGGACGTCGCCGCCCGCAGCTCATCCCCTTGCAGCACGAAATCCCCGCTCATCTCCTCCACCGCCGCCGCAGCCCTCGCCATCGTCGCCTCCGCTGGCGAGTGAAGCGCAGCCACCCTCCTCTGCACGTTCGTCCGATACCCCGGCAAGGTCTGCGCAACGTCGACCAACTGACGCGACACCACGTACGATCCCAGCAGAATGCACCCACACATCATTGCGCTCACGATCCCAACCGCCGCCGCCCGCGGAACCTGCCGCCGCTCCAGCCGCGCCGTAGCCGGCGCCACAAGGAAAGTGAGCGTCAGGGCAAACGCAATCGGAATCAATAACGCCTGCGCAAGGTACAGCGTCACAACCACCAACAGCAGGATCAGCGGCCCGCGCAAGGCATAGCCCAGCGGAGATCCCGTAGGCGTAGCTCGCGACATATCACCTCGGCAAGAAACTTGGACGAATCGTGTGCGGGAAGCATACAGCAACCTCGCTCTCCCCAGCCACGCGCCCGTACATCACGCACCTGCCCCGGACCAGGCGCACCATAAAACCTCGCGCGCCCACCATGGCACCTCTACTTGCCGATGCAGAAGCTCGAAAAGATCAGCCGCAGAATGTCGTCTCGGGTAGTCGTTCCCGTCAGCTCATCCAGCGCCCGCAGCCCACGCTGCAGATCCATCAGCAGCACCTCGTGCGGCATCCCGGCCTCCACCGCCGCCCGAGCTTCCTCAAGCCCCCCCAGGGCACCCGTCACCGCCTGATGCTGCCGCAGGTTGGTCAGCAGACCGCCCTCCCGCGTCAGCTCGCCACCCCGTACCGAACCCAGAATCGCCGACCGCAACGCCGCTAACCCCTCCCCGCTCCGGGTCGACGTCACCACCACCTCCACCCAACCCGCCGCCGGTCGCTCACCGCCTCCTGCCTCGGCCCCCTCCCTCAAACAGGTCGCTCTTGTTCACCACCACCAGCAACCGCCCCACGCCCTCCCGCCGCCTCGGTCCCCCTCCAGAATCGCCATATCCTCCCGATCGGCGCCACCGTTCCGTCGATCACCAGCAGCACTACATCCGCATCCGCCATCGCCTGCCTCGACCGCGCAATCCCCAGCACCTCCGCCTCGTCGAGCGACCCCCACCTCCGCCCCGCCCGCAGCCCCGCCGTATCGATCAGCTCCACCGGAATGCCTTCAAGCGCGATCGACTCCGTCACCAGGTCCCGCGTCGTCCCGGGAGCCGCCGTCACAATCGCCCGTTCCCGCTCCACCAGCGCATTGAACAGCGACGACTTCCCCGCATTCGGCCGCCCACAATCGCCAGCCGAAACCCGTCCCGAACCAGCCGCCCATACGCATAGCTCCGTTCCAGCGCGCCAGCGGCTCGCACCTCAGCGATCCGCCGATCGCCGCCCCGGGAAGCACGTCGATATCGTCCTCCGCAAAGTCGATCCCCGCCTCCATCGTCGCAATCAGCCGAGCAGCCGCTCCTTCACTGGCAGCCACCTCCCGCGAGACTGCCCCTCCCATCTGGCTCGCCGCCGTCCGTGCCTGGTGCATCGTCGTCGATGAATCAGGTCGTGGACAGCCTCCGCCTGCGTCAGATCGATCCGCCCCGAGAGAAACGCCCTCTGTGTAAACTCCCCAGGCTCCGCCAGCCTCGAGCCCCGCGGCCAGGCTCCCCCGCACAATCGCCTCCAGCACCACCGGCGACCCATGCGCCGAGACCTCCACAACATCCTCGCCCGTGTACGAGCGCGGTCCGGCAAAATAGGTCGCCACCACCTCGTCCAGCACCCCCGCCCCTCGGCGTCAGCCCCGTCGCCGGAGGAGCCATCCAGCACATAGCCGAAACGCGCCCGTCCCGCCTCCATCGGGGCCCCGAGCCGCAGCATCGGTGTCGCAATCTCCCTCGCCCCGGCCCCCGACAGCCTCACAACACCAATCCCACCCCGGCCCGGAGCCGTCGCAATCGCAACAATCGTGTCCCTGTCTAGCGGCATGGAAAAAGACTAATCGCGCGCGATCTCTTCTGCCCGCCCCTAGCACCCGGAACAGCCTTTCCGAGAACCCGCAAACTGTTGCCGCAATCGTCCGCCAATGCCTCAATTCCCCAGCATTTCCGCCCGGAGACGTGGCTCTCAAATTGCTCGATATAAGGCACGCCCGGGAATCCTGGGAAACTTTCTCTTCACCTCCATGTGCAACTTACGAGGGCTTCACCGCCATCATGCGGCGATCCGTTCTGCGCCTTCGTTCCCCGCACTCCGGAATCGCCGCAACACCGGCGGTACACATCCGTCACGCTGTGGCCGTTCGCCGAGCCTGCTCACACCTCCGCGAACATTCCCAACCACGTGTGACCTCGGGAATCCGGCGCCCAATCAAGGACGACCGGAGTATTGGCAGAGGTGCATTGGCGAAGGCGCAGTCCGGCCTTCGCCGCTTTTCAACCGCATCGCCCCATCCCAGGACCGGCAGCCCCATCGTCACGAGACCGCCTCGGCCCAAACATTTCCTATTGGCCCTTGCAAACTCCTGCAATTCACCATCTTCAGCTTTTCTAAGTCTTGACCCCGGTCCACATAGGCTTGGGCATTCGCATGCACATTCCCCTCACGCCCGGGCCAGGGCGAATCCCAAAAAATTGAAATTGGAGAACTTCTATGAAGCTGCCCCATGTCGCTGCCGTCCTAACGTCAGCTCTGTTCCTGTCTTCTGCTGCCTTCGCACAATGCCCGGCCATCGGCACAGCACCAGGCTGCAACGAGATCATTACCGTCAACCCCGGCGGCTCCTTCTCCGTCACCGGCGTACCCGCAAATGGAGTCAACTACGATGGCGCGGACGATGCCCTGGTTGGCATTGTCAACCACAGCTCCTCCGCCATCAGCAGCATCTTCCTCAATGGTAATGGGACCGACATCTTCGGCTTTGAAGGAGATGGCATCTCGGCTCCTGCCTTCGGTGCTCCCGGCAACTCGCACGATCCCTCCCAGTACGGTGGACCGAATGCCTTCTTCTCCGGAATCTCCACTGACTTCACCAAGGGAACCGTCAACTTCATCACGCCTATCGCCGCAAACGGCGGAACAGGCTACTTCTCCCTCGAGGAGTCCTTCAACCCCAACAACCCCCCGCACCAGGCCCAGGCACTGGCGGCGGAGTCACTCCCGAACCCGGAACCCTCGTGCTCCTCGGAACGGGTGCTCTTGGAGTTGTCGGCAGCCTTCGCCGCCGTCTCCTGAGCTAACTCCGCTTCAGAGCTAAGTTGCAGCGTCCACGCAGCCCACGCAGGTGCGAGTCCAAATCGCACCTGCCTTTTATGTCTTCAGTTTCTCTTAACATTGCAAAGAAGTGCATGTCGCTCTCCCCGCTAGGCGACTAACCCTCCTGTTCCCTGTCTTTACCCTTTGGCACCGCGTATGCACTTACCTCTGCGCCCGGGCCGGGCAATCCCTTACATTTTGACTGGAGTTCCCAGTATGAAGTACACCTCTGTGCTGTTCACAGCCTTGGTCGTCACGACCTTACCTGCCCTTGCCGATAACTTCATCTATGGCCACGATGACGGTGCACCCCGCATCGCGAAAATCGATAAAACCACCGGTGCGATCCTGCAGACCTACACCAATCTGAGCGGATCAAACGGACGTGGTGTCGTCGTCGTCGGCTCCACCATGTATTACACCGATGCCAACAGCGGCTCTGTCTTCTCCTACAACCTCAGCAACAACGACCAACAACGGCGCTATCTTCACCGTGGCCGGATCCTCAGGCCTCTCCACCATCGCCTATGACGGGAAAAACCTCTGGATCGGCGACTACAGCGGCACCAACAAGGCTTATCTCTACACTACTTCCGGAAGCCTTTCTCAAAACCATCTCCCTGTCGAAGTGCGTCGGCTACTGCGATGGCCTCGAGTACTTTCAGAACAGCGGAGGCACCGGCTATCTTGCTCTCAAACGAGCAGGACGGCGGCTACGGCTCCCCCACCAACAACTATGACGTCTACG
Source organism: uncultured Acidobacteriaceae bacterium (assembly GCA_963791875.1). GTDB lineage: Bacteria > Acidobacteriota > Terriglobia > Terriglobales > Acidobacteriaceae > Edaphobacter. Next base: position 46,051 of record CAWBUI010000012.1, read on the forward strand.
ATCTCGAACGGAAATCTCGTCACCTCCAACTTCCTCAAGGTCAATGGCCACACCAACGGATCGACCGGCGTAGCCTACGACGGCACAGACTTCTACACCTCGAACATCTTCTGGCAACAGCCTGAACGAGTGGGATTCATCGGGTAACTTCATCAAGACCCTCGCCCTCACCGGGCGGCTACGAGTGAGATCGAGGACCTCTCCGCGGACTACGCTACAGGTTCTACCGCCGCCGCCACCGTCGACGGTTCCGGAACCGAGCACCTGGATGCTCCTCGGCACCGGTGCCCTTGGACTCGCCGGCAGCCATCCGCCGCCGGCTCCTCAGCTAAAGCATGCAGAGTCTCAGACCAACTCCGGGGAGGTGCGACGTCACAGATCGCACCTCCCCTTTTTGCCCTAGCCTCTGCCCCGAGCGGCATCACCATGGGCATCGGTCCAACCCCACGCCCGGCATCCCCGCCCGGCCCCTCCGTACAAACCGCCCAGCCGTTCCGCCCCGCAGCCCCGCCAGAATCTGCGTCTGAAAATCGTTCGCCGCCCCGGGATTGTTCGGCAGAAAGATCGTATTCGTCCCGCCCCGCGTCCCAATATCCCGCAGCGTGTCAAAGTACTGCGTCAGCAGCACCAGCGCCATCACATCGTCCGCCGTCGACCCCGGCACCGCTCTCGCGGAAGTGCTCGATCGACGCCCGCAGCCCATCGATGATCGCCTGCCGCTCCGCCGCGATGCCCTTGCCCTGCAGCGCCTTCGACTCCGCCTCCGCCTCCGCCTGCTTCACCTTCAGAATCTTCTCCGCCTCGCCCCGCGCCTGTGCCGCCACCTGCGCCCGCTGCGCCGCGTTGATATCGTTCATCGCGGCCTTCACCTTCACGTCCGGAATGATGTCCGTCACCAGCGCCGTCAGAATGTTGAACCCGAACCCCGACATGATCTGGTCCAGCTCCACCTTCACCGCCACCGAGATCCCCGACTGCTGCTCAAACGTCTCATCCAGCGTCAGCTTCGGCACATGCCCCAGGATCGAATTGAACACAAAGCTCTCAATCTGCTTCTGCGGCGCACTCAGCTTGTAAAACGCGTCGTAGATCTTGTCGTCCAGCACCTGGTACTGCACGCTCACCGGGATCTGCACGAACACGTTATCCCGCGTCTTCGTCTCCACCGAGAACTGCGCCTGCTTCACCTGCAGATCCACAAAAAACACGCGCTCCGCAAACGGCACCAGCACATGCAGCCCCGGCCGCGTAATCCGGTCGAACTTCCCAAACCGCTCCACCACGCCCGCCGTCGCCGTCCGCACCGTGTACAGCGTCTTCAAAATCGTAATCAGACCCAACAATCGCAACGACACGATCAGCAACAACAAACGCCGACGAAACAGATTCCATCAAGTGCGGCCTCTCCGCTCCGCCAGCATACGCTCCGCCTACCCCGTCACCCGCTCCCGCCAACCAGCAACAGCACCGCCTCGTTGCCTCTGCCAACCATGGCCTGCCGCTCAGGCCGCAAATGTTCGTCAGGTTGAAATCCGCCCACACGGCCGCTCCCCCGGACGCATCCTCGCCTCCAGCTTGCCCCTCAAATCCTTATGTCCACCGTGGGCCTCGCCCCACGTTCAAAGTCCATCTCGCAGCCCCCGGCTGGACACCTGCCTCCCGCCGAGCTCCACCACGCTAAGCTCTCCCCGAAGGCAAGCTCTGGCGACCCCGCCGCGTCCTCATCACCCCCGACGCCCTCGCTCTCCCCCACGGCCGCCTCATGCTCGAGCGCGCCGCCTCCTTTGGCGCTGAGGTCACCCGTCTCCAGCAACCGCCTCACCAGCTTCAACGCCGACACTCCCAGCAAGAGCTACGCCAACGCCAAGACCACCTTCGCCATCGTCGTCGCGCCCCCGGGTCAGCGTAAGCTGCAGCCCATACCGCCCTCTGCCGACTGGCAGTTCCACCTGGCGCAGGGCTGCCCGGCGCACTGCCAGTACTGCTACCTCGCCGGCTCGCTCGCCGGACCACCCGTCACCCGCGCCTACGCCAACCTGCCCGAGATCCTCGAAGACCTGCGCGCCTACGTCGGCAAGGGCAAGCGTCACGTCGCGCTCCCCGACCGCGCCCACGAAGGAACCACCTTCGAAGCCTCCTGCTACACCGACCCCCTCGGCATTGAGCACCTCACCGGCGCCCTCGAAGAGTCCGATCCGCTTCTTCGGTGCATGGGAGGAGCGGTACAGCTCCGCTTCACGACAAAGTTCGACGCCGTCGCCCGCTCCTCTCGCTCGCCCACAACGGCCGCACCCGCGTCCGTTTTTCCTCAACGCCGCCAGCGTCTCACGCGACTTCGAGGGCGGCACCGCCAGCGTCGCACAACGCCTGAAAGCACTCCGCTCGATGGCCCTCGCCGGCTACCCCATTGGCCTCACCGTCGCCCCCATCATGCCCATCGCCGACTGGCAGCGCGAGTACGACGACCTCTTCCGCGACGTCGCCGAGGCGGTCAACGGAATCCGCAACCTCGACCTCACCGCCGAGCTCATCACCCACCGGTTCACGCCCGGCTCAAAAGAGGTGCTCGCTCGGCTGGTACCCCAAGACCACCCTCGACCTCCGCGAGGACGACCCGCTCCGAAAAGCGCACAAAGTTCGGCGGCTTCAAGTACGTCTACCCCAAAGACTCCATGAGCGAAATGCGCAGCTTCTTCGAGAGCACCATCCAGACCCGCCTCGGAGCCGCACGCATCCTCTACTGGACCTGATCGGCCCCCCGGCATACCCACCAGCATCCACGCACACTGGTTCGGCCACAAGAAATGAAGGCGAGGCTTCCTCAAAGGAAGCCCCGCCCGATCAAGCTCAAACTTGCTTCCTCGACTAGGCAGGCGGGGTCGTCGGCGCGACCTTCGCTCCTATCGTCCCATTCAACGCGTTCGGAAAGAACCCGCCCGTGTTGTCACTCTTCGCGTTGCCGCCCGTCACGATCGCAATCACCTGGTCGTCGTACGGCCCGGAGCGATCGACGCGCGGTAATATCCGCATCCACGATCGTCGTCGCCGGATACGTTGTCGCCGTCGTGTTTCAACGTGACGTCACATTCATAATGCCGAAGTCATCGATCACCGGAACGGGATTCGGCATGGCCGTCGTCGGTGCAGGCACGGATTCGCCAGCGAGGCCCGCAACGCGGAGATCTTCTGCGTGTAGGCCAAGCAGCGTTCCGTCCGCGTCGAGCCCCGCGATCGACGTCCGCACCAGGCCCGCGTGGTACGCCTCCACCGCGTGGATCCCGACCGCCGCCGGCAGGATGTTCTCCTTGTCCGTGATCAGCGGTGCCGCCCCGTGATACGCCGTACACGCCCACATCCTCGAAGATGTACGCTCCGATCAGGAAGTTCGCATCGCTCGCAAACGGGTCAAACGCCGCGCCCAACCCTGCCAGCGTCGCCAGTGCGTTGAAGGAGTTGTACAGGTCGATGTTCGGCATCGAGACCGCCTTCTCCCCAGCGCGCCCTGCAGAAACTGACGTGCTTGCCCTCTTCAATCGCAGTCTCCGTCGCATACGCCTTGATCGTCGGCAGCAGAAACGGAACCGGCGTAAACGCCGGCTTCAGCGTCACGGTTCCGCCCGTGCCGCCGTTACCCCGTCGGAATCGGCGTCGGCAGCTTGTCGATCGTCACCCCATACACCGCCAGCGTGTAAAACTGCGCCTCGAGATACTCAAGGTTCAGCGCAAAGTTGAGGATGTCGTTGTCGGTGATCGCTGCCTGCGCGCTCGCCTTCGGTGCAAACGCCAGGCCGGCCAGCGCCGCTCCACCCATCGCCAGCATCGCGCGTCGGCTGTGCAATAATCGAATCGAGTTTCTGTGTCTCTTGATTTGCCATGAATATCTGTCCTTAGGATGCCGTGGTGGAGATCGTGCCGTTGAGTCCGTTGGGGAAGAATGCGCCGCTCTTCACGCCTGCTCCCGCCGTGCCGTACACAATGTGCAGCACCTGGTCCGTCGTCCGCGCAAACCCAATAGCTGTCGTCGGATCGCGCCGACGATGCTGTTCACGCTCAACGGCGTCTCGTTCCCGCCGCCCAGCGTCGCCGCGCAGCGCGGATACCTTGTTCGCATAGCCCACGTAGGTCTGGTCGCCCGGGCTGCGCTGCCAACCCGACCAGCAGGGTCCGGATCTCCGCCGCGTGGTACGCCTCAACCGCCGCAATGCCGGCCGCCGCGTCCAGGATCGCATTGCTGCTGATCAGCGGCGCCGCGCCGTTGTACGCCGTCACGCCAACATCCTCGAAGACAAACGCCCCGACCAGGAACGCGCTCGGGCTCGAGAACGGGATCGAAGGTGGACCCAATGCCCGCAGCCGCTCGCCAGCGCATTGAACGCAGCCGTAAAGTCGATCGTCGGTCGCGGCACCGGCGTTCCGCTGTTGGCCGTAAATCGTCGCCTGGATCGCGCGCACATGGTTCAACTCATCCTGCGCCATCGCGTTCAGGTAAGCTGCAGCTTCGGTCGCCGGCAAGTCCCTGGCACCTGCGATCCGCCAATCACCGTCCCGCACCCGTCCCGGCATCCGCAGCCGAAAGGCCCGTGCCCGTCGCTGCCCGAAGATAAAACTCCGCCTCAAGATACTCAAGGTTCAGAGCAAAGTTCAGGATGTCGTTATCCGCGAAGTCCAGCGGAGGGTACGTCGGTGCCGGACCCGTCCCTGTCCCGCGCGGGCCGCCGGAGCCCATGCTGTCGTTGCAACCCGCGATCAGCGCCGTCGCACCAGCCGCGCCCGCACCGGTCAGAAAGCTGCGCCTGGAGGGGCGGATTTCAAGATTTCCTAATTGTTTCCACGTAAGAGACCTCGGTCGAAACAGTTCGATTGGGAGCCGCGCATCACGGCCCGGAACTATCGTGTACGGAGCCCTCGGGCACCCGGTCTGTCAAGGCGCGGATCATGGACCTGCCGTCCAAGTCTGCCTGTTGCAAAACGCGGGGAAAGTGGCTGGGATTACACCAAAGGTCGGGATTGCGTCGTCTCCGAAAACAAAGGTCAAAAAACTGACCTGGAAGCTGCGTCGTTCAAAGTCGGTTGCGCTGATGCGCTTGCGTTCGACTCTAAGGGAGCGGCTATAGGCCGTCAAGCTTTCTGTCATTCCGACGCAACACAACCGTACCGTCTTCGCTAACACCTTCACCCCATTGCAATCTGGGCTCGGACTGACAGTAAGGCACATACCCTTCCCCGCCGTTACCATGAACTCATGCCGGCGCACTTCTCCGCCGCAGCCCTCCGCTTCCTCCGCGGCTCAAGCGCAACAACGACCGCATCTGGTTCGAAGCCCGCCGGGACAATCTTCGAGCCGCGAGATCCAAGCCCCCATGCTCGCCTCATCGAGGAAATCAACGAAGCCATCGCTGCTTCGCCCCCGCACACGTCCGCCCGCCACAGAAAGCCATGATGCGCATCTACCGCGACATCCGCTTCGCCAAAGACAAGCGCCCCTACAAGATCCACACCGCCGCCTGGTGGGCTCGCGCCGGCCTGCGAAAAGACCTCAGGCGGGGGCTTCTACTTCGACCTCAACGCGACCGAGATCACCGTCGCCGCCGGCGTCTACATGCCCGAGCGCCGAGCAGCTCCTCGCCATCCGTCGTCACCTCGCCGCCCCCCACGCTGAGCTCCGCACCGTCCTCGCCCGCCTCAAACTCAACGCAGCTCCGAATCTCATGCAACCGGCCAGATCGACGGACACCCCCTCACGCGCCCCCCAAGCGGCTTCTCCCCGACGACCCCGCGCATCGATCTCATCCTCTGCCGGCAGTGGGGCGTCGCCTCCACCCTCCCCGCCGACCGCGCCACCCGTCCCCGCTCGTCCGAGATCGTGAGCGCCTTCGCCTTGCCGCACCCCTCGTCGACTTCCTCAATCGATCACCCTCACCCGCCTCAGCCCCTTCTGACCGCTCCCGTTGCCGTCCACTGTCTGCAACCACGTCCGATCTTGGCGCCCGAACCACCTCAGACCGCACCCGATCCCTGACGAAATTCGAGCCCGTATTTCCCGCGAAACTTAGCTCCAAAATCGGGACAAAACCCACAAAAACCTGTGGAAACCCCATAAAACCATTGACAAACCCCATGCAAAGAGTCGATGGTGGATTCGGTACGTTCCTCAAACCCGCATAAACACCGGCGATTCACACTCAGGCTCATGCGGCAAATGGAGCAAAGATCGCACCAGGCCTCATCGGCTCAGCACCAATTTGGAACAAGGAGCAACACACATGGCAAAGGGAATGACCAAAGACCGCGCTCGTCCGCGCAAATGGCAGAAAAGCTCGAACTCACCAACAAGCAGGCCGCCGCCTTCCTCGAACTGCTCGCCGAAACCGCCGTAAAGGAAACCAAGAAGAACGGCGAGTTCACCATCCCCGGCATCGGCAAGCTGGTCAAGGCAGAGCGCAAAGCCCGCCTCGGCCGCAACCCCCAGACCGGCGAAACCATCAAGATCAAGGCCAAGACCGTCGTCAAGTTCCGCGTCGCGAAGGTCGCGAAAGACACGATCGCCCCCTCAAGAAGTAACCCCACTCCGCCGTAACCTACTAAAAATAGTAGCTTACCCGGATATGGCGCTGCTACATTGGCCATGCCGCGCGCTGGCGAGCGGGCTATCTCCTCTCCCTCGGCCTGAATCCACGCACCAGAATGGACAGCCGAGGGAGACCAGGACCCCTGCAAAACCAGAACTGCGTTGTACTGCCATCCGAGCACGGCCAGTGACACCGCGGTCCCCCACATGTAAATCTCGCTCAGGGCCGCCTGCGGCCACAGACCTCTGAAACGCCGTCTCAGCCGCTACAGGCGTGAGCCTCGGAACGATTCGCGGCACCTTCTGGACATACACGCGATATGCCGCGCCGAGCGTAGCGGACAAAAACCGCTCCTCCGAACGGATCAGCAGAACCTGTAGCAGAGCAATCGCCACGACCGCGAACGCCGCCCCCACCCAACTCATGAGCAGGCATAAAGCCAGCGTGTGCAGAATCGTACCGAGGTAAAGCGGATTCCGCACGTACCGGTACGGCCCTGAAATCGAAATCCCTATGCCCCGCAGTTCGGATCAGAGACCACGCCCGCACCTAAATAGGCCGTACCCCAAGTCCGCAACCACGCACCCGCAAACGCCAGCAGAACAGCCCCAGCCGTAACGCCGATGATCGCACTTTGCAGGCCTACCGCCAGGTACTCTGGAGATCGCTCGGGCAGCACCAGCCAAATTCGCTTCGCCTTCCGCCCCGGAACCGCCCAGGACAGCAAGAAGGCCAGTCCGTAGATCAGCCCATGAATCCAGTACCGAAAACGGAAGACCACGTTCAGCACATCACTCGTTTCGGCGACGGCCGGAGAGCCGGCGGGTCGCACGTGGTCGCCTTCCGGTCGGACTGTTTCCTGCGGGTTCATCGCATCCTGTCGGGTCTAAGTTAGAAGCGCGCCTCTGCAAAGCGGCCCAAGCCGGCGCTCATCCAGGTCGCTATTGCTCTGAGTCTGACCTGTGAGAGTCGTCCAAAAGCGCATCGAAGTCCTCAGGCCGGGCATACTCGATAATGACCCGGCCGCGCCCTTCTTCTTCAATCAGCACCTTCAACCCAGCCGCCTCTGCAGCATCTCCTGAGCCTCACGCACGTTCAGGTCTTGCCCCGAAGCCGACGCGACCTTCTTCTGCTTCTGCTCCGGATTCAGCAGTCCCTGCACGAACGACTCCGTCTGCCGCACCGACATTGACAGCGCGATGACTTTGGCCGCTCAGCCGGCGTTCGGATCCGCTCCGGAGACCCAGCGCAAGCAGTGTGCTGCGTGCCCGAAACTTAGGCTCCCGGTCTCCACACTGCCTTGCAGATCCTCCGGTAACCCAGTAATCTCAGGAAGTTTAGAGACACTCGCCCGGTCCTTTCCGGTCCGTACCGCATTTGCTCCTGCGTCATCTTGAACTCGTGGCTGAGCCTCTGAAACGCCCTTGCCTGTTCCATCGGGTTCAGATCGGCGCGCTGAAGGTTCTCAACAATGGTCATCTCCATCGCCTGCTCATCCGAGGCCTGCCGCACAAACGCGGGAATCGTGGCCTTATTGGCCTTCTTCGAAGCCAGCAGCCGGCGTTCTCCCGGTAACGAGCTGATAGCGCCCACCTTCCAAGACCCCGCACCACAATCGGCTGAACCACGCCACTCGACAGGACAGACTGCGCGAGCTCGTCCAGCTTCTCCTCGTCGAAGTGGCTGCGCGTCTGAAATGGGTTACGGTCGATCAGATAAGCGGAAGCTCCAGCGGTTGGCCTGCGGGTTCAATCGGTGGCGAGGCGCGAACGGAGCAGCGGCGCTTGCCGCGGCGGCAACAACGTCTCCAGTCCTCGTCCAAGAGCTCGCCTTTTGGGTTCATTTGTTGCGTCATCTCAGTCCTTCCAAGGATCATTTGGAATACGGCCAGAACCGAACCTTCCGTTCGGCCTCCGGCTTCTTGGCTTCTTTGCGTCGCTTGCGTTCTTGGGGCTCTCCACCCCATTTCTCCGAAGGAGCTCCAGCGCCAGCTCCCGATAAGCCTCGGCCCCCCGCGACCTGGGATCATAGAGCGCGACAGGCTTGCCATGCTCGGAGCCTCCGCCAGCCGAATATTCCGAGGGATGCTCGTCTTAAGAGATCTTTCCCGAAAGAACTCCCTCAGATTGGCAGCAACCTGCTGCGATAGGTTCGTCCGGTCGTCAAACATCGTCATACAACACGCCCTCAAGCGCAGGCTCGGATTGAACGCCTGCTGACGCGATCAGCGTACTCATCAGCTCCGAAATCCCCTCAAGAGCGAAATACTCGGCCTGCATCGGAACAGGAGTCCATCCGCCGCAACAAGCGAATTGAGCGTCAGCAGGTCCAGCGCAGGCGGACAATCCAGCACGATGAAGGCATAATCGCCCAGCACCCCAGCGATCGCCTCCCGCAACCTGAACTCCCGCCGTTCCTGGTCACGAGCTCGAGGTTAGCGCCGATGAGATTCTTGCTGCCGGGGATAACGAAGAGATTCTCGATACTCGGTCGGAAGTAGCCTCTGCGGCCTGCGTGTCCCGGTAAGCAGATCGTAGACGCTCAGCCGCTCCGGATCTCGAGGCAGGCCGACCCCCCGGTAGTGTTCGCCTGGGGATCACAGATCGATCAGAAGTGTCTTCAACCCTTCCAGCGCCAAGGCCGCGCTCAGATTGATGGCCGTCGTGGTCTTGCCCACACCGCCCTTCTGATTGACGACCGCGATGACCTTCGCTGCGCTGCGTGGTGCTTTAGAAGAGGTTTCGTTGATCATCGCTCGATGAAGCCTAACCGCTTCGGGCCGCGACTGCAAACCCGCTCCATGTTCCACGTGGAACACCTGATGGGCCGCGCCGGAAAACGACTCTATGTTCCACGTGGAACATCCCACGCAGCCGAAAACAGCCGGGAATCCGAGACGCTCCGGGATCGCAAACTCCCCTAGCACCGTCACACCCTTCATCATCATCCCCGACCCAAGCAACCAGACGCCTCCCCCGAGACAGCGCCCCGCTAGCTCAAGCGCCAGGCCCGGTCGATCGACAGCCCGCAGACACACCGCATCGAACAAACGCTCGGGCAGCAGCGTCTCAGCGCGCCCAGCCACAACCTCGGTCGCAAGACCGAGGCTCCGCACCACCTCTTTCAGAAAAGTGGCCTTTTTGCTCTGCGACTCCACCAGCGTCACTCGCAGTCCCGGATGGAAGAGCTGATCGGAATCCCCGGAAAACCTGCTCCCGAACCCAGATCCAGGACAACGTACCCTCACCCGACATACGACTAGCGGCAAACAGACTCTCCCCAAAGTGCCTCGTCACAATCGCCTCGGGCTCCCGAATCGCCGTGAGATTCATCCGCTCATTCCACTTCAGCAGCAGATCGAGATACTCGAAAGCTGATCGCATATTCGGTCGCCAGGAGAGCAGCATCTCCTGCTCCGAGTCAGGGAGATACGGCTTCAGGAACTCCCCGATCGCCGCTGGGGCAAGAGCTGGCACAGCTACTCCGCCCTTTGGGAACGCTGAAGCTGCTCCCACGCCGCAACTGCCTCCATAAAGCCCCGGAAGATCGCCCGCGACGTCCCGCTGATCGCAACGCTTCTCTCCGGATGCCACTGCACCCCAAGCACAAATGACGGCGCAGCGGCGTTTAAAGTCCCCTCGACCGCCTCGACGACCCCGTCCTCCGACGACACTGCCGCGACGATAAGTCCGTCTCCCGGCTGCTCAATCGCCTGGTGATGGCTCGAGTTGACCGGCAGCCGCATCTCTCCCGCCTTCTGAGCTCCCTCCGAAGGGTCCACCAGCCCCCTTAGAATCCCCGTACTCTCGATGCTCGCCGAGTGTGCAATGGCCACGCTGCCACCCGCCGAGTGATTCACCGGCCTGCAGCTCAAATCCTGAATCAGCGTCCCCCCACGCCACGTGTTCAACGACTGAACGCCGTAGCAGATCCCCAACACCGGCTTCCCGCAGGAATACGCCTCCTCAAGCAGCAGCCAGTCGCCCGACTCCCGCGGCGGATCAGCGGGCGCGCACTGCCGGGCAACCGCCTCCCTTCCATAGCGCCTGGATCCACATCGGCCGGGCTACCAGGCAGCAGAACCCCTCGACAACCCCTCGCCACCGCGGCGATCTCAGCCTCGCTCTGCGTCAGATCGACCACCACCGCAACTCCCCCAGCCTCGTTCCACAGCCGCGGCATACATCGGCCAGGAGCGCCGGTTGTACTCCATATCCTTCGTTGTCGGCATTGGGATCGCAATCTGAGCTCGAGTCCATCGTTCCAGCCTTCCAAAACATCAATCATAGAGGGTGCATCAGGCGACAGCCATCGCCTCATCAACGGCGTGCTGCTAGCCAGAATAGTGCCATATAGGTCCGCGTAATCGCCTCATACGCCTTCTGCGACAGCGCATCCGCATCCTTGGTCGTCAATCCTTCAGTCCGATAAGCGGCTCCCCCACAACCACCAGCAGGGGCCGCGGCCGCAGGTGGTAGGTATGAATCGGCAGCAGCTCAAACGTCCCGATGAGGGTCACCGGCACCAAGCGGCACCTGGGCGCGGATCGCCATGAACGCCCCGCCCGAGAGGAACCTCTGTGGGATCCCGGTCGCCGACCGTCCGCCCTCCGGAAAGATCACCAGCGGCAACCCCGACTTGAGCGCCGCCTACCCCACCGTTCAAACTCATCACCGAAGACCGCGCATTCGATTGATCCACCGGCACCTGTCCCGACCGGTGCAGATGCCACCCGATGAACGGCACCTTCCACAGTCCACGCTTCGCCAGAATCCGAAACTGAAACGGCAGCTTCGCAAACAGTACCGGTGTGTCCATGTAGCTCAGGTGATTCGTCGCGTAGACGGCCGTCGTCGGATCCGGCAGATTCTCGGCTCCCAGCAGCCTCACCGGGGAGAGGCTGATCCGCAGCAATCACCCGCGCCCAGACATGCGCAATCGCATGTTGCTGCCGGCCTGACCGATCCCATATCGACGTGATCAGCGACACACAGCCAAACCGGCCGTCGCCAGCGCCATCAGCGGCATCAGGAACAGGTACGTCAGCCATCGCACCGCGACACTCGGTCGCATCGGCTTCGAAGTCACGGCCACAGGCAGAGTCAAACGCGCTCCTGAACGAGCCGTAGCACATCACCGACGACATACGTGGACCCCGTCGCCACAATCAATCCACCGGCCGGGGTAATCTCGCACGCCTGCGCGAACGCCGCGGTCAGGTGCGGAGCCGCATGCGCCGGAATGTTCAGCCGCTGAGCCGCCGCCAGTAGATCCTCCACCGGGGCAGCCCGCGGAGAGTCGATTGCCGCCACAATAATGTGATCCCCCTCGCGCTCCACCTCGCCCGACGTCGAATCAAAGAACGGAAACAGCATCTGCGTCATCTCCTCCACATTCTTGTACGCAGGCAGCTGAAAATCAGCGTCCGCGGCCAATCCGAGGGCATCTGGGACAGCGCGAGCGCGAAGCGTCCACGCCCCGGCAGGATTGTGCGCCACATCCAGCAGCAGCATCCGTGGCCATCGGTCCATCGGCACAAACTGCAGCCGTCCCCGGCCACAGCGTGCCTTCCATCGCCCCGCTCGATCGCGTCACCCTGATATTCTGTAACCTTTATGGTTACGTAATTCCGCGGCTGCCGCAATGGCCAGCGCAACGTTTCGCTGCTGATGCTCTCCCACGAAGGGGCGACGCCAACGTCAGGCTCTACCAGCGACCGTTACCCGGTACCGGTTCGGGCGAAGTAATCCCTCCAGCCCCTCAACTACGTGCCCTTCCTCTACGGAGCCTGCGTTGTCTTCAGACGCATACGGACCCGAAAGCCCTCGCCGGCGCGGCATATAGGCACCGCCGAGATCGCTTTCAGCCCCGGTAGGCGGGCAGCCACCTCACCAAACATGCGGTTCGCCTCCGGATGCTGCGGCAGCGTAATCAACGTTCCCCCCGCCCGCAGAATCCCCGCCTTCTCCCCGCGCAATCTCCGCAATCGTTGTCCCCAGGTACTCCTGGTGATCGAGCGAATATCCGTGATAACCGAAAGCAGCGGCTCGACGATATTCGTCGCATCCAGCCGCCCGCCGAGCCCCACCTCAAGCACCACGATCTCGGCATGGCGCTCGGCAAAGTACAGCAAAGGCCACCGCCGTCAGCATCTCGAAGAAACTCGGCGAGAAGCGGAAGCGCACTGACTCTGCACCAGCCGCTTCGCCGCCGCTATCCGCGCAAAGTAATGCCGCGCAAACTCCTCGTCGCGAATCGGCATCAGCAGTGGCGGCCCCGCGCTGATCGGCGACGTCCATCGATGCGTACTCCGACGGCATCGTCGGCACGCTCAGTCTGGATCCGCTCATTGACCTTACCAGGTGTGGTGACGTATACAGTCCCGTGCGATAACCCGCCGAGGCCAGGATCGACGCCAGCGTCGCTGCCGTCGATCCCTTGCCGTTCGTCCCCGCAATCAGGATCGACGGAAATCGCCGCTCCGGGTCACCCAGCGACGCCGCCAGCGTCCGCATGTGGGCCAGATCGAACTTCCTGCGCGGCATGGTCGGCCCCGGTCCGCCAGCTCCTGCCGAGCGCGTAAAGCTGGTCGACCGCGGCAGCGTAAGACATGCGTCCCATTCTAGCGAATCGCCGCGCCTCCCGCCGTCCTGCCCCGCTTCGCATCTCCCATACACTTCGTGTCGGCTGTAACGTATCGTGGGATTCTTCCTGGCCCGCAACGACGCATGATAGTGGAGGGTGCCAGAGGAGATATCGCAACAAGATCAACTCCATCTGAGCCAATGAGCCCGGGACCATAACGGTCCACGGAAATAAGGAGAGCAGGATGCATGTTGCATTGGCGGTAGCATTTGGTTCGATCGTGGTTGCGCCGTTTATCGGTCGGTGGCGCGCAAATGTCTGGCTAAAGTCGAAAGTTCCGAGCTCGCGTCCACTGCCCAAGAACGTTATCGAAATCGCATAGCATCCCTGCCCTGAACGAACGTACAGCTGGGCCGCATTGCTCCGGGTGCGACCCACTTTTTCTCGCCCGTCTCAGCTCGCACGCGAATGCCCAACCTACCATGCCCGGCAACGGATATGCTTGAAAGCGTGAGCCAAGACACCATCTCCATCCAGCTTCCCGACGGCAGCCTCCGCGAAGTCGCGCCCGGCACCACGCCCCTCGACATCGCCACAGCATCTCTCCGCGCCTCGCCGCCGCCGTCGTCGTCGCACGCATCCGGCCGCTGCAGGCACCGCACGCCAGCAACGGCGTCCCCGAAGCCGGAGCACCGCCGCCAGCGAAGAGGCCATGTACTCCGGACACGCCGCGGCAGCGCAGGCGAGCCCGCATCGTCGACCTCTCCGCGCCGCTCACCGAGGATGTCGCCCTCGAGCTCCTCAAGGAGACCGACGAGGCCGCGCTCCGGGTCGTCCGCCACTCCGCCGCGCACGTCATGGCGACCGCCATCCTCGAGCTCTTCCCCGAGACCAAGCTCGGCCACGGCCCCGCCACCGACAGCGGCTTCTTCTACGACGTCTACCGCGAAACCCCCTTCACCGAAGACGACCTCGCCGCCATCGAAGCGCGCATGGCCGAGGTCGTCGCCCGCAACGAGCCCTTCGTCCGACGAGAAGAGCCGCGCGAACAAGGCCTCGAGGACTACGCCGCGCACGGCGAGTTCATGAAGGTCCACTTCATCGAGCGCTTCACCAAGCCCGGCGAAGACATCTCGCTCTACCGCAATGGCGGCTTCACCGACTTCTGCCGCGGCCCGCACGTCCCCTCCACCGGCCGCGTCAAGGCCTTCAAGGTCACCAGCATCGCCGGCGCCTACTGGCTCGGCGACGAGAAGAACCAGCAGCTCCAGCGCATCTACGGCACCGCCTTCTTCAACGCGAAAGATCTCGACGCCCACTTCAAACGTCTCGAAGAGATCAAGGCCCGCGACCATCGCGTGCTCGGCAAGCAGCTCGACCTCTTCTCCATCCAGGAGGTCGCCGGCGCGGGCCTCATCTTCTGGCACCCCAAGGGCGGCCTCATCCGCAAGACCATGGAAGACTGGATGCGCGACGAATGTATCCGCCGTGGTTACAATCTCGTCTTCACGCCCCACATCATGCGCCGCGAGCTCTGGAAGATCAGCGGGCACGAGGGGTACTACGGCGAGAATATGTACCCGCCCATGGAGCTTGATGACGCGGAATACCGCCTCAAGCCCATGAACTGCCCCGGCCACATCCTCATCTACAAGAACATCCCCCAACAGCTACCGCGACCTTCCCATCCGCTACGCCGAATTAGGTAACGTTTACCGCTACGAACGCTCCGGCACCATGCACGGCCTGCTCCGCGTCCGCGGCTTCACCCAGGACGACGCCCACATCTTCTGCACCCCCGGCCAGATCGAAGACGAGGTCGTCGCCTGCATCGAGTTCGCCCAATCCGTCCTGCACACCTTCGGCTTCGCTCGACTTCAAGGTCGAGCTCTCCACCTGGGATCCCGCCGAGCCGCAAGGACTACACCGGCTCGCGCCGAACACTGGCACACCGCCATCGAATAGCCTCAAGACCGCCCTCGCACCGCAAGGCCATCCCCTACCGGGAAATCCCCGGCGAAGCCGCCTTCTACGGCCCCAAAATCGACATCAAACTCGTCGACGTCCTCGGCCGCCTCTGGCAGCTCTCCACCGTCCAGTTCGACTTCAACCTCCCCGCCCGCTTCGAGCTCGAGTACACCGGCGAAGACGGCGAAAAGCACCAGCCCGTCATGGTCCACCGCGCGCTCTTCGGCTCGGTCGAACGCTTCTTCGGCGTCCTCATCGAGCACTACGCCGGCGCCTTCCCCATGTGGCTCGCCCCCGTGCAGGTCGGCATCGTCCCCATCTCCGAGAAGCACCTCGCCTACGCGCAGACCGTCAAGACCAGAGCTCGAAGCCGCCGGCCTCCGCGTAGAACTCGACGCCCGCAACGAAAAGATGAACGCCAAAATCCGCGAGTTCGGCCTGCAGAAAATTCCCTTCATCCTGATCGTCGGCGACAAGGAATCCGCCACCGAGTCCGTCAGCGTCCGCACCCGCGGCAAGGGCGACGAAGGCAGCGTCACCCTCGACGACTTCATCGAGCGCGCGACGATCCTCGTCAAAGAACACGCCATGATCTTGTGATCGCACGCTCCCGGCCGGCGAGAGCGCGGTCACATCCCGCCTTTTCCCAGGCATCTCAAATAGCCAGATGTTCACGCTCCGCGACCAGGTCACCATCCACGCTCCCATCCAACGCTGCTTCCTCCTTTCGACCAGCGTCGCCATCGTCAAAAGGAGCTGCGGATGCACCCGGTCCGCGGCCGTACCACCGGCTTCGTCACCGGCGGGGATACGGTCCGCTGGAAGGGCTGGCAGCTTGGACTTCCGCAGTTCCACAAGAGCCTCATCACCACTTCGGCCCTTCCGCTTCTTTCAGGACACGCATGATCTCCGGCCGATTCGCCTCCTTCCAGCACGACCACGCCTTCGCCGAATCGGGCAGCGGTGCCGTCACACTGTCAGACGAGCTCCGCTTCTCCATGCCCCTTGGCTGGCTCGGCTGGCTCGTCGGCCGCTTCATCATGGTTCCGCACATCAAGGGTCTGCTCAAACGGCGATTCCGCCTCCTCAAGCGCATCGCCGAGACCGAGGAGTGGCGCAGCTACCTGCCCGCCGCTTAGGCGCATCTCAAGCCCCGAGGTGCTCTTCCAATGAAGGCGATCGTTCTGCACGAGTACGGCCCCCCTGGCAAGCTGAAGTATGAGGATGTCCCCGACCCCGTTCCGGGCGAAGGCGAAGTTCTGGTCCGGCTCGCAGCCACCAGCGTCAATCCCATCGACTTCAAAATGCGCTCCGGCGAGGTCCAGGCCTACATGCCGGTCGAGTTCCCCGGCATCCTCGGACGCGACGTCGCCGGTATCATCCGTCAGCTGGGGCCAGGGGTCACCGGCTTCGCCGAAGGCGATCGTGTCATGGGCATGGGCGAAAAAACCTACGCCGAGCTCGTCGTCGTCAAAGCCTCCTCCCTCGCCATCGTCCCTCCCGATCTCGACCTCGTCAGCGCCGCTGCCCTCCCCCTCGTCACCACCACCGGCGAGCAGCTCATCACCCGCGGCGCCAGGATCGAAAGCGGCCAGACCATCCTCGTCGCAGGCGCAGTCGGCGGGGTAGGCAGATCCGCCGTGCTTACCGCGAAGAAGGCAGGAGCCATCGTCATCGCCGGCGTCCGCAAAAGTCAGCTCGACGAGGCCAGGGAGCTGCACGCCGACGAGCTCCTCGCGCTCGACGACAAGGACGCCATGCAAAAGCTCGGATACCTCGACGCAATCGCCGACGCCGTTGGCCATGAAACCGCCGAGCAGCTCATCGCAAAGGTCAAGCAAGGAGGCGTCTTCGCCTCAGTGCTCGGCCCCCCGGGCAATGCCCGGCTGCACCCCACCGTTAGGATTGAGGTCGTACGCGCTCAACCCGACGCCGAAACTCTCCGCACCCTCGCCGAGGATGTTCTCGCAAAACGCCTGGTCATCCCCATCGATCGGATGGTGCCGCTTGCCGATGCGGCCGACGCGCACGCAGCAGCCCAGAAAGGCGGTGTTGCTAAGATACTTCTGCTCGCATGAGCTCTCATTACGGAACGACGGTGACCTCTTGCAAACCATCCGGCTCACCACTCTCATCGATGCCCCGGTACAACGCTGCTTTCAGCTCTCCCTCAGCGTCGATCTCCATCGACTCTCCGCCACGCAAACACGGATGGAGGTGGTCGCCGGCAAAACCTCCGGCCTCCTCGGCCTCAACGATTCCGTTACCTGGCAGGGCCGGCACCTCGGCCTCCGCTTCACCCGCGCCAGTCTCATCGACGCCTGGCGCCCCTACATCTACTTTCGCGACATCATAAGCGAGGGTTCCTTCGCCTTCTTCGAACACGATCACCACTTCGCGTCCAGCGGGGAGGGAACTCGCATGCGTGACGAAATCCGCTTCGCCGCGCCCTCCTCTCCCCTCCATTCGTTCTTTGAAGCGAGGCTCCGGAACCACCTCAGGGCTGTTATCGCAACTCACAATCAAACCATCCAGCACGTTGCCGAGTCAGACGAATGGCACCGTTACCTCGACAATCAGCCCCCGCTCGACCTCACGCCCCAACTGCCCCCGCACAGGTCCATTCTCGGCGCCTAGCGCGGCCGAAACGCACTCCGGATCGTCCCCAGTCGTCCGGCATCCACCTTCGGCCGATCCCCGCCGGCCGCGGATTCCGACCTCCTCTCATCCGTCGGATACAGCACCACGTACCGCCTCGAAGCCTCGCCCGACGACGCGCTCCGCAATCCCGAGTTCGCCAGCTGAAGATGCAGCATCCTTCGCTCACGCGAGTTCATCGGAGCAAACGCATACGGCCGGCCCGTCGAAGTCACGGTCGAAATCGCCACCGTCGCCGCGCGCTCCATCTGCTCCACTCGACGCGCCTTGTACCCCTCCGCGTCAAACGAAATCAGGTCATGCTCTTCAGGTGCAAGCCGCAGGATCTCCGTCGCAAGCGTCTCCAGCGCATGGAGAAGCTCCGCATTGCGCGCCACCAGGAACCTCGCCTCAGGCCCCGAAAACGCCACGCCAAGCTGCGGCCGCGCCTCTCCGGAGCCTTGCGTCAGCTCATACGTCAGCTGCATAGCACTTGCTTCCACAAACATACGCAAAAATTGGTCGATCTTCGTTGATGCCGAGGCCCATTCCATAGCGTGCTGCTCTTCCTTATCTACCCTGTCCGGTCAACGTCTTCCCTGGATCGTGGTGCCGGCCCCGGCTTTACGTCGAGCACGCCGGGCCGCAATCGCCCGCATCTCGCGGCCCAAGCGACGTCCGGTTCATCACCGCCTGCTGCGCAATCCTGATCAGGTTTCCGACAGACCAGTACAGCGCCAGTCCCGACGCATAGTTCCACGTCATATAGCCCGAGAACGCCGGCATCATGAACGCCATCATCTTCTGCTGCTGCGGATCCACTCCCGGAGAAGGCGTGTAGTACTGAACCAGGAACTGGCTGACCACCATCAGGATAGGCAGGATATGGTACGGATCGGCCGCCGACAGATCAGGCAGCCAGAACAAGTGCGCCTGCCGCAGCTCCACCACCTTCGTCAGCATCCCGAAGAACGCAAACAGCAGCGGCAGCTGGATCAGCGTCGGGATACATCCGCCAAACATGCTCACGCCTTGTCCTTCTGCAGCTGCATGATCTCCGCATTCATCTCGTTGCGCTTCGGATCCGTGACCTTGTATTTCTTGTACTTCGCCTTGATCGCGTCCATCTGCGGCTGGATCCGCTGCATCTTCAGCCCGCACTGCATCGTCTTGATGCGCAGCGGCAGAATCACCAGGTTGATCAGCACCGTCAGAATCACAATCGACCCAGCCCCAGTTCGACGCCACGTGCGCAGTGGATGAACTGCAGCGCCAGGAACAGATACTTCCCGATCGCACCGAAGAAGCCAAACTCCAGCAGCGGCTCAAGCGTCTCACCGGCGTTCGCCCCATGCACGTTCTTCAGTACGTTCACGGCCTTCGGCCCCGCGAAAATCCGTGTCTGCGTATGCCCGCTAGCGTCGCCTATCGCCGCGCCCAGCATCGGAACGTTAATCGCACCCTTTGCCGGTGACCCGCTCCCCAGGCCAGTCCGCCGGATCGTCTTCGCCACGTCGATCTCGTTATGCAGCGTCGCCAGCGTCGCCGTCGCCGGCTCGTCCGGCAGAAAGATCGCGGCAAAATACATGATCGCTCACGCCAGCCCAGTCGAAGGGCCCATTCAGCGTATTCCCGCCCGAAACCTTCTTCGGTGCCTCATGCTGCTCCTTGCCGTTGCTCATCGAGTCCAGCTGCGCGCTGTCGTAGAGCGTCGCATTCTCCTGGTCGCCAAAGCCCCCCGGCCAGCTCAGCAGCGCACGAACCGGCGCACCATTGCGCGTCACCTGCACGTCCGCGTGCAGCATATACGTCTCATCGAACGTGAACGTCTTCCGTACCTCGGTCGTCCCATCGGAGTACGTAAACGTCAACGATCCCGGAACGCTCATCGTCCCAGTCGCCGACGGCACATACAGCGCCTGCTGCAAGCCCGTCGTCAGCGCCTGGATCATACGTATACAGCGACAGCGGATACCCAAACTGCTTTGCCGCCTGCTGATGCACCAGGTCCAGCGGCTTCCCGTCGCTGTCCTTGAACACCGAGTTCGGCGCGTCCGGCCGACGCTTCAGCTGCCAGCTGATCGCCTGCCCGCCACGGTTCGAAAACGTGATCCGGTATAGCTCGTTCTCAACCACCGTCGTCGCCTCGGCGGCGGCCTGCACCACCGGCTTCCCCGGAGTCCCTGTCGCCGGCGCGTCCGCCTTCGCCCCGCTCGATCCCGCGCCAGCCAACAGCGCGGGCGATGGCTGCGAGATACCCGCCGCCGTCTGAACCTGGCGGCGCGTTCGCATTCGGCGAAACCGTCTGCGGATTCTTCTTCGCGCGAAAGTACTGCAGACCGAAGAAGACGGTGACCATAACAAGCATCATGACGAGCAGGGACTTGTTATCCTGCCCGCCCTGTCTGATTTGGATTCTTGAACTCTGCCAAGCGAGACTTCCTATCGTGTGCGGAGGCCAGCCGTAGAGCGCTACTCCTTATCCTAAATGGTTTGCCTCGGCCGGTGCGCTTGGCACCGGGTCGAACCCACCCCTCGAGAACGGATGGCATCGCACCAGCCGCCCAAGCGCCATCGCCCCGCCCCGCCAGAGCCCAAATCGCGCCGTCGCCACGTACGCGTACTCCGAGCACGTCGGCAGGTAACGGCAGCGCGACGGACTCAACGCATGGAGCGCCGGCGAAAGCGCGCCCCGGTACACCGACAGAAAGACGCGCGCCAGCAATGGTGCCTCTTCGTCGTCCACCCCGCGGCGCTCCATCACAAGCAAGCCTCTGGCGCGGAGCCCGGCACCGCCTCGGTCTTCAAACCCCGCTGCGCCCCGCGTCGGTCCCCCTCACGCCGGACCATTCGCTCCACGCTTCGAAAGATGCCCGCAACCTCCCGCTCCAGAACCGCAAACGGGAGGTCGATCACACCTCGCCGCGGGTGCAGGATCACATCCACCGACCCCGGCAGAATCGAAAGGTTTCGTCGCACCGCCTCACGCATCCGTCGCTTGATCCGGTTCCTGTCGACCGCCTTCCCCATCACCTTACCCACCGTCAACCCCACCCGCGGGCTTCCCGGGTCCGCGACGCGCAGCGGCCGCCCATCATCTCCCGTGTCCGGCCGAACGCTCACGAAGTAGCTCATCTGCTTCCCGAACTGCTTCCGGCTGGCCTTGTAAACGCGCTGGTAGTCCGCGTGCTTCCGCAGCCGTGCGACCGAGCTAAGAGACATCGCAAACCTTTCGCTCGCATCCTCCATGCAGGGACCGAGAACTCTCAGAAACCGCAACAGAGCCCTCTGCTCAGGACGCGAGCCGCCCTGACTACCCAAGCTGCTCCCCGATCGGCCGCGTCATCGAGCTCTCGACCCCGCCCGTATGCTCCGTCGTCACACTCTCGATCAGCACGATCCAGGTCTCCACGCTCGCAGACGTATTGTGCTGAACGCCTCGAGGAACCACGAAGAACTCGCCCGGCTCCAGGAACACGGGTCCCCCATCTGCGTCCTCGCGCCCAACGCGCAGCCTTCCCTGCAGCACGAGAAACATCTCGTCCTCAAGCTCATGAGCATGCCAGGGGAACTCGCCCTCAACCCTGGCCACCTTGATGTATTGGTCGTTCACCCGGCCGACCACCCGCGGAGACCACAGCTCCGGGAGGCCAGCACACGCCGATTCTAACGAAATAGGCTTCTCTTGGGGCAACGGGAAACTCGCTTCAAAAGACAGGCGGGGAAGCCCCCGAACCTAGTCGCGGAAGCCTGCGCTGACTGCGATCTTGTGCCGGCCCTTGGCGCGGCGGCGGTTCAGCACAGCGGCTCCCGCCTTGGTCTTCATGCGAGTCAGAAAGCCGTGGGTCTTCGCGCGGTGGCGGCGGTTGGGTTGAAAGGTGCGCTTCGGCATGGTGCGTGTATCTCCTGATCGGGCATTGAGCTCACGATCGAAACTCTTCGCTGTTGCAGCGATCTCTGAGTATACAAGACCGCTCCGCCAATCTCCAACGATCCAACCGCAGCCGGCCACGGAAACGACGCGCCCCAATCCGCTCCCGGCCTCACTCAGCCTCTCTCAAATCGATCTTCACAAGGAATGGTGCAACTCGATCTTTAATCGACTTTGTCCCCCAAAACGGCTCCGGTCTTCCGTGCTACTATCAAACCCGCTTCGCAAGACTTCACCTCGATGTTTTTAGCTGCTGAGAGCCTGTAGGTCATAGCACTTTGCCGCTCCTCAATCGCCATTCAGCGCTTGGCGGAGACTCCTCGCAATCTAGAATCTCCACACCCGTGGCCTCCAGCGGGACAGGACATCTATTCGTTTTTCCGCAGCATCCACCGCTGCGATCTGCCTCTTTCCGGCTGGCACTCGATGACAGCGCGCGCACGACAAGGAAGTACAGAATGTCATTCGTTCCTACGGCCTCGCGCCGTCCTGAATCACTGGGTCCGCATCCTTTCGGCGCCTCGAAAAAAAGATCAACCGGCAATCCTTCGAGACCTGGCTGAAGCCCACGCGCTTCGCTCGCCTCGAAGACACGAATCCTCTACGTCCGCATTCCCTCCACAGACTTCCCCACGTCGGCGACCGCTACGCCAACCTCATCCAGGAGGCCATCGAGAACCTGGGCCTCGAGATCGATGAGGTCAGGTTCCAGACCCCCGCAGCGCGACCCCACACACCCCGCGTCCGCGAAGACGGCGGCTTCGCCCCGCTCCCCAGCCACAGCCCAAACGCCCCCCGCTCCAACGCCCCCACCGTCCAGCGCACCTCCCCCCTCAGCCGCGACTCCGGCAGCCCGTCCCAGTCCGCCGCCGCACCCGAGCAGTCACGCTTCGACTGGAGCTCCGCCTCTCAGCTCAATCCCAAGTACCAGTTCGACGCCTTCGTCATCGGCTCCGGCAACCAGTTCGCCATGGCCGCATCCCAGGCCGTCGCCGAGCGCCCCTCCAAGGCATACAACCCCCTGTTCCTCTATGGCGGCGTCGGCATGGGCAAAACCCACCTCATGCACGCCGTCGGACATGACGTGAAACGCCGCCAGCCCCACGCCTCCATCTCCTACGTCTCCGGCGAAAAGTTCACCAACGAGATGATCAACTCCGTCCGCTACGACAAGATGACCGGCTTCCGCGACAAGTTCCGCAACGTCGACGTCCTGCTCATCGACGACATCCAGTTCCTCGCCGGCAAAGAGCGCACCCAGGAGGAGTTCTTCCACACCTTCAACACCCTCCACGAGAGCATGAAGCAGATCGTCATCGCCTCCGACCGCCCCCCCAAGGAGCTCGCCGACTTCGAAGACCGTCTCCGCTCCCGCTTCGAGTGGGGCCTCATCGCCGACATCCAGCCACCCGACCTCGAAACCAAGGTCGCCATCCTTCAGAAAAAGGCCGAAACCGAGCACGCCACCCTCCCCACCGACGTCGCCCTCTTTATCGCCTCAAACGTCCGCACCAACGTCCGAGAGCTCGAAGGCGCCCTCGTCCGCCTCATCGCCTGGTGCTCCATGCACGGCGTCGAGATCACGCTGCCCACCGCCCAGGCACTGCCTCAAGCAGTTCATCGACACTCAGGTGCGCAAGGTCACCATCGAAACCATTCAGCGCACCGTCGCCGAGCAGTTCGGCATGCGTGTCGCCGAGCTCAAGCAGAAAAACAACTCCCGCCAGATCGTCGTCCCCCGCCAGATCGCCATGTACCTCGCCAAGCAGCTCACCGAGGCCTCGCTCCCCGAGATCGGCCGCCAGTTCGGCGGCAAGCACCACACCACCGTCATGCACTCCATCGCAAAAATCGACGAGCAGCGCCGCACCGACAAGGACCTCAACCGCACCCTCAACAAGCTCATGGAAACCCTCAGCTAAGCTCACAGGCCCTCAAACCACCCCTACCTCCCCAGGTACCTCTCCGGTATCGGTGACCCCGGCCTCTCGCTGTCCCACATTATCCCGACCACCCAGTACCGCTCCCCGTCCTTCAATATCTGGAAGCTGTTGATCCCCCGTGCAAACGGCGTGGCATCCGTCAGCCCTCGCCGCGACTCGTACGTGCTCCAAACCTGCACCAGGTCGCCAAACGCCTCCACCTGGTTGTGGATGCTCCGCTCAAAGAAGCCCTTCGTGGTCAACGTCCCGCTCGAACGCGCGATGTACCCGTCCACCGTCAGCACCAATACGTCCGCATGCGTTCGGTCACCAGCCGGCCGTATAGGAATCAACCGCGCATCCGGCACAAATAGCGATCGCATCCGGTCCCAGTTCCTCGCCTGTCCTGCCGGCCCCGAGATCACGTCATACACCGCCGCCACGATGTGTTCTACCGAGTCAACATCCCCCGGCTTCGCCTGGGGCCATCCCGGCCGTCCGGCAATAGACCCCACCGGCGCCGCCGGCCCGGCCTCCGCAGCCCTCGCCGGCGCTCCCGCACCTCCCCCTGACACCTGCGCCATCGAAACATATCCACAGCTAAGGGCCAGCACCGCAATCAGCTTCAACATTCCTCTTCACCCCTTCGGATCTCGCCAAAACGCAATTATCCTCCGGGGTCCCCGTTTCGTGTGAATATTCCGCCCTCCGTAACGCCAATCGATTGCCGCACTTGCCGGCACTTTCCACACCTGGCACCCGGTTTCGTTTCACCCTCTTGGGCCCGCTGTGTGGGGAACACGGACAAGCCCACTCCAAACCTGTCCCAGCGGTCCGGCTGTCCTTCATTTTCAGGTTTACCCGGTTGCCTTTTCTGAATCTGGAGGTCACCCTAACCCACACATCTTCAACATCATGGGACGGTACTCCACATTTCCAGCGCAAACGACTACGGCTACTGTCTCTTCTCTCTTTAAGGCACTCTCTTTAGAAGTACTCTTCGCTCCCAGGCCTCACCATGCCCCATTCGGGGCAGACCTGAACGAGCGGTGCACTTTCCCACAAACAAATCTCCACCACCACCTTCGGGGATCGCTAAAATTGTCAAACTGGAACAAGGGATCCCACCGTGCGCCGCATGCCTCTTCGGTGTACAGTCTTCGCAGCCCCCAACAGGACCCTCTGGAGAGATCGATCATGACGAGTGCGACGCAGGAGCCCGAAATGACAACAGCCGCATCCGCAGCGCCCGTCGGCAACCTCGAGATCACCGTCTCCCGCGCCGAACTGCTGCGTGAACTTACCGCCGCACAGAGCGTCGTCGAACGC
>CAWBUI010000013.1:0-240929 GCA_963791875.1 uncultured Acidobacteriaceae bacterium
GACCCCAAAACCAACGGCGACCCCGGCACCCTCCTCCAGTAAGGACGTCTAGTATGCCTATGCCACAGACCCGCAGACACAATCAGCAGACGATCGCATGGTTCAACGACCTGAACAAGAGATCCCTGCTTGATCTAGACCCTCCTTATCAACGGCGAAGCGTCTGGAATCAAGCCTATAAAGATGCGTTCATAGACACAGTCCTCCTTCAGTACCCGTCTCCGGCGGTCTTTCTGTATCAGGAAATCTCGCCTGACGGAGAGACCAAGATGCACTTGGTTGATGGAAGCAGCGACTAACTTCCATTTTTGAATTTGTAAAAGGTGAATTTCCGGTTTCCGAAGAAGCCCAACTGTCCTCACTGCGAGGCCTTTATTTTGAGCAGCTATCTCCGGACATCAAAACGACCTTCTGGACTTACGAGTTCACCGTGGAATATTTGCCCACGAATGAAGAAGGACTGATTAACGGCATTTTCGAGAGGATCAATAAGAACGTCGCTGAAGGAATTCGCCAGGAACTCAGACATGCTCGGTTCAACGGAAAATTTATAAGCACCGCCGAGGCGCTTGCCGAATGGATGCCAAAACAGCTCCCTGAGAACTTCCCTAGGTTTGAGGTGCAGTCTCGTAAGCAAATGAAAGATGTGGAATTCGTCTCAAGTTTGGTTCTTTTGATCGAATCGGGGCCGAGCGGTTTATCTCAAGACGACCTCGACAAGGCATTGACGATTGGGATGTCGAATGGGATCGCGCGACCGACGTCGAGGAAACCTTTCGTAAAATCACTCACCGAATCGGTGGAATCGCTAAGCTTCCTATCGACTACCCTATCTTCAAAACACGACTGCGCAACCAGGCTGACTTCTACTCCTTATTTGGTGGACTGCTAGAACTAGATAAGGAAGCAAACCAAGCGTTAAACGAGAGCGATGACGTGCTTGCTACACGCCTTAAGGACTTCATTGATAGCGTTGATAATGAAGCACCAAAAACGGCAGACTCACCCGAAACACGCTACCTCACAGCAGCTCGATCAAATTCTAACGATACAGGTCAGCGGAAACAGCGCATTGAAATCATCAAGCGAGTGCTGCAAGGGTAGCCGGCGTGATCACAGCATCACCTATACGGCAACGTTATACCAGTCAGGAACAGCATCTGGAGTTCTTGTTGGCGCGCGTGCGCGAAACTCTTGTTTCGTACGCTGACCCTAAAGGTTGGGGCGTATCAGCCCGCATAAAGCAGCTCGACTCGCTCTCAGAAAAGATTGAAAGTGGCCGATTCAAAACATGGTCTGATTTGGACGATATGGTGGCTGCCACGTTGGTTATACCTACCATGCTCCACGAGCGGGAGGCGTTGTCCTTCCTTCAGAGAGTTTTTACGCAAGTTCGGCTGCAGGCGCGTGGAGCATCGCTCAAAGCTCCAGATGTGTTTCGGTTTGACAGCACGCGGTTCATAGGTCTTTTGTCCAGGCCGGAGAACATCGACGCCAATGAGCTGGCTTACTCAATCCCGTTCGAAATCCAGATTCGCACAGCCTTCGAGCACGCGTGGTCAATAGCAACTCACAGCCTTACTTACAAGAACGATAACGTATCGTGGGAGCGGCTCCGTCTAGCCGCACACATGAAATCTACGGTCGAGCAACTCGATATGATGATATTGGGCTTCGAGCAGACGTCCAGCCTAATACCGAGAAGCGATTGGCCAGAAATAGCCGCTAAATCAACTCTGACTGACTTCTTCAAATCCTTGTTCGAGGGCCGCGTGCTTCCTGAGGAGCTTAGACCAAAGGATTGGTCACGATTTGCAGACAATTTTTATTCGATGCTGAAGAGCTCGAGCAACCTGAAAGGAAAGAAAGCTGATGAGTTGGCCAACATCGCTATGGAGAAGATGGAGCCGGTCCTTCGCGGCGAAGGAGACTCGCTCCCGCGGAGTGTTTCACTAATTCAGTTTTTATTTGCGTCCTTATGGACTCGCGGGATAATTCGCTCTCCACTCTCCAAGTATGTTCCTTTGATTACGAACGAGTTGGAAGATCTATTCCCAGCTCTGCGCAAATGCACTGAGCGTTTTGATCTGGGACGGGGACCCGCAAATTAGAATGAGGCGGTAGGTGCTTCCACGGACAGCTGGTTCAGTAAATCCGGATATCTTCCCTAGGACGTTCGAGTGCCGCATCCGTGCGCGATCTTGGGAACGGGGTATACCACTTCGGCCCACATCCCGTCTCTGAGGTTCGGAACCACTTGGCGGGTGGCCCCACCCGTCAATAGGATTCCTAACCTGACCTACAACGCTTGGGTGCCCCATCCGTACGCGATTCTGCGGACGGGTGGGGTGTACGCGGTCAGCCCCACCTCTAGTCTCTAATCGACGACCTCACCTACCCCGCCAAATCCTTCAGCATCCGCTCCCGCAGCATCTGGTTCACCCGCGTCTGGTAGCCCTGCCCATCCTTCTTGAGCCACGCCAGCACATCCGCATCCATCCCCTGCCGCCCGCGACTACACTACCCCCATGCCCACCTCCGCCCGCTTCCGGCCCGCCGAGATCGCCGCCCGCTTCCCCGACCAGGCCTCCACCCTCCTCCTCGACCACTACCTCACCGACGAGCCCTCCGCCAGCTCCCGAGTCTTCCGCGTCTATCGCCCCACCCCGCCCCACTTCCACCAGCACTGCGACGAGTTCCTCTACGTCCTCTCCGGCACCGGCACCTTCTGGATGGAGTCCCCCGAAAACCTCGCCACCTTCGCCCCCGGAGACCTCCTCTTCTTCCACCGCACCGTCCCCCACGCCATGCCCGAGATCCACTCCGCCCCCGTCGTCTTCCTCTCCATCGACACGCCCCGCCGCATCCCCACCGACATCATCTTCCTCAACCCCGCCGACGGGAACCCCGCCGACTTCATCCAGCCCTACTAGAGCAGGTGCCATCTGCGTCCGGAAGACGTGCCGCACGAGGAATCCCGCTATGCGCCACCATCAAGGGCCCATCACCCCCGCTCCTGGCCTCCACTAGCACTCGCAGCCGCCCAGGCCCCGAAAGCTCCCGCCGCGCACCGCCCACCCTCAAGTCCACCCTCCTCGATCAGCTCCGCGCCAGCCACAACAAGGAAGACTGGTACGTCCCTGTCAGCATCGCCGATGCCGGTCTCACCCCCGAGCAGGCCCGCTGGATCCCCAAATCCGAATCCCAGCCCGGCCACCCGAACCCCGCCCCGGCCGACCACTCCGTCGGCATGCTCACCTACCATCTCCTCTTCTGGGACCAGACCGTCCTCTCCAACATGAAGGGCGAGAAGCCCCCCACCTTCAGCGGTAACAATCGCGACTCCTTCAACAACTTCGACGCCTCCAACTGGCCGGGCACCGCGACCAAGCTCGACGGGGTCCTCACCGAGATCGAGTCTCTCCTCGACCACGCCACCCCAGCGCAGCTCGACAAGTGGGCCTCCACCATCCAGCACCTCAGCGCCCACAACGCCTACCACACCGGCCAGATGATCGAGATCCGCAAGCTCCAGGGCTCCTGGGACCCCAACAAAGGCGTGAAGTAACCCACCCCGAAACAGTGTCATCCTGAGCCAGGGAAGGACCTGCTTCTCCCTGCCCCCTCACACCTCCCGCAGGGATGATTCCCGAAACCTTGTCAACCCCCCAAACCCCCCAAAAGACCCGCATCTTCAACAAACCAAAGCGCAAAATTCCCGAAAATAGTTGGCCGTTTAGTTACACCCAACCAGCTATACTTAGATTAGAAGTCGAAACAAAGAAAGCCCGGCAAACAGCCGGGCTTTCCCTTTTTGACCCGATGTTACTTCCGGATTACTAAACAAAGCGTCACTCCCCTTAGCTAAGCGCAATCGGCACTAGACTTTAGCAATTTCACTGGGGGGGAGGGGGGGTACCCTTACCCCTGGATGTGCCTCCCCAGCCATCCACCGGACGAACGGCATCCAACTCCTTAGCCGAAAGGAGTTCCAGATGTCTCAAACACGGCGCCTCGCAACCACCTTTAC
Organism: uncultured Acidobacteriaceae bacterium; assembly: GCA_963791875.1. GTDB lineage: Bacteria > Acidobacteriota > Terriglobia > Terriglobales > Acidobacteriaceae > Edaphobacter. The sequence continues at coordinate 4,031 of CAWBUI010000013.1, forward strand.
TGCAGCACCCCTTCTATTCGCCCTTTCCATCCTCCCCGCCCAGGCACAGGATCGCCGCGACAATAACCAATACAACCAGCAGAACAACAACCAGTACAACCAGCAGCAGCGAGACCAGCAGCAGCGGGACCAGCAGAACAATCAATACAACCAGCAACAGCGCGAGCAGCAGAACAACCAGTACAACCAGCAACAGCGCCAGCAGCAGAACAACCAGTACAACCAGCAGCAGCGCGGCCAGTACGGCCAGGGGAACAACGGCCAGTACGACAACCAGCAGCGTGGCCAGTACAACGGGCAATACAACCAGAGCCAGCGCCGCCAACTCCCGAACAACTACGGCACGGGAGTACGTGAAGGTGGGCGGGGTGGCGAGTACGAGCGCGGCCCCAACGATACCTACCGCGCAGGATACGACGACCGCTACCACCAGCCCGGCGGAATTGGACCCGGCAAAGGCGCAGCCATCGGCGGCATCGGCGGAGCTGTTCTAGGCGCGGTCTTCGGCGGCGGCCTTAAGGGAGCCGTGATCGGCGGAGCCGCAGGCGCGGGAGTCGGCGCAGTCGCCGGCAAGGTCCACCAGGACAGCACCCGCCGCAACGAATACTAGACTTCGCCTCCACCAACTCATCGAGCAACACGCACGCAAGGAGCACCCATGATTCCCGAACGCAGCACTGTGAAGCGCCGCACACTTATGACCGCCGCAGCGGCCCTGACACTTATCTTCTCCGCCGCCGCGAGCCAAGCGCAGGCAGGAGCCGTAACCACCGCGAAGCCGGCCGATCAACCCGCCGTGCAGCCTGCAGCTCACCCCGCCGACGCGCCGAAGCTCCCGCTCTACCTGAAGCAGGGCGAAGCCCCCCCGGCGAACGACCCGATCCCGGCGCCAACCTCGCCTGTACCCAGCGACGAGACGGCAATGGCGCAGGCGCCCACCGCTCCGACGGATACCATCACAGCACCCGGTTCAACTACGCCGCGCACGTGGACGACGGACCAGATCCTCACGGCGACCGTTCATCAGGCGTGGATCCTGGCGGGCAAGGATGAGTCGAACTTTTTTGAGATCGTGAAGGAACTTGCGGCCATCTCTGCCGCGAACCGGAACCTCACCCTCCCCGACTCGCCCGAGGCGGGCAAGAAGGCCGGCGCGTATATCCGCGCGCAGGCGAAGGAAGACCACGACCAGCTGCTGTATGACATTGTGGACAAGGCCGTACGCATGACGGGCACGAAGTCCGCTGCGACAGCAACGAGCGAGGAGCACCCCGCAAAGTAGAGAAACCCGCCAGCGATCAGCGCGCTGCGGCGATAAGCTTGCGGCGCTCTGTTTCCAGGTAGGTGTAGCGGATCCGGTGAATCACGGTGAGGGTGGAAAACAGTGCGAGTACCCAGAGGCACGGAGCCATGACACCCCACCGGTTGCACAGCGCGCCCAGGATAACGCACACGATGCGTTCCGGCCGCTCCATGAAACCCACCTTGCACGTGCCGATAAGCGCCTCGGCACGTGCGCGGGTGTAGCTCACCATTACGCACGCCGTCATCACAAACGCCACCAGGCCCACATAAAACAGCCGATTGCCGCGTGCGTAGTAGATGAGCAGGCCGAAGAAGATGGCCACGTCCGAGTAGCGGTCCATCACCGAATCGAAGAATGCGCCGAAGACTGAGACCTGGTTTGTGAGCCGAGCCACCCGGCCATCCACCATATCGAAGACACCGGCGCCGATAATGATGAGCCCGGCGTAGAAGAACATCCGATTCGCGTTGTGGCCGCGCGCAAAGCCGAAGAAGCAGGCGGCAATGATGTTGATCACAAGCCCGATGAAGGTCAGGTAGTTGGGCGAGATTCTGGTCAGCGCCAGACCGTTGACGATCTTCTGCAGCAGCCAGCCGCTGCCCTTGCCGAATGCGCTTGTCCAGGTCATCGTGGAGCCGTTGTTTCCCTGTGTTCTCTGCCGCAGCTCGTCTGGCCCCGGGCCACCGCTGTGCTACTTTGCCGCGACATCGCTGTTCGCAACGTCCACATCATCGGGCAGGTCATGGATGGTGGTCAACTTCAGGACCTCGAGTTCCCGTTTGCCGTTGGGCGTGACTACGGTCGCTGTGTCGCCTACCTGCTTGCCCAGCAGCGCGCGGCCGATTGGCGACGTAGTCGAGATGAGGCCCAAAGTCACGTCCGACTCCTCGCTGGTCACCAGCTTGTAGGTCAGCTCCTCGTTCTTGCTTGAGTCGAAGACCACAATCGTCGCGCCGAAGCCCACCTTGTCATGTGGGATGTTGGCCATGTTCACCATGGCGAGTTCGCCCATGCGCTTCTTCAACTGGCCGAGCCGCGCGTTTACGAAGACCTGGCGCTGCTTGGCCATGTGATATTCGGCGTTCTCGCTGAGATCCCCCAGGGCAACCGCCTTCTTGATCTCAGCCGGCAGCTCGGTCGTCAACTCGTACTCGAGCACCCTGATCTCTTCTTCCAACCGCTTTCTGATGTGATCTGTCATGGGGCCTTCCGGAAAATAACCTGTGCGCGCGACGGCCGCTAAGCCAACGCCTGCGCTCAAGAGGTCAAAACGTAATTATACGTGCGTTCCCCCTGCAGGAACGGCGCGCTAGCCCGGCTCGGACGTGAGCCCCAGTCCGCGGCCAGCGCCGCCGAGCAGATGAATCTCCCGGCGTATGATAGCCCTACCTTTCCCAGGGAGGTCTTCATGTCCACAGCGGCGAATCCCGGATTTGTTGTGCCGCACAGCCGAGCCACCGCCGAGGGTCAGGTTGCGGCGCAGCCAGCGCGCATACCGTGGTACCTGTGGACCGGGGCCGCGGCGGTCACCTCATCGACGATCGGCGGCAACTGGGACGTCTCGTGGCACCGCACCATCGGTCGCGACAGCTTCTGGACCCCCGCGCACATGATGATCTACCTGTGCGGCGTGCTCGCAGGGATCGTCGGGCTGTACCTGGTCGCACGATGCACGTTTGGACGTGATCCCGAGATGCGCGCCGCGTCCGTCAGCGTCCTCGGACTTCGCGCGCCGCTGGGAGTCTTTCTCGCCGGATGGGGCGGTCTGGCGATGCTTACCTCCGCGCCCTTCGACAACTGGTGGCACAACGCGTACGGGCTGGACGTGCAGATCGTCTCGCCCCCGCATACGGTGCTGATTCTCGGGATCCGCGGCGTGGCGGTGGGCATGCTCTTCCTGATCCTCGCGCAGATGAACCGTGCCATGGGATATGCCGCGGCGCCCGCTGGGGTGGCCTCGGACGGCTACGCTCGCGCGTCGGCCGCATCCTCGGCGACGCGCCCGCAGCAGACGGTTGTTCGCCCGGCGAATCCCGGTCTGATCCGGCACCTGCAGATCCTCTTTCTCTATCTCGGCGGCTTATCGGTCGGCGGGCAGATGTTTTTTCTGCAGGAGTACACCTGGGACGTCAAGCTGCACAGCGCAGGCGCCTATGTCGCGATGGCCATCGCAGTGCCTGTGATGTTCGCGATATTCTCGGAGGCGTCGCGCTTCCGCTGGGCCGCCACATCGACGGCTGCCATCTACACGCTGTTCATGATGGCGGAGATCCTGATCCTGCCCCTTGTGCCCGCAGAGCCCAAGCTTGGCCCGGTCTTCAACCCGGTCACGCACCTGATCCCCGCGAAATTCCCCGTTTTGATCGTGCTCCCGGCGCTTGCGCTCGACCTGCTGTGGCAGAGGACGCAGACCTGGAAGCGCTGGCAGGTGGCGGTGGTCTCAGGCTTCGTCTTCGTGGCTGTGCTGGCGGCCGTGGAGTGGCCGTTCGCCAGCTTCCTGATGTCCAAGGCGAGTCAGAATCGCTTCTTCGGCACGATCTACTTCGACTATGACTCGCTTCCCACGGGCTTCGACCGGATGCGTCGGTGGCTCAAGCCGGACCACGGCCTGGTGATCTGGTTGGGGCTTATGCGCGCGAGCGTATACGCTGCCATCTCGACGTGGATTGGCATGGCGTTTGGCAGGTGGATGCGCGGGGTTCAGCGGTGAGTTCTGGCTCGAAGGTATGCAACGTGCGCGGCGTTATCGCCCTCCTCATCGCGGTACTGTGGTGTACGCCATCGCACGCCCACATTGGCTCGAAGGACGTCTTCGAGCAGGTGCAGGCCGGACCCTACAGGCTGTATGTCACGGTGCGCACGCCGCTGGTGATTCCTGGTGTTGCTACCGTCGAGGTGCGCAGCTCCGGCGCGCCCGTCCGCAGCATCGAAATCACCCCGCTGCCGATGATTGGCGAAGCTTCAAAGCACCCGCCGACGCCTGATGCGATGCAGGTGTCGGCGGCGGATCCCGGCCTTCTTCACTGGCTCGCTGTGGCTCATGGCCTCGGGTTCGTGGCAGGTGCGCCTGACTGTGGATGGGGCGGCGGGGAAGGCGACCGCGGGTGTCCCGGTGCCGGCCATGCCGCTCTCGGTCCTGCCCATGCAGCGTTCGCTTGGGATCACGCTCGCCATTCTTGGCATCATCCTGATTCTCGGCATGGCGAGCATCGTGGCAGCGGCGGTGCGCGAGTCGCGGCTTCCGCCGGGCGAGACTCCCAGCCCCTCGCGACGTCGCACTGCCGGCATTGCGAGCGCCGTTACGCTGATGCTGCTGGTCGCCGCCGTCCTGCTCGGCGATAAGTGGTGGAGGGTCGAGGCCGCCGACTATGCGAAGGATATCTACAAGCCGCTGGACCTCCATGCCCGCCTGAACGGCGATGTGCTGGACGTGTCGTTCGGCGATTACAACGAGACGCAAGCACCGCTGGGAGTCCTTCGAAAGCAAGGACTGGCTCCTCGACCACGGGCACCTTATGCACCTTTACGCCATCCGTGAGCCCGGTATGGATGCGGCGTTCCACCTTCATCCCGCGCTTGTACCCGGAACCGAGTCGAATGGCATCCTGCGCACGGCCCTGCCGGAAATGCCGCCCGGCACCTACCGCCTTTTTGCGGACGTGGTCTTCCGCTCCGGCTTTCCCCAGACGCTCACCACTGAACTCACCGTCCCGGCCGGCCTCACGCCCGCGCCGCTCTCGCCCGAGGACGCGGCCGCCGCGCCGCCGCCGCTCTCGGACGGGGAGCTCGGCCCGCGCTACACGCTGCCGGACGGCTACACCATGGTCTGGGATCGTCCCGCGTCGATCAGCGCAAACACCGGGTACAGCTTCCGCTTTACCTTAATCGATGCTACCGGCAAGCCCGCCGCCAGACATGCAGCCCTACCTTGGCATGCCGGGCCACGCGGCCTGGGTTAAAGCTGATGGTTCGACGTTTGCGCACACGCACCCCGAGGGCTCGGCCGCAATGCCGGCGATGGAGCTCGCGCAGGCCAACTCGGGCGCGGCCTCAGCCGATCCGGCGATGGCAGACATGAAGGGCAGCAGCGCCGAGTCCAGCATGGCTGGGATGGCTGGGATGCCTGGGATGGACAAGCCCGTCGCCCCCACCGTCGAGTTCCCCTACGGCTTCCCCGCTCCGGGCCGCTATCGCGTCTTCATCCAGATGAAGCACGCCTCTACCGTAGAGACGGGAGTCTTCGACGCCGACGTCCACTAACGCAGTTCGCGCCGCATGCGCGCAGCATTCGCGCCGCAAAGCCACTGGAGGGGTGGCCGAGCCCTGCACCCCAACCAAGCTCAAGAAGGTAGTTCGGTGATGCGGAGATGCTCCGCCCGCTCGAGGTACGCCTTACGCCGGAACCAGTCCTCCATCGCCGCTCTAAGCCGATCGAGAGGCACTCGCAGTCCTGCCTCAAGCAGCCCATCCGCGACGGGAAGCGTGTCGTCGAAGATTGCATCGTTGGTGAAGTTGCGCATCGAAAAATTATCGAGCTGGCGAATGGGGCAGGGATGAGCGACGCCTGCCGCGTCAATCCGTTCAATGCTCAGGGTGCGCGCAAACATCTGGGCTACATCGGCTCCTGCTCGGCTTCGAGCTTGCGGTCGTTCTGTTCAATGAACTCCGTCGCCTCCGGGCAGAGGGACTGCAGCATCTCCAGCAGACCGCGGGGATTCAGAGACTCGACCAGGAAGTCCATCGGCGCCGGGAGGTCTCCGCCCGGAGAATCAACCAGGATCAACGGGAGATTCGGGTTGATCTTCTTCAACTCCCGGGCGACCTTCACGATATCCATGTCCTGGATCCGCCCGTCCAGCACAGCTCCATCCACACCAGGAAAGCGGCGCAGCGTTTCGATCGCCTCTTTCGCGTTGTAGCTGGTAATCACGTTGAACTTGGCGGACTCAATCACGAGCTTCCGCGTGGAGATGCTGCCGGGATGCTCGGGGTCCATCACAAGAAAACAGGGGCGGGTCATGCTTCTATGATGCCCCAAAAGTCCGTGATTGGGGTGAAGTGGAAGCACGGGCTGCGTTTAAGGTTGTCTGTCCGACGTAGCGGACCACTCAGCCGCGCGCAGGTCAGCACAACGGCGCGCCTCCATCAGGCGAACAGGGTAAACATCGGCGAGTCCAGGGGGATCGTCTGCGTGGGTCCTGTCAGTCGCCCGGTGCTCGGGTCGCGCCGAAAGACAGCTATCGTCGCGGAGTCCTGATTGCCACATAGAATCCAACGGGAATCGGGCGAAAGCGTGAAGTGCCGCGGGGTTCGGCCCCCGCAGGATAGGCGCTGAATCAGCGTAGGCGCACCGTCCGTGGGCGCAATCGAAAACACCACAAGCGAGTCTTCGCCGCGGTTGGAGGCATACAAGAACCGCCCGTCCGGGCACACCGCGATCTCGGCCGCAGTGTTGCGGTTGACGTTATAACCCGGCGCGATCGTCTTCACCGGCGGTCCCGCCTTTACCAGCAGCCCCTGCGGCGTCGTTCGCGAGCTGGTGGTCGACCACAGAAACTGGTCAATCGTGGAATCGAGTTCATTGATCGAGTACACCCAGCGGCCGTTCGGGTGAAAGGCGATGTGCCGCGGCCCGGAGCCCGGACGCGCATTTGAAAACAGCGCCGGCGGACCCAGCCTGGCAGTATCCGAATGCACCGGGAAGACCGAGATCTCGTCCGACCCAAGGTCGTTCACCAGCAGGAACCGGTCATCTGGCGAGAGATGGATGGAGTGCGGGTGCGGGGAGTCCTGCCGCGCGGCGTTCGGCCCGCGCTTACCGAATTTGGGATCTTTGTAGTTGATGCGCTCCACCGGCTCCGAAAGCGCACCGTCCGGCCCCACCCGGTACGAAGCAATCGACCCGCCGGCGTAATTGGCCACAAACGCAGCCCTGCCCGTAGCGTCCAGGGAGATGTAGCATGGCCCCGCCCCAGCCGAGCTCACCTTGTTGATGGCCGACAGCGCGCCTGTGGTCGGGTCCATCAGGAAGCCCGACACGGTCGACTTAGCCTCATCCAGCTCGTTCACCGCATAGATGTGGCGCCGCGAACCACTGCTCTGCGCCGTAATCGCAAGCGCCAGGAACGCAGGCCGGGGCGTCTCAAACGCCAGTTCCGCCGGAGTCAGGGTACCCGTCACCGTATTGAAGCGCGACCGGTAGATTCCACGCGATACGTGGTGATCGGTGTCCGTGGCGAAGTAGACAAAACCCGCCGAGGGGGCGGGCGGCGGGGGGGTGGGCTTTTTCCGCAGATGCGACAGCCCGAAGCCCTGCGAGAGCGCGGCGGAAGGTTTCAGCGCTCCGCTCGCAGTGACGACTGACAGGGTGGAAAGAAAGCGGCGGCGGCTGAGCATAGGTGCGGGTGCCTCCCGGCGTGTGGGTTTCGGCTTATGGGGACGCTGCAAGGGGCGGCTCCTCCCTCCGGTTCCGCTCTCGCGCTGGACTTGCCTCTGCCTGCAGGCCTGTCCGGTGTCGAATCATACGTCTCGAGAACGAAAAGTTGAAAGCTTTACGGGGTATTCGATCGTGAAGTGTGGGGAATCGCGCGGGTCTCAATCCCCGGCATCGGAGGCTCGCTCGGCAGCGCCACACCGAAGGAGATCGCCGGGTCCACATCGTCGTTGATCACTGGCAACGACGGCAGCTTGAACACGGACCCTGCCTCGCGAACGATCGCCTCTGCGTGTTCGAGGACCTCGTCCACCGTCATCGTGTAGATCTCGCGTCCGTTGTCATAGCCGCTTTCGATGGCCTGCTTCAGGTACCGGCCCGCAATCTGGGCGGCGAGGTAGTCGGTGAGGACCTTGCCGTTGCGCCGCTTCTGCTCGATCCACGCCACGTTGGGCATGGCGATCCACATCGGCCGCCCGTTGACGGCAAAGCGCACGTCCGTCATATCCACGTGGCGGGTTGCGATGGCAACCATGTTCGCCTTCCAGGTGCAGTGAAGGGACTCGCCTGTCCAGCGGTCAGCTACCGTGAAATCCTCATACATAAATTCAAGAGTAGCGGAGCGGGTGACGGCGGGCAAGGCTGGGTCCCGCGGGGCGGAGCCTTCCACCGGTCAGGGCGCGACGGATGGTTCTGTTAGCGCAGATGTCTTCCAGCCCGGCCCGCGAAGCACCTTCCCCGGCAGAGCCTCCGTTAGGACTCCGCGCGCAACCACAGGCACCCCGTTCACCAGGACCCACTGCATCCCTTCTGCGAGTTGGTTGGGCTGGGCGAAGGTTGCCGTGTCACGGATTATGGCGGGGTCAAACACCACGATGTCAGCCCACAGACCCGCCTTCAGCACGCCCCGATCTGCAAGGTGGAGCCGGGCGGCAGGAAGGGCCGAGAACTTTCGGATCGCGTCCGAAAGGGTGAGGACCCGCTCGTCGCGGACGTATTTTCGCAGGATCCGCGGAAAGGTCCCGAACGCACGGGGATGCCGCCCGACGGGCGTCGCAGCCGGGCTGGACGCCGCGGCAGAACCCGATGCGGCCGGCGAGGGCAGGGGAGCAGCCGCGCCGGAAGCATCCAGACCGACCGACACCCAGGGCTGCCGCAGGGCCAGCGTGACGTCGGGCTCGGACATGGTGGCGAGCAGGACGGAGAGGCGGGGGTCGAGGGCGAGGAGGTCGAGGGCGGTGTCGATGGCGTTTGTGTGGCGGGCGAGCGCGATGGCGGCAAGGGTCTGGCCGGCGTAGGGCTTGAGCGTGGGGTCGGAGGTGGCGGCGAGGGTGATGCCGGCGGGGCTCTCGACCATGAACCACTCGTTGTCCCAGGTGCGGTCGTGGAGGATAGCCTCGCGGATCTTCAGACGGGTTAGGGGATCGTGGAGGCGGGCGACCATCGCAGCGGTGCCGCCGGCGTGGACCCAGGGTGGGAGCAGCGCGGAGCCGGGGTTGCCGGAGACGGGGTAGGCGTAGGTGTCGGCGGTGATGTCGAGTCCAGAGGCGCGGGCGGCATCGATGCGACGGACGACCTCCGACATCTTGCCCCAGTTGGTTGGCCCGGCGGCTTTGAGGTGGAAGATCTCGATCGGGATGCGGGCTTGCCGGCCGATCGTGAACGCCTCGTCGAGCGCGGGGAAGAGAGCGTCGGCCTCGGAACGGAGGTGTGTGGCGTAGATTCCACCGGATGCTGCGGCGGCCTCCGCCAGGGCGATGAGTTCGGGGGTCTTCGCGAAGGCGCCGGGGGCATACATGAGCGAGGTGGAGAGTCCCATGGCGCCGTCCTGCATGGCATCGTGCACGAGGGCCTGCATCTGCGCGAGCTCGGCGGGGGTGGGGTCGCGGTCGTCGTCGGCTAGAACCATGCGGCGGATGGTGGCGGCTCCTACGTACGTCCCCAGGTTGATTGCGGTGCCCTGGGCTTCGAGGCGGCGGAAGTACTCGGCGAGGGTGCGGAACTCAGGCGTCGGAGGCTCGGTTGGTAGCTGACCGGGCGGAACACTGGCACCGGGCGGCATGGTGGCCCCGGGCGGCATGGTGGCCCCGGGCGGGATTGCGAGTGGGAGGTTCGCAGCGATCATTGCGTCGTTGCGGGGGGCGATTGAGTTTCCTTCGCCTGTGATCTCGGTGGTGATGCCCTGGAAGAGCTTGGAGGGAACGTGGGGTTCGGTGAGGATGGTGCGCTCGGACTGGCCGAGCATATCGATGAAGCCGGGGGCGACGACCAGGCCGTGGGCGTCGATCAGCTGCTTTGCGTCCGCGGACTTGAGGGTGCCCGCGGGGGCGATGGTTGCGATGCGTCCGTTGCGGATGGCGAGGTCACCGGAGTACCAGGGGGAGCCTGTGCCGTCGATGATGTGGCCGTTCTGGATGAGGATGTCGTACGTTGGCGGCGCGGTTTGTGCTGCGGCACAGGAGGATGCGAGCAGGAGGATCAGGTGGAGAAGGCTCCTAGTGGTGGGCATGCGGGATTATTGCATTGCGGCGGGTGTGCTACCCCCCCCGGGGGGGCAAACGAGTATTTGTTGAGCGCGCTCGGGTTAGCCAAGGGGACTGACGGGTTGGTTAACCGGCGTGTTGTCGGGTTGGATAATAAATCGGGCGATGCCTGAACGACTGCCGGTGGGTCAACGGTTCGAGCGAGTCCGCAATGCGGCGGCGCAAGATTTGCGATACGGCGGCGCGAAATTTGCATTTTCTCCTCTTCGGCGCCGCCTTTCGGTCCAGATGACGGCTGTTTACCGACGGCTTGAGCCAGATCGATTGCCCGGGGTGGTCGTTTGCTTCCGCAAACGATAGCCCACCCTAAGCGACGGTGGGACTGTCGCTTAGGATGGGGCACCTGGCTCTACAGGGGGCTATGGAACGCATCTCCAACCACGCGGGCAGATCCCCGGTTTCGGCGTCGACTGTGGAGCGACTGGCTTTCTGGGCAAAAGAAAGCCCGGCGTTGGTCGCCGGGCTGTTCCGTTGCTTCTTCTTTAATTGTAGCTGTTGGAGTGAAACTAAACGGCCAATTTTCTGTGAGCTTTATTTCGTTTTGTTTGTGCGGTTTAGAAGGTTTTCAACAGATATGGGGGCTTGACAGCTTTTGGAATTTGCCCGTTAGCGGGCGGGTGGGATTCCGGTCTCCGGGGGGACGGGGTAGGCGGGTGGGGCGCCGGGAAAGGTGAGGACAAGGTGTTCGAAGACCACGCCGGGGTCGATGTAGAAGAGGCGGAGGGTGTGGGCTCCCGGGGAGAGCGGGGTGGAGAGGTGGAGGGTGACGACGGCGGAGTTGCGGAGGACGTTCTGGGGCCATTCGGTGTCTGAGGGGCCGTCGCCATTGGAGTTGGCGGGGCCGCCGGTGGACGCGGTGCGGGGGGCAGCGTCGAGTTGGACGCGGGGGTGGTCGTCGAGCGCGACGGCGTAGCGGAGGCGGTGATCGGTGTCGATGGGAAAGGTGGGGAGCAGGTGGAGGGTGAGGGTGGCGGGGCCGGAGGAGGTGGTGGTGAAGGTGTACTCGAGGAAGGGGGCGGATCCTGCGGGCGTTCGATCCCGGGTCTCAGGAGCGAGACCGGGGGCACCCGGCAGGAGCTGGCCGGGTGTGTTGTTGTTGGCGAGGAGGCCGGGGGATCCGAAGAGGACGGAGCCGCCGGGAGAGATGCCGAGGTAGGGGAGGACGTTCCAGTGGGCGCGCGGGCCGTCGGACTTGCGGGTGAAGTGGGCGGCGTTGATGGAGACGGTGGAGTCCTGCTCGACGAAGCCGGGGGCTATGGGTGGGGAGACGGGTTGGCCGGCTGCCCAGGCGGTGGGGAGTGGGGTGTTGGCGTCGGCGAGGGTGGCGGTGCGGGGCATTTCGAAGACGTGGCGGTCGCGGGGGTGGGCGCTCATGATGCCGTCCCACTTGCCATTTTCGAGGGAGTTGTAGCGGGCGGTGAGGGTCTGGATGGTGTCGTAGGCGGCCTGGGCTTGCGCTGTGTCGGTGGCGAGGGCGGATCCGTTGTGGGTGTGGGCGTCGAGGTAGGTGAGGTCGGTGGAGAGGAATTTGTGGTTCATGGCGGCGGCGGCCTGGACGGGGTAGCCGATGAGTTCGAAGAAGGCGGAGGCGTACTCGGGCGGAACGGTCTGGGCCAGGTCCTGGGCCTGATCGCTGAGGTGCGACCACGCGGCGGAGCGGGCGTGGTTCTGGTCTGGTGGGTCTGGAGTCGTTGGGTCACCGGGGAGGGTGCCCCAGGCGAGCGGGTTGAAGGCGGTGCGGTTGATGCCGTCGTTGTAGCCGTTGAAGCCCATGAACTCCGGTTTGCGGATGAAGTTGAGGGCGTAGAAGCGGGTGAGGATGTCGGCCAGGCTTGTGGCGAGGGAGGGTTGGTTGGTCGAGGTTGTACGTCCCACCCATGACGGTGAAGCTGTCATGGATGGGGCACCCGGGCTGTTTGTGTTGGGCGTGGATGGGGCACCCGGGGAGGGTTGGTTAGTCGACGTTGTACGTCCCACCCATGACGGTGAAGCTGTCATGGATGGGGCACCCAGGCTGTTTGTGTTGGGCGTGGATGGGGCACCCGGGGTGTTTGGTTTGGTGAGGGCTGGGGCTCCGGCGAATGCGTGGCCCTGAGTGGTCGGGAATTGTTCGGTGAGCCATTGGGTTAGCCAGGCGGGCTCGGTGAGGGCGGCGGTGGCGGGCTCGTTCCAGGCGAGCTGGAGGAAGTAGTCGATGTCGAGTTCGGCGGGCTTGAGGTCGCCTACGTTGAGGATCCAGTACTTGCGGGCGTTGTGGTCGTAGGCCTTGGACATCTCTTCGCGGATGAGGGCGGGGGACGTGGTGGCGAGCCAGAGGTGATCGTGCGGGGCGCCCCAGTAGGAGACGTGGTAGTAGACGCCCGAGCCGCCGGGCCGCTTCTGCTCGGCGACGGTGGGGAGTTCGCGGAGGTAGCCGTAGTTGTCGTCGGTCCAGCCGAGGGTGACATCGGGCGGGACCTGCATGCCGGCGCGGTAGAGGTCGAGCGACTCCTTGTAGAGCCAGATGACCTGGGGGATTTGGGCGATGGGTTTGGGGATGTGGTCGGTGAGGATTTTGCGCTGGTCTGCCATCACGTCTTCGACGAGATGAGCCTTAACTTCGCGGCTGCCGGAGGCTTCGAGGCCGGAGTCGTGCACGCCGCGCAGACCTACGGTGTAGAAGTTTTCGTACGCGCCGTTGGCCGCGATGCGGGCGTTCCAGTAGTCGCGCATGGCGGGGGCGTTGGTCTGGTAGTTCCAGCGGCCGTTGCCGGCGGGCGGCGGGGCTTCGTTCCATTCGCCGACGTTGTTGCGGAGGAGGGCCTCGGAGTGGGAGCCGCCCATGACGATGCCGTAGCGGTCGGCGAGGCGGGCGTTTTCGGGCACGGCGTTGAAGGCGAGCGAGCCGGGGTGCATGGCGGGCCAGAGGGAGTTGGCGTGGAGGCGGAGGAGGAGCTCGAAGATGTGCTCGTAGGTGTGGGGGCCGATGTTGCCTTTGGCGGGCTGGCCGTCGTGCGCGGGTTCGATGGCCGGGTCCATCTTTTTGGCGGCCCAGGGGCGGAGGCCCCAGTCCTCGTCGTTGAGGAAGATGCCGCGGTACTGGACGGAGGGGCTGGGCTGGAGGTGATCACCGGCGGTTACATATACGGCGGTGTGGTGCGGGACGGGGACGTCGGCCCACCAGGTCCACGGGGAGACGCCCATGGCGCGGGAGAGGGTGAAGAGGGCGAAGGCGGCGCCGCGGCGGTCTGCTCCCGCGATGATGAGGGCCTGATGGACTTCGGGGTGGCCGGGGAGCGGATTGGCGATGGTGGTGGTGAGGGCAGACTCCCAGTGGCCGGCGATCTCGGTCGTGGCCAGGCGTCTGGAGGAGACGAGTGCGTCGATCTCGGGGGAGTGGTTCAGGACGCCGGCGACGATGATCTCTCCGGGAAGCTTTCCGGTGAGCGTGGTGAGGATCTGCGGGCGGGTTCCGGTGACGGCTTGCACATCGGTGGCAAACGCCTGGGCGGCGACGCGGACGGTGTCGGGATTGTTCGGCCCGATGTAGATTGCGGCTGGGCGACCGTCGGCGGCGATGGGGAAGGCGGCGGGCGAGGGGCGGGGGCTGTCGAGTGCCAGCAGCGGCGGAGCCTGAGCCTGGAGCGGCGCGCAGGCGGCCAGTGAAAGCAGAAATGCAGCGAGTTGGCGGGTGGGAAGAGGCAAGGGATGTTTCCCGTCCGTAAGCGACGGACGAGATGAGTATAAGTGGCGGGCGCGGGCTTGCCTGAAGCGGTGGGGAGAGGGTTGGACGGCGGCGCTCGTGCGGAACGCTTGTCTTGCAGGATAATGAGAGGAGCATCTGGAGAGCTTCCACCATGGCCGAAATCGCGACTGAACTGCGCCGTACTGCATTGCATGCCACTCACAAGTCGCACCGCGCGAAGATGGTAGATTTTGGCGGCTGGGATATGCCTGTTGAGTACTCCGGGCTGATTGCGGAGCACATGGCGGTGCGGACGGGGGTGGGGCTTTTCGACGTGTCCCATATGGGCGACATTCAACTGCGTGGGCCCAACTCGCTGGCGGCGGTGCAGCGGCTGTGCATGAATGACGCGTCGAAGCTGGCGGTGGGGCAGGCACAGTATTCCGCGATGCTGTATGAGAATGGGACGTTTGTGGACGACGTGATCGTGCACAAACTTTCGGAGAATGACTACCTGATCGTGATCAATGCGGGCACGCGGGAGAAGGATGTGGCCTGGGTGCGGAAGCAGGTTGGGGGGATGTCGGGCGCGCATGTGAGCGACTACTCGGACCTGTATTCGCAGCTTGCGATCCAGGGGCCGAAGGCGCAGGCCACGCTGCAGAAGCTCACCGACACGGACCTGAGCACGATCAAGAACTACTGGTTTACCTGGGGGAAGGTTGCCGGCTTGTACAACGTGATGATCGCGCGCACGGGCTATACGGGGGAGGACGGATTCGAGATTTACATCCCGTCGGACGAGGCTACTTCGGCGCGAGTCTGGACGGAGATCCTGGAGGCGGGCGAGGAGTTTGGCATTGTGCCGTGCGGGCTGGGGGCGCGCAACACGCTGCGGCTGGAGGCGGCGATGGCGCTTTATGGGCACGAGATTTCCGAGACGATCAACCCGTTTGAGGCGAACCTGGGGCGTTACGCGAAGCTGGAGAAGGGCGTTGAGTTTGTGGGGTTGGAGGCGCTGCGGGGGGTTCAGCAGCAGGGTGGCCCTGCGCGGAAGCTGGTTGGTCTGGAGATGGTGGAGCGGGGGATCGGGCGGGATGGGTACCCGGTTTGTGCGGTCTCGGGCGAACGGATTGGCGAGGTGACCAGCGGCTCGCCTGCGCCGTTTCTTAAGAAGAATATTGCGATGGCGTATGTGCCGGTGCAGTACGCCGGGCACGACGAGGTGGTGGCGGTAGAGATTCGCGGGCAGTTGGTGAAGGCGCGGGTGGTGGCGCTGCCGTTCTACAAGCGCACGCGGGGCTGAGCGGGCTTATCGTCCGTCGGGCGCGGGCACCATCACGGCGCCTGGATCAACCTTTGGGATACCGAAGTGGCCGGCTAAATGGAGCAGGTCGAGGGGTCGCAGATCGCCGGCGACCTGGATGAAGTTCATGTCCTTTACGCCGCGCAGGAGGACGGTGACGTGGTCGATGTCGGCACCGCTGAAGTGGAGCCAAACGTCGGTGATGGTGGCCTTGGGCTGGGCGGAGGCCGCGGGCGAGGAACCGGCGTCTACGAGGTGCTTCCAGCCGGCGCGGCGGTAAGCCTCGATGATTGCACCCATGGCTTCGGGGGTATAGAAGGCCGGCTCGCGGAAGCGGTAGGTGTCGAAGGAGATGCTGGAGAGGGCGGCGGCGGCGCGGTCGGGGTCGAGGCCGCTGGATTCGAGCACACCGGCGGCGGCCTGGAGCTGGGAGCGATCAAAGGTGTAGCCCATG
This sequence comes from uncultured Acidobacteriaceae bacterium, assembly GCA_963791875.1. Taxonomy (GTDB): domain Bacteria; phylum Acidobacteriota; class Terriglobia; order Terriglobales; family Acidobacteriaceae; genus Edaphobacter. The sequence goes on from CAWBUI010000013.1 coordinate 19,737, forward strand.
TGGCTGGCAGGCTGGCTGGTGAGGGCGTCGAGATTCTGCGGCACACCTGGCGGCATCTGCGCCACGGCTGAGGTGGCGAGGCCGAGCGCGAAGACGATGCAGGGGAACGGGCGCGGGAGTCGCATGGTGGAATCTCCTGAATAGTTGGACACGGATTTGCGGCGAGAGTTATCCGGGGGGGCAGATTATCGGGCGAGTTGACGGGAGTATGGCTGGGCTATTTTGTGGGGGTGGGGTGGAGAGGGCGGTTCGCGGGTGGCGCGAATAACCCGCCCTTAGCGATGAAGCTGCAAAGGATGGGCCACCCGGTTCTTTGTTGGTGGAGGGGGATATTGGCTGGGGGTTATTGGCCGGTTGGGCGGTTTACGGGCTGCTTTCGGGGGTTATTGGCCGGCTGGGCGGGGGGCGAAGTAGCCCTTCTGGGCTCTGACGTGGAAGCGGGGATCGGTGGCCTGCAGGTAGATGGTGCGGAAGGAGCCATCGTCCTTGAAGTCGGCGGGCCTGTAGACCAGCGAATACTGGCTGCGCAGCTCTTCTTCGATGTTTTTGAAGCCCTGGGCCACATCTTCGATCCGGCTGGGATAGAAGGCCTGGCCGCCGGTGGCTTCGGCGATTGCGCGCAGCACGTCGTCGCCCTTGGTGCGGCTGGGGCTTACGTCGGTGCTGATGGCGTAGACGATGGTGTCTGCGCGCTGGCATTCCTTGATCGCGTCGGACTCGAGCGCGTGGCTGTAGTTGTCTTCGCCATCGGAGACCAGGATCAGCGCCTTGCGGACGGAGCCGGGGTCGCGCAGGGTCAGCATCTGCTCATGGCAGGTGCGGTAGAGCGCGTCGTACAGCGCCGTGCCGCCTCCGGGACGCAGCTTGCGCACGCCCTGGTTCAGCAGGTCGACGTTGTTGGTGAAGCCCTGCGTGACATCGGTCTGGATGTCGAAGCCTTCCACGAAGGCGCGGTCATTGCGGTGCAGGACCTGGAGCAGAAACTCGATGGCTGAGTCCTGCTCGAACTGGAATCGCTGCCGGATGGAGCTGCTGGTGTCCAGCATGATGCCTACACGCAGCGGCAGATTGGTCTGCTGGGTAAACCGCAGCACGGCGACCGGGGGGCGCCCATCGTCGAGCAGGCCGAAGCTGGACTGGCTGAGGCCGGTGATGAAGTGGCCCTTCTTGTCCGTCACCGTGAAGATCAGGTTGACTTCGTTTGCCTGCACGGTGATGGTCGGCCACGGGCTCGTTCCCCGAGGCGGGGCGTTGCCGCCGTCAGGCGCAGTGGAACCGCCCGGGGGTGGGGCAGGTGCAGCGGTGGGTGCCGGGGAGGTTGCTGACGGGGGGGCAGCCGTACCCGAGTTCGGCGATTGCGCGGGAGGGGCCGCGGGAGCAGAACCCCCGCCGGGAGTCGCGGCCGAAGGGCCTGAAGAAGCAGGGGCCATACCCGCCTGCGCGAGCCCCGCAGAGCCCAGTGCCAGCAAACCTGCACAACACATCACGCGCAGAGGGTTCCCACGGCGCTTCCATTGACCCATCAACACATCCAAAGCGTTCACCGGATGATTCTACTCAACTGCGGCCCGGGCCGTCCGTCAGGCGGACCAGAAACGCCTGCAACTCCCGCGGAAGAGGAACATCCACCGACACCGGTATACCTGTGCGCGGATGCGCGAATTCCAGGTGCGCTGCGTGGAGGAAGTTCCGGTTCAGCTCAAGCGCCTCGTCCGCGGCTCCTGTGGGCGCGGTGGGGCTGGGCGCGGCAGGGCTGGGCGGGGTGAGCCTTATTCTGGCGGGGGCGCCGTAGAGGGTATCGCCGACGACGGCGTAGCCCAGCGCCTGCATGTGCACGCGGATCTGGTGGGTCCTACCGGTCTCGATCGAGACCTCGACCAGGGAGAACTTGCCGAAGCGGTGTCTGCAGCCGCTCGACGCACGTGCACATGCGAGACCGCGGTGCGGCCGTCCGCCCGGCGGGTGGTCATTCGCGTCCGCCGCACGAGCATCGCGCGCGATCGGCAGGTTCACCGTCACGTCGTCCTTCGCGACCCACCCATGCACCAGCGCGATGTACCGCTTCGTGATCTGCCGCTCGGAGAACATCTCGCCCAGCTTGCGGTGGGTCACGTCGTCCTTCGCGACGACGATCGCGCCGCTGGTCGCTTGTCCAGCCGATGCACGATGCCCGGGCCGGACGTCTCCGCCGACTCCGGAGAGACGCGCCGAGATGATGCAGCAGCGCATTCACCAGCGTTCCGCGATTGCGCGCCTCGTCCGTCGCGCCGGCGCCTGCGTGGACCATCATCCCCGCGGGCTTGTTCACTACGGCCAGGAACTCATCCTCGATACAGGATGTCGAGCGGAATGTCTTCGGGTGTGGCGTGGAGCGGAGCGGGATGCGGCTCGCCTTCGATCTCGATGCGCTCCCCACCGGCGAGGCGCAGGCTGGCCTTCGGCTGGGGCGCCGTTGACGCGCACCTGGCCTGCTTCGATGAGCATCTGCACGCGCGCCCGGCTGACCTCGGGCAATGCGTGCGCGAGGTAGGCGTCGAGCCGCTCGGCCGGCTGCGGCTGCATCGGCGAGGAAGGTGCGGACGCCGTCTTCGAACTCCGTGTCCTCGTCGAGATCGAGCACCGGGATTTCGGGCTCCGGCTCCGGTTCGACAGGCTCGACGCCGCGTGTCGCCCTGTACTCGGCGCGTACGGAGTTCCGCCGCTCGCCCTTCTGCAGCATGTTTTTAGATGGCATCCTGCACCTCAGATGCGGTGGTCCGGGACCGCACAGGCGTCGCCATACGCCAGGCCACGAGGCAGGCCCCCGATCACGATCAATGCAATGCCGCGCACCTGGATGCGATCCAGCAGTTCGGTGCCGTAGAGCAGGTTTGGCAGATGGAAGAAGTCTCCGACGGCATTCGCGAATCCGCACAGGATCATGCCCCAGCCCAGGGTCTCGCCGCGCCGGGGCCGGCGGCGCAGGATGGCCACGGTGATGCCACAGACAACGAGCCACGCAGCCCCCATATACAGCTCGAAGGGATGGACGCGGCCAAACGCGGAGCTTACGGCCCAGGGGACAGCGGTGGGCATGCCTTCACGCGTGCCGCCGGCGAAGCGGCCTAGGTTGTAGAAGCACGCGACCAGTGCGGCGCCGGGGATGTCGGCTTCTACGACACCGATGAAGGAAAGCTCCCTGTGGCGGATGTACCAGAGGGCGATGACGATGGTGAGCAGCACACCGCCTGCGCTCAGCGCTGGAAGCTCCAGCAGAGCCATTGGGAAGCGCAGAAACAAGGACACGTTTTCGGCGACAAGCAGAAGGCGGGAGAGCAGAAATCCGGCGAGCATGGAAACGACGCCCAGATCCCAGAGGGCGTCTGGATCGACGCCGGACAGGCGCGCGGTTTTGAGCCCAAGCGCCATCGCACCCATCAGCCCGGCAGCCACGAAGAGCCCGAAGATCGGAAGATGAACGTGTCCGAGACTGACGAAGGACTCCACGGCACCCAGTGTAGAACTGCAGGTCATCCGCAGCGGTATGCAGCTCAAAAAGAAAAACCGATCGGCTGATCAACCGACCGGCTAGTAATAGAAAACCGACCCACGGGGCCGTGCAGTGAGGCGCTGGTGAACCCGTCCTAAGACGGCGGGATCCGGCCGTGGCTCTTTAGGCATTCCGGACTGGCGGACACTGCACACCGAACCATGTATACGAGCTAGATCCCTGTTCAATGAATGTTGGTTCAACCAGCGTTATTCCCCACACCTGCTTTGCAGGCCGGTCTCTACGTTGGATGCTAACCGCAAGGTGGCTGCTTTGCAAGCACGCGATTCAAGCCAGGCAGTGTTGCGGGTGAGCGACACTGCTTGGCGGGTGAAGGCAACGCGGTGCTGAGGAGAGAGGCCGACGGCATCTCGGGCGTTACGCTGGTGAAGTTGCAAGCTGCTGAGTACAACGTGTCAGCGTGGGGGCCGACGGTGAATTCCCTGACTTCTAAGAGGCGTCATGGATGACTGTGAATCGGTAAGAGGACTGGTGACCAGTTACTCCTCCGATCTGTGGTGACTAAGAGCAGTTAGTGATACTTCCCGGGATTATCAACGGAAGCTGGTAGGTGGAGTTATCCGGCGCGGCGATCTTCTAATACTTCGTCGAGCATTCCGGACAGCGCTCCGGCTCGGCTGCGGAGGCTCTCCTGGGTCTGGCCTGCGCTTCCTACGAGTGCTTCGTACCGCGAGCGGACCGCCAGCAGTTCATCGGCGATATTCAATGCGGCGAGCACTGCGACGCGCAGCGAATCCACGGTTGTGCCCTGGGAGGCGACGGCGCGCATCTTGCCATCCACAAGCTCGGCTAACTGCTCGATGTGCCCGGGATCGGTTCCGCGCAACGTGTACACCTGGTCGTAGATCTCCACACTGACCGGCGCGGGCACGCCCGGCTCCAGTTCCATTGCGCCTCCGTCCGCTGGCATTCCGGATCGATCCATTCGGTGCTCCTTTTATTCCACGGCGATTACTGGTTATTCCCGGCGAATTATTGGCGTTAGGATTCCCGGCGATTATTGGCCGCGGCTATCGGCCGGTGCAGGTCTGGCCTACGCGCACCAGCTTACCCTCAGCCGAGTTCGTCCATCTGCGCCAGGAGCTTCTCCACACGCCGCCGGACCGTTTCGCGCTCACCGTGCAGCGAATCGAGCTCAGTCTTTGCGGCCGCATCCCGGCTGGCGGCCGCTTGCTCCGCAGCCTCTGAGGAGGCCTTCACTGCGGCCAACTCTTCGCGCACACGCCCTAGCTCCGCCTCTGCCGAGGCCCGCGCAGCGCGCTCCTGCTTCACAATCTCTACCGCCCGAAGAACACGCTGTTCGAGCGCCTGAAACTCATCCAAACTCACACCGGAAGCCATACCGCAAAGTATAGCCGCGACACGGGGGTGGATATCGCTCACACTCTTTGCACACCGCCCAGGGCCGTCATCGCCGCAACCACTGCACCTGACCAGGCCGCGAGTTCCTCTTCGCGGAGCGTCCGTTCGGCTGACTGGAACGTACAGCGCACCAGCAGGGCATAGTGTCCGCGCGGGACTGCGGTGCCCCTGGTGTCGCGGAAGATTTCTGCGGGCACGATGCGCACCATCTCCGCGATGTGCAGTTTGTTCAACGCCTCGGCTACGGTGGACCATGAGAGTGCATCGTCGAAGAGGAACGAGAAGTCGCGCTCGACTGCCTGGAAGCGCGACAACTCCCGCGCTGTCGCCGTACGCAGCGGCAGGGCATACAGTGCGGCAAGATCCACCTCGGCCAGCCACACGGGCTGGCGCAGCTTGCGGGCGTCGCGCTGGGCCAGGGAAAGCTCACCGACCTGGGCGACCATCGAACCGGCGAGCATCGCGGACGCTCCGCGCCCTGCCTCTGCCCACGCCGGCGTCTCGGCTATCCAACTGGTCTGCTCTGCGGCACTCGCGGCGGCAACGGCGGTACGGGGCGCAAAGAGCGCCAGCAGGGACTCGATCGCGCCCTTCAACTCGTAGAAGCCGGCATCCTTTGCGGTGTGCAGCGCCGTGGGCGATGCTTCGCCGGTTACGCCGATTGCGAGGCTTTCTCGCTCCACCACTGCATCTGCTGATCCCGCGAAGGCAGCCCCGGCCTCAAAGAGCCGCACCTCGCGGACGTCGCGGTTCAGGTTGTGCGCCAGCATGGCTACCATGCCTGGAAGCAGCGAGGGGCGGAGCAGGCGGACTTCTTCGGAGAGCGGGTTCTCGAGGGCTACCGGCGTTTGGGTGCCGAGGCCAGGGAATACGGCGGCGTCGCGGTCCGAGGCGAACGTGGTGGAGATTGCCTCGGTGAGGCCGAGCGCGCGGCAGCCGGGAACGGACTGCGTGTTCGGCGGCTGCTGTCGGGTGGGCGATCACGGCGAGCGGCGCAGGCAACGTGTTGCGAAAGCGGTTGTAGCCGAAGACCCGCGCGACTTCTTCGATCAGATCGATCTCGCGTTCGAGGTCGAGCCGCCATGAAGGTAGATGGACCAGGAAGCTGTCCTGCGCTGGTGGGCTGGGGCATGAGCCGGCAGCCGAGGGACGTGAGGTATTGGCTGATCAATTCGGCGGTGAGCGCCGAGAGGTGCGTGCCGTCTGTGCTGTGTGGGCGATCCTCGACGGTAGATCCGAGCAGTCGCTGAACGCGTTGGACGGAAAGCGCGATTGGGAGCCTGTCGGCGGTGCGGCTTCGCGCCTCGGGTATCGCGACGTCGATCAGCTCGCCTTCTGCGAAGCCGCCCGACGCGAGGATGAGCTCGGACACAAGCGCGTTGGCTATTGGAGCTGCGTTGAAGTCGGCGCCCCGTTCGAAGCGGTGCGAGGCATCGGTATGCAGTCCGTGGCGGCGGGCCGAGCGGCGAATCGATCGCGGGGTCAAACCAGGCTGACTCCACAAGGATGTTCCTGGTGGCGGGCGTGATCATCGAGTCCCACCCGCCCATGACGCCCGCGAGTGAGAGCGCCTTGCGGTGGTCGGCGATCACGAGGTCGTCGGCGGCGAGGGTCAGCTCGGATCCGTCGAGCAGCTTGAGCTTCTCGCCTGCGCGCGCGAGGCGGACCAGGATGCCGCCCTCGATCTTGTCGAGATCGAACGCATGCGTGGGATGCCCCATGCCTTGCAGCACGAAGTTCGAGGCATCGACTGCATTCGAGATCTGCTTCAGCCCAAGAAGTTCGAAGTAGTGTGCTACGCGTCCGCTTGACGGAGCAATCGGCACATCGCGCAGCACACGCCCGGTGAACCGTCCGCAGAGTTCCTTCGCCGCTGGATCGATGGCCACTGGAAAAGCCCTGGCTGCAGGTGATCCTGCAACTGCGGCGTGCTGGGACGCGAGCGGCAGGCCGTAGATGGTCGCTGCCTCACGCGCCACGCCGTAGTGATTCATCGCGTCCACGCGGTTGGTCGTGATGTCCATCTCGAACAGATGCCCATCGACGTGGCCGTCCGGAGGGTCGCCAAGCGCATGCATTCCCTCGACGGCAATGCCGCGCAGGGTCAGGTCGGCGGCAAGTTGATGGTCGTCGACGGGGATTCCCGGAACATACGAGCGCAGCCATTTGGTCAGAATCTTCATGGTCTCTTTCGGTCTCTTACTCGGTCTTACCTGCGTCGGATCGCATACTGCGTGTCAGAAAACGGATCAAACACAGGCACGGAGAACGCGGTGTCCTGGACTGCAAATCATTCCTTTGAGGATAAGGCTCCGGCTTAGCGTGGCAGCCCGGTGCACGGAACCGCCGAGCAGCGCGGGCGCCTTTCCGTGACCGGGCTTAGGCAAACTGTTCCAAAAAGCGCAGGTCTCCTGAATAGAACAGCCCGATGTCGGAGACGCCGTGCAGGATCATCGCGATACGTTCTACGCCCATTCCAAAGGCGAAGCCCGAGATGCCCTTGGCTCCCTGGTCGCCGTCGTAGGCGGGCGCCCGCCCTTGAGCCACGCGTTCGCGGTCTACGGCGGCGAATACTGCGGGGTCGACCATTCCGCAGCCCAGCAGTTCGATCCAGCCGGAGTGCTTGCATTTCCTGCAGCCCTTGCCGCCGCAGAAGATGCAGGAGATCTGCACGTCGGCGGAGGGCTCGGTGAAGGGGAAGAAGCTGGGAAAGAAGCGTGTCGTGACGGCGGAGCCGAAGAGCGCCTTCATCGCGTGGTCCAGCGTGCCTTTGAGGTCGGAGAAGGTGATGCCGCGATCGACGCACAAGCCCTCCACCTGGTGGAAGACCGGGGAGTGGGTGGCGTCGGCCGCGTCGTTGCGATGGACCTTGCCGGGAACGACGATGCGCACCGGAGGTGCCTGGGCGATCATGGTGCGGACCTGCACGGGCGAGGTGTGGGTTCGCATGAGCAGCCGGTCCCGCGCGGGGCGGGACTGCTGGCCGGCGACGAGCAGCGTGTCCTGCGTGTCGCGCGCGGGGTGGTCCGGAGGGAAGTTCAGTGCCTCGAAGTTGTAGAAGTCACTTTCGACCTGCGGCCCGAGCGCGGTGGAATACCCGAGGTGATGAAAGACGCGTACCACCTCGTCCATCGTCTTCAGCAGCGGGTGGGCGACTCCGGGCGTGCGTACCGTACCGGGCAGGCTGATGTCGAGAGACGCAGCAGGGCGACCAGAAGCCGCAGCGTCGGGTTCAGCCAGCGCTGCTTCAATCGCCTGCTTGAGGATGTTGAAGCGTATGCCCAGCGCCTTGCGGGATTCGGGTGGCGCTGTCTTGAGCCAGGCATCCGAGACCATTTTGAGACGGCCTTGCTTGCGGCCGAGCCAGGCAAGGCGGAACGCTTCCCGCTCTGCCTCGTTCGAGACGCTGGCACTCGAAGCTTTCACCTCTATTTGCAGTGCGTCGAAGGCAGCCTGCAGAGAAGCTTCATCGTAGGATGTGAGGCTTGGAACGGAATCACTCATGAGCTAAGCTGACACCGGCATTCTGGCGACGCGAGTCGTCGGTTCCGGCACCGTCTCACCCTCTGCGAGCAGGCCTTCGATGTGGAAGAGGATGCCGTCGCAGAGCAACTCTTCGGTAGCGTCGAACGTTGCTCCGGCGACTCCCAAGCGAGGGAGGTCAGGCGCATAGGCGCTCCAACCGGTCGATGTCTGCTCGAAGACTGCGGCGTATTCTTTCATTTCTTCAGACCTGCCTGTTTCAGAATATTCATGTAGGTGCCTTCCGCCATCTCGCCAGCCGGAGACCTGCAACGGTAACTTTGCCAGGTTTGACCGGATGCTTGGACCGCCGATGATTGCCACGCTGCGAGCTTTGCTACCAGCCGTCTTCGTGTAAGAGGCGAAGTATATCGCGCGTCTTCATCTTAGAAGAGATTCACCTCGGCGCACAGTTACAACGCCGACAAGACGATGGCCACGACTACGGCGCCAAGCAGCAGGCTGCGTCTGTCGGTGATGGCATAGACCACGGGATCTTCATGCAGGTCGGCGCGGGAGGCCAGCAGCCACAGACGGCTGAGCCAGAGCAGAAGGACGGGCACCAGGAGCCAGAGGCGGCCGTTGTGGCGATATAGTTCGGCGGAGCTGAGGTTTCCGATGTATAGCGCGAAGACGACTACGGAGGCGTATCCGCTGGCGGTGCCGAAGCTGCGCAGTTGTTCGAGGTCGACGATGCGGTAGCCGCGGCCCTTGAGCGTGCCGGACATACCCGCCGGCTTGCCCTCTTCCTCTCTTCGCAGCCGCAGACTTTCGAGCTCGGAGAAGCGCTTTACAAAGGCCAGCGAGAGGAAGAAGAAGATGCTGAAGGCCGCAAGCCAGGGGGAGATGGCGACCAGGGTGGCGGCTGCGCCGGCGAGGATGCGGATGGTGTAGAGCCCGGAGAGGACGATTACGTCGACCAGCACCATGCGCTTCAACCAGAGCGAATAGGCAGTTGTCGAGACTGCGTACACCAGCAGCCACTCCAGAAAACGTTGCGGGGTGTCGGAACCGAGATGCGGCGGCAGACTCGCCAGGACGCGGGGAACCAGCACTGCCGCGGCCAGGGACAGGAACCCAAAGAGGGCGATTGTGAGCACCCCGGCGATTGGGGAGATGTCCCCTGCCGCAAAGGGCCGCCGGCGCTTGCGTGCATGGTGCCGGTCCGCTTCGAGGTCCAGCAGATCGTTGAGGATGTACGTTGCGGAGGCCGCCAGCCCGAAGCTGAGAAAGGCCAGCAGCGCCGCGCCGATCTGGCCGGTGCCCTGCACGTGGGCGAGGAGCATCGGCAGGAAGATGAGGGTGTTTTTCGCCCACTGATGAAGCCGGATTGCCTTCATCCAGGCCTTGAGCGGATGGGTCGAGTCCCGAAAGGTTCGCACCGGCTGTACCCCGGCACTGCGCAGCCCGCTGAGCAGGGACCGGTGGGGATTGGCCACCATCGGGTGGATGCAGGCGGTGAGCAGGTGGACGTCCGGCCGGGCATTGCCGATATAGGAGAAGCCCTGGGCGAAGCGTGCCTGGAAGGCGGCCAGCTTGTTCCTGCCGGTGAGATTGACCGCACCGTCGGAGGCGAGCACCCCGGCGAAGATTCCCAGGTAGGCGGCGACACGTTCGGCCAGCGCGGCGTCGGCGCCTGTTGCGAGATAGATCTGACGGCCCTCTGCATGTTGCTCCCGCAGATACGCGAGAAGCTCCTGGTTGTATGGAAGCTGCGTTACATTGAGGGCGGCATGGGCGGAGATCTTCTGCTTGAAGGCGGCCTTGCCTCCGCGCAGCCAGCCGGGCAGCGCCAGCAGGGATCCCGGACTCTGGCGCGCCAGCACAAGCACGCTGTCGACCAGCGTGTCCGACTTGACGAGTGTGCCGTCGAGATCCACGCAGAGTGGCTCCGCAACGGGCAACACGGCTGCGGAACCCGCTGTCTTTTCGGGTTGGGATTCTCCTGTCACGTTCCCTTGAGCATATCCGGTACACGTCTGTTGCGAAAGGTCCTTCTCCCCTGGCGGAGGCCCGTCGCGAAACCTTATGCGCCGCCGTCTCGTCAATCAGGTATTCTGGGAATCTGCGGTACCTGTTCCCCACAGCTCGCGCCAACGCGCCGCATCCAATATTCAGCACGCTGGCCATGGAGCCAGAAAACAAGGGGTTGAGGCCCACTTCGAGGAGACGGTTCAAACCATGTCGTCCGCACAGCTGACTGAAGCCTCACCTCGAGTTCCCCCGGCCTCGCCCCTGCGGGGCGAGCCCCAGCCGCCGGAGCAGAAAGAGCGCGGGAGCCGTGGAGGTACCGCGCGCAAGATCATTATTGTGCTCGTCGTCCTTGCGGCGGTGGGCGGAGCGATCTGGAAGATTCGCAGCAACAACGCCACGCAGGCGACGGCCGCGACCCGGATGAACGCCGCAGCGGACCGCCCCATCCCGTGCTCATCGCGCCTGTCGTGCAGAAGACGATGCCGATCTACCTGAAAGCCCTGGGCACGGTGACGCCCTACTACTCCGTGACGGTGAAATCGCGCGTGGATGGCCAGTTGATGACCGTGAATGTGCGGGAGGGCCAGTCGGTCCGCAAGGGCCAGGTGATCGCCCGAGATCGATCCGGGACCCTACGAGGCTGCGCTGGCCCAGGCTCAGGGCCAGCTCGTTAAGGATCAGGCCAACTCGAAGAACGCCGAGGCCGAAGCGCGCGCTACACCGCGCTGCTGGACGCCGGCGTCGTGTCGAAGGAGTCGCAACAGTCCCAGGTCTCGACCGCCGGCCAGGCCGCGGGTGCCATTGCGGTCGACCAGGCAGCCATCCAGGCTGCCAAGGTCAACCTCGCGTACACCACCATCACCTCGCCGATCGACGGAATCGTGGGCCTGCGCCAGGTGGATCCGGGCAACATCGTCCACGCCTCGGACGCGACCGGCCTCATTCTGGTCACGCAGCTGCAGCCCATCTCGGTCATCTTCACTCTCCCCGAGGACCAGCTCCCCGAGGTTCTGCGGCGAATCCGCGGTGGACAGAAGATGGCGGTCCAGGCGTTCGACCGCAGCGAAACCTCGCGGCTTGCGGACGGCACGGTCCTGACGCTGGACAACGAGATCGACCCCACCACCGGGACCGACAAGGTAAAGGCTGTCTTCAACAACAAGGACGGCGCGCTGTTCCCCAACCAGTTCGTCAACGTGCGGCTGATCCTGCAGCAACGTCCGAATGCCATGGTCGTTCCCGCGTCGGCAATCCAGACGGGCAGTCAAGGGACGTTCGTCTTTGTGGCGAAGAAGGGGATGCCGCCGAACAGTCCGCATCCGACCGGCCCACCGGCAGGCGGAAGCGGAGCCGCTGGCGCGGGAGGCTCTGATGCAGGCGCATCCCACAATGGCTCAGCGGGCGGAGGGGGCGGCGGACGCGGCGCGAACGGGCCGCCTTATTATGTCGTTGCCCAGCCCGTCGTGGTCGACGTCACGGAAGGCTCGCAGGTCATCCTTTCCAGCGGTGTGAAGCCTGGCGACCAGGTTGTCGTGGATGGGCAGGAGAAGCTGCTGCCTAACAGCCGGGTGAGTCCACGCACGCCGGACCAGGTTCCGGGCGGAGCGCGCGGTGCCGCTACCCAGACGACAGCCTCGGATGCATCCTCCCCCTCAACTCGCGGCTCGGCCCCTGGCACCGGTCCCGGCAGCGCCGCATTTGGTCCCGGGACTGCCGGGCCGGGCGACTCTCACCGCAATCCCAGTAAGCAGGGAATCGAGACCGGCAACGGCGTTCGTCCAGGCGACTCCCGCGGGGATTCCACCGGCACACGCCGCCATCCGCAGGGGTTAGGGCAGCAGCCATGAACCCGTCGCGGCCATTTATTCTCCGGCCCGTGGCCACCTCGCTTCTTATGGTGGCCATTTTGCTTGCGGGCGTCGTCGCGTATCAACAACTACCGGTTTCGGCGCTCCCGCAGGTCGATTACCCCACCATCCAGGTCCAGACCTTCTATCCCGGGGCCAGCCCCGAGGTCATGGCGTCCTCGGTCACCAGCCCGCTCGAGCGCCAGTTCGGCCAGATCCCCGGCCTGACGCAGATGACGTCTTCGAGTTCCGGCGGGGGCAGTTCCATCACGCTCCAGTTCTCGCTCACCGAGTCGATCGACATCGCCCAGCAGGACGTACAGGCAGCCATCAACGCGGCGTCCAGCTTCCTGCCCAGGGATCTGCCGAACCCGCCCATCTACTCCAAGGTCAACCCGGCTGACGCGCCCATCCTGACGCTCGCGCTTACGAGCGACTCGCTTCCCTTGTCGAAGGTCGAAGACCTGGCCGACACGATTCTCGCGCAGAAGATCTCGCAGCTCTCCGGCGTGGGCCTTGTCTCGATCGCCGGTGGCCAAAAGCCCGCGGTCCGGATCCAGGTCAACCCGACTGCGCTTGATGGGTACGGGCTTTCGCTCGAAGACGTGCGCACCGCGCTGGGTACGGCGAACGTGGATCAGGCGAAGGGCAACCTGAACGGCACGAAGCAGTCCTACACCATCGGCGCAAACGATCAGCTGCTGTCGAGTACCGACTACAAGAACGTCATCATCGCCTATCGCAACGGCAATGCCGTACGCCTGAGCGACGTGGCCAACGCCGTCGACAGCGCGGAGAACCTCTTCCAGGCCGCCTGGATGGGCAAGGCCGCACAGCCCGCATCAACGGCCGCGGATGGCACCGCAATCCCGGCGCACTGACACGTACTCAAGCCGGCCGTGATCGTCAACATCCAGCGCCAGCCCGGCGCGAACATCATCGGCGTCGTTGACGAGGTGCAGAAGCTGCTGCCGCGACTGCATGAAAGCCTTCCTGCGAGTGTGGGCCTTGAAGTCCTCACGGACCGTACCAACACCATTCGCGCCTCCGTCAAAGACGTCCAGTTCGAGCTTGTCCTCACCATCGCGCTAGTCGTGATGGTGATCTTCCTGTTCCTGCGAACTGTCGCCGCTACCGTCATTCCCGCGGTCGCGGTGCCGCTCTCCATCGTCGGCACGTTCGGCGTGATGTACATGCTGGGCTACTCGCTCAACAATCTATCGCTGATGGCGCTCACCATCTCGACCGGCTTCGTCGTCGACGACGCCATCGTCATGATCGAGAATATTTCGACCGCTACATCGAAGAGGGCGACACGCCTCTCGATGCCGCGCTCAAAGGCGCCGACCAGATCGGATTCACCATTCTCTCGCTGACCGTCTCGCTGATCGCGGTGCTGATCCCGCTGCTCTTCATGGGAGACATCGTCGGCCGGCTCTTCCGCGAGTTTGCCGTCACGCTGGCCGTCACCATCCTTGTCTCGGCGGTCGTCTCTCTCACCCTCACGCCGATGATGGCGGCCAAGCTGCTGAAGCACAAGCCCGCCTCCGAGCAGGGCGCCTTCTACACAAGAGCGAAGAGTTCTTCGAGTACGTCATCGCGCAAGCTACGGCAGGGGCGTGAAGTGGGTTCTCGCGCACCAGACGCTCACCCTGCTGGTCACCCTGGCCACCTTTGTCCTCACGACGTATCTCTACATCATCGTCCCCAAAGGGCTTCTTTCCGGTGCAGGACACCGGCGTCCTCCTGGCCATCACCGAAGCCCCGCAGACCATCTCGTTCGCCGCCATGGGCGACCGCCAGCAGGTGCTGGCGCGCGCGATCCTGGAGGACCCGGACGTCGAAAGCGTCTCCTCGTTTATCGGCATCGACGGCACGAACACCACGCTGAACAGCGGCCGCATCCAGATCAATCTGAAGGACCGCGAACAGCGCACCGACTCCGCCGTGCAGATCATTCAGCGCCTGCAGCCGAGGCTCGCGCAGGTCGAAGGCATCCAGGCCTACCTTCAGCCGCTGCAGGATCTCACGGTCGAAGACCGCGTCTCCCGCACGCAATACCAGTACACGATCGAAGACGCCAACGCGGACGAACTCGCCGTGTGGACCGCGCGTATGGTCGACAAGTTCAAGACCCTGCCCGTCCTGACCGACGTCGCCAGCGACGAGCAGATCGAAGGCCTGCAGGCGCAGCTTGTCATCGACCGCGACACGGCGTCGCGCCTCGGCATCACCCCGCAGAACATCGACGACACGCTGGACGACGCCTTCGCGCAGCGCCAGGTCTCGACGATGTTCACGCAGCTGAACCAGTACCACGTCATCCTGGAGGTCGCCCCGCGCTTCCAGAAGACGCCGGCTGTCGCTCGACTCCATCTACGTGAAGAGCTCCAACAATACCCAGGTGCCGCTCTCCACCTTCACCCACTTCGAGCCGCGGCAGACATCGCTCGCCATCAACCACCAGGGCCAGTTCCCCGCCGTCACGATCTCCTTCAATCTCGCGGCCGGCAAGTCCATCGGCGACGCCGTTGACGCGATCAACGGAGCCGTCAAAGACCTCAACCCGCCGCCCAGCGTGAACGCGCAGTTCCAGGGCACCGCGCGTGCCTTCGAGGCTTCGCTCTCGAACGAACCGATCCTCATCCTCGCCGCCCTCATCGTGGTGTACATCGTCCTGGGCGTGCTGTACGAAAGCTATATCCACCCCGTCACCATCCTTTCGACTCTGCCTTCTGCGGGCGTGGGAGCAATCCTCGCGCTGATGCTCTTCCACATCGACCTTTCGGTCGTTGCGCTGATCGGCATCATCCTGCTGATCGGCATCGTGAAGAAGAACGCCATCATGATGATCGACTTTGCGCTCGAAGCCGAGCGCGACCACGGGATGGCGCCCGAAGAAGCCATCTACCAGGCGTGCCTGCTGCGCTTCCGCCCCATCATGATGACGACGATGGCGGCCCTGCTCGGAGGCGTGCCGCTCGCCCTTGGTACCGGAACTGGCTCTGAACTCCGCCGGCCGCTGGGCATCGCCATCGTCGGCGGGCTGATTGTGAGCCAGGTTCTCACGCTGTTCACAACCCCTGTCGTGTATCTGTTCTTCGACCGCATCGGCCGCAAGTACTTTCACACGGACCGCGCGGACGCCGAGTTCCGGCAGCACGAGCTTGAGTATGAACACGCCGCCGGAGACTGAACGCTCCCGGATTCCATAGACCTACAATGAGCTTCGAAAACCCAGAACCCGGCGACCACACCCCGCGCGACGGCGAGCGCCCCGGCGACCAGCGCAAGCTCGACCACGCTGAGCCGTCGCTCCGCGGAGGGGACCGCCCGCCCGAAGACCACGCCAACGCCTCTGACTACGGCGATCCGGGCACGCTTGACCGCGAGTCGGGAAGCCCGTCGCGCAAGCGTCCGAACCGGCCGCCGGCCGAGGGCGGCGTTCACTTCTCCGCGCCCTTTATCAAGCGGCCGGTCGCCACTTCACTGATGTCCATAGCGATCATTCTCGCCGGGGCGGCGGCCTACAAGCTGCTCCCGGTTGCGAGCCTTCCGGAGGTGGAGTATCCGGTCATCTCTGTCGGGGCCGGGCTGCCGGGCGCTGACCCGGAGACGATGGCATCGGCTGTGGCCACGCCGCTGGAGCGTCAGTTCTCCAAGATCGCCGGCATCAACCAGATGACCTCGTCGTCCTCGACAGGATCGGCGGGCATTACGATGCAGTTCGACCTGAGCCGTGACGTGAATGGCGCGGCGCGCGACGTGCAGGCAGCGATCAACGCCGCCCGGTCGCAGCTCCCGGCTAACCTCCCGTCCAACCCTACCTATCGCAAGATCAATCCGGCGGATTCGCCGATTTTGATGTTGACGCTCACGTCGGATACCGTGCCCGTGCCGCAGCTTTACGATGCGGCAGACTCGATTCTGGCGCAGAAGATCGCCCAGGTCGTAGGCGTCGGCCAGGTGTACATCGGCGGGTCCGCGAAGCCCGCGGTGCGCATCGAGGCCAACCCGACCCAGCTGGCCGCCTACGGGGTGGGGCTTGACGCCCTGCGGGCTGTCGTCTCCCAGGTGAACGTGAACCAGCCGGTCGGCTACATCAATGGCGACCGTAGCCGCTGGTCTCTCGACACGACGGACCAGCTCTTCGGTGCGAAGGCCTATGCTCCGCTGATTGTGGCCACGGACCGCGGACCCGTCAGCCGCGCTGCTGCCCGCAGCGGCGTTCCCGCCTCGCTGGCGTCCGCGGTGGCTAATCAGACGACCGCCGTCTCGCCCGCGAACGCTGCTGCGGCTGCCAGCCGTGGGCACGGGATCGTGCGCATTCAGGACGTGGCGGAGGTCACGGACTCGGTCGAAGACATCCATACCGGAGGGCTGTTCAACGGTAAGCCTTCCATCCTCATCATGGTGTTCAAGTCGCCCGGTGCGAACGTCATCTCGGCCGTGGACAACGTGCTTAAGATCCTGCCGACGCTGCAGGCATCCATCCCACCGATGATTCAACTGCACATCGCGATGGACCGCACGACCACGATTCGCGCTTCGGTGAAGGACGTCACGCGCACGCTCATTATTTCTATCGTGCTCGTTATCCTGGTCGTGTTTCTTTTCCTGCGCGAGCTCCGCTCCACCCTTATCCCGTCCGTTTCGGTTCCGCTTTCGCTGCTCGGCACCTTCGGGATCATGTATCTGCTGGGCTATACGCTGGACAACCTGTCGCTGATGGCGCTGACCATCTCTACGGGGTTCGTGGTCGACGACGCCATTGTGGTGATTGAGAATATCAGCCGGCACCTTGAAGAAGGCATGGCACCCTTCAAGGCCGCCATGCTGGGGTCGCGTGAGATTGGCTTCACTGTGCTGTCGATGAGCACGTCGCTGATCGCCGTGTTCATTCCCATCCTTCTGATGGGGGGCATCGTCGGGCGGCTGTTTCGCGAATTTGCGGTTACCCTGACGGCGGCCATCCTCGTCTCGCTGGTTGTGTCGCTGACCACCACGCCGATGCTGAGCGCGAAGTTCCTCAAGGCGCACGATACCCGCGAGCAGGGCTGGTTCTATCGGACGGGCGGGCGCGCCCTGGAGTTCATCACTGCCGAATACGAGCGCGGTCTGCGTTGCGTCCTCAATCACCGCGTACTCACGATGATCGTCTTTCTGCTGACCATCGCGCTGAACATGTACCTGTTCGTGATCATCCCCAAGGGCTTCTTTCCCCAGCAGGACACCGGCCGCATCGGCGGGACAGATTCATCGGCCAGCAGGACACGTCCTTCCTTGTAATCAAGCAGGACATGCAAACCCTTTCGGCGCTCGTGGCGAAGGACCCCGGCGTTGAGAACGTGATGACTTTTCTGGGCGGGGGCCGCGGCTGCACAGCAACTCGCGCCAACATGTTCATGTCGCTGAAACCTGCCGAAGAGCGTGCGCAAGACCGGCGATACGGCGGACGTCATCTCGAACCGCCTGCGGCCTAAAACTCATCGGAATCCCGGGCGTGCGGCTTTTCCTTCAGTCCGCGCAGGAGCTCAACATTGGCGGTCGCCAGTCCGCCACCCAGTACCAGTACTCGCTCACGGCGGACTCCGTTCAGGACCTCATCACATGGTCGCCCGCGCTGTTGACCAAGATGGAGACGCTGCCTGAGCTCAAGGACGTGGCGACGGACCAGATGAGCAACGGCCTGGAGGCGCGGCTTGTGATCGACCGCGACACGGCGAGCCGGCTCGGCATCTCCCCGCTTACGATCGACCAGACGCTGTCGGATGCGTTCGGCCAATCGCCCGTTTCCACCACCTACATGCCGCTGAACCAGTACCACGTCATTCTGGAAGTGGCACAGCAGTTTCAGCAAAGTCCCGAGTCGCTGCGCAACATCTACGTCAAGAGCACCAATGGCGCGGAGGTTCCGCTCTCCGCGGTGACCCACTTCGAGAGCCGCCGCATTCCGCTCGCGGTCAATCATCAGGGCCTGTCCCCGGCCTCCACGCTTTCCTTCAATCTGACGCCGGGAGTCTCCCTGTCGGAGGCGACTGCGGCGATCGAGCGAGCGCGCGTGGACATTGGCATGCCTTCTACCGTGCACGGTGGCTTCCAAGGAAGCGCGCAGGCATTCCAAGCATCACTCTCAAGCGAACCGATCCTGATCCTGCTCGCACTTACAGCGGTCTACATCGTGCTTGGCATGCTGTATGAGAGCTATATTCACCCGCTTACGATCCTTTCTACGCTGCCCTCGGCTGGCGTTGGCGCGCTTGTGGCGCTTATGCTGTGCAACGTCGACCTGAACGTCATCGCGATGATCGGCATCATCCTGCTGATCGGGATCGTTAAGAAGAACGCGATCATGATGATCGACTTTGCGCTGGTGGAAGAGCGCGACTTCGGCCGCACGCCTGAGGAGGCCATCTACAAGGCCTGCCTGATGCGGTTTCGCCCGATCATGATGACTACCTGCGCGGCGCTGCTTGGAGGCTTGCCGCTTGCGCTGGGCACCGGCGTGGGTTCGGAACTGCGTCGGCCTCTGGGCATAGCCATCGTCGGTGGCCTGATCGTTTCGCAGGCGCTTACCCTGTTCACCACCCCTGTTGTCTACCTCTTCTTCGACGGCGTTCGCGCCCGCATCGCCCGCTTGCGTCATCGGTCCCCGGGCCCGCGTGTCCAGCCTATCGCTCAGCCTGTAGCCGGGGACTAGCCCTCCACCGCAGATGGCTGCGGCTCTGCCGGTTTTGGAAACAGGGAGCGGTCTCTCGTGCAGGCATCATCTGCACGGGAGAGACGTACAAGAAGGTCGTCAAGCTGACGTTCGCCAAGTGAGCCGCGTTGGACGATCCCGCAGCGCTGTTCAACTCCAGCCTGGACGGGAATGTCAGGGCGGCTATCGACATACACGAAGGCGAAGAGGTGAGCCGCCCGGCGTTGCCGAATCCCATCCGCGCGGCGGTCGCGCTTAGTCTCAAGGAGAAGAGCAACCCGAAGACGAAGCCAGTGTCGAAGCCGATGACGAGGAAGCAAGCCGTCCAGCGTATGTTGTGCGACTGCGATGCGTGTTTGATTCCTCAGGAGGGGACGATTCCGCACTGGGTGTTAGCTGCCTAGCCCGGAGGCCAGCCCATTCCACGTCCGCCGAGGAGATGGACATGCAGATGATCGACCGTCTGCCCGCCGTCGCGGCCCGTGTTCACCACCAAGCGATATCCGCGGTCGAGTCCGTGCTCCCGCGCCAGAGCTACTGCCGCCGCCATCAGACGCCCCAACGTGGGCTCATGTTGCTGGCCGGAATGCGCCAGCGATGCGACATGCTCTTTGGGGATCACCAGCAGATGCACGGGTGCCTGCGGGTTCAGATCCGCAAAGGCCAGCACCTCCGGATCGTCGAGCAGCCGCTTCGCCGGGATCGTCCCAGCCACAATTTTGCAGAAGATACAGTCAGTCGCCATAGCCCGAAGTCTACCCGGACCCAAGGTGTGATCGCGAACGGACGGCTTGCCAGGCTCTCCGGTTCTGCTCTAAGTCACTGTGGGCTGACTCGGAGGCGGCGAGTGGGGAATTGGTGGGCTGCGGGTCGAAGAGCCGTTTGAAGAGGGCGCGGTTAAAGATGAAAGGACGGCCGTGTGGCCGTCCTTTCGGTTGATGCAGCGAGTGGGTGGGGGCTAGAACTCCAGTCGGAGCGAGAACTGGCCGATGCGGGCCGTGTTGGAGGTGGTAGAGATGAGGCCGAAGGAGCCGCTTGTGATGTCGGAGTTCGGAAGGCCAAAGGTGGGATGGTTCAAGACGTTGAAGAAGTCCGCCCTGAACTTCAGGGTGAGGTCCTCGGGGACGATGGAGAAGTTTTTCGCGAGGCCTGCGTCCATGTTGAAGGCCGCGGGTCCACGCAGGTTGTTGCGGCTTCCGACCGTGAGTCCGATGGGTCCGGTGTAGGCTGCGCTGGCGGCCACTGGATCGGTGAAGAGCTGGACGGAGGAGCCGACCTTGTGGACGTGCGATGCGATTGCGCCGCGGTTTCCGTTGAAGATCGCAGGGGCATCCTCATTGAAGCTGGCGACGAAGGCGTTGGACAGCGTACCGAAGGCATAGCCGCTGCGCCACTGGGGTGTTCCCGAGAGGCTCCAGCCGCCGATGACTTCGTCGAGCCAGCGGTTGCTGTTGCCCAGGAACATCCTGCCCTTGCCGATGGGCAGGTCAGCGATGAAGTCGGAGTTGAAGACATTCTGGACGTCGAAGTCGGAGTTTCCACGGCACTCGCGAGGCCGTGTGACGTCGCAGATGAAGTTGACGAGGGTGCTGGCAGCGATGTAGTTGGCTGGCGCGGACGTGTTGTCCATGGAATGCGACCAAGTGTAATTGGCATCGAACTTTACGCCATGCGAGAGGTTCTTGGAGAGGGTGACGAGCAGCCCGTGGTAGTTGGAGAAGCCTTTGTTGGTGACCCAGGGGTTGAGCGCAAACTGTGCACCGACGCCGACGTTGTTTGCGATGAGGCCGTTTTCGAGCAGGAAGTTGTTGAAGTCCGCGATGTCGCCAAGCTGAACCTGAGTGGCATTGCTGTCGACGACGTAGGCGGTGTTGTTGGCGTAGCCGTTGGCCTTCCCGGTGCCTGCAGGAACGACGTTTTCGAACCAGGGCTGGGGTGTGACCGCAGTGCTGGCAACGCCGGAACGGAGTTGCTGGGTGACGTTTGCAAAGGCGGTGGAGAACGTCTGGCCGGATTTGGAATCGACGAAGTCGAGCACCTGGGAGGCGTCGGCCTGGGCGAGGAGGCGACGGCCGAGGCGGCCGACGTAGTTCATTTTGAGGATCAAATGACCGCGGAACTCCTGCTGGATTCCGGCGTTGAGCTGGATCGAGTAGGGGTCCTTCAGGTTAGGATCGACGATCTCCGCGAAGCCGGCTCCAGTGATGCCGCCGTTGGGTGATCCGTTCGCGACGTAGGGGCTGTACGGGTTTCCGATCGCAGGCGCCGTGGGCGGTGCCGGAGTGGCCAGGCTGGCTCCCAAGCGCGGGTCTGTGAGGAGCGCAGCGGTGGCGCTGGTCTGGCCGTAGTTCTTGCTGATGCTGTTTTGGAAGAGGAACGAGGACTGGTCCTGGATGAAGTTGATAGCGTTGATGACGGTGCGGTCGTACGCGATTGCGGCTGATGCGTTTACGACGGTCTTCGGGGTAGCCGCATAGGCGAAGGCGATGCGGGGTGCGATGTCCTTGTAGCTGGGCTTATAGAGAGGCGCCCCGTTGTTTGCCTTGCCGCCGAGGGTGTAGGTGACCAATGGGACGACTGTGTCGCCCGACTTGCCCGCGTTGGAGTTTGCGATGCGGGAGGACATCAGTTGATCGAAGGTAAGGTTCTGGACCGACTCGTTGCCGTTGACTTCGTACGGCACGGTGTAGAGCTGGTAGCGGAGTCCGTAGGAGACGGTCAGCTTGGGGGTGAGCTTCCAGTTATCACCGGCGTACAGTTCGGTTTGATAGAAGCGGTAGTTGCGGTTGGCGCCGCTGCCCTGGGGGAGGGCGACGCCTTTGTTGTTGTAGTTGTAGTTGCTGGCGACAGTGGCGACCCGGCCGAGCGCCAGGGCGAAGGCGGCGTCATACAGGCCAGGGGCGGTGGAGCCTCCGCGGATGTTGGCGGGCCGCAGCGTGGCGTTGAGCGAGGGTGTGTTGCCGCCTATACCGAGCCCGACAAAGGTCAAATCGTTGGTCAGATTGCTGTTGGTCTTGATGAACTTGAACGTGCCGCCGAGGGCGAGATTGTGGCTTCCGACCGTCCAGTTGAAATCGTCGCGCACCTCGGGAACGGGAATGCGGCGTCGTTGTGACGCCCCGGTGGTATACGGGGCAGAGAGCGGGCCGAATGTCAGGTGGATCGGCCCCGTCGGGTTGTAGGACGTGGGGAAGTTCAGCTTGCTGATGTTATCGCCGTAGTAGAACTGATTGACCTTGTTGGAGCCGATCTGCCAGACGTGGCTGACGACGTAGCCGTAGCTGCGGTTCTGGAAGGGGTTGGTGAGCGGGTCCGTGGGGAAATTGTTCAACGAATAGACGCTGTCTTCCCGGTCGATGGAGCCGCGAACAAAGATGCGCTGCTTGGGGGAGAGGTTATAGTCCACGCGGGCGACGTAATTGTAGAGCGTGTCCGGCGTGGGCTGGGTGAAGCGGAAGCCTCCGGTGTTGATGCCGTCTGCGCTGGCATAGGAGGTATCGTTGGCGTGGGGGTAGCGCGTGTTGATGAAGGCGAGCAGAGAGGAATCGAAACCTACGTGCTGGGGATCAAGGGCAGCGACCTGGGCGGAGCTCAGGGTGCCGATGCACTGCGGAGTGGTGTTGACCCGGCTGGTGAAGCTGCAGGCGTTTCCGTTGGCGTCCTTGGCAAGGATGTAGTTCAGGCTTCCGTTGCGGAACGAGTCGAGTGGGACGATGCGCTCGGCGCTGCCGGACTGAACGATGCGGGAGTTGTTGAAGTCAAAGAAGAAGTACAGCTTGTCCCGGAGGATGGGACCGCCGATGTTGCCGCCGAACTGATTACGAATGAGGGGGGTGCGGCGAAGGCCAACGTTGTTGTTGAACCAGGTGTTGGCAGCGGTAGCCGTGTCGCGGTGGTACTCGTTGATGTTGCCGTGGAAGTGATTGGTGCCGCTCTTGGTGACGAGCTGGAATTGTGCGCCGCTTCCAGTGCCGAGCTCCGGGGGAAGGCCGGCGACGGTGCCGCGGAACTCTTCGACGGAGTCTACGGGAGCGCCTGCGATCACGGCGAAGCCACCGGCTGCGAGATCGTTGACATCGATTCCGTCTACCGTTACGGAGTTCTGATCCGTGCGAGCGCCGGTAAAGGAGCCGTTGGCATAGCCGGGCTGCAGGCTGAAGAGAGCCTGGGGGCTGTCGCGGTTCTGGATGGGAAGCTCCTGCAGGAGCGTGACGTCGAAGTTGTTGCCGATCGACGCATTGGTGGTGTTGACGGTGACCTCACTGTGCGTCGCGGTGACCTCGACGCTTTGGCTGGAGCCGGCCTGGAGCCTGGCATCCTGCGTACGGGGAACGCCGACGCTGAGCGTGATGTCAGAGATGCGGAGAGTGGCGAAGCCGTTTACCGAGAAGGAGGCGAGATAGCCGGGTGCGGGCGGCACGTTGGCGAACCGGTACGATCCCCGCGCGTCGGTGGTCTGTGTAAAGTTGAGGCCGCGGGTGGGGTTTGCCAGGGTTACAGTGACTCCGGTGATGACGGCGCCGCTCGGATCAGTGACGACCCCGGTCATTCCTGAGTTGTCCTGTGCGGAGAGGGGAAGGGCTATACAGAGGGCGATAGCGAAGACAGAGAAAAGCCGGGCCAACATTTTGTTGCGCATTCTTAGTGTGAACTCCCTGGGTCTGTGCGTTGTGACTGGCGAAGAAGGTCTTCGCAGCGGTGCCATGCTTTCGGTTGCAATTGGAGGGCCATTTGCCGTTTCCGGCTAGTAGGGAGAGTGTGTGGTTTATGACACCTTGAGAGTGGGTTCTCTATGTGAATACGGATTTTTGCTGCGCGATATCCAGATTCCTGGAACGAGTGAGGCGGGCGAGATTGGAAAGGAGGCTGGCGACTCTGCGTGCTTTTCGCAAGGGCCGGTGTCGCGACGAAGGTCATGTGACGAAGCCAGTAGCTCGAGATGGTACAAAGGCTGCCTGAGGCTCTCAGGAAAGCGGCGGTCTTGGAGAGGTACGACGGGCGATGGGTAAGTGGACGCGGCGGGATCTGGTGAAGGCAGGGCTGGCAACTTCGGCTGGGATGATTGCGGGCGGAGAGATTGTGGCGGGCTCCCCGGGCCGTGCGGAGTCACTCCCTACAGGGGTGGGGGCCGTCGAGACCGGAGTTCAGGCGGGCGCGGCTGAGGGTTTGCGAGAGCGACTGCTGATGGATTTCGGGTGGCGGTTCGCGTTAGGCGATGCCAACGATCCCGATAAGGACTTTGGGTTCGGGAAGCTGCGGCGAGAGGGCACGTTCGCGAAGGCGGGGCGGGTAGATGGTCCGGCGGCTCCGCGATTCGACGACTCGGCCTGGAAGAAGGTGGACCTGCCGCATGACTGGGCGGTTGATCTGCCATTTGTGAACGACCCGATTCTGGTGGAGCATGGCGGGAAGGCGTTGGGGCGGGAGTTTCCGGAGACCAGTGTGGGGTGGTACCGGCGGGAGTTTACGCTTGCCGGTGCGGACGCGGGGCGCCGGATCACGGTCGAGTTTGACGGGATCTTTCGCAATGCGACTGTGTTCTTCAACGGGCACTACATTGCGGAGAACATGAGCGGGTACGCTCCGCTGGAGCTTGACCTGACTGACTTCGCGAACTTTGCGGATGCAGCGGCTTCGGACCGGCACGCGCAACAGCTTAAGGCGCTTGCCGCGGCAGCGGACGATCGTGCCCGCGCTCGGATCCAGGGGTCGATCGAGGCGCCGGGAAGGAATGTGCTGGTTGTCCGCGTGGATGCGACGCTCGATGAAGGGTGGTTCTACGAGGGTGCGGGGATCTATCGGCATGTTTGGCTGCGCAAGACGTCGCCAGTTCATATCGCGCGGTGGGGGAACTATGTGCGGGCAGAGGTGGGGACGGGCAAAGGTCTCCAGATCGGGGGCGGGGGTGGGCTGGTTACGAGTTCGAACCCGGCAACGGTTCTTGTGACGACCGAGGTTGTGAATGAATCGGACTCGTCCGCGCCAGCCCGGGTGCGCGCGGTGCTGGTGGACGCGGCAGGGAAGACGGTGGGTAGTGCGGAGTCCGAACCGACGCAGATCGCGGCTGGCGAGGCGCATATCTTTGCGATGAAGGCAGTGGTGGCGCGCCCGGCCCTGTGGACGTGCGAGGAGCCGAATCTGTACCGTGCCGTGACTACCGTTGAGGTCTCCGGCAGGCCGGCCGATCGCGAGGAGACGACGTTTGGGATCCGCACGATCAGCTTTGACGCGCAGAAAGGATTCTTCCTCAACGGCAAGCCGGTGAAGATCAAGGGCACGTGCAACCACCAGGATCATGCTGGTGTCGGTGCAGCGATTCCGGATCGGATCCAGGCGTATCGACTGGAGCGGCTGAAGTGGATGGGCTCGAATGCGTGCCGCACGTCGCACAACCCGCCGACGCCGGAGTTTCTGGACGCCTGCGACCGCATGGGTGTGCTGGTGATGAATGAGACGCGGACGATGTCGTCCAATCCTGAGGGGCTGAGTGAGTTGGAGCGGCTGATCAAGCGCGATCGGAACCATCCGAGCGTATTTATCTGGTCGCTGGCGAACGAGGAGCCGGAGCAGGGCAACACGCGCGGCGCACGCATTGTGGCCACGATGAAGAAGCTGCAGCGGAAGCTCGATCCTTCGCGGGTATGCACGACGGCGATGAACAACGGGTATGGCGGTGTGGGCGTGTCTACGGTGGTGGACGTGCAGGGGTTCAACTACAACGATCGGCTGATCGATGCGTATCACGCGGCGCATCCTGCGCAGCCGATCATCGGGACAGAAACGGCAAGTACGCTCGCTACGCGGGGAATTTACGCGCAGGATAAGGTGCGCGGCTACATGAGCGCCTACGACACGGACAAGCCCAGCTGGGGAAACACGGCTGAGGAGTGGTGGAGCTTTTACGATGAACGCGAGTGGCTGGCGGGCGGCTTTGCGTGGACCGGCTTCGATTATCGCGGGGAAACTACGCCGTACAAGTGGCCCTGCATCAGCTCGCATTTCGGGATTCTGGATACCTGCGGATTCGCGAAGGACACCGCGTTCTACTACAAGGCATGGTGGGGAGCGGAGCCCGTGCTGCACCTGCTGCCACACTGGAACTGGGCGGGGAAGGAAGGTCAGGAGGTGGAGGTCTGGGCGTATTGCAACCAGGAGAGTGTTGAACTGCTTCTGAACGGCACGAGCCTGGGCAGCCAGCCGGTGAAGAAGAACGGCCACCTCGTCTGGAAGGTGAAGTATGTCCCGGGCGTGCTGGAGGCGCGGGCCTCGAAGGGCGGCCGTGTTGTTTTGTCGGACAGGCGGGAGACGGCGGCCGCGCCGGCGAAGATTCTGGCAGTGGCGGATCGGATGGCGATCTCAGCGGATGGTCAGGACTGCTCGGTGATCAACGTGACGATCGTCGATGCACAGGGGCGGCCTGTGCCGGACGCCGCGGACAAGGTGAGCTTCGGGGTAAGTGGCCCGGGAAGTGTGATCGGCGTGGGCAATGGCGACCCGAGTTGCCATGAGCCCGACCGTGCCACGGAACGGAGCGCATTCAACGGGCTTTGCATGGCCATTGTTCAGGGCAGACGCGGGGAGCCAGGACCGATTGCGGTAAGGGTGAGCGCCGACGGGTTGGAGGGAGCTTCGCTTTTGATCGCGAGCAAGGCACCAGCGGCTCTGGTTCCTGTCGCTTAGGCGATCGGCCTCTTGGTCGTTCGCTCGGTGTGAACTCGGACCTATGGTGCGCCGTATTCTGGTAGGACGATGGGTGCAAAGGTGAAGTGGTGGGGAGCCGTTAGGAGTTGGTCCCCCCGGGCGGTAACTGGCAGCCTGCTGCTTGGGCTCGCGGTGCTGCCGGTGCGCGCGGCAGAGGTAAAGATCTCTGCGCAGGCGCTGGAGCGAACGCTGCGCAAGCAATTGTTCAGCGGCGCCGAGGGTCGGTACTACATCCGTGGAAATGCGGCCGCAGTGTGCTCGGTCTATGCGGAAGATCCGCATGTGTCGTTCAAGGAGGATCGCGTCGTGGTTCATGTGCATGCACATGGGCGGCTAGGCCAGGCGGTGCGTGGAACGTGCGTGGGTGTAAGTCTGACGACTGAGGCGGACGTATCTTTCCAGCCGGAGGCGGATGGCGAATCGGTAGGGTTTCGCCGCCCTCGCGTGGAGAAGCTCAGCGAATCCAGGGAATTGAACTTTCTGCTGGTGCCGTTCCTCAGCCTGAAGCTGCCGAACGAGATGAAGGTGAACGCGGCGGACTTGCTTCGCAAGCTGCTCAGTCAATCGTTACCGGTGACCGGCTACACAATCGGGCTGACTGCGTTGAAGCTGCACTCGATGGTCGTGGAGGGCGATTGGCTGGTGGTCGATACCGAGGTTGGGCTCGCGATCGACTGAAACGACTCTCTCGGGGGTTACTGTTGCGTACAGCCTTGTTCTTGTTGAATTGCGGTCAGGGTGGCACGGAAGGCGCGCACCTGCAATCGTTTCCAGTGCTGCGAACAGAAACAATTTCAGAATTGACAGAGGTTTGTGGCGGCAGCCATAATCCGGGGCGCTGCTAAAAATAGAGATTCTCCGCTCCGCCAGCGCGTGTTGCGTGGGATTCCGTGAGGATGATTATGAACAATTCGAGGAATCGAGCGAACCCAGGCCTCATCGGTAAACTCTGCGGCAAAGGGATGCTTTTGCTGCTCTCGTTGGTGCTGGCTGGAGGTGTGTCGCTGAATGCGCAGACCGCCGGCGAAGGCACCATCACCGGAACCGTCAAGGATTCCACCGGCGCGGTTATCCCCGACGCCACCGTTACCGCCACCAACATCGCGACGAACGTCATTACCACCCGCACGTCCACAGGTGCGGGCGACTACACGATCGCGCCGCTGCCGCCGGGCCTCTACTCCCTCCAGGTCTCCGCACCGGGTTTCAAGACTCTCCGCCAGACGAATCTTGCAGGTGGACGCCCTCGGCTCGCTCGGCTTCAATCCCGTCCTCGAGCTTGGGGCAGCGACGGAGACCGTCGAAGTCACCACCGCGCCGCCGGTGCTGGATACCACCAACGCCACCGTCGGCCTGGTGATGGAGAACCAGACCTACGCCAACCTTCCGCTGCAGATGAACAACGCTCAGCGCGACGCTACCGCCTTCGCCTCACTCGCCCCCGGCGCGCAGGCCGGAACCCGCGTGCCCATCGTCGGCGGCACCGGAAACTACCTCGGCCAGCTCTATATCGACGGCATGCCTGCGGAGACCATCAACCAGCAGGGCGACAACCGCATCGTCTCTCAGGGCATCGACCTCGACGCCGTCGACCAGTTCCAGGTCGTCACCTCCACCCCGCCCGCCGAGTACTCCGGCGCCGGCGCACTCAACTTCACCATGAAGTCCGGCGGCAACAAGTACCACGGCCAGGTCTCCGATTTCGTCCGCAACACCGCCTTCGACACCTGGGGCTTCACGGCAAAGTGGCTCCAGCAGCCCGGCGTTAACCCCACCACCGGCGTCCCCTATCCCATCTGCAGCCCCGTCGCCATCGGCAGCGACCGCACCGCGCGCCGGTTGCCAGCCCAAGGGAGCAGAGCACCAGAACGAGCTCTCCGCCACCTTCGGCGGACACGTCCCGCACACGCGGCAACAAGCTCTTCTTCTTCGTCGCCTATGATCGTTTCCACTCCCGCCGCGGCGCCAATCCCGCCCTGCTTCACTGTCCCCACCCAGCTGATGGTCAATGGCGACTTCACCAGCTGGCCGACGGCTCAGCAGAATGCCGGCGTGATCGAGCCGCCGGTCTCACCGGCACCGGGGCCAACAACCCGGCCTCATCTTCGACCCCACCAGCAACACCTGCGCGGCAGCGTCTGCACCCGCACCCCGTTTCAGGGCATCAAGAACGGCATCCCCACCAACAACATCATTCCGGCCAGCTATCTCTCGCCGATACGCCGGCCCGAAGGGGATGGCGTCCTTCCTGCCCGCGCCCAGCAATACCACCGCCCTGACCAACAACTATCTCGGCGGCTATCCCAGCGGCTTCGACAACAACGACGAGAACTGGCGCGTCGACTATGACCTCAATCAGAAGATGCGCCTCTCCACCGTCGGCGCCATGGGAGCGGTCCACTACCTCAACAACTACATCTCCGGCGGAAGCGGATCCGGCGCCTACGGCCTGCTGCCTCTCCCCTACGTCGCCGGCACCGTCGCCAACATCTTCCCCAAGTTCTACGACGCCGAGTTCAACTACGTCATCAGCGAACACCCTCGTCAACCAGGCCAAGTACTCCTACACCCGCTTCATCCAGCCCCAGACACGCCGCTACCGACGGCATGGCCCAGTACGCCCCTGCCGCCCTCGGCATCACCAACGTCCCGGCCGGCGCGGCCAGCACCAACTTCCCCGGCAGCTCCTTCGGCCAGACCGGCGCCGTCGCCACAACCCTCACCGGCTGGACCCAACAGGGCGCCGCCGGATCCACCCAGACCGTCAAGCCCGAAACCTACGCCGCCCTCGACAACCTGCAGTGGAACAGAGGCAAGCACTCCATCACCATGGGCTTCACCTACGAGTGGCAGCAGACCAACGTCGCCGCACCCGTCGGCCCCACGGGCCTGGTCGAGCTGCCCTTCAACTCCAATTCTCGACAGCCAACTACACCACCAACTCCAACGCCCTTAGCTCCACCTCCGGCAACTCCTTCGCCAGCTTCCTGCTCGGCGCGGTCGGCGGCTCGCCTTCGCTCGGCCTGCAGCCCGTCAGCGAACTGGGCGGACGCTATCGCCTCGCCGCTCCCTACGTCAGCGACAACTGGAAGGTCACCGAAAAGCTCACCCTCGACATTGGTCTGCGCTGGGACTACTTCAGCCCCTACCACGAGGTGAAGGACCGCTGGAGCTTCCTCAATCCCAACCTCACGAATGCGGCGACCGGCACTCCCGGCGAGCTCCAGTTCGCCGGCAACTACGGCGGAGCGGGCGTAAGCTGCAACTGCGCGCACCCCCGTCCAGACCTACTGGAAGAACTGGGGACCGCGCGTCGGCCTCGTCTTCGCGCCTGACTCACAAGGACGTCTTCCGCGCCGGCATCGCCCGCGTCTTCTCGCAGGCCGGCGGCGTCGGCGGACGCGGCGGAGCCTACCAGGGCACCGGCCAGACCGGCTTCAACATCAACGCCAATGCCACGCCTGAATCCACCACCGGCGCCAACGCCGGCCCGTCCTTCTACCTCAACAACGGCGCCGCCTTCATAGCCAAGGGCCTCGCCAACACCGACCTGCTCGGCACGCGGCTTCGTGTATCCCGGCGGCCCCGGCCCAGAACGCCGCCGTCGCAGCTCCTGCAGACCGGCAACTATCCTCAACGCCACGGGCTCGCTGGTCACCGCCAGCAGCGTCTCCTTCGCCGACTTCTACCTCTCCGGGCGCGCTCCCGAGTTCACCTTCTGGAACTTCGGCTTCGAGCACAGCATCACCAAGGACATGACCATCTCGGTCAACTACGTCGGCGATCAGTCCCACTTCCTCAACACCGGCGGCAACGCCCGCGGCTACTGGGCCAACCAGCTCAACCCCATCTACCTCGCTGCTCTCGGCGGCGTCACCGACTCCACCGGCACCAAGCCCATCCTCATCGCCGCCGCTACCTCCGCCAACGTCGCCAAGGCGCAGGCGCGCCATGGCCGGCATCAACATCCCCGGCTTCTACCAGACAGCCGCCAACGCCAACCCCAACAGCTCCACCCTCACCCTTGCCCAGGGCCTGGTCGCCTTCCCGCAGTACTCCGGCGTGACCGACCTCTGGGGCTCCAACTCCGCCAACCTCACCTACCACTCCTTCCAGCTCATGCTGCTCCAGCGCACAGCCCACGGCCTGTCGCTTCAACATCAACTACACCTACTCGAAGAACATCGGCGACGACGGCACCTTCCGCAGCGGCTTCGACATTCCCGCGGCAGCCCTCTCCGGCGGCGGCCAGAACTGGCATCAGGACCGCATCGACCGCTCCTGGACCACCGTTTCTGCCCCGCAGGTCCTCCATGCCTTCGGCGTCTACCAGCTTCCCTTCGGCAAGGGCCACATCGGCATCGAACTCCATGCTCGTCCGCGCCCTCGCCGGCGGTTGGACAATCTCCGGCATCTACACCTACGGCTCCGGCACGCCGGTCGCCGTCACCTCCAACGTATGCAGCGCCACCAACTACCCGCTGCAGGGCCAGTGCATGCCGGATCTTCAAGCTCGGCGCGCCCAACGCCCGCATCAACGGCAGCTACGGCACCGGCCCCAGCGGAACCACCGCCTGCAATATCGGCATCGGGCCCGGCTGCACCGCGATCCAGTACATGGACTCCAACCCAGTTCAAGAACGCCGCCAACATCTCCGCCACCAGCGCCCGATCTACCTGATCGGCAACGCACCACGCACCGCGCCACTCAACCTGCTGAATCCCGGCAACCAGGACCTCGACGCCGCCGTCCGCCGCAGCTTCCCGCTGCCCAAGAGACTTCGGCACCTTTATCTTCGAGGTCGACTGCATCAACGTCTGGAACAAGGTCACCTTCAACGGTCCCGGCGCTACCTTCGGAGCCTCGAGCTTCGGCACGATCAGCAGCGTCTCCGGTAGCCCCTGGGTCGCGCGACTTCCAGTTCGCGGGTCACTTCAACTTCTAATCCGCAGGCAGGTTTCAGGGAACTGGGCACAATTGAAAGGGCCGCTCCTAACGGAGCGGCCCCTTTTGCGGTGTGCCTGAAGACGATGAGTCAGTTAGCGGCCGTACTGCCAGGTCCGAACGGGACCGACGTCCACGTGGACGAACTGCGAGACTGGATAGAAGCCGACTCCACCGGCCTTGAGAGCCAGGGCTGCATCACGCAGAGTCGACGTGGTGACGCCGGGTACGCGGATGTCGATCGCTTTCGCGAGCATGTGCTGGCTGTGCTCCGCGACGCCTGTGCTGGCGGAACGGGTGCGCAGGAAGTTGTTGCTCCACGGTGTACGGTAGCCGCAGACGATGTCGATCACGCCGTCGGGGCGGCCGAGCGACGCCATCAGCGAGTGCAGCACGTCGAACTCCTTTGGGTCATAGCTGCTGACGTCCTCGGTCCGATGGTCGCGCAGGAAATGGTTCAGCTGGTCCAGCGCCTGCGGAATGTACGTGTCGCCGACGCGGTACACGACATCAATCGTCTCGCCGGTATGCAGATGGTGCAGGCGCAGGCGATATTGCCGGCCAGAGGCTGCCAGCGACGGCTCCAGGGCAGAGGTGTGGGGCGCCGAAAGCGCGGCGGGAGCAGGAACCGCGGAGACCGCAGTATGTGTTGCATCGACAGCTTTAGTCGTTACGCTAGAGGAAAACAAGAAGGCCGCACTGGCGGTGAGGGCGGCGAAGCGCCCGTTGAGACCGATCCGCATTAATAGTTGCTCCGGAGGAGGGTGAGTTCAAAATCGGTACAAAGGAATGCGCGTCTGCTAATGCCATTCGCCTGTCTAGATTTTAGCGTCGCTGATAGTTTGCTGTATTCCTCGAAAGCGTCAGGTTTGTCATATTTGTGTCACGATTGCCGGTGCGGACACGGGTTTGTAGCTCCAAGTGTGGCACCCTTGATGGAAGATGACCTTGGATCTGACACAGCTTCGGGTGCTGGGCGCGTTGATTGAAAAGGAGATCTCGACCCCGGAGGCGTATCCGCTTTCGCTCAATGCGCTGGTGAACGCCTGTAACCAGAGATCGAGCCGGGAACCGGTGATGGATCTCGGCGAGGAGGAGGTCCGGCAGGGGCTGCATGGGCTGGAAGACAAAGCGCTGGTGTCGGTGGTTCGGGAGGCGAGGGTGGCGAAGTTCGAACATCGCGCCCGGACAGTGCTGAACCTTCGGCGGGATGAGACCGCCGTCCTGTGCCTGCTTCTGCTGCGCGGGCCGCAGACCCCTGGTGAGCTCCGGTCCCGTGCTGATCGCCTTTACACCTTCGATGGGCTCGAGGCAGTGGAAGGGACGTTGAATCGCCTCGCCGGGCGTGGTGATGATGAGGCGGCGGGAGGACCGCTGACGGTGCTGTTGCCGCGTCAGCCTGGTGCCCGCGAGGCACGGTGGGCCCACCTGCTCGGAGGTCCGCTGGACGTGACCGCACCTCGGCCTTCGGGAGCTGCCGAGACAGACCGGCGGCCTGCCGACACAGGTGCTGCCGCCGAGATGCTGGCGCGGATCTCGGCAGTTGAGTTGGAGCTTGCGCGTTTGCGTGACTTGGTTGCCTCTCTTGAGACGAAACTTCACGATAGGCAGGGTAGTCCGGGCGCTATTTCTGCCTCTTAGAATCCCCGAAAACCTGCATCTTAACCCCTACCCGGTGAAGCTAGTCGGTGAACGGACAATTGCGACTCCCCTATGTATGAGCGATCCCAACCCGTCAACTATCAAACCCAGCCCGTGCCGGAGTCAGCGGCTGGAGCCGGTGGAGCACACTCGATGCTGGCGGAGTCGACTCTGAAGGGCCTGGTGCAGGAGTTGCCGGATGGCGTGGTCTGCCTGGACAGCGAGTGGCGGATTACCTTTGCGAATCGGGAGGCCCGTCGGATAAGCCGCATCAGCGACACCGATTGTGATGGCGAAACCCTTTGGCAGTTGAGCCCGGGGGCTCCGGGCTCGGAACTCGAGCGCCTGTACCGGGGGGTGATGGAGTCCCGGGTGCCGGCCCGCCTCGAGTATTTCAACCAGCCGTACGACCAGTGGGTAGATCTTCGGGTACATCCCACCGACGAAGGAATCGCTCTTTATTACCGCGATATCACCGAGCAACGAAAGGCTACGGACCAGCGGGACCGGTTTGCCAGGCAGCTGGAGCAGGTATTTGAGGCGACTACAGATGCAATCGTGGCGCTCGATCGGGAGTGGAACTTCAGTTATATCAACGGGCGAGCACGGGAGATTCTGGCTGCGAAGGGTGAACTAATCGGCCGGAGCTTGTGGGAGGAGTTCCCCGACACCCGCGGCAACATCTTTGAGCAGAATTACCGCCGAGCAATGGCAGAAGGGGTCTCGGCAGAGTTCGAGGCCTTCTACCCCGAACCGCTTAACGCCTGGTACTGGGTGGAGGCGCGGCCCTCCGATCAGGGCATTGTGGTGTTTTTTCGAGATATCACGCTGCGCCGAGAGCGGGAGCAGGCGCTTATCCATCAGCAGGAACTGCTGGCGGTTATCCAGAGTACCGCGCTGGCTGCGACTTGGGACTACGAAATAGCCACAGGCCGGCTCACCTTTGGCCCCGGTTCCTACCCGGTATTTGGGCGGCCATTGGATCAGCTCCAGACGGCCTCATCCATCGAGGAGATTGTGTACGCGCCCGACCGTGAGCGGGTGCGCACCGCACTCACCGACGCTCTGAGCGGCGGATCCGTTGTGGTCGTGGAGTTCCGTGTTACGGTGCCCGACGGGCGACGAATCTGGGTGGAAAGCCGCGGTACCGCGATCTCCCAGGATGGAAAGCCTTTAAACCTCCGCGGGATGAGCATCGATATCTCTGAGCGCAAGAAGAATGAAGAAGCTCTTGTTGCTAGCGAGACCCGCTATCGGGTGCTCGCGGATCTGAATCCGCAGGCAATCTGGATGGGAGCTCCAGACGGCTCGATGATGTATGGCAATCAGGGTCTCCTTGACTTTCTCGGGCTTACGACCGAAGGCCTCACTGGACTGGGCTGGTTGCAGGGCTTTCACCACACGGATCGGGATCGTGTTCTTGAAACGTGGGCACAGTCGGTGCTGACTGGCGATGATTATTATGTCGAAGCTCGCATGGTCCGGGCGCATGATGGCGCTGTGCGCTGGTGGTCGATGCGCGCACGTCCAGTCCGCGACAAGACCGGAGCGATTCTGTACTGGCTGGGCGTCGGCTCCGATATCCATGAGAGCAAGACTTCGGCCGAGTCGCTGCGCCGCAAACAGGCGGAGACGGAGCGCCAGAGGGCGGAGCTCGAAACCGTTTACCAGACTGCCCCGGTTGGGCTTGCGCTCTTCGATGCTGCCGAGTTCCGGTGCCTTCGGTTGAATGAGCGACAGGCCGACATCCTCGGTCTGCGGATTGACGAGGTAGTCGGACGTACTTTGGCACAGATCGCGCCTATGCCGGGTTTGGAGGAGATGTTCCGTGCAGCGGCCGCGGGACACCCAATCCGCAACCAGGTCTTCGAAGGCGAACTCTCCACCCGGCCCGGCGAGCACCGGGTCTGGAATGTGAGCGTGATGCCCGTGTACGAGGCAGCGGCGGGTACCGAGGACAATGAAGACGAGGGTAGTACCCGCAGAGACGGCGCCGACGCCGAAGGTGCGATACAGGCGATCACATCTGCCTGGCTTGAGATCACGCACCTGAAACGGGCGGAGGCGGCGCTGGTACAGAGCGAGAAGCTAGCCGCCGTAGGTCGCTTAGCGAGCTCGATCTCGCACGAGATCAACAATCCGCTGGAGGCCATCACAAATCTTCTTTACCTGATTGCGCACCACGATGACCTGCCTTCGGAGTTGAAGCTGTTCGTGCATATGGCGCAGAGCGAACTGGCGCGGGTGTCGCAGATCGCGACGCAGACCCTGCGGTTCCATCGTCAGGCGGTGAAGCCGACGCTGGTTACGCCGAGCGAGCTAATCGACGCAGTGGTCAACCTTTATCAAGGGCGCCTCGCCAACTCGGGTATCCAGGTACGGGCCAAGTACTCTACGCAAACGCGTGTGCTCTGCTTTGAAAATGACATCCGGCAGGTGCTGAACAACCTGATTGCTAATGCAATCGACGCGATGCGCGCCGGAGGGCAGCTCGTAATTCGTGCACACGACGGCGTTCAACAGTCGACAGGCAGGCGGGGTGTGCGGCTGACCATCGCGGATACGGGCCATGGGATGTCAGAAGCTGTGCAGCGGCGAATCTTCGAACCCTTCTTCACTACAAAGGACCTGAACGGTACCGGGTTGGGGCTGTGGATCTCGGAAGGGATTGTGCAGCGGCACCGCGGGCGCCTCTCCTTGCGCAGTAGCCAGGCCAGGATGCACCACGGAACGGTATTTACGCTCTTCCTTCCTGCTTCGGAGGGCGAGGAGCCGGAGAAGCTCGCGGTCTGATGCCGCGCGCTTTGCGTGAGTGGTACCCCGGATGTGGGATTCCGGGCTCCGCGCCGCGTGCGTACTTTGATCTGCATGAAGTATGGATCTGGATTTGCAGCAGTCTACAGGCCGCGGGGAACGGACCTTATGCGGGACGCGTGCCCCACACCGGGGGATGTTCCCTTTTTCAATCGATGCATGGCACGGGCCCGGGATATGGGCCTGGAGTGGGAGCGTGCGTTGGACTATGTGATCGAACAGCGGAAGGCCGGAAAGGGAAGCCGGCCGGATGTGTACTTTGAGCGTCTTCCAGCTTCCGAGTACACCTTTTAAGCTAGCCTCCCATCCGGCGGCTCAGGGGAATCGCGGCACGGACTAGACACGCTCTTCTTCTGACAAGAATGGGGGATTACTCCCCATTCTTTCGACTCATGTTGACGTGATGACCCTCGAGGGCCGCGCGCACTTTGGCTACCGAGGTTCCATGGACACGGATCGCCTCATGCAGCACCTGCCCGGAGACGTTCAGGTGCGTCGCCCAGTAGTGAATATCGGACGCCAACTTCGGATTGATGTGGTCGGGGTCGTGCGGCGCCTTGGGTGCATCTTCGTCCAGCGTGGGTAGCTGGTCGAAGTCAGTCGGTGCGATGTTCATCTCGCGCGTGGGGTCGGACATGTGTGAGAACGCTCCTTGAGGGTTACTTCAGGATGCGATGTGCTGGGCTCTTCGCGGGATGCACCAGAGAGCTCAATGAGAGCGCCTAGGGCGGGTTCGGAAGGTTGCATGCATATCCAGCGAGTATGCATATATATCCATAAGATGTTTTTTTTGAGGTATTTACGGAACATTAACTGGACTCTGCTGTGCTCAGGGAGCATGCTTACGAGAGAAAGGATTCTCGCAGGGCCCTTATATGCTGCACACCAAAGCCTCCAGCCTAAGTTCGGACCAGATGCCGACACAACAGGCACACAAGTTAGCTGAGACAGCTTCAAACTCTTCCCTGAGCCGCCCCGGCCCTACCCTTGTAGCGCGATTCGATACCGCGGCAGCGCGGCGAGCGTCATCTCCGAGACTGCTGGATCTCGCCGCTATCGTCTCCCGGCGGTGTTCTTCGTTCTTCGCCGAAGCCGCGGTGTTGGTTCTTGTCTTCGGAATATTGGACTTTTTCATCCTCAAGGGTAGGATCGACCTTTCGTGGATGTTCGGCGCGCTGGCAATCTCGCTTGGATTGCTGGCCGCAAGCATAGCGATGGATTTTACGGCGCAGCGCTGGATCAAGGCACATCCCTAACGAATCCAGCGACGTCTCCGGTGCGACTACGTGCGCCGGGCCCCGGGAAGATGAGTAGCGCTGCAAGGTTGGTCGAGCAGGCACCCCCGCCAACCCTATCTATCCTGGGTGGGCAAGGTCCAACGGAGCATATTTGTGTACTGATCCGGCGTGTTTTCTACGCGGGAGCGGACCAAGCAGCCCTTCCGCGCATCCTACAGCCGAGGCGTTCACTTCCTCCAGGAGACTACTTATGGATCAAGGTCACGGAATCATCGCTTGGATCATCATTGGCGCTATAGCAGGTTTTATTACCGGCAAGTTGATGAAGGGGTCGGGCTTCGGCTTCATCATGGACGTTGTGGTCGGTATCGTGGGCGCCATGATCGGCGGCTTCATCTCCTATCATCTCGGCATGGGCGGCGTTCGTGAGCATGGGCTGATCATCAGCATCGTTATTGCAGTATTCGGTGCAGTCATTCTGACCTGGCTCATACGTCTGGTCAGCGGAAATCGATCTACTAACCTGTAGGTGGATCGTACGATCAGAGGGGGCGTGGAGCTGCATCCCGGGCCACGCGTGTCGGCCCAGGCCCCCAAGTACTTCGTTTTGTGGGGCCGGCGACCGGGTGTTCGCGGGTTCAGTTACAGAGCGTACTACTCCAAGCTCGTCTAGTCCGCAGTGCGTCTAGGAACCTTCACTCGCGTGGAGGACCTGTGCGAAGAAGTGGATCAGCTGCCACTGGTCGAACGCCCCGGGGCTCGGGCCATCGAAGTCGATGTGCGAGAGGACGGGGCTGACAAGCATCGCCTTGAGATCGTCGGATGGCAGTTCACTGGCCATCCAGAGGGTTTCAGCGGAGGGGATGATGTTGTCAGCCTGGCCGTGCAGCAGATAAACGGGCGTATCAAAGTGCTTAAGGCGGCCACTCGGGGATAATCCGGCGAGTTCGTCCGTGTGGCGTGAGATTGCCGCTGCAATACGGGTGCGGGTAGCCTGAGATGTGACGTTCATCAGTTCGAGTGTTTCCTGCTTCTGTGCGTCGCTGAGCTTGCGAGCGGCGGCCGCCTCGGCCACTTTGTCCTCGTAAAGGTGGGCGCGAAGGACGGCGCGCACGGGTGGGCGGTCCTGCAGCGGCACGAAGTCGTCCAGGTACTCGTACTCTAGGACAAGCGGACCGTACTCGTGCGCGGGTAGCAATTCGGTGGTGCCGTCCGGCCGCAGGTCGGCGCCACTACGGTAATAGCGGGTGACGCGGTCCATTGAGTGCTGCGAGCCGACGGCGAAGACGAACTTGATGTAAGGGTGATAGAGCGGATCGGCGGCCGCGACCAGGGCGAGCCCTCCCGAGAAGGAGAGACCCATGACGCCGACCGGCGCGGGGGCGGAAGGTGCGCCTCGTTTGGGTGAGCCTGTGCGGTCACGGTGCGCGGCTGTTTGCGTCGCAAACCACTTCGCGGACTGGCCTATCGTGCGGACGGAGCCTGGGCCGACGTGGTAGTCCTTGATGTCCGGCAGTTCAGGAGTGAGGACCCGGAGGCCGCAGCTCGCGAGGGCAGAGGCAAAGCTGATGAGGCGTGGCTCGTCGATGCCGAGGTGATGCACGCCGTGGAAGATGACGATTCCGGGAGCATCGGGCTGCCCTGTAGGGAGGTAGAGACGCGCCCGAACGAGACGTGAACCTCCCGGTGAATCTATGGGGAATGACAGGTCCTGAGAGGTAACTGGGACGACAGAGATCTCTGCTACGGCAGCGGGGACGGACTGACCTGCAAGCTGGCGGAGGACGGCGACTGCCTGCAGATGTGTGCGCGTGAACGGCCAGGCCGTGAGGCTGACGAGCACCCAAAGGCCCAGAATGCCCAAGTAGAGGATGGGGCGGCGATTCTGGACCACACGGTGCAGATGTCGGATAGGGGGAATGGGTTTCCGCCGCGAAGCGCTGCGGACAGCTTCGCGGGGGCTTTCTGCGACGGTGGGCATCAGGACGCCAGTCTATCCGACCGGTTCGATCCTGAAAATACTCTTTTGGGGGTGTGTCTATTTTAGGGTGTCTAACGGACAGCAGGACCGCCAAGACGATGGAAGGGACCGACGGGCCCGACCAGGCCAAATTGCTGCAGCAGCCAGATGATCACCATCAGGATGACGATCACACGGATGATCGTTTTGATCGTGCCGTCCATGGGAATCCGGTCGACAAGGTACAGCAGCAGACCGACTACCACGAGCGTAATGATGATGCTGATGAGGGCGGATGTAAACATGGGCAGACGTTCTCTCCTCCAGATTTGGATGCGCCAGGCGCTTCGATTGGGTGGGAGGTTCAAAGACGATTTGCCGGGGCGGCGTTGTCTTACGGGATGCGACCCACCAGGAGGTGTCCGCACGCGAGGAGTCCTCCTCGTTCGAGCGTGCGGCGGGAGGGGATGTTATCGACATCGCAGCGCGCCGCCGGCCGTTTGCCCTGGTCGTAGCAGGCTTTGCGGAGCTCCTGGATCAGAAAGCTGCCCACGCCAGAGCGGCGGTGCGACTCTTTTACCTCCATATAGCGGTCAGCATAGGGAGGGTTGTAGTGGGTGAGAAATCCTCCTGTAGCGATAATTTCTTCGTTGGCTTCAATCACCCAATCGCCCTCAGGTTCCCGATTGTGCGCGAAGACCGGCAGTTCGTCAGAGCCTGACTTCTTGCTTCGGAATACCCCGTTCCAGCGACAGGAGAGATGTGTTGGAGACCCGTCTGCAAGCAGGACCTTTTCGGCCTGGATGTCAGCCGCGCAGTCCTTCAGCATAAGGAGCATCAGGGGGATATTCGTCTGGGCTGCTATGTGCGTAGCCTGCGAGGTGGCAAGCAGTGCGCGAAACATCGGCAAAGCGCTGCGACGGAACTGCGGGAAGGTATAGAACTCAACGACGCGCCCCTTGTCGAGTGGTTGCACACGGCTCCGTGCCCCGCGAGACGGCCGTCCACGTGGATGGCGTAGATATCGAGGAGCTCACGGAACAGAAGGAGTCCCTGAGGATCTGACAGTTCGCCTCCGCACGGTATAGCTCGTGCAGGTTGACCAGATCGGCGGGGGACCGGACTGTGGCGGTGATTGCCATGGGATCGCTTCGCGCCCAAGTCTAGTCCGGTCCTTTGCAGATCCAACGGATGTTTCGGGTCAGATTTCCAGGATGACGGGCATGATCAGCGGGCGGCGGCTCGTGTTTTTCTGGATGTAGCGCTTCAGGTCGTTGCGGATCTTTTCCTTGATGACGCCGTAGTCGGCGCTTCTCTTCGGCGCTGGAGCGATTCGAGGGTGCGCTGGACGATCTGCGCGGGACTCCGCGATCATGGCTGGGGTCGTCGACGGCGAAGCCGCGCATGACGATCTCGGGCGCGGTCTTCGACCTTGCCGGTGCGCTTGTTGATGGTGATGATGGGCAGGACGATGCCGCCTTCGGAGAGGTGCTGGCGGTCGCGGATGACGACGTCTTCGACGACGTCGATGGAGCCGCCGGAGTCGATGCAGACGCGGCCGACGGTGACCTTGCCGTTCTTGACGGCGGAGTGCTTGGTCGAGCTCGAGGACCTCGCCGTCTTCGAGCAGGATGACCTTTTCGACGATGCCGGTGCGAGCGGCGAGCTCGGCGTGGCGCTTGAGGTGGCGGTAGTCGCCGTGGACGGGGATGAAGAACTTCGGCCGGAGCGAGGTTGATCATCAGCCGCAGCTCTTCCTGCGAGCCGTGGCCGGAGACGTGGATGAGGCCGTTGGTGCCGTCGTCGTGGATGACCTTGGCGTCGCGGCGCTCGAGGTGGTCGATCATCGCGGTAGATGGACTTCTCGTTGCCGGGGATGACGCGCGAGCTGAGCAGGACGGTGTCGCCGGCGTCGATCTTGGCGAACTTGTGGTTGTTGACCGCGGCGCGGGAGAGCGCGGACATGGGCTCGCCCTGGGTGCCGGAGATCATGAGCAGAGCTTGTTCGGCGGGCATGTCGCGGATCTGGCCGGGGTTGATGATCAGGCCCTGCGGGAGATCGAGGTAGCCGAGGTCCTGCGCGATCTCGGTGGAGTTGTCGATGCGAGCGGCCGATGACGGCGACCTTGCGGCCGTGCTGCGTGCGCGAGCTCCATCGCGATGCGGATGCGGTGGATCGAGGACGAGAAGCAGGAGAAGAAGAGCTTCTTCTTGGCGCTGGCGCGAAGATCTCGTCGAGGCGCGGGCGCACGGCGCGCTCGCAGGGCGTGTAGCCGGGGCGGTCGACGTTGGTGGAGTCCTGCAGGAGGCAGAGGACGCCCTGCTTGCCGAGCTCGGCGAAGGCGTGGAGGTCGAAGGGCTTGCCGTCGGGCGAGGAGAGGTCGATCTTGAAGTCGCCGGTGTGGAGCGACGATGCCGACCGGGCGTGTGGATGGCGAGCGCGACGCAGTCGACCAGCGAGTGCGTGACGCGGATGGGCATGATGGTGAACGGCCCCAGGGTGAAGCGGCTCGCCGGGCAGCATCTCGATCAGCTCGGCGTCGTCGAGCAGGCGGTGCTCTTCGAGCTTGCCTTCGACGTAGGCGAGGGTGAACTCGGTGCCGTAGACGGGGACGTTGAGCTCGGAGAGGATCCAGGGCAGGCCGCCGATGTGGTCTTCGTGGCCGTGCGTGAGGAGGATGGCGCGGACCTTGTCGCGGTTCTCGGTGAGGTAGCTGATGTCGGGGACGACGATGTCGACGCCGAGCAGCTCTTCTTCGGGAAACATCAGGCCGGCGTCGATGACGATGATGTCATCCTGCCAGCGGAGGGCCATGCAGTTCATGCCGAACTCGCCAAGGCCCCCGAGGGGAATCATGCGTAATTTGTCTTGAGCCATTTAGCTGATTTTACACTCCTGGGGAGGCGCAGCCGAGTCCCGCAGGGGTGAAGCCGCACACCCGGATGAGATGCGCCGTTGGAGTTGTGGGTCATCTGCGAGGCGGGTTTGCAACGGCAAGAGGGCCGCTGCGTGGCTCAGAAGCGAAGGCGTGCGCTCAAGATCGGAGAGTGGTTGTAGGTGTTGAAGTGGGTGAGCGCGATCTGTTCGCCGAGCCCGACGGTGAGCAGCAGCCCGCGGTTGCCGGCTGTACCACGGCGGATCGGAATGCGGCTTATGACGACACCGGGCGTTGCGAAGGTCTGCTGTTTGCCGTCGTTTCTGCCACCATGGAAGAGCGTGGCGTTGAGCTCCGCCTGCAGCCAGACGAGTCGCGCGACGTGGTACTGTGTGGCTTCGTTTAGCAGCACCTGTCGGCCGAGGGTTGCGGCGCCGGTGATCGGCAGGGAGCCGCCTGCGGCGACGGTAAAAGCAAATCGTCCTACTCCCTTTCCGAGTTCAAGGGTAGGACTGACCGTGGCGCAGCAGCTTCCGTTGGCTGCCTTGCCGGTTGGTATGGTGGCTGCGAGCTCGCCCGTGATGATGGCGTTGTGACGGGCTTCGGGGCTGCCGTAGAACCTGTACTTTGTGCGCATCGCAACGTCGCCGAAGCCGTCTTCGAGGCGGGGGTTGGAGTGCGTCAGGAAGGGAGGCGGGCTGAAGCGGATCTCCATCCGCGCAAATGGGATGATCTGAAGGCCCTTGGCTCCGCCGAGATTCCAGGAGCTCTGTCGGTTGGCCAGGCTTTGGCGCACGAAGTCTGCGCGGAATCCTTGCTCGATGCGCGGGGAGATCGTGACTAGGGGTGTGGCCCAGGAGGGCTGTTCGAGTTGCGTGGCGACGACCAGAGCCTGGTGCCTCTCGAAGAAGGAACCCTGGGCGGCAGCCGGCAGGCCGGTGAGCAGGCACAGGCGCAGTACCAGCCGAGCGAACCTGAGCATCTGTTGCATCTCCCAATTGTAGAGGCGTCCGGATGAGTCGATCGAACCGGTTGGGCTGGGCTCGGGTTGTCATCGAAGGAGCGGAGCGCTTAGCGGAGGAGGTCTTCGAGTGTGGTGGAGAGGT
Organism: uncultured Acidobacteriaceae bacterium; assembly: GCA_963791875.1. Lineage (GTDB taxonomy): Bacteria > Acidobacteriota > Terriglobia > Terriglobales > Acidobacteriaceae > Edaphobacter. The sequence continues at coordinate 62,973 of CAWBUI010000013.1, forward strand.
CCGTCTTTTCGTCGCGATATTTGACGATGACGGGAGTGTAGACGCTGAGCGCCATCTCCTTACCGCGGCCGCTCGTTATGGCGCGCGATCCCGGCACGACGACGGCGCCTTCGGGGATGATGAGGGGGGATTCGGGTGAGGCTTTCAGTATGGTGCCGTTGACCACGTCGTACACGGGCGTGCCGCGGGTGAGGATGGTGCCCGGCGCCAGTACGGCGCGTTTGCGAACGATAGTGCCTTCGTAGACGCCGGTGTTGCCGCCGACGAGCACCTCGTCCTCGATGATGACGGGGCTGGCGTTCACGGGCTCGAGTACACCGCCGATCTGCGCCGCGGCGGATAGATGGACGCGCTTGCCGATCTGGGCGCAGGAGCCGACGAGTGCGTGCGAGTCGATCATGGTGCCTTCGTCGACGTAGGCGCCGACGTTGACGTATGCCGGGGGCATCATCACCACGCCAGGCGCGAGAAAGGCGCCCGAGCGGACGGAGGAGCCGCCGGGTACGATGCGAACCCCGTCAGCAGGGGAGAAGATCTGTGCGGGGTAGGTGGTCTTGTCCACAAAGGAGATCTGGGGCTGCTGGTCGGAGAGGTGGCTGGGTGTGTGGAAGCCGATGACGGACAGGTCGGTGAGCTCGCCGATGCGGAAGCCGACAAGGATGCCGCGCTTGACCCATGCGTTGACGCGCCAGCCGGTGGTCTGCGATTTGTCCGGTTCAGCGGAGCGGAGCGTACCCTCTTCGAGGCCCGAACGAAGCTCAAGGAATGCTTCCATTGCGGCTTTATCGCCGACCGCGGTGGGTCCTGCGGCGAAGTGCCGCTCGATACGTGTTTCCAGGGATTCTGTTGTCATTGTCTAGCCGATTGTAGCGGGTTGTGGGCCACGACATGCGGAGGGCGGCTCAGGCGCGCGGCAGGCCGAGTTCGCCGATAAGCAACTCCAGGCGGCGGCGGGTGGCGGGGGTGACGGGAACCATGGGGAGGCGGAGGTGGTCGTGGCCTGGCCCAGGAGGGCGAGGACGGCTTTGACGGGCGCGGGACTTGGCTCCCAGAAGTTGGCCTGCATGAGGCGGAAGAACTGGCGGTTGATCTTGCGGGCGGTGCTCCAGTCGCCGCTGACGGCGGCCCGAACCATCTCGGCCATGGGCGTGGGGATCACGTTTGAGGCGACGGAGATCAGGCCGGCGGCACCGAGGGCCAGGGTGGGCAGGGCGAGGCACGTCGTCCCCGGCGAAGACGCGGAAGTGGCTCGGGAGCTGGGTCAGGAGTTCGGTGATCTGGACGAGGTTGCCACTGGATTCCTTGATGCCGATGATGTTGGGGATCTCGGCGAGGCGGAGTGACGGTCGCGGGCTCAAGGTTGGTGCCGGTGCGTGAGGGGATGTTGTAGAGCAGGACTGGAACGTCGACGGCATTCGCGATGGCGAGGAAGTGCTGGTACTGGCCTTCCTGACCGGGGCGGCTGTAGTAGGGGTTTGCAGTGAGCAGGGCCGGTGACGCCGGCTATGCTGGCGAGTCTGCGCGCGCGTGCGACGGCTTCGCTAGTGGAGTTGTGGGTGCAGCCGGCGAAGACGGGCACTCGGCCGGAGGCGTTGCAGAGGCGACTGTGCGTGCGACGCGTGTGGGTTTCAGCTTCGGTGAGGGTGGAGGCTTCGCCGGTGGTGCCGCAGGCGCACGAGGAAGTCGACGCCCGGCTCGATCTGCCAGTGGACGAGGCGTGCCGAGGGCGGGTTCGTCGAGCGCGCCGTCCGCGCGGAAGGGGGTTACCAGCGCCGTGCCACATCCAGAAAGTTCCATCGCGTTTGTCAGTTTACCGTTTGCGGGCGGAGGACGTCGCGGTGCGAAGTGTTGGTGCGTGTGGTGAAGATATCGGGAGCGTTCGACGCTGGGAACTCGGCGTCGTCCGGCGCAGTGGGCTTCGGGGGCACCATCCACAAGACGGCGACAAACCAGATCAGCAGCATGGCGTACAAAGGCCGGACGAAGGCCGCAGGGATGGCGAGTGCATAGCAGGCTGTTGAGGTGATCATCTTCGGCCAGCTCGCATGGGGAGGCACGGAGGAGCGCGTGCGGACAGTCAGCCAGAGGAGAGAGTAGAGGCTCCGGGCAGCAGGCTCGACGAGGGCGTAAAGGCCGTGGACGATGGCGACATGTGCTTCTCGCCCACCCAGGCTGTTGCGAACGGGAAAAGCGAGAGGAAGAAGAGGAAGACCAGGTTTGCCCAGAGAGTGGAGTGGCTGACCGAGTCGGCTTCATCGATGAGGTAATGGTGATTGACCCAGTAGATGCCGACCTGGAGGAAGGACAGGAGATAAAGGATGAGCGTAGGCAGGACAGCGCGAAGGCCAGCGATCCCGTCCAGTACCGGGACCTTGAGTTCCAGCACCATGATGGTGATGATGACGGCGATGACGCCGTCGGAGAAGGCTTCCAGGCGGGCGGGGCTTAGGCCTTCCGTGCGCATGGGATACGGTAGCATGGCTGGTCCAGGAGCAGGCCATTTCGCCGAGGCAACTGAGGGGTAAGCGGCTGAGTGGCCGCCAGACGCGCGAGCGAGCGACACACCACCAGCCATCAAAGCGGAAGGCTCGGCACGTGTCGGGCCTTTTCAAGGGATCTAATGGGTGTAAGCGGTTAGGCGAGGGACATCTCGCCGCGATAGAGCTCGGTCGGGTTTGCGAGGTGGTGGAGGAGGCGGCGCCGTTGACGGTGGTCGACGGCTTGTCCATGCACTTGACGAAGGCGGACTGGAACTTTTGCCATCTCGTCCTTGGTGCCGACGGTTACGCGGACGTAGGTAGGCATGGCGGCCCAGGTGCGGCCGATGGCGACGTTCTCCTCGCGCATCTGCGAGGCGAACTCGTGGCCGGGGCGTTTGACGTCGACCATGAAGAAGTTGGCCTGTGAGCCGGGGATGACCGTGAAGCCCTTCTTGGCGAGGAACTCGAGCGGTGGTGTCGCGGTTGTCGGCGTTGATCTTGCGGCGGAGCGGCACGAGGTCTTTGTCGAGCAGGCGGCGCGGGCTGCCGGCAGCGGAGGTGATGGAGATGCTGGCGAGCGAGCGGCCGATGGGCACGGCCTGTGGAGAACTTGGCGAGGAGCTCGGGCTTGGCGATGGCGATACCGGCGCGCAGGCCGGCCATGCCGTAGATCTTGGAGAAGGTGCGGGTGACGATGATGTCCTGGTCGGCTGGCGACGAGGTCGATGCAGGAGTCGTCGTTGGAGAAGTGGTGGTAGGCCTCATCGACGATGACGACAGAACCGGCGGGCTTGTTTTTGAGGAGCCAGACGATGTCGGCCTTGGGCGTCATGGTGCCGGTGGGGTTGTTGGGATTGACGATGTAGTAGGCGCCGGCTTTGGGGGTGGCGGCGAGCATGGCTTTGACGTCGTGCGCGTAGGTGGATGTGAGCTTGACGGGGAAGCGCGGAGCCTTCATGACCTCGGCGGCGCGTGGGCCCTGCTCGTAGCTGGGATCGCCGTAGACGAGGGGCCGGTCAGGGCCGATGTTGGAGATAAGCGCGAGATCGAGTGGGCCGCCGGAGCCGGGGAAGAGGCCTACGTAGCCCTTCTTAAGGCCGAACAGGTCGTTGATGGTGCTGACCGTCTGCATCGTGATTTCGAAGTGATAGCGGTTGCCGAGGGCGGCGGTCTTGGTGATGGCGTCAAGGGACGAGGGGGCGGGGCCGAGGGGGTTCTCGTTGGAGCAGATGATGACGGTGTCGGGCGACATCGGCATCATCGTGCCCATGTCCGCCATGTCGGCGGCTGCGCCGCGGCGACCCTGCCCGGGAGCCGGAGCACCCTGGACGGCCGCGAGGGCCGGGAAGGAGGTGGCAGCGACGGACGCTGCACCGAGGGTGCGCATGAAGGAACGGCGGGCTGAATCCGGACGTTTGGGACATTTTGGAGCTCCTCACGAATCGGTTAGAGGGATGTAGACACCACGACTGCAGAAGGTTTGACCAGCTGGGTGAGAACACTTGCAGTGCGGACAGCTATGCTGCGCTTGCAAAAACAGATTGTTGGAAGTTTGGGGCGGCGGTTCGAATTTGCAATCGAACTAGTCACTAATTTACTGCCAATTGACAGGGTGCCAGAAGTCTCAGCGAAAAAATGTCTATGGGTCGTCCCGGGCAGGGCGTTTGCGGAGGTATGTAACTGAAATCTGGGTACTTTGTTTAGTAACGCGCAGGGCACAAAAAAACGAAGCCCCGCGGCTTGTAGCTGCGGGGCTTCGTGGTGTGGTCACAGTCTGCTCTGCGGTGGGAAGTGGAGTCTAGAGGTAGAGGTGACGGTTGAGTTCGGAGGGGTTCTCGTGGAATGGCGCTCGAGATAAGCGGTCGCGGCGAGCGGCGCGGTCTCGTAGCACTTCTTGTAGGCCACCTTGAACTTGTCCATCTCTTCCTGGGTGCCCACGGTGACGCGAACGTAGTTGGGCATGGCGGCCCAAGTGCGGCCGATGGAGACCTTCTCCTTCAGCATGAGGGAGCTGAACTCGCGGCCAGGACGCTTGACGTCTGCCTGGAAGAAGTTGGCCTGCGATCCCTTCATGTAGGCGTAGTCGTTCTTGTCCATCCACTCGAGGACGTTCTCGCGGATGCGGCTGTTGATCTTGCGACGCTCGGGAGACGAGCTTGGTCCTTGAGGCTGGCGGTGCAGGCAGCGGCGGTGGAGATCGCGACGGCGCCCGGAGCCGGTGCCCGTGCCGGCGGCGACGCCGATGGTGCCGAGACCTTGGCCTGGAGCTCAGGCTTGGCGATGAGGAAGCCGCCGCGCAGGCCGGCCATGCCGTAGACCTTGGAGAAGGTGCGCAGGACGATGACGTCCTTGTCGGCGGCGACGAGGTCGATGCAGGAGTCGTGGGTGGAGAAGTGGTGGTAGGCCTCGTCGACGAGGACGACGGAGCCGTCAGGCTTGTTGTTGACGAGCCAGACGATATCTTCCTTGGGGGTCATGGTGCCGGTGGGGTTGTTGGGATTACGATGTAGAAGGGCCGGGGGTAGGGAGGCCGTGAGCATGGCCTTGACGTCATGCGCGCCGGTCGTGGTGAGGGGGACGCGGAAGACGTTGACCTTCATCTTGGCGCCGGCGGTGGCTGCCCTGCTCATAGCTGGGCTCGCCGACGATCGAGGTCGCGGCCGGGGCCGATGTTGGAATAGAAGGAGAGGTCGAGCGGGCCGCCGGAGCCGGGGTAGAACTCGACGTAGGTCTGAGGCCGCGGGCGTGTGCCAGCTGAGCGCATGGCCGCCATGGAAGCGGGTGTCATGGGAGGGGGGACCTTGAGGCCAAACTGGTGGCTGAAGGTATTGACGACTTCGCGTCTTGTACTCCTGGTTGTAGCGTCCGCCTTCCGCTGCCGACGCGGGCGAGAGCTTCACGCGCGGAGGCGGACGTGCCGAGGGGGTTCTCGTTGGAGCTGATCATGACCACATCGGGATCGGTGGGCCCGCCGAAGTCGCCGCCACCGCCGCCCATGCCCTGCGCTGCCACGACGGCCGCGGGCTGCGGGTGCCTGCTGCAGCGCTGCGAGCGCGGGGAAGGAGGTGGCCGCAACGGAGGCCGCTCCCAGGGTGCGCATGAACGACCTGCGCGAAAGACCAGACTGTCAGAATCTTGTTCATAGGTGCAGCTCCTCGAATTGATCGGTGGGGGACAAGTTCCGGAGCGGCAGGCCGCTCCGGTAGACACGTATGCGACAGAAGGAAGTGATTCCAAACGGGGCCTGAACTGATCCTGCGAACAACAGCGGTTTGCAGAGAAACTCAGAGAAACAAACTTGTGGGTTATGTGCGATTGCCGGCGAAATTGCAATCGATTGAGTTTCAATTTACTTCGCCGCGGGCAATCCGCCAAGGGGAATAGAATTTTTTTCGAGTTTTTCTGTTGCCCGGATTTGCCGATGTTTGGGAATATAGTTCGATGCCCGGGACCGGCAGACCTTTGCTATCAAAGCGTTGAGGTGCGGAACGACCCGCTAAACCCACTCGCCGGCGCGCATGAGCGGCTCGGCGGTGCCGTCTGCGGTGATGCCGTCGACGTCCATGTCGGGCTGAGCCGATCATCCAGTCCACGTGGATGAGGCTGTCGTTCGCGCCGCGCGCGGCAAGCTGCTTCGTTCGGACATCTTTTCGCCGCCGATGAGGCAGGTGGAGTAGGCCTGGCCGAGCGCGATGTGGCTGGCGGCGTTCTCGTCGAAGAGCGTGTTCCAGAAGAGGATGCCGGACTGCGCGATGGGCGAGGAGGCGGGCACGAGGGCGACTTCGCCGAGGCGGCGTGCGCCGTCGTCGGTGGAGATGAGGCGGTTGAGGACGTCTTCGCCGGCGGTAGGCGGTGGCTTCGACGATGCGTGCCGGCTTCGAAGCGGCAGCGGATGTTTTCGATCAGCGTGCCCTGGTGGGAGAGGGGCTTGGAGGCGCGGACGATGCCGTCGACGCGGTCTTTGTGCGGGCGTGGTGAAGCACTCTTCGGTGGGGATGTTGGGCTGGCAGTAGACGCCGTTGCCGGCGGTGGTGCCGCCGCCGGCCCAGAGGTGATCGTCGGCGAGGCCTACGCGGAGGTCGGTGGCGCCGTCTGCGGAGCGGAAGTGGAGGGCGGGGAAGCGCTTGCGTTGAGCAGGTCGACGCGCTGCTTGAGGCGGGCGCCGTGTGCCTGCCAGTCGGCGACGGGATCGTCGCCGGTGATGCGGGAGGTGGCGAAGATGGCCTCCCAGAGCTTGGCGATCGCGGTGTCGACGGGCTCGCCGGGGAAGACAAGCTTCGCCCACTCGGGTGTGGCGCAGGCGACGATGGTCCAGTTGATCTCGTGACGGGTGATCAGTTCCATGGCGGGCTTGGCGGCTTTGGAGGCGGCGATGTTGGCGCGGGAGACCTTGGCGGGATCCTGCCCGGCGAGCAGCGCGGGGTTGGCGCCGGCGATGGCCATGCGCGCGGCGCCCGACTTGGAAGGCGGTGGCGATGGCGTCCTGCAGCCAGACGGGTGCGTAGTCAAAGCTTGCGTCGGGGGCGTGACTGGAAGCGGGCGAGGACGGAGGCGTCGTCGCTGTAGAAGGTGGTGACGAGCAGGGCGCCGGCGCGGTAGGCGTGCTCGGTGATGCGGCGGACGAGCGGAAGTGCGTCGGTGGGGGCGGTGAGCACAAGTTCCTGGCCTTCGCGGAGGCCTAGGCCGACGCGGACGGCGACTTCGGCCAGGCGGTCGAGCTTCTGTTCAAAGGAGAGGGACGCGAAAGACGAAGCGGGAACGGCGGCGACGGCAGAACTCATACCCGAAGGGTAGGCTGCATGTTGGACGAAATGCAAGCGGGGGCGAGGTTGTTCAGCAGAACGCTATGCGAGGTCCGGCGAGGTTGAGAGCGGCGTACACTCAGACCAACGAAGGCACACGGCGTTGCCGGTTTGGGAAGCTACTCGCGTGGACCTGACGCGACGGCGGCAGGGCGCGCCAAGAAAGGCAAGCGATGCAAGCAGGCGATAGTGTGGAAGAGTTCACGCTCGAGAATCAGGACGGCAAGGAGGTTCGGCTGTCAGACTTCAAGGCCACCCCGGTGGTGCTGTTTTTTTATCCGCGCGCGGATACTCCCGGATGCACGATTGAGTCGTGCGGGTTTCGCGACGCCTTTGCGAAATTCCAGGAGGCAGGCATCACGGTGTTTGGGATATCGCGTGACACAGTGAAGGCGCAGAAGAAGTTCAAGGACAAGTACGAACTGCCGTACGATCTGCTTGCGGATCCGGATATGATCCTGATCAAGCGCTTTGACTTGTTGCGCGAGAAGAGTATGTATGGCAAGCCGGTGACGGGTGTAGAGCGCACGACGTACCTCATTGCGCATGCAGATGGAGAAGGGCGTCAGCGGCTGCTGCACGTATTTCCGAAAGTGACGCCGGAGGGCCACGCGGAAGAGGTGCTCGCTCTTGTGCGGTCCAAGGCAAAGCAATAGGGATGCGCGCGCGGATGGGCAGTGCTGCGCACGTAGCGGTGGGGTGCGCCGCTACTCTGGGTCTGGCGGCGGGCGTGCTGGCGTATGCGTCGCAATGGCCCGGTTCGCAGCTCTTTGGGCGGACGCTGATTGCGGGCAGCGATCCTGATGAGTTTGCGCTCACGTTCGACGATGGGCCAAATCCCGCGGCGACGCCTCAGCTGCTGGAGGTGCTCGCGCGTTACAAGGTGCGCGGCGACGTTTTTCATGATCGGGGACTTTGTGCGGCGGGAGCCTGCGCTGGCGCGGGAGGTTGCTGCGGCGGGGCATGTGATCGGGAACCATACCATGTCGCATCCGCGGCTTTCTGCATCGCCGGGCGCACGGGTCAGAGCGGAGTTGGCTGACTGCAATGCGCTGCTCGAAGAGACGCTTGGTTCAGCTGTCCGGTTCTTCCGTCCGCCATTCGGGGCGCGCCGTCCTTATGTGTTGCGGGTGGCGCGCGAGTTCGGATTGACGCCGGTGATGTGGAACGTTACGGGATCTGATTGGAACCGCATCGGGGCCGACCGCATACTGCGTAATCTTTCGCGAGGGATCGCGCGAAACCGTCGCCGCGGCCGGGGCGCGAACCTGCTGCTGCATGACGGCGGCCATCTGGGCCTCGGGGCGCCGCGGCTGGACACGGTAACGGCGACGAGCCGTTTGCTTGAAGCGTACCGCGGTACGAGCGCGTCGCTTCGTGACGATGGACGCGTGGGCGCCTGTGTTTGCAATGCGTGGCGAAGCCTCGGCCTAGATCAGTTGTGAGGTTCGGTCGGAGCTCACCGCGCCTGAGGGCGCCGCGAGCGCAAGCAGAGCGGCGCAGAAGGCGAGTGCGCCCATGCCGTAGAGTCCGCCTGCAAAAGAGTGCGTCGCGTCACGCAGGCGCCCGGTGAGGTACGGTCCGGAGAAGCCGCCAAGGCCTCCGAGGGTGGTGATGGTAGCGACGGCGCCGGTTGCTGCCGAGCCGCGCATGACACGTGTAGTGAGCGCCCAAAAAGGTCCCATCGTGCTCCACAGGCCGACGGCGGCGCACGATAACGCACACAGTGCCACGGGTATCGTGCCGGCACGCGCGGCTCCGCAGAAGCCCAGTGCAGCGAGCGTCATACACCCGGCAAGGTGCCAGCGCCTTTCGTTGGTCCGGTCGGAGCTCTTGCCAACAACTACCGTGAAGATCGCGGCCAGCAGGTACGGTACTGTGGCGTACCGCGCGATCAGGCTGGCGTCAGTTACGGCTTTGCCGCCACTGCCGCTCAGGCTGGAAAGGATCAGCGGCATCCACAGCGTGACGATGTACACGCCAACTTGAATGACGACGTACACGCCTGCCATAACCCAGACGACCGGCAGGCGGAAGGCATCGAGCAGCCTGGCATGACCGGTGGCACCGTAGCGCGCCTGGTCGTCTGCCAGTTCACCGGCGAGCCAGGTCTTTTCGGCCGAGGAGAGCCAGCGCGCCGGGGCGGGCGAGTCGTCCAGGATGAAAAGCACGGAGATACCGAGTAGTACGGTGGGCACGCCTTCGAGCAGGAACAGCCACTGCCATCCGCTCAAGCCGCCGTGGCCGTCAAGCTTCAGAATGGCGCTCGATAATGGGGCTCCGACTACACCGGCCAGCGAGGTGGCGGTCATGAACCAGGCCACAGCGCGGGCGCGCTCGTGCGAGGGGAACCAGAAAGTCAGGTAGAGCAGCATGCCCGGGACGAAGCCGGCCTCCGCAACGCCGAGCAAAAAGCGGAGCAGATAGAAGCTGTGCGGCGAGTGGATCCAGACCATGCCGGCGCAGACGAATCCCCAGGAGATCATGATGCGGGCAATCCAGACCCGCGTGCCGAAACGGCGGAGAAGCAGGCTGGAGGGGAGATCCAGCAGACCGTACCCGAGGAAGAAGACGCCGGCGCCCGTACCGTACACGGTGTCGCTGAAGCCGAGTTGTCGCTTCATGTCCATGGCGGCGAAGCCTACGTTTGCTCGATCCATGTAGGCGACGATGTAGAGCACGAACATGTACGGGACAAGCCGCCACATGATGCGCCGATACAGGCGCTGGCCATCGATGGCAGGTGCGGCGCCAATGTGCGGCTCTGTATCTGGCGTAGGAAAGGTGCCGGTCGGCATGCAAGTACTGTAGTGCAGGCTCGGCACTTCTGGCCGGGCGGTGCCTTTCAGCGGGCACCAAATGGGGCTACTTGTGTCTCGTCGAGGGTGTCTGCAGCCCTCGCATCCGAACTCGATCGTGCCCGCAACTCGGCATCCAGCAGCTTCCTCTTCCGCTCGATGCCCCAGCGATACCCCGTCATACTGCCGTCTTTGCCAATGACCCGATGACACGGTATAGCCACGCCGATCGGATTTGATCCAATGGCAGCCCCGACTGCGCGCACCGCCTCGGGACGTCCGACCACGCGGGCCACCTCGGAGTAGGTCCGTGTTTCCCCACGGGGTATAGCTCGCAGAGCCTTCCAGACGCGCAACTGAAACGCGGTCGCACGGATGTCCAGCGGAAAGGAGGCCGCCAGGGGGTGCTCTGTTGTCTGGCTTGCCACGTAGTCGACCGCGTCCGCCAGCCAGCCGTCGTGCGTCTCCGAGCGGACAAGCGTCGCGCGCGCATACCGTCGGCTGAGAGCCACCGCCAGCTCCGCATCGTTCGGGCCAAAGAAGATGGCACACACGCCGAGATCGGTTGCGGCGACCAGCATCCGCCCAAACGGGCTGTCCGAAGTCGCGTAGCGGATCACCTTTCCGGCGCCCCCGTGCAGCATTGCGCCGGGTGTCATGCCAAGAGCCTCGCCACTGCGCTCATACAGGCGGCTCGACGAGCCGAAACCGGCCTCGTAAATGGCGTCCGTGATTGGGCTCGCGGCCTTTGCTGCGGGCGACCTTAGTCCCGCCTCCGTTTGTTGCCGCGGCCGCTCCAGGGCTGCAGTGAACCGCGCTACTTTCCTCGCCTGCACGAACTCCCGCGGGGTTACCCCCAGCACCTGGCGGAAGCCACGCAGGACTTGGAGGCGCCCGGCGCCCGTGGCCTCCGCGAGGGCCTGCAGACCCGTATCTTCCCCCTCACTGCTGGCAAGAACCTCTGCAGTTCCGGCTACGATCCGCTGTAGGGCGTCAGGGCTCCCCTCGACGCGGTCCGGCCTGCAGCGCATGCAGGCTCGGAAACCCGCAGCCTCGGCCTCAGCAGATGAAGCGTAGAAGGAGACATTGCGTTGAGCCGGGCGGCGACTGGGGCAGCTTGGACGGCAGAAGATTCCGGTGGTCCGCACTGCGTAGACGAAGGCTCCGTCAGCGTGTGCATCCCGGGCGAGCACCTGCCGCCAGCGTTCTGTTGTGCTGCCTGGGATCATAAGAGACTGCGCCTTGGTGTCGCTGCAAAACAGCATTGGGACATCGACATTTTCGCTCATTTCGGCATTCTCGATGTGGGCGGCCTGAAGCCGCACTCCGTTTCGTTCAGCAAACCAGACCACAGCGGCTCCGTACAGCACGATAGGCCGCCGCGCCGTCAGCACCAGAACGCTCGTCTCGGGGAGACGCCCGGCGGCGACAGCAACAACGCGGCCGGCGGAGTACCGAGGTGGCTAGCCTGGTACTAGAAGAACGACAGAGCTATGGGGAGAAGAGTGGCGGCCGTGAGCCGCAGCGAACTGGTACTTTCGATGCCGGGGCCGGATGCTAGATCTGGCCCCGCAGAGTTCCATTCGGCGCCGGAGCACGAGCAGTCAGCACCGGCTACTTAGCGCTCCCCAGAGACGGGTCGGGCGAGCCCATTGCGAGGGGAGGCCGGAAGGGCACAAACTGCCTCTTCGGCTTCCCAAGTACGCCGATCGCGAGGTGCGGAGCGATGTAGGTGGTGAAGAACGCTGAGAACACGATGCCTTCGACGCCGTAGGTCACCAGATGGATACAGCCTTCAATGCCCTGCTCCGGTGCGACATGGCTGAGCAGCGAAATAAGCAGAAGGCCCCATGGACTGGCTCGCAGATCTCCGCAAAGCAGGTCGAGAACAAAAAAAAGCAAGATCCAAACCAGAGGCGCGACGATCATAAGGCCCACCCATCTGCCCATATGAAAGGCTTCGGCCGTGGGGCTGAAGGATATGCCGGTGGTGGTGTCCTCGTCAGGGAGGCCACCGATCTCATGGGCATACATATTTCCAAAGTTGAACACGGGCTTGTTGGGCATGAATACGTGCGGGACCGCATTCACGAATGACATGGAAATCGGCAGATAGCCGAACACGCTGCCGCGGTCGGTGATCTCGTTCAAGCTGTCATCAGTGGCAATGAACTGGAGCCTGTCCCAGAACCCCTGGGGAGTGTTGTAGTAGTGGAAGGGGCTGCCCGAGTCGACCTGCATTGCGTTGTAATTCTTGCGAAGTTCGATGGGATGCGATAACAGGCTGATTCCGAGAGTGGCCCTGTCGAACGTGCTCATCTCGTCGGTGACATCGCGTCGTCCCCATTGAGAATAGGGCACCAGAACCGTAAATACGATCAGGATCCAAACCATCAGTGATGTGACTTGGAGCGGGGTCAGCCGGTATCGCATCGATGCCGCTGCCACGAACCAGCAATACAAAGCGATCAGCATGCCCTGCTTCGAAAAGCCGATCATGCCAAACACCACGAACGTGAAGACAATGGCAAATGCCACCGGCGGGTTGATGCTACGCCGGCCGCCGGTTCGGCGAATAACATACATTGTTCCGACGATGATCGATAACGGAAGCAGGAGATTCAATTGGGAAAAGGCGCTGTTTATGCGGGTGCCTGCACTTCCCAGCAAGCCGATCAGAGTCGGTCCCCCAATCCCGAACACAAGGCAACCAATGGTTGCGCGGTGCATCTTGTTCTCTTTCAGCATGTTCTGCAGCAGCCCGGTCTTGCGTGAAAGCCGCCGGCTGATGATCACCGCCAGGAACATCGCTGTGATGCCGCCCACGTACACGGCAATCGTGGTCTGCGGAACCCGGAGGTTCGAATCCGCCGGTTCCCAGAGCACGGCTTTGTAGATGACTCCGAGCACGAAAACAAGAATGGCGTAGAAGAAGACGTACGCTCCGGGTGCCCGTGAAAGCCCGCCACCCGCGTTAAACGTCAGCGTAGCGATGATGAGGAACGCCAGCGTACCAACGGCGAAATATAGCGCCGTACCCTGAACCATCTGGATCGCGAACAACACGAGCGCAAAGACCGCCGCGCGATCCAGGGGAATACGTTCTGGGAAGGGAAGACGCACGCCTGCTTCGAGTGTAGCAGCGGGGTACAGCGGCATTGAGCCGGCCAAAGGGCTGTGCCTCCGGTCCTTTCGGGGTGTAGGTCTTTTGTGGGATGAGAACCAGAGAGGTTCCGGCCGTAAAATAGCGGACGGAACCTCTTTGTATTGGCTGGGGCATCCCGTAAGGTATGGACGAACGGCGGTCCGGCGTAACGCATGGCAGCAGACCTTGAAGGTGCGGCATTTGGCGACCAGTTGCGGCGCGAGCGCGAGCGGCGTGGCCTTGCCGTGGAGGCAATCTGCGCGACCACGAAGGTGCCTGTTCGCCACATCCTTTCGCTGGAAGCCGGGGCCTTTGGCGACCTGCCGGGTGGGGTCTTCCGACGCGGCTTTGTGCGCAGCTACCTGGGTGCGCTTGGACTCGAAGAAGGCTCCTGGATGGACCGCTTTGAGAAGAGCTGCCGTGGCAGCGGTTTGCCGGAACCGCAGGAAACCGCGTGGACTGTCTTTGCGGAAAACGTAAAGAACACCCGCATCATTCAGCGGCGGCGAACCCGGTCCGGATGGGTCTGGATATTTGTCCTCCTGCTCTTTGCGTTCGCCGCGGGGTTGGTCACGTTCTGGGCTGTCCGGCACCGCATCTCACTTTCGCGCCCTCTGCACACCGCTGCGCTAAAGTCTTGGGTTGACAATGCCTCTTCCAGGTAATTTACTGTTTCCTCGATTGAAATTGTTTGTAGGCGCGCGGTGAAGGCTTCACCGCTGCCCATGTTCCAGGCATAACCCGCTCCTTCGGTTCCGCTGTGTCCAAAGACAGGCGAGTAAGAGACACCACGGCAGCAAAGCAGTCCGGCAGGGCTCGTTCGAGCAGGTAAGTTCTTCAGGAGAAGATGATGACGCTGTTTAGAGGCTGGGTACGCGGTGCGGTGTGGGTTGTTCTGTTGTTTCTGGGTTCGTTTGCGGCACATGCGCAGGAGGTTTCAGGAAGCATCAGCGGAACGGTCATCGATCCCTCCGGAGCCAGCGTCAACGGCGCCACGGTCACCATCACCAATACCGACCGCGCGCAGGTAGTCCGTACCCTCAGCACGAACAAGGCCGGCTTCTATTCGGCGTCCTCTCTTCCTCTTGGGAACTACTCTGTGACCGTCGCTTCGAAGGGCTTCAAGACGGCAGCCATCACCGGCCTGGTGCTGAATGCGAACGATCAGCTGAAGGTAGATCAGAAGCTCTCGGTTGGCGCCGCCACCGAGACGGTCAAGATCGTGGCCAACCAGGCTCCCGTCAACCTGGAGAACGGCATGAGCGAAGGCCTGGTGACCGGCACCCAGATTCGCGAGCTGGTGCTGAACAACCGAAACTATGAGCAGCTGCTGACGCTGCAGCCGGGCGTTTCCTATGGCGGCACCAACGACCAGCTGTATATCGGCGTCTCGCTTCCAGCCGGCACCTCCAATCAGGTGGCGTTCTCTGTCAACGGCCAGCGCGCCGACGGCGAACAACTGGACGCTCGACGGCGCGGACAACGTCGACCGCGGCGCGAACCTCACGCTGCTGACCTTCCCATCGTGGACGCGATCGGCGAGTTCGACACCCTGCGCGGCACTTATAAGGCTGAGTACGGCCGCAACGCTTCCAGCCAGGTGAACGTGGTGACGCGTTCCGGCACGGATGACGCTCCACGGCTCCGCGTACGAGTTCTTCCGCAACGATATCTTCAACGCGAACAATTACTTCAACAATCTGACCCGCACCGCCCGTCCTAAGCTGCGCTACAACGATTTCGGTTTCACTGTCGGCGGGCCGGTCGTGATCCCGCACTTCTACAACGGGCGCAATCACAAGACGTTCTTCTTCTACTCGCAGGAGTTTCGCCGGGTCATCAACTACTCCACAACGACCACCCTCGTGCCCACTGCGGCAGAGCGTACCGGGGACTTCACGAATTCCTATCTGGCGAACGGGACGACTGCTCCGGTGGCCGTCTGCTCCAGCTTCAACAATCGCGAACGGCGCCTGCACAGAGCTACGCAACTCACTCTCACCCATCGCAGATCGACCCCACGGCGCAGGCCTACGTGAACGACATCTACACCAACGTGCCGCTGCCTAACAGCGCCGCAGAACCTTGCTGCCGGGCTCGACCCTCACACCCTTTCTACAACGTCCGCAACGTCTTCAACGACACGCAGGAGTTCGCGCGCATCGACCAGGCGTTCGGCACGAAAGTCAACATTTTCTACCGGTATCTGCATGACAGCCTGCCCTCCACGGAGGCAGGCGGCCTGTTTGTCGGTGGCGGACTGCCTGGCGTTCAGACGACCAACACGACCGCTCCGGGCACCCAGCACCTGGGCCACGTCACCATCGCAGTCCGGCCGACCATGCTTGTCGATATGGGTTATGCCTACAGCTCGGGCGCGGTCATCAGCGACCCCGTCGGGCTGGCCAACCTCGCTGACCGCGAACAAGACAACGCAGATTCAACCCGCGCTGCCCTTCGTCTCTACGCTTGGGGTCGTTCCGTCGATCTCTTTCTCCGGAGTCAAGCACGCCGACCGGCATCGCCAACGCAGGCATCTACCGCGACTACAACCGCAACCACAACGGCTTCGGGGACCTGACGTACATCTTCCGCCAGCACACCTTAAATTCGGCGTGAGCTACAACCACTACCAAAAGAGTGAGAATGCGCTCGGCAACAATGGCTCGAATCCGAGCCCGCAGGGCGTGTTTACCTTTGGCGCTGGCGCAGCCGCCACGTCCGCGCAGCTCGCCGCTCTTGGAGCCGGCACAGCGTCGCCCTCCAACTTCGATGCCACCTTTGCGAATTTCCTGATCGGCAACGCGAGCGGCGGTACCTCGAACGGCTTCCAGCAGCAGTCGATCGCAGCTACGCCAAACATCAATGAAAACCTCGATCGAGCTGTACGGGCAGGACGACTGGCGCGTCAGCCGCCGGCTGACGGTGAATCTGGGTGTCCGCTACAGCTACTTCGGCCAGCCGTACGACGACAACAGCCAACTCAGCAACTTCGATCCGGCCCACTTCCTGCCCGCCAACGTCCAGACCATCGACAGCAACGGCCAACTCTGCACAACTGCCGGCCAGACCGCGGCGGTGACGGTCGGCATCAACACAACGTTCACGCTGAACAACTGCCTCAACTCAAACGGGCTGAACAACTACCAGGCGAACCCGATTGCGGACCCACTCAACGGCATGATCCTTGCGAGCACTCTCCCCGTGAAAGCCTTCAACGAGGCCGCGGGTGCTCCCTCGACGTCCACCCACGGATCGCCCTTCGGCCTTGAGGTCGGCCACGCCGAGAAGCGTGACTGGGCGCCGCGCGTCGGCTTTGCGCTGGACGTCTTCGGCGACGGCAAGACGGCTCTGCGCGGCGGCTACGGCATCGCGTACGACCAGTCGCCGGTCTCGATCTACGAGCAGGCGATCTTCAACAACGTGCCCTATGTCACCACGGCAAGCTATCCCTCGGCCCGTCTTGAGCGGAACGGTAGGCGTCACGCCCGTGGCGAACCTCACTCCGCCTACGCTTTACGGCACGCCGGTGAACTACCAGACACCGTATGTGCAGCAGTTCTCGCTGGACATCCAGCAGGCTCTGAGCCCAACAACCACCCTGGACATCGGGTACTTCGGTGACCACGGAACGCACCTACAGGGCCGGATCGACATCAACGAAGTACAGCCGGGCCTGTTTGCCCAGAGTGGTATCTGCTTACAACGGCTCCGGGTTCCGGCCGGTGTTGCTGACCCCGCTGACGACTACGGGTGCGTCCGCGACCGGAAACGTCGCGTGCACCAGCAATAACCCGACCTCCTGCGTTCAAAATGTCTTCAACATACCCACTGGATGCGCCAACGGCTTTGTCTCGGCCGCCTGCGAGAACCCGCTCAACCAGATCCGTCCGTATCCCGGCTACGGCCCGATCAACACGGTGCGGAACATCTTCAATTCGAACTACAACTCGCTGCAGGTGAAGTTCACGAAGCGTTTCAGCGGCAAGAGCCTGCTCGACGCCAACTACACCTTCTCCAAGGCGCTCACGAACGCGCAGACGGACTACAGCTCGGCCCCGCAGAACACCTACAACCTCGAGCCCGAGTACGGTCGCAGCTCCTACGATCGCCACGACATCCTGACGGTCGACGGAATCTGGGACCTGCCCTGGATGCGGGATCAGAAGGGCTTCGTTGGGCACGTGATCGGCGGATGGGAGATGTCGGGGCTGGCAACGGTCAACTCCGGCCTGCCGCTCACCGCGACCATGTCGGCGAACACAACGGTTGATTACAACGGGAATCCGAGCCTCTACAACTCAGCGCTGACCAACGGCGGTGTGGCCAATGATGCAGGCGGGCTGGGCATCGTAGGCACCAGCTCCGCGAGCCTTCGGCCAAGCCAGGTGTCGAACCCCAACTTCGGCTACGGCCAGGTCAACGTGCACACTCGAGGCGCTTGGTTCAATCCGACTGCCTTTGTCGCTCCGCCGCCGTCCAGCGGACAGGTGGGCAACGAGCGCCGCGGAGTGATCAATGGACCAGGCTTTTACCGTGTTGATGTCGGTCTGTTCCGGAACTTCCGGATCTACAAGGAGTCCTTCTTCCAGCTGCGCGGCGAAGCCTACAACGTCCTGAACCACACCAACTGGACTTCGGTCTGCACAAACACTGGCAGCTCGGGCTGCGCTCCGTACCATTTTGGCCAGGTGACGGCGGCGCGCGATCCGCGCATCCTGCAGGTTGGCGGCAAGTTCAACTTCTAACCTCAAATCTGCAAAGCACTGATGCGGCGCCTGTTCTGTCGAGAACAGGCGCCGCTTTGCCGGTATTCACGCCAGGCATCCGGGAACGGGCCATGAGGCTTGTGCGGTGGCGCAGGGACGCCTACCAAAGAATGCAGAATCCGACTGTTGACCCCTTTGCTACCCCCAAACGCCGCTCCCGCCTTTGCCCTGTCTAACGCCAGAGGCTTAGAATTGGAGGGTTGCAGAAGACCGCAGCCAGCCTATGGAGGAAACACTTTGGCGAAGCGCGACCGCTTTTTATTTACCAGTGAATCGGTGACCGAGGGTCACCCCGATAAGATTGCCGACCAGGTATCCGATGCGATTCTGGACGCCTGCCTGGCGCAGGATCCATTCAGCCGCGTGGCCTGCGAGACCCTGACCTGCACCGGGCTGGTGGTGATTGCGGGCGAGATTACGACGAAGGCGTATGTGGACTTCCAGGGCCTGGTGCGCGGCACGATCGCCGCGATCGGCTACGACAATGCGCTCTATGGCTTCGACTCGAACACCTGCTCGGTGATCTCGACGATCAACAAGCAGTCGCCCGATATCGCGCAGGGTGTGGACACCGGCGGCGCCGGCGACCAGGGCATGATGTTCGGCTATGCGACCAACGAGACGCCGGAGTTGATGCCGATGCCGATCTCGCTGGCGCACAAGCTGACGGAACGCTGTCCGAGGTGCGCAAGTCGGGCCTGATGGCGTATCTGCGGCCGGACGGCAAGAGCCAGGTGACGGTCGAGTACGACGCGAACAACAAGCCGGTGCGGGTGGATGCGGTGGTGATTTCGACCCAGCACGCGGAGACGGTCGGCAACGACGAGCTGCGCGCGGACATCCTGAAGCACGTGATCCAGGCGGTGATTCCGGCCGAGTTGCTGGATGCGGACACCAAGTACCACATCAATCCGACCGGCCGCTTCGTCATCGGCGGACCGATGGGCGACACCGGTCTGACCGGCCGCAAGATCATCGTCGACACGTATGGCGGCATGGGCCGTCATGGCGGCGGCGCGTTCTCGGGCAAGGACCCAACCAAGGTGGATCGCTCGGCGGCGTACATGGCGCGCTACGTGGCGAAGAACATCGTCGCGGCGGGTCTGGCGGACCGGTGCGAGGTGCAGCTGGCGTACGCGATCGGCGTAGCCGAGCCGGTGAGCGTGCTGGTGGATACGTTCGGGACCGGCAAGGTTGCGGAGCATGAGCTGGACGCGCTGGTGCGGGCGAACTTCTCGCTGACGCCGAAGGGCATCATCGAGAGCCTGAATCTGCGGCGGCCGATCTACAAGGCAACTGCGGCGTACGGGCACTTCGGACGCTCGGGCAAGGACTTCACCTGGGAGGCGACGGACAAGGCTGAGGCGCTGAAGGCTGGAGTTGAGTAGGCTGTCGCGGCACAGTAAATAACGCGTTTCTGTATGTCTGCGGGGTGAGTACCGGGTAAATCCCAGGACTCGCCCCGCAGTTTTGTTGGGGCGAGGCAGCCATCGTCCGTCGGTGAGGTTCAGGGGAATGCGGTACGTTTCGCTGGGTGAGGGCGGGCCTAAGGTTTCGGTGCTGGGTCTGGGCTGCGCCGCGATGATGGGTTCCGCGGGTCGCAAGGAGTCGCTGGCGGCCCTTTCGGCGGCGGTTGACGCGGGGATCAACTTCTTCGATACGGCACGTTCGTATGGGTATGGGCAGTCCGAGGGGCTGCTGGGCGAGTTTTTCGCGGGCCGGCGAGACCAGGTTGTGCTGTGTACGAAGTTCGGGATTCTGCCGACCCCGCGAGATTGGAAACAAAGGGTTAAGCCCCTCGTTCGCGGGGCGTTGAAGATGTTTCCGTCGCTGCGCGGGGCGGCGCGACGGCAGGCAGGGCAGTTGTTCACGGAGAACCAATTCTCGGTGGCTGTGCTGCGCGCGAGCCTCGAGACGAGTCTGCGGGAGCTGCGGACCGACTATGTGGATGTTCTGCTGATGCATGCGGCGCCTGCGTCGGTTTTGGCGCAGGAGGATCTGTTGGCGGAGTTGGAGCGGCTTGTCGCGCGAGGGCAAGGTGCGGATGGCGGGGATCTCGGGAGAACTGGACACGATTGCGGCTACGTTTGCGGCACGCCGCCGGTTTTGCGGACCGCGCAGTTTGCCTGCAACGCGAGGCAACTTCGGGTTTCTGGAACGGTCTGGCGGGCGCTGGAGCGTCCGGGATGTTCCTGGTCGGGAACCATCCGTTCGGCGGGCCTGCCGGCGTGACGGCGACGCGCGCGCGGATCGCGGCTCTTCGGGAGAAATCGCAGCTCGGCGGCGAGATCCGGGCGAAGCTCGATCCGGCTGATCCGGAGCTGCTGCCGGACCTGATTCTGAATTCGATTTTGTCGCGCTGGGATCGGGCGCGGTGATTCCGGCGATGCTGAATCCCGGGCACCTGGCGGCGAACTGCCGCGCGGTTTCGAACTCCCGGTTCACGCCGAGGAGCTCGGCTTCTTCGCGGGCTGCTGCCTGACTGCGGCCTTTGTGCGGCTGGCACGTCGCGCCCGTCGGGTTCGCGGGACGTCGGAGCTGAAGGACCCATCGGGAGCGCGGCGGCTTCGTGATCGGCTGACGGCGGATCACCGCTCGGGCCTGACGGGCTCCGTTGAGCGCTCGCCGGGCGGTATCGGACGAGAGGGTTGGGCGCTCGTGCCGGGCACGGTGCATATAACTCTTGGCGCAGCGCTTTTCCCCGGCATGCAGGTCGGGTTTGCGGTGGGAGGGCCGTGAGTTGTGTTTTTACTCGTCCGGGCGTCAGCCCGATCCAGTGCGTGGATTTCACCGTTGCGGGTATCCGACCGATGCGTTGTACCGTACTATGCTGGCTCGGGTCTCGTGCCGCGCGCGCCGTGGCGCAAGCCCGGCCCGACGGGTGGATAGCTGGGCCGTGGGCGCTACCGCCAGGAAGCGGACCTTTCTCGGGCCAGATCGTTTGGACGGAACAGCGTCCTCCGGGCCAAATCTGGAAAGCCATATCAATCGAGGAAAACAACATGATGCTGATGAAGCAGCTTTGTCTTGCAGCGGCTGTGTGTTCTGTTCTGCGCTGTCTGCCGTTGGCGCCACCCTGTGCGTGAATACGGGGGCGGCTGGATGTTATACGCGCATCTCGGATGCGGTGACTGCCGCCTCCCCGGGCGACGTCATCAACGTGGGGCCGGGCAACTACACGGAGGACCGTGCTGGTGACCAAGTCGCTCTCCCTGGTGGCGGACCGCTCGGTGATCGATGCGTCCGGATCGATGCGGGGCATCTTTGTCGATGGCCTCCATTACCCCGGAATATCCGCGGTGCGCATTTCGGGATTCACGATCAAGAACGCCAACATGGAAGGCATCCTGGTGCTGAATGCCACGGACGTGGCAGTGTCGGGCAATACGGTTTCCAACAACGACAAAGCGCTGACGCCTTCCGGTTGCTCGGTGCTGCCTGCTTACGAGCCTGGCGAGGCGATGGACTGCGGTGAGGGGATCCACTTCCAGGCGGTCGACCATTCGATTCTTACCAACAACAACGTCCAGAGCAATGCGGGCGGTGGTGTGCTGCTGTCGGATGATACGGGAGCGACGCACCACAACCTGGTCAGCTTCAACACGGTGACGGATAATCCCGGCGCTTGCGGGATCACGTTGGCGTCGCACATCCCGCCGAACACAGTCACGGGCAACGGCGTCTTCAAGAACACGTTGTATGCGAACCGGTCTTTGCGTAACGGGCGCGGTGGCCCGAGCGGCGGCGCCGGGATTGGGCTGTTCGCCGGTGTCGTGGGCGGGGAAACCTTTGACAACGTTGTTGTCGACAACCTGGTCGAGGAGAACGGGCACCCCGGCGTTTCCATGCACGCGCATGCGCCGGGCGAGAGCCTGAACGACAACCTGGTGGTGGGCAACACAATCGTGAACAACGGGGCGGATACGAATGACGCCCATACGCCGGGGCCGACGGGGATCAACATTTATTCGAAGTCGCCTTCGTCCGGGAACATGATTTCGGGCAACATGATTCAGAGCGAGAGCTACGATGTGGTGGTCAGCATAGCGAACCTGGTGCAGGTGCAATTCAACAACCTGCTGGGCCTGCAGGTTGGTCTGCTGAACTTCGGTCCTGGCCCGGTGGATGCAACAGAGAACTTCTGGAGCTGTGGAGTGGGTCCGACGATGGTGGGAAGCTGTTCGCTGGTGCAGGGTAGCTCCGTTACGTGGATGCCTCCGCTGCAGAATCCGATTCCTCCTCAGCCCAACTACTAGCGTCGGCGAAGTGGTTCAGAGCTATGGCCGCGCGGGTGCCCATCTGTGGTGGGCACCCCCGGCTGCGGAGCTTCCACAACGGTGCGGCGAGCGATGGTGCACACGTCAGCCGGGAGGTGAGGCGCAGCGGTTAAGCGAGGCCTGGCAACGGGTGGGCCAAGCCCTAAATGCGGCAGTTGCAGCGGGAGGCCGCTGGGCCGCTCGCCCACGGGCGGAAGTCAGACTGGGTACTCTACCGGAGACGGGCGGCGAGATGGTCAGCCAGCCGAACAGTGAGCGCCATCAGGGTGAACGTGGGGTTCGAGGAGCCTCCCGAGGGAAAGGTGGCGCAGCTGGCCACGTGCACGTTGGGGTGGGTGTGGAGGGCCAGCATGGGAGTGACGACAGAAGCGGCCGAATCGGTGCCCATGCGGAGGCCGCCCATCGGGTGATAGGTATCGGCCAGCGTGGGGGCGCTGGGGGAGGACTCCAGGATCCCAGGAAACCAGGTGGCAGGGCCGAGACCGGCGGCAGCGAGGGCTTCGCGGACAACGGGGGCGAAGCGGCGGGCGACGCTGCGCTCGACGGGGCCGGGCTGCCAGTCAATCAGAGCTCGGGGCTGGGCGAGGGAATCGAGAGTGTCCGGGCCGCTTGAGCCGGAGAGGCGGATGCGGGATGTCGGGGGTAGCGAGCTGCTCCATGTCGATGTGGAGGAAGACGCGGGTTGCGGGAGTGAGGGCACGGCGGCCATGGACGCGGGATTGGTAGAGCAGGCGGGCGACGTCTGTGAGGCCGCGGAGCATTGGGGTAGTGGCGGCGAGGGCGGCCGGCAGGTCGCGCCGCTGCGCGGAGCGGAGCAGGGTGCGGACGGCGCCGAGACCGGAGTCTGCCGGTTCCTCGAGCACGAAGTGCGCCATGACGGCGGGGAGAGCTTCGCGGTCGCGCAAGGCGGCAGAGGCTTCGAGCTTGGCGGTGTGGAGGGTGCCCTGGACGAAGAAGGGGCCCAGGCGCTGGACGAGGTGCTCGCGGGCAGGGCCGGTGATCTCGGCGGCGCGGGTGCTGATGTGGTCATGAAAGTAGCGGCCGAGCTGGTCGTGTTCGTTGCCGAGGGAGGAGGCGAGGAGGAGGCGTGAGCTTTCGATGGTCCCGGTGCACACGACGAACTCGCCGGCTGTTGAATCGAAAGTCGCGGCCCGCATAGTTACGGACATGGACAGCGGTGATGCGGCCCGCCTCGGTGGAGAGCGCGACGGCGTTGGCGTGGAGGAAGACGGTGATGTCTGGACTGGCGATAGCCTGCCGTCCGAGAGTGTTCGCGAGGTTGCGGCGGGAGAAGGAGGCCCACTTGGAGTAACGGAGGTGGATGTCGGGAGAGAGGGGTACAGGAGGACGGTTGAGTGCGGTGAGCAGTGCGGCCCCGTTGAAGGGGAGGGCGGCGGCTCGAGGGCCCACGCCCATGATGCGGAGGACTTCGGGATAGTGTCGGGTGAGGGCATCCTCGGAAAGGGGCCACGGGGCGGATGGAATGTTCGCGGTTGGGGCGAAGATGTCGGGGGTGTAGGGGAGGAGTTGGCCCCCCCAGCGGGTGGAAGAGCCGCCGAAGACGCGGAAGCGCCCTTGGGTGGTGCCGGTGTGGAGCGCGGAGGCCATGTCGGCGTCGTAGAGGGCCTGGCTGCGGGGTTCAAGGGTCAGGCCGCCGGCTTCGAGGAGGTGGATCTTGAGGCCTCGGTTGGCGAGGCGAGTGGCGAGTTCGGTAGCGAGGATGAGGCCGGCTACTCCGGCGCCGATTATGCAGATGTCCGCGGTATGGGTGGCGGGCGTGGGTTGTGTTTCGAGGTCGGTCAGCATCCTTGGTCATTATCGCTGCGGACGAGCTACGGGACGGCTGGAGCGGCGAGTTCGACCTGGCCTGGAAGCGTGCGGGGGGCAGAATCTCGCGGAAGAGCAGCAGGAGGACTGTGCCGACCGTGAAGCTCGAGAGTGCGTCAATTGCGAGCATGCCGGGGATGCCGTGCGTCGTGTAGAAGTGGCCGTCCACGACGGTCATGTAGCTGATCGGGGCGTTGGCGGCGGCGGTGAGGAGAGCCATCTGGGTGGAGGCGAGCGGGTTGCCAGGGCCAACGATCTCGTACTCGAAGGCGGAGAAGGCGGTGTAGTTGATGCCCTGAAAGAAGTTATAGGCGAGCACGCCGGCGGCGTAGAAGGGCAGAAGGTGCGGCATCCAGATGAGCGAGAGCGCGGCGAGCGCCCCGCCGAAGCCGGCGACGACGTAGACGGTGCGGCGGATGAATCGCGAGCAGAACCAGATTCCTGCGAGGCAGCCGAGCGAGCAGACCAGCGCGACAAGGGGACCGTTGATGCGGGTGACCCAGCCCTCCGAGGCTTGAAAGTCTGAGCCCATGCCGGAGAAGAGATTGGTGAGGGCGAAGCAGGCTGTCGGGGAGAGGAAACACATCAGGCCGAAGATGGATCGGCGGGTCTTCGTGACGCGGTAGAGGTCGCGGAGAAAGGTGCGAAAGACTTCGCTGGCGCGAGCGGGTGGGGCGGGCGGGCAGCGGGATAAAGAAGAGAAGGGCGGTGGGAGCGAAGACGGTAAGCGCGAGCAGGATAGCCGCGGCGCCGGGCGGGAGGGAGCGGATGAGGGTAATGGCGATCCAGGCAAACGTGCCGGCGGCGCCGAGGTTGGCGATGTTGGCGGTGCCGCCGACCTGGGAGTAGTGCACGTCGCGGATGACGTCGGGCATCCAGCCGCCGTGGGCGTTGCCGAAGATGACGGCTGAGGCGCAGCCGGCAGTGACCACGAGGGTGAAGGCGGTGAGATGCGCCGGTGAGCAGGGTGCAGGCGCCGAGGCAGGCGGCCGCTATGGCGGCGAAGACGAGCGCGTAGCTGCGTTTGGAGAAGCGGACGTCCAGAATGGGGCAGAGAAGGAAGGCCCAGAAGGAGGGCGAGAATCCCCAGCCGGAGATCTCCGCGATCCGGCCCAGCGGGACACCTTTGGCGCGCAAAAGGATTGGGATCGCGGTGGAGATGAATCCGAAGTAGAACCCCATCGGCGCGGCTGCGAGGCCCATCGCCCAGGGTGGAAGGTACCGCCGCTTACCCAACAGGTGTGTCCTCCGAGTGTTTTCTACGATACCGTATGTGCCTCGCAGGTAACGCTTACGCCCGCTGGCGTTGTCCGTAGTCAGATAGACTTGGACCGTCCACCGCACTCAAGGTCACCCCCAAGAATGAGACTGCTGAAGTTCGCGTACCTGCCTGTGTGTCTGTGGTTGCTTGGGTTGGCGGGGGTGATGCCGCGTGGTGCGACTGCGCAGGGGATGGGCGGAGTCGCCAGGGCTGCGCCTGAGGGAAGGTCGTACTCGCGACGGAATACCTTTGCGGTGCTGTTTCGAGTATTCCAACGATTCGAGCCACATCATCCTGGGCGCGGCGGAGAACCGGAAGATCGGGGCGATCGGATTCCAGTATGGGCGTCGGC
Source organism: uncultured Acidobacteriaceae bacterium (assembly GCA_963791875.1). Taxonomy (GTDB): domain Bacteria; phylum Acidobacteriota; class Terriglobia; order Terriglobales; family Acidobacteriaceae; genus Edaphobacter. Next base: position 88,684 of record CAWBUI010000013.1, read on the forward strand.
TGGTCCACGGCCGCTTTGTGGATCTTGGCTACCTGGCGGAGGTGCGGCCCGGGATGCTGGAGTCCGACCCGGTAGAGACCGGGGTAGAGAACGAGACCTCGCCGGTGCGGATCTCTGTGAGTGAAGCTTCGAGCGCGGTGGTTCGCTGCAGGGCCGCGACAACCGGATATCAGTTCACCCTGGGCACGCCTCCGACGACGTACTCCGGCACCCTGGTGACTACGTGTACGCGACGGATCATTGCGGAGCAGGGCGTATCTCCTGTGGGGACGCGTGTGAGCCTGATGCCACGGCAGAGAGTGCAGCCAACCTTTAGTGTCCTCGCCGGTTACATGTTTGCGACGCAGCCTGTCCCAGTTGCGGATGCAGGATCCTTCAACTTCACGTTCGAATTCGGGGGCGGGCTGGAGCTGTTTCCGAGTGAGTCGGCGCGGCAGTCACTCCGGTTGGAGTATCAGGTCCAGCATTTCTCCAACAAGAACACGGCGCCTTCGAATCCTGGTGTGGACAGTGGCATGGTGAAGTTGACGTACGCGTTTGGACGATAACGTGGTCCGCTCAAGGCACAGCCTTCAGCGCATGCGGCGGAAGTAACCCGCTGTGCATCCAATATGTACTCTGGCAGACAGGATGAAGGCTCACTGCGATGCTGATCCGCTCAAAGTTTGACATTCAATTCGAGCTTGCGCACCCTACCCCGACGGTCGGGTTGCTGCATCTTCATCCTTCGCTTCAGCCGCATGTGACGTCCGGAGATGTGCTGTTCGTGGAACACGTGCAGGATCCGGAGGTGCCCGAACGGAGCGAGCCTATCCGCACGACCGAGTACCTTGACACCTTTGGCAACCGGTGTACGCGGTTTGTTGCTCCGGTCGGGCGTGTGCGACTTCGCTACGAGAGCGTGGTGGAGCTGGAGGCGGTGCCCGACCCCATTCGCAGCGAGGCTCAGCAGGCGCCGGTGGAAGAGCTGCCGGATGAGGTGCTGCAGTTTCTGCTGCCCTCGCGATACTGCGAGGTCGATCGGTTTGTACCTGTAGCCCAGGATCTGTTCGGTTGGATGACGCCGGGCTGGACACGGGCGGTCGGAATACGGGACTGGGTGCATTCAAAGGTCCGCTTCGACTATCACGCTGCCCGTCCCACGAAAACAGCGATGGACGTGTTTACCGAGCGCGTTGGGGTGTGCCGGGACTTCCAGCACCTTGCGATCACCTTGTCCCGGTGTCAGAACATCCCTGCACGCTACGTGACAGGTTATCTAGGCGACATACGCTGGCCGTACAGCGGTGCCGGAGACTTCAGCGCATGGTACGAGGTGTTTCTTGACGGGCGCTGGTGGACGATGGATGCGCGCCACAATGAGCCCAGGATGGGCCGGATTCTGATGGCGACGGGACGCGACGCGGCGGACGTGGCGATTACGACGTCCTTCGGCAATGCGCTGCTGAAGCACTTCAAGGTGGACAGTGACGAAATCAATCCCGATGGTTCGCTGGTTCCGGTCGCGAGCGCCCCGGCCTTGCCGGTTCCGGGGGCGAACTCGTTCTAGCGCACGGTCGTTCAGTCGACGCTTTCCCCGCGCTACGAAGAAGAAAGACGGATGGATCAACGTGTGTGTGGGTGCGCCTGCAGTATTTGTAGTTGAGGGGCAACGGGCCGGGCGTCCTGTGTCGACAGATAGGCGTCCTATCTCCCGGACGCAGTAATTCCAGATTTGCAACGCGTATGCCACAAACTTTAGCGCCGCCCGTCTACGAAAGCTCCGCAGTCACGGAGCCAATTCACGCGCCCCCTCCCCAGCTTGCGCGGCGAGAGGCGGTGCGTCTGCCGAGCGCACGTTGGATAGAGAGGACGCTGCTGATGATCGCGGCTGTCTTCCTGATCCTTCACTTCGTGCATTTGAAGGCGGATTTTCCCAACAACTCCCAGTGGAAGGACTGGGCGAAGTATACGGACGAAGGCTGGTATGGGGACGCTGCCATTCGGCACTATCTGCTTGGTCACTGGAACGTGCCTGGAGACTTCAATCCGGCGGCGGCCTTGCCGGTATGGCCTGCGCTTGAGTTGATCCTGTTTCGGTTTACCGGTGTGAGCCTGGTTGCGGCGCGGGCTATGAGCGTGTCGGTGTTCGGACTTACGCTGCTGGCCCTGTACCGGCTGATGCGGTTGTGGAGCGAGTCGCCCGGCGCCCGCGAGGTGTCCGATTCACCGGGTCCGCACAAGCCGCATAGAGGGTGGGGCCTTGCGCCTTCCGTGACGGTGGTGCTGCTGGCCGCCAGCCCTTTCTGTTTTGTGTTCGTGCGCCTCGCCATTTTGGAGCCGCTGCTTGTCCTGCTGACCACGCTGGCCTTGATCGCGGCGACACATGCGGGCCGGGCGGCGGCGTTGCAGACGGATGGCACCGGCTGGAGGGTAAGCCGGCATGCAGCCGCGTGGGCTGTGACGTTGGGTGTGCTGCTGCCGTTGAGCATTCTTACCAAGACGACCGCCTTGTTTCTCTTTCCTGCGGTCCTCTGGATGCTGTATGCAGGATGCGCGTACCGCTGGCGGGCGTTTGTGCCTGCGGCGGCAATCTCCGGCGGGACGGCTGCGTTGCTCTGGCTGGGTTACTACGGGCTGTTTGTCCGGCCGCGCTTCCAGGTGGATTATCGCTATTTATTCAGCGCCAACACGTACACCGGCTTCCGCTGGGCCACGCTCGGGTCGTTGCTGCTGGACACGATGAACGATGCCGTGTGGGTGGGGCGCCCGCTCTTCCTGCTTTCGCTTGCAGCTCTTGCGTGGGCGCTGATTCGGCTGGCGACTGCCGGGGCGAAACGGACCCCGCTTGCAACTGCGCTGCTCCTGTGGGTGCTGGGGTACGGGGCGTTTCTGACGTACCATGCAAACCTGCAACCCCGCTATTACCTTGTGGTCGCACCGCCGCTAACCGCCCTGGTCGCGTTGGCGTTCGAGTGGCTTGTGTGGCGCGCGCGGCAGACGAGGAGTGTCGTCCGTGCGGCGGTCGTAGGGCTGGGGAGCGTGGCTATCGCGTACGCGGGAGTGCGCGCCGCGGTGCATACGGTTCATTTCGTTCTTCACCCGGAATACACGTGGCTCTCCGCCGCCAACCGCGTGCATGACATTGTGCAGCGGGAGGCGCGTGCGGGACATCCGCCGCTGGTGCTGTCGATCTCCGGTTCAGAGATGACCCTGATGACCGGTATACCGTCGATCTGCGATGACTTTGGGACGCTGAACCTGATCGACCGCGTAGCGAAGTATCGCCCGGGCTGGTATGCGACGTGGAACAACATGGAGGACGACAAGATGGAGGCGCTGAGTCCGCTGTACCAGGTTCAGCGTGTGACTACTATTCCGGCGTTCGACGATCCCGACCGCAATCTTCTGATCCTGTACCGGCTCGATCCGCTGCCCACGCCGGGTGCGTATTCCAGCCGCGGACGCCGCCGCCGCCCCGTCTTTACGCCGCGCGCTCTGCGGACTCCGGTGCCCTCGCCGGCGCGCAGCGTTGCAGCACTCGCCCGCGGGCACGACGCTGAGATAGGCCCCGGCTCATCCAGAGGTCGGGCTTCTCCACACCCTCGCTCGTGTAACGTGGAGAGTGCATGATCCCCGGCCTCTCCACCCACGCCTTCTTCGACCAGCGGCTGCACCCCGGCCTGCTGGATGCGCTTGCTGCTGCGGGAACGCGCACCGGGGCATCGAGCATGACGATCGAGGTATTCGCGGCCCGGCATCATTTTGATTACACCGAGCCTCAGGCCCTGCGCGAGGTCGCAGCATGGTTCCGGTCCAATGATGTGCGCGCCGTGCTGCATCAGCCGATTTATGTTTCGGACAGGGCGGATGCACAGTGGTCAAGGCACGTGGCGCCAAACCTCAATCTGATCTCCGCACGCAAACAGGCCCGGATCGCCGCGATGGACGAGGTGAAGCGGGCATTGGAGTCCGCCGAGCAGATTCCGTTCTCTGCGGCTGTGCTCCACCTGGGGCTTAAGGATTCTGCGTGGGACGAGGCGTCGATTGACTACTCCCTTACGGCGATCGAACACCTGAAAGCCTTTGCGGGCCCGCTGGGTGTTCGTTTGCTGCTCGAAAACCTGCAGAGCGAAGTTACGACGCCCGAACACCTGCTCTACATCGTGAAGACTGGCCACTTTGACAACGTAGGCGTGTGCCTGGACCTCGGTCATCTCCACCTGAGCGCAGCGGGCGGTCAGGAGGCTGGTTCGGCGGCGAATTCTCATGGCACGCGTTCGCAGCTGGCTGCCAGCCCTGCGCTGTCTGAGGCGATCGCGCTTCTCGGCGGGCGAATTGTCCAGGTGCATGTGCACGACAACCACGGACCATTCGGCACCATTTCAAGTCCAACCGACATGCACGACGAGCACCTTTGGCCGGGCGAAGGAACGATCGACTGGGCCGCAGCCACGGAGGCGATGGCCTCACTCCCGGCTGACACTCCCGCCATCTTTGAGCCTGCGCCGAACCGTGAACTCGCGCCGGGTGCGGTGACGGATAAGGCAGAGCGAGCATTTCGCGCACTGCTGGATCCTGAGCCGGCACGCAATGTGTAACGACACCAGATTGGGAAACTTTTGGTCATGAACGACATTCAAGCGAAACAAAGCACCGACTCGGGATCAACTGCCGTGCTCGCGACGATCTCCTCTCTTCCGCAACATCTTGGCGAGACCGTGACGCTGCGGGGTTGGCTGTACAACATCCGCTCCTCGGGCAAGCTGCTGTTCCCGACCTTTCGCGACGGCACGGGAACGGTGCAGGGCATTGTGCCCAAGGCGGCTGTCTCGGCCGAGGTGTTCGAGGCGATCAAGGGGCTGACGCAGGAGTCCTCGGTGATTGTGACTGGCGCGGTGCGGGCGGATCCGCGTGCGCCCTCCGGCGTCGAGCTGGACGTGACGGACGTGGAGGTGGTGCACCTCGTCCCGGAGGCGGCGCCGTTTCCCATCACCCCGAAGGAGCATGGGGTCGACTTCCTGATGGAGCACAGGCACCTTTGGGTGCGGACTCCGAGGCAGTCGGCGATCCTGCGGGTTCGCGCCGCGATCATGCGGGCGGCGCAGGAGTACTTCGACACCAACGGATTCGTCCGGACGGACCCGCCCATCCTCACGCCGGCGGCCTGCGAGGGGACGAGCACGTTGTTTGAGCTCGATTATTTTGGCGATCCCGCATATCTGACGCAGAGCGGGCAGCTGTATATCGAGTCCACCGCGATGGCGCTCGGCAAGGTGTACTCGTTCGGGCCAACGTTTCGCGCGGAGAAGTCGAAGACGCGGCGGCACCTGACCGAGTTCTGGATGATCGAGCCCGAGGTCGCGTACATGGACCTGAGCGGCCTGATGGATCTCGCCGAGGCCTTTCTGATGCACATCGTGGGGTTCGTGCTGCAGCACCACCGCGCCGACCTGGTGACGATCGGGCGGGACATCGCCAAGCTGGAGGCTGTGCAGGGCGGATTCCCGCGGCTCACCTATGACGAGGCACACGCGATGCTTGAAGAAGGCATTCGCGAAGGGTCAGGTGGAAGCGCCGCATGTGTACGGCGACGATTTTGGCTCGCCCGACGAGACGTATATCTCGAGCCAGTTCGACAAGCCGGTGATGATCCACCGCTATCCGGCCGCGATCAAGGCGTTCTATATGCAGCCCGACCCGGTCGATGCCACAAAGGCATTGTGCGTGGATGTGCTCGCGCCTGAGGGGTATGGGGAGATCATCGGCGGCTCGCAGCGGATCGATTCCTACGACCTGCTGAAGCAGCGCATCGAGGAGCACGGGCTGCCGCTTTCGGCGTTCGAGTGGTACCTCGACCTGCGGCGTTACGGATCCGTGCCGCATTCGGGCTTCGGCATGGGGATCGAGCGGGTCGTCGCCTGGGTGTGCTCGCTGGATCACGTCCGAGAGACGATCCCGTTTGCCCGGACGCTGAACAGGATTTATCCCTAGCGGCACAGATGACCGAGCATGCTGGGCCCGACGTGCGGCTGGGACGATCTCGGCGCTCTTGTGCCTTCCCGGAGGGAGCGAGCCGCGGTTGTGCCGTCGTGGTTAGGGTGCCGGACGGGAGTACCCGTTGCGTCCTTACCTGGCTGGGAGCATCCAACAAGGTATAAGAAAATTAGGACCAAAGGCCGACCATTGTGGGTAAACTACTTCCACTTTGGGTTGGATCCACAGCAAGCGCGCCTGCTTCGCCAGTCGGAACACCGCGAGGATGTTGAAAGCAAAGACCGTGGGGCCTATCGGGAGCTTTGGCCCTACGTTTGCAAAGATGGAGAATGTAGCGCACCGTAAGAAGCTAGTCGGTGACAAGGGAGCAGCACAATGGCAGCGACATCCGTATTTACATGTGTTTGTGGAATTCAGAGGAAGACGAGCAATCACTGGGTGCTGGCCAAGCTTACGGCGTCGGGGATCGTCTTTATGCAGTGGGATTGGGAGCTTGCGCTTACCGACGACATCATCGTTCTCTGCGGTGAAGGGTGCGCGGTAGCGTTGCTCAGCCGCTCACTCGGTTCGTGGAAGGAAACGTCCCTGAACGAGCGTGCGTTGCAGCCGCAGCTGGCGGCTGCCTAGTTTCGCCTGCGATCAGGCACTCGATATAATTCGCTACTTTCTTAATCGCTAATTTTTCTACAGCCTCTTGCTTTCTCCGCCGGGCGTGTATAGTCTTCGGCCTGTTCTGACACAGCACTTTGAGTGTCGAGCAAGGCCCGGGCCCGGACTGCTCCGCTGTCGCCCTGGCAGCCAGGAGCAGCTCTTCTGAGAATCAGGAGGCTCCTATGGCAACAAACTTCACAGATCACGGCGGCGCTGTCATCCAGTTCGTTCGACTCCAGCTTATCTACTGGGGCAACGCCTGGGCGGCTAATCCCGCCCCAACCCCCACATCCGCGCAGGTGACTGATGCAATGAATCGCATCGTCTCGGGCGGATACCTGAGCGGCCTTGCGCAGTACCGGGGCATCGGTCAGGGATATATCCTTGGGTCGGTGACGGTGACCGCCAGCAGTCCACCGCAGAACTTCACCGACGCGCAGGTGGCGACCCTGATCCAGGGGCTCATCTCTGCGGGCACCATCCCCAACCTTGATCGCGACAACCAGACGCTCTACATGGTGATCACGCCCAAGGGCATCAATCACCAGGGTGGCGGCGCCATTGGGGAGCACACCTACTACACAGACGGCAGCGGTCGCCGGGTTCACTTCTCCTGGGTGACCAACAACGGCACCCTGTCGTATATCTCGATCATTGCGTCGCATGAGATCGGCGAATCGATGACCGACCCTGAAGGCACCTCCATCCTTGGAGACGCCGGGACCTGCTCCGGCGGCGGCTGGTGCGAGATCGGCGATGTGTGTCAGGGGACGAACGGCACAGTCAACGGTGCGTCGCGTGCAATCGCTCTGGTCGCAGAAGGACAAGAAGTGTGTTGTCTTCGATTACCCCAGCTACACGTTTCCGAGCGTAGGCGTTCAGTTCACGGGCACGTTAGCCGCGAATCAGACGCAGCGCTGGTACACGTTCAACTGGCCGGCCTGGTGGCAGATGTTCTGGACCGTAATGCCAACGACGATCAACACGGCAGGGTCGCAGCTGGCCTGGTCGGTCTCGGTGCAGCGTGCGTCCGGCGCTTACATCACGTACTGGATCTCGGTCACGAATCAGACCAACGTGCCCGTTACGTTTGAAGGCCGCTACGAAATCCTCGGTCTGTGGAACACAGGAGCCTGACCATGACAACAGGAGTGCAATTCCGCGGAACTCTTACGGCCAACCAGACGCAGCGTTGGTATACCTTCAACTGGCCGGCCACCGAACACATTCTATGGACCGTGGTGCCGGATACGATCAACACTTCAGGTTCGGAGATCACGTGGTCTGTCGCCGTGCAGCGGGCGTCGGCCACGGCTGTAACGTACTGGATTACGATCACCAACCAGACCAACACGCCCGTGGATATCGAAGGCCGCTACTGCATCGTCGCCTGAGCAGGCAGGGAGAGGAGAACATCATGTATGAGCAGATCGTAACGATGAATGGCGGGGAGTCTCCGCTTGCCGCAAAGCCGGGAGCCGGCGAATCCGCAGCCTCCTCGCAAGGGCAGTCCGGAGGAGGCCATCAGGATGGAGGTTCGGCGCCAGCCGGGGTTGCGCAGGCACACGCTTCCTCTACCGGCGCGTCGGGTGATCCGAGCGGCGTGGCCAGCACCGGCGGCATGGTGACGCCTATGGACTAACGCGATGGAGCCGGCCAGGCACCAGTCGGTAGAGTTGCTTCTGCGCCGGGCCCCTGCAGGCTTACGCGACCGCGACGACACACTGCTAAGGGCTCGATTCACGGATGCTGGCGTCCCGCGCTAAAACGATTTGGCCGCCTCTGGACTGATACGTCCTGGGGCGGCCAAATCTGTGTGTGCGTCGACCGAAAGCCGCGCATCTTTGATCGCGGAGGTTTCGTTCGCGGTACCTAAAGCTTCTTCTTCAGGTCGTAGGCCATGTTTTTGTGGGCCGCTACGGCTGTCTTGCCCTTGAGTACGGCAGCACGAAACTTCAGGTCCTTGGTGTCCTTGGCTTCGGCGGTAAACGCGCTTAGAGCCTTGGTGTGGTCTGTCACCATCTGGGCCATGTACTCCTTATCGAAGTCGCCGCCGCTTAGACCGTTCAGCTTGTCGAGCTCCTTCTGGTGGTCGGAGTCCGGCGCAGTGGGCGGGGTGACACCCCAGGACTCACCGAAGGGCTTCATGCTTTCCGACAACTTCTTGTGTTCGGTCACCATCTTGTGAGCGAACGCTTTCACGGCCGGGTTGGTGGCTTTGCCTTCCGCTGCCTGGCTGAGCGCAATCTCGTTCTGGTCGGATTGCGCGGCGGTGGCCAGGAACTTCTTGTCATCGTCGGTGGCTGCGTTTGCACGCTGCGGGATCACCGTTACGGCCAGCCCCAGCATGGTGCAGCACATCATCTTCGTCATCGTTCTCATGAGTAATGCTCCGGGCGTGGGCTTTGTTTCGGCGCACGCATGCAAGGTTCGAGTCCCTGGCGCAGCAGGGAGGTTGCATCTCGTGCGCCAGCAGCAGGTTGCCGATCAGAAGGTGCCGGCCGTTGCGCTGTGAGCGGCTGCGGCCTGCTCTGCCGCTGTAGTCTTTGTGGCCCATCCTTCGTAGATGAGATCCCCCTTCCGTGCCTGCCATTCGGACTCCGGCAGAACCATCAAATCCGCACGGGGAATGCCCGGCAGGCCGGTGCCCAAGGCGTCCAGTCCGCCTTCGCGGTTCTCGGACAGGTAGCCCTTCGAGATATCGACCCCGTTCGCGTTGATCCATGTGCTGACATGCGTCGTCGGCATGGCGGCGATCTCGGCCGGCGTCCAGAGTGCGAAATGAAGCTGTTCGTTCAGCCAGGTGACGCCTGGCCGCTCCACCCACGCGGTGCGGTGGCTCTTGCCCGGATCCACGCGGGTGGTGAACATCCAGTGATCGCCGCCATGCAGAGCGATGGCCTGGGCACGCAGGGCGGCGAACCAGTCCGGACCTCGATGCGGGATATCCATCACCTCGTCTTGCGAGCCGTTCTCGACCAGCATGGGCCCGCGGTCCGCGTTGAGGGTGTAGAGAACTGCGCCGCGCTTGTGGAACTCGTCGCCAAGAACTTTGAGCGATAGCCACACGGGTGCCTGGCAGGGCAGCTTGCCGACGTCGAAGGCCTTGCCGCCGTCCGCTGCGTCATCGAAGGTGCCGCCGCCACTGAGCAGGACCGCATGGAGCATCGGACCATCCTGCGGGGACCAGATGGCGCCGGTGATGCCGGCGACGAACGAGCCCATGGAGTAGCCTGCGAGGGCGACCCGGGTGGCATCGACCTCAGGCCGGGACTGCAGGTAGCGTACGGCCTGCATGGCGTCGACCTGCATCAGTCCGCCGAGGCGCTGACCCCAATCGGTGCGAGGCAGAGCGGGCAGGTGGATCGACCCACTTGTCGTGCGAGCTGGCGCGGGATTTGCGATCGATGTTGCGTTCGCCTTCGCCGATGGGGTCGTAGGTGACGACCTCGGCTCCGGCACTTGCGCGAACATCATTCCGCTGTAGAACGCGTACCAGGAGAACTTGTCGCCGCCGTGTCCGTTGACGATCACGATGCCCGGCAGCTTGCCCTTCCAGTGCGCGACCTTCGGGTCCGGCCGGTAGACGATGGCGGGTACGAGCATGCCGTCGGCGGTGCGGTAGGTGACGCGATCGGCGAGCACGCCCGCGGCGGGGGAGAACGTGGACCAGACGTGAGCCTCGAGCGCAGGCAGGCGGTCCGGGACGTAGAGCGTGTGGCGGATCTGGGCGCGCCATTCTGCGTCTCTTCGCCTGTCGACCGTGGGGAGTGGGGGTCGGCGCAGCCCAGTTCATTCCCGGCCCAAGTAGCAAGGCCGCCACTACGATCATTCGCAGGCGCATGACGCGACTCTCCAGTTACCGCACGCCTATCCTACCGGGCGAACCGGTACACTGTCCCCACCCATGAATCTGTATGCCGCCGTTCTCGCGCTGATCGTTCTCACTCTGCTCGCGGTCTCGCTGACGCGGCTGGGCAAGGTAAAGACGCGGGCGGATTACCTGGTAGCGGGACGGTCGCTGCCCGCCTTTGTGCTGGTGTTTACGCTGCTGTCGAGCTGGATCGGCTCGGGCTCGCTGCTGGGCGGTGCCGAGAACGCATACCGCAACGGCTTTGCCGCGCTGTGGCAGGGCGGCGGCGGATGGGCAGGGCTCGCGCTGATCTACTTCATCGCTCCGCGCGCGCGGCGGTTCGCGCAGTTCACGATTCCCGATCTGCTGGAGGCGCGCTACAACCAGACGGCGCGGCTGCTGGGAGTGATCGCGGTCCTGTTTACCTACACCGCGATCACGAGCTATCAACTGATCGGCGGCGGCGACATCCTGCACCTGATCTTTCCGGACACGGTAACTCCGGTCGGCGGGCGGTACATGATCGCCGCGTTTGTGGTCGTGTTCACAGCGATTGCGGGCATGAGCTCCGTCGCGTATATGGACGTGGCGATCGGTCTGCTCGCGACGTTTACCTTGTGCATTGCCCTGCCGGTCATGGTGCATCGGTTCGGCGGATGGCATGCCGTGCATGTGGCGCTTCCCGCGACTCACTTCCAGGTGTTCGGGAATCTAAGTGTGTATCCAGGCGATGGAGCTGTTTCTGCCCACCTGCCTGCTGATGCTCGGCAACCAGTCCATGTATCAGAAGTTCTTCTCCGCACGATCAGAGAAGGACGCCTCGCGCGCGGTGGTAGGCTGGATCTTCGGCACGGTGCTGCTGGAGACGCGTGATCGTTGCGCTGGCGGTGGCGGGCTCCGCCGTGTTTCCCACCGGAGAGGTGCATGATCATCCGCGGGAGATCCTGGCGTACATCGGTCTGCACGGCTTTGAGCCGGCACAGTCGGTCGTGACGCTGCACGAGAATGGGCTGGCTACCGCGGTCAATACAGGGTCGGCCCCCACCCCGCAGTTGGAACTGTACTTGCTGCAGCTGCTCGGGGCTCTGCTGCTCGGCGCGATCTTTGCCAAGATCATCTCTACCGCAAACAACTATCTCTTCTCGCCCGCGACGAACCTGGTGAACGATATCTATGTTCGCTACATCCGGCGGGAGGCGCCGAACAGGGAGGTGCTGCTCGTCTCGCGGGGAATGGTCGCGCTGCTCGGCGTGTGGGCGCTCTACCAGGCGCTGCATACCGAGTCTGTCCTGAAGAAATCCTTGTACGCGTACACGATCTACTCGGCTGCGCTTGACGCCGGTGATCCTCGCAGCGTTTTACTGGCGCCGGGCGACGGCCCCGGCCGCGGTCGCGTCCATCTTTACCGGCACATTTGTGACTGTGTTCTGGGATACAGCGTTCGTGCATGCCCATCTACCCGCGGCGCTGGCGGAGCGCGACGCGATTTTTCCTGCCCTGGTTGCCAGCCTGCTTTGTCTCTTTCTGGTGAGCATCGCCACCCCGGCGCCCACGGCGGCCCAACTGCGCGCGGTCACGGAACGCTACGCGTCAAGTTGCAAACTTTCTCCAAACCCGATTTTCACAAACTGCGTCCAACACCTTGCATCCAACGTCCGATAGAACTCAATCCGAGGAGAGACCATCATGTTCAGCATGCAGAACCCGCCTTCGCCGATAGACGAACTTCTCGTCTGCAGACATCTGCCTATCTTGCCCAGCCGACCAAAGACCCGGATGAGGAAGAGGACGATCTCGAGGATGAAGAAGACGAGGACGACGAGGATGATCTTGACGAAGAAGATGACGATGACGATGGAAGAGGAAGAGGATGAGGATGATGAGGAAGACGACGCACTAGAGGATGAGGACGAAGACGACGAAGACGATGAAGAGGACGAAGACGACGAGGATGACGAAGAGATCGAAGACGACGAAGATGAGGAAGAGGAAGAGTAGCTTCCTCCTCCCCTTTCCGGTCAACGCGGTGGTGGACCACATGGCACCGCCGCCCGGCGATTCGCTGCAGTTCAGCGCAGGTTCGAACTATGTCGGACTGAACTGCGTCGAGAACGCGGTTCGGGTGAATTACGCGTGGCAGATTTCAGACACGCAGGACGCGTCGATTACGTCCCCGGGCGGCCTGGCGACGTGCACGGCTGCATCTTCGACCGCGATCAGGTCTCCAGTTACCTTGAGTCGATCGACAGTTCCGGCAAGACGGCGCTGATGCCGAGCGGGCTGCCCAGTGCAACCTTGATCTGCAAGTAACGGTGTGGCTGGTGATAGCAGTCGCCCTCAGTAGCCCCCATCCCCGACAACGTTTACCAGCGGTTCGCCCCGAACGAAGCGCTGAACCTGAGCAGCACCGAAGCGGAACGCCCTGCGGATGAACTCCGGCGTAGAGCCGCCAATATGCGGCGTGATCAGGCAGTTTGGGGCAGACCATAGTGGATGACCCGCAGGCAGCGGCTCGGGGTCGGTAACATCCAGTGCAGCCCGGATCCGGCCCTCACGCAGGGCCTGAACCAGGCGCACCGGTATCGACGACCGGACCACGTGCCGCGTTTACCAACAGCGCGCCGGGTTTCATCCGGGCCATCTCCGCGCCTCCCACAAGCCCCCGCGTCTCTGCGGTCAGGGGCACAATCAGCACAACAACATCCGCCGCAGGCAGCAGCGCGTGCAGATCTTGAATTGCGTAGACCTGTTTTGGCGTGGCCCGCGCACTGCGTGCCACGCGCGTGATGTCTACTCCAAACGGCGCCAGCCTCGCCTCGATCGCCTCACCGATCGAGCCATAGCCCACGATCAGGACGTGTTTGCCTGCCAGATCCTCGGCCAGCACGCGGTACAGCCCGCGCGCCGGACCAGGTTCGCTCTCCAGTGTCTCCCCAGGCAGCGCGAACCCCCGCCACTGCTTTTCGTGCTGCAGGTCGCGGTACTGCGGCAGGCGCTTCATGGTGGCCAGAATCACACCCACCACCCACTCCGAAGCGGAGATGTCGTGGATGCCGCGCCCATCGCACAGTGTGACGTCTTTGGGCAGCCATGGCGTAATCCAATCGACGCCAGCCATCATCGACTGAACGACCTTCACCCCGTGCAGATGACGAAATTGTTGCTGGGCGTTGTTGCGCGCGAACGGCAGGATCCAGAAGTCCACGTCGGCCGGCGAAGCCCCGTCTTTGGCCAGACGCACGATCTGCGCTTCCGGTGGAAAGCCGCCCAGGAGTTCTTCGGAGATGTTTTCATCGACGCCCACACGAACCATATGGCTTGAGTGTGCCTGATGCGACGCTCACGGTTCAACCGGCGGGTCCAGGCGTGCGACGGAGTTCCCCGGCGGCTACTTAGCGGCGAGCGCGTACTTCTCTTTGTATTCCGCGTAGGGGCCCTTGTGGTCTTCGATGTGAAAGTCCGCGGGTCCACCGGAGAAGTGCCAGATGCGGGTGGCGACTTCGTCGATCAGATCGAGATCGTGCGTCACAAGCAGAACGGTGCCCTCATACTTCTGCAAAGCCAGGTTGAGGGCGTTGATGCTTTCCAGATCAAGGTGGTTCGTGGGCTCGTCCAGCACCAGGACATTCGGCTTCTGCAGCATGAGTTTGCAGAAGAGCACACGCGCGGCCTCGCCACCGGAAAGAACCTCAGTCTTCTTCAGGCCCTCTTCGCCGCGGAACAGCATCTGCCCCAGGATGCCGCGTATGTCTTCCTTGGTGGCCTGCGGGTCGAACTGGTGCAGCCAATCGTTGACCGTCAGGCCCGGCTCAATCGATTGCTTGATGTCCTGCGCGAAATAACCGATCTGCGCCTCGTGCCCCCACTTCACCGTGCCGGAGTCGATGGAAACGTCGGTTTCAGTGATGCCCGGGCCGTTGGCGAGCAGAGCCTTCAGCATCGTGCTCTTGCCCTGGCCGTTGCGGCCCATCAGGATGATCTTGTCGCCGCGCAGGCAGGAGGCGTTGAAGCCTTTGATGACCTCGAGCCTCGTGCCGTCTTTCTGGGTGTACGCCTTGGAGACGCCCTCGATCTCGAGAACGTGCCTGCCGGAGGGGCGTGCCTGCTCAAACCGGATGAACGGCCGCTGGATGTTGGACCGCGCGACGTCCGTGGTGGCAAGGCGTTCTACTTCTTTCTTGCGGGAGTTCACCTGGCTCGACCGGGTGCCCGCGGAGAAGCGAGCGATGAACTCGTTCAACTGGGCGATCTTCTTTTCGCGCTGCTCGTTCTGGCTTTCGATGCGCGTCCGGATCGAGGTCTTCTGCTCGACCATATCGTCGTAGCCGCCGTTGTACAGAATGATCGTCTCGTAGTCGATATCCGCGATATGGGTGCAGATCGAGTTCAGGAAGTGCCGGTCATGCGAGATGGTGATCAGCGTTCCGTTGTAGCGAACGAGGAAGTCCTGCAGCCAAAGGATCGAATCAAGATCAAGATAGTTTGTGGGTTCGTCGAGCAGCAACGCCTGGGGGTCGCCGAAGAGCGCCTGCGCCAGCAGCACGCGGACCTTTTGGCCGCCCTGCAGCTCGGACATCTTGCGATCGTGCAGCGCATCCTCAATGTCCAGACCCTGCAGCAGAATCGCAGCATTGGCCTCGGCTTCGTAGCCGTCTTCTTCGCCGACGATACCTTCAAGCTCACCCAGACGTGAACCGTCCTCGTCCGTCATCTCGGGCTTGTTGTAGATGAGCTCGCGTTCTTCGAGCGCGGCCCAGAGCGGCTTGTTGCCCATGATGACGGTATCGATGACGCGGT
The DNA here is from genome assembly GCA_963791875.1 of uncultured Acidobacteriaceae bacterium. Lineage (GTDB taxonomy): Bacteria > Acidobacteriota > Terriglobia > Terriglobales > Acidobacteriaceae > Edaphobacter. The sequence goes on from CAWBUI010000013.1 coordinate 103,961, forward strand.
ATTGATCGAAGGCATACTGGTTCTGCGAAAGCACGCCGAGCTTGCGCGGCCGCACCACATTGCCCTTTTGAGGTTCGAGCTCGCCGGAGAGCACCTTCATAAAGGTGGACTTTCCGGCGCCGTTCGGCCCGGTCAATCCGAAGCGGCGGCCCGTGGTGAAGGTGACGGAAACGTCCTCAAACAGGAGCTTGGCACCATACCGCATCGTTACATTGGAGACAGAAATCATTACTCTAATATTCTCATATCAGAGTAGGGAATAGCACTGCGGATACGCGCGAATCAGGCGTTTATGTCCTCGTGCGAACCCGTCCGCAACTGCTCCGTGCCGAGATACCGCGCAAACACGAAAATCGCGGGTAGAAGAAACAAGAAGCTCATACGTGGCGCCCTCCCCGAGCGCATTGTTCTGTGTTGAAAGCGACCCAAAGTGGCCAATCCAGAGGCGAACCGCCCGGCCCCGAAACAGCGGGCGGGGCCAGGCCGGTAGCGCCGTTTAGCGCAGTCCGCCGCCTGCCTGCAGCAGCGAACCGGTAATCCAGCGTGCGTCGTCGGATGCGATGAAGGTCACCACGTCGGCGATGTCATCCGGCCTGCCGACCCTCCCGAGAGGCGTGTCCGCGACGGTGCTCTTCTCAAAGTCTCCCGAGATGATGCCCGCCCCCTCCGTCCCTTCGGTCACCGTAAGGCCCGGGTTTACCGCATTCACGCGGATGTTCTTCGGGCCCAACTCCTTGGCCAGCACGCGGGTGATAGCGTCGACCGCGCCTTTGGTGCCGGTGTAGACAGCCGAGGCCGGCGGTGTCAGTTCACTCACCACTGAGCCGATATTGATGATCGATCCCCCTTCGGCTGGGAAGTTGGCAACCGCCGCCTTGGTCGTGAGCAGCAGGCCCGTAACGTTCGTTCCGAACATGTGCTCGATGTCCTCCGCCGTAATCGCTTCAAGCGGCGCGAAGGCGTAGACACCGGCGTTGTTGACCAGGATGTCGACCTTGCCGAACTGCTTCTTGGTCTCAGAGAAGAGCGCATCGATTTGGCTGGACTGCGTGACGCTCGCCCCGTAGGCAAACGCCTTCCCGCCGCCCCGCGTGATCTCGGTCACTACTTTTTCCGCGCCGGCCCGGTCCGACGCATAGTTCACGACCACACTCGCGCCTGCCGCGCCGAGTGCCTTCGCAATCCCCGCTCCAATGCCCTTCGAAGCTCCTGTGACCACTGCCACCTTACCCGCCAGCTTTGCCATGTTCGTTCTCCGTTCGATATTCGTCGAATAGTTCGACGCATATCTAACAGATGTCCTGCGCGGCGGGAAGATTCGCGAGATTCTCAACAGTTACAGATGCTGCAGGTAGCGGAGGTAAGCACTCCAGACAGGCCGCCGCAGCTTCAGGCACATCCGCCGTCCGTCGCGGCGCGAGTCCACCAGGCCGGCCTCCTGCAACTCGCGGAGGTGGTGCGAGATGGTGGCCGGGCTCAGATTTTCCTGCGCGTGGAGATTGCTGCACATCGTAGCGTCGCTCGCGGCAATCTGCTGAAGGATCGCGAAGCGGCTCGGGTCCGCCAGGGCGCGGGCGATCGCCTGCAGCTCTTCGGCTCTCAGCTCGACGACCTCATCGCAAACCGCGGCTTCGGGGGCCGCGGTTACGGTTCCGGTCGATGCCGAACTCGCCTGCAAGTGTGTGCGTGTGCTCATACTGTCTCTGTTGATTGGATGAACGACGGCGGGAATGGAAGCACACGACACCTCAGGACTGACCGATCAGGACGCCAGCGGCAAACACCAGGCCTCCGCCGACGATAACCTGCAGGCAGCTCAGCGCGAAGCTGGTCTTGAAGTACTTGTAGCGGATCCAGGCGATCACGATCAGTTCGACCCCGACCACTGCGTACGCCCACAGCAGCGCAGTATGAACATTCGGGATCAGGAACGGCAGCGTGTGGAGGAACCCGCCGATAAACGTCATCAGCCCGGTGACCAGTCCTCGGAAGATAGGGTTGCCGCGGCCGGTGAGCTCGCCGTCGTCAGACAAGCCCTCCGAAAATGCCATGGAGATGCCGGCCCCGACCGCCGAAGCCGCGCCGATCAGAAAAACCGTATGGGAGTTGTGGGTCGCGAACGCTGTCGCGAAGATCGGCGCCAGCGTCGACACCGACCCATCCATCAAACCGGCGAGGCCAGGCTGCACGATGCGCAGCAGGAACTTCTTCTCGTCGTGAACAAGCGCGTCGAGGCTGTCGGCGGTGGAAGGCGATTGCGGCATTGTCCGTTTAGATGCACGGCCGCACGCGCAAAAGTACGCCCCGCAGCTGGTTGGCTGCGGGGCGAAAGGGGAGGGCTGCTTTGTTGGATGCGTTTAGTTTGCGCGGCGTGCGAACCCGGACGGCCACCGGAGCGGCTGCGACCAGGCTGGCCCGAGCCGCGATTTCCGCCCGGACGCCCACTGCTGTGCCCGGAGCCGCCATTCGCGCGCCGCGGGCCGACCCTGGCTGCGCGATCCGCTGCGGCCACCGTTGCGCGACCCAGACGGCGCAGAGCCGGGCCTGGTCTGGCAGCGTCGCCCGACCGCCACGAGCGGGTCTCGAGCGCCATCAGGTCGTTGTTTGCAGTATTGAGATCGAGGGGCTTGTTGCGCTCTTCCTTCTCAAGGTTCTTATCGGCTTCGCGCCACTCGAACTTTATCTTCAGCTCGCGTTCCAGCTTGCGCGCGTCCGACTTCTCCTGCGGCATCACAAACGTGGTCGCGACGCCCTTGGCGCCCGCACGGCCGGTGCGGCCGATGCGGTGCACAAAGTCATCCGAGGCATTCGGCATGTCATAGTTCACGACGTGCGCGATGTCCTAGACGTCGATGCCGCGAGCCGCAACGTCCGTCGCGACGAGCACGCGGTGCTTGCCGGTCGAGAAGCCCTTCAGGGCCGCTGTCCGCTGCGACTGCGAGCGATCGCCGTGGATGGCGTCGGCATCGTGGCCGAGCTTCTCCAGCTTCTTCGCGATACGCTCCGCGCCGTGCTTGGTGCGCGAGAAGACCAGGAACGTGCCAGTCTCTTCCCGCAGCATCTGGTCCAGCAGGCCAAGCTTCTGGTCCTGCATGACGGTCGTGACGCGCAGCTCAACCTGGTCGGACGGCTTGGACGTCTGGCCGATCTCGACCCGTACCGGATTCTGCACGTAGTCGCGAACGATCTCGCGGATATTCGCGTCCAGCGTCGCCGAATAGCACATCGTCTGGCGGTCCTTGGGCAGCGCGCCGACGATGCGCTTGATGGCCGGAAGGAAGCCCATATCCAGCATGCGGTCCACCTCATCGAGCACCAGCATGTCGACGTGCTTCAGATCGACAGCGCGGCGCCGAAGGAAGTCTTCCAGACGGCCGGGGGTCGCAACAACCAGGCGCGGTCCGCGCGAAAGGTGGTCAAGCTGCGTGTTCTCGCTCAGACCGCCGCAGACGAGCACGGCGTCGTTCTTCATCGCCGGCACCAGCTTGACGTAGGCCTCGAGCACCTGCATGGCAAGCTCGCGCGTGGGCAGCAGGATCAGCGCGAGGATCGGCTCCTTCTTGCCGCGGGTTGAAGGCGTGGAGATCTCCTCCATGCGCTCGATCATCGGGATCAGGAAGCTCAGCGTCTTGCCCGTGCCGGTCGATGCGGTCGCGAGGATATCGTCGCCTTCGAGCGCCGGCGGAATCGCCTTCGCCTGCACCGGCGTTGGGGTTTTGAAGCCCGCAGCCGTCAAGCCGCGCCTTCAGGGAATCAGAGATTTCGAAGTCCGTGAAGTGGACGTCTTTCAGAAAAGGAAGGCCGGTTGCGGGATCGATCTCGATCTGGCTGGCAGCCACGGTCTGGCTGGTCTCCGCAGTCGCGGGGGTGGCGCGGTGTCCGTGATGTCCGCTATGTGTTTGGGTCGTGCTGGTGGTCTGCGTCGTGCCGGGCGTGGTGGTGGCCTGCGGATCGAGTGTAGCTGTAGTCAAGAGGTAATTCCTTCAGTATAGAGCTTTGGTGAGTGCCGGAATGTATTCCTAGGCACCGGCGCAGATCATGCGCCTTGGGTTTCTGTTGGGTCAGCATGACTTCGAGGGTTGCCCGGTTAGTTCCGGTTCGAAGGCGCTGCTGCTGCACGGCGAGACGCGTCCGTTGACGCACCTGCTAGCCAGAGCAACCAGCGCGTCTTCCTGTGCTGCCATTCATTCGGCTCTGCCGGTTGGGATTCCGGCGGACACAGGCTCCGCGTGGGAGTAGGGAATCGCAGTCTCTGGCCAGACCCCAACTGCTCACGGGATCTTTGCCTGCGATGCCATGCGCCTCTACAACTCGAGCGCAAAACTAGTGTACCACAGCAACAACGCGCAATCCCGGAGGGTAGACCGAGGCGGCGACGGGGCCGCACCTCTCGTCACACTCCCCCGCGCGGAGACCTCGCCCTAGATGTGACAGCTCACCATCCCGCGCTTCTCGAGATACCGCTGGTGGTACTCCTCGGCCCTCCAGAACACCGTCGAAGGCTCAACCCTGGTCGCGATCGGTCGGCGGTACGCGCCCGTCGCGTTCAGTTCGGCGGATCTTGGCCTCCGCCTGCTGCCTCTGCTCCTCAGTTCGCGCAAAGATGGCGCTGCGGTACTGTGAGCCCCAGTCCGGCCCCTGCCGGTTCACCTGCGTCGGGTCATGCAGCGCGAAGAACGCATCCAGCAGCGTGTCATACGAGATGCGGGACGGATCAAACGTAACCTCAACCACCTCCGCATGTCCGGTTCGATCCGTGCACACCTCTTTGTACGTCGGGTGCTCCAGATCGCCTCCTTCATATCCCACCGCCGTGTCCATTACTCCGGGCATCTCTGCGAATCGGGCTTCCACGCCCCAGAAACATCCAGCTCCAAATGTTGCCTTTTCAATTGCCACGTGCTGCTCCTTTACTGCCTTGGGGTCCCGTTATTGCTGCTGTTCTGCGTTTGTTGTTTACGTCCACGTTGTGCGCGAATAGATGGGCCAGGACTAAAAAAGCACCTCGCACCGTGTCCTCCGCCGCTCAAAGTCGGATGCCTTCTCCGCCCCTTCTATTTGGATGCACCAGCCCTCGTTTCGTCTTGGAGCGATTGATGAAAACCGGGAGTATTTTTCGCGCAAAACATGGCTTTCGTCAATGGTTAGAAATGGGACCCCTTCAAAAATCCAGACTGCTGTACCATCGTCCGCAATGTCGTCCCCGGCTCACGACTTCACGCCGCTCGACAACTCCTTCTCTGAAGGGGAGCTTCTGCAGACAGCCGCGCGAATACGGCTCCCTAATCGAACCCGCGCAGACCGCTCTCCGCAACGAGGTCGCCCGGCACTGCGAGCACTGTGGAGAGAACACCGAACTCGATTCGTAGCGGCGGACCTTGCACCCGGACAATCAGCGCCCCGAAGGAGAACGCCCCGCCGCTCGCTTCACACCGGGGCGCCGCGGGCGGCTTCCCTTCGCTGGAGCCTTCAGCTGCGCGAACTCCGGCACACGCTTCTTCGGCACCACCTTCTTGCCCTTTGCCGCGCGGTCGAGCGCCATCACCTCGCCCGGCGTCAGCTCGCGAAACTCACCCGGCGCCACGTCCAGCCGCAGCGCGCCGTAGCCGATGCGCCGGATCTTCTCCACGTGATGCCCGATCTCCTCGAACATCTTGCGCAGCTGGCGGTTGCGTCCTTCCGTCAGCGTCACCTGGTACCACGGGTTGTCGCCGCCGCGCACCAGCTCCACCTGCGCCGGCGCCGTGATGATGCGGTCTCGCCGCCCCGCGCGAACCTCATCCAGCCGCCCGCGATCGATCATCATGCCCCGGCGAATCTGTTCCAGCCCGGAATCCGGTGGTACCCCGCTCACCTTCACCAGGTACGTCTTCTCCACCCCTGCCGAGGCCTTCGACAGCGAATTAGCCAGCGCGCCGTCGTTGGTCATCAGCAGCAGACCTTCGCGACAGGTAATCCAGCCGGCCCACCGGGTACACGCGCCCGGTGGCTGTCTTCGGCCCCTTCGCGACCTGCATCAGATCCATCACTGTCGGCCTGTGCTGCGGATCGTCGAGCGTGGTCACGTATCCGCGCGGCTTGTTGAGCATGTAGTAGCGGTGCTGTTCCGGGCCCGTGCAGCAGCTTGCCGTCCACGCGGATATGGTCGCGCTCCGCATCGTGCCGCGTGCCCAGCTCCTTGATCACCGTGCCGTTCACCTGCACCCGGCCTTCGAGGATCAGCTCCTCGGCCTTGCGCCGGCTCGCGATCCCGGCCGCCGCCAGAATCTTCTGCAGCCGTTCACCGCGCGGTTCGTCGGGTGCTGCGGGGGTCGCACTGGGGGTTGAAGGAGTCTTTGCCATGTCGTGTTAGATACCGCCGCCCTTATTATCGCCGCTTTCGACAGCAACGGCTGCCAGGCCTATGCCGAGCAGCCGTCGTCCCCGGCAACGCTCTTCCTACACCTGCACCATCCCGCCATCCACAAAGAGCTCCACCCCGGCGACGAAGCTCGAGTCGTCGGATGCCAGAAACACCACCACCTTCGCAATCTCGTCGGGCTCGCCCATCCTGCCGAGCGGCACCTGGGCGATGAGGCCGGCCTTCAACTGCGCAGCCTGCGCCGCATCGTTGCCCGCCAACCCGTCAATCGCGGGCGTGTCAATCGGTCCTGGGCTTACGACGTTGACTCGAATCCCGCGATCCTTCAACTCGTTCGTCCATGTCCGGGCAAACGACCGGACCGCCGCCTTACTCGCGCTGTAAACCCCAAACGCAGGCACGCCCGTCACGGAAACGATGGATGCGTTCAAGACAATCGTGCCGCCCCGCGGCATCAGCGGCAGCATCTTCTGCACCGTAAACACAACCCCCTTTACGTTGGTCGCAAAGGTCCTGTCGAAATGGCCCTCCGTGATTTGGTCGATGGTGCCGAATTCGCCTGATCCGGCATTGGCAAAGAGCACATCCAGCCGGCCGAACTTCTGATTGATTTGCTGGCTCAAACGATCAAGATCGGTCAGCTTGCCGGCATCCGCCTGCACCCCGACCGTACCCGCGCCAAGCTGCGTCACAGCCGTATCGAGCGCCTCCTGCCGACGCCCCGTAATCACCACGGTCGCGCCTTCGGAGATGAATCGTTTCGCGGTCGCCAGTCCAATGCCGCTCGTCCCGCCGGTCACCAGCGCAATCTTTCCTTCCAGCTTCTTCGACATGCACTCCTCCTTGCCACCCTCGGCGCCACGGCTCGGCCCTTGGCGGGAGGTCGCGGCCTCTGTTGGATCGTGCAGCAGCGACAACGATTCATTCCCTGCTCCTCCTCACGGGGGCATGGGGCGTCTTCCCAATCCACCCGCCATGCCACCCCGGTATAATGGGTGCTTCAGCCGGGCGGGGCGTCCGGCTTTGGGGGAACGGAATGCCTTTAGAGACGACAAAAAACATCTGGCACAACGGGCCATGATTCCCTGGGAGAAGGCGCAGATCCACGTCATGACCCACGTCGTCCACTACGGCTCGTCCGTCTTCGAAGGCCTGCGCTGTTACACCCAGCCGCAACGCCGCCGGCGTCTTCCGCCTCGAAGAGCACATGCAGCGCCTGCTCGATTCCGCCAAGATCTACCGCATGCCGCTGGGCTACACGCGTCGATGAGCTCTGCGCCGCCGTCGTCGACGTCGTCGAAGCCAACGGCGTCGCGCCCTGCTACATCCGCCCCGTCGCCTTCCGCGGCTACGGCGAGATCGGCGTCAATCCGCTCAAGTCGCCCGTCGAGGTCTACATCGCCAACTTCCCCTGGGGCAAGTACGTCCCCGGCAACGACGGCGCCGACGTCTGCATCTCCAGCTGGAATCGCCTCGCGCCCAACACCATGCCCTCGCTCGCCAAGGCCGGCGCGAACTACATGAACTCCCAGCTCATCCGCATGGAAGCCGAGATCAACGGCTACTCCGAGGGCATCGCGCTCGACGTCAACGGCTATCTCTCCGAGGGCTCCGGCGAGAACCTCTTCCTGGTCCGCGGCGGCGTGCTCTACACCACGCCGCTGGCGAACTCGGTGCTCAACGGCATCACCCGCAGCTCCGTCCTCACGATTGCGAAGGAGCTCGGCATCCCGGTCGTCGAGCAGGCGCTGCCCCGCGAGATGCTCTACATCTGCGACGAGGCCTTCTTCACCGGCACCGCAGCCGAGGTCACCCACCTCCGCTCGGTCGACCGCATCCTGGTCGGCGACGGCTCGATGGGCCCGATCACCTCCGCTATCCACGAGGAGTTCTTCGGCATCGTCAACGGCTCAAAGCCCGACAGGTACGGCTGGCTCACCCCGGTCAAGGTGCAGGCCGCCGAACCCGTCGGCGTCTAGACCCGCTCAGGAAAGCAGCTTCTCCACTGGAGACGGGCCGCCAAGGGGCGGCCCTCTTCTTGTCCCGCGGAGCCGTTTTCCCGCGGTGCAGAACAGGTCAGCGGATGGCGCAGCCGGTCGCGGCAGCCTCACCAGGCGGAACCCGGACCATTGCTTAAGCCCCAACCACGGACGTCCATCCAACAGCACGACACTGGAATCCCGGCAACTCCCCAAACGAGCTAGACGCATCCCACGGAGGTTGCAAATTGTTCCACGTGGAACAATTTGCTCCACGCGGCCGCACCAGGCCGACCGGAAGGGCCTAACGGATGACGTGAAACGCCCGGCTCCACCGGGTAATGCCAGGCCGCTCGCCGGCTGCAGAATCCGCCAGACGCTGTGCCGGATCTTCGGAAGCCACCCGGCGACTCGCCGCAAACGATATCCGCCCCACCGCAGGCGGGTTGCTGAGCGAAAAGTAGACCAGGAACGGCTTGCCGACAATCGCGGAGGTAGGAACCAGTCCCCAGTAGCGGCTGTCTTCACTGTCGTTGCGGTTGTCCCCCAGAACGAAGAAGTGCCCGGCGGGAATCGTCAGGTCGCCACCCTGAACCAGGGAGCGCATCTGGATCCACCAGCGCGAGTCCACGCCAGGATCAGCCGCAGTGAACCGCGGAAAGTTGTCGCGGAAGCTGTCCGCGACCGGCTGGCGTGAAGATCGCGTACGGCTCACTCAGCGGCTGCCCGTTGACCACGACGCGCCCGTCCCGCAGATGAATGCGGTCACCGGGCAGGCCGACAACCCGCTTCACCAGGTGCAGCGATGGGTCCACGGGGTAGTGGAAACACGATCAGGTCGCCGCGGTGGATCGCATTCGCAGGAGCCAGTGGGCTAAACCGCGGCTCCGGCCCGACCTGCTTGTCCACGAGAAGAAAGTCGCCCACCAGCAGGGTAGGCACCATCGACTCCGACGGGATGCGAAACGGCTGCGCCATAAAAGCAATGATGAACAGCGCAACCGTGATGATGTAGAGCAGCGACTGGACGCTCTGCAGAAAGCCATGCTGCGGGACCGGCCGAGCGGCGCGTCCTCGCGCGGCGTCGACCACGTCAGCTGTTCGCAAAGACGAGTCGCTGACCAGAGCCACAGGCCCGCGGAAAGCCACGTCTCGCTGCTCTCTTCCGGAACGGCGCCGGCTTCGCTGACGACGGTCTCCGGCATGGTCTCGAGTGCAGCGCTCATCGGGCGACCTCCTGCCGTGACGCATCGCCCAAATCGGCCGACGCTCCAATTGAAACTTCCCCACTCGAATCAGATGCCAGACGCGCGAAGGCGAGGCGCGCGGCCTCCTGCTGAGCCTGCTTTTTGGAAGATCCCTCCGCCTCCGCCAGCGCGCACGAACGAGCCGTCGGCCGCGGGCACGCGGACCTCGATGCGGAAGCGCTTCTGGTGGTCCGGGCCGGATTCCTCGGTGAGCACGTACTGGGGTTGGCCCGCGCCGGTCGCCTGCAGGCGTTCCTGCAGCGCGGATTTGAAGTCGCCCACGCCGCCCGAGAACGGCACGTCCGAGTGCAGCAGTCGCGGAGCATGCCCGCTCGGCGGGCTCCACGATGTGGCGCTGGATAAACTCCGCCGCCGGGACGAGCCCGCCATCGAGGTACATCGCCGCGATCACGGCCTCCAGCGCATCGGCCAGCAGCGCCGGCTTGCGCTGACCGCCGGAGTGTTCTTCGCCGCGGCCCAAGCCGCAGCATGGGGCCTAGCCCGATCCGTTGCGCAACCTCCGCGAGGTTGCGGCGGCTGACCAGAGAGGCGCGCATCCGCGTCAGTTCGCCCTCGCGCAGACTCGGAAAGGCGCGATACAGCGCCTCCGCAGTAGCCAGGCCGAGGACCGCATCACCGATAAATTCGAGGCGCTCGTTGTCGCTTCCGGGGTCATGGGTGCCGTCCCGTTTGCTCTCGTATGCCAGCGAGCTATGGGTGAGCGCGAGTTCCAGCAGCGCGGGTTCGCGAAACTGATAGCCAAACAATGCACCGGACGGAGCCGTGGCCGCGTTCTCCTTACGATGCAACTCCGCCCCGCCCGGTTCCGCTGCGGTTCCGCGGGTACCCGATCCGCCGCTCGTGTCCTCAAGCGCACGCCAGTGGCTGGCTTCCGAACAGCTACCGGGCTGGAGTTATGGCTCGGCATCGGGTCTGTGGGTTCGCTGTCTCTCTGCATCAAGTCTAACCAAAAACATGGAAACCTTCGGGGGAGCGAACTTCCCCATAGGTGGGATCACCGGGGCTGCGGAGGCGGCGGGCGGTAGGCGTCCTTCTCTGCCTTGCCAGTCGGATCCAGCGGTGCGTCATCGTTGTCCGATCCCGTGGCGGGCTGCACGTCGGTCGAGCCGGTCTGGCGCTTGGGCAGAGCGAATGGTTCTTTGATGCCTTTTTCCGGCGGCGGCCTTGGTATCCGGCTGGCTGTCGCGGCTTGCGAGTGCGGCCCGGTACTCGGCGATTGCCTTTGGCGCGCTGCGGCTTGACTGCGTCGGGATTGTCCGGGTCGCGCGCGATGTCGTACATGCGGCCAAGGTAGATGTGGGCCCAGGCGATGGTGCGGGGGTCGTGCGAGAGCTGAATGGTCTGGGTAAGATGGCCGAGGGCGGCGTCAGGATCGCCCTGCATCAGGTCGATGCGGCCGAGCAGATAATGGGCCTGCGCGTTGTTGGGATCGGACTTGAGAGCTGCCTCTGCCATCTGCTCGGCGCCGTCGGCGTCGCCCTTCATGAGCTTCATCTCTGCCAGATCCAGACCCGCGAGCTGGCGCGGCGCACGGCGGATCACGTCGCCGCTTGAGCCTTCCGGAAGGAACGCGATCTGCTCATCGTGGTGGCGCTCACGGTCGACGTCCATGCCATAGACCATGGGGCCGATCTCGTCGCGAAGGCTGGTGCCTTCCTTCTGCATCGCGGCCAAGCTGGTTGTAGAAGTATTCGACGAGCACCCAGCCCTGGCGCATGTCGCGGTCGACCGTCTTGCGGCGCACCGACTCGGCCTGGCGATCGTAGATGGCCATGGCGGCGTCGTAGCGTTCAAGTTCGCTGCGGTCGCGCGCGAGCGGCGGGCTTCGACGGGGCGGGCCAGGCCTACGTCCATGGTCTGGGCTTCGATCGCCTTGATCAGGCACTCCGTGAGCAGCGCGACGATGTCGGCCTTGTACGTGAACTCAAGCGGCGCGTTCTGTACGGGCCTGAGCAGCGGCAGGAGGCGATCCATAGCCTGCGAGCGCGCATAGACGAGCGGCTCCACTTCGAAGTGAAGATAGGTGTGGCGAACCAGGTCCATCGGGACGGGCACGGTGCCTTCGGCGCCGAGGCCCTTGGAGAGACGACGACGACGAAATCGTTCGCGTAGATACGCGCGTTGGTCTGCGACGGTGCGAGCATCGGCTCCAGCAGGACGAGGAAGCGGCGGCCATCGTAGGAGCTGACCGGCAGATGGAGGTAGACGTTGGTGCCGAGCACCATCTTGGTCAGGGGATCGTGGATGCGCGCAGGTAGGTCTCGTACTCGGCGCGATGCTCGACCCAGAGAGCATTGAGGCGCACGGCCTCGGCAAAGGTGCGGACCAGGGGCAGCACCTCGACGACCGCGGTGGCGTCCGGCGGCAGCTCGGTGATGCTTACCGAGGGCGTAAGCAGTGGAGGCGGCGTGAGGTACAGTGCCAGCGAGACATACTGGGCGAGCGAGCGGCTGGGGTCATTCAGCGCATGCCCGCGGATGAAGGCGCAGAGCGCATCGCGTGAGTCGCGGGCGGGAGCGGAGGCGGCGAGCTGCTCGTTGATCTCCTCGCGGATCTTCTGGCGCGGACCGGGCGCGGAGTCGGCGAGGCCGTCGTCGTAGCCGCAGGCGTTGAGCGATGCGGCCAGAAAGAACAGCGGCTCGCTGGTCTCGAGCGTGACCGCGGAGCCGCCGGCTTCAGGCTGCGCGATGCGCGGGATGGGCGCAGTCGCTGGTGGTCGGGCCAGCGTCTGAGTCGGACGAGGAGGAGCTTGAAGACGAGCTTGCCGACGGCGGTGCCGTCTGCGCGTCGACTGAGAGGCTCGGCGCGAGTGCCGCGGTGAACGTTGCGGCGGCGAGCAAAAGGGACAGCGGAGAGGCGGGAGGTAAAGGGCACGGTTAGGTCTTCGACGCTCTTCTTTATCATACGAGAGCGTTACTCGGGTTAGACGCCCGCGACCGAGGGATAGCGGAACTCAGTTTGGGAATCCAGCGGAGGGACTAGCCGCGGACGGAGATGCCGGAGAAGGTGATGACCACGCGGCCCCGAACCGGAAGCCCGAAGACGCTGGCCGGCTGGAAGACCTGTCCGAGAAGCTGGCGGCGACCTGGGCTCGCACACTATCCTCCTCCGGGCCGGAGACGATGGTGTAGTCATAGACCCGGCCTGAGCTATCGACAGCAGCCTCCACGATGATGGGAGTGTTTTGCGGCGTTGACGATCGCGCCCGGCGAGACGGTGGAGTAGAGGTAGTGCGGCGCGGTGATCGGCGCTGAGCGGCTCGTCGTCTGCAAGAACCGGGCTGCCGGCGGGTGCAACTGCTCCGAGCAGCACCATGATGCTGCCACCAGGACCGTAGTGGCGGCGACGCCGGCGGACACCTGCACCAGCACGGGGCGCAATGGCGTTGTCCCAGCGGAGCTGAAGGCGATCGATCAGGCGGTTGTTGCGGCGGGCGCGTTCCCGCGAGATGGCGACCCGGAGCTTGAGGCTGAGGTCTGCGGGCGGCTTTGCCGGCCGCAGAGCGCAAGCGCATCCTGCGCTGACGCCAGGCGGCGAACTCGCGCGCGCACATCTGGCAGGGCGGGATGCGAGCGCCGCGTGGTGGGGTCCGTAGAGCCTTCGAGGTGGCGGGCGATCTCCTGCATCTCATGGCCGCTGACGGCGCCGTCGAGATAGGCGGAGAACGACGACTGAATCTGGTCACAGACGAGCGTGCTCATCGCGTCACCCCCATGGCCGGATCTGCCGGCACAGATGCGAGCTGCGGCACGGCTGCGGACTCGAGTTCGATTCCGCAGAGCAGGGTGCGCAGGGCGGCGCGTCCGCGGGTAAGGCGGGACTTTACGGTGCCGAGATTGGTCTGCAGGATCTCGGCGATCTCTTCGTAGGTAAAGCCTTCAATCTCGCGCAGGACGACAACCGTGCGGAACGCCTCAGGGACCTCGCGTAACGCGGCTTCGACACGCTCGCGCAGCTGATGCTGGGCGGCCTGGTCGAACGGTGAGTAGCCGTGATCGGCGAGCGTGGCGGCAAGCGAAAGGCACTCGCCGTCGGAGTCCGGAGTCCGCCGCTGACGGGCGAGTCGATGGTGACTTCCTGGCGGCGGTGGCGTGTCCACCAGCGGCGCTGGTTGGAGGCCTCGTGCAGCGGCGATGCGGTAGAGCCAGGTGCGCAGGCTGGACTTCGCCATGAAAGCCGCGGATATTGCGGAAGACCTTGATGAAGACCTCCTGCGTGACATCGGAGGCGTCGGTCGGGTTCTGCAGGCTGCGGACGATCAGAGAATAGATGGGCTGGTGATACTGGGCGATCAACTGCGCAAACGCCTGCTCGGAGCCGGCCTTGAGCTCGGCTACAAGGGCTGCCTCTTCGCTCGGGATGGCCAGTGCGCTCGCCAGATGGTCCACTGTTGTGCCCGCCTGCATTCCGGGTACCCTCTAAGTTACGACGTCGTGAATCGTGTTGGCAAACCACTGAGCTGTCAGGGCGCATAAGTGCCGACCGTCCGGTTCACGGTGCTGAGAGCGAGAGAAACTGCGCCGCCGGCGGCCGAGTGCTCGCTCACTCTACTTGCTTTAGACACCGGACATCGCGGCGATATGTTCCCGGATTGCGAGTGTCTCATTTTCGTGGGTGTGCGGCCTCGCGCTCAGTGATCAAGGTTTGACTCGGAAGCGGCCGTAGAGGTTGAAAATGAAAGCAGTCCTTCCCCAAGAGTGGGCCTGTGGCGCAGCTGGGAGCGCGCTTCCATGGCATGGAAGAGGTCATCGGTTCGATCCCGATCAGGTCCACCAAATCTTTTCAACAACTTAGCGGACATTCGGTGTCGCCCCTCTTTTTGCTTACTTACCGCTAACCCCAACGGTCGGTGCAAAGGTGTTGCTTACACTGCAGTTGGAAGTACCTTGATCGCGTCGAGGAACTTCTCCTGCGCTGCCATCTGTGCAGCGTTGACGCGGTGCGTGTACTTGGCTGTTGTGGACGGCTTTGCGTGCCGCAGGATGCTCTGGATCATCGGCAGAGTGACATCATTGGCTACGAAGAACGTGGCCAATGAATGCCGCAGGTTGTGCCAGCCGGAGCGTCCCTTGTATCCGCACGGAATCACACCGGCTTTTATCGCCGCGGGACGGAGATAGTCCTGCCCGGCTGAATTGGCCGAACGCGGAATCCTGCCCTTGGCCTTGGAAGAGGCGAACACCCAATCGGAGTCGAAACTATAAGCCGAGTCGCGACGCCAGGTCTGGAGTGCCTGCGCGAGGCCGAAGTGCATGACGACCTGCGTCATGCTGCCTTCGTTCTTGCCGGCTGTCTCCTTGCCCTTGGACCAGGCACGCCGGATGATGGATCTGACCGTGCGCCTAGTCGATGTCGCTCGACTTCAACCCGAACGCCTCTTCCGGGCGGAGCATCTAGTCCGAGGGCGGCAGGAATGAGTTCGCGCCCCGATGACCCGGGACGGCTTCTGTATCAGTGAAGCCGAACTCCGGATGCTGGCCGGGAGGACCTCAACTTGCTTTACCGCCTCCGTGAGGACCGGCAGCACGGCTGTACCTTCACAGACCCCGCTATCAGACACCACTTACGAGAAGCACTCACAGAATCAATCTCGAACGGCTCACGCTGGCTTAGTTGCTGCCGATACAGCAGACAGTACTTCGTGAGGCTTCTATGAACTCGGGTTCCATGGTATCGGGAACGTATGACCCTCCCTTCGTTGTTCTGTCGTTCCTGATAGCGGCTTTGGCCGCTTATGCTGCTCTCGACCTTACCGGACGAGTTCGATCGAGCCGCTCCACACTGGCGCGCTTCGCATGGCTGAGCGGTGGAGCAAGTGCGATGGGCGTGGGGATCTGGTCGATGCACTATGTGGGCATGATCGCCTTTCGAATGGCTATGCCAATTCTGTATGACTGGCCAACGGTGTTGCTCTCCCTTTTCGCAGCAATACTCAGCTCTGCGGTTGCGCTGTGGATTGCAGGACGAACAAAGATGGGCATGTCGGCAACCATTGTAGGAAGCGTCGTTATGGGCGCAGGGATTGCTGCGATGCACTACATCGGGATGGATGCGATGCGCATGGCAGCCACCGCCACCTATTCACCCACGCTTGTAACCACTTCGATTGTCATCGCCATCGTGATTGCGTTTGTGGCACTGCGGCTAAGCTTCGCCAGCGGCGACGCATCTGGGAGGTGGACCTGGAGTAAAGGCTTCAGTGCCTTGACCATGGGAGTTGCCATTCCGATCATGCATTACACCGGCATGGCGGCCGCGCAGTTGGAAAGACTCGTCCATCGATCCGCAGCAGTTGAAGCATGCCATCAGTGTCTCCGATCTCGGAGCTTCCTGCATCGCGCTCGTTTCCAGCGTTCTCCTTTCACTGGTGTTCCTGGCTGTCTTTATCGATCGCCGCTTCTCTGACCACGCGCACCAGATGGAGGGCAGCGAGGAACGTTACCGGCGGATCGTCGCCTCCGCCTTCGACGCCTTCATCGGTTTGACGCCGGATGGCAGGATCATTGACTGGAATGCGCAGGCCACCACCACCTTCGGATGGACGCCGGGGGAGGCGCTGGGGCTGTACATTCAGGACCTCCTGCAAATCGGTGAGAGTAGCTGGAAGCTCATCGAGGGTAGCGCGCCTGAGCGCAAGGGCGAGGGTCTGCTGCCGCAGGGCCGAACCCAAATGCAGGCGCGGCACAAAACAGGGATCCTGTTTCCCGTCGAGGTTGCGGTGTCCGCGATTCACGCCGGAGGCAAGTACCAGCTCGCTGCCTTCGTGCATGACGTAACGGACAGAAAAGCAGCCGAGCATCAGATGGAGGAAGCGCGCTCGACGGCCGAAGCCGCTAATCGGGCCAAAAGCGAGTTCCTCGCGAATATGAGTCATGAGATCCGCACGCCGTTGAACGGCGTCATTGGGATGACGGATCTCGCGCTGGAGACCGAGCTCACTCCGGAGCAGAGGGACTATATCGAGACCGTCAAGCTGTCTGCGGATTCACTTCTCGGCGTTATTAACGACATCCTCGATTTCTCCAAGATCGAAGCAGGCAAGATCGAGTTGGAGGAGACCGCGTTCGATATCCGTGAGTGCATTGAATCGACTCTGAAGACGCTTGCCTTTCGCGCCGACGAAAAGGGCTTGGAGCTGTTGTGCGATATCTCCGCTGACGTACCGGAGACGATCTCAGGCGATCCTGGACGACTGCGCCAGATTGCTACAAACCTGGTCGGCAACGCCCTAAAGTTCACCCACGAAGGCGAGGTTTCGATCCGGGTCTCGGTCGCGGAGGATAAGGGACCTCTGCTTTTGTTCACCGTGTGCGACACAGGGATCGGGATAGCGTCAGAGAAGGCCGAGAAGATCTTCGAGTCTTTCAACCAGGCTGACACTTCGACCACCCGCCAGTACGGCGGGACGGGGCTGGGTCTCACGATCTCCAAGCGTCTTGTCGAGCTCATGGGCGGCAAAATCTGGGTCGAAAGCCGGCTCGCCGGTGGTTCGCAGTTTCACTTCGCGATTCCGTTGCGCGAGGGTGTGCGTCAGGGACCCTCACTGGGCGATGTAAGTCCCGCGGCATTGGTCGGGGTGAAGGTTCTGATCATCGACGACAACCGGACAAACCGCAGGATCCTGGAAGGGATGCTCGCCGGCTGGGGTATGAACGCGGCCAGCGCTGCAGGCGGCGATGACGCGCTCCGCATGATAGGGGAGGCGGGCGCACTAAAAGAGCCGTACCGGCTGATTCTGACGGACATGCATATGCCCAAAATGGACGGTTTCGACGTCGTGCAACAGCTGCACAAAAACGGCGCATTTTCGGCAGCAACCGTGATGATGCTCTCCTCTGGGGGGCATCGCGGCGATACGGACCGGTGCCGTGAGCTGGGGATTGCAGCCTATCTCCTGAAGCCCGTTCGCCAATCGGAGTTACAGGCCGCCATCTTGCGCGGGCTAGGTACGGAAGCTGCTGGCGAGGAGCGCATGATTACACAACAGACCTTGCGGGCTGGGCGCCCGGAAGACGAGTTCCTGGACATCCTTCTCGCTGAAGATAACGAGGTCAATCAGAAACTCGCAGTCCGGCTACTCGAAAAGCGTGGGCATCGCGTTACGGTCGTAGGTAACGGGCGCCAGGCGGTACAAGCAGTAACATCGCGGCCGTACGATCTGGTCCTAATGGATGTGCAGATGCCCGAGATGGATGGTATCGCAGCCACGATCACTATCCGCGACTGGGAGAAAACGACCGGATTCCACCAGCCGATCGTTGCAATGACTGCCCTGGTCATGAAGGGAGATCGAGAGCGCTGCCTGAATGCACAGATGGACCGCTATCTTTCGAAGCCGATACGTCCCGGCGAACTCGACGACCTGCTCGACTCGTACACTGTGCGCAAGCGCGTCCGTGGCGCTGCGGAGCCGGAAGAGCGGCCTACCCTCCGCCCAGCGGAAATCATCAATGCCAAGGAGCTAAGCGCAAGGGTTGAAGGTGACCTGGAGTTTGTCGCGGAGTTGACTGATTTGCTGCGAGAAGACTATCCGCTGATGCTGAGGAAGGCCTACGCTGCTCTCAACCTGAACGACGCGGCTACGCTCAACCAAATCGCACATAGCTTGAAAGGTGCGCTGGCCAACCTGGCCGCAGACAGGGCCTCTACCATTGCGGCGAGAATCGAGAGCCTGGCTGCAGACGGCGAGCTTGCTACCCTGCCTTCCCTCCTGCGGCAGCTCGAGACCGAAACGAACAACGCTATCGAGACCCTTAGTGCAATGTGTTTGGAGGCCGTTCTGTGAAAATCCTCGTGGCTGACGATGACCGTGTTTCTCTGATGATGATGCGTAGGATGCTTCTTCCGCGCGGCTATGAGGTATTGACCGTGAGCGACGGCGCGGCAGCGGTCCAGGCCATTCTGCAGGATGACGGACCCAGGCTGGTCTTGCTCGACTGGATGATGCCATCCCTAACTGGATTGGAGGTGTGCAGAGCAGTCCGTTCGAGTGTTCGCAAGGGTTACGTCTACATCATTCTGCTCAGCGCCAAGGGTTCAAAAGAGGATTTGATTACAGGGCTGCAGGCTGGAGCAGACGATTTCCTCAGCAAGCCATGTCATCCCGAGGAACTTGCTGCACGGCTTCGCACAGGCCACCGGATACTACAGCTTGAGGACGGATTGGTAGAGGCTCGGGATCAAATGCACTTCAAGGCCACCCACGACGCCCTGACGCAGGTTCTGAACCGCGGAGCAATCGTGCACACACTGGAGCAGCATATTGAGCAGACACGAAGTTCATCCAAGTCGGCTGCTGTTCTGCTTTGCGACGTCGATCATTTCAAGCACATCAACGATACATACGGACATCCTGTCGGAGACGAGGTTTTGCGCTCGATTGCACACCGGCTCGGAAGCATCACGTTGGGTAACGACACCGTGGGTCGCTTCGGCGGTGAAGAGTTCCTGCTTGTGCTCGAGGACGTCGATCGGGATCGAGTAGGTGCGCTCGGAACCAATATCTGCGAAATGATTCGATCAAGTCCGGTGGAGACAAGCGCGGGACCCATCACGGTCTCGATAAGCGTTGGCATCGTGCAGGTTGATGGGTTTGACACAGCTTGCCAGGTGGACGATGTGCTTAAGAGGGCTGACATTTTGCTGTATCAGGCGAAACGGCAGGGACGGGATCGGGCCGTAGCTGAGACCTTTGAGGACACATCGTTGGCCAGCTCTCAAGAGCTCCTGTTTACGTTTCCGCCGGCACTATTGGCCATTTGAAAAATTATGTACGGTCGCGGACGGCCGAACCGGCGAACATGGATCGGCCGAGAATGTGACTCGCCGAGCGCCAGTCACGGGTCTGGTTCCAAACGCATCGTGTCGAGGGTGACCGGTTCGAGTTCATGCCGATGAACCATGTCGTTCTTTACGGGTTCCCGTTGGTGGGAACGTCCGCGACGCTCCATTGATCTCCAGCCGTGGAGCCGCGTAATCCTCTTCGGATTGTTGATCCCGACGACGGACCCGCAACTGGCGGCTGGGCGGTGCCGATTGGGGCGCCAACAGCCAGACAGTGTTCAGCCAAGCCATTCACCCGACTGGA
This sequence comes from uncultured Acidobacteriaceae bacterium, assembly GCA_963791875.1. Classification (GTDB taxonomy): domain Bacteria; phylum Acidobacteriota; class Terriglobia; order Terriglobales; family Acidobacteriaceae; genus Edaphobacter. The sequence continues at coordinate 123,656 of CAWBUI010000013.1, forward strand.
CTTCCCGTCGTATTAGAGGTGGATCAAACGGGTAAGCCAAAGCTTGTGCTGCAGGGTAAACCCAACAACGTTTTCGATCGGCAGGAGGATCTCGCGAAGCTCCTCCAGAGCCTTGCGGGGCTGCCCCCCAAAACCAAGTAGACGATCTGAGTCGGGATTGGCTCAGGGATAGTTCACCCGAAGCAGAAAGTCAGCGTACGAGCATGTCCTCCCGCTTCCGCTGTCGGCAGAGGTAGCAGATCGGGTCAGAAAGGGCCGCTTACTCCTGGTAGTCAGTCCCGACTCAAAGATCCGCCTAAGGAGGTCCAGCGAGTCTTCGATACCCTTAGCCTCAAGAACAATTTATCGTGCACCCGTGCCCAGCGCTACGGACACATTCCCAGCTGCCTGCGCTGGTTGAAGGAACTCTCGTTGCGGTTGGCAAGTATGTCGTTATGACCTTGATTACCAACGTTACTATTCGCACGAGCGTCCATCGCCGCGTACACGCGCTCCGCAGCATCAAGCATTGTCGAGGCCGATGGTGACGTAGATGTCCGTCACGTCTTCGACAGGCCTGCGGCCTTCAGGTCAGCCGTCCAGCAGGCGCGAGGCCGCCTCTTCTAAGCGTCCACGAGCCTTCTGGCGTACTTTCCCGAGGTCGGCAGCCAGGAACGCATCCGGCGACGGGCTAGCGGGGCGCGCTGAGCCCCTGCCTTCTGCCGCCACGACACCTCCGGAATGCTGCCAGGTCTGCAGCCGCACCGGAGAAGCTCTGGCCTGTAGTATGGTTCTGCAGAGGCCATGTCCAACCGTAAGAGCTCCAACGACTCGAGAACCCCTCCGAACGTACTCATCCTCGACGACTACCCCGACCACCTAAGGATCTACTCCCTGCTCGTGCAGCAGGCAGGTTACGCGTCCATCCCGTGTCTCGTACGCCGCGCCGGCCCGGAACTCGACCCCACCCTCGCAGTGGCGCTGGTCCTACTGGACTACCGACTTGACTGCGAGATGCCGACCTCCGCGATAGCCGGTCTCATCCGCCAGACCTGGCCCGGCGTCCATATCATTCTCCTCTCTGACATTCAAGGTCTTCCCCTGGAGATGGAGCCTCTGGTCACCTGTTTCGTTCAAAAAGGCGATCCCGCCCGACTCATCGCCACACTCGCGCAACTGCTTTCCGCATCCAACACCGAAACAGAAAAAAGCGCCACCGGAAGAGATCGTCCCTGACCCGGACGTTGATGTCGGAAATTACCTGACGGAGTCGTTTCTTGCGCAACACTCACCTTGTCTCTTTGCTGATTCTTCTTGCCCTTGGACCGGCCTGGCCGGCGGCAAGGCCGCAGGGAATTGCCTCGCGCGCGCCTGACAAGCTCAAGGGCATGTCGCTCGAGGAACTCGGAAATATTGAGGTAGTCAGCGAGACCAAGGAGCCGGAGGAGCTATGGAACACACCATCGGCCGTGTATGTGCTCACCGGCGATGACATCCGCCGCTCGGGCGTCACCAACGTCCCGGATGCTCTCCGTCTGGTGCCAGGCGTCGACGTGGCGCGCGTCAACGGCGACCGAAACTGGGCCGTTGTGATTCGCGGTCTCGCTGACCAGTATTCAAAGTATGTGCTGGTTCTAATCGACGGGCGCACCGTCTACACCCCGCTCTTCGGAGGCGTCTTCTGGACCATCGACAACGTGATGCTCGAGGACATTGACCGGATTGAAGTCATCCGCGGGCCTGGAGGAACGATCTGGGGCACGGACGCCGTGAATGGCGTGATCAACATCATCACCAGGCGCGCCCAGGAGACGCAGGGCGTCCTCGCGTCCTCCGGCGGAGGCAACATCGACAAGTACACCGGAGATGTGCGCGTCGGCGGAACGAAGGGCAAGATCAGCTTCCGTACCGATGCGTTCGGCTTCGTCCGCGGCCCGGAGTTCCACCAGGCGGGCCAGCTCGCCTACGATGCTTCACGGCTGGCCCAGATCGGCTTCCGCGCCGATCGGGACACCGAGCACGACGAGGTCACACTGCAAGGTGATGCTTACCTCGGCAAGCTGGGCGATGCACAACAGCTCTCCACCCTCAATCCGCCGAGCACGTTCATCTCCTACGGATCTACCAACGTCTACGGAGGCAACGTGCTGGGTCGCTGGCGGCGCCAACTGGACCGCGGAGCCAGCCTGTATCTGCAGGGCTTCTGGTCACACGATCACCGCACCGGATCCAACTTCGGCGAGAACCGCGATGTCTACGACCTCGACTTTCTGCACCGCACCGCGGAGACGCGCATTCAGCAGTTCACCTACGGATTCGGCTTCCGCATCAGTCCAGCCTCGACCGACACGACGGTCGCGGCCGATACCTTCCAGCCCGCACAGCACTCTGAGAACGTCGGCAGCCTCTTCCTCGATGAGACTGTCCGGCTCATTCCAGGCAAGCTCTCCCTGGACGCGGGCATGAAGCTTGAGTGGAACACCTATACGCATTGGGAGTTTCAGCCGAACGTGCGGCTGCTCTTCACGCCAAACCCTCACTCCACCCTTTGGCTGGCGGTCTCGCATGCCGTCCGCGTCCCGGACCGTGTGGATGAGAATGTCGACGACAACGTTTACATCCCCGGCACCAAGCCTCCGGTCTTCGGGCAGATCCTCGGCAACCCCGGGCTTGCCACCGAGCGGCTGACCGCGTACGAGGGTGGGTTCCGCACCCTGTTGGGACCGCGTGTCTTCTTCGATCTGGCGGGCTTTCACAATGACTATATGGACCTGATCGCTCAAGGCCATATCACGCCTGCACCCGCCAGCAACCCGCCGTACCCGCCCGGCACTCTTCTCTTCAACCTGCAATACCAGAATGGTGTCCAGGGCTCGACGGACGGCTTTGAGCTCGGTCCGGAGTGGGATCCGCTGAAGCATTGGAAGCTCAAAGGAGCATTCTCTTACCTGCATGTCGATCTGGCGGACCAGCCGGGGTTCACCGACATGACGACGCTGACGATTCTTCATGGCTCCAGTCCGAATACGCAGGTGGTCGCGCGTTCCCAGGTGGATCTTCCGGCCCATCTCGAGTTCGATCAGACGTTCCGTTTCGTGTCCGCCTTGCCCGCCCAGCAGGTGGCCGCGTATAAGACGCTGGACGTCCGCTTCGGCAGGCACGTTGGCCGTGGCCTCGACATCTCCCTGAAGGGCGAAAACCTTCTGCAGCCGCATCACGCGGAGTTCGGGATTGCTCCCGGGCCGAACGTCCTCATCAAGCGCAGTGTCTATGTAAGGCTCGTCTGGACCCGTTAGTTCGCATGCCGCCTCCCGGAGCCAATTCGGCAACTCGTCGGCCACGCTGGCCTGGCTGGATCGTTCTGTTTGCCGCCGTCCTCAGCGCTGGATCCGTACGGGCCGAGAGTGCGAAAGAGACCGACGTTGAAGCTGCCTATGTCTTCAACTTCGGAAAGTTCATGCGTGTGCCCGCTCATCCGGCTCCGGACTTTCGCATCGGCATTCTCGGAACGACTCCGCTCGGTGCCACCCTCCAGCAACTCACTGCACATGAGTCGCTCGACGGCCGACCGATGCGCGTGGTGGAGGTGACAAGCGCGGCGGACGCGCGGACCTGCGACATCCTGTTCCTGGCCGAATCAGAGGCGCCGCGCCTGCAGCACGATCTGTCGATGGTCGAAGGGCTGTCTGTCCTCACGGTGAGCCGGATGCCGGGCTTTGTCGAGCATGGAGGGATGGTGCAGTTCCTGGTCGAGCAGAACCGCGTGCGCTTCCAGGTCAATCTCAGCGCGGCGGAACGCGTTCACATTCAGCTCAGTTCGGAGTTGCTCAGGCTGGCAGTTCAGGTCACCGGCGAACAGCATGAGGGGGCGAGCCGATGAGGAGCAGAACGCTTCGAGTGCAGAACTCTATCTCCCGCAAACTGATGCGGATTAACGTGCTGGTCAGCGCCGTCGCGCTGGTTCTCGCCAGCGTCTCGTTCCTCACCTATGATGCATGGAGCTTTCGGCAGAATCTGCTGCATTCGCTCGCAACCGAGGCTGAGATCATCGGATCGAATTCCATCTCGTCCATCACCTTCGACGATCCCGAAGCGGCCCGCACCACGCTTGGCGCACTTCGTTCCTCTCCGCACATAGTCTCCGCCATGATCGTCAAGCCCGATAACCAGCCCTTTGCGAGTTATCTGCGCGACAGCTCATCGCCTGCGATCGTGCCTGAGCGTGTGCCGGCGGACAGCGCCACCAGGGGGTGGGGCAGCGGCAACTACATGCTGCTGGGGAGCCGAATCGAATTCCGAGGCAAGGTCGTCGGCATGGTCTACATCGAGTCGGAGACGACGGAGATCGGACAGCGAGTTCGAAGGTACGTCTTCATTGCCGGCACGATCCTGATCATCTGCCTCCTGGCAGCGGTCGCATTGACCTCATCGATGCGCCGGGTCATCGCCGATCCGATCTGCACCCTGGCCGAGATCGCGCAGGAGGTCTCGCGTGAGAAGGACTTCTCCCTCCGCGCACCGACCCTGGATGAGGCGGATGAGGTCGGTATCCTAGTGCGCTCCTTCAACGAGATGCTCAGCCAGATCCAGGAGCGCGATCGCGCTTTGACAGAAGCGCGTGAAGTGCTGGAACAGCGGGTAGAGCAGCGCACCGGCGAACTCCAGGCGGCCAACCGGGAGCTGGAGGCGTTTTCGTATTCCGTGGCGCATGACCTGCGTGGGCCGCTCGACCTGATCGGGAACACCGTGTTCCTTATCTCGCAGGCGAACGCCTCTGCGCTGGACCCGCAGATGCGCGAGATGCTGGCGATGCTGCCTCGCGCCACCACCGGGCTGGCGCGGCTGATCGATGATCTGCTCAACCTCTCACGCTCCAAATCAGCGACGATCCACATGGAGCCTCTGGACCTCTCCCGGATTGCGCAGGACGTCGTGCAGGAGCTTCGGGCCAGTGCGCCGCGACGTTCGATCGAGGTCCAGCTTGAGCCCGGCATCCTTGCGATCGCCGACAAGGGGCTTGCACGTGTGCTGCTCGCGAACCTGCTTGGCAATGCGTGGAAGTACTCGGCCAACGTGGAACACGCAAAGATCCTGTTCGGAACCTACACGCAGGGCGACGTGCAAATCTTCTTTGTGCGCGATAACGGAGCGGGATTTGATCCCCGGATGAAGCACAGGCTCTTCAAGGCCTTCCAGCGGCTGCACGACCAATCGGATTTCGCCGGCACAGGCATCGGGCTGGCGACGGTGGCGCGCATTGTAGAGCGCCATGGAGGCCGCATCTGGGCCGAAGGTGAGACGGGCAAGGGCGCTACCTTCTACTTCACCCTCGCCTGAGCGAGCGCAGAGTTGTTGGGACCCGAATCGCGCAGACGACCATCCTGCATGCAGAGAACGTGATTGATGCGCGTCCACTGCAATCAGTCGGAGTCACGCTTACTTTGCTCCGTCGTTCTTTGCAAAGCGTACGGTGTACTCCCCCACACGCTTTCCTTGCGTTAGACCTACCGAAATATCGGTGCGGTAGTGAATGCCGGCGTACAGGCGAGACATCGCTGCCTCCTGTGCCTGCGCGTTGAAGTAATCGGCGCCATCGGGAAAGAGGTAGGAGAGGACATCCGCCCCGGCGCCTGAGAACATGGAATGCCCGGAGACGTAGGAGGGAAAGTTGGGCAGGCCGGTCCACGTCTTGATGCCTGGATCGAGCTGGGACGGACGAGGATTGAAGTAGGCATACTTTGTGTCCCAGCAGCTGACGGCGGCGTCGTGCATGGCCATGTTGAGCAGCGCGAAGACGCGCGCGGTGCGGACGTCGCTCATCTGGGCCGCTACGATGTAAGGCACCGCGATGGCGTTCCAGTGGCCGGAGGGTGTGGGCGTGCTGACACCGTCGGCCCACTTGTAGACGGTAGCGAGCTGGTCCCGCGTGATGTTGGTCACTGCGGCGCGAACCTCGTTCAGGTCCGCAGCCATCTGGGCGGAGGAGGTGGACGGTGGTGGCGCCGAACGCACGGAAGAAACGTCTGAGGGAGCCAGCATCCAGGCTTGAACACTGCCGAAGACAGGCAGCATGGGAGGACGCGGGGGTCCATCCTGGCTGACCCATGCAATCTCACCACGTGCGGTGGCGGTGCTGTATAGCTGCTGCCATTCAGCCGCGTTGCCGCCCGCGGACTTCATGCCGTCGCTTGCAGCGCGGGCTGTGAAGAGGGCAACGACGCTGTTGCCGAGTGCCACTCCTGCCGCGATGTCCGAGGGAGCGGCGCGACCTGAGAGCAGGGCGGCCTGCTGCTGCGCGGCCGCGTCCGCGTCGATCTCTGCTGCGTTGGTGGGAAACAGGAGCTTGAGCAGGGCTGCATTCACGGCGGATTCGACCGCATCCTCGGAAGGATACGAGGGAAGCCCCGTAGCCGGCATCAGGTTCTTAATCGTGGAATCGTTCTTGTAGGGAGACGGACGGTTGTACTGGAACTTGTAATACCAAGCGACCTTGAGCGCTTCATATTGCGCGACGGACACATAGCTGTACGCTCGCGCGGCGTACGGCGGATTGCTGAACGGGTACTGCGGGTTCGCGAACGGGTTGGCGGCGCTCGGAGAAGGGTAGCTACCGTCGGGATTCGGAGAGGGCGGAAGGTCCTGGCGTGCCACGAGCTCGCGCAGGATCTCGTTCCAGCGCAGCACGCCGCCCGCGCTCCAGTAAGTGATGGACGCCTGCTGGTCGCTTGTCATAGAAGCCTGCCCGGACTTGATGGAGGCCAACTCCGCGGTATAGCCCGCGTCGCTTGTAGTCGCGGGGGCCGTCACCTGGATCTGTGTTGGCGCCGAGAGCAGAATCATCTGCCAGCTTCCTGCGGTTGAATCGGGGGTAGCAGGGGTCGCGGGCGAAAGCGATTCAGTCGAAGGGATGGACTTTGTGCAACTCGTGAAGGAGGTACATAGCGAGAGGATTGCCGAGAGAGAAGATGGGACCTGGGCCTGGCGTGCCTCGGCCTCGCCGATTCGTTGCTCATAAGTTTCATCTCGTGCGCGTTCGCTTGTTGAAGTCGAAGGTGTATAAGAAGCCGCTGGTGAGGGTGTTGGAACTCCCCACATTTCGACCGTCGAAGGTGTTGCTGTAGATAAACCAGTACTGCATGTCATGGAGATGGGGCAGGGGATAGGTGAGCGTAGCGATAAGCTTCGAGGCGTTGACGCGATTCGACACGAAGGGGACGTCCTGCGGGCGGATGTCACCTCCACCGCGTGTCTGCTGCTGGCTGAAACCGGCGGTCAGCGTGGTGTCGTTCTTGCGATACCCGGCCGTAACGATGTAGTCGAACTGGTTCGGCATCGCAACCTGGTTGCTGAGATAGAGCTGGCCGTTGGTGTAGTACGAACTGCGATCGAGCGTTACATTGCCGCGGAAGGTATAGGCGGCCGAGCCGTTCAGGTAGAGGCCGTTGCGGCCCAGGTAGTTCAGGGTGGCGCGTCCTGCTGCATGTTTACTGTGCGTGCCGATCGAAAGCGGCGCATCGTCGGGAGTGTAATTTGACATCGGTATGGCTCCCGAAACGACCGCGAAGGTGCGGACAGCCCCCCAGCCACGCACCGGCAGGCTCAGCAGCTTGTACTTGGCGCCAAGGACGACGTCCTGAAAACCGGATTGGCCGTGCAGGACTCCCTTGCTGGCATGGGTGTACACGTAAGGCACGCTGACGAGAAGGTCCAAATGGTCGGTTACACCGTAGTTACCGATGTACTGGACGCTGCGGGTAGTCACGGTGCCGATGTTTCCGTTGACCCGGTTGAGCGACCCTTCCCAATAGTGGTCCCAGTAGTCGTAGCTGTAGAAGATTCCGGTGCAGTACTTCAAACGCGACAGCATGATCCCGTCATCGAGGGTCTGGGCGCGCAGGTTCGCCTGTGCCAAGGCGAGGACGAAGAGCAGGGCGGCGGAGATCTGCGTGCGACTCATGGACGTTCCTTAGAGCGAATCCGGATCCGCTGGCGGGCCGGGTATTGCGGGCATCTCACGGCTTCTTTGCGGGTGTGTACGGCCTGTAGCTCTGCGTCGGGTGCGAGTGATGTTGTTGAACACCGAAGACTATAGGCAGAGGGCAGAAGGGTGTCGTCGGCCAAAGGGAGGGGGTGCGTCTCCTCCTAACGGTGGAGATTGATCGCCGTGCGGGGCCTTTTCCGGTTGCCTGCCGGGCTACAAGCGATTAGCGTTTCACCTGTCCGAACTATGCCGACTTACCTGCACCGACGACTTTTGTGCGCAGCCGGTGCTGCTGGCCTCACCCTGCTCGGTGCGCCGGCTCTTCCGGGCCAGCAACCGCAGGCGATGCAGCACCAGAGCTGGTCGACTGAGGCGGGGTTACCGCAGAGCAGTGTGCACCAGATCCTCCAGTCGCGCGACGGATACCTTTGGCTGGCGACCGAGGGGGGAGTGGTTCGCTACGATGGCGTAGCGTTCACGGTCTTGAGTCACGATACAGACCCGAACTTTACCAGCGACGACATTACTTCCCTGGCTCAGGATGGCGCGGGTAATCTTTGGTTCGGCACGTCCGACGGATTGATCGAGCGCACGCAGGACCGCACCCGCCGCTTCGGTGAGGCGGATGGGATGGTCGGAGAATCCGTGAGCTCTTTGAGTCTTGCAAAGGACGGCAGGCTTCTTGCGCGGACGGCTTCGGGGGCCGTGATCTTCAATGGGTCGCGATTCGAACGCGTGTCCAGCGCAGGCCAGGAAGATATGGCGTTTCGGGGCAGGTCGTCCGCCGCAAACGGCCTGACATGGATGTGGGACAAGAGCGAGGTGGTTGCCACGTCGGCCCGCGGACGTTCGGTATGGCGCATCGGGGACAAGCTTCCGGGTGCGCGGATACAGGCGGCCTTTGTTGATCGGCGCGGCGTCGCCTGGATCGGGACTAATCGGGGGCTGGTGAGCTTGACGGAGGGGGCTTCGCAACCGGTGCCGATTGCTGCGCTCGGCATTAACTCTGTGCTCGCGATCCTTGAGGATGCGGAGGGTGACCTTTGGGTGGGGACCGAAGCTTCCGGGCTTCATGTGTTGCGGCCCCGCAAGTTCCGCGACGAGTCCCAGCTTGCGGACGAAGAGGTGAGCTGTGTGGTGCAGGGCTCCGATGGCGCCATGTGGATTGGGACGCGCGATGATGGGCTGAGGCGTGTGCGCGCGGATGGGACGGCTCGAGTAGAACGCCCTGCGCCGGCCGGGGCGCTTACCAGTCCCGTGATACTGTCGCTGGCCGCGGGGCTGCGGGGCGATGTCTGGGTGGGCACTCCGGATGGGCTGAACCACGTGGAGGTCAACGGCAGAACCGCTCGATATACCTCCTCCGATGGACTTGCGGATGACCTCGTTCGTTCGCTCCTCGTTGCGAGGGATGGCACCGTGTGGATTGGGACGCGACATGGGCTTACGCACTTCGCCGAGGGACATTTTGAGACGCTAAGCGCAGCGAGTGGCCTCGGCAGTGATTTGATCGGCGCGCTCTATGAGTTTCCGCGCGCCGCTCAGGCCGAGACGCAGGGGCTGTGGGTTGCAACGTATGCGGGTTTATCTCGGCTGCATGATGGAACAGTGACGAACTTCTCGCACCGTGACGGATTGATGAGTTCACTCGTTACCGGGATGGCGGCGGATGGCGCAGGACGCCTTTGGGTCACGACCAGAGATGCAGGGCTATTTCGGTTTGAGCGCGCGAGATTTGCACGCGTGATTGCGAACGAGCTGCAGCGTGAGCTGGAGGGGGTCACAGCGGATGGACGAGGGTTCCTGTGGCTGCGGGCGCCGCGCGGCCTGATACGGGCTTCGGCAGATGAGCTAGCAGCCTGTTCTTCGGGAACACAGTGCGGAGTGAAGCTCGCAGGGTATGGCGTGCAGGATGGGATGCCCAGCGACGAGGTGGTCCGAGGCGGCGAGCCGAGCGCCTCGACGACCCGGGCAGGAGAGCTTTGGTTTGCGACGCGGAAGGGAGTGGCCATTGTTGATCCTTCTACGCTGCGCGTGAATACGGTAGCTCCGCCGGTGGTGGTGGAACGGTTTTCCGCGGATAGCGATCAACTCTCGTTACATGACAGCGAGCAGAGGATCGCAAGCAGATACAAGCGATATACCTTCGATTTCGCGGGAATGAGTTTTGTTGCACCCTCGAAGGTGCTCTACCGGTTCAAACTGGAAGGATTCGATCGCGACTGGAGCGCTCCGAGTGGGCGCAGAAGCGCCACGTACACCAACCTGCCTCCAGGTACGTACGTGTTCCGCGTGCGGGCCGCGAACAATGACGGGGTCTGGAATGACCAGGGAGCGGCTGTACGGTTCCGGGTGCTGCCTCCAATTTACAAACGGTGGTGGTTTGTTGTCGCCGTGGTGATGGGACTGGTTGTCATCGTACTGGCGCTCTATCGCGTACGTGTACGGCGCCTGCAGAGAGCGTTCGACTCCGTACTGGGAGAGCGCAACAGGATCGCGCGGGAGATTCACGATACGCTTGCGCAGGACCTTGTAGGCGTCTCCCTGCAGCTGAACGTGGTCTCGCGGCTATTGGAAGCAGGCAGCGTTTCGGGCGCACTGCAACAGGTGAAGGCCACGCGTGGCTTTGTGCAGCAGGGCCTCGAGCAGGCGCGGCAAAGCATATGGAATCTGCGGGCGAACACTGCGCACGACAGCTTGCCTTCAAGAGTAAATGCGCTGATGAAGAGGTTTTCTCGCGATAGCCTCGCTGTGAAGACCTCGATTGGTGGGGCCTATCGAGCCGTCCCCGCAGGGGTGGAGGAGGAGGTTCTGCGCATCCTGCAGGAGGCTCTTTCGAATGTGGAGCGGCATGCCGGCGCAAGCTCCGCGAATGTCCAGTTGACTTACGGAGAGGATAAGCTCGTTCTGATCGTGGACGACAGCGGGCATGGGTTCTCGGTGGCCGACGCCGAACGGAAGATGGGGCACTTCGGTCTGCGGGGTATACGCGAGCGGGCTGCCTCCATCGGCGCGCAGCTCCATATAACCAGCGACGATCGAGACGGCACCAGGGTTAAACTGATCGTGCCGATCTCGGGAAGAAAGGGTTGACGGAATGGCGGAAAAGATTCGTGTGATGCTGGTCGAGGATCACGCGGTCGTGCGGCAGGGGCTGATCGCGCTGCTCTCGTCCGCCCATGATGTCGAGGTGATCGGCTTTGCGACGGACGGGGTGGAAGCTGTGACCGCCTATGCGAAGTACAACCCGGACCTTACGCTCATGGACCTGCAACTTCCGAAGCAAAGCGGAGTGGAGGCGATCATGCAGATTCGCGCCAGCCATCCAGCGGCGCGGTTCATCGTGCTGACGACCTTCGACGGCGACGAGGATATCTTTCGTGCGCTGCAGGCGGGAGCGAAGGCCTATCTGCTGAAGGGGATGGATGTGGAGGAGTTACTTACGGCGATCCGCTCCGTGTTCCAGGGCAAAAGCCGGATACCGTACGCGATCGCGGAGAAGCTGGCGGAGCGTGTGAGCGGGCAGCAGCTTACATCACGGGAGCTGAGTACGCTCGAAAGGATTGTAGCCGGGCGTTCGAACAAGGAGATTGCTGTGGACCTGAATATCTCCGAGGCGACGGTGAAGTCACACGTGAACGGCCTTCTTGGCAAGCTTGGAGCCGAGGATAGAACCCAGGCGGCTATCATTGCGCTGCAGCGGGGTTTCGTTCGGCTGCCGTAGAGTCTCTTTATGAAAAAACTCTTTTCCATCCTGCTGGTGCTCTGCTCCTGGCCTCTCGTCTGCAACGCGCAGGCCGCGGGTTCGTGGCGAGCGGCCACGCCCGATGAACTCAGCGCCATCCTACCCGCAAGAGCGCCGGTCGCGAAGGAACGGATCGAGTCGGAGATGCGGACCGCGTCCGGGATTATTAACGAGCGCGGACAACTGATCGCCTCTGTGCTGTTGATCACGGCAGGGTACGCCGCTGAAGGAAAGATCTCTCACTATCTCCTGGCGCAGCACGGCGTCAGGATCGCGAGCACCCTCCTACTGCCGGTGGGAGCCTACGTTGTGGGGTGGACGAGATCAGACGAGGGTCTGGTAGTTCACTTCTACGACGCCTCTTCGACCGCAGAACGCGGAACTCTTGTGGCGCGTCCCATCGCCCAGCCGAAGAGGGTTGAGAGCTTCCGCATCTGGCCGCCGAACGAGCAGTCCTATATCCAGATTGGCCGCTACATGCTGCCGTATAGCGTAAGCCCGGACTGAAGCTGTAGCGACTGCATGACGGCGGACTTCCACCGAAGGGTGGAGATTGTTTCATCCGAAGGAGGGATGTAGATGCGCCGGACCGTGTCTATGCTGAAACACAAGTTACAGGAACACTCTCCCGGCGCCCTCCTCAGGGCGCTTCTTTTTCGCCCTGAAGAGAACGCCGCTCGACGATCATGGAGCGTCCGCCTCCTGCACACCAGCACAGGAGCCATGAATGGGAGCCGTAGTTCCAACGTCAGGTCTTTAAAACTCCAGCCGACCTGAGAATTGCGCGGTCCGCGGCTGGTTCGCCTGGCTCGTGATCGTCCCGAACGCCGCACTACCCACCACTGTGTTGGGACCGCCGAAGTCCGTATGGTTATCCAGACTGAACAAGCTTCCCTCCAGCGTAAACCGCAGGTTCTCGAAGATCCCGAACGTCCGCCGCACGCTTAAATCTTCCCCGTATCCTCCCGGCCCGCGCAGACCATACACGTACGATCTCGCCGCGTTGCCGAAGGTATAGTTCGCCGGAGCGTAGTTCGGCTTAGCAGCAGTTCCGGTGTTCAAAAATGCATTGGCGTCGATGTAAGGAATGCTGGTTCCGCTGGCCAGATTCTGCCGCCCCCAGCCTCCATTGATCCGCGGACTCCCCTGAAAATTCGGATTCAGGCTCGGATAGCAGGTACCGGAGTTCGGCGCCACGCAACCCGTCGTTGTCACCGTCAGAGGAGTGCCCGACTGGTAGCGAAAGGTGCCGGAGATGCTGTACCCGCGGATGATTTCATTCAGCAGCCTGTGCGCGCCATGCCCGAACGGCTCGTTGTACACCGTGTAGAACGTCACATGGTTCGGAATATCCGTACCGCTCAGCCCGTACTCGACGTAGCTGGCCGGAACGCCGTTGATGCCATATGCAGATCGCGATCCGCCCGTGTCGTCCAGGCTCTTGCTCCATGTGTAGGACAGCGCATAGTTGAAGCCATGGACGAAGTTCTGCCGCAACTGCACCTGGAGGGAGTTGTAATTCGAATTGCCGGAATCCCCCCATATATCCGAGAACCCGCCGTACTGCGGGAAAGGCCGCAGCGCCTGCCCAATAGTTGCCGCCGAGGAGAAGTTGGCAAACGGCAGCTTGAATCCCGGAAGTATCGCCTGGGCTGCCGCCACGTTCGCCGGCGTCGCAGGCTGCGTCAGAAGTCCACCTAACACGTAGACCGACGGATTCAGCTGGTTGGAATAAATGCCGCGCCCGATGCCCGTGCCCAGGAAATGGCCCGTGGAGCCGCTGTAGTCCGCGCTCAGGATCGTCTGGTTGAAGATCTGTCGCTGCATGCCGAAGTTGAAGTTCTGGTAGTAGGGCGCTCTCCGGCTCAGGTATGGATCGGCAAAGTTCACGCCGTTTGGCGAAGTCGACGCATTCGCCGCGACCGTCGTGAACCCAGTCCCGTAACTTGCATCGATGAACGGCGGCGGCACGTAGCTCGGCAGAGCCGTATTGGTTCCGGTCAGGTAGTACCCAGGCGTAATGCCCCCGTCTTGAGACGCCAACGTGATGCCCCCGGTAAACCCGCCCTGGCCAGTTCCACTCGACGCATTCACACGCCCGCCCACGCCACCGGCGTGGCTGTAGTAGATGCCGTACGACCCGCGTACTACCGTCTTTGAATCGATAGAGTACGCAAAGCCCAGGCGCGGTCCGAAGTTCTTGTACCAGGTCGCGACCGGTGTAGAGCAGTTGCAGTACAAGGGACTCGGGCCGTGGCCGCCAAACTGTACCGCACCCGGGGTTCCCGTAACCGGGTTCACGATCCCAAGATTCACAAACGAAATGCGATTCTCTTTCTCTGTAAATGGCGAGAACAGATCCCACCGCAGACCGGCATTTACCGTCAAGCGCGCGTTCACCTTGATGTCGTCCTGCACCCACGGTGAAAAGTTATGGTAGCGCCCGTAGGTCTTCAGCACAGGGCGATTGTCGGTGATAGTCACGCTGTCCAGCGCCCCGATCAGGTAGCTGGCATAGCTCGCGCCTTGCGCGCCCGCCAGGCTGTTGGAGCCCGCACCGAAACCGGCAGTCTCCGTGCTGTTGTAACTGGTATTCAGGTACGTTCCGGTCTCGACCGAAACCGAATTGCTCTGCTCCCACTGGTATTCGCCACCGGCCGACAGTGAGTGCTTGCCCTTGACGATCTGGATGCTGTCCTGCAGGTGATACACCGCAACCCCGCCGCCGCGATTTGCCCGGTCGTTGGTCGTCCAGCCCAGCGGCGCGTTGTTGCCGCCAAACGACGTCGCGGGAAACGAGTTCGACGCCTGGCCCGCGGGAACGTTGGTTATGCCGGCCGAAGTCGCCCACCACGCCGGATTCTCCGCGCTGGGATTCGTGTTTGCCACCCCGTGCAAACCACCCAGGTTCCCCGAGATTGTGAGCTTGTTCACAATGTGCGGCGTCGCCGTCCACGTATCCGACACAAACGCGTCCAGATTGTTCTGAGTATTGCCCACCGTGGTCAAGTAAGGCTGCGGCAGTCCGCTCGCATCGCAGCACGCCGGAACCGGGTACCGTCCGCCTTCCAGAAACAACAGGCTTATGCTGTGCTTCGGAAAGATGTTGAGGTCCACCTTGTAGCTTTGCCGCGGGTAGTAAAAGCCCGTGTTGAAACCGCCGAGGTAATTATTTACCAGGTTCCCGTTCGAAGGCTGCGGCAGAAACGACTGCATATACTTCGCTTCCGGAGTCAAGCGAGCCGGATTAATCACGTTCTGCTGTCCGTTGTACGAGAACTGGGTCCGGGTGCATACCTTGCCCACGCAGTTCGTCGTCGTCGGATCGTAGATCGTCTGCGTCGCAGGCAATTCCGTGAAGTTCCCTTGCCGCTCCAGCAGCGTCGGGATCGTCGTGTACCCCGGATTGGTCCCATGGATGTACCGCGTCGTCTCAAGCGATCCGAAGAAGAAGATCTTGCTCTTGAAGTGAGGCACGTATCCGCCGAAGGTGCCGCCGAACTCGTTATTATGCTCCACAGGCTTCAGGGCTGTGTGTGTGACCGGGTTGATCGCCGCCGGCGCATAGAAGCCCCACGCATCCAGCACCGTGTTGCGGAAGTACTCAAACGCCGAACCGTGATAAGAGTTCGAGCCCGACTTGTGCGTGAAGTTCTGCAGCCCCTGGCCCTGGTACGCCGCAGATACGCCGCTCGTCTGCACCTGAAACTGCTCCACGGCATCCACCGAGAACGTGCTGTGAACCACCGCCCAATCGCTCTGCTGGTTCACATCGTCCATCGCAACACCATCGATGTACGTCTCATTCAGATTGCTCTGGCCGCCGTTCATCTGGTTCACGCCGCCTCCCCCCGTCACACCTGGCGTGTAGTAGATGAACGCGGTCGGATCGCGCGGCTGCCCGTTTAGTTGCAGGGGCAGAGCCTTGTATGTCTCCACTTCCATGGTGCTGCCCAACGTCGCATTCGAGGTGTCGAGCGGCGGCGGAGCATCTGTCACCGTCATCGTCGTCTCTGCGCCGCCTACCTTCAGCTTCACGTTCAGACCATACGTCTGCAGCGCGTCCAGCGGAATGTTCTCCTGCACAAACGATTCAAAGCCGGCGGCGGTCACGTTGACGGTGTACGTCCCCGGTTGCAGTCCCCCGAACGAATACAAGCCCGCAGAGGTCGTGACTTGGCTATTCGTCGCGTTGGTTCTGACCTCCACGATCTTCACCTGAGCGCCGGAAATGATAGCTCCGCTGGGATCAGTAACCGTACCCTGTAGCGTGCCACGCCCGCTAATCTGGGCAAAGCTCGGCGACCCGAAGGTCAGGATTGCTAGTAGTAGGAGGGCGAAGCCGATCAGGGAGGATGAGGAGCTCTGGGGCGAGGGCATGGTGTTCCTTCAACAAAGACGGGAGTGGGAGGGCGCTAACACTGCGTCGACAAGCTGGTCCATACTTCGGAGTTCCAGGAGATCAGTCGCAGCGGATACGTGAGGTTTAACGTTGACTTGATCGATACGGTAGCTGCTAGGGACAACGACTGTCAATGCAGCTAATGTCCGGACGCGCGTTCGGCCCTTCCGGGTCGTGAGCAGCGATGCGGTCGAAAAGCGCAGACAAACACCCGCCGGTCCGCCCGAACATGACCAGCTTTTTATCTTCACTTCAAGGCCGACTCATCGTGGCGCCTCATCATCGCGGTAGATCGAGTAATGCCCGAGGGTTCAGAATCCTTCGGTGGAGGTTCAATGGATCTTATCTGGACTCTGCTGGCCATGACCCTGGTCTGTGGGGCTTGCGGCTTCTACATCGCACTAAAGAACGCTCCACAGCCTAATAGCGCTTCGGCCGATCGTAAGGTCAACGATGTAGGCCGACGCGGAATCCATCGGTACCCCGGATTTCTCGCGGCCTCACTGCACGGAACTCGTCGCTCGCCTCATCGCACATGACACCGCCACCGCACCAACTCCCCGTACCACTAAGAACCGGAACGCCGGTAGATCTCCTTTCGGGTGCAGGCCGTCGCCCTCCTGCCGGGATCCTCGAACACGTTGACGGAGAAGTATCCATGTCGCAGCACACATCTGAGGAACCCCGGCAATCCCCGCTCGGACGCGCCACGGCTTTCTTCGTCTACCTGTTCGAGAGAGTCATGCCGGACCCATTCGTCTTCGCCGTCCTGCTCACGTTTCTCGGCGCCATCCTGGCCTTTCTGTTCGCCCCGCTAGCTTCACTTCCTCAGATCGGCTCCGCGTGGTACGGCGGCATCTTCGCCATCTTCGCCTTCGCGTTTCAGATGGTCATCATGCTTGTGGCTGGATATGCGCTCGCCGTGGCTCCGCCCATTCAGCGCCTCCTTGCCCGAATCGCGTCCCTCGTCTCCACGCCGCTCGCCGCCATCTCCCTCACCATATTCGTCAGCATGATCGCATCGTGGGTCAACTGGGGGTTGGGTCTCGTAACCGCCGCCCTCCTCGCGCGCGAGATGGCGAAACGCGTTCGCGTCGACTTCGGGTGGCTCGTCGCAGCCGCTTACACGGGCTTCGTGGTCTCCACCGAGGGACTCTCCGGGTCCATCGCCTTATCCCAGGCCACGCACGGCTCCGCCTTGAATATCGTCGAAAAGGTCACTGGCCACGGCATCCCGCTCACGCACACAGTCTTCACCCGCTTCAATCTCATTCCTTGTCTTACCCTGCTCGTCCTGATGCCGCTCATATTCCGGGCCTTGCAACCGGCAGCCCGCGACACGGTATTTGCCGACCCGGAACGACTCCGCGAAGAAGACCGGCAGATGATCGCGAAGGAGCCACAGAACACCTTGAGCTCACGGCTCGATAATGCCTGGATCCTGAACTTTCTCCTTGTCGCTCTTGGCCTGTTTGCGCTCGTCACCGAGTGGCGCCGAACGGGCTTTGCACTCGATCTCAACTCTGTCATTCTCATCCTGCTGATCAGCGGACTTCTTCTGCACCTTCGGCCATCCGCTTACATCGCCGCTGTCAAACATGCGGCCCGCATCAGCGGTTCACTCATTCTGCAATACCCTCTCTACGGCGGCCTAATGGGCATCATCACCACCACGGGTCTCGCCGGAGTGCTGTCAAAGGTGTTCATTCGCGCCTCCACGGCCCACACTCTGCCCTTCTACACCTATCTCACCTCCATGATCATCACGCTCTTTGTCCCCAGCGGAGGCGGTCACTGGGCAGTACAAGGACCCTTCGCCATCCCTGCCGCTCAGGCCCTTCATGCCTCCCTCCCCGGCACCACCATGGCGGTCGCTATGGGAGAGTCTGTCGCAAACATGCTTCAGCCGTTCTTCGCTCTCCCCATCCTCGCAATCGCCGGGATTCCCATGAAGCGCATGATGGGATTCATGGTCGTAACGTTCGCTGTCTCGGCCGTCGTCTTCGGCCTCGCACTCCTCTTCCTCGTCCCCACCGCTTGAGCCCGCCGACTCTCTGCCTCAAAGCCGCCTGAACGATTTTTCACTCACGGTTCAGGCGTGCTTCAGACGCTCGGAATGAAGTGATGCCTTAGACAAAGAACCCATCCGCCAGGAATTTGCAGGACCCATGAACAAGCAGATCATCCTCTCACTCGCCCTCCTCGCCCCGGGGCCTCTCCTCCGCGCGCAGAACCTGGAAGAACCCCTCGCCCATCCCACCCCCGCGCTCCCCTACACGGCACACGTGGACCCCAGCCTTCCCGAATACCATCCCGTCAAAGGAATCTCTGGAACGCTGAAGGGAGTCGATTCGAATACAGTCACCCAGCTATTGACCCTGTGGATCAACGACTTCACGAAGATCTATCCCGACGTAAACTTCGCGGTCGAGATAGGCGGCTCAGGTCAGGGTGGCCCTCGCCTGACCTCCGGTGTGGTTGACTTCGGTTTCATAGCCCGCGAAATGATGGGGCGCGAAGAGACCCCGTTCGTGGACAAATTTGGTTACAAACCACTTGCCGTCGCTGTTGCCGGTGGCAGCCTCAAGGTGAAGGCATTCACCGACGCTATCGTGTTCATCGTCCACAAGGACAACCCGCTCAACCAGATCACCTTCCAGCAGCTGGACGCGATCTACTCCTCCACCCACAATCGTGGCATCCGCGAACCCATCACCACGTGGGGTCAACTTGGCCTCACCGGCGACTGGGCCGCTCAGCCCATCCATCTCTGGGGAGTTGAAATCCCCAACGGCTACGACAACTTCGTCAATCAACACGTGCTCGCGAACGGTCAATGGCGCGACGGAATTGGGGCTCCGCATACCGTGCTTCCTCTCTCCGACATCGTGGCTGCAGACAAGTACGCGCTCAGCTACACCGGTCTTGCCTGGAATGACAACCCGAAGACGAAAGTCCTCAAGCTTTCCGCCACTCCTGGTGGTCCGTTCCACGAAGCAAACTTCGACGAGGTCGCGGCCCAGACGTATCCACTCAGTCGCGTTATCTACATCTTCGCCAATAAGGCCCCCGGCAAGCCGCTGAATCCGGTGCTTCAGGAGTTCATCAAATTCGTTCTCAGCCGCCAGGGTCAGGAGGACGTCGTGAAGGATGCAATCTTCACTCCTCTGCCCGCCTCTCTCGCCGCCAAAGAGATTGAGAAGCTGAAGTGAATCGAGGCGCGTGCCTTGCCGTGGTCGCTTGCATCCTCGCTGGGAGCGGACGCGCCGGGGCTCAGATCCCTGAGCAATATCCCTCGCCACTGATCCACACCCCCGCTAACCACCCGGCCGATCGTGTACTCATCGTCGATATCCCTGGCCTGGACGCAATCGATCTCGCAGTGTGGATCAGCGTTCGTCCACAGTCTTCTCTCGCGGAACTGAGTCGCCGCGGCGTCACCTACACCAATGCGCGAGTCCCGTGGCCAGACAGTGCGGCTGGCCTCCTTGCCATTGCAACTGGCGGATCGCCAATCTCGACCGGCATCTTCTCAAGCGACGGATACGACCGCGCTCTCTCGTCAGCGGCGGACTGCGCCACGCGCGGCGCACCGCTCGACCTCGACGGGCCCAGCCCCACACCGCCGCGCAACCCGGCGACCGGCTGCAGCCCCGTCACGCCGCACGCGCTGGTCCGGGTCAACAGCATCTTCGATCAGGTTCACGCCGCCGGTGGCCGCACCGCCTGGGCGGACGAGCTGCCCGCCTACGCCGACCTGCTCCGCGGGCCGTCAGGCAACGCGCTGGATGAGGTTTTCGTGCCGCACTCCATTGACACCGCAAACCAATCACTCGGGGTGGCCGATCAGGCGCGCACCAATGCCGTACTCCGCTGGATTGACGGTCGCGACAGCACTGGATCGTCGAGCATGGCCGTCCCGCGGCTCTTCGGCATGAGCCTCACCGGATTGAGATCGGTCCGGCACGAAGGCGCTACTCCACACAGTGAGGGTCCCGCACCCGCAGCATCATTCGAAGGCGCGCTCGAGACAATCGACCGCCAACTCGGAGGAGTGATCGCCGAACTGAAAAAGGCCGGGCTCAACGATTCCACCTGGATCGTAGTGACCGCACGGCAGGGCCACCGTCCATCCGCGATCGGCCCAGTGCGCCGAATCGATACCACCCGCCTCGAGGCAGTCGCCGCAGCGGCTGCCCCCGGGGAGATCGCACACATCACTGCAGATTCAGTGGCGTCCATCTGGCTGAAGCACCCGTCATCGACCGGCGCGGTACTCCGCGCGTACCGTGCAAAGACCGCGGAACTCGGGATCGCAGAGATCTACGACGGGCAGCGGTTGAGCCTGATCATGAACTCCGCAGCCGAGGACACGCGGATGCCGGACCTCGTGCTTGAGCCCCAGGCTGGCGTCCTCTGGGGCACGGGCAATACGGGTCGATCCCGCATGCACGGCGGCTTTTCGGATGAGGAGACTCACGTTGCGCTCCTCGTCTCCGGCCGGCAACTCACAGGTCGCATCGACAAAACCCCCGTCCCCATCACCCAGATTGCCCCCCTTATACAGCGCATCCTGGGCATGGAGAAACTCAACCTCCAGGCGCTCCACCAGGAGCATACGCCAGCGCTCCCCGGCATCTTCTGAGTGCGCGCCACTCCCCTGACTGTCGCGAGCTTTGCAAGGCGTCATCGCTATTCAAACGCTCAGACTTCCTGCGCGGTTTATACTCGCCGGACCATGCGCTCGCGTCGCCCGTACGCACTAGTGCTGCTTCTGCTAGCCACAAGCGCCTCCCCGCAGCCCCCCATGCTTACATCCTCCCCCGAGGACCTCGCCGCCTTCGTCCACGGCATGTTCGACATTCAGCTCAAGCGGGATGATGCCGCCGGAGCCGCTCTTCTGCTTCGGCAGAACGACAGCACCCTCCTCAGCCAGGGCTATGGTGTGGCCGATGTCTCACGGCACATACCCATGACCTCCAGCACGATCGTTCGTGCAGGCGCGCTCGCGATGCCCGTTATCGCGGTTGCCGTGATGCAGCAGGTGGAAGAGGGAAAGCTTTCGCTCGACGACGACATTACCCGCTATCTCGACTTCCACCCCGAGGACAGGGAAGATGGCTTCATCACGCTGCGCCATCTGCTGACCCACACTGCGGGGTTTGCCGGCAGCCTCCCCTCTGCGCCGGCACACGATCTACGCACCGTTGTCACGCAGCACCCTCCGAAGCGAAGCTATCCTGCAGGAGCGGTCAACAGCTATAGCCCGTACGGCATGGAATTAGCGGCCTACATTGTGGAACGCATTTCCGGTGAAGCGTTCCCGGCGTACGCCCAGCGCCACATCTTCACCCCACTGGGAATGACTCGCACCACACTCGCCCAGCCTCTTCCTTCGGACCTGTTGCAATATCTGTCGCAAGGCTATGGAGCCAGCACTCAGCCTTCGATACCCTCAGAGACCCTGGAACTCGCACTCAGCCTCTCCACAACGGCCGAAGACATGGGCATCTTCGGCGAAATGCTTCTGCATGGTGGAACATTCAACGGGCACCACATCCTCGCCTCTTCCAGTGTGGCTTCTATCCTGTCGCGCCAGACAACCACCGCTCCTGACCTCAGCCTCGAGATCCCGGGCATGGCTCTCGCCTTCCACCAGGTCTGGTTCAATGGATCTCATCTGTTCGGCCACTCCGGTGACACCGCCTCTTTCCACGTCGAACTCGAGATCGATCCAGAGCGTCAACTCGTGCTCTTCCTCGCGTACAACAGCACCGGTCACCCAGGCCCTCCGGGGGAACCCTCAAAGCTGGTCACCTTCTCGCGCGGAGAACTCATCCACGGCATCTTCGATCGATACCAACCCTTTCACCCAAAGGTCGTCACCATCGCGCCATCACCGGAACAACAACAGTCGGCTACCGGTACGTGGCTCCCGGCCAACGAGACCGCTTTGCCCGCGGACGCCCGGCACTTCATCCACACACATATTGACCTGCGCGATGGAAGCCTGATCGTCGACCATTTCATCTCCGACCGGGGTACGGTCAAACATTGGCTCCTGCTCTCGCCTAACCTGTGGCAGCAGTATCCCCAGGATCGTATCTATGCGATCAAGGGGCGTAACGGACTCCCGGATCGCCTCGCATTAGCCGCTGATCCCGCAAATCAACTTGTCCGAATTCCAGTCAGTGCGGGGCAGCCGTCTCAGACACATACGCCACCAGCCTCAAACATCGCTCGGCCGGTCAAACGCCGCTGACAGGTTCATGAAGACTTCTTCATCCCAGCCTCAGACATCCTTCACTCCGGCGGACCAAGATTCTGGTGCATCCATAGAGCCTCTGCTCGTGCATCCATAAAGCCTCTGCGAAAGGGCTGGGAAGCGTGGACGGCCTACACCTGCTCCACGCATCTGGAGATCACATGTTTACAAGAACTCGCCGTATTGCCGTACTGGCCCTTGCCCTCGCAGCAGCAGCATTCTTCTCGTACCAGGCAAACGCCCAAAGCGGAGGAGCGACGCTGCAAGGGACCATCACGGATCCAACCGGCGCCACAATCGAGGGCGCGCAGATCCAGATCACCTCGATGTCCACCGCCCTCGTGCGTGATGTCACCTCCAACAGCGCTGGTCTCTACACCGCGTCAAACCTCGCCGCCGGTGCCTATAAGCTGAGCGTGAAAGCGCAGGGCTTTGCCCTCAAGGATCTCGACAACGTTCAGCTGGCCGTCGGTCTCGTTCGCGAGCTCAACGTCACCATGACCGTCGCATCGGCAGACACCGTCATCACCGTCACCGAGTCCACAAACCAGGTCAATGTCTCCGACACATCCGTCGGCGGATTGGTGGACGGCAAGCAGACCCGCGATCTTCCCTTGAATGGCCGCGACTGGACCACTCTCGCCTCGTTGAACACGGGCGTCTCGCAGGTGCTCACCCAGTACGCCGGCGCAGCCACCGCCACCACAAGACTCTCCCGCGGTCTCGGAGCGCAGCTCACCATCGGTGGAAACCGGCCACAACAAAACAGCTATCGCCTCGACGGCATCAACATCAACGACTACGCCAACGGCGGCCCCGGCTCAGTCTCCGGCGCGACGCTCGGAGTCGATGCAATCCAGGAGTTCAACGTCATCACCTCCGACGCGCCCGCACAGTACGGCCGCATGTCCGGCGGGGTCATCAACTCCATCACACGTTCGGGCGCCAATGACTTCCACGGCTCCGTGTACGATTTTCTTCGCAACAGCGTCTTCGACTCACGCGGCTACTTCGACCCCGTCGGGCAAGGAGAACCTTCATTCCGCCGCAACCAGCTCGGAGCTACCTTTGGCGGACCGATTCTCAAGCAAAGAACATTCTTCTTCTTCAACTACGAAGCCTTCCGCCAGGCCCAGGGAGTCACCATCCAATCGACCGTATTCTCGCCAGCGGCCCGCGGAGGCCTGGTCACCTGCAACCAGGCAGCCTCGGGTGCCACGCAGAACAAGAACTGCCTGACAACCGCCGGCGGTCCGCAGGCACCTGCGGGCACAGCCGGAGTGCAACAGCTTGTCGTCGATCCCAAGGTCATTCCGTTTCTCACTCTCTTCCCGCTCCCCAACGCCGGGGTAAGCGGTAATACAGGCTTTTACAGCTTCCAGACCACCCAGAAGACCAACGAAGACTTTTCAACCCTCCACCTGGATCACAACTTCTCGCAGAAGGACTCGCTCCACGGGACCGCGGTGTACGACACCGCCTCCCTGGATTCCGCTGATGGCACCAACACCCTCTACGATGAAGCGATCTCCCGCCGCACCACCGGCTCGCTCGAAGAGGTCCACATCTTCTCGGGAAGCTTCACGAACTCCGCTCGCCTGGGTTACAACCGCTCGGTGGCGATCGCACCCAACCAGAAGGCCGTCCTCAATCCCGCGGTAAACAACCCCGCCCTCGCCTACTACCCCGGTCGCAGCACAGGCCAGCTCCAGGTCGCCACCGTCACCACGGTGCAGGGAGGCTCAGGTTCCGTCGGCACGAATGCCTTCCACTACAACTCCTATCAGCTCTACGACGACGCGACGTACGTGATCCGCAAACACACCCTTACCTTCGGCTTCGCCATCGAGAAAGACCAGAACAATACTCTCGGCGGCGTTCTTCCCAATGGGCAATGGAACTTCGCCACCCTCAACAACTTCCTCACCAACGTTCCCAGCTTCTTCGAGGGCGGCCTGCCCAGCACGCCCGTGGTTCCGCACGATCTAAGGCAAACCATCTACGCCGGCTACGTGCAGGACAGTTGGAAGTGGCTCAGCAATCTCACGGTAAATCTCGGCGTCCGCTACGAAATGGCAACCGACACGAAAGAGACCGCGGGAAGGCTCGGAGTCCTGCCGACCCCAACATCCCCGGCGGCGGTCCCCGTCTCCACCTTCTTCACGAACAATCCCACCCTCAAGAACTTCGAACCGCGGCTTGGCATCGCGTGGGATCCCTACCGCAACGGCAAAACCGTGTTCACCGCGGCCTCCGGAATCTATGACATTCTGCCACTCAACTACAGCTTCCAACTCCAGGTCATCTCAAGCGCCCCCTCCTACCAGGAAGGCCGCGTCTCCTACGTCGGAACCGCCGGCGCCGGACTCTTCCCCGGAACTCCGTTCTTCACCACCACCCCCAAACTCCGCGACATCTACACGCCGCAAACCCCGCCACGCAGCTACGTCATCCAGAGCAACGTCAACATACAGCAGCAGCTGACAAAAAATACCGTTCTGCAACTGGGCTACATCGGCTCTCACGGTATTCACCAGGTCTTCAGCACGAACGACATCAACAACGTGGCGCCGCTCGGAACCGACCCCAACGGCAACTACTACTGGCCCGACACCGTAAAAGTGACCGGCCCTGCGCGCGCCGCTCTCGTGCTGAACCCCGCCGTGGGAACAGAGTCCGACACCATCTACGCCGGCAGCTCCATCTACCACTCCATGCAAACCTCGCTGAGCTACTCCAGCCGGCAGGGCTTCACCGGCAAGCTCGCCTACACCTGGGCTCACGCGATCGACGACAGCTCCTCGTCCGTCTCTGGCGCCAGCTTCGGCAACTCAGTCTCCGGCCTCCCCATCTTCGATATGCGCCTCAACCGCGCCGATTCCGACTTCGACGTCCGCAATGTATTCTCCGCGAACGGTGTCGCACCGCTCCCCAACCTCAGGCGTGGTGGAGCGTACACCTCCGTGCTCCGCGGTTGGACGTGGAACAACATCGTCACCATCCGCTCCGGCATTCCCTTCACCCCGCTGGTCGGCGGCGATGCCCTCGGTCTCTTGGGATCGCAGCCCTATCAGTTCCCCAATCGCACCGTCTACGGACGAAAGTGCACCAACGGCCACACCGTCAACTTCATCGACACCTCCTGCTTCAGCTTCCCCGGAACCTACAACTACGCACCCGGCTTGAACGGCCCCGTCCTGGGCACGAGCAGGCGCAATACGCTGGACGGACCCGGTTACTTTTTCTGGACCACAGGGCTCATGAAGGAACAAACCATCATGGACCGCCTCCGCGCACAGTTCCAGGTCCAGGCCTTCAACGTGGACAACCACACCAACTTCGCAAATCCAGCCGCGGCTCAGACCCAGATCTTCAGTGCGAACGGCGCGTTGTCAGGATCCGCTGGAACCCTCACCTCCGCCGCTTCTCCCGGACGGCAGCTCCAGTTCGCCCTCAAGCTGCTCTTCTAAACTCACTTCCCACACTCGAGCGAATGCCGACCATGAAGAAGCTTTTATTCACCATCCACCTGCTGCTTGGTCTCTGGTCTGCTCTGGTGCTGATCGTCCTCGGCATCTCCGGCAGCATCATTGCATTCGAGCCCGAGTTGAATCGCGCGCTTCATCCCGAACTGACCAGGGTAGAAGTCACCGGCCCTGTCATGAACTGGGATCTCGTAAAGCGTCGCGTAGAAGAGCAGGCACCCGGATGGAAACTGACCCGCTTCTACTTCCCAGACGCTCCTGCATACGCGACCTACGCCCGCATTCGTTCCATCTCCACGCAACGCACACGCCAGATCTACATCAATCAGTACACCGGCAACATCCTCGGCAGCACGGAAGACGGCCCCGATGTGCTTATCAGGATCCATGACCTTCACGTGAACTTCCTCACCGGCACAGTCGCCGGCCATCCGGGAAGCATCGTCGTCATGTTCGGCACCTACTCGCTTCTTATCCTCTCAGTCACCGGCATCGTCCTCTGGTTTCCTCGCAAGGTCTTTCGCATTCACAGGAGTTCTCCAGGCCCTCGCCTCAACCGCGATCTGCACATGAGCCTCGGCTTCTGGAGTTCGCTCGCCATGTTCGCCTTCGCCCTGACAGGAATAGGCCTGCATTACCAGACCGGCAAGCTCCTGAATCTACTCAACCGCCCCGACACCGCCGTCGTCAGACCCGGAAACGGCACATCCATCGAGGCAATGCTCCAAAGCGCGAGAGAAGCGCTCCCCGGCGCCGATATACCTCGCCTGCTCCTCTCCGAGAAGCCGGGCGATCCGGTATTCATCTACCAAAGATTCCCCGAAGACAAAACACCCGCCGGACGAAGCTTCACTACGCTTGATCCGAAGACCGGCAAGATACTCTCCGTAGGATCCTCCCGTACAGCGCCCACCATGCAGGCCGCACTTGTGCTGTATACCCGCGAGATTCACACCGGAACCCTCCTTGGCCTGCCCACGCGTCTACTCGCCGCACTCCTCGCACTCTGCCTTCCTGTGCTCGCCATCACAGGGCCAATCATCTGGATCAACAAGCAGAGATCAAAGCGGCACGGTCGCCGCGTTCTGGCACAGAGAGCGGCACTGGACAGGGAAGCTCCCCTGCGCGTCAGCTAAGTCCGTCCACTCCTCCAACACAACACCCAACGCACCGCTGCTCGCCCAGGCTCTTCAGCCACGCCAGTCACGTAACCAGGCAAATTGCTACTTCAGCGAGACAGCCGCGATAGCCGCCTTCTCCGTACGAATCGCCGTCTTGTCGTCGCTCCACTTCTTCCAGACCGGGTCGCGACGGGCAAGTTCCGAACGCGCCTTGGTCTTGATCACCTCGCGGGCCGCCAGCGCCTTCAAGTCCTTGTACTCCAGCACGATGAAGCTCCCCCACGGAGCTCCCGCCGGGTTCTGGTTGACAACGAGGCATAAGAACTCAGCGCCCCCGCCTTCTTCCATGCGTCGAACTGCGGCGTGCGACGTACCCTTGCACATAGCTCATGTACTTCGGCATCGCCGCAGTCACGTCATACTCCAGCACAAAGAACTGAGAGTCTCTTGCTCGTCGGCCCCGCCGATCTCTCGCTCACAATATCCGCCGTAGCAGAGTTATCCACCCACGCGATCGCCTGCGCCGCCTCTGGCGAGCCCGCCCGGATTGCTCTCCTCGATCTTCTGCCACCGCTCAAGATCCGTGAAGTGCGCAAAGCGCAGGATCAGATACATGTCCGGGACGTTGGTCCCCGCGTACGTCGTGAACAACGCGTTGTAGCTCGGGAATACCCCGTTCTTCTTCCATCTCTCCAGCGACGCAACGCCCTCTGTCGCCATCACGCTGCGAAACTTCGCCCGCGACTCCGGCTTTGCCCGGTACGTCACGATCAGCGCCGTCGGCCCATCGATCTCCGACTGTGCGCAAGCGACAGCTCCGGATGTTACGAACAGCACATCCCAAATCGCGGTCCGATCGCGCAGTTACCATGTCTTCATCATCTCTCCTGCTTCCCGCCAAGCGCCCAGGCGGCGCACGAGTCAAACAGCTTGATCCCGTCCGGGATCAGCACATCAAATCCGTCCGGCGCCAGGCCGAAGAAGATGCGTCGCGCCGGCGCAGTGAACTCGTGGTCCATGTAAACACCCTTCTCATACGCAAACACAAAGCTCTTACTCGGTTCGCCGGGAAGGAACGCAATCACCTGCGCCGAAGGTGTCGCCAGCCCCCAGTTGTACGTCTTGATCGCATGCTTCATCGGCATGAACATCCCATTGGGAAAGCCCGCCTGGATCGGATTAGGAGCGTTGACGAGCCAAAGGAACGACTGCTCCTCCTTCTTGTCCTCGCCGTAATCCTTCTGCGGCTGATATCCCGTCATGCCGAGAAAATCCAGCAGCCACGGCTTCATCGTGAACACCGGAACCGTCGTGCTGCGATAGGTGTTCGTTACCGTCTTCGCCTTCACATCGCTCGCCAGGAACACCAGGTCATAGCCCGTCGCGCCAGGCGGGTTGATGTCCGACACCATCGTCACAGCCATGCCCAGCGACTCGAAGTGCTTCTTGATGTTGGCGTCCACGGGAGCCGTCTCGCTCGAGGTCGCCGCGACCAGCAGCACCTTTTTCCCGTTGAAAACTGCATCCGCCGGACCTGCCGCAAGTGCCTGCTGACCCACCATAAGAAACCCTGGCACCAGTGCCAGCACAGCAAGAAAACGAGGTGTGTTCATGGAACCTCCTGAAGCTGCTACTCCCTTCTCCAATTCACAAGCAGCCTGGGAAGACCGGAGCTGATTAGAGAGCCGGAGGACTTATCGTCCAAAGCAGGGTCGCATCGAATAGCGCGTGCCCCTGCTCAGTCAGGTCGTCGAACGCCGGGTTATCCACTGGAAGCAGCGTCCGCCGCGCCGGAGCGATAAACTCGTCGGCCATCGTCGAACCCTTCTCATACCCAAAGATCGCGCGTTCGTGAAAGGAGTTCGGCAGCATCGCGATCATAATCGCGGAAGGCATCGGCGTCGCCCACTTCAACACATCCGGCTCCTTGATGTACTTCACATAGCCGGGCTTCAATCCAGCCGCCATCATGTGCGACGAGTTGACGATCTCCAGGTAAGACTCCGGCGGATCCTCGCTCTCCTTCGCCTCACCATGCTCGCCATAGTCGATGTAGCGCCGCCGGTTCGCCATCTTCAGCGTGTCCGCCATCAATCCCTCAAGGCACAGGATCGGGATCTTCGCATCGCGATACTTGTTCGACATCTTGTACTTCGAGTTCGTCGCCGAAATGATGATCGCATCCTCGCCCTCGCGCTATGGTGGCAGGCTCGCCCTGGTCGCCCTCCTTCACCACAAACCCAAGCTCCTTCAGGTGCGCCGCAATGTGGTCGTCGGACTCCTCGCCCTCCGGCGTATCCAGCCGCCGCACAAACAGCACCTTCTTGCCCTTCGCCACACTTGCAAGTCGCGCCTTCAGAGCCGCGGGATCGTAACGATCGGGGGTCGCCGGCGCGCTCAATGCCCACCGCACACTCGCATCAAAAAGCTTCCGTCCCGTCCACCAGGCCGCAAGGTCCGGATCCTTCTCCGCCTGCCCGTGTACCTCGGTCAAAAAATGAAACGTCCCATCCTGCAGATAGAATCCAACCCGCCGAGCCGGAGCCACAAAGCCGCTGTACATGCTCGACCCTTTTTCATACGTAAACACGCCCGCATGCGTCGGGTCTCCCTCGATGCTCACCAGGATGTCCGCCGACGGCGCCGGCCTGCCCCAGCCAAACGCTTGCGGCTGCAGGTACAGTGTGCCGAACATCTGCGATCGCGGAATCCCCAGCTCACGCACGATCGGCGTCGTCACATTCGTGTAGTACCCATACAAAACCGAGAAGGCCCGCATAAAGTCCTGCACCGGGTCAAGCGTCTCGAAGTCCACATGCCGCTCCGGGCCCGTCATCTTCATGTCCGGGTAATCCACCGCGTTCCACGTGAAAACCGGAATCGCCGAAGCCGCATACTTCTGTCCCAACTCGCGCGGATCAGCCGTCGACGACAGGATGATCAGGTCCTCGCCACTCGCTACAGCGGCATCCTCTTCCTTCCCCACCGTCACCACATAACCCTGGGCCTCCAGGTGCTTCTTCACCAGCAGGTCATCGTTTGGCCGCTCCTTCTCTGTCTCACCCGTGACCAGCAAAATCCGCTTGCCGCGCGCCTGGGCCTCGCTCAACATACGCGCCCCATCCTCTGCGTGCAGCGCAGGTGACATACAGAATGGAGCGGCCATCACCACGGCCCAGACCGCGTTCCTAAGCGTGCGCATCGTGTCAGTTCCTCCCAGCCAATTCATCGATTTAGTACCCCGCCACGACAACCACCGGTGCGCCCGCGTCCACCGCAGACAGGAAAAGATGGTGCGTCTTCGCGTCGTAAGCGATCCCCCCAAGACCCGGAGACAGCTTGTACTGTCCTCCCACCGTGTAGTTGATGTACGCATTCATCCGCACTCCCGTGAGCGTGCCGTCCTGTTGCGCCACAAACGCCGCCGCCTTCCACTGCCCCTTCCCTTGTGGAGTCCACGCAAACGTCTCGCGCGCCGGCCCGCTACCGCCCTGCAACTCGATGAACGTAAACCCGGAGTCCGTGTCGATGATCTCGATCACCCCGTCTTCGCACGTTACAAATAGCCGCCGCCCCTTCGTGTCCAGCGTCAGTCCCGAAGGCTTGTGCCCCGTCGTCATCGGGAAGTCACCATCATTCTTTCCCGTCTCCGCATTCAACGCATGGACGACGTTCGCGCCCGTGTCCGCGACATACACGTGGCCAAGCGTGCCGCACGCAATCTGCCCGCCCCCAGTTACAACCTTCGCCGACCGCACCACCTTGTCCGACTGCGCATCCACCGTCACCAGCGAACCGCCCGCACTCACAATCTGGACCGCCTTCGCATCATCGTCATAGCAAAGCGAAGCTGGCCCGCCCGCCGGCAGCTTGCCCGAGTGACTCACCTTCAGGTCGCCCAGCGAGAACGAAACAAAACTTCCATCGCCCGTCGCAAAGCCCTTCACCGAAGCCCCCTGCTCCTCACCATTCATCACGGGAATCAACAGAACATCATTCGCCGCCTTCAGCGGGATCAGGCCCATAGACGCCCCCGTGTCCGCATTCAACACCGCGATCCCCTCATCCACCGCCACAAACAAGCGTCGGCTCTCACTGTCAACCGCGATCTGCCTGGCGCCCGAACCGGGCAGCTTGTATTCCCCGACAGCCTTGTAGGTCTGTGCCAAACCCGTCGGCACCGCGGCTGCAAGTAACACCGCACCCCAAATACCTCGCTCAATCCCGGAAACGCAAAGCATGTTCAAACCCGCTCTTTCCCGGATCGTGTCCGGACACACTAACTCATTTCTTTCGCTCCGTAACTTTCAGCTCACCAAATGAAGTCTGATTGAAACTCGCATGAAAAGCCCTTCAGATACCTTTGCCCGGCGCAGCCACTTGCACATCACCTGCGCAATGCGTGTAGTTCGTTCTACTTACACCTCGGTAAGTACCCCCAGCCGAGACTTAGCTTTCCTCTAGGTACCCCCACCCAGGCGCACCCTCCACCAGCTACACACTTCCGCAGCAGCCACACCCAGTCATCCCCGGTCACCCAAAAAAACAAATCTCCGCCACCCCACGCACCGGGGGCAAGCGGAGATCATAACCGCAAGTACCGCAGCGAGGATTCTTCAATCCCCGGTCCCAACGCCTCACACGCTACTTCGTCGCCTTAACCGAAACCTTGCTGATCACCGCCGTCGCAACCTGTTCAATCATGGGCGAAATAATATCCTCTCCATCGCGTGTAGCCTTCGCATGCAACGTGTTCTCCAGCACTGGACTCTCCACACCGTCCGTCATCCGAACAAGCCGATAGGTAAGAACCATCTCGGTCTTCGCCTTTACGTTTTGCGCGAGCCCGCCCGCCCCGTTCAGCGCCACCGCGGCAGCCGACGTAGTCACAGCCCCGGTCATACCCCCCAGCATCCCCGCCATCGGTATCATCTGCGCAAATGGCATCGCCTTCTTGAACATGCTGCCGGGTGCCGCCGGGGTCTTGTCCGCAAGATTGCTATAAAGGATCAGCTCGCAGTCGCGTTCCTTAACCTCAGCCGCCAACTGCATCGGGATCATCGCCTTCATCGATACGATGTCGACCCCCGGGCCCTGCATGTACTGCACCTCCGTGGTCCGCAAACTCTCAGCCGCGGTCGGCTGCCCTGGATCCCCCTGCGCAAGCTGCACCTTAGGCAGCGGAATCCCAATGCACGTGGCGCCGGCTTTTCTGGCCGCAATCTGCGGTATAGGCGTCGGCGAAACAACGGCCGCTGCCGTCTGTTGAGGTGACTGGGCCAGGCTGGCAGTGGCTGCGCCGAGCGACAGGACAAGCAAGAGTGTCTTGCTCCACGAGGTTGCGGAGATCTGTACGTGCATGGCGCACCTTCCTTTTGGCCCGGAAACCTCCAGGCCTCGATTGCGATCGAATTGGAACGCTGTTGAGTCAACGAGGCACTCACCAATGCACGAGAAAGCTCATCGAGATGGAAACAGCACCTACGACTCTGTTAGCTCACACGCTGAGTGCCTGCTGTCGGCGTTAGAAGAGACGCTAAGACTCACGAGGCCTCCCTGGCCATCCTCTCGATGTCCCTTTCGTGTCTACCGGTTTGCCAAACCGAATGAGTAACTTGCAAGCGCGTGTCGACAGACTTTCATGCGCAACCAACGCCTGCTGCCTCACATAGCCGACCATGCCGCCGCATCAGACGTCCCCGGCCGGGTATAAAATGCGGCGCATGGAGGAGCACGAAAAGCCGATCCTGCTCCGATTCGGCGTCTTCGAGGCAGACCTCGTGCGGCGCGAACTGCGCAAGCGCGGCCGTGTCATCGACCTCCAAAGACAGCCCTTCGATGTCCTCGTCATCCTTCTCGAACATCCCGATATAGAACTCACTCACGAGCAGTTCCGTGAGGCCATGTGGGACAAGCGCACTGTAGCCGACATCGAAAAGGCCGTCCGCACAGCCGTCAGCAAAGTGCGCGAGGTCCTCGGCGATTCCACAGCAGGCCCCCGGTTCATCGAAACCATACCCGGCAAGGGTTATCGCTTCATAGCGCCGGTCACCCGGGAATACAGGCCCCCCGCAAACACAAAAGGGGATTCCGGCCCGCACGTCGCCGCAGTGCCGCCGCCTGCCATCCCACAGGCGCCATACCTCCCGGTCCCGGACACCACCCGGCCGCATACCTCGTGGCGCCCCTACCTCCTGATCGGCGGAGCCGCCCTTATCTCGTTGGCCAGCATCGCCTACTTCCTTCTACGCCCCCGTACCGTCTTCACCCTGCGCAGGGATCAGGTAGTCTTGCTCTCGGACTTTGAAGACTCCGACCACGACGCCAGGCTCGACGCTGCTTTGCGAACTGCATTGAACGTAGCCCTGGAGCAGGGGCCGCCCATCGAGGTCTACCCGCGTGTCCGTTTAGAAGCTGCACTGCAAAGAATGCAGAAGCCCAGGGACACAGAGCTTACCGCCGGTCTCGCCCGGGAGGTATGCATACGCGATGGTGTGCCTGTGCTTGTCGCTTCCAAAGTTGCGCACCTCGGAAACAAATTCGCCTTGCAGGCCAGCATCATCGAGCCCCAGGAGAACCGGTTGCTGCGGACCTATACCATCACGGCCCCGCCCGAAACCCTGCTCAACGCGGTCGATACGCTGGCCCAGAATCTCCGCAAAGGTCTAACAGCATCCGATCTCATCGCCTCGGGCGAACGCCGCCCTCTGCCCGACGTCACAACCTCCTCTTTGGCCGCACTCGAGCAGTACGCAGACGGTCAGAAACTGTGGCACAACGGCCAATACGTCGATGCAGTAGCGCGCTTCAACTCTGCCGTCGCACTCGATCCCGGCTTCGCCATGGCGCATGCCGCGCTGGGAAACGCCAACATGAGTTACATACTCCACGACAAGGAACTAGGGCGGAAGGAGTACGAGGCCGCACTGCAAAACGCGGCACGACTCACCGATCGCGAACGGATGGCTGTTCATCTCGAATACGTCGACAGCCTGAACTACGCCGACCAGGCGGAGATTGAGTTTCCCGCCTACCTTCATCTCTACCCCGCGGACTACGCCATGCGCTTCCGGTACGCGCAGCACCTCCGCACCCACGGGCAAACGGCCCGTGCCATCGAGGAACTGCGTGAACTCGCCCGGCAGGCACCGGACGACGCGACCACATACGTCGAACTCGCAACCGCATACAGCACGCAGGGCGATCACCAGGCTGCACTCGACGCGTACGAGAAAGCCTTTCACCTCAACCCTCGTCTAAATCGCTTCGAGATCAACCGCCAATACGGCTTCACGCTCGTCGCGCTGGGCCGAACACCGCGGGCGTACCAGACCTTCACGGATCAACTCCAGGCACCCGATACCCGCGAATCCGGCCTGCGTTCCCTCGGCATCCTCAACTACATGCGTGGAGACCTGAAGCAGGCCCACGCCAACTTCGGTCAGGCGGTACTCATCGACGATGCCAATAAATGGTGGCTCAGCAGCGCAAGAACCCATCTTTGGCTCGCGTACATTGCGGAACGGGAGAATGACTCCCTCGCAGTAAAGCGAGAATCCGAAGCCGCGCTCCAGCACTTCGACCAGCTCGGAAAGAACGTCGTCCTGGGTGCGTGGGTGGGCTCCTTCATGGCGCGCACCGGATACAAAGCCCGTGCAAAGCAGATCCTCGTCACCATCACACCACTCGTGGACCGTGCCAATAAACAGGAAGTTGGTTATCACGATCTTCTTCGCGGCGAGATCGCCTTCCGCGATGGCGATTACGGCCGCGCTCGCGACCTTCTTCTCCTCGCGCGAGAAGAGCTGGAGCCAAGTGCATCACAGGACTTCGCCCTTGCGACCCTCGCCGAGGTATACCAGCGCACCGGGCATCGCGCAGATGCCATCGGATGCTACGAGCAGTTCGTCGGGCAAGGGAACAAGCTCGTCTATTGGGAGCCTCTGCCTCAATGGTTGGACGCTCACGATCGCCTCGCCGAACTCTACGCGCAGGTAGGTCAGCCAGTGAAGGCACAGTCCATCCTCGCGCGATCCGTCGGCTTCCGGCAGATAGTAGCGCAATAACGACAGCCAGACGCGTTCACCCGTATCCCACCTGGCCGCGCTCCTAAGCCCAAGCCTGCCTGACTGACGCGGATCGCTCCCAGGGAGAACGCCCGTACGAATGGTGTCTAGCACCTCAACCAAGGCGCGCCGCCGAATCGTGTCAACCCCCCAATTCGGCCGAAACCACGGTAAGCCACACAAACTAAAGTTGAAAATAGTTGAAAATAGTTGGCCATTTAGTTTCCTGCAAACAGTTATACTTAAGAGATACAACAAACAAAGAAGCCCCGGCACTCGCGCCGGGGCTTCTGCCATTAATCACCTTATAACTAAGCGTGTGTACTAAACCGTTACTCCCCTCCGATAAGTTCAATGGCTGCAACAAAAAGCCGCTGGATACCGGGGGGGGGTCCATCATAGCGAGTCTGAGAGTGCCGCGCGAAGCAGTTACGTTCCGCTTCACTAACCCTCACGGACTCTACTTATAAAGGAGATAAAGCTGCCGCCGCGATTCGTAAGCACTCAGTTCACCCTGCCAGCTGGCAGCAATGGTACGAGGATCAACATGAGCTTTGATCTGCTCCAGCACCGGTTTGTTGAGTAGCAGCCGATCCACCCGGTCGATCTGGAATTTGTCCGGGTACAGCTTCCAGATCGCAGACACTGCTTCGACACCAAGTTCCGGAGCATCAAGTGCATTGCGATCGTTCACCATCACCTCAACTCCTTCGCAACGCTCCCCACGATATGGATAATGTTCCTCGCCGCCTGGCACATAGAAGATCGGCATGAAAGAAGCGCCTGGAATCTTCCGCGCGTTGAGATAACCCGCCAGCTCCGCCCCGTGAATCCACGGCGCACAGAACCGCTGGAACGGAGCCTCCGTCGGCCCCTTCACATTGATGTTGGTTCCCTCCAGCAGCCCCGTGCCAAGGTACACAATCGACTGCGTAAGGCTACGGATGTTCGGCGATGGATTGACCCAAAGCAAGCCAGTATCGTCATACCAGTCCGAACGATGCCACCCTGTCATCTTGATCACCGTCAGATGAGCGGCCAGGTGCCGCTCGCCGTTGAAGAACTCCGCGAGCTCTCCCATCGTCATCCCCGGTCGCATCGGCTCGGCATACGGATTCACATAATTCTCACGCCCAGCCGTACTAAGTGGCCCCTGAACAGCCACACCATTCACTGGGTTGGGACGGTCAAGAACAACAATGTCCAGCTTGTTCGGAGCCGAAGCCTGGAGAAAGTACTGCATCAGCGCCTGGAAGGTCCAGTACCGCACCCCCACGTCCTGCAGGTCGATGACGACAGCATCGAGCCCCGCAAGCTGCTGGGCCGATGGATGCCGCTTCTCTTCAGTCGATCCGTAGACGCTGAGAATAGGCAGGCCGCTGGACGCGTCGGTATCGTTGTCCACGGTCGACTTGTCGACAGCAGCGTTAATGCCATGCTCCGCGCTGAACAGCTTGACGACCTTCAAACCGGGAACCACGGCGGCAGCGTCCAGCCGCAGCACATCAACCGTGCGCCGCTCGTGAGCATCAATGCCGACTGGATTGGTCAGCACACCCAGCCGCAGTTGGCCGCCGTGACGTGTGGCGAGCTCTTGCAACGGAGCAAACTTCTGTTGCTCCAGCACGTCGATTCCTGTGGAGACCTGCGCCGCCGCCGACGCCGCGGAGGTTGCCACACACAGCACAACAGATAACAACTTCATCCTTCGTCCTCCGAGTTCAATCCGCTTACGTGCAATCTAGAACGACACCCGCGCGGCAAACTGCAGTTGGCGCGGCAGAGCGTTGGTGCGCAGCGAGTTGATAACTCCAAACGTCGAGGTGCCCACGGTGGAACCCGGTTGCCCGAAGTTCGGAGTGTTTGAGAGGTTGAACGCCTCGGCACGGAACTGTAGTTTGGCTCGCTCGGTCAGGTCAAAGTCCTTGAAGAGCGACGCGTCAAAGTGGCGGAAGCTGGGACCGTACACACTGTTGCGCCGCGTTGAACCCAAAGTGCCGAGCGGTTGCGCAGCGAACGCAGTCGTGTCAAACCACTTGGCGATGCTCTTCGTCGCGAGATCTGGCACGCGAAGCTGGTTGGGACGATCGCTGCCGACGCCAGTGTTGGTGCGCGAGCTGGAGTTCGAGATGGTGAACGGCTGCCCCGTCTCCCAGACATCGATTGCGTTGAACTGCCAACCCTTGAGCACCACCGCCTCCACGCCGTGCAGGTGGTCGCCGAACGGAACGTGGTAGTTGAGCATCATTGCGAACCGGTGGCGGACATCAAGTTCGCTGTTGCCATACTCCACGGTCTTCGTATTGTAGGGATCCGCACTCGTAAACAGGCCGCCCGCGGAAAAGCCGACGTTGTCGCCGAGTGCATGCTCCCATGTGTATTCGCCTGCACGCTTATACCGTGGCCCATGCGCTTGACCAGGGTGGACTGCAGGGAATGAAAGTTGTCGTAGCCGTTCGACTCGATATTGTAGATGTCCGTGACGCCAGGAAATTGCGAGTAGAACGGGCGCTGCGATGCAGTAAACGTGCCGGCGGTATTACCCAACGGAGCCAGGTTGAGATCGGGGGAGGTGCGCAGCCCATGACCCAGCTCGCCGACGTACGCGACGGTCAGCACCGTTCCAAGACCAAGGTCGCGTTGTACGTTCATATTGAACTGGTACACGTACGAGTTGGAGAAGCCGAGCTGAATCCCGCGCAGGGCTCCTTGCGGGTTCGTCGTGGAGGCCTGCGATGGCAGCGGCAGCGGCGTGGCCCAGGTCGTCGTGTTCGGGTTCGGCGAGTAGGTGCCGACGTACGGCGGATCGGCGAACGGCACCGAGGGGCCGGTGTTGTCGCGAAAGAAGACGATGCCGAACCCGCCGCGCACAACCGTCTTCGGCGACACATTGGCGGAGAAGCCGAGACGCGGCGCAAGCGAGCGGTAGTCGGTTCGGACGTCCGCTGAGTTCGACGCACCCTGACCTGCGACGCGAAAGGTCTTGGAAGCGGTGTCGAAGTGCGAGATGTGGTTGAACTTCTCCACGTCCGGCGTGATGATGTCGTACCGCAAGCCCATGTTGATAGTCAGCTTGCTCGTCGCTCGCCAGTCATCCTGAACGAAGAAGCTGGGCTCCCAGCTACGCAGGTATCGTGGAAACAGCTGGACCACCCGGGAGGCCTGGAAGACGTTGCCTTCGAGCAGATTCACAAGCGGCGTCACCGCGCTGACGGTTGTCGAGGCGGGGTTGGTGGTGAAGCTGAATGAGCCGGACCCGCTCGTGGGTTGCTCGTTGAAGATCTGGCGGCGGATCAGCGTGGCGCCGTACTTGATTGAGTGGCGACCCATCACCTGGGT
This sequence comes from uncultured Acidobacteriaceae bacterium, assembly GCA_963791875.1. GTDB lineage: Bacteria > Acidobacteriota > Terriglobia > Terriglobales > Acidobacteriaceae > Edaphobacter. The sequence continues at coordinate 162,039 of CAWBUI010000013.1, forward strand.
GAGGGTGCCGCTGTACTGGAAGATGTTGTCGCGGTCGAAGAGCGGCAACGAACTGGAGTCGCCAAGCGGTGCGTAGCCGGTAACGGCGACGTTAGGCAGGGCGGAGGTGAAGATGTCGATGTTGGAGTTCACCACACCAAAGGCGTTGCCGAAAGTCTTTCCCGTAGTTCAGGGGTAGGGAAACGTTGCTCACATAGGTATAACCGGCTTTCAATTCCAGCAGCAGCGCGGGTGTGAAGATATGCGTATAGTCCAGCAGATATTGCTGCGCCTGCTGCGATGCCGGGCCGGGAAACGACACCGAGCCACCTGGATCGACTCCGCCGATATTAGGCAGTGCCGACGGAGTGTAGTGCTCACATTGTTGTAGGTCCAACGGCCGAAGATCAGATTTCGATCCGAGAAGCGATGATCGAGGCGAAGGTCGGCTGTCGTGCTGTACTGCGTCTGCGCATAGGACGAGGTAAAGGTCGGGCTGCTTGCGGCGGCATTGTTTGGCGAGGGATACAGACCGAAGAACCTCGCGCCCACGGGACTAATCTGCGCGGACGTGAGCACGGGGCCGCCGCGGTCCGAGAAGTCTCCGACGTGCGCTACCTCGTAGGCCGTCGGGACGACGTTGTTGACCAGGGTGCCGGTAGCGTCGATCCGTCGAAGGCCCTCGTAGTCCGCGAAGAAGAAGGTCTTGTCCCGAAAGATCGGGCCACCGATGCTGGCTCCGAATTGGTTTTGGCGGAACTCTGGCTTCTTTGGCAGCACTGCCGGAGTGGCGAAGAAGCTACGCGCATCGAAGTAGTCGTTGCGGAGAAACTCATATGCCGAGCCGTGAAACGCGTTGGTTCCCGCCTTGGTGATCAGGTTCACCACGGCGCCTGCAGTTTTGCCGACCTCAGCAGGGTAGAGATTGGTGAGGACCCGGAACTCCGCGATCGCTTCCACCGACGGCCGAACCCCGATGGTGCCGACCGTGCCCTCGTTGTTGTCTACGCCTTCCACCATCTCGTTGTTGAGCGTATCTGACTGTGCATTCGCCACGACGGAAGAAGTTTGACGCCGGTCGTCCGGCCTATTGCCGTTAGAGATAGCAGAGGCTGTGCCTTCGTTCGAGCCCGCCGCCAGTTGCGCAAGTTGCACGAAGTTGCGGCCGTTGAGCGGCAGCTCTTCGACCTGACGCTCGTTAACCACGGTGCTTAGGGTCGTCGCGTCAGTCTCGAGTGCAGGTGGAGCTGAGCTGACCTGCACTTCCTGCGTGCTGCCCTGGAGCGGCAGTGAGGCGGTGATTCGACGGCGGTCGCCACCGTTCAAGACGATGCCGGAGAGTTCATACGCTTTGAACCCGGGAGCCTGGACGGAGACCGAGTAGGTTCCGTTTTGCAGCAATGCGAAGGTGAACTCCCCCACTTCGTTGCTCCTGACGCTGCGCACCTCGCGCCGATCCAGTTCCGTGAGGGTAACATTCGCGCCCGGAACCACAGCTCCGGCCGGATCGGTGACGGTACCTACTATGTCCGCAGTGGTGAGCTGTGCCTGGAGTGCTGCAGTTCCAAGCGTTGCGAGGAGGAGAGTTATGGAAACGGCTAGAAAAGAGGGAACGAATCCGCGGTTCAGACGCTGGTCGCTCATTGTGAGCCTCCTGTATTCGTAACTGCCGGCCCAGCGCGAAGGGGTCATTCTGCCCGTAATTGCGCGGTATAGCAAAAGACCACCCAAACAGCGCGTGTAGAACGGCAGGAGCTCGGGCATGTCTTTCGCTTCAGACGTGTATACAGTCAGAGACGATTCTGATGCAAGGTTTTCCCGCCCCGGTGCAAGTTCACCCTCCCCCGAAGCGTTGCTTAAAAAGCGCGAGCCCCCCGGGAGGGGCCCACGCCTACGGCTCGGCACGCTTAGAAGGTAAACTTGCCGCTGATCTGGAGCTGACGAGAAGAGCCACCGTCACTGGTCGCGAACCGGGTTGAGGTGATCTGACCGAAGCTCGTCGATTGCACATTGCCAATCGGCTGGCCGAGATTGGGGTGGTTGAGGATATCGAAGGCATCCGCCCGCAGGATGAAGCTGAGTCCTTCGAACAGTTTGGTCTCCTTTTCGCCCGAGAGGTCGATGTCCGCGAAGCCCGGACCCGTACCGGCGTTGCGCTGTGCGTTACCGAGGCCTGTTCCCGACGGTCCCGAGAATGTACCCGACGCTGACACGCCTCCCGTGGAATTCACGCCGGTACCAACAATCTGGAACGTGCAGGCTGGCGTGTAATTGCTGACATCGCAGACGTTGCCGCCGGCGTTCTGCCCTCCGGGGTTGGAAAAGTAGGTGACGTTCGCCTGCCCTGGCAGTTGCTGCTTCTGCCGGGACAACTTTCCAACAATGCTCGGCCGTATCACACCAGTGTTGCCGTTGTAGCCGTCGCTGCTGGCTACGATGTTCACCGGGTTGCCGGTCTGGTATTGAACGATTGTCTCCAGGCGATAGCCTGACACCAGGCGATTGGCTTTGAACGGGAGCGCGTAGATTGCGGTACCCGCGTAGTGATGCCGGACGTCGAAATCGGAGCGTCCGTAGTTTGCGGACGGATTCGTGCTGTCCGGAAGAACGGCGCCGCCTTGAGATCCGAGCGAGTTGATGTCCATCGACTTGGCAAATTCGTAGTTCATGCTGAATTGAAGGCCGTGAGTCATGTTCTTGCTCAACACGGCCCAACCCGCGTTGTAGTTCGAGTACCCAATGCTGTTCCGCTCGGCAATATTAGAGGCGATCGAGACACCTGGAGCAATCGGGCTGTTGGCCGAAAGCGTCGTAAACGGCCGCGGACTGCCGGGCACGCCTGTCGCCTGGTTGGGGTTGGTAATGATGAGTAGGTGCCGTCCCACCGAACCGTAGTACCCGATCGAGGAGACTACGCCCCATGGCAGCGCCTGCTGCACATTCAGGTTGAAGTCCTCGACATACGCATTCTTGAAGTTGGGGTTAACCCAACCCAACGCAAAGCCAGACGCCGCCTTGGCGGAGGCGTAGGGATTCGCGAGCGAGATAGGCGTCTTGCTATTGCTGTATGAGACTGCCGTCGTAAAGGGCGGATTGCCCGTAAGGATGCTTACCGTTCCCGCGACGGGCTGGTCCACGAGGTATCCATACGCTCCACGGATGACGGTTCTTTGGTTTTGAAACGGGTCATATGCGAAGCCGACACGTGGCTCGAAATTGTAGTTCTGCTTGTACGCGCCGTTAGCGGGGATCCCATTTGTGCCGGCCTGCGTCAGGGTCACACTGGTCGGGTTGAAAATGGAAATGCGATTCTCACCTTCCACGGGAGTGCCATTCCACTCGAAGCGAAGCCCGTACTCCAGGACCAGGCCGGGCAACGCCTTGTAGTTATCCTGGATAAAGCCACCGACTGCGTCTGCGTAGATACGGTAATCGATGATGTTGGGCTGGATGCTGAAGACCGGAGTCTGGTCGGCTGCAAGGTCCGAGGAGCTAAGGCTCATGCTGCCGATACTCCCGGCGAAGCTGTAAAACAGATAGCGCCGAAACTCTCCGCCCCACTTAATCTGATGAGCTCCTTTCAGCATGGTGACGGAATCGGAAAGCACACCCGTCGTCGTGTCACGGCCCTGCGGAAATCCGGACGGGCCGCCGATTGTGAAGCCCACGTCGGTAATGGTGGTTTGCGGAATGCCTACGTTGCCCGAAAGTCCATCGTTGATGCCGATGCTGGTTGGGCTCAACGTATTGGCTGGGTTGAATGCGATCGCAATCCTGTTAAATCCGAGGCGAGCCTCGTTGGTGATTGTAGGACTGAAAATGTGCACATATTGGAGGGTTCCTATCTGACGATGAGCCGCACGACTGTCGCCCCAACCGGGCAACGTGTCGCCCTGGAGAGCCGGTTCTGTGCGGACGTCTTTCTGAAAGGCATAGAACCCATGAAGCAGATTCTTGTCACTGAAGTTATGCAGAACATCCCCGGTGTACTGGTCGATCTGCACCGGCCCAGGCGTGAAGGAGACATAGTTCGTTCCGCTGTTGGGTAGCGGAACCAGCGCTGCAATCTTCGCTGCAATCGGCTCGCTCGCTGCATTTGCGGCGAACGCCTGCTGCTGTGCCGCAGAGAATACAGGGCTGTTCTGAAGAATGCCCTGATGTTGACGCAACCCTTCGTAGCTGAAGAAGAAGAAGGTATGTCCGCGCCAAACAGGGCCGCCCACAGACACACCGAAGTTGTTCCGCTTCAACGGAGCCTTGTTTCCGGTATTCCCAACCAGCGGCAAACCTGTCGTGGCATTGAAGGGCCTGTTGAAGTAGTTGCGCGCGTCAAGGGCGTCGTTGCGGAAGTAATCGAAGACTTCGCCATGGAACTTGTCGGTACCGGATCGAGTCGCCACCGTGACGATAGAGCCATCCGACCGGCCGAACTCAGCGGAGAAGGTCTGGTTGTTGATCTTGAACTCAGAGGTGGTGCTGATCGAGGGCTGAAACGTGATCTGGTTCTGGCTGATGTCGTTGAGGTTGATGCCATTGATCTGGAAGTTGACCGAGTCCTCGCGATTCCCGGCCGTGATGAACGAATTAGCGCCGAGACCGCGGCTGGGGGAGGTCAGGCTGCCCGAGGTGGGCGCCACAACGCCGCCTGGGGTAAGGACGGTGAGATCCAGAAAATGTCGGCCATTCAGAGGTAGTTCCTGAACGGTGTTGCGATCAATCACCTGGCCCACGGTGATGGTGTCCGCCTCAATCTGCGAGGTAGCGCTTTCCACTTGTACTGTCTCGCCGGCCGAACTCAACGCAAGCTTCATATTGACCGTGACGGTCTTCGCCACGTCCAATGTGACCTTCTGGACCTTGTAGGTGCTGAAGCCTGAGGCGCTCGCGTCCACTTCGTAATCGCCGGGTTCCAAGGACGGAACGACGTACAATCCGGAGCCATCGGTTGTTACATCCCGCTCCGCACCGGTCGCAAGAGAACGCACCTTTACCTCCGCCTTTGTGACGACCGCCCCCGTGGGGTCGCTTACTGTGCCGGCAAGCGTAGCCGTGGATTGGGCAAGTGCGCTGAAAACGCTAATGCAGGGCGCTAGAGCTATACCGACAATACGCAGGAACTTCATTCTGCCTCCTGGAAAAACGAGCGGGCAAACCCGGTTGAGCGGGTCCAAGCCGATGCTCGGAAAGACTTATAAAGTATGGAACGTGTTTGTAGAATAGACGGTTCCACTGCGCAGAAGTGATAAGTGTTGATTCGATCAACATCGGACACCTTCGATTCGCATGGAATGTCCGGGCTAGTCCCCAGCATCCGCGCCATCAAGTGCGCATAGCATGAACCCCGGACGACGGTCTTGACCTTGGTTGCCCGACCCAGCAACATGGTGGGACACAAGCGCGCACGGATACAAATGAGGTCAGACTTGCATATGGCGGGATCACGAAGGAACTTTCTAGCCCAGGGTTCCCTGGGTCTCCTTGGAGTGGCGATGGGTACGGAAGAAGCAAACGGTAAGCAGACTCCTGTTATCCCTGGCGCGCCACCTGCATTCGGCACTTCTACCCCAATCGGACCGGCAGTGACGACGGCTACCTTCGCGGAAGCCGAGAAATTGATGCAGGTCGAGATGAAGCCTCAGGAACTGGTGCAAGCCGCAGGGAATTGGCGCCAATCCCTGGCGGCGGTGTACGAACGCAGGGTCGGGCCCAAGCGTTTGGCGCTGGAAGAGACTCTAGCCCCCGCTACAGTGTGGAACCCGAGGATGGCGGAAGACCCTGCGAACGCCCAGCATGACAGGTTCGTGCCAGAAAGCGTGCCCGTGACGCCGATCTCTCCAAATCGCGAGGACATCGCCTTCGCGTCCGTGTCGACCCTGGCGGGCTGGATCCGAACACGTCAGATCACGTCGGAGCAGCTTACTCTTCTATATCTGGAGCGCCTCGAGCGGTTTGATCCCAAGCTAAGGTGTGTCATTACGTTGACTCGGGAGCATGCGCTTCGGCAGGCACGTGCCGCCGACCGCGAGATCGCGTCTGGCACGTACCGCGGACCTCTGCACGGAATTCCGTGGGGCGCAAAGGATCTGCTGGACACCGCCGGGATTCCGACTACCTATGGGGCGGAGCCTTACCGCAACCGCATTCCGGCTGATGATGCCGCAGTGACGGCGCTCTTGAACAAAGCAGGCGCCATCCTAGTGGCGAAGCTTAGCCTCGGAGCGCTGGCACTGAATGACATCTGGTTCGGCGGCGAGACGATGAACCCGTGGGTCCCGGAGGAGGGGTCGTCCGGATCAAGTGCGGGGCCTGCGGCAGCGGTTGCAGCCGGGTTGGTTGGATTCGCGATCGGCAGTGAAACACAGGGCAGCATCGTGGGCCCCGCTATGCGCTGCGGCGTGACTGGACTCCGGCCTACGTATGGCCGTGTACCGCGGACTGGCGCGATGACGCTTAGCTGGACGTGCGACAAGCTGGGACCTATTACGCGTTCCGTTCAGGACTCTATGCTTGTCCTGCAGGCCATTAGCGGTTTTCATCCAGGCGACACCGCAAGCGTTCCCAGCAAGCTGGTCTTCGATGCAGGGAGGGACCTAAGGGGACTGCGGGTCGGGTATATCCCGGCCTGGATGGCAAGCGCTCCAGCGACAGCAATCGATCGCGCTGCGTTGGAGACACTGAAGCACATAGGCCTCCAGCCTGTTGAAGTCTCGTTGCCGGATTGGCCATACGGATCGCTCAACATCATCCTGTTTGCGGAGGCAGCTGCAGCCTTCGAGGAACTGACGCTTAGTCATCGAGTAGATGAACTACGGATGCAGGTTCCAGATGCCTGGCCGAATACATTCCGGCAGGCACGATTCCTCTCAGCAGTGGATTTCGTCCAGGCCGACCGGTTGCGGCGGAAGGTAGCCCTTGAAATGATGCGCATCTTCACCGAGGTAGACCTTCTGCTCGTGCCCTCGCTCCGGGACGAGTTCCTGGTGATTACAAACTTCACAGGACACCCCTCCCTTACCCTGCCCGCAGGCTTTGTGGAGATCTCCGAGGCGCGCAGCGACTGGGCCCCGGATCCTAATAGGCCTGTTGCGAGGTTCGCGCCGCCACGCCGCGTCCCCTACGGCGTGACGCTAGTAGGAGGCTTATTTGAGGAGGGCACGATCGCCGCTGTAGGGATGGGTTTGGAGCGAGAGTTCAAAATGACGGGGACGCGGCCGCCTGGATTCTAGTTCCACATGGCCGAGCATACTGAGCAACGACCTCAGGGTCGCAACTGCCGTGAGCAGAGCAATTGAACCTGCGCCAGCACCAGCTTCCAAGCGTCGCTTTCGGGATCGACTACGTCGAAGTGGTCGGCCTCCGGGATTATCTTCACGATAACTTCAGAGCCTGCCGCTATAGCGTTCCTCGCGAACTGGGTGGGCAGCTCCGAAGGGATCTGGTCGTCTCGAGTCCCCTGTATCAGAACCTGGGTTCCCATGAGCGGTAGGAGTTCACCGGGGTCTGAGGCAGCGTAACGTCGAGGCAACTCTTCAGGTGTACCGCCCATAAGGCGATATATCTCGTCGCGGTCATGGGCGAAGGCGCCGTCTCCACAGAGCGCCATCGTAAGGCTCAGGTCGACAACACCCGCAAGCGCGATCGCTCCGACGACCGGAGGCCACTCTGCTCGGTACAGTTCGCTCTCCTTGGGAATGCGCTGTCGGCCCGCAATCCAGAAAGCGAAAAGCCCCCCCGCAGAGTGGCCCATCGTGATCACTCGGCGAAGGTCGAGCGGATACTTGGTGGCGAGCGTGGACAGAAAGTCGTAGCCGTCGGCTGCATCCTGAAATGTCGCGGGCCAGCCGCCGTTGATATCTCCTATTCTGCGGTATTCGATGGACCACGTTGCAATGCCGGCCTCCTTGAGCGCAGCGCTAAGATGGCCGGCGTAGCCCAGGTCGTATTCGGACTTCCACCACCCGCCATGGAAAAACGCGACGACAGGAAAGGGGCGCTGTGGATCAGTCTGCGGGAGCCATAGATCGCCGAACTGTGATGCCTCAGGACCGTACCGGATACGGTGGTCGGCGTGCGGGACGGGGCGGGATAAGACGCTCATCTTCGATAGGGTACAGTGACGCTATGGAGAGTTCGGGAGCTTCGAAGTTCGAGCGCATTTCGGAGCGGGAACAAGGATTGCGGCGGAGCCTCTCAGCCCGGCAACTCTCCATGATTGCGATCGGCGGGGCGATCGGCACGGGACTCTTTCTTGGCTCCGGGTTCGCTATCGGGCTGGCAGGTCCTTCAGTGCTTCTGAGCTATTTAATCGGGGCGCTGATTACTCTTTTGTTGATGGGCTGCATGGCCGAGATGACGGTGGCTCACCCGACAGCGGGTTCCTTCGGCGCATGGGCTGAGTTCTATCTCTCCCCGCTGGCGGGATTTCTGGTTCGCATCGCATATTGGGCTGGCGTCGTGCTCGCGCTTGGAACGGAGGTCTCAGCGGTAGCTGTGTACATGCACTACTGGTTCCAGGCTGTGCCGGGATGGCTCTGGATTGCGGTCTTCTCGATGGTGCTGGTATTGGTGAATGCCTTCAATGTGCGGCATTTCGGGTTTGTAGAGTACGGGTTTTCCGCGCTGAAGGTGACCGCAATCGTGGCCTTCCTTTGCCTCGGTGGGTACGTGGTGCTTACAGCCGCACACGGCTCGGCCATGGACAACGCGCAGCCCATCGGACTCCGAAACTACACGGCATTTGGGGGCTTCTTCCCGAAGGGGCTTTGGGGCATGTGGGTGGCTGTTCTCGTGTCGCTGTTTAGCTACTTCTCGATTGAGATGATCGCGGTGGCCGCGGGAGAGGCGAAGGACCCGCAGCGGGCGATTACTCATGCGTTTCGAGCTACGATGCTCCGGTTGGTGCTCTTTTATGTACTGACGCTCGCCCTGATGCTAGCGATTGTGCCTTGGACGATTACGGCTTCAGGCGTGTCGCAATCGCCGTTCGTCACGGTTATGCAGCGCACGCATATCCCCGGTGCAGCGGGCGTGGTAAATTTCGTGATTCTTATCGCTGCGCTTTCAGCTATGAACAGCCAGTTGTACATCACCGCGCGAATGCTCTTTTCGCTGTCGCGGAGTGGGTTCGCACCCCGTGTACTTGGCGTGCTTAGCCGCACCGGCGTTCCTGTGGCCGCGCTATTGGCCTCAACCTTGGGTATAGGTCTCGCAGCCGTCTTGAGCGTGAAGTACAGGGAACGGTCCTTCCTGCTGATGCTAGCGCTTTCAATGTTCGGTCCGATGTTTACATGGTTCATGATCTTTGTGACGCACCTGGCATTTCGCAGAAAGCATCAACATCAAAGGCTGGCGTTTCGAATGTGGGGTTATCCATTTACCAGCCTTGGAGGCGCGGGATTGATGGCGGCGGCACTCGCCACCACATACTTCTCTGACGCATTCAAACCTACCCTGATCTACGGGCTTCCCTTTCTAAGCGTTTTGTGCGTCTTGTATTTTGTCCGTCGGGCGAGCAGTGCGGCAACCCCGCCTCCTGACCCGGATGAGGTCGTTATTCCATGAAAATCCCCGACGCTCCGCTGACGCCGTCCAGCGTAGATTCCAAGGAAGACCCGCTATTGGCGTGGCGTGACGAGTTCCCGATCCTGGAACACACGACCTATATGATCAGCCACTCGCTAGGGCCGATGCCGCGTCGAGCCGTAACAGCGCTGCAGGAGTATGCGGAAACCTGGTCGACTCGGGGAATTCGAGCATGGAGTGAGGGGTGGTGGGAGATGCCGCTGACGTGCGGCGACCTGGTCGGCTCCATCATCGGTGCGCCACCGGGCCGGGTCGCAATGCACCAGAACGTGTCCGTCTGCCAAACAATTGTGACGTCGTGTTTCGACTGGAATACACGACGAAATAAGCTGGTCACGGAGGGTTTGAACTTTCCGTCAAATGACTACATCTACCATGCTCTTGCGCGCCAGGGTGCGCGAGTCGTATCGGTCCCCACCGACGATGGCATGACCATTCCGGTAGACCGCATCCTGCAGGCAATAGACGAAGAGACGCAACTCGTAAGCATCTCGCACGTGGCCTTTCGCAGTTCCTTCCTGCACGATCTGCACGCGATTACGGAGCGGGCACATGACGTGGGCGCCTATGTTGTAGCCGACCTCTATCAGTCGGCGGGCATTGTGCCCATCGATGTAACGGCGTTGAAGGTCGACTTCGCAACGGGTGGATCCGTGAAGTGGCTGCTCGGCGGGCCCGGTGCGGGATACCTCTATGTCCGGCCTGATCTCGATGAGCAGTTCAAGCCATCGGCGACTGGATGGGCTGCACATGTGCATCCGTTCGAATTTGACAGCGGACCGATTGCTCATGCGAGCGACATGCATCGCTTCCTGAATGGCACGCCCAACGTTCCGGCGATGTACGCCGCTAGGTCCGGATATCAGATTGTGAATGAGATCGGCGTGGAGGCAATCCGCGACAAGTCCATTCGCCAGACGGAACTATTGATAGCGTTAGCAGACGAACAGGGATTGAAAGTGCGCAGCCCTCGCGCTGCCGCGAGTCGCGGCGGGACGATCATTGTGGATGTACGGGATGGCCGTGCTGTCACCGCGGAACTGGAGCGCCGAGGGATCCTGGTAGATTTCCGACCCGGTGCGGGGATCCGCATCGCGCCTCATTTCTACACCTCAGATAGCGAGATCGCCCACACCATTAGCCAGATTGCTGAGATCGCATACACGGGGATCGCAAAATAGATGACCCTGAGCCCCGCGCGAAACCATCTGCTTGCATTGCCCAGGAGTAGCAGACCGATGCGTTGGCCCTGGTAAAAACAACTCTGATGTGGTGCACTGGTCGCAACCTTCGACTCGCTACGTTGAAAGTTGCTGGCCCCAGAGCGGATTCGCGTAGGCGCGCAGAGTTCACTCGGAGCAGCGCTTTCGAGTGAGGTCTTGGAGGGAATCGGAGAACGCAGCCGGCGAGAGTGAAAGGATCGGCCTTCAAATCTTCGAGTCGGACGCTTCGACGTACCGAAGACCATCCGAGTAATTCAATTCCCCGACGCGGTGTATGCGCCCTAGCAGGAATGCGTAGCTCAGCATCCCAATGAGTAGAACCGCACCGGCCACGAGGAATGCCGCACCGAAGGAATGCGTTCGCGCGCTGATGTATCCCGTTATAATCGGCGCGGTGATCGCGGAGATCTGCCCGGAGAGGTTCATGATGGCACCCACGCGCCCTACGCCCCGCGGCGGTCCAAGTAGAGACGGCAGGCTCCACGCAACCGGCGAAGTGGCCGAAATGCCGATCAAGGCCACCGTAAGACAGAGCAGGACGGGCCACGGGCGATGCACGAATGCGGGGGCCAGTACGAACAAACCCAATGCGCTGCCGATAACGAGAACACTTCGGCGGACAAGGTCTGCGTTTTCCTCGCGCCGCAACAACCTGTCGACGAGTACGCCTCCAACTCCGAATCCGGCTGCTGCGCCGAACAGCCACGGCACCGCTGACCAGAGCACTGCCTTCTGCGGCGTCATCTTCAAACCCTTCTGCAGGTAGAACGGCAGCCAGGTAAGAAGCAGGTAGAAGCAGTAGTTGCAAGCGCCAGCACCGACCGCGGCACCCCAGACTTTTCGCTGACGAAGTAAATCCGACGACTCGCACCGTCGGCACGTGCGCCTCTTCGATCCGCCCGGAGCCCGGACCTTCGCCGATCTTGGGGTCACGGTAGATCCAAGCAAAGAAACCCGCGTAGACCAGGCTGAGGATGGCAGTTGTACCGAAGTTCACGCGAAGCCCATACCGCAGCAGGATAAAACCCAGGAACGGCGTGCCGAGCCCGATAGCCAGCTTTGCTGCGGCATCGAATGTAGCGGTGGGTACACCGCGTCGCCGTTCGGGGAACCAGAGCCCGATTGCCTTCGCATTCGCTGGAAAGGTAGGCGCTTCGCCGATTCCGAGCAGATAACGCGCCACGAAAAGCACACCGATGGTGGGGGCGATGGTGGATAAGCCGGACGCCAGTGCCCAGAGCAGAACGGCTGCCAGCATAACCCGCCGGACACCAAATCGATCCAGAAGGCTTCCGCACGGAAGCTGCATAGCAGCATACGTCCAGCTGTAGGAACTGAGCAGATAGCCGAACGTAACGTCGGTAATGCCGAACTGCTTCTGTAACGCATCGTGGGCGACGGATAGGTTTACACGGTCGAAATAGTTCACCAGCACGCCGATCCCAAGTAGTATCGCGATCGAACGCCGCTTGCTTGAGTCAGCCATCAAAGTCCCGCTTCAGGAAGAGTCTTCGGAACAAAACAAGTGCTTGGCAAAACGCGGTCGCGGACAGTATCTCCATCGCAGTGCTGCTGATCACTCACGCTGACGCCCTGGTCGCCCCGGTGGTGATGCCGCCATCGACGAGAAGGGTTTGTCCCGTGATGTAAGCGCTCGCATCAGACGCTAGAAAGACGATCGCGCCATTGAGATCGTCGGGCTTACCCGGACGCTTTAGCGGAATTCGGTCCTTGATGTACTCTAGCCAGTTCTCATTATCGTAGAGGACTGCATTCTGCTTGGTCTTGAACCATCCGGGTGCCAGACAGTTCACTGTAACTCCGTGGGATCCCCATTCGTCCGCGAGGCTCATCGTCAGTTGTTTGATACCTCCCCGGCTGGCACAGTACGGGGCGATGCCCGCGTACCCAAACACGCTGGTCACTGAGCCGATGTTGATGATCCTCCCGTAACCCCGTTCAACCATGCCGCGGGCAAACGCCTGGGCAACAAAGAATGAGCCGCGCAGATTTGTATTGAGGACCAGGTTCCAATCGTCCCACGTGACATCGAGCGCCGGCTTGCGCACATTGCAGCCGGCATTGTTAACCAGGATATCTATCGTTTGGAAGTGACTCGAAGCCTCTCTGGCGGCCTCGCGGATGCTCTCGGCATCCCCTACATCAAGCGCAAGAGGAAGCACCCTGCGGCCAAGCTCCTGCATTTCGTTCTGGAATGCTGTCAGGTCGTTGAGCTTGCGACTTGTGATAACGAGATCAGCGCCTGCTCGTGCAAGTGCGCGTGCGAGGTATTGGCCCAGCCCTCGGCTCGCGCCGGTGACTACAGCGACCTTCCCTGTCAGGTCAAATAAATTGGCGCTCATACTCGACATGGTTGCAGGATCACTTTCATCAGGCCGGGCTCTTTGGAATACAGTCGCTTGAACCACGCCGCACCCTCACTCATAGGAGCGATTGCGGATATAAGCGGGTCGACGTTGATGGCGCCAGATTGCATCAGTTCGATACATTCACCGTATTCGCCAGCCGACGCGCATGATCCGAGCAGCCGAAGCTGCCGAGTCACCACGATCTGCAACGGAATCTCCACCCGCGGCGCCAGGTTGCCGATGAGCGTTACGGTTCCGCCCCGCCGAACCGATTCGATAGCAGTAGCAACGGAACTTTGCGCCCCGACGACCTCGACGGCGATGTCAGCCCCAAGGCCCCGAGTGGCTGCCTTTATTTTGGTAATCAGATCGCTGTCGGTGCCTAAGAATGTCTCGCTGGCTCCGAGTTGGCGTGCGAGGGCGAGCTTGTCATTTTCGAGGTCCACCGCAAGAATGTTGGTACACCCGAAAACCCGAAAGGCCTGGATAGCGAGCAATCCAATCATGCCCGCCCCGACAACAACAGCAGAGCTTCCGCGTTGAATGCCGGTGATCTTCGCGGCGTGCACAGCAATTGAGACCGCTTCGATCATAGCGGCTTTTTCATAGCTGAAAGAATCTGGCAGCTTATATACGATGTGCTCAGGGACCGCCACATATTCTGCGAAAGCTCCGTGTCGGCGGTAGTCCTCGCATGAGACTCCGAGCACCTGCCGGGTGTCGCAGAGGTTCACCTCTCCTGCTGCACAGAACCGGCACGCACCACACGAGACTGTGGAATCAAAGGTCACCCGTTCCCCCGGCCTGAATGAGTAGACCTCCGCTCCCACTCCGGTGACAAGACCAGCCGCTTCATGGCCCATGATGAGAGGCGGAATCCTGCGGCCGGTGCTCCCGTCGTACCCATGAACATCGCTTCCGCAGATGCCGCAGGCTTGCACCCGCACGAGCACATCGTGTGGCCCCACCTCGGGCTCCGGGACGTCCCGCATGCGAAGTTCTTTGCGTTCTTCAAGTACGAGAGCTCGCATATCTGAACTATAGCCGTCCCTTGTGGTCAAACGTAAATAGAGGTGCGTCTTAGCTGCAGTTCCAACTCGTTCCCTAAAAACGATCCTTCAGTAGATGGTCAGAGATGCGGATTGCATTAGCGATGATCGTAAGCGATGGGTTCACGGCGCTTGCGGACACGAAGCACGAGGCATCAACGACGTACAGGTTATCGAGGTCGTGAGCCTTACAATTCGAATCCAGAACACTTGTCTTAGCGTCTGCCCCCATGCGGCACGTACCGTTCTGATGACCGACACCTTCGAGCGGAATTCGTTTTTTGAAATATGCGTGCAGAGGAACATGGGTCGTCGCATGACCGGCTCTTTTCAAGACATCCACCCACCGATCCTTCAAGCGGTTGAAGGATTCCACATTATTGGGGGTATAAGAAAGTTGGATGCGGCCGGGAGCGTTGTTGTTGACCGACTCACTCGTGTTGGTGCGACCGGTGTCTCCCGAAGGGTGCGCTCCCGAGACCCCGGGTTGCATGCTGTCCATCGATGACGGCGTGGTGTTATGCAGGGTGACCCTGTTGCCCGGCATTGGAAGATCTTCGGTCGTCAGCCACCAGGGAACAGCGTGCTGCTTCATTGCCTCCAGCACGAAGCCAGGCGTGAGAGGAGGTGCGTCCCCCTTCATCATCTCAAAGTGAAAACTACCGACAGGCTGCACCTGTCCGAGCGGGAAGGGATAAGACGGATCGGAGTCCCGGAAATAAAAGTCATTTGTTCCCCACGTCTTGGTGTAGGCGTCCTGGTTTTTCTCAGTCGATAATGCAAGGAGCGCGTCTGCCTGGTGGTACATGAAGTTCCGGCCTACCTGGTCCGAACCGTTCGCAAGTCCAGTGGGGTGCTTATCGTTCGCAGATGCGAGCAGGATGACAGCGGAGTTGATAGCGCCAGCGCATACTGCGAACAAGTCGGCGGTGTAGGTCGCCGTGTTGCCGCCGGAGGACCGGTCCGGCGCATCGATGCGCTGTGAGGTCGGCGTGCTGGCATCACGCTGAGCGGGCCCCGAATGAATCACTTCAACCGCCGTGACGCTCGTGCCCGTGGCGTTGGTGAGCAGGCGAACCACGCGCGAATTTGTCATCAACGTAACGTTGGGCAGGTGCATGACTTGCCGGATACAGTTGATATCCGCGTCCGACTTTGCGTGGACCAGGCATGGGTAGCCGTCGCAGGTGTCGCACCGCACGCACTTTGATGCGAGAGGGTCCGCCTCATTTCGCTTTAATCCCAGTGGGATCGGAAAGGTGTTGATTCCGAGACTGCGTACGTCGGTCTCGATAACCTGCATACGGGGCTCGTTTGCAAGCGCCGCAAACGGGTACTTCTTGGAATGGAATGGCTCTGTGGGGTCGAAGGAGGATCCGAACCCGCCGGGAATTGGCGGTGCAGTACCAAGATCGCCGTGAACGTGGAAGAGTTCCTCCGCCAGCGTGTAATACGGCTCCAGTTCTGCGTAGGAGATGGGCCATGCGGGTGAGACTCCGCCCTGGTGCCGGATCTCCCCGAAATCCTCAGCTCTCATGCGGAACATGGCTGCACCGTAGACCTTGGTCTGACCACCCACGTAGTACGCCTGCTGAGGGTGAAGCTCCTTGCCCTCCTTGTCCTGCCAGGTCTCCGTGGTGTGGTAGCGGTTGTCCAGGAACACCGCGGAGGTGTCCCAGTTGAGCTTCTCTTGCGGAAGGAAAGGACCGCGTTCCAGAATCAGGATCTTCTTCCCCGCCCGTGCGAGGTGAAGCGCAAGGGTACCGCCGCCTGCCCCGGTGCCTATGACGATAGCTTCGTACTGTGCGCCCATGCGAGTCTTGGATGCGAGACGTCGCGGTGAAACTTGCAAGCTGTGGTTTATTGCTGCAAGCTGGTCCCCGTGCCGGAGCTACCTGACATCTCGGCCTATCTTCACGCGCTGGCGCCTCGTGTCATCGGCAACCGCCTCGTGCGGGTGCGCCTGAACAGCGCCTTCCTGGTACGTACCGCTCTGCCTCCAATCACCGCGGCCGACGGCAAGATTGTGCGCAAACTGCGGCGCATAGGCAAGCGCATTGCCTTCGGACTGGAAGGGGATCTCTGGCTGGTCCTGCACCTCATGATCGCGGGGCGGCTTCATTGGAAAGCTCCCGGCGCGAAACTCGGTGGTCGTAACGCTCTTGCCGCCTTCGACTTTGCCGCCGGATCGCTTGTCCTCACAGAAGCCGGAACCAAGCGCCGGGCTTCGCTGCACGTGATCCAGGGTGAAGAGGGACTGGCTGCGATGGACCCAGGCGGTATCGACGTTTTTTCCACGGACCGCGTCGGCTTCCAGGCTGCGCTGACCGCGCAGAACCGGACTCTAAAGCGCGCGCTGACCGATCCAAGGATAGTGGACGGAATCGGCAATGCGTACTCGGATGAGATCCTATACGCCGCTCAGCTATCCCCAATTGCGCTCACCGCAAAGCTGACCGACTCTGAGTGGGAGCGCCTGTTCACGGCGACCCGTTCCTCTCTAAAGCTATGGATCGATCGGCTGCAGGCCGAGGCGGAAGACGCCTTTCCGGAGAAGGTCACGGCATTTCGGCCAGACATGGCCGTGCACGGGCGATTCGGTCAGCCGTGTCCGCGGTGCGGTGAACCGATCCAGCGGATCCGGTACGCAGACAACGAGACAGACTACTGTGCCCAGTGCCAGACGGGGGGCCGCGTCCTGGCGGACCGCAGTCTGTCGCGGCTGCTGCGCGCGGATTGGCCTCGCACCCTCGATGAACTTGAAACCTTAAAGCGCAAGTGAACTACCGCACAGCGCTGCGCGCGGAACTCTCTAATCCACTATCCTGATCCTGGAAAGCAACAAAGGAGACACATGGCGGCGGCTCAGGTTTGGATTGCAGGCACGTGGCGCGAAGCGGAAGCCACGTCGACGTTTCAGGCGGAGAATCCTGCCGTCGGGCAGCGTCTAGACGGCGAGTTCCCAGTCAGCGGCTGGCAGGACTGCGAAGACGCACTCACCGCAGCTGCCCTCGCGGCCGTCGAGCTACGTACGGTGCCTGCTGAGAAGCTGGCGCGGTTTCTCGAGCTATACGCAGACAACCTTGAGGCTCAGGCCGACGCATTAGTTGCGCGCGCGAACGCGGAAACGGGCCTTCCTGTCTCACCAAGGTTGCGCGATATCGAGCTGCCGCGTACGACCACCCAACTGCGGCAAGGGGCCGCTGCCGCACGGGAGGGCTCCTGGACCGCCGCAGTAATCGACACGAAAGCTAACATCCGATCGCACTTTGCGCCAATCGGGCCAGTGGTCGTAATGGGGCCAAACAACTTTCCGTTCGCCTTCAACGGCGTCGCAGGCGGGGACCTCGCGGCGGCGATCGCTGCGGGCTGCCCCGTCATCGCAAAGGGGCACCCGCTGCATCCCGGAACGACCAGGCTGCTCGCCGAGTGCGCTTCCGCCGCGGTGAAGGAAGCGGGCCTGCCGCCGGCGTCCGTGCAGATGATGTACCACATCTCCAATGAGGATGGCCTGCGCCTGGTCGCCGATCCGCGCGTCGGTGCGGTCAGCTTCACTGGAAGCCGGGCGGGTGGCCTTCGGTTGAAGGCCGCGGCTGACGTCGCCGGCAAGCCAATCTACCTCGAGTTGTCTAGCCTCAACCCGGTGGTGCTCCTTCCTGGAGCAATCGCTGAGCGCGGCGAGCAGCTTGCGACGGAGATTGCGGACAGCGCGCTCGCCGGTACAGGTCAGTTCTGCACCAGTCCCAACCTGTTGGTGGCGATTGCATCTCCCGAAACGGAAAAACTCACGCGCAATCTCACGGCGCATTTAGAGCAGCGACCCATCGGCGCGCTGTTCTCCTGCGGGGGACGAGAGGGACTCGACGCAAGCGTAGGCCTCCTGCGCAAGGCAGGCGCAGATGTGCTGACCGGAGCCGCTCCCGCGGATGCGGAGGGATACCGGTATCGGAACACACTCCTTCGTGTCTCCGCCGCGCAGTTTCTCGCCAGCCCCGAGTCACTGCAGCACGAGGCTTTCGGCAACGCGACCATGCTTGTGATCGCTACCGATGCCGGAGAACTGCTGCGTGTCATCGAGTCCCTGGAAGGCAATCTGACCGGGTCCATCTACTCCTCGGCAACGGGAGCAGACGACGCAGCGTATAGACCGATCGCAGACGCGTTGCGGTACAGGGTAGGCCGACTGCTCAACGACAAGATGCCCACCGGCGTAGCGCTCAGCCCGGCGATGAACCACGGCGGCCCTTACCCTTCGACGGCGCATCCCGGCTTTACCGCGGTTGGCATCCCCCGTTCCCTCCAACGTTTCGGCGCCCTGCAATGCTACGACTCGGTCCGCCCAGAGCGTCTGCCGGCGGTGTTGCAGGACAAGGCTCCCAACCCGAAGATGTGGCGACAGATCGATGGCCAGTGGGTCCGTGGGTAACGGAGAGCGCCTTCGACACACGGCAGCCCTTCCCTCGGTGCGCACATCGGACTAAGCTGGTCTCGCCATACGAGGGCCGCCGCAATGTCATCCGCTGTTCTGTCTGAACTTAGTTCCCCTACGTTGTCCGCAGTGCGCGACATTCCGCACTGGATCGGTGGGCAGGCCATCCCCGGAGCTTCCGGCCGCACCGGCGACGTCTTTGACCCGGCTACCGGACGCGTTCAGGCCCGGGTGCCGCTGGCAGATGCCAAAGAATTGGACGCCGCCGTAGCCGCGGCTAAAGCAGCGTTTCCTGACTGGTCCGCGCAGCCCCCGCTACGGCGCGCCCGTGTGCTCTTCCGCTTTCGCGAGCTCTTCGAACAGCACTTGGATGAGTTTGCCCGGATCATCACCTCGGAGCACGGCAAGGTCTTCTCTGACGCACGAGGCGAGGCCACACGCGGGCTGGAAGTAGTGGAGTTC
The DNA here is from genome assembly GCA_963791875.1 of uncultured Acidobacteriaceae bacterium. GTDB lineage: Bacteria > Acidobacteriota > Terriglobia > Terriglobales > Acidobacteriaceae > Edaphobacter. The sequence continues at coordinate 181,132 of CAWBUI010000013.1, forward strand.
GCAACCGGCATCCCGCATCTGTTGAAAGGCGAATTCTCGGCTCAGGTTGGCCCCGGAATCGATAGCTGGTCGTTACGCCAGCCCCTTGGTGTGGTCGCGGGCATCACGCCCTTCAACTTCCCCGCAATGGTGCCGATGTGGATGTTTCCGATTGCGCTCGCATGTGGCAACTGCTTCATTCTTAAGCCGAGCGAGCGCGATCCCAGCAGCGCGGTGCGTATCGCCGAGTTGCTCAAGGAAGCGGGCTTGCCAGACGGTGTGTTCAACGTCGTGCATGGAGACAAGGTAGCCGTGGACGGCATACTCGACCATCCCGGGATCAGCGCGGTTTCCTTTGTTGGCTCAACTCCCATCGCCGAGTACGTCTATGCGCGCGGAACTGCAAAGGGCAAGCGCGTGCAAGCCCTGGGCGGCGCGAAGAACCACATGATTGTTATGCCCGACGCGGATCTCGACCAGGCCGCAGACGCACTTGTCGGGGCAGCGTTCGGCTCTGCCGGTGAGCGCTGCATGGCCATCTCTGTCGCAGTGGCAGTGGGAAATTCGACAGCAGACGAGTTGATCGCGAAGCTCAAACCGCGCATTGCTGCACTGACTGTCTCCCCAGGCATGGAGAGCGGCGCAGAGTTAGGTCCTCTCGTCACCGGCGCTCACCTTGAGAAGGTGCGCGGCTACGTGGCCCTCGGCGAGCAAGAGGGAGCAGAGCTAGTGGTAGACGGACGCGCGGCCTCCCTTCCGCGTGGTGACGGGTTCTTCCTCGGCGCGTGCCTCTTTGACCACGTCAAGCCGGAGATGCGAATTTATCGCGAAGAGATTTTCGGCCCTGTTCTGGCGATCGTTCGGGCTCGAGATTACGCAACCGCGCAAAGCCTGATCGACGAGCACGAGTACGGCAACGGGACCTCCATCTTCACGCGCGACGGGGACAGCGCCCGCACCTTCGCGCAAAACGTGCAGGCGGGTATGGTCGGCATCAACGTGCCGATCCCCGTGCCCATGGCCTTCCACAGCTTTGGCGGATGGAAGCGGTCGCTCTTCGGCGACCATGCTGTTCATGGGCTGGAGGGCGTCCACTTCTACACACGCCTGAAGACAGTAACGGCGCGCTGGCCGACAGGTATCCGCACGGGCGTCGACACAAGCATGCCCACGTTGGGCTAGCGCTATGCGCTCCGCACGACGGGGCGTAGGATGATCGTGGGAGGCGACCCACGGGCGTCTACCCTGTGCCATGAACCTGTATCTCGCCGCCTTACTTACGTACTCCGTCTTCCTCATGGGGCTCGGCATTGCAATCAGCCGACGCGTCCGGAGCTCTGCGGACTTTCTGGTGGCAGGCCGAAGCCTTGGGCCTGGACGCATCTTCGCAACCTTTCTGGCTGCAAACATCGGCGCCGGATCCACGGTAGGAGCTGCCGGCCTGGGATACCGGTTCGGGCTTTCGGCGTGGTGGTGGGTCGGCTCGGCAGCAGTCGGAACGCTGCTCCTATCCCAGACGCTCGGGCCCAGGCTGTGGGCGATCGCTCGTCAGCATAACCTCGCGACCCTTCAGGACTTCCTGGAACTGCGTTTCGGTAAGGCCGTGAAGGCGACCATTGCGGTGCTCTTCTGGGCAGGATCTCTGGCGCTGCTCTCCGCCCAGTTGATCGCGATTGCATGGGTCCTGAACACCGTCGCCGGCGTTCCAAAGTGGCAGGGCTGCCTGCTGGGCGGTGCTGTCGCGATCGTCTATTGCACCGCAGGCGGCCTCGTCTCGTCCTCCTTCGTGAATACGTTTGAGCTCTTCGTCACCATGTCTGGACTTCTGCTCGCTCTGCCATTTGCACTTCACGCGCTCGGCGGCTGGGGACATCTGCAGGCGATGGTTGCGGCACAATCCCCGGCGACTGCTTCCCCGGCGCTCTTCAGCATGACGGGGGCAGGCGCAAAGCAGTTGCTGACGTGGGTCGCTATCCTTGTTCCTTCATTCCTCGTTTCGCCAGGGCTCATCCAGAAGGTCTACAGTGCGCGTGACGTCCGCGCCGTGAGGCTCGGCGTCGGAATGAACTCGCTGGGTCAGGCGATCTTTGCGTTCGTCCCCGCCGTACTCGGGCTGTGCGCTCTCGCGGCGCTCCCGCACCTGGCCAACCCTGAGCTTGCGCTGCCTTCCGCGATGAAGCTGCTGCTTCCACGTTGGCTCGGCGTCTGGACGCTCGCATCCATCTTCTCGGCAGAGTTGAGCGCGACCGACGCAATTCTCTTTATGCTCTCTACTTCTCTCGCTGTCGACCTTTATAAGACGTTCTTCGAACCGGGGGTGTCGCCGCGGAGAATGGTGGCGATCAGCCGTGGCACATCGGTCGGTGCTGGCCTGCTCGGGATTCTTCTCGCGATTCTGCTGCCGTCGATCATCGCCGCCGTCACTATCTTCTATGGACTGATCGCGGTGGCCCTGCTTGTCCCAGTCATCGCAGGAATCTATTCGCGACGGGTGACCTCGATCGCGGCGCTTGCTTCAATTTTTTGCGCCTTGGGGGTCACAGCCGTGACGATGCGTCTCACCCATGGAGGAGGCTTCGGCCTACTCTCGCCGCAAACCATCGGTATCGCCACCGCGGCTTTGGTGATGCTCGGCTTTCACTGTCTGTCTCGTCATGATACCGACACACAGTCGCGCTCTGCGGCTTTTTCAGGGGGTACGGAGAGCAGGCGGGCCACTCTCGACCTGCCCTAGCCTCGTGGCGGTTCAGAAGTTTGGCGACTATGCTGCGGTTGGATGAAAGGACGATGATCATGGAACGTCGGGACTTTACCCGTACCCTGCTGGGCCTGCCGCTCGCCGCGACGCTGGGCTTGGAACCTTCCGGAGTTGCGGAATCTGCAAACCACCAGGGTCCGGCACTCCCGCCCGGGGGATCGCTCACCGACGTTCCCGGCCTCCGTGTCGGGCACTATACCCTGCCGGAGCGTCCCACTGGCTGTACCGTGGTGCTGTGCGATGGCGGCGCTACCGCGGGCGTGGATGTGCGCGGTTCAGCGCCTGGCACCCGGGAGACCGATCTACTATCCCCAACCAACCTGGTCGAACGCGTAAACGCCATCCTGTTTTCAGGCGGCAGCGCCTACGGCCTGGACGCGGCCAGCGGCGTAATGCGTTTCCTCGAGGAGCACCACAGCGGTTATCCCATAGGTAAAAGTGGCGTTGTCCCCATCGTGCCGGCGGCTATCTTGATGGATCTCGGAGTCGGCGACTTCCACATCCGACCCACAGCAGACTCTGGCTATAAGGCCTGTCTCGCAGCAACAGGCGCTCCGGTGGCAGAGGGCAGCATCGGCGCCGGAGCAGGCGCCACGGTAGGCAAAATGTTTGGGATGGGCACCGCGATGAAATCCGGTTTGGGCTCGGCGTCCGTGAAGATCGGAACAACGGGGATCGTTGTTGCCGCCCTTGCCGCCGTCAACGCTCTGGGTGACGTGCTCCACCCGGATACCGGTGAAATCATCGCTGGGGCTCGAAAGCCCAACGGCCTCGGATTCCATGACTCCACAGCGGCACTGCTTGCCGGGGAGCATGTTCTAAGCCAGGCAGGGGCAAACACCACCCTCGGCGTCGTAGCCACGAACGCGGCGTTCAGCAAGACCCAGATGACCAAGATCGCTCAAATGGCTCACGATGGATTTGCGCGAGCGATTCATCCCGTGCACACCATGGCCGACGGCGACGTCGCATTTGCGCTTTCGACAGGCACCGCGAAACTGCAGGCCGAAGTGAGCGCCATCGGAGCCATCGGCGCGGTGGTGATGCAGCGCGCGATCGTTCGCGCGGTGATGCAGGCTTCGGGTCTGCCGCAGTTCGGCTTGCTGTCCTGGCGAGATCTCTCTCGGCACCAGGACGCTCCCTAGGCGGGCGACTTCGGCTGGAGTTTGTCGGTCTCTGCGGCACGGAGTAACAGAACCTGGTCAAGGATGCGGTCGGCCATCTCGCGCTTGCTCATCTCCGGGATCTCTACAGCCCGATCGCAGGTCACAAACGTCGCCGCATTGCGCTCGGAGTCGAAGCCGATTCCCGGACGCGAGACATCGTTGAGCACAATGGCATCGGCCCCTTTGCGCAGCATCTTTTCGCGGGCCTGATCTACGTCGGCGTTCATTTCGGCAGCGAACGCGATCACCAGCGTGCCGGGGTGCTGCGCCTCCACCACACCGCGGACGATGTCTTCCGTAGGCTCCAGATCCAGGTGCAGGTTGCCTTCGCGGCGCAGCTTCGTCGACGCTACCGCCGGCATGCGAAAGTCTGCAACCGCCGCGGCTTTGATGACGACGGTAGAGGACGGAAGGTGCTCCATCACTGCCACTCGCATCTCTTCCGAGCTCGTAACCGGAACAAACGCGCACCGTGCGGGTGGGGAGATCGCAGTCGGCGCGGAGATGAGCACCACCTGCGCGCCCCGCTTGTACGCGGCCTCTGCGATCGCGTAGCCCATCTTGCCCGATGACCGGTTCCCAAGGTACCGAACCGGGATCGATAGCCTCGCGCGTTCCGCCCGCGGTTACAAGAACCGTTTCGCCGACCAGATCCTTCTTGCGGCCTTTGCTCGGTCCGCTCTGCCGCATCCCGACAGCTTCAAGGACCACGCGAGCGATCTCCTCCACTGCAGCAAGACGGCCGGAACCCGTCATGCCGCAGGCCAGGTAGCCTGCGTCCGGCTCCACCATCGCAGTGCCACGCTCGCGCAGCAGCTTCACGTTTGCACGCGTCGCCGGATGGTTCCACATGTTCACGTTCATTGCGGGGGCCACGATCACCGGAGCGGTAGTCGCCAGGTACATCGTTGTCAGGAAGTCATCTGCGAGACCGTGCGCCAACTTTGCAAGTATGTTCGCGGTAGCGGGCGCAATAACCAAAGCATCGGCTGCCTGGGCCTCCGCAATGTGCTCAATCTGTCCCTCATCGTCGAGGCCCGACGCCGGTGCTGCTTCGTCGTGGGTTCCGTGCCATAGGCTCGTGATCACCTTGTGACCCGTCAGGGATGAGAACGTAAGGGGCTGAACGAACTCCTCCGCGGCACGAGTCATCACCACGTGCACGTCCGCACCTTGCTGCTGAAGAGCCCGCACCAGTTCGGCGGCTTTGTAGGCGGCTACTCCGCCGCACACGCCCAGAGTGATGCGCTGACGGCCCACAGGCCTTGTCTGAAGCGGAGCGTTTCCCATCGGCCCTCCACCCCTATGGTACGGGACTCAGCCCTAACCCGTTCGTCGAGCCTAGCCCATTCGGGCGCTTACCGTGCGCCAACCGCCCTCGGGTAGCTGTATCGCAATTTCGGCCCGCACTGCATGGCGAGACCAGCGCAGCGCACGGCGGGCGCTGGAGTCCGCAGGCTAACCCCAGGTGTCCCGTTACCCGGAGGGATAGCTGTACTCATTTACCAATTGAGAAAGGTGCGCCCGTATCAGCCGCGTGTTTTGCATCGCCTGCAAGGTTCGTCAGTTCCATGGGATCGGCGTGCACATCGAAGAGCATGGAGTATTCTGCCGGCGCGGCATTTGGCCTCGGCTTCTTGAACTCGGCGTAGCGGTACCGTTCGGTCCGAATCGCGGTGCCGTGTATCGTGCTGCCGTCTTCGCTCCATATGGAGTACGCGGCATGTCCCCAATCTCGCTTGGGGATTCTGAAGAAGGGGCACAAGGGAGTCGCCGAGCACATGAGCCGGAGGAGTCAGGCCTGCAAGCTCTGCGAGCGTACGGTACAAATCCAGCGACTGCACCGTGCGCAAGCAGGCGCGTCCATTGCCCTTTGCCCCTGGCATGTCGATGATGAGCGGAACTCGGGTACCGCCTTCAAATAGAGACCCCGCTTTTGACCACTTCCCCTTTTCGCCCAGTTGATAGCCATGGTCAGCCACAAACACGATGAGAGTGTTATCCCGCAGCTTCAGCCGTTCTAGCTCCGCCACCACACGACCGAGGTTCCAGTCCGCCCATGAAATTGAAGCGATATAGGCTCGAATAACTTCGCGAGCCTCTGACTCCGATGCACCGCGACCGATGAACAGGTCGGCATTGCGCGGACGGATTGCCGCACGCGGGAACCCGGGGGGCACCGTAGGCCAGGCCGCAAAATCAGGCGGCAGCGTGATCTTCGCCGGGTCGTACATGTCAAAGAAACGTTGTGGAGCCTGGGGAGGAGAATGCGGTTTTGAAAAGCCGCAGCCTATGAAGAACGGCTTAGAGGGATCCGCCGCGACTCGGTTCAGGTACTTGATTGCGCGATCTGCAACCTGGTAGTCACCGGCTCCTTCCCCGTTTCCTTCCAGCACCAGAATCTCATCCGAGTGGGCAGCTCGCGCATTGTCCTGCGGCAGGGCAGGCAGGGCCCCGTCCGGCATAGGGATCTGGGCGCGCGGAATGTCCAGCTTGCGTCCGACTTGTGTGGGGTGCATAGACTCGACATCGCCGTCGAACTCTGTCCATGCCGCCGGATCATCCAGACCAGCATGGAAGAGTTTGCCCGAGCGCAGCGTCGTATACCCGTTCTCGCGGAAAAGGTGCGGGAGCGTCATCCACTCTGGCCGCTCCTTGGCCACGGCTGTCCCGTTGCCAAGCACACCGGTCTCTCGCGGCAGGTGCCCTGTGAAGAGCGAGGAACGGGACGGATTGCACAACGGGAACTGGCAATAGTTTCTGTCGAAGCGCACGCCATGCGCCCCTAACGCGTCGATGTTCGGGGAGTGTGTGTGGAAGCGCGAATTGTAGCTCGCAAGCTCCGGCCGCATATCGTCGGACATGAAAAACAGAACATTCAGCGGACGCTTCCGTGTCCCCGTACCTCGAGGGAGTTCCTCACCGTGTGCCCCAGCCGAAGAGACACCTGGAACGGCTGATGCCACCGCGGCACCCGCCGTCTTCAGAAAGCTGCGTCGGCTGGTGCTTCTTTCTTGCTCATTCATCGGAATAACTCCCCCGCACTGCGTGGGCTACAAGTCTACGACACAGCGGAAGCCGATATTACTCGCGGCCGAATCGGGCGTGTTCGCCGTTCGCGCAGACACGCGATACCGGTTGCAATACGACGCATGGCAGAGAAACGATCCGCCACGCATCGCTTTGGCTTCGCCTCCTCCCCGTGGCCCTCGGGGGTTCGTCAACGGCATACCGCTCCAGTCAGTTGAGAACCAGTCTGCGCACCACTCCCATGTATTCCCTGTCATGGAGTACAAACCCAAAGCGTTTGGGGGAAACGCGTCGACCGGACATGGCCCTCGGAAACCGTCTTCTGCTGTGTCCGCGCGTGGAAACTCCCCCTGCCATATGTTGCAACGATGCTGTCCGTCCGGCGTCAGCTCGTCCCCCCACGGGTAGAGCTTTTGTACGAGCCCGCCACGTGCGGCGTTCTCCCACTGCGCTTCCGTGGGCAACGCCTTACCCGCCCACGCCGCATACGCGGCGGCGTCGTTCCAGGAGACATGGACCACGGGATGATTGCCGCGTGTTCCCACGTCCGATCCCGGCCCCTCCGGATGTGCCCAATCCGCACCTGGAACCTTGCACCACCACGGCGCCTCGGCAACGGTATCTTCCACAAGCTCATCCAGACGTCCAGGATCAAGCTGCATCCAGAAGCAGAAGGACCACCCGAACTGCTGTGCCTCAGTGCAGTACCCCGTTGCGGCGACGAAATCGCTGTACTCCGTGTTGGTGACCGGGTAGGTATCCAACGCGTAGGGGGACAAAGTGACGGACCGAACCGGACCCTCTCCGTCAGCCTCAAAGGCGCCCACGTAGTCCGTGCCCATCAGAAAGGCACCGCCAGGAAGGTATATCTCGGGCGAGCGATCTGCCCGATTCGTGAGATGCGCCGGCGTGCCATTCCGGACTTCCGGCCCACCCCGTGAGGGGGATGCGACAGTGATCCCGGAAGTCGGGGAGTGTTTAGTCCCCGGTGCGCAGCATGGCTTAGGGTTCATATGCAGAGCCCAGGTGCTTGCGAGAGTAATCGGAAATCATTGTTTGCAGGAGCTTTCGCACGCAGCATGATCAATCCCGCTCACCGTATCGGCGTGTGCCGTGCGCGGGCCGCACATCACTCCGCTCAGGTCGAGAGGGTGCCCCCGGCTGAACCCTCCGGAGCGCATGCCTCTCCCGCCTCGCCAGCGCCAATGACACCCGCAACTCTTGTGCGAAGGCGTTGAGCATTGCGCCCACAGCGAGCACTATAGCTGTCCAGCCGAGCGCGATCGTGGTCGAAGTCCCCCATAACCGCGCATCGCTTTCAAACCCGGCAAAGAGCACGGCTGCCGCGGCCGTCCACAGCAAGCCTCCTAGCCAGCGCCATCGGATCAGGTCGAAGACTGCCGTGGCCGCGCAGAGCAATACGATCAACCACGAGCACTGCACCCGGTACTTGCTAAGGACGGCGAACACAATGCCCGGGCCAAGCAGATAGAGCTCGCGATGAATGAGCCGAAGCAGCGCCAACAGACGGTACATTCGAGACGGGGAGCCCTCCAGCGCTCATACTACGCCACCGCCGCTCTGGCATCGTCACCCCTACGACACCGATTCGGCTGAAATATCAGAAAGCCGAAAACGCGCTACTCTTGAACGGTGCCCGCCCGCGCTAGAACCTAATGCCCGCAACGTACTCGGCCAGCCGCTCGGCAACGTGCGGCTGCACTCCGATGACTGGATTTTTCCGTACTGGATGCTGTGAAACTGGAGCTGACGATCTGGGTGTACACACGGTCTGCTGCATCGTGGACCGCGCATTCCTACATGCTTCGAGGTCACTGGGCAACGACCTTTCTACCCCAATGCCCCAATATGGATTTCCCGGTCTGAAGCCTGGGGATCGCTGGTGCGTATGCGCTGCGCGTTGGTTCAGTGCCAGCAGGCGGGGGCTGCATGCCCCGTGGTTCTTGAGGCTACGCACGAGGCTACGCTGCGGATCGTGCCTTTTGAGGTGCTGATCCAGTACGCCGTAATCCCCGACAAGCTGCACTGAATGAGCGCCCGAGCGGAACATCTGCACTAACTTGAGGGTGGAGGCGGGTTTGGACCTTTGCTCAGGCCGTTGTTACCCGGAATTTCACTTGACATAGACAGGGTGTCGGGCGAACCTCTACACACGCAATAGAATCTATAGACGCTGGCCGTATTCAACGGTCCTGTGATTCGTCTGGAGGTGAACACCCTACACGGGCGGTCAGCCACTGAAGCGCTACACGCCGGACCGCGCCGACCGCAGACGGTCCCCAGGAGCCAGCCCTTTCAAGACAGTCACGTCGAAAAAGTCCACCTTTCATCTTCCTGTTCAAATCTCTACAGTCCTCTGTGGCCGTTCTCGAGCTTGTCGGAAATCCAACTGTCGCGTTCGCCCAAACTCCGGCTCGGGTAACATCATCGGGAACCGTGAAAGATACTTCCGGCGCGGCCGTGCCGAATGCCCCCGTTTTGATCACAGATACTGATACGGGTGTTTCCGGCCCTGGCAACGGATTGCGCCGGCGAGCTACAACGGCAGCATTCCTCCAGCCCGGACCATTACGAAGTGGTACTGGGTAGGCGGATCGCTTCGCGAAAATGGACCGACAAGAATCTCGTAGTTACCGTCGGCCAGACCATTACCGTGGACGCGGCTCTGCCCCGGGGCTCGTCTCACCCAGGTCGAAGTGACCAGCGAGACGCCTATTCTCGATCCCGAGAAGACCGAAGTCTCGCAGACCTTTGATCCCGTACTTCTGGCAAACCTCCCAGTCGCATCCCGCAACTGGAGCGCTTTCGTGCTGAACACGCCGAACGTAGTGCAGGACGGTGGCACGGGGCTGGTCAGCTTCCATGGGATCAGCGGCCTCTACAACCAGAATTACGTGGACGGTTCGAACAACAACCAGATGCTCTTCTCGGAGGCCCGCGGCCGTTCTTCAGGTGCGCCGTACGTCTACTCGATCGACTCGATCAAGGAGTTCCAGGCGGAGACTTCGAACTACTCGGTTGAGTTCGGCCAGGCCGCTGGCGGACAGGTGAACGCAATCACCAAGAGCGGTACCAACCAGATCCATGGGGACCTGTTCTACTACCTGCGCTACCCGGACTGAACGCACTTGACCCCTACAGCAAATTTCAGGCGCTGCATAACAGCGGCACGCCATTCCTGCTGACCCAGCCGATTCATCAGCAGCACCAGTTCGGCGGGTCGGTCGGCGGCCCGATCATCAAGGACCGTCTCTTTCTGTTCTTTACGTACGATGGCTTCCGCAAAGTTGGCCGCGTTCTCTACTCGGACAGCAACACTATCTCTCGACTGCGGCGGGCGAGCTACACGCCACCAACAACGCCACCCCGGCCCAGTGCCCTGTGGTGGGTACTGCCGGCTACTCGGGCAAACGGTCTCGCCGCAACAACGGGTCACGGCCGCGCAGTGCATCAGCGCCATCTCTTTCCTGCAGGGCCGTCTCGAGTGCGGCTCCCGGACGCTTTCCAGAAGCAGAACCTGTTCTTTCCGCGGCTTGACGCTCACATCAACAGCCGCAACGATGCATTTGTCGATTACAACTTCGTAGACTTCGACTCGACCTACGGCTACAGCCCGGCGAATACCTTCAGCAACAGCTCGCCTTCGACCAATGCGTCCGACGAGCTACCACGAGCGGTTCCTGGTTGGCGGCTTGACGACCCAGCTTTTCAAGTCATCGGTCAACCAAATTCACTTCCAGTACGGCCGGGATCTTGAGACAGCTGGGGCGAACGCGTCCGGGCCCGTCGGTCTGCGACCGGCATCGTGACATTCGGTATGCCCAATGCGCTGCCTCGCGTTGCAGAGCCGGACGAGCATCGCATTCAGTTCACCGATGTTTTTTCGACCACCAAGGGCCACCACAGCCTCAAGTTCGGCGGCGACATCAACAACGTGCACGAGATCATGATCAATCTGTTCCAAGGGCGGCGGCATTTACAGCTACTGCGGAACCAACAACAACGCGAATTTTCAGAGCTATGTGCAGGATGCCTTCGCGGGGCAAGCCGGTGATACGGACCCATTTGCCGGCTATCACTACACCACCTTCGTTCAGACCGTGGACGTTGATCAACACTGCTGCCGGACGCAGGGCAAGGATGACTTCTACATGAACATGCTGGACGGCTTTGCCGAGGACACGTGGAAGATCAGTCCCCACGTTCACCCTCACGGCCGGAGTTCGGTATGACGTTCAACTCACGCCTGCGCCGCAGTTCCTCACTCCTCCGGCGGGCGTAAACCCGGCCATCTACGCCAACCCCTTCCCCAAGTACAGCGCCACGATCAAGAACGTCACCAACCGCGTTCAGCCGCGAGTAGGATTCGCGTGGCAGGCTTATCCGGGCACCGTGGTCCGTGGCGGCTACGGACTTGTTTTCGGCGCTCAATCAGGGCAGCACTTATTACGCGGATCGCGTAGAGAACGGCATCGTGCAGATCAACTACAACTACTCCGGATGCGGCGCGACCAACGTCTGCAAGGTAAGGCCAAACCTACCGTCTCCTGCGCTACGGTACCGGCTGCGGGCAGTCTGCTCAGGTTCCCCAATGTTCCTTTATCCCCACGGGACCATCTATCTCTCGGGCGCCCTGGTTCCCAGCCGGCGGACGGTTCCCGCCGTCAACGGTCCGACGGTGGTCGGCGCGCAGAGCTTCCATGGACTAGACCCGAACTTCGTCCCGCCCTATGCGCACGAAGCTGATTTCTCCGTCGAGCAGAGCGCTGCCGGGCAAGATGAGCCTTTCGGTCGGGTATGTCGGCACACGCGGCATGCGTCTGCCGGTTTTCGTGGACGCCAACCTGCTGGGCCAGACTCCCCACGGACTCCGCACCTACAACGTGCAGGACATCAACAACAACGTCACCCAGCAGCTGACCGTACCGGTGTACCTGCCCACGTGACCGGATCAACCAGTCCATCGCTACCTACAACACGGGCTTCTCCAAGGCGAACACCTGGTACAACTCGCTGGCCGCTACAGTGCGCCGCCCCTTCTCGAACGGTCTGGAGGTTATCGCGAACTACACCTGGTCCAGAGCCACCGATACCGGCCAGGTGCAGGGCAGCAATGGCACCTTCTATGGTGGCGACCCGCCACTCGATCCCAATAACCAGAAGGCGGAGAACGGCCTGTCGGATATCGACATCCGCAACCGATTCACGCTCAGCTTTGTCTACCAGCCGCACTGTCTTGAGAGCAACGCAGCTCGCGAAGCACCTGCTCGACGACTGGATCTTCTCGGGTGCAGACATTGCCTCCGCCGGGCAGCCGATCTCTATGTCGCATGGCGGGTACCGTCTACTCCGGCTCCACGAGCGCCACAGCTACGGCGACGACGGCGGCATCTACGGCGGCGCGATCAGCTCAGGCTCTGGTCTCGCCACCACCGGCCGTCCTCCGCAGATCGGACGGAACAGCATCATCGGCCCCGGCTTCAACGACTTGGACTTCCGCGTCTCGCGCAACATCCCGATCCACGAAAAGGTGTACATGCAGTTCTCAGCTGGATGCGTTCAACCTTCTGAACCACCAGATCATCACTGGCGTAGTGGGTACGCACTCGCAATACCTGAACGTCGGAGCGACCTCGAGGCACGGACACTTGCGTTGCCACGGCCGTGCCCAACGGCTCGACGCTGCAGGGCTGCATTGCGCCCAACCCGAACCTGCCCTCCTCCCCCGGTGAGCCAACAGCTCAACGCGTTCGGGGCGCCGAGTGCACCAACAATGGACTGTACACGGCTCGCCAGATGCAGTTCTCGGCGAAATTGTTCTTCTAAGCTGAACTGAAGCGCAACAGAAAAGCCCCGGAGCGATCCGGGGCTTTTCTTGTGTGAGGCAAATTTGAAGTGGTGCGCCCGAGAAGATTCGAACTTCTGACCTACAGCTTCGGAGGCTGCCGCTCTATCCAGCTGAGCTACGGGCGCGCAGTATAAAGCCTAGCACGTTCGGATGGTAGAACCTGCTATCCCTACCACTCCTTCGCGGGAGCGTCGGGCCCAGTGCTCCGGGCTGGGTGGCCGGCGCTTCGACGTCCTGCGGGTACCAACGCAGGACAGGCTTCCGTGCCGCTGCCGTCTCGTCCAGACGCTGTAGCCGGGTGGTATGCGGCGCGGTCTGCACCAGTTCCGGGTTCTCGGCAGCTTCTCTCGCGATCTGCTTCAGCGCATCCACCAGCAGGTCGAGTTCTTCGCGGCTTTCGCTCTCCGTGGGCTCGATCATCATGGCGCCCGGGACGATCATCGGAAAACTGACGGTGTAGGCGTGGAACCCATAGTCGATCAGGCGCTTGCCCATGTCGCCCGTCTTCACGCCGTTCTTCGCCTGCAGCCTGTCGGAGAAGACGACCTCGTGCAGCGTGCGGGTCTTGAACGGCAGCTCGAAGGTATCCTCGAGCTTGGCGCGCAAATAGTTCGCGTTCAGGACAGCGTCTTCGGTCGTCTGCCGCAGCCCGTCCGGGCCGTTCGCCAGGATGTACGCAAGTGCACGCACAAACATGCCGAAATTGCCGTAGAACATCCGCACCCGGCCCACGGAGTGTGGCCGGTCGTAGTCGAGTCCGAGCGTACCGCCGGCTCGCGTCGTGAGCACCGGGGTAGGGAGGAATGGCTCAAGGATCTTCTTGCACGCTACCGGGCCGGATCCAGGGCCCCCACCGCCGTGCGGGGTGGAGAAGGTCTTGTGCAGATTCAGGTGCATCACGTCCACACCGAAGTCGCCGGGGCGAGTCTTGCCCACCAACGCGTTCATATTCGCGCCATCCATGTACAGCAGCGCGCCCTTGGCGTGCAGGATGTCGGCAATCTTGTGGATGTCCGATTCGAAGACGCCGATAGTGGAAGGGTTAGTGAGCATCAGTGCAGCGGTGTCTTCGTCCACCATGCGCTCGAGTTCGGCGAGATCAACCATCCCTGCGCCGTTCGACTTCAGGTTCGCAACCTGGTAGCCGACTACTGCGGCTGTGGCGGGGTTTGTGCCGTGGGCGGAATCCGGAATCAAGATCTTCTTGCGGGCGTTGCCCTTCGACTCGTGATACGCCCGCACGAGCAGGATTCCCGTAAATTCGCCGTGGGCGCCTGCAGCAGGCTGCAGGGTGATCGAGTCCATGCCTGTGATCTCGAGCAGGCATTCCGAGAGCATTTGCATGATCTGCAGGCAGCCTTGCGAGAGCGACTCCGGCTGGTAAGGGTGCGCGTCCGCAATGCCTTCCAGACGGGCTACCGCCTCGTTTACGCGGGGGTTGTACTTCATCGTGCAGGAGCCGAGTGGGTACATGCCCAGATCGATCGCGTAGTTCCAGGTGGACAGGCGCGTAAAGTGCCGGACGATTTCGATCTCTGAGAGTTCAGGCATGGCGCCTAGGCCGTCGCTGCCGCGCGGCGTCACCCAGCAGGGTTGCGGCGTTGATGGCGGGAACGTCGAACTCGGCCATGCGGTAAGCCCGCTTGCCGGGGGAGGATTTCTCGAAGATCAGCCCCTCGTTCTGGTTGGTGTGGGTGCCGGCCTTGCGCGGGCTGCCAATGAATTTTTCCTGAACCATAATCGATTGTCCTACTGAGAGGTACGTCGTGTGGCGTTACCGATGTGGTAACGGCGATGGGTAACTAAATTGTTCCACGTGGAACAATCCGCCTTCAGAATGCCTCTGCTTCAATGGGATCACCGGATTCGGAGTAGGAACCGGACTCAGGGGTGTCGAGGTCTTCCTCGCGCAGAGAAAGTCCGAGCACCACCCCGCTCGCAAGTTCGATGGTGAGGGCGCCTCCTTCTTCAAGCGTCGCGGAGGACACCATTTCGCCGATCTGGGCGCACAGCGCATTGCGGTACTCGGGTTCGCCGTACCCTACGGAGAAGTCGGTCAGCATCACATAGGGCCATTCGTACAACGTAAGCAGCGGCTTACCGAAGCGCAGTTCGAGGAAGTCCTCGATAAAAGTGACGGAGTGGAGTTCGTGCCCTTCGATTGCAGAGATGTCCATAGTGTGAATGGCTGCTACATCAGCAGGTAAAAACAGGTTTGGCAGTTCTCCTGTGAATCCTAAGCGGGCGTCAACTCAGGGGTTTGGCTCAGGATGTGGAGCGCTTCGGCGGCCTTATCTATATCCAGCCGGCGACTCACTTCCGTAGCGCACCAGAGGGTTGCGTTGGGGCCAAGTTCCGGATACCAACGGGCGAGTGCCAGACCGCCGATTACTCCCTGCTCTAGCAATGATGAGTTGGTTTCTTCAGCGGAGCGGGGCAGGTTAAGCACGAACTCGTGGAATCGGGGAGCCCCTTCAAACAAAACCTTGGCTCCGCTATCTCCGCTGCCCGCCAGAACACTCCGCAGGTACGCAGCTTTCGCGAGATTGTGTTCGGCGAGTTCGCGGAGCCCTTCTTTGCCGTAGACAGTAAGGAAGATTGTGACCATCATGGCGACCAGCGCCTGGTTGGTGCAGATGTTACTTGTGGCCTTCTCTCGGCGTATGTGCTGTTCGCGGGTGGAGAGGGTGAGAACGAACCCGCGCTTGCCGTTCTTGTCTTTGGTCTCCCCCACAATCCGTCCGGGCATCTGCCGGAGAAACTTCTCTTTGCACGCGATCACGCCACAGTACGGACCGCCGAAGCTCGGCGCCACGCCAAAGCTCTGTGCCTCCAGCGAGACGATATCCGCCTCCGTCGGGCGGTCGCACAATGCCAAGCGAAACCGCCTCCGCGATCGAAACAATCAACAGCGCGCCCTTGCTATGCGCAAGTTCCGCGATAGCAGCCACATCCTCGATGGTCCCGAAGAAGTTGGGGGATTGGATCATCACGCATGCGGTCTTCTCGGTGATGGCCGCCGACAGTGCGGCGATATCTACTCGCCCGTTTGCCGCATAGCCAACCTCGGCTATTGGGATCTCCTGATGCTGAGCATAGGTGCGAACCACCTCCCGGTATTCCGGGTGGACCGTTCTCGCGATCACGGCCTGGTCCCGACCCGTGACACGCACAGCCATCATCATGGCCTCAGCGGCGCCAGTGGACCCGTCGTACATGCTTGCATTGGCGATCTCCATGCCTGTGAGCTCGCAGATCATGGTCTGGAACTCAAACATCGCCTGGAGCGTGCCCTGCGATATCTCCGGCTGGTATGGCGTGTAGGAGGTCAGGAACTCGCCGCGCTGAATCAGGGAATCGATCACCACAGGACGATAGTGGCGGTATGCGCCGGCACCGAGGAAGCTGGCATATCCGTTAGCGTTGTGCGTCCGCGAATCCGCGAAAGCGGTCGAGAATCTCGGATTCCGAGTGCTGGCGTGGGATGGCGAGATCCCGCGTGAGACGGTACTCCTCGGGAATCGTGGCGAACAGGCCTTCGACCGACTCGACGCCAATGTCTGCCAGCATCTCGTTGCGATCCTGAGGTGATTTGGGAAGATAGCGCACGGTAAGAGTTACTCTCCTTAGGTGAAACGGAGTTCCAGATGATTCGCTGCAGCTCCCTGGGACCGCCGGAGCCGATCAAAGGCGTCAGAGTGTCACGTCGCCGGCAATTAGTGTCCGGTCTCCTCAGAAACAAAGGCCTCGTACTGAGCTGCTGTTAGAAGATGCTCAAGATCAGCCGTTTCAGCTAGTTCCAGCTTGAGCATCCAGGTGTTATTCGCGTCAGCATTAACCTTTTCCGGCGCATCATTCAACTCCGTGTTCACGGCAGTCACAGTGCCCGAAACGGGCGAGTAGAGATCGCTTACGGCCTTTACGCTTTCCACCGAGCCGAAGATCTTGTGGGCCTCCAGAACGTCGCCCACCTTGGGAAGTTCGACAAACACGATGTCTCCAAGGGAATTCTGAGCGTAGTCGGTGATCCCGACGGTTCCAGACGTGCCCTCGACCGAGATCCACTCATGTTCTTTGGTGTACTTGTACGCTGCGGGGTAGGCCATGTTGGGGGTTCGTCTCCTCTCCTTCGATTGTAGAGGGAATTCGGCTGCGGCACGCGGGCTGGGGTTTGCCTCTTCCCGTTGGGTGGAAGGGAACTGATGGTACGTGAACCAGAACTCAGCTGTAGCGAACGGCCTGAGCCGTGCCGACGGCCGCCTTTGGCCGAATTTCCCGCCGCGAACGCCGGAGGGTCGCGAATACCCGCCCAAGTTAGGGTCGTCAGCGCCGTCTCAGCGGCTGATTCGGATTGCAAACTGCGCGACCCTAGGGTCGGTCGTCGTACTGGAGATGGATCCGAACGCTGGCGAGCCGAAGCTGCCGTTGGGCTGCGCGAAGGCCGGTGTGTTGGTCACGTCAAAAAGCTCTGCGCGGAACTCAAGCGCGGTATGCTCCGCCAGGCGAGCCAACTTCACGACAGCCAGATCAACGTCACGATACGACGGTCCACGGACGGGATTACGTGACGCGTTGCCCAGCGTGAACTGAGGCGCCGTACCGAAAGCTGCAGTATTGAAGAAGTGAGCGGGCGTCCGCAACGCTGGGCTAAGCCAAGGTCTCGCGACCAGGTTGGGTCGCTGCAGGGAGAACCCTGCGAACGCATTGCTATTCGTCGCCTGCGTTACTGTTACGGGCATTCCCGATTGCAACAATACGATCGCGTTCAGCGCCCAGCCGCCGAGAATCGCGTCCGCCCGTGCACTTGAGGCGAACCGGTGATTTCGCCCCAGCGGAAGTTGGTACATGCCCCCAACGGAGGTGACGTTCGGCGTATCTCCATTAGAGGAATCGCGCTCGAGGTAGGGCCGGAATGTGTCTGCGGCGACAAGAGAATTGGAGTTCGGGCTTGAGAGGACCGTGGAGGAGAAGACTGAACTTGCGTCGTCGATGAGCTTCGAGTGGGTGAAGGCCGCGAGCAGGTACATGCCTCGGGCGAAGCGCTGCTCGATCCTGGCTTCGAAGGCGTTGTAATTCGTGGTGCCGGAGTTATTGCGGTAGGTTGCGACATTCTGGAAGCGTGGGTACGGCTTCAGCAGCTGCGCGTTCGTGATTGTCTTACCGCCGATCGAGCTTGAGGCAGGTAGCTGGCCGAAAAATGGGTTGGGCACAGGGGTGAGCAGCGAGGATCCCTGTGCAAGTTGCGCAGCCGTGAGCTGGTTCAGGTTGGAGTCCGGTATACCTACATGGACGATATGGCTGCCCACGTACGCGAGGTCAACCGACAGATTGCGCGTGAAGGCATGCTGCACCGCAAGGTTCCATTGCTCGGAGTAGCCTGACCCCGCGTTGCGCCTCACCGTGTAGACGCTCTGCCCAAGACCGGCACTTGCGGAGAGCGGGATAGGCGCTACGGAGGGGCCGCTCGAGAGCGCAAACGCAGCGTTGACCGAGTCGGCGGTCTTCTGCGTGACGGACTGCACAAAGGGGAACTGGGGCGTTGTAAAGGGCGTGGTAATGCCAGACTGGTCGATGAAGACGATGCCAAAGCCGGAGCGAATCACACTTGCTGGTGTTGCGCGGAACGCAAATCCGATCCTCGGTGCCACGTTGGTCCAATGAAGCTCGCGGGCTGAGCGGGAATATCCATTCCGGCCGAGGTAATCGAGCTGCTGGCTCGCCAGGTTGAAGATCGCCCCCTGATCGTTCTTTTCGGTGGAAGGAGAGTGTAGAGTCCAGCGCGCTCCCAGGTTCAGCGTGAGCCGGTCGGAAACCCGCCAATCGTCCTGGACGAAATATTCCTGGATGTGGTCGCGCGGACGAATTTTGGCGGTCTGAAGATCAACCTGGAAGGTATCCACCTGCCCAAGCAGAAAGCTCGCGAAGGCATTACCGCTGTTGCTTACGCCCTGCTGATCCGTCCCTGTAGTGGTGAAGGCGAACGATCCGGTCGGGTTGGGTGGAGAGACCGTGTTGAGCTGATACCAGCGGAGATCCATGCCAGCTTTCAGCGCATGAGACCCGTAGCTCCACGAAATGCTGTCCACCGATTGCCACACTGCTGTCTGATACCGCGCGAAGGTGTTGGCGGATGGTCCGAGTTGCTGGAAGCCGCTGAACGTGAACAACGGAAGCGCGTTGCCGAATGCTGCATTGTTGGGAATGCCCGGGACGCCGAGGGCCGAGGAGGCACTACCGGCCAACATGGGCCCGGAAATGCTATTGCCTCGTCGTGTGTAGCCTAGCCGAAAGATATTAAGCAGATGTCGGCTGAAGCTGTGCGACTCGGAGAGTACCGTCTGCTGTCCGAGCACGTGCGACAGGCCGGAGACGCCCGCTGTCCCGATGACCGTGCCTGGGATCGCGCCAGAGCCGTCCGGCAGCGGCGTTACCGGCTGCTCGACGTCGGAGAAGTAGGAGTAGCGCACGAACCCGCGGTCAGACGCGCGGTATGCCGCGTCGACTCTGAGGTCGAACTGGTTCTGATGGTCAGCGTCATTCGCAGTACGCGAGAAGTTGTTCGCCTGCCCGCTTGTGGTCGGAGGCGGGAACCGTGCCAGAAGCGCCTGCGCGGCACGGTCAAACGGAATGTTGATGACGTCGTTGGGGAATTCGGCGCGGACATTGCTGCCGCTCACGAGCCTGGTGGAGGTCGGATCGAAGATGTGCGCAACACCGGTGAACACACCTCGCCGCTCGTCGAGCGTTGGCACGGTGGAGATGACTGTCCGGCCGATCAGAGCCTTCACGCCCTGGTAGTCGGCGAAGGCAAAAAGCCGATTGCGGAGAATGGGGCTGCCAAGGGTTGCCCCGTATAGATTGCGACGGTACTCAGGCTTGGGTGCCGGTGCGGGCGCAGCAAAGTAATTGCGTGCGTTCAGGTCTTCATTACGGAAGAATTCGAAGACGCTTCCGTGCACTGCGTTCGTGCCTGCGCGAGTGGCGACGTTAACGACACCTCCATTGAAGCGTCCGAATTCTGCCGGCACATTGTTGGCCTCGACCGTGAACTCCTCGATGTCGTCCACGATCGGAAAGAACACTACCTGTCCGGGCTCCGGTTGCAGAGCGGAGATGCCGTCGTAGAGGTATTCGTTTGTTCGAGGACGACCGCCGTTGATACGGGGCAGGACGGTTCCCGGCGGAAGTGTAACCCCGGGCGCGAGCGTGGAGAGTTGTACGAAGTTGCGGGAGTTCAGAGGCAACGCCACGACGGTTTGCCCGGCGATATTGGTTTGAACGTTACTGGTATTCGCCTGCAGCGCGGGATCGTCCGCCGTGACTGTGACCGTCTGCTGGTCCCCTACGACGCGGAGTGCCAGGTCTGGGTGCATGGTCTCGCCGAGCGTGACTCTAATATCCGCTTGCTCGAACCGCTGAAACCCTGGCGCGGTGACTACGAGGGAATACAGACCGGGGTTGACCGCCGTGAAAAGGTAGTCCCCAACTGACGTAGTCGCGGCGGTCTGGGCAACGTTGGTGGCGACGTCCGTGAGGACGACGGCCGCGTTCGCCACGCTGGCGCCCGACGCGTCAACGACACGGCCCGAGATGGCTGCCGCGATCTGGCCAAACGCAGCGCATGGCATCAACACGGATAGGAGGAGCGCATGTACAAGCGCCGCATATCTATAACCAGCATTCATGCGGGCTCTTCCCGAAAGCAGAGTAACTTTCCTTGCGTCGGCGGCTGTACGTGAAGGGCGGAGAGTCCCAGACAAGCCGGCCAGCATCTACGAATCTAAACGTATAGAACCGTTAGCGCAAGGAACGTGCCCCGTGCGTGTTTCAGGTCCGGCGCGAAGGTATTCTGAACTTCAATCAGCAGAGGCGCCCGAAGCGGGAATCGCTAGTCGAGGCGCTCGATCATCACGTCGGTCGACTTGATCAAGGCAGCGGCAGAATCGCCCTTTTTCAGCCCGAGTTCGCGGACTGCTTCCGCGGTGATGATCGCTGTAATGCGGACTTCACCGACTGAAAGCACGACTTCCGCCAGCAGACCTTCGAGCCGCACAGCGACCACCTTGCCTGCCAACTGGTTCCGTCCGCTTACCCTGCGGTAGCGGTCGCGCGACTCCGCAGGTTGCTTCTCCGCGTCTTTGGCGAGGAAGGGCTTCAAGGCAGACTCTGCAACCCGATGGTGCCCGCCAGGCGTCTGCACGGTCTTCAGCTTCCCGGCCAGTATCCATTGCTTGATTGTGGGATAACTGACTCCCAGAAGCCGCGCAGCTTCACGCGGAGTGAGCATGGCAGTAGAGGTCATCATCCATCGTTGTATCACGCGCGGAACCCGTGACATGAGACCGCCCGAACCGACTCAGCGACGTGTGGGCGCTCAGCTCGTTCGGGCGGTCTGTGGTAGCGGCGTCGGGCCGCAGTAGCGTTTCAGGTACGTCTCTGCGGACGGCAGCGGCATGGACGATCCAACCTGCCTTAGCTGGGTTTGTAGTTGCGGACGAAGGTGTCACGCGGCATGCCAACCTGCCGCGCCCGGTTGCGGGTGGACTCCGCCTGATCGCGGCTCATGGGTCCGCCAAGTGCCACGAGATATGCAGATCCCGAGCCAGGAGCGATTACTTCTGGATGGAGCCAGCCGTAGTGCTTGACGATGGCGGCCGCTCGCTTGCGTGCCTGCTCCTCGTGATTGAAGGTGTAGGCGATAACGTACCAACCTGGCTGGAGTCGGTTGACGGAGGCGACGTCGCCGCTGGCAGCGGAACGTTGCGGCGCGGTTGCGGGCGGCAGCGGAGCGACGGTCGCGGTCTCTTTCGGTAGAGGCTGGCTAATCGGGCGCGACACTGCGGGTTGCGTCAGGCTCGGGGCCGGTACGATCTGGACTTTCTCTGCGGGTTTGCCGGAGTGCAGCGAGACGGCAATGGCTCCGACCGCGGCGAGACCGGCGGCTGCCCAGACTGGCATTGGCACGCGGCGCGCTTCGGGAGCGATGGGAGTAACTACGCGGCGCTGGTACAGGAGCGGGGAATCGGCGGGAGCCGACGACGGGTTTGCTGCGACGGTCGGTTCCCGGTCGAGCGCGGCGGAGGAAGCAGGCGAGGCGGGCACGGCGTGGATCGCGGGTGCGGCGATGGGCAACTTGCTGACGGGGAGCGCGTTGGGGATTCTGGCGGCAGCGGGAGGCATTCCGATCGGCATCCGCGCGGCGGCTGGCGTGAGTGCGGTGGTGATCTCGGCGAGGCCCCAAGAGCCGTTCATCGCGTTTGGAATGATGCGGTCGAACGGTGCGGGAAGTCTGGTTGTGGGGCTGAGCTTCTTTTCCAGGGTGAGGGCGCGGAGGAGAAGCGTGGCGAGATCGTGGACGTCGCGCTCGACGAGAGCCTTGCAGTCTTCAGCGGTGGTGATTTCGTCAACTACGGAGACGCGGACGCAGTCAGTGCGGAGCTTTACTGTTTCGCCAACGGCGAGGACGTTGATGGGCGCGATGTGTTCGTGAACGAGATCGTTCGCGTGAAGGGCAGACAGCGCGGCGGTGAGGCTGGTGGCGACCTGCATCGCTTCGGTCTGCGTCATGGCACGCTCGGCGAGGAGTTCACCGAGGTTTGCGTCGGTGGGTTCCATAACCGCGTAGGTGAGCGGCGTACCTGCGAGGGATGTTTCGCCGAAGGCTCGGATGGCGAGCAGGTTTTCCTGCTTGATGCTCGAGACTCGCTTCCAGCAGGCGAGCATCTGGCCTTCATCGTTCAGGGATTCTGTGAGGCGGATGATGGCTGGAGATTCGCTGTCGCCGGCGATCGTGAATAGAGCGCTGCGACCTTCGGGGCGGAGAAGCTTGCCGAGGGTGTAGATGTCGGCGATGGTTTTGCCTTCGTAGTCGTTCCAGAGCTGCATGGTTCGTGTCCGATCCGGTCCGAGACCTTTTGGAGAGAGTTAGGTCGGAGGCGGTGCCAAACCGATGTGGCAGGCTGCGCTCTCAGGTGCTTATTTAACTCCTGCGCGCTGTGGAACGGACCGGGGACGGAAAGAGGGGGTAACTGAGAGGTAACGGGGCTCAACTACCCCCCTCCCCCCTAGTAATCGTGCAAGTGTTGCATTGAGGCGAGTTGGCGCCGTCCTATGTGTGGCTGCGGCTCGATTCAGGTTCGAAGTGTTGTTTCTTGCGGTGTTACGCCCGGGTGGCGTACCGAGTCTGCCAGCTATGGAATACACGTAGCTCCGCGGAGAGTGACGCGAAACACGGTCATGGCTTCAAGTCGTGTGGGCGATCTGCGGCGGCCTGGCTCTGGGTTGGTGGGGCGTTGATGGCACGTTCACGGAAAAGGGCTGCGAGCGCACCCCTTTTGGGGTGGCTTGCAGCCCTTTGCCTTTGCTTTTGATCTCTAGTTCTATTGTACGGGATTGGGTATATCTCAATGGCCAACTATTTTGGGGTGGATGTGGTTTGGTATGTGTGAGTTGAACTTTTGTGGGACTTGACACGGATTCGGAATAAGGTCCGCTTCGCGGGAGATCACGAGATGAGCATGCTTGGCGTCCGGGTTCCGGTGGGACTTAGGACTTCAGGCTTTGGGCAACGAAGTCCAGGACGGCTTGGATCTGCTCGCGGGTGACGTCGAACTGCTCCATCACTTCTTCGATGTTGAGGTCTTCGAGGTTCTCGAAGACGGTGGCGACCGGCAGGCGCGTGTTGCGGAACACCCAGGCTCCACTGACTCGGGAATGCTTTCGACCGCGCTGCATTGGGCCAGTCGAGAACCGCCATGATTCAGCCTCTGGTGTTCAGTATGCGCTAAAGGGATTGTGTCGACCGCGGTATGAGCGCAGTCGTAAACCCACCGATGCGCGATACGGCCTCGCATGAATGGGGGCGCCCCGTAAGGTGTGTGGGCCAGACGTCCCCATAAGGTGTATGGGCTGCGATGTGGGCGGCCCCTAGGATAGGCGAATGCCGAGCAGGTTGAAGCGCTATCAGGATCAGGGGTCGTATCACTTCCTGACGTTTTCCTGTTATAGACGGCTGCCGTTTCTCCGTGATGGCCGGTGCCGGGCGGTCTTCCTTGAGGTGCTGGAGGAGGTTCGGATCAGGCATCGGTTCTATGTGTTCGGGTACGTGCTGATGCCGGAGCATGTTCATCTTCTGGTGAGTGAGCCTAAGGCCATGTCGCTCGATGACACGATGCGAGTTCTGAAAGGGCAGACTTCACGAAAGCTGAAGGGTGGGCGGGAACGGGTTGGCAGGATCGATAGTACGACTTCAATGTGCTGACGCAAGCGAAATTTGTGGAGAAGCTTCGGTACATCCACCGGAATCCGGTTGCCCGGGGCTTGGTTGAGAGGCCGGAGGATTGGCGGTGGAGCAGCTTTCGGCACTGGGCGACCGGTGAAGTGGGTACGGTGGAGAATGAATCGAACCGGACGTGGGATCGGCGAGAGAGAGGTGGGCGGGAGCATACCCCACTCATCGCGATGGAGCCGCGATGAATGGGGCACCCAGAAGGTGTATGGGCCACCCGTCGTTCTCTATGATGGCGCTCCGCTTCGGACTTCCCCTGGTTGCTCCGCAGCCTCATCGATATTGTTCGATTTGGGAGAGGAGGGCTAGTTTGCGGGTGGGGGGGAGGAAGCTGGCTTCGACGGAGTTGGCGGCTAGTTCGCGGAGTTGTTCGAGGGTGAAGTCGAAGTTGGGGTCGGTGTGGGCGAGGAGGTATTCGTCGAGGAGGTTGGCTGCCGAACATGGGTGGGTCGTCGGAGTTGAGGGTGACCATGAGGCCGGGTCGAAGTAGCTGCGGCAGGGGGTGGTGCGTCGAGCGAGGGGCAGCAGCCGGTGCGGAGGTTGGAGGTGACGTTGATCTCGATGGGGATCTGTTTTTCGGCGAGGACTTCGAGGAGTTGGGGGTCGTGCTGGGCGGCGAGGCCGTGGCCGATGCGTTCGGCGCCGATGTTGATGGCGGCCCAGATGGAGGCGGGGCCGTCGATGGGGCCGCCGGTTTCTCCGGCGTGGGCGGTGAGGCGGAGGCCGGCGTCGCGGGCTTCGGCGTAGAGGTCGCTGAAGAGGGAGGCGGGGCCGCGGGCCTCGTCGCCACCGATGCCGATGCCGATGATGGAGGGGTACTGGGGGCGGAGCTCGGCGGCTTTGCGGAAGACGCGGGCGGCCTCGTCGGCGCCGAAGTGGCGGACGGCGTCGATGAGCCAGAGGAGGGTGGTGCCGAACTCTTTTCTCGGCGCGGATGCGGGCGCGCTCGATGGCTTCGACGAAGGGCTCGACCTCGGCCTTGTGCCAGTAGTAGAGGATGCCGAAGGAGATGTAGACCTCGGCGTGGACGACGCCCTGGGCGGCGAGGGCGTGGATCATGCTCGTAGGTGATGAGCTCGTAGTCCTCGGGGGTGCGGAGGCGGGAGGACATGGCCTTGTAGGCGTCCATGAAGCCCTGGAAGTTGGCGTAGATGTAGAGGGCGCGGGCGTCGGCGAGGGTGAGGGGGGTGGCGTCGTGGCGCTGGGAGAGGGCGACGAGGGTTTCGGGGGAGGTGGAGCCCTCGAGGTGGAGGTGGAGCTCGGCCTTGGGGAGGTGGAGAAGCCAGGTGCGGGGGTCTTGTTGGCGGGGGGCGCGGGCTTGCGGGATTTTGGCACGGGTTTAGTGTATGCCGCGGGGTGGGGGTGGAGCCGCGAGCGAGAAGCAGGTTCTTCGCTTCGCTCGACGAATGACAGATGCTTGAGGTGCCGGGGTGGGTCGGTCAGGGGATTTACGTGGGGAGGCGTTGGCCGCTGGAGGACGGTGACGGCGGAGCCTTCGGCGAGGAGGATGTTGTCGGGGGGGCGGGTGGCGAGGTGGGCGAAGGCGGGGCCGTAGAGGGCGGCGAAGTCGACGCGGATGGAGTGGCGGAGGATGGGGTAGGTGGACCAGCGGGGGTGGAGGACGCCGTACTCGGAGGTGCGGGCGTGCGGGTGTTGGGGAGCGGGCGCGGGTGCGGCGGGTGTAGCCGAAGTAGTGCTCGGTGATGAAGTCTTCGACGGAGCCGGCGAGGATGGGCTGGGGGTGGGGGCGGCCTAGACGGCGATGGTTTGCCACTGCTGGTTGTGGCGGAACTCGTAGGTGACGTCGAGCGCGGTCGGGGCGAGGCGGTGATGGTGTGGCGCATGGGGCGGTGGCGTAGGGCTCCTCGTAGAGGGTGCGGGCGACGAGCGGAGATGGCGCGGCGGGGGACGATTTCGGAGATGAAGACGACGCCGCGGCGGCGTGTGCCGTCGGGGGTGGTGCGGGAGACGTAGAAGCGGAGGTTGACCTCTGGGAAGCGGGTGTGGAGGGGGACGGGGAGCGCGAGGACGCGGACGCGCTCGAAGAGGAAGCCGACGAGGGAGACGAAGCAGCGGGGCGGCCGGGTGGCGGGTGAGAGATCGAGCTCGATGCCGGGGGGAAGGTAGGGGAGGAGGGTGGCGGGGGCGACCTCGTACTGGGCCATGATGAGCTTGCGCCACTCGGCGGTGAGGAAGGGTGAGGGCATGCTGCCTGATGGTACGTCCGGAAGGGCGGTTCGGTTCGCCGGGAGCGGCTTGGTAGCATCGGGTTGTGCTGGGATTGAAGACGCCGGTGAAGTTTGTGCGTGGGGTGGGGGAACGTGTCGGCGAGGCGCTGGTGGGGCGCGGCGTGGAGACGGTGGAGGACCTGCTCTATCATTTGCCGTTCCGGTATGAGGACCGGCTGAATCCTCGGCCTATCGGGGAGTTGGTTGCCGGAACCATGGCGTCTTTCATTGGGGAGGTGCGTGGGAGTGCGCTGCTGCGGACGCGCGCGGGGGCGATGTTCGAGATGACGCTGGGGCAGGGGCTGGGGACGGTGAAGTGCATCTGGTTTCACGGGGCGTACCTGAAGGACAAGTTCAAGGTGGGGCAGATGGTAGCGGTTTACGGGAAGCTGGAGGCTTCGCGGTCTGGCGCCGGCTCGCGGTTGAAGATGGTGCAGCCGCAGTTCGAGATTCTGCCCGGGCCGGGTGAGGACGCGTCGCAGGCGATGCTGGAGATGGGGCGAATTGTGCCGGTGTACGAGAGCCTGGGCGGGACGACTCCCTGGGGGGCGAAGCTGGGTTCGAAGTGGATGCGGCGGGTGGTTTGGGGTTTGTTGGAGGAGTTAGGGGTGGGCGGGGAGGGCGGCGGGGACGAGCTTCCGGGGCGGGCGACAGCAGGTTCCTCCGCTTCGCTGCGGAATGACAAGCAAGAGAACAGGCAACAACCAGGACAAGAGAACCGGCGAGGACCACGACAAGAGGACTGGCAACAACCGCGACAGGAGGACTGGCAAGAACCGCGACAAGAGGAGCGGCGAGGACCCGGGCGCGAGGATGGGCAGCGAGAGGCGCAAGGTGTGGAGGAGACGCTGCCGGCGGCGATGCTGGGGCGGTTGGGGATGCCGGGGCGGCTGGCGGCTTTGCGGGCGGTACATTTTCCGGAGGCGGGGACGCCGATGGTGGAGCTGATGTCGGCTACGACGCCGGGGCATCGGCGGCTGATCTTCGAGGAGCTGTTTTACCTGGAGCTTGGGTTGGAGTTGAAGCGGCGGCGGATGCGCGAGCGTGTGGGGACGGCGTTCGCGACGGGGCCGACGGTGCGCGAGGCGATCAAGCGGGTACTGCCGTTTCATCCTACGGCGGCGCAGAAGCGGGTGCTGGGAGAGATTGTTGCGGACATGCGGAAGAGCCAGCCGATGCGGCGGCTGCTGCAGGGGGATGTGGGGTCGGGCAAGACGATTGTGGCCATGCAGGCGGCGGTGGTGGCGATGGAGAACGGCTACCAGGTGGCGATGATGGCGCCGACGGAGATCCTGGCGACGCAGCATTATCTGAGTGCGCGGAAGCTGCTTGGAGATGCGGTGTCGCCGCGGACGGGGAAGACGTATCGGGTGTCGCTGCTGACGGGGTCGCTGGATGTAGCGGCCAAGCGCGAGGTGCAGGGCCGGGTGATGCGCGGCGAGGTGCAGATGGTGATCGGCACGCATGCGCTGCAGGAAGACAAGGTGGAGTTTGCGAATCCCGGGCTGGTGATTGTGGATGAGCAGCACCGGTTTGGGGTGCAGCAGCGATTCAAGCTGATGCGGAAGCCTGGGTCTGAGGGGGGTGCGGGCGATCCTGACGTGCTTGCGATGACGGCAACGCCGATTCCGCGGACGCTGGCGCTTACGGTGTATGGCGATCTCGATGTGAGCGTGATCGACGAGATGCCGCCGGGGAGGACGCCGATTGTGACCCGGAGGACGACCGAAGAGCGGGCGCCGGATGTCTGGGAGTTTGTGCGCAAGCAGGTTACACAAGGCAGGCAGGCGTACCTCGTGTATCCGGTGATTGAAGGAGCGAATGACGATCAGCCGGAGTTGGACTTTGCGAAGGAGGAAGAGCCTGTCGCCCCTGTGGCCGGGCGGAAGAAAGCAGGTCCTTCGGCTTCGCCTCAGGATGACAATGCTTCTCGGCTGGCGGGGGGGAAAGCAGGTCCTTCGGCTTCGCTGCGTTTCGCTCAGGATGACAATGCGTCGATGCGCGCGGGGAGGAAAGCAGGTCGTTCGCCTTCGCTGGGCTCCGCTGAGGACGGCAAGGCAAAGACGGTGCGACGCAAGGGACCGGGCGCAACGACGGAGAAGGTGGCTGGTGAGAAGGTGAAGCTGAAGGCCGCGACCGATATGTATGAGGAGTTGCGTGCGGGGGCGCTGAGCGGATTGCGGATGGGACTGCTGCATGGGCGGTTGAGCGCAGACGACAAGGAGGTGACGATGGCGCGGTTCAAGCGCGGCGAGATCGATGTGCTGGTGGCGACGACGGTGATCGAGGTAGGGGTAGATGTGCCGAATGCGACGGTGATGGTGATTGAACATGCGGAGCGTTTCGGGCTGGCGCAGATGCACCAGTTGCGGGGGCGCGTAGGGCGGGGGGCGGCGAAGAGCTACTGCCTCCTAGTGACGGGTGGGAGGGTGAGCGAGGCGGCGGAGGCTCGGCTGGAGGCGATGGTTCGGACGCAGAACGGGTTCGAGTTGGCGGAGCTTGATCTGGAGCAACGCGGGCCGGGCGAGTTCTTTGGCACGCGGCAGTCGGGGCTGCCGGAGTTTCGGGTGGCGAATCTGGTGCGCGATCGCGGGGTGCTGGAGCTGGCCAAGGTGGAGGCGGCGCGGTTTGCGGAACGGCCTGATCCGGAGATTGCGCCGGATGAGATCGCGGAGGTGTGGGAGAGGCTGAAGGTGCAATGGCAGCGGCGTTATGGGCTGGTGGAGGCATAGGGGCCGGGCGCGCGGGCTTCGTGGAGTCGTGTGTTTCGCAGGTGTAAGAAGTTGACGCGCATATTGATAGGTTCATCCTGGCGCGAAAACTGGAGCGAAAATCATAAGAAGCGCCGGAAGCAGACTGATAATCTATAGGAGTGTCTTCGAGGTGAAGGAATGGCTACAGCAACAATGGATACGGCGGCCCTGAGCGGCGCGGCGGCGGAGTACAAGGTCGCGGATATTGGGTTGGCGGAGTTTGGGCGCAAGGAGATTGAGATCGCCGAGCAGGAGATGCCGGGGTTGATGTCTGTGCGTAAGAAGTATGCGGCGGGCAAGCCGCTGGACGGCGTCCGCGTGATGGGTTCGCTGCACATGACGATTCAGACTGCGGTGCTGATCGAGACCATGGTTGCGCTG
The DNA here is from genome assembly GCA_963791875.1 of uncultured Acidobacteriaceae bacterium. Taxonomy (GTDB): domain Bacteria; phylum Acidobacteriota; class Terriglobia; order Terriglobales; family Acidobacteriaceae; genus Edaphobacter. Next base: position 210,583 of record CAWBUI010000013.1, read on the forward strand.
GGTGCGGATGTGCGCTGGGCGAGCTGCAACATCTTCTCCACGCAGGACCATGCGGCCGCGGCGATTGCAGCGGCGGGTGTGCCGGTGTTTGCGTGGAAGGGTGAGACGCTGGAGGAGTACTGGTGGTGCACGAACCAGGCGCTCCTGTTTCCTGGCGGCAAGGGACCGCAGCTTGTGATTGATGATGGTGGCGACGTGACGCTGCTGATCCACAAGGGCGTCGAGTTGGAGAAGGATTCGACTGCGGGCAGCAAGTCGTTGTGGGTGGATTCGCCTTCGGGGTCGTATGAAGAGTCGGTGATCAAGGACCTGCTGAAGAAGGTGTTTGCCGAGACGCCGACGCGCTGGACCGAGGTTGCGAAGGAGTGGCGCGGCGTCAGCGAAGAGACCACGACGGGCGTGCACCGGTTGTACCAAATGCTGGAGCAGGGCAAGCTGCTGGTGCCGGCGATCAATGTGAACGATTCGGTTACAAAATCGAAGTTCGACAACCTGTATGGCTGCCGTGAGTCGTTGGTGGATGGCATCAAGCGCGCAACGGATGTGATGATTGCGGGCAAGGTTGCGGTGGTTTGCGGCTACGGCGATGTGGGCAAGGGCTCGGCTGCGAGCCTGCGCGGGCTTGGTGCGCGGGTCATCGTAACGGAGATCGATCCGATCAATGCGCTGCAGGCTGCGATGGAAGGGTACGAGGTGACGACGCTCGAAGAGACACTCGGGCGCGGCGACATTTATGTAACCTGCACGGGTAATGTGGACATCATCACTGTGGAACACATGAAGCTGATGAAGGACCAGGCGATCGTGTGCAACATCGGTCACTTCGACAACGAGATCCAGATGGAGCCGCTGAATGCGCTGCTGGGCAAGGGCGTGACGAAGCTGAACATCAAGCCGCAGGTGGATAAGTACACGTTCAGCGGCGGGAACAGCATCTTCGTGCTGGCCGAGGGACGGCTGGTGAACCTGGGTTGCGCTACTGGGCATCCGAGCTTTGTCATGTCCAACAGCTTTGCGAACCAGACGCTGGCGCAGCTCGATCTGTGGAAGAACAAAGATACCTACAAGGTCGGGATTTACATTCTGCCCAAGAAGCTGGATGAAGAGGTAGCGCGGCTGCACCTGGAGAAGATCGGGGTGAAGCTGACGACGCTTTCGACACGGCAGGCGGAGTATCTGGGCGTAGCGCCGGATGGCCCTTACAAGGCGGATCACTACCGGTACTAGGGCGCACGGAGTAGCAGGGGAAGAAAGGCCACCCGCATGACGGGTGGCCTTTTTCGCCGGGGAGCGACTTCTGTGTTCGCTGTGTTGGACGTATACGACCCGGGGAAAACTATTGTTTGCGCGCGTTGTGCTTGTCACGGGCGATGCGGCGCGACTCCTGATTCTGCTGGCGGGTGAGGGTCCTGCGATCCTGCGCGGTGAGCTTGCCGTTATCCTGGGCGCGCATGCCAGCCTTCTCCTTGTTGATGCCGGCCTCCTGGTGTTCGAGCCGCGCTGTTTCGCCGGCCGTAAGCTGGCCGGTCTTCACGCCCTGGGCGATGCGGTCCTGTTGGTTTTCCTGCCGCTGGCCGATGGTGGCGGGCTTGGACGTGGTGGTTGTTTGGGCGAAGAGTGCCGCGGGAGCGAACGAGAGAGTGGCTGCAAGTGCAACAAGTGTAAGTTTCATCAGTGCTTCTCCTGTGCTGTCTGCGCCGCGGCTTCGATCGTGCTTGCCACAACGCTTACGGACGGAATAGACACAGGGCTGCGTGGCGTGTTGCGGCGCGTCGCGGAAGTATATTTTTCGCGACTGGCGCGACTTTCGTATGAGGTGTGGGTCTGGCGAGCCTTGGGACGGGGAGTGTTAGAGGGATGTTGCAGGCGGGTCGAAGTCGTCTGCGCTGAGGGCCTGGAGGGGGACCGCAGAGGCGGGAGAGGTGTCGATCAGAACGATCGTGCGGGCCGAACCGCTGGGGTATTCGATGTGGCTGCCGGTGTAGAGCGGCGCGGGAGAGGCGGAGGGCGAAGCTCCCGCGGGGAGAGCCACCAGCGAGTAGGTACCGCTCGGGAGCGTGCTGTAGACGGGCGTGTTGCCGAAGGTCACCGATGTGGCGAAGGGTGCGGTTCCCGTGAGTTTTCCTCCAGCAGGGAGGAGGTAAAGATCGACTGCTCCCACGCGGGTGGCTTGATGGAGAACGCGCAGTGCGTACTGGCCCGGGGGTGCGGGTGTGGCCTGGTCTTTGAGGATGGAAACCTGAAGAGCCGCGGTTGTGTTGCCGATGAGGACGGTGTACTGCGCGCCGGGGGCCAGTGTCTCTGCGGTGCTGCCGAGTTGCTGGTGCAGCGCTGCGGTGTCCGCGGTGTAGGTGTACGCGCCGGGGATGATGGGGATGTAGGAGCTGGCGGTGCCGAAGCCGATGCTGTAGAGCAAGGGAGCGCTGTTCTGATAGATGTCGAGCGCGGGTGCGTTCGGTGAGACTTCGATGAAGCGGACTCGTGTGTATTGCCCCGCACCGGCTATGCCCTGGCAGCCGGAGAGGGCGCCGGATGCGGCAAGAGCGAGGGCGGCGAGTTGGAGGCGAGACGAGCGCAGATTGTGTTCCAGGGCGCCCGTTGGCGCGGGGCGGAATGTTTAGTGTACGCGGGAGCTGCGCCGACCCACTCGGCGGAAGGGCGGGTGGACGAGCGCCGAGTGGGTCTGCAGGGGAGGTTCTCAGGCGGTGCCCAGGCCTTGTGAGCCCTCGATGCGGAGGGTGTAGGGCATGTTGGCGATGGGGGCGCTGGAGGGCAGGGTGACGGTCAAGCCAGCGGCGGTCTGCTGGAATTTGACGGGCTGCGGGTTGGGGCCGAGGAGGGTAACGCGCTCGACTTTGGCGGCTGCGGTGGAGAGCGATTTGATGGAGGCTGGGCCGTTTGCGGGGATAGCGCGATCCGAATGCGTACAGGTTGCCGTGGGCTGTGGTGAAGCGGAAGTTCGCCTCGGTGATCTGTGTGCGCGTGCGGGGCGTGCCGGGGTCCGCCTTGATGGCGTTGGACTGGTCGGCGGTAGAGCCTCCGCGCCAGTCGGGCGGGCACTCGGTGGGGATGCCGGGGCCTTCGCCCATGATGCGCCAGGGGCGGGAGTCGTAGATGCCTTCGCCGTTGGCTTTGAGCCATTCGCCGACGGCAAGGAGGGTCTTCTGCTGGATCTCGGGGATGCTGCCGTCTCCCATGGGCGAGATGTTGAGCATGAGGTTGCCGCCCTGGCTGGAGATGCTCGATGAGTTCGGCGATGACGCTGGCCGCGGGTGCGGATGGACATGGGCTTGGGCGATTCGGTGTAGCCCCAGGTGCTGCCGATGGAGTCGTCGACCTGCCAGGCGGGCGGGTAGATCCATCTCGGGCATGCGGTCGGCCTTTTCGAAGTCCTGCACGGAGCCGGCGAGGTAGGCGACGTCCTTGGTGGCGAAGGTGACCTCCTTGCCCCACTTCGCGGCGCGGTTGAAGTAGTAGGCGGCGGCGCGCAGCTTGATGGGGTCGTAGGTGCGCGGGTTCACGCCGTTGTCGAAGTAGATCATCTGGGGCTGATACTTATCGACCAGCTCCTGGACGCGGGCGAGCCAGTCTTCCTGAAAGGCCTGGGAGGCGCCGGCGTCGTTCATGTCGCCAGGGATGGGCGGGCCGTAGAAGCCGGCGTAGCGCGGGTCGAACTGATCGTTGGCGAGGCCGGCGTTCGGGTAGGCGAAGGTGTGGTGCTCCATGCGGTGGGTGGAGAGGCCGAAGATGAGGTCCTGCTTGCGAACGGCGGCGGCGAGTTCGCCGGTGAGGTCGCGCTTCGGGCCCATCTTGCCGGCGCACCAGGGCGTGATGTCGGAGTTCCACATGGCGAAGCCGTCGTGATGCTCGGCGACGGGGACGACGTACTTTGCGCCGGCGGCTTTGAAGAGCGCGGCCCACTCGTCGGGGTGGTACTTGGGGACGGTGAAGAGGGGGATGAAGTCCTTGTAGCCGAACTTGTCCGGCGCGCCGTAGTGCTCGGTGTGCCATTGCACGTCGGAGGTGTACATGTGCTTGATGTACCACTCGTTGATGCGCGCCGGGATGGAGTAGAGGCCCCAGTGGATGAAGATGCCGAACTTGGCCGGGTTGAACCAGGAGGGCGTGTGGTGCTGTCGCGGATGGAGGCCCAGGTGGGCTTGAATGGGCCATCGAGCAACGGCTTGGGCTTGGCGTAGGCGTCCGGGGCGCCGGCGGGGGCGCCGGTCTGGGCGTGAAGGCCGCGGGGGAGCAGGGTGGATGCCGCAGTAAGCATGGAGGTCCGGGCCAGGAAGGAGCGTCGTGTAAGCGGCATGGCTGGAAGGGTAGCTGACGCAGGGAAACACTTTCAAGGAGGAAATCGTTTACTGCACCGCTGGATGGCCGAATCCCGATGGTGATAGAGTGCCGGGAGCATCGAACGATGCAGGAGGAAACATGCTAAAGCGCACGAGCGGTTGGTTGGCGGGAGTGGCATTGGGTGTGATCAGCTTCGGGATGTCTGCGGGATCGGCAGGATGGGCGCAGACAACGGCAGGACCCACGGGATCGGCTAAGAGCCAGACGGCAGCCAAGCCTGCAACGGCCACTGCGGCGAAGCCCGCGGCCACCACTGCGGCGAAGCCTTCGGCAGCGACTCCACAGAAAGCGCCGGCGGGTAAGGAGCCGCTCGATCTGAACACGGCGACGGCGGATCAGCTGAAGGCGTTGCCGGGTATAGGGGACGCGTACACAAAGCGGATCATCGATGGACGGCCGTATACCGCCAAGAATCAGCTCACGCAGAAGGGCATTATTCCGCAGGCGACGTACGACAAGATCAAGGATCAGATCGTCGCGCATCGCGTGAAGTAACGGAGCGACTGCTCTAATTGTCGGAGGGCTTTTCCACGTGGTCGACGACCAGAACGTCGACCATGAGCCTTCGTGCTTCGAGCTTCAACCCGACCTCTCCCTGGAGTGCAGCAAGGAGCACAGAGGTTGCATCGGGGCGCATGGTGCGCATGTCGTCGGGGAGGTAGGGTGCGAAGTTGATGGTGAAGTCATACCTTCCGGGGAGACCAGTCTGGTCGACGACCGGCTTCTGCAGCGGGCCGGAGATGTAGTCGGCGAACTCTTTCATGGACATGTCTTTCGAGACCATGCCGCTTGCTGAGTTCTGGTGGCTCGCGGTTCCGGCGGGGTCCGCTTCGGTGAGTTTCGGTTGCCCCTTGGCCACAGTCATGGCGAAGGCCTTGAGCTCGCGGTTTTCGTGATGGAAGGTGAGCTTGAATCTGTCCGCAAGCAGTGGCTGCAGCATGAGCTTGAGCTGGGCGACGGTGACGGGCTCGTCGGTCTTCGCCGTAATGTCGAAGCGTGTTGTGTCGGTCCAGTCGGGTGCGGAGACCTGGCTGTCCTGGACGCCATAGGCCCACTTGATGCAGGTGCGGACCGAGACGTCGCGCATGCGCAGGGTCTCAGGTGCTGTTTCCGTCAGGCCGTCGTGCTCGAAGCGGACGGCTTCGGTGCTCGGCCGGATGCTTGCGACCGCGAATGAGGGCTGTTGCGCGGGGGCGGTGCGTGCGACGAGGGCTGCGAGCGCGGTAAGCGTCAGCAACACTGTCGCGCAGCGGGTACTCCTGTGGAATGCGAAGCCGGGCGTGGAGATCATCCTGTTGTCCTGGTGCGAGCCGGGTGTGCGGCTCGGCTGGCGATGGGTCCGCTTTCTCTGCTACGCAGAAGCCGGGCTGGAAGTTCGCGAGGCGATGGCGGCGGGTGGCTGATCGCAAGCTCCCGGTTTTGACAAGCCCTGGGATGGGGGATACCTTAACGAGGATGAGAGTTTCGATCGAGCATCGCGGGCATCACCATCATCATGCGCACAGCGTGTTGGCGGCTTGTCCGGTGCAGCGAAGTAAACGAATCGGACAAAGGTTTCAGAAGGCCCGCTGACGCGCACATCGCGAGCGGGCCTTTTTGCTGCATGCATGCGGATTCCAGACTCAGGGTTTGAACGAGCGAAAGAGAGACGAAGAATGAGCGAAGGACAGTGAGTCAGGTGACGATCGATTTTGGCAAGATGGACGGCCTGGTCCCGGGCATCGTGCAGGACGCGAAGACGGGCGAGATGCTGATGCTTGGTTTCCTGAACGAGACGAGCTACCAGAAGACGCTGGAGACCGGGTTCGTGACGTTCTGGAGCAGGACGCGGCAGAAGCTGTGGATGAAGGGCGAGACCAGCGGCAACCGGCTGAAGGTGGTGAGCGCTGCGACCGACTGCGACAACGATGCGCTGCTCTTCCGGGTGGAGGTAGAGGGTGACGGCCTGGTGTGCCACGAGGGCACGGTGAGTTGCTTTACGAAGAGCTGTGCCCGTGGAGGTTACAGATGGCAAATAAGCTGAAGCTGGGAATTCCCAAGGGCAGTCTGCAGGACGCGACGATTGCGTTGTTCGAGCGCGCTGGGTGGCGAATCTTCGCGAATGGCCGCAGCTACTTCCCGACGATCGACGACGCAGAGATCGAGTGCATGCTGGTGCGCGCGCAGGAGATGGCGCGCTACGTGGAAAAGGGCGCGCTGGACGCGGGTCTGACCGGCAACGACTGGGTGATGGAGAACGAGACGGACGTGGAGTACGTCACAAGCCTGACCTACTCCAAGCAGAGCCGGCAGAAGGTGAAGTGGGTGCTTGCGTGCCTGAGGACTCGCCGTTCCAGAAGCCGGAGGACCTGGCCGGCAAGGTGATCGCCACGGAGCTGGTGGAGTTTACGAAGCGCTACTTCGCGGGGAAGAATATCCCGGTGAAGGTGGAGTTCAGCTGGGGCGCGACGGAGGTGAAGCCGCCTACGCTGGCGGACGCGATCGTCGAGGTGACGGAGACGGGGTCGAGCCTGCGGGCGAACCGGCTGCGCATTATCGAGACGCTGATGGAGTCGGAGACGCAGCTGATTGCGAACAAGGGCGCCGTATGCGGACGCGTGGAAGCGGCAGAAGATCGAGAACATTGCGCTGATGCTGAATGCGGCCATTGCGGCGCAGGGCCGCGTGGGGCTGATGATGAACGCGCCGAAGTCAGACGCTGGACGAGATTGTGGCGCAGCTGCCGGCGCTGAACTCGCCGACGATCTCGCACCTGAGCGATCCGGAGTGGGTGGCGCTGAACACGATTCTGGATGAGGCGGTGGTGCGGGACGTGATTCCGAAGCTGAAGGCTGCGGGCGCTACGGGGATCGTGGAGTATCCGCTGAGCAAGGTGGTTGTCTAAGGTTGGGGGGAGCTGATGAAGCTGGTGCAAGACATTTGGGCGCGGCAGCGAAGGATGCCGAGGAGCTGATTGCGGCGACTGGAGCGGCGCGGCGCGCTGAATACGGCGCAGGGTTGAGAAGACTGTAACGAGGATCGTTACAGATGTGCGCAAGCGCGGAGATAAGGCGCTGCGGAAGTATGCGGTCGAAGTTCGACGGGCTCGCGAAGGGGCAGGCATCTCCGGGTCTCGCGCGAAGAGATGGAGGCGGCGTGGGAGGCGACTGCGCCCGGCGCTGCGCGAGGCGATGCAGGTGGCGCAGGCGAACATCCGCGCGTTCGCCGAGGCGCAGAAGCCGCGCGAGTGGACGATCGAGCCTGTGCCGCGGCGTGAAGACGGGGCAGATTGTGCGGCCGCTGGGAAGCGTCGGGTGCTATGTTCCGGGCGGGCGGTATCCGCTGCCGTCGACGCTGCTGATGACGGTGACGCCGGCGCAGGTGGCGGGCGTGGCGCGCATCGTCGTGTGCTCGCCGAAGCCGGCACGCGAGACGCTGGCGGCGGCGTGGCTGGCGGGTGTGACGGAGTTCTACCGCGTGGGCGGTGCGCAGGCGATTGCGGCGCTGGCGCTCGGCACGAAGACGATCGCGCGTGTGGACAAGATCGTTGGGCCGGGGAATCTTTATGTCACTGCGGCCAAGGTGGTGCTGTCGAGCGAGTGCGGCATCGATATGCCCGCGGGACCGACGGAGATCGTGGTGACCAGCGAGACCGGCGATCCGGCGGGCATCGCGGCGGACCTGGTGGCGCAGGCGGAGCATGATCCTGAGGCCCTGGCGGTGTTGATCACGAGCAACGCAAGGCTGGCGAGCGCGGTCAGGGATGAGGTGAAGCGGCAGAGCAAGGGCAATGCGATCGCGAAGAGGTCTCTTGCGGCGCAGGGATCCATATTTGTAACCGAGGATGTTGCGGAGGCGCAGACGCTGACGAATCGGCTGGCGCCGGAGCATCTGACGGTGGATACGACTGCGGACCTTGACGTGGGTGAGAAATGCCGGCTCGGTGTTTGTGGGCGACGTATGCGCCGCAGTCGATGGGCGACTACATCTCCGGCCCAAACCATGTGTTGCCGACGGGCCGTGTGGGCCGCGTGCGCGGCGGTTTGAGCGTTCATCGATTTCGTCAAGGTGATCACGGTGCAGGAGTACACGCGCGCCGGGCTGCAGGAGCTCGGTCCCAGGTGCGATTGCGCTGGCTGAGGCAGAGGGGCTTGAGGGCGCATGCGGAGAGCGTGCGGGCGAGGATGCAGCTATGAGTGCAGTCGAGGTTGTTACGGAGAGCGAAGCTGCTGCCAGGGGATGCAACGGCAGTTGTTCCGCGGCGTGCCGTGCTGGCGATGCCGGAGTATCATCCGCCGCTGGCCGGCACGCGATGCGCTGCGCCTGGACTTCAACGAGAACACGTTGGCGGCTTCGCCCAAGGTGCTGGAGCGCAATCCGGCAGATCACGGCAGAGGGGCTGACGAAGTATCCCAGAGCGCGAGGGCGTGGAGCAGGTCGTTGCGCGAGCACTTCGGCCTTCAGCCGCGAGCAGGTGCTGCTGACCAATGGCGTGGACGAGGCGATCCACCTGCTGTGCGCGGCGTTTCTCGAAGAGGAGGACGAGGCGCTGATCGCGACGCCGGGCTTCTTTATGTACGACGTGAGCGCGAGCATGATGACGTCGGCATCTGGTCAAGGTGCAGGCGGATGCTTCGCTGGCAGTTTCCGTTTGAGCGGTTTCTGCAGGCGATCACGCCGCGCGACGAAGCTGATCATGGTGGCCTCGCCGAACAACCCTACGGGCGCGGTGGTGACGCCGGGAGCAACTGCTGGCGATCTGCGCGGCGGCGCCGCAGGCGGTGGTGCTGGTGGATGAGGCGTACTTCCACTTCCACGGGGAGACGGTGCTGGGTGACGTCGGGCGCGTGCCGAACCTGGTCGTGGCGCGGACGTTTTCGAAGGCGTATGGGCTGGCGTATCTGCGCATCGGGATGCTCGCGGGTCCGGCGGAGTTGATGCGGTATGTGCGCAAGGTGAGCTCGCCGTACAACGTGAACGGCGTGGCGCTTGACGTGCCTGCCGGCGGCGCTTGCGGACGAGGCGTACGTGGACTGGTATGCGGGCCAGGTGCGTGCGGGCGCGAGCGGATGATGGACGGGCTGCGCGCGCTGGGGGTGGAGTTCTTTCCGAGCCGCGCGAATTTCGTGCTGATGAAGATTGGGCCGAAGCACGCGGAGCTGGTGCGGGCGATGCGCGCGCGCGGGTGTGCTGCTGCGCGATCGCTCGAGCGATCCGGGATGCGATGGGTATGTGCGAATCACCGTCGGCGTGCGAGGATCACGTGGAGCGCGGGCTGGCGGCGTTGCGGGAGTCGCTTGCGGAGATTGGCTGGGCGCCGCAAGCAGGCACGCGGATCCGGCAGAGACGCAGCACAGCGATGCGGAACGGGAGTTCGAGTGATGAGTGCGGATGCGGTGCGGACGGAACGATTGAGCGCAACACGACGGAGACGAAGATTTCGCTGCGCCTGACGGTCGATGGGCAGGGGACGTACCAGGTGTCGACGGGCATACGGTTCTTCGATCACATGCTGGAGCTGTTTACGCGGCATGGCGGGTTCGACCTGGAGCTGACGTGCAAGGGCGATCTGGATGTGGACCAGCACCACACGGTGGAGGATGTCGGGTATTGCGCTGGGTGAGGCGTTCGGGATTGCGCTGGGCGACAAGAAGGGCATTCTGCGCGCCGGCTACTTCGTGATGCCGATGGATGAGACGCTCGCGGTGGCTGCGGTTGATCTGTCGGGGCGGACGGCATATGCGGTGGATGACCAGGTGGATGTGCCGGTGGTGGGCGATCTGCAGACCGAGCTGGTGACAGATTTCTTTGAAGGCTTCGCGCGCGGCGCGAAGTGCAATGTGCACATCAAGGTGATGTATGGGCGCTCGAATCACCACAAGATCGAGGCGAGCTTCAAGGCGTTCGCGCGGGCGATGCGCGGGGCGTGCTCGCGGGATGAGCGGATGCGGAGATGCTGCCGAGCACGAAGGGGCTGCTGTAGATCGATGATTGCGGTGATCGATTACAAGGCGGGGAACCTGACGAGCGTGGTGAAGGCGCTGCGCTTTCTTGGGGCTGCGGATGTGGTGGTGACGCAGTCGCCGGATGGAGGTGCGCGCGGGCGGATAAGATCGTGCTGCCCGGCGTGGGGCACTTCCAGTCGACGCAGTTGCTGAAGGACCTCGGCCTGACCGAGGCGGTGCGGGAGACGGTGGCCAGCGGGCGTGCCGTTTCTGGGGATCTGCGTGGGGCTGCAGTGGCTGTATGAGCGGTTCGACGGAGGCTCCGGGGACGGATGGGCTGTGCTGCGTTTGGCGGGCAGTGCGAGCGGTTTCCGGAGAGCTTTGAGGGCGCGGCGCTTGAAGTCGCCGCATGTGGGGTGGAACTCGCTCGAGAAGATCCGTCCGGACTCGCGTCTGCTGCGGGGAGTTCCGGACGGGGCGTTTGTGTACTTCACGCACTCGTGGCGGGCGCCGGTTTCGGATGATACTGCGGCGGTTACAAAATATGGCGGCGCGTTCACGGCGGCGGTCGAGCGCGGCAATGTGATGGGCGTGCAGTTCCATCCGGAGAAGTCGGCCGAGGTTGGGCTTGCAGGTGTTGCGGAATTTCCTGGAGGTTAGCGTGATGCCGTTTGTCTATGAACTGACGATTGCTGCGGAGGAGCGCCGCGCGAATTTGTGCAGCAGCTGGTGTCCGTCGGGCTCGCTGGTCGGGACCGGCCAGGCGAGTTGCGACGCTGACGGATGGCGCGATGGAGTTCCATGTGCCCGCCCCGCGACAGGGCCTGCTGGTGGAGTGGATGGCGCAGCACGGCGATGAGATTGAGCCGGCGACGCCATTGCACGCATTGTCTGCGAGGGCGAGAAGGTCGACGTGGAGCCGATGTTCGGCCAGTGAGGACTTGGGTTGAAGGCGAGGTGAGGCTTCCTGTGCTGACGAAGCGGGTGATTGCGTGCCTGGATGTGCGCGGCGGGCGTGTGGTGAAGGGCGTGCAGTTCGTGGATATCGTCGATGCGGGCGATCCGGCGGAGCTGGCGCATCGCCATGCGGCGGCGGGTGCGGATGAGATTGTGCTGCTGGACATTACGGCGACGCACGAGGGCCGCGGTACGCTGCTCGAGACCGTGAAGCGCGCGGCGGCGAAGCTGTTTGTGCCGTTCACGGTGGGCGGCGGCGTCCGCACGGCGGAGGATGCGGCGGCGGTGTTCGATGCGGGCGCGGATAAGGTTTCGATCAACTCGGCGGCGATTGCGCGGCCGGAGCTGATCGGTGAGATCGGTGGAAGCTTCGGCGCGCAGGCCGTGATCGTGGCGATCGATGCGCGGCGTGGCGGCAAGGCCTCCCTGAGCGATGCCGAGGTGTATGTCGCCGGCGGGCGCAAGGCCGACTGGACTGCGCGTGGTGGATTGGGCGCGAGAGGCGGAGCAGCGTGGCGCAGGCGAGATTCTGCTGACCTCCATGGACGCCGATGGGATGCGCAACGGCTTCGACTGTGAGCTGACGGCCGCGGTGAGCGAGGCGGTGCAGATTCCGGTGATTGCATCGGGCGGTGCGGGTTCGGCGGCGCACTTCGCGGAGGTGTTCGGCCGCGGGAAGGCGGATGCGGCGCTGGCGGCGAGCATCTTTCATTTCGGCGTGACGGATTCGCGTGCGCTCAAGGGCGAGTTGCAGCGGGCGGGCGTGGCGGTGAGGCTGCCCTGCTAACGCTTTTGAAGGTGATGCACGGGCAGTCATTCCCTCTGCTCAGTATGACAATTCAGTGTGTGAGGCTTTGCGGATGTTGATTCCTTCGATTGATCTGATGGGCGGGCGAATTGTGCAGCTCGTGCAGGGCGAGAAGCTGAAGCTGGCGTTTGATGATTTTGAATACTGGATCGAGCGGTTCGCGAAGTATCCGCTGGTGCAGCTTATCGATCTGGATGCGGCGATGCGGCAGGGTGACAATCGCGCGCTGATCGAGATGATCTGCAAGCGGCTTGCCGTGCCAGGTGGGCGGAGGTTTGAAGACGTGCGGAGGATGGGCGGCGTTTGCTGGAGGCGGGGCGAGGCGGGTGATCTTTGGGTCAAGTCTGTTCGGCGCGACCGAGGCTGGCGAGAAGGCGGCGACACGCGGTGCTACGGCTGGAGTTCGCGGAGGCGTTGAAGGCGGCACTGGGGGAAGATGCCCTGTGCTTTGCGGTGGATACGAAGGGCGGACGGGTTGCGGTGAAGGGCTGGAAGGATTCGGTCGACCTCACGCCGGAGGAGGCGGTGACGTGGCTGGAGGATTCTTGCGCTGCGTTTCTGTACACGCATGTGGATACCGAGGGAACGATGTCCGGGTTCCCGATCGATGTTGCGGCGGTGCTGCGCGCGTGCACGGCGAAGCAGCTGATCGTTGCGGGCGGTATCAAGGAGCGGCTGAGGTGGATGCGCTGGACGCGATGGGCGTGGATGCTGTGGCGGGCATGGCGGTGTATTCGGGCGCGATGGAGGCTTGAGGCAGCGCACCGGTTGGGAACGGCGTCCAGCTTCAGCGAAGGTTAAGATTCACTTCAGTCAGCGTTAAGCCGGCGTAGAAGAGACTTGGGTCGAGCGCACGGACGGTCAAGCTCGCGCAACAGGAGAGAAGCCGAATGAGTACCACTACCACACTTGAAACGGATGAGCGGCAGATTTATCGGTAGCCATGTTTGTCACCGGAGCAGTCACGTTGACCGGGATGACCGGGGTCGCATCGGCGGAGACCAAGATCGATCGCTCGAAGCTGCCTCCGGCAGTGGAGAAGACAGTGCAGGAGCAGTCGCAGGGTGCGACGATCAAGGGCTTTATGACCGAGACGGAGAGCGGCGTGTTCGAGTATGAGGCCGAGATGATGGTCAACGGCCATACCAAGGACATCGCAATTGCGAAGGACGGCACTCTGCTCGAGATTGAGGAAGAGGTTGCGATGAACACTCTTCCGGACTCAGTGCAAAAGGCGCTCACTACCAAGGCCGCCGGCGCGAAGATTACAAAGGTGGAGACGCTGACCAAAAAGGGCAAGGTGGTCGCGTACGAGGCAGCGACTCTGAAGGGAACGAAGAAGGGCGAGCTCCAGGTCGGCCCCAACGGCGAGAAGCTGGCGCACGAGGAATAGCACCGACGCGCTTTGGGTGGGTGCCGGCGCGGGCTCCGGTGATGTCTGCCGGGGCCGTGCCGCTGCGGCGCTACGTGTCGAGGACTTTAGTTCGCGTCGGCCGAGGAGAGAGCGTAGTAGCCTTTGCGCGTCTGCACCTTGTAGTCCTTGCCGCAGGCGACGTCGAGCTTGCGGTAGGTGCCGTCGGCTTTTCTGTTGGTCGGCGTATAGCTCACCAGGTACTGGGTGCGCAGCTCATCCTGGATCTGGTGGAAGGCGTCTTCGAGCTTCTTGCCGTTGTTGCCGACGTTGATCACGCGTCCGCCAGTATCGCTGGCCAGCTTCTCCATGTCGCGATCGCCGGAGTAGCCCATGCCGAAGCCGCCGTAGAAGCCGCGGTCGGCGATCAGGATGACGTAGATGATGGCGTTCGCCTTCTGCGCGGCTTCGGTTGCGGTCTTCAGCGTCTCCTGCGAGCCCTGGTCGCCGCCATCGGTCAGCATGACGAGGATCTTGCGTCCGGCCTCGGAGCGCAGCTTGTCGTTGGCGGCGAGGAAGACGGCGTCGTAGAGCAGCGTGCCGCGCGGGTTGCCGTTGCCGGTGACCGAGCCGGTGCCTGCGCCCGTGTTGATGGTGGCCTTTTCGATGGCGCGTTTTAGTTCGCTGGCGCGGTTGGTGTAGTCGGAGAGCAGGTCGACGTTGATGTCGAACGAGATCAGGAACGCTTCATCTTTTGGCGGTGAGCACCTCATTCAGAAACGTCGCGCCGGACTGCTGCTCGAGCGGAAGCACATTCTGCTGTGAGCCGGAGGTGTCGAGCAGAATGCCGATGGTCAGCGGCAGGTTCTTCTCCTGCGTGAAGTTCTTGATCGTCTGCGGGGCCTTGTCCTCGCGTGATGCTGCAGTCGTCCTTGCGCAGGTTGGTGATGAAGCCCTCCTTGTCGCGCACGGACATATAGAGGTTGACCAGGTTGACGCTGACGTTCAGGGTGTCGATGTCGAGGTCTCGGGCGGCGGCGCGGCCGTGCTGGCGGGGGGAGGGCCGGAGGGCGAGGGGGCCTCCTGCGCACGCCCGGCGAGCGGGGCTAGGGCGAGCACGAGCAAAGTGACGGCGGAGGAACGGAGGCGCATACCTCATTAGACGATGAAGTGGGCTGCAAGTCAGCCAATTTCGCTTCGTCGCCGGAAGCGCAACGCTGACCTGACGGCGCGGCGTCCAAACGAAGGAGAGGCGAAGCTGAAGCGTGGATGACTCGTGCGGCTTCCACTGATAGGCTTCAGGGGTTCGTTGGCGGGGGTTAGGGTGAGCAAGAGATTCTGGGCAGGATCACTGGCGCTGGCACTGTTGAGCGCGCAGGCGCAGCAGGGGCGTCCTACGCGCGAGGTCGCGCAGGCGGTTCCGGATGCGCCGCTGCCCCAGGGTGCGGCTCAGCCCGCTTCGGCGCAGGGCATTCCTGACGCACCCGCCCGCAGACCACTCTGCCGGCCAGGGGAAGCGTCGCCCCGGGCATTGGGCGAGTTCGGCGTCGGGTACCGATGCTTAGCGGCGACACGGCTCCCGAAGCGAATCCCACGGTTCCGGCTGCGCCGCCGGCTGCCGACACCGTCGACACGCAAGCGCCTGTCTCTACCCAGAGCCGCGATTCGGCTTTCAGAAGGCTCCAGAGACGGCGGAGGACAACGGCGCGGTCGCCACGATCCGAGTGACGACCAACTTTGTCGATGTGCCGTTCACTGTGAAGAACTCGAAGGGCATGCTGGTCGCCGGCCTGACGGCGCGGGATATACGCGTCTACGAGAACGGGGTGCTGCAGCACATTACAAACTTCACAGTGGATCCGTACCCGCTTTCGGTCGCCCTGGTGATCGACCAGAGCGTGACGCAGGACGACGATGGACCGCGTAAACACTGCCCTTGGAGCGATCCAGGGTGCGTTTGCGCCGTACGACGAGACTCGCTGTGTTTACCTATAACAATGGACCGCGAATGGTGACAGGGTTTACAGCGGTCCCAAAGCGCGCGGCTGGCGCAGGCGGTCGAGCAGTCCAAGAGCACAGGCCGGCAGGCGCTTCTGGCCGGCAGTCTCGGCGGACCTCTCGCTCAGACGACGGTCATCAACGATCAGCAGTTCGACCCCAACACGGCGGCGAATCGCGGGCACACCCAGATGCAGATGAATGCGCCGCGCGATGTCCACACGCTGAACGATGCGATTCTGGAGGCGGCCAAGTCGCTGACCCGGGTAGATCGGGATCGCCGTCGGATCATCTTCGTGATCTCGGATGGCAAGGAGTACGGCAGCCAGGCCAAGACCAAGGACGTCATCAAGTATCTCCAGACCAACAAGATTTCGGTATGGGGTACGCTGGTCGGCGACACTTCGCTTCCTGTGGTCGGCTTCCTGGATCGCATTCATCTGCCTCTGATGATGCGCGACAATGTGTTGCCCGCGTACTTCAACGCGACGGGCGGCAACTTCGACGCGGAGTTCCGCACGGGCAGCATCGAGAAGAGCTTTGGGCGGATTGCGGAAGAGGCCCGCGACGCAGTACACGCTGGGCTACTACACGCATGAGCCGTTCATCGACGGCAAGTACCGCAAAGTCGAAGTTCGCGTGCTCCGTCCAAACCTTACCGTGATCGCCAAGCAGGGTTACTACCCCGCAGCCAGCGACACCACGCGTCCGCCCCAGGCCGGCCGCGTCGCGCAGTAACGGCGTCGGCAGGTGAGGGGACTGGCAGTGTCGCGGCCGTACGCGCGCCCATGAGTCTTTCGTCCGGCACCAGAACGCGGTGTACGCGCTTCTCGCGGCTTCGTTGTGGGGCGGAGGCGACTTCTCCGGCGGCATGGGCGTCAAGTCCGCCGGCGGAGGTCTGCGAGCTGCATTGCGTGTGGTGCTGCTTAGCCACGTAACCAGCTTCATGGTGCTGATGCTCGCCGGCAGACTGCGGCGGGGTCCCGTTTCCGCATGGCGCTCTTCTGGCCTGGGGGGTTCTGGCCGGCGTAGCGGGCGGGCTCTCGCTGACGTGCTTCTACATCGCGCTCTCGCGTGGGGCGATGGGCGTGTCAGCGGCGGTAAGTGGACTGCTTGCGGCTGCTATCCCTGCGCTTGTCGCCAGCTTTACGGAAGGCTCACCCGGTATACGGCGCATTATGGGGTTCTGCGTAGCGGGGGTCGCGATCTGGCTGATTGCGGCCGCACCGGCGAAGGTGAAGGCGGCGCCGGAGCACCGCGGCGCTTGCGATCGCGGCGGGTGCTGGATTCGGCGTCTACTTCGTGTGCGCTCAAGATGGCGGGACCGGCGGGCGTGATCTGGCCCATGGCCACCGCGCGGATGGGCAGCCTGACC
Organism: uncultured Acidobacteriaceae bacterium; assembly: GCA_963791875.1. GTDB lineage: Bacteria > Acidobacteriota > Terriglobia > Terriglobales > Acidobacteriaceae > Edaphobacter. The sequence continues at coordinate 227,355 of CAWBUI010000013.1, forward strand.
GTCTGCTCGCTTTGGGTACTTGGTACAGAAGCTTTTGGGGGACACGATCGCTCGTCAGCAGAGGCCGCTCCGAAGATGACCCGGCGCGCTGTGCTCTGGTCGCTCTCTACCGCGCTGCTGGATACATCCGGCAACCTGCTGTTCGTCGCCGCCACCCGGGCCGGCCGGCTGGATGTGGCCGCGGTATTGGCTTCGTTGTATCCGGCTTCGACGATTTTGCTTGCCGCGTGGATGTTGAGGGAGCGCCCCACGCGCCGGCAAGCCTTGGGGATGGGGGTCGCCGTTCTGGCGGTCGCTGATGATCTCCCTGGGTTAATCGAAACGCCCGCTAGAGCTGGATGGTGGAGGCGTCGAGTTCAGGCTTCGGGTACTTCAGCTTGAGACTCTGCATCGCTTCGACCAGGGCGTCCGAGATAGCGAGGTGCGCCTGCCATTTGTGGTCGGCGGGGATGACAAACCAGGGCGCATGCTTGCGGCTGGTCTTCGACAGCAGATCCTCGTACGCGTCCTGGTAGTCGCGGCCAGAATTTTCGCTCCGCAAAATCGGCCGCCGACAGCTTCCAGTGCTTGTCGGGGTCGTCCAGCCGCGACTGCAGCCGGCGCGTCTGCTCCTCGTGCGAGATGTGAAGGAAGAACTTCAGGATCACGACGTTGTTGTCCGACAACGATCCCCTCGAACGTGTTGATGTCTTCCATGCGGGCGCGGGCGTCCTTGCCGTGATCTGCCGTGCACACGCGGGTACAGCAGATCCTCGTAGTGCGACCGGTTGAAGATGCCGATCATGCCCTCGCGGCGGCACGGCGAGATGCGCGCGCCACAGAAAGTCGTGGCGAAGCTCGAGCGGGGTAGGCGTTTTGAAGGCAGTGACTTCGCAGCCCTGCGGGTTGATCCCGGAGAAGATGTGCCGGATTGTGCCGTCTTTGCCGGCCGTGTCCATGCCCTGCAGCACAATCAGCAACGCATGCTGTTGGCTGGCATAGAAGATCTCCTGCAGGCGATTCAGTTTTGCGCAGTTTTTCGCCAGAAGGGGATGGGCGGCGTCCTGCATCCTGGGGACCACCCTTGGCGGTGGTCGGCAGTTTGTCCAGACGGACACGCTCATGCGGACCGACCAGGTACGGGGACTTCAACTTCAAAGGCTTCATCGGGATCGGTCCGGCAGCATGTACAGAGAGCAGCGAGAGGTGGGCCGAGTACTCGCTGGCGGCGGGGAACATGAAAGAGCCTGCCAGAGGGCAGGCTCGAACGCACACAGCGAAGCGTTACTTGACGATGGTGGTCTCTTCGGCCTTGGGGGTGACGGTGTGGGCGGTCTCGCCGGTCTTCGTCACTTCGTCGGTCACGCCCTTCATGCCTTCTTTGAAGCCACGGAGACCTTCACCCAGGCCTTTGCCCAGTTCCGGAAGCTTCTTGCCGCCGAACAGGACAAGAACCACGACGCCAAGAAAGAGGAGGTGCGGTGCAGTAAATAGTTCGCCCATGGCGGTTCTCCTTGCCCAAATGGTCGTACAACCGGGGCGGCTGCACGAAGGTCCATTGTCGCACACGCGGGGCGCATCGTTTCCTGTCTCCGACGCCGCCCGCGACCGCGGCGGGGCCCGTCAGTGAACGTTATATCTTGGAAGAAGTGAATTTGCGGTTTCGGAGAATCATGCAGACGAAGACGATTGGGGTTCTGCCGTGCGCAGCTCGTGCGGACGTGCGACGGGTGGTGCGGTTAGGAGCACGTGGCGTGGCGGCTCCTGATAGGCGTAGCGGGTCTGTCTGCTGGCAGGCGAGACGCCTGCTCTCCACGCTCAGAACAAGCTTGGTCCTGCGGCACCGGTCATCTACGCCAACCGGTGGGAGGTGTATGGCGGCCTCAACTTCATGAACTTCCAGGCTGGCCAGAATCTGCCCACGCGCATGAACCTGGGTGGCGGGAACTCGAAGGTACGTATTGGCTCACCCCGAAGTGGGGCGTCTCCGCCGACTATCGGGGCGAGGCCGGAACCACTCCCGTGTTCCCGAACTCGGACATCTACGGCATCCACCGGCCGCTGGTGTACATGAACATGGCGATGGGCGGCGTCTCCTGGCGCGGCCCGAAGAACCAGCATGCGGCAGTCGACCTCCACGCCTTCGGCGGCATGTCGCGGGGCGTGTTCGACGCAGGCACGGACGGCGCCGGTCCCGGCGCGCTAACAGCGCATCCAAAACGCACGCCTGGTGGGGCTCTACAGCAACCGGACCAGCCGAGTGTTCGCGCTGGGCGGAAGCCTGGATCTGAACCGGTCCCAGTACATTGGGCGATCGGCTCGCGCCCGACCTGATCGTCGAGCACTTCGGCACGGAGACCGGGAATTCTTCGCCATCTCCGGCGGCGTGGTGTACCGGTTCGGAAAGAAATAGCTGCTTTCCGCAGCGCTCTGCGAAATAAATTTCTATCAAAAGCGCAACTCTCTAAAGTTCACCTGTGTTCCGCCGATAACACGGTAGATGCAGCAAGTAATGGCGATTTTCCTTTCCACGGTAAAAGGTTGCCCGTAGAATCAGCACATTCGCGTCAGACTTTGCTTCCACCCTGCGGCTTTACGACAGGACCGAAAGAAGTCTGGCTCCGGAGAAACGTGCACCTGTATGCGAGACCTCGAGGCGTTTAGCGCTTGGACTAAGAGCAGCAGGGCCAATGTGCCGGGTCTTCCGAACGTAGAGGGGCCTGTATCGCGTAAAGCAGGACCGGACACGCCGTTGTCTTTGGAGACAGTAACGCTATGCTGGAAGACTTTTCGTCGGTCGAGTCTACGGGCCTAATGACGGCTGAGGTGGCTACATACTCCTTCCCTCAGACCGTAGCAGCCACACGGTCGCGCCGAAGCCGCCGTGTCCCCGCTACCCTGTTTCAGTACAGGGTATTGAAGCGTCTGCTGGATCTGGCGGCCGTGCTCCTCGCCAGCCCGATCCTGGTACCTTTATATCGCCGTGGCCTGTCTGGTCCGGCTTACATCCCCCGGGCCGGTCTTCTACTCGCACCGGCGGATACGTCAGAATGGCGCCTTCTTCTCCATGTGGAAGTTCCGCACGATGTGCGTGAACTCCGCTGAAGTGCTGGAGGAGTACCTGACGAAGCACCCTGAGGCGCGCGGCGAGTGGAGCCGCTGCCACAAGCTCCGGCACGACCCACGGGTGACGCGTGTCGGCGTCTTCCTGCGGCGCTATAGCCTGGATGAGCTTCCGCAGCTTTGGAACGTGGTTACCGGACAGATGAGCCTTGTGGGCCCCCGCCCTATCGTCGCGGCTGAGGTGGAGAAGTACAGAGACGCCTTCAACGCCTATTGTCGCGTGAAGCCAGGGCTTACCGGACTTTGGCAGGTGTCGGGTCGATGCACCCTGACCTACGACCAGCGAGTTGCGCTTGACCGCCGATACGTCCAGAACTGGACGCTGAGCGGCGATCTTCAGATCCTGCTGCGCACGCTGCCTTCTGTCGTGAATCAGGACGGCGCGTTCTAGCCACTTTGCCCAACCGTCTGTTGCTCTCAGGAAGCCGCCCCTTCGAAGTTGTGGGGCGGCTTTCTCGTCGTGTCGGGGCCGCTTTCGCTTGAGGTCGCCAGCCGCGGGGTGCTCTGCTCGGTGGCACGTGACGCACGGCACCGCCAGGCGGTACAGTGAGGAGTGAGCGAAATCCAGAGCAGGGTAGCGGGCGCAAAGCCCGCCGGGGAGGCACGCGGCCTCGAAGGCATGCGCGATGTTCTGCGCGGCACCCTCGGCGCGAAGCCTGCGCGCATGGAGGACGAAAGACCGCCTTGCCGCCGCATGGACCGTAGCGTGCGGCCGCGCTCTCGCCGGGCGCGGCAGCGTCGTCGGCTACAGCCGGCGGAGTGGTGCGGTCGAGGTGGAGGACGGCTGTGGGTGTCCCAGATGATCCTCCATCCGCGGTGCACTGGCCGCGCAGCTGGCCGAAGCCTCCGGACTGCCGGTCGAGACATGGAGTCGACTCGTCCGAAAGGAGGACATATCCGATGACACAGACCGGAGCCGTGACCCTCGAAGAGGTTCGGCGCGTGGCCGAACTCGCGAACCTGGAGCTCAGCCCGGAAGAAGAGCCACGCATGCAGCACGACCTGAACGCCATCCTTGGCCACATCGCCCAGCTCAACGAACTCGATACGGAAGGCATCCCGCCCATGGCGCAGGTGGGGAGATGCTTGGCGGCACGCTGGACGCTGGCGGGGGCACGCTGCGCGCGGACGTGGTGCGGCCTTCACTCGATCGCAGGGCGGTCATGGCATCCGCTCCCGAGACGGATGGCCGCTTTTTCAAAGTTCCCAAGGTGATCGAGCGATAACCACGGAAGCGTCAGGGCTGCAGAGAGCGCCCTCACCCGAGCACCGGACCTTTGCCTGAGGAAGGAGTCAAGCAGGATGACGATTCAGGCAGTGCGGTCGGCGATCGCGGCGGGCGAAGCCACCGCAACAGGCTTTGCGGAGGAGCACTACACCCGCATCGCCGCCCGGATACCATTGCCGGGCGGTGACCGCGATCAACAGCTTTCTCGCGCTCAGCCGCGAGCGCGCCCTGGCCCAGGCGGCGCGCATCGATCGATGCCTGGCCGCGAAGCCGGGGATCCTCTGCCTCCGCTCGCCGGCGTGCCCATCGGCATCAAGGACGTCCTCACCATGACGGGCACGCCGGCCACCGCCGGGTCGAAGATCCTGCAGGGGCTACAGCCGCCCTACGATGCCACCGCGGTCCACAAGCTGGAAGCCGCCGGCGCGGTGCTGCTCGGCAAACTCAACTGCGACGAGTTCGCCATGGGCTCGTCGAACGAGAACTCCGCCTACGGCCCCGTCCGCAATCCCCGCGCCCTCGACCGCGTTCCCGGCGGCTCCAGCGGCGGCTCCGCCGCGGCCGTTGCCGCGGGCTTCTGCGTCGCCAGCCTCGGCACGGACACCGGCGGCTCCATCCGCCAGCCCGCCGCCTTTTGCGGCGTCGTGGGCGTGACGCCCACCTACGGCCGCGTCAGCCGCTACGGCCTCATCGCCTTCGCCTCCTCGCTCGACCGCGTCGGCCCGTTCGCCACGCAGCGTACGCGATGCCGCCACCATGCTGCAGCGTGCTCGCCGGCCAGGACCCGCTGGACGCCACCTCCGCCGACCGCCCGGTCCGCCGACTACACGGCGGCGCCTTCGCAGCCCGGTCGCCGGCCTGCGCATCGGCGTGCCCGACGAGTACTTCGGCGAGGGTCTCGACCCCGAAATCCGCGCGGCCATCGAACGAGCCCTGGACAGCCTTCGCGCGCAGCCGGCTGCCATATCACAACGCATCTCGCTCCCGCACACCCGCTACGCCATCCCCACCTACTACGTCCTCGCCACCGCCGAGGCCTCGGCGAACCTGTCCCGCTTCGACGGCGTCCGCTTCGGCTACCGCGCCGCCCGGCGCCAAGACCCTTAGCGAGATGTTCCAGCAGACCCGCGACGAAGGTTTCGGCGCCGGAGGTCAAGCGCCGCATCCTGCTCGGCACCTACGCCCTCTCCGCCGGCTACTACGACGCCTACTACCGCAAGGCCCAGCAGGTCCGCACGCTGCTCACCCGCGACTTCCTCACCGCCTTCACCGAGGTGGACGCCATCGTCTGCCCCGGTCACCCCGACGGTCGCCTTCAAGCTCGGCGAAAAGATCGGACGACCCCGTGAAGATGTACCTCGAGGACATCTACTCGGTCGCCGCGTCGCTGGCCGGCATCTGCGCGATGAGCGTCCCTTGCGGCACCAGTGACCCCGTGTGAGCGGCGAACGAGGGCGGACTGCCCATCGGCGTGCAGATCATGGCGCAGCCACTTCGACGAAGAGACCATGCTCCGCGTGGCCTGGGCGATCGAGGGCTGCCACGATTGACCATCGATGGGCAAGGCTGTCCGGACGAGCAGGAGCAGCCGAACTCGCTTCGCCCCAAGGGTCATCCGGCAACCCGGGCCCTCCAGAATGTTGCGCGCAACCACCCCTGGCCCTCTGTGTTTATTGAGTTGTAGTCAGGAGGGCAGTATGACAACCGCGAACGTAAAGGGCATCGTAGTCAAGGCAATTCTGGGAGTTACAGTAGCGGGTGCTATGCTCATCGCCGGCACCCCGAAGGCCCAGGCACAACAGTTTGCGGTAGGCGTGCAATTTGGAGCGCCGTACAGCGCGGGATACTACGGCGGCGGCCGTGACTTCGATCGCGACGGATACCGCGATCATGAGCGCCGTGAAGCCTACGAGTTCGAGCGGCGTCAGGCGTTCCTTCGCCAGCAGGAGTTCGAGCGTCGCGAGGCGTTTGCCCGCCAGGAAGCCCACGAACGCCACGAGCAGTGGGAGCGTGGCGAGCGCGGTGGCTATGAATACCGCGGGTATCGCTAGGCCCGCTCAAACGCGATCTCCAGGAACGACGTTCACAAGGCCGGCAGCGGAATACCACCCGCGCCGGCCTTGCTGCGTCCGTCGGGTTCCGTATTGGAAAGTATTTCCCAATGGTTAGTGCCGTCGTGTATAACGTGTGGCGCTCGATATCTTGCAGTTGACCGGTGCGGTGCCTCACCCCGCCTGGTCGAGGGAGTACATCCATGCGCACCCGCCTTCTCGCCGCCCTGGCTCTTAGCACGGCCTCGCTGTCGCTCGCCGCGCAGACCGCCACCCTGGCGCCACCCCACCCAGGACCTGGGTGGACAAAGACACGGGCCACCGCGTCTGGCGCCTCACCGACGAGGCGAACTCCGGCGGCTTCTACTTCAACATCAACGCCTACACGCCCGACGGCAAGCAGATGATCTACACCGCGCCCGACGGCATCCACGTGCTGGACCTGGCCACCAGCAAGACCAGACTGCTGGTCCCCAACGATCCGCGCACCGGGGACCGACCGCAGCGCCCAGGCGGGCCGCTGGCGGCCGGCCCGGCATGGTCCACGCCCTCGTCGTCGGACATAAGACCAACAGCGTCTTCTTCACCAAGACCGATCCCAGACCGGCGTCACCGCCGTCTACAAAGCCGACACCAACACCGGCGCGGTCCGCAAGCTGGTCGACCTGCCCGCCGAAGCGCAGCATCGTCAGCGTCAACGCGGACGAGACCCTGGTCGCCGGCACCTACATCGAAGGCGATGCCACCGGCAAGGAGTACGGCTCCAACGCTCCCGCTCGCCGCGCAGCCCGCGCCGGTGCAGCGCGACAACCGCGTCGGCAGCGCCGTCCAGGGGCCGCACTACCAGCCGACCAACAAGGGCGCGATGATGGAGGCGCGCCTCGCCGCCCGCCTTCCGCTCGTCCTCTTCACCCTTCGCCTCGAGCCCGGCCCCAACGGCGAAAAGCCCGGCACCGATGAAGGCCCTGCTCCACTCCACCGACTGGGTCAACCACCTGCTCTTCTCGCCCACCGACCCGCAGCTGCTGATGTACTGCCACGAAGGCCCCTGGCAGAAGGTCGACCGCATCTGGATGATCCACACCGACGGCACCCACAACACCCTCATCCACAAGCGCACCATGGTGATGGAGATCGCCGGCCACGAGTTCTGGGGTCTCGACGGCGAGACCATCTGGTACGACTGGCAGTATCCCAAGGGCGAAGACTTCTTCCTCGCCGGCTACAACCTGAAGACCGGCAAGCGCACCGCCTACCACCTGCAGCGCAACGAGTGGTCGATTCACTTCAACCTCACCAAGGACCTCGACCTGTTCACCGGCGACGGCGGCGATCCCGGCCAGGTCGCCAAGGCGCCCGACGGCGAGTGGATCGAGCTCTTCCACCCGCAGATGCTCAGCGGCGGACGAAGGCGCGCTCAACGAGCCCGACTTCTGGCAGCCCGGCGTCTTCCACTCCGAGCGCCTCGTCAACATGTCGCCACCACTACTACCGCGAGGAGCCCAACGTCCGCTTCTCGCCGGACAAGACGCTGGTCATCTTCACCAGCAACATGTTCGGCCCCAGCTACGTCTTCGGCGCCGAAGTCGAGAAGGCCGTCGGACATGCAGCCGACGTCGTCTCTACCCCGGAGCTGGCACAGAAGTTCAACCCCACCGATCCACCCAACAGCAAAGGGCCGGTCGCGCCCGCAGCGCGGTAAGGGATCGACGAGCAACGGGTGCCCCGAACTGGCTAAAGTTCGGGGCACCCGACTTAGTCCTTGAACACGTGAGTCTCTCCTGTCCTCAGGTTGATGCTCCAGGGTTGGGGCTCGGGCAATTGCATCGTATCGGGACCCATCTCGAGGGGCATCCACACATAGCGCGAATCCCACAGCGTTCCCGGCGTCCACTTGTCGCCCATGTAGATCACCGATGTCGTCTTCGTCCCGGCCACCTTGAGCAGCATCGTGCTCTGCGTGCCGTACGTGTTCGTCTCGGGCGGCGCGATGTCCTTCATCTCACTCCAGGGACCTGCGAGGCTCGATGACGTCGCATATACATTGGGGTTCGCCTTCCAGCCGGTCAGGTGCGACCCCATTACGTAATAGGTCCCCTGGAAGTGAACGATCGCCCCGCCCTCAAGCGGCGCGTGCACAAAGCTCATCTGTTTCGTCACGGACAGGTAGTCCTCCGACAGCTGGGCGATGTAGAAGCCGCCACTGGGACGCGCCTCGAAGATCAGGTACGCCGAGCCGTCATCGTCCACGAATTGTCCGATGTCCCGGCTCTCCTGCCCAAGCGGCCTGAAGCTCCTGACATAGGTGAACGGGCCGTCGGCCTTGTCGCTTGTGGCGACGGCGACGCGCGCCAGCTTGTACTTTGGCCCATCCAGGTGCATGTACATCACGTACTTTTTGGTCGCGGCGTTGAAGAAGACCTTGGGCCGCTCAAGCACCACCGTGAAGCCAAAATCCTCAGGATCGCCCAGCGTCAGCACGCGTCCGCGATAGCTCCAATGCACCAGGTCCCGCGACGAGTAGCACGCGACTGCGCGCTGGTTTGAAGGCAGGTCCGGAGACCGGTCCTCGCCATACCAGAAGTACGTGTCGCCCTGGTGCAGGATCCCTCCGCCATGCGCCTGGATCTCCTTGCCGCGATCGTCCAGCCAGACCTCGCCCGGCCGCACCACCCCGCCAGCCACCTTCTGCGGCGGCCCCGCGAGTGCCCGGGCCGCACCCATCGCCATCCCTGCCACGGCCAGTACTGCCGCCACTCCACCTCTCCCAACCCGAACCATGTTCATGGCAAGACCATACACCGCCCCGAGTCCCTAGAGCGGATGGTAGTACCGCCGCGTTGGGTCTGCACACCCCTGGCACAGAGTCCGCCCGTCCCGCACCACCTGGCGATCGAAGTTGATGCCTTCGCCGCACTCCGCGCACACGATCCTCCCGGCTTTGTATCCCGGCATCTCACGCGCATCCAACGGGATCCGCACCCACTCGGTCGAAAAGAGTTCTTCATCGGGCAGCTCGCGGTAGGCCAGCATCTGCGCTGCGTTCTTGTTCTCGATGTGAGGATACAGCTCCCGCGCGCGATCTTTCGAGCTTTCCAGTGCGGCGATCCGCACAGCACGTCCGCCTTCGATCGCCTCCGGAAGCCCCAGCTCAGGGCGTGCCGGCCTCCCCAGATCCACAAAGCTCGCGGCCATCTTGCCCCAGTCGCGAAACTTCAGCGCACGCTTGCCCAGCGCGGCAGCCCGTCACGACCGCAATCGCATCGGTCGCGCAGCGATCGATCTCCACAAAGGTCACCAGGCGCTTCCGATCCGCGGGGGAGTTTAGCGCCACGGGGGTCGTCCACTCCGAGCAGGCTGCACCCGAGCATGGCCATGCGCACGCCGAGGATCTGTCCCGCGCACAGGTGTCCGTGCGCGATCTCCGCTTCCCGAAGAAGAGCTTCGAAGCTTTGCATACCCATTCGATGATGCGAGCTGCCTCCGAGTGCCGTCCGTCGAACCCATGTCGACGGTTTTCGAGCGGTTACCATCGATGGGGTCTGTGGCACAACGAATCGGGGCTGTGGCGAATCATATAGAGGCGCCACTAGCTCTCTTGATAGTCTCGTCGGGACGGCTCGGCTGGACTGTGTCTATGCTGCCGAAAGAAATGGGGAACGTTGAAAGTACTTAGAGATGGTGCTATGGGGCGTCTCAGCACGGGAGTCGAAGGGCTCGACACGATTCTGCGCGGTGGGCTGCCGCAAGGGCAGATGTACCTGGTCGAAGGCGATCCGGGGACTGGCAAGACGACCCTCGCCATGCAGTTTCTGCTTTCAAACGCGGCCGCAGGCCACACCGGACTTTATGTGACGCTGTCGGAGACCAAGCGCGAACTCAATGGGAGCGCGAGGTCGCATGGCTGGGACTTCACCCCCATCCCTATCCTGGAGCTCACGTCGGACGAGCTCGCCAGCAGCGAGCACGCCCAGTACACCGTCTTCCATCCCAGCGAAGTGGAGCTGATCGCTACCCTGCGGCGGATGCTCGAAGAAGTGGAGCGCCTCAACTCCGTCCTGCGTCGTCTTCGACTCGCTCTCCGAGCTGCGCCTGCTTGCCGGGCGACTCCGTACGGTATCGCCGTCAGCTGCTTGCGCTCAAGAGCTTCTTCGCCCAGCGCGCGAGCCACTGTGCTGATCCTCGACGACCGCACCGGCGATGGCAACGACAAGCAGCTGCAGAGTATCGCGCACGGCGTCGTCCGGCTGCAAAAGCTGCCGCGCGAGTACGGCGCGACCCGCCGCAACCTCGAAATCATGAAGCTCCGCGGATCGGCCTACCGCGAAGGACTGCACGATTATGTCATTCGCTACGAGGGTTGTCGTTTACCCGCGCGTGCTCGCTTGCCGGAACACCGCCTGCCCAGTCGCGACGGCCTCCAGCAGCGGCATCGCGCCTGGACAACTCTGGGCGGCGGCTTCCAGCGTGGCACCAGCAACCTCATCATGGGCCCGACGGGTGCGGGCAAGTCCACCATCGCCGCGCTGTACGCGGCAGCCGCGGCCAGCCGGGGAGACAGGCCCACATCTTCGCCTTCGACGAGCTGCCGGCGACCTGTTCACCCGTGCGGTGCCCTCGGATGGATCCGGACGACCGCAGATCAGCTCGAAGACCCTGACTTGTGGAGCAGGTCGACCCCGCCGAGATGTCCCCCGGCGAATTTGCCGGGCAAAATACTCGCGAGGGTGACGCGGATCCGGCATCAAGGTGCTGGTGCTCGACAGCCTGAACGGCTATATCCACGCGATGTCCGGCGAGAAGGAGACGGTGCTCCACCTGCACGAGCTGCTCACCTGTCTCGCTCTCCGTGGCGTCGTCACCATCCTTACCCTGGCGCAGCACGGCCTGATCGGCAACATGGAGAGCCAGGTCGACGTCAGCTACCTGGCCGACTCCATCATCCTGATCCGCTACTTCGAGGCTGGGGCGAGGTGCGCCAGGCAATTTCCGTCCTGAAGAACCGCAGTGCCCAACACGAGCACACCATTCGCGAACTCAGACTTCACAACGGCTGTATCACGGTGGGGGACCCGCTCACCAGATTGCAGGGAGTGCCTTACCGGGGTGCCCAACTTTGCAATTCCGTTGGATGCATCTATCTCCCCGCCGCGGCAGGCCTAAGCGATGGAGAACCTCGACAATCGCGTGCTGCTGGTCGCCCCGACAGGGCGAGACGGCTACCTGCTGGCCGGAGTCCTCACTGAGGCGGGCGTTGAAGCCGTCGCGTGCTCTTCCATCGTCGACGCCTGCGCCGAGGCGCAGATCGGCGCCGCTGCCCTCCTGATCGGGGAAGAGGCCCTTGGGAGCGACGACCTGATCGCCCTGAATACGTTGCTCGACGGCCAGCCCGAGTGGAGCGACCTGCCCGTGCTCATCATGGTCGTAGGTGGTCGGGAGACACTGGAGACGGAGGAGAGGGCGCGGCAGCGGGCCAACCTCCACATGAAGAACGTCACCCTGCTCGAGCGTCCCATCCGTATGGCTACCCTGATCTCGTCGATCGAGGTCGCCCTTCGCTCTCGCCGACGCCAATACGACATCCGCGCGAACCTCCACCAGCGCGCCGCAGCGCAAGAGGCTGTCCGCCGGTCCGAGAAGCTGGCGGTCGCGGGTCGCCTCGCGGCCAGCATCGCGCATGAGATCAACAACCCGCTCGAGTCCGTCACGAATCTGCTGTACCTCATCACGTCGAGCGATAACATGGACGAGATCAAGATGTTCGCGCGCACGGCCGAGCAGGAACTCGCGCGGGTGAGCGAGATCACCACCCAGACCCTGCGCTTTCATCGCCAGCAGACCAACCCTGTCGAAATCGCCCCGGGTGACATCATCGAATCGGTTTTGTCCTTGTTTCACGCTCGCCTCACGGGCGCTCACATCCGTGTTCGCTCGGACTTCCGCACCGAGCAGAAGGTTCTCGCGTTCGCCGGCGAGATCCGCCAGGTGATCGCCAACCTGATTCAGAATGCACTCGACGCCATGCACCAGGGCGGCACGCTGCATTTACGTGTGCTTCCGGTTGCGAGGCATGGAAGGCTCGGGACCCGCGGAGTTCGCATCCTGATCGGAGATTCGGGAACAGGGATCCCGGAACGCATCCGCGCCACACTGTTTGAGCCGTTCGTCACCACGAAAGGCGCCACCGGCACCGGCCTCGGGCTTTGGGTCTCGCAGGAGATCATCCAGAAGCACAAGGGAGAGCTGCAGTTCCGGACCTCCGAGTCGCCCGCTCACCACGGCACCGTGTTTTCGGTCTTCCTGCCGTCGGAGACAATTCCCTCCGAGTCGCAGCAGCAGAACCAGCTCGAACGGGCCAGCTAAGCCCCCTCGCCACACACGCGCCCAGCCCCCCGGCTCGCCCTACTGCCCCTCGGCTAAATCTCCATCTTCCACCAGCGAAGCCGCGCCTACGACGTCAAACGTCAACGGCTCAGCGCCGGTTGGCCCCATGGCCACTCGCAGGGGACCGCGCATCCACTCCGCCGGACGGCATACCGGGGTGGATGCCTCCGCCACGGGCCACCTCCCAACCTGCTTGTGCACGATGGGTCGCCGGGCGCCAAGTTGCGCCACGACCACATAAAGTCCGCCCTTGGCCGAAGTCGCCGTACCGCAATACGCCGCGTAGTCGCGGAACCACACCACTTCGGACACCATGGGATCGAAGTCCGGCAGATGCAACGCCGTGATGTGCCCGGTCGCACGATCTACCAGCAGCCATGGGCCCGGCTGCCAGCTCCACCGCTGCGATGCCTCCCCGGGAAGGGCATCGTTAAGCCGGAGCGCGCGCCGCACTGCAAACGAGCGGTCCGTCACGTCGTGGGTGTCGCCCGTGGTCCACTCTTTCTGACGTCCGTCCACATTGAGCGTGCGGACCTTCAACGTAAGGGCTTCACCGGGCTTCGGGCCCGCGCCCGATGGGGATGCCTGCGGCGGCGTGTACTGCACCTTCCGAGCCGGACCCAACGTTACGGTGTGGACCTTGGGCGCGGCTGCGATTGCACAACAGGTCGGCAGAAGCGAATACAGGACGAGCAGGCAAACAACTGCTTGCAGAGGCACGGAAGCGGAACGAAGGGTCTGCATAGGAGAGAATCGTGTCGGGTTCGGAGATGCAAGGCCCCGACTGCAAGCAGGGCCCTGTAACAAAGA